>CAVRRM010000006.1:0-326740 GCA_963723605.1 uncultured Actinomycetota bacterium | reverse complement strand
CTCGTACAGCCGAGGCAAAACGAAGAGCTCGCATCGGTTGCGGTGGCAGGCCCGCACCATCCCAACCAGTTCTGCCTCGGAGAGGTGGCTCTGAGCAATGATCAGGGCACGGGGCTGCAGACTCAGCAGGATGGCCTCAAGGTCGCCGGGCCCGCCAAGCATCGGGGCTGGCAGGTCCGCGACCCGCACCGCCTCGTCATCGACGAAACCAAGTGTGGTCAGCCCGCACTGCGGGTTCTCGGCGATCTTTTGCGCGAGCAGGAGCCCGCTGGCATCGGAGCCGACGATCACGGTCCCGTGCGCGATCATGCCTGAGCCACGCAGAAGCCTGACCACCAGCGTGGACATCAGCCGAAGGGCCAGCAGTAGGACGCCTGAAAGCGCGGCCAGGTACAGGCCGACAAACTTGTTAAGGATCAGCTGAGAGCTGATCACTAGCAGGGCCACGGCGATGACCCAGGCTCGGAACAACCGCGGCAGGCTGTCCAGAAGCGTCTGGTTGAGCTGCGACTTGTACAGGCCGGCGACCGATGCGGCGCCGAGAGTGGTGAGCAGGTAGATCCCCGCCAGCACAGGCGCCGCGTGCGTGACGACCGCGGCGAGCAGGATTGCGGCCACGTCGCCGACCAGGAACAGTGGCCGGGTGCCGTCGCGGAGCAACGGCGACCACCATCTCCCGTCGGGCGTGCCTGATTCAGGTTGGTCAGCGGGCGCCGCCTTGGCGCCGCCGTTACTTCGGTCTGGCGAAACATCTTGTCGCCGGGCGATTGGCCCGTGTGTCATTACCATCGTTTATCCCTCCCAGATAACGGTGTGTGTTGCGATGGCGGGAACCCCCCGGTACGCGCCATCCTGCGGACTTCGTTGCCCGCTATATCTGCCGCTGTGGCAGCAAATCCCCTCCATCCCCTGGTGACCGGTCGGCATCGTCTGATCCGCCCGGCACCGCCCGCGCCCCCGACCGGTACGCGGTACGCTCGAACGGCACGGCGATCGGGCAGGAGGTCTTGTGGTGCGGCTTGAGGTGATCGATCCGTTCGAGCTGGATGGCGCGGCCCGAACTCAGTGGGACGCCTTGCTCGGAACCCAGCCGCCTCCGGCCAACCCCTTCTGCGCACCCGAATGGGTGACTACCTGGTACCGATACTTCGTGCAGCGGGCCGAAGATCGAATGTTGGTGCTGGTACGCACAGACGAAGGCCGGCTTGTCGGTGTCGCGCCGTACTTCCTTCACCGGGATCGGCTCGGTCGCCTCCCGCTGCAAGGCCGTTTGCGCCTTGCCGGCTCGGGTCAGGGTTCGTCGCTGCTCGAGATGCCGCAGGTGCTGACAGCTCCGGGCGAGGAGCGCAGGGTGCTTGGTGCGTTGGTCGAGGGTTTCCGTCTCGATCCCGTGCTGTCCCTGGCCACCGACTGGTTCGATCTCGCGATTGGGCAGGGCCAGGGTTGGCTGGAACCGCAGTGGTTCGCCGGCAAGGAGGCGGAAGGTGTGTTCTGGCGACACGCGGACGCCCAGGCCTGCGTCGTGATGCCCCTGCAGGGCAGCTGGCAGGAGACCCAGGCAGGGCTGAAACGCAACGTCAAGGAGAGCCTTCGGCGTTCCCGCAATCGGCTTGCCAGGCAAGGGTTGCCCTACCGGGTGGTGGCGCGTTCGACCGACCTCGACAGGCCCACGGTGGACCGGTTCCTGACCCTGCACCGAGCGCGCGCCGACCAACGAGTCACAGGCTCGGCGGTTCATCCGGACGCTTTCGCCGACCCCCTGCGACGCGACTTCATGCTCGAACTCCTGCCGCAGTTGGGTGCCGCCGGCCGCGCGACGATGTGGGAGCTCTGGCTCTCGGACCGCCAGGTGGCGGTTCAGCTCGTGCTGCACAGTTGTGGCACCGTGTACGTCCACTCCTCGGGCGTCGACCCGGACGTCTGGGAGTTGGGACCGGTCACGCACCTGCAGGAACATGCTCTCCGCGTCGGGTGCGAACGCGGCGACACCTGGGTGAACTTCTCCCCCGGGCCGAACCTGGCCAAGCTTCGCTGGAGTGAGCAGCTGTTGCGCCACGACGAGTTCGCCATCGGCGTCGGCGGCCGCGGGACGCTGCTTCGGCACGCGGCTTTCGCGTCGGGGCAGGTACTGCAGACGCTGCGTCATCACGCGGCGCTTGCGGCGAGAAAGGACTGAATCACCAGAGTCGGGCATAGGTCTCCGATGAGCGTGGGTTCTGATCCGGCGACCAGATACTGTTTGCCAGCGAGGTTGCGGGCTCGCTGAAGTAGCACTCGAGCACCAGGATGTCCGCGTTGGCCTCCAGGAACCCGCGCATCTTCGCTATGAAGAACGGGTTGTCGCCAACTCCGCCTTCAGCCGGGCTGGCCAGCCCCCACTCTGGGAAGCTGAGCCCCTTGCCACGGGCGCGGGCGAACTCGGCCACATCCGCGATCCCGGGAGCGTCGACCGGACGCTGAGTCAGTTGCCAGGTCGGTTCGTCGTAGCTCTTGGTGTGATGCCAGTCGTAGGTGTCGCAGCCAATGACATCGACCACGTCGTCACCGGGATACAGCAGGGCGAGTGCATCCAGTCTGTCGGTCTGGCCGCGCAGCTCCACTCCGCACCCGATGTCGAAGTCGAAGATCAGGTCGGGGGCGACGCCTCGCATCACGTGGACCACCCTGCGGAACGCCTGCTTGTACGTATTGGCCGTCTGGGCTGTGGCGTTCCAGGGGAACCAGGAACCGTTAGCTTCCCATCCGATTCGCACGACGGTGCGTGGACGGTCGAATCGCATCAGCAGGGTGGCGATGGTGCGGAACACCTGGTCGTGGTTGCCGGCCGCGACGCCGGCGAGAGTGGGTCCGGGAGCCTGCGGCAAGAGCGGGAGCCCGTACGACAGGACGGCTGGTGAGGTGGCGAAGGTTTGGATGTGCCAATCGGAGCCCTCGATGGTCTCCCAGGTCGCGGTTGCCGGGTACATCGTGATCGCGTCGATCGGGCTGCCCCGCCACTTCCCGAAGCGTTCCGCTCGTTCGCCGGTGGCGGTGTCGCCGCCGGCCCAGATCCCGGAGTGCCACAGTCCCCCTGAACGGGGCTTTCCCAACAACTGCCGCGCCCGGACGAGGCCTGCAGGTTCCGCGGACGTGCCGGTGGGAAGCAGGGTGGGTCCCGGCGGGTAGTCGGGTACCGGGGACTGGTCGGCGACCGGCCGCTGACCCACCGAACAGGAGGCAACGAGTGCGGCCAGCAGAAGTGGAGTCAGCCAAAGCCAACGGGTGTGCCTGCGCCGCCGCCGCCCCGACTCGGGCATGGCGGACGGACGCTCATTTGGCGTGGTGGTCGTCGTCATCGGCGCATCGCCTGCGCTCGGTATCCGCTCTCGGTGCTGCGAAGAGGTCTGCCTTTGGCCGTCTCAGCATGCCCGGAGGGCCACACCGATGGGCGGCACTCGCACAGGCCCTCGAACGATAGGCGGTACCAGTCCGGTTCCATGTCTCAAGCCTCCACGGGCGTTTTAGATGGAAATATGGCTTCGGAAGCCGGTGAGTGCCCGACGCGGGTGGCCCTGGTCAGGCTAACCACCCAGAACGGCAGGATCCCAGCCTCGATCGAGGTCAGTGCCCAGGCTGCTCCGGTCACCCCCCACAGCAAGGTGGCCATCGGGACAGCGATCAGAAGCATGGGGCCTTTGACCAGATTGATCCTGAATGTCGTCCGAGCCGAGCCGAGGCCGTAGAGCACCCCCGCAGGACCGTTGGCCAGACAGGAGAAGCACGCCGCCACGGACATGGCCACCAGGACGGCTTTGGCGCCGGCCCACGAGTCGCCGAACAACTCCATACCCACGCCTTCGGGAATCATCAACAGCATGGAGATGTAGGCCAGATGGCCGATCAGCAGACCACCGGAGACTCCGGCGCCGAAGTACCGCAGATGCCGCCTGGAGACCCCGATGTTGCGGGCAATCTCAGGGACCGCGAACTGGAAGGCCGCGGTACTGAGGATGCCGAGCGGACCGAGCAGCACCTGTGCGGCACGCAACGACCCGACCCCGCTCTCCCCGACGATCACACCGACCAGCAGGATGCAGAGTTGAGCCGCCCCAAGTCCCAGCACGTACTCGGCGAGCAGGTAACGGCTGAGACCCGCCTTTTCCCTCAGCCAGGGCCAGGCTCGGCCGACGCGGGGCCAAACCCGCAGCATCGCGAGTCCGAGGGCGGCGGAAAGCGCCGCCCCCGCACCCCAGGCGCCCATCAGCCAGTCCAATGAGGTGTTGCCGCTGGCAACGAAGGCAAGCAGCAAGGGAAATTGCACAACAGCCCAGGCGCCGTCGATCGCAGCGGCCGACCAGGGCCGATCTGCGGCGAAGAAGGCCATCCGGCAGCAGTCCTGAATCAGCAATGCGGGCAACCAGATACCCAGGGCGAGGAGCGCCTCGCCGGTGGTGCCACCCAGACCGAGACCTGTGGCCACGCATACGAGGCCGGCCAGAACCGAGACCGCGACCGTGGCACCAAGTCCTTCGCCCGTTCGCTCGCGCAGCTCGACCGGCGAGCTCGCGCTGTGCAGGATCTGAAGAGGCTGGCCGACGATCGACTTCAGAGCGGCGAACGCGATTCCATATATAAGGAAGGCGATGGAGAACGATCCGAAGCCCACAGCGTCCAGGCTGCGAGCCACCACGATGGCCAACACGACGTTGCTGATCGCCGAGAGGGCTTGGTCGAACAGATTCCCGCCAAGCTTTCCCAGCAGCAGTCTGGATGCTCTGATCATCAGCGTTCCTCTCTCTTGGGGTCATTCGTCGTGGCGCCAGGGGCCGGTTGATCGGGTCTGGGGTGGTTTCCGCTTAGTGAGCCGCGACCTTTCCCAGGACGTGGTCCGCCAGATGCGCGGCTATCGGCATGGCCGAGGTCGCCGCGGGGGACGGGGCGTTGGCGACATGCAGCATGCGGTCGGTGCTCACGAAGTGAAAGTCTTCGATCATTGTCCCGTCGTGGCGCACCGCTTGCGCGCGGATGCCTGCCGGCTCGGGCCGGAGGTCCCCCAACCGCAGTTGTGGGCAGTACTTCTGCACCCGGTGCAGGTAGCCGGGTTTATACAGCGAGTTCCACATCTCGGGGATCCCCGTGCGTGTAAGCCGGGGGATCATCCGCCAGAAGCCGCCAAAGCGCAGCAGGTCGGCCAGATCGCGGCCATCCACCGACAGCTTCGGGTAGCCCTCCCGGGCGAACCCCAGCACCGCGCTGGGCCCAACCGTGACCCCGCCGTCCATCATCAGTGTGAGATGCACGCCGAGGAACGGCAGGGACGGGTCGGGGACCGGGTAGATGAGAGTGCTGACAATGTCGTTCAGAGCAGGACGCAACCGGTAGTACTCACCGCGGAACGGCACCATCGCGAAGTCGGGCTGGAGGCCGGCGATCGCAGCCAGACGGTCAGCCTGGATGCCGCCACAGACCACCAGCCGGGACGCCCGGAGCTGGGTGCTGACATCGGGCCCGGTGCGGTACTCGATGGTGACATGGTCCTTCGTCTCATCGATCCCGGTGACCTTGGTGCCCAGCCGAACCTCACCGCCCCGCTGCCTGATCGATTCCGCCATGGTTCGGCAGACCTGGCGATAGTCGACAATGCCTGTGCTGCCGAGGAAGATGGCACCGACACCGCTGATGTTGGGTTCGCGACGGTGCAGTTGTTGTGCGTCGAGCACCTCGACGTCCAGACCGTTCTGGAGCGCCCGGGCGTGTAGGGCGTCCATCCGCTCCAGCTCTCCGGCGTCCGTCGCGACGATGAGTTTGCCTGTGTTCCTGTACGGGATCCCGTGCTCGTCGCAGAACTTCCGGGTCCAAGCCGACCCCTCCTTGCAGAACTGGGCTTTTCGGCTGCCGGGCTGGTAATAGATGCCGGCGTGGATGACCCCCGAGTTGTGCCCGGTCTGGTGACCCGCCACGTCGGGCTCCTTCTCCAGCACCACCACTGAGCTTCCAGGCCTGCGCTCGAGCAGGGTGAGTGCTGTTGCGAGCCCAACTATCCCCCCTCCGATGACGCAGAAGTCGTGGGTGAAACTCATGCCGCCACCACACTCGCCGAGTGAGCCAACGAATCCTGCTCCGCGCGCAACCGATCGGCCAGCCTGCCCGGAGGGATCCGCACGTCGTCGATGCCGATGGCCTCCTCGACGGCTATGTCACGCTTGAGCACGCAGCCTTCGGCCAGTCCTAGGGGCAGCAGGCGCTGGGCACGCTGAATGGTTCCCTTCTCGCACTCGCCGTAATAGGTGTAGCCACCCTTCGCATCCAGCGTGTCGCCGACCCGCAGGTTCTTCTTGGCCATGGTCACCACCTCGACCCGGGTTCCGCGGCCGTCCAGCAGTGGAGCGATGGCCGCATCGTTGAGCAGGGCCGCGCGGGCGATTGTCGCCGGTACCTCGAAGTGGCACAGGTGGTAGGGGGCGTAGAACGAGTAGAGCGGTCCTTCGCCCAGCTTGTACAGGTTGAGGTAGTGACGCTGCCTGGGGTCGTCCTGCGTGGCCAGGACATACACGCCTGGACCCGGACTGGCCCCCACCACGTAGTCGACCGCGCCGCCCAACTCGATCAGCTCGTCCACGTCGTAATGTCCCACCAGTTCGTCGACGTGCCCGCTGAAATCGCGGCCGAGGCAACCCCGGCGGTGTACGGAGAGGTCGGCGGCGTTCGCCACGAGCGCCTGCTCCACGGAGACCTTCGTGCCGTCCGCGAAGCTGGTGACCATGTGGGGGTCCTGCCCCCACTTGCGGGCGAAACTTTCCTGCGTGGTTGGGTTCCGGAAGCGGTCCTGAAGTCCCTTGATGTTTCCTGCGACCAGCGGACGTAGACCGAGACCGCGGACGAACCTGATCAGGTTCATCTGGACGGCCGGTTGATCCCCGTCCATTCCGGTGTACACCACTCCCGCGGAGCGGGCCCGGTGCGCCAGGACGGTGCCTAGGGTGGCATCGAGTTCGGCGTTCATCAGGACGAGGTGCTTGCCGTTGTCGATGGCGGCCAGGGCGAGCTGTGCGCCGAACTCCACCGCGCCGGTGGCGTCCACTACCACGTCCACGGTGCCGGCCGCGGCGAGCGCACCGAAATCATCGGTGACTGCAACGGCTCCAGCACTCACCGTCCCGTCGATGTCCGCCGCCGAGCCGGCCTCCCGGACCTGACCCCTCGCATAGCCCGCGTAATCGAGGGCGGCGAGCGCCTTGCCGGGGTCGCGCGCGAACACGGCGGCAATCTCCATGCCGGGCACCGTGTGATGGATGTGGTTCATCATCCCGCGGGCCATGAAGCCCGGGCCGGCCACGCCGACCCGGATCGGTTTGCCTGTACGCTGGCGCTCCGCCAGCAGGGTGTCGGTGATGATCATCGCAGCGGCTTCCCGTCCCAGTCCGGCCAGGTGGCGTCCTTGTCGGAGACGACCAGCACCTCGCCCGGCCATTCGAGTCCGAAGGCGGGGTCGTTCCACCGCTGGCCGCGCTCGTGGGTCGGGGAGTACGCGCCGGAGACCAGGTAGGTGACTTCGGTCGCGTCCTCGTGCGTCAGGTAGCCGTGCCCGCAGTAGGGCGGAACCCACAGGGCCCGGTGGTTGTCGTCGCTCAACTCGACCATGACGTGTTTGCCGTAGGTCGGACTGTCCTCGCGAAGGTCGAGGCAGCAGTCGGTCATGGCACCGGCGGTGCAGCGGACCAGCTTGCCTTCGGCGGCCGGCACGATCTGCCGGTGCATGCCTCGCATGGTGCCGGCCTCATGGTTGAACGACGTGTTGGCCTGGGCAATCGTGAAGTTGATGCCTTGGGCGGCGAATTCGTCGGTGCAGTACGAGCGTGCGAAGAAGCCTCGGTCGTCGCTGTGCAGTTGCATGTCGACGATGTAGCAGCCCTCAACCTCGGTGGGGGTGAACTTCATGCCGCCACCCGCTTCCCGGGCACCACGCGGCCGGTCTGGGCGGTCGGCGTCCAGAACAGCTGCGGGTCGACCTGGCCGGTCTCCAAGAGGTGCTGGATCTGCTTCAGCCGGGTATGGCCGCGGCCGTAGAAGGTCTCGGCATCCAGCTGGATCGCTTCGAACACCTCGTGCAGCTGACGGGCACCCATGGCCAGATCCCAGTCGCAGGAGAAGCCCAGCGTGTCCTGGATCCGGTCGAATCGCACCTTGTAGGAGCGGTTGTCGGCGCTGGGTGGACCGAAGGACAGCTGGCATTGCGGGAATTCTTGGGCGACGGTCTCGGCGATCTCGCGCACGGTGTAGTTGTTGTCGTACGAACCGACGTTGAAGTAGCTGCTGTGCACCTTCTCCAACGGCGCCTCCAGCACGGTGCGTACCGCCTTGGCGATGTCGAGCGCGTGCACCATCGGACGCCAGGGCGTGCCGTCCGAGTTCATCGCGATGACCCCTTCGACCCAAGCGAGGCCGGCCAGGTTGTTGAGCACGATGTCGAATCGCTGCCGCGGGGACGCGCCGAACGCAGTCGCATTTCGCAGTGCCGTGGGATGGAACGAGTCGTCCGCCAGCTGCCACAGGTCGGTCTCGGTGAGCGCCTTGCATTTGGCGTAGGCGGTCTGCGGATTGATCGGGCTGCTTTCGTCGACCTCGCCCTCGGCGACGCCGTACACCGAACAACTGCTCATGTACACGAAGCGCGACACGCCCGCGGCCTTCGCAGTCGCTGCCACGTGAACCGACCCTTTGTGGTTGATGTCGTAGGTGATCGGGCCGACCAGATCGCCCGTCGGATCGTTGCTCAGCTCGGCCATCGCAACCACGGCGTCGACCCCGTCGAAGTCTTCGACTGTGAGGTGTCGCATGTCCTTGGACAGGGTTGCGGGCACACTGGCCAGGCCGTTGTACAGCCACCCGTTGCGGTAGAAGCCGGTGTCTACGCCAATCACCTCATGGCCCGCGGCCACCAGCGTTGGGGCGAGCAAGCAGCCCAGGTACCCGTCGGTTCCGGTTACGAGAATTTCTCATGTCAGTTCCACACCTTCCAGGGCGCGCTTCCCGTGCGCCACAGTTCTTCGAGTTTGTTGCGGTCATGCAGCGTGTCCATCGGCTGCCAATAGCCAGGGTGTTTCCACGCGTTCAGTTGGCCGTCCGAGGCCAGTTCCTGAAGCGGCTGTTGCTCCCAAACCGTGTCGTCCCCGGTGACGTAGTCGAGAACTCCAGCTTCGAGCACGAAGAATCCACCGTTGACCCAGGCACCGTCACCGTTCGGCTTCTCCTTGAATTGATCGATGGAGGATTCGTTGCTGCCAAGGGAAATGGCGCCGAAGCGGCCGGGCGGCTGCACCACAGTCATCGTGGCCAGGTGACCCTGCTCGCGGTGGAACGCGATCGACCGGGCGATGTCGACATCACCGACGCCGTCACCATAGGTGAGGCAAAACGCCGAACCGTCGAGGTAGGGCAGGACGCGCTTAAGCCGTCCCCCGGTCATCGTCCGCTCGCCGGTATCGACGACGGTGACCCGCCACGGCAGTGACTCTCGGCGGTGCACCACCTGTTCGCCGGTGGACAGGTCAAACGTGACATCGGCGTAACGAGTTGCGTAGCTCGCGAACCAGTCTTTGATGACCTCGCCCTTGTAACCGGCACAGACAATGAAGTCGTTGACCCCATGAGCGGCGTAGATCGACATGATGTGCCAAAGGATCGGTCGACCCCCGACCTCGACCATCGGTTTCGGCCTGGTTCCAGTCTCTTCGCTGAGTCGGGTGCCGAGCCCGCCCGCGAGAATGACGGCCTTCATTGGCGCCGCTCCGAAATGTTTTGGGCGCGACAGAATGAACAATGCATAAACGAATTCCCCCCGGAAGCATTCAAGGTACGAGGGCGCCGCCCTCCCAGAAAGGCGCCCTACGAATCCAAAGCGCCGCCTCCTCCCAGAGAGGCGCTTGGTGCGTACTCTATGGGCGCGTTGCGACAACAAGACCAACTGACACGGAAAGAATGGTTGGCCCAGGCTGTGCGCGCGGCAAGGCCCAGCGTCCCGGTTCGGTTAGGAATGGGATCGTGACACCGAGGTCTGTTCACTTGTGAATGGCCTAGTGGGGCCTCGATTCGCGGATGGTGCCCCAGACCTCTGACACGCTAGGTCGTAGAGGGCTGGGCGACTTCTCAGCGAGCACACAGTCCCAAGCGTTTCTTAGTCTATCCTCAGGTACGTTTCACATGTTGGACACGGGTGCGGCCCGGTCGTCGTTCTGGCCGATGAGCCGACCGGTGCCCTCGACCAGGCCACCGGCGTCGAGGTTATGCGGGTCCTGACCGCGGCGGTCGCTGCCGCCGGGGCCAGCCTGGTTGTGGTCACCCACGACTCGGGCGTCGCCGCGGTTCGGTGCTGCTCCGCAGCGCTTTCCACGGAAGCCCTTGCTTTTCAAACGACCGACCCTTGGGGTGGTGCCCCGGCGCGGCGATGTTGCTTTCTGCATCACGACTGATCCTGGACGAAGGTGAGGTTCAGGTGGGGGTTCGCAGCACGGTCGAGCCAGGCGACGCTGATTGGATCGGGCCTCGACAACTGATGCAACGTGGACTCCAAGTCCAACCCGGGGACGAGCATCTCTCCGACTCACCTGGCTCGGCCGCTACCCGCTTCCGGGCTCGACAGTGGGGTCGGCGACCGAGGAGCCCCAACAATGCGAGAGACTTCTCAGCAGTCAGGGCAACTTACAACTCGGGCGCTGGATCAACCTCCACGACATCCTCGACCGTATCCGGCTCACTGGCGCCGTCAAACGACCGCGAAGGACGGGGTGTGGGCGGCATCACCCGGTTCGCGACCGTAGGACACTTCGCGTCCTGGACCGGAAGCGTCGCGATCGATGTGAGTTGTCGGTGGATACGAATACCATCGGCGATCCGGGCGCGCGCTCTGCCGTGCAGCCTTGTGTGAACCCTCACCTCCTGTAGGTTTGCGTCCCCGACTCTGCCGGGTACAGTGTCGTGGCGAAGGTGCCTTCTGGGAGGATGGCAGCTTCATTGTGCCAAGGCGCCTTCTGGGAGGGTGGCGCCATTGCTTCTGAGGGCTGTCCGGGGTTGGACGACGCCCTCATTACAGCGGGGGAACTATGGAGTGGTCAGCGTACTTTGGCCTGCCCGGGAACATCTGGGGCCGGCTCGTGAGGGCGGTCATGCAGGCCGCTGGGTCGGTGCTCGCATGATCCACGGAATTGGAATGGCGCCCGAATCGGTGGTGGGGTACCGAACAGATGTGGGTCTCGGCTTGGGGGTTCCTCCTCATGGCCTTTCAGGCTCGCGAGCACGAGCGCTGGCCCGGCACGGTCGCTTTGTTCCGGCTGAGGAGCACTTGCGGCCACCGCCGCCCTCGCCCGGAATGTCCGGGCAAAGTGGTTCCTCGCGGCTCATGATTGCTCTGATGCGATCCGTCCCGGCTACCGGGCGGGCCGTCGACATGAGCGGCGCTGCCAGATCTTCCGATCCCTGGGATCCGCCGGCCAGGAACGGGATTGCATCGCGCCCCTTCTTGGAGCGAACGGCCGTGTTCAACTCCACGCCGGCGGAGGTCCAGAAGCTGGCGACAATTGCGGTGGCATACACCGTCGGCAGCTCATCGCATGCTCGCCAGCGCTGCCGGGGCATCTGGTCTGGGGACGACCCAAGGTTGAGTCCACGCTCGGTTGGGTGGGATCGGCAAGCACCCGCTTACAGCAGTACCTGCAGTCATTGCCGACAAGCCAAAGAACAGAACGAGATGATTCGGCGTGAAAAAGCCGCGCGAAGTGCACAGTCTTCAAACATCCCATCCGAGTGCACAAACGCACCCTCAAACCATCAGACTGCTCACCGGTGCCGCCGTCTGGACACTCGGAATCATCGGCCCCTGGCTTGTGCTGATCCTAGCCAGCTGGGGAATCCTACACTTCGTTGTGAAGGCCGCAGTCGCCCTGCTGGGAGGCTAGGTGGACCAAGCGACTCATCCCAGAACTCTTCCGTGGCGATAACAAGTCCAGCTCGTTCACAAGCGGACAACCCGATAATCGACCGAATCGGCGTCTGGGACGCCATCATCAACTCTCTGCTCACGGAGGAGCAGCACGACGGCTTCATCGGGGTATATGGGGATGGATGCGGAACAACGTTACCGCACAGGAATAGGCGGACGGTGATGGAGGCCATGACTTCGACTGACACGGCGACCCTGTCCAGGGCACTGTTCTCCACTGGCTTCGCCATGGGAGACACGGCGGGTGTGCTGTGGAAGCAGGTGAAGCTGTGAACGAGCCCTGCCCAGTGATGGTGATACTCCAAGAGATGGGGATGAGCGGGTACATCTGCGGGCGACCGGTGAAGCGAAATGGTATGTGCGGCATCCACGCGCGTTCCGCCGACCTGGCCCGGCTTCGCAGCCAGGAGGTTCAGGACCGGAAGAATGATTTGCACAGGATCTGTATGCAACTACGAACGTTGAACGTGAAGTGCACCACGGACGGGAACAAAGTGATTCTCACAGACCCAGAAAGCCTAATCAGGCGAATGAGGACTGTCCAGATAATGACGGACGCTCGCTAAGCCCACCCCACCCTTGACCGCCCCCGTCGCGCCATTCCCCCCGGCGCGGCGGGGGCCCCTTCACCATGAATCGACTCGGCGGAACCTCGGCCACTGCCTCGCCCGATCACGACTCGAAACCGGCGAACTCAACCCCAATTCCACCCCAGACGCCCAAGGCAACCGTCGATGGTTCCGGCACAATGGATGAGGCCGGGACAGCACCTCCCGCTCCAAGGACCCATACCCCCGACAAGACCCTAGGAAACGAATGTGGGCTTCGCGGCTTAGCCCAGCACGGCGGTTTGACAGCGTCGTGTGCGCAACTGCGTCATGCGGGACCAAATGTCAGCGACACGCATGAGCCCCCTGCGCCAAATGCTGCATCAGCGCCACGATTCCAGGCCTGCGCCCAAAAGAGGCACCGGCGATCAATCGAGGGTCACGTCCGTCGAATCGCTGGCCGACCCGACCACCATTCGACAGAGATCTCGACGACGGCGAATTCGAGGCCGGAATCCGGCCCGGCGCAGTGGCTCGTTTCAATCGGGCGTCGACGCGGGGGGCTTGTGGGCTTTCCGTGGTCGGCTCCGACTCGATGTCGACGTGTTAGCGACGGCAGCTCGAAGGCGAGAACACACGCTTGACTCGAGTTGCTCGGCGGCGGAGAGTGCGCAGATCTCCGGGTGGAGACTGCTTACCTTTTTGCACCATGCCGCTGGGACCTTGTAGAGCCCGACAAGACCACCCGCCGACGGGGGCCTTCGAGGTCGATTCGGGAGATGTCCGCCTTACCCGGCTGGAACGGAATCCCGCCGACGCGGCTGCCGTGCTCGGGCATCGAGGCGACCCGGCCGGTGACGCATGCCTGGCTTAGGGTGCGGACAAGCTCCTCCGAAGGGGTCGTCGGCCGAGCCGAGTGTCATTCTCGTCTGGGAGGCGCGGCCAGTGACCCGGCCGGCAGGTCGCCGGTTTGGCTGAGCTTGTGGGCCACCTCGTGCAACTTGGTGTTGAGGTTTTGCGATGCTCGTCGAAGCATGTCGAAAGCGACCTCGGGGGTCACCCTCAGTCGCTCCATCAGGATGCCTTTCGCCTGGCCGATCACGTCGCGGGCCATCAGGGCGTCATGCAGGTTACGGCCGACAGCTTCAAGGGTGCTGCGTTCGTCGACCGCCCGGGCCGCGACAGACGCGTGCGCCGCCAGGACCAAGCCGATCCCCAGGGCGCTGTCGTCGAAGGCACGCGGACGGAGGCCATAGGAGTTAAGGGAGCCGATGGCCGATTCGACGCCGTTCCGGCTGGTGGTGAGTTGATAGGAGAGAGTCGATTGCACACCGGACTCGGTCGGCCGTGCCGCCAGGAGCGGCCAGCGTCGGTCGGGGAAAGCTTCGGCGTACACCACCGACTGTCCGAACGCGTCCAGGCAGGGGCCCTCGTCGACGTCGTACTGGGCCTGATCCACGGCCGTGGCGGCAGCATTGGTGGATGCCGCGGTGCGGTATCCGGTCTGGTCGGGAACGGTGACACTGGCCATCCCGCAACCGGCGATGGTCGACACCGCCGCCTCGGCGATCCTGCTCAGCACGTCGTCGTAGCTGCCCGCGGCGTAGAGCTGGGCGGCAATCTCGGCAAACGCCAACGCCAACATGGTTGGAGACGCGTCGGCCAGCCTGCGCTTTCCCTTTTCGACCCGATTCTCGGTCGTCAGCTCACGCCGCCGACAGGTCTCGACACGGTCCGCCCGCGCCAGCTTCCTGGCGTCACCGGCCCCGGTCCGCCTCGCGGCCGCAGAGGCGTCCGCGCAATCACCCGCAGTGTCCGCGGCACGGTCCAGCATCTGCCGCTCCCAATCGTCGACTTCAGCCTCCCGGGCATCGGCCGCCGACTCCCGCTCATCGGCCACCCGTTCCCGCTCATCGGCGGCGACGTCTCGCTCGTCCGCGACGAAGTCACGCTTCTCGGCGGCCCAGATCGGCTCGTCATCCTCCTTGCCAGGCATGACCACCCCTTCCAACTGGGCGAGAGAGTCGCCCACCATCGACGGTACGCGCGACCACCCCAAGGCGCCAGCCGTAGGCCGGCGCCGGGTTACATGGGGGCCCCTGAGCAACTCGTCATGACCGTCGCTGGGCCACTGGGCGATCGCCTTCCAGCGCAGGTGAAGCCTCCTCGGCCGGCGTCCCCGAAGGCGGCTCATCGGCACGATCACGCGCACTCGGCGGCAGTAGTGGATGCTTGCGAGCAGGTGGCTTGAATAGGCTAAACATATATATATCTAGAGCTAGATCTATCCTTTCATCATGGACGATTTCATTGAAGAGCTCGAGTCGATTGCAGATCGGCTTCGGACCATCCGTGGAAAGCACTGCGAGCCAAAGAACGCTGGCAACCCGAGCTACCACGCCCTCTCGACCGCTGTGGCCCAGATCAACCGGGCGATCAAGTCATTCCAGGCCGACCGCGGGGCTGAGCCGAGCATTCGTTGATCGCGCTCGCGGCGCTGATGAGCGAGCGTGTGAGCCAAGAGTCCCCACTTGTGCGGCCTAGTGGCCTCGACAGGTGTGGCCTCTCGCGCCCACTCCTGCTGGGCGCTACCCGATTGGCAGTACGAGAAACTGCTGATGTCTTCCGCCGTGGCTGGTGTACATCCATGGATGTGTCATTTCGGAGCGATCTTCAATGGTTCCGGTGTCCATGACGGGCGGTCCTTTGATGTGGCGATAAACCAGGCTAGCCCGTCTGGTGTGCGACGGAGACGCCATCGCAGGTGGCCTCATCATGCCGCTCCCAAGGCGTCAAAAGGGCATGATCCTTCTCGTCCCAAGTACAATCCAGGACAAGACCGTTCTCTTCTAAGCGAATGATGATCTCTTCGGTGGCTGCCGTTCGCTCGAAGAGCCAGCGTTGCCCGCTCCCGCCATGAAGCGTGCCCAGCCAGGGCTGCCAACTGTTCACAGCGCGGTGGTCCGACTCGAGCGCCTTGCCTTCAAGTCGCTCGACAATGACGAAAGGGCCAGCGGTCATGGACCGTTTGCCGAAGTACGACAGGACATCTTCTACCTCAACGGAGACACCGAAGAGGGAGAGGCCGACGTTCCCCTTTGGTGGCATGCCTGAGATTCTCACGCTGGCCGCGCCGTCCTGCCGAGCCGCGACTTTCGGCGAGGGTGTTGTGCAGCCACCGCTCACCATAGCGAGCACGATCGCAGGCCTTTGCGCTACCTCGATACCAGGACCGAGACGATTCATAATCCGGACGACTCAGACGTTCACGACTGCTGAACGCGCTAGTGGCCCGTCTTGCGCGCCTAAACTCTGGTACGAACGCCGGCACCATCGCCCACGCGAGCCCGGCCTCTTCACCTTGAAGGAGGAGCACCTTGAGGGAAGGCCCCATGGTGGAGATCACCCGAGGAAGCAGCGCCGCTCCACGCGCCACCATCACATTTGTTAGTTGCTCGGAGTGATTCCATGGATAAGCGTATCAGGGCATGACTTCGGTCCAATCCATCCCGGTGAGTTGCGGGAGTTCGATTTGCCTGCGAGATGTGGATCCGGGTTGTCCAAGCCAAGAGACCGAGTTGCAATTGTCTGAGGGCCAAGGTCGCGAAGAACTGACAAGACCGGCGCACAGCCCCACCCATCGACTGGTGGATGTATGGCATCGGCACACCAGTCTCATTCCTTATGTCGTCAATCAGGCCGTTGATCTCGGCGACTCGACGATGACGAGGATCCAGCGGCGCACCCATAGCCGGAGGCTACCGCGGGGGTGGTCTCAATTGATGCGACCCAACCAACGCTCGCGCCGGACCAGCCCCGCGGACCAGCCCACTCGCCGCCCCTAAGCCGCACATGCGGATAATCGGCGGTCGGTTGCGGGGCGATCTGTCCACTCGTTGCAGGACCGCCCGTCCTCTGCCGAGATCTCGTCGACTTGCCATGCGGGACTGGCCAGTTGACGGATAGACCGCCATTCCTTTGGGTTCTCATTTGACCGCACTGGTCCAGCGGAGGGGACCATGGCCAATGCTGCCGGGCCGGGAACAGTTCTTGACGCGACCGCGGATTGTGGGTGTCCATCGGAACCTGCGACACCGCAGCGAGAACGGCCGAAGTTCATGGTATCCCGTCCCCGACGCTGGTAAGAGCACGCACACGCCCGCCGCCGGCGACCCTTCACATCATCGGCATCCGGCCGTACCGTCAGAGGATGTCCGGAATGGAGGCATGGCTCGCTGCACTCGCGGCGGGAATCGTCATCGGCGGGGCGCTCGGCCTCATCGACGACCAGAAAGCTGTCGCCAAGGTTGTGGTCCTGATTGCCGTCGGCACCCCAGTCTCGGTATCAGTCATCGTCGTGGCCTTTCTGATGAACCCTCCGGACGTCTGCGAGGGCTACTTCCCGAAAACCTGCCGCGAGCTGACCACGGACGAGACGATTCTCGGATTCCTCCCCTGGCTGGCGTTCGCATTAACTGCCTGGGTCACGTGGGGCTTCGTGAACAACTGGCGCCAGTCACGCAAGCAGACGCCCGGGGCCGGGTAACATCCGACCCCGTCCTCGACACCCGTTGTCCTCCGCATGAGGCCTTCAGCTGGGCGACCGGCTCGACCACCGGCCACGGCAAACGTTGCGCCTACGCGGTGGGCTGACGGCTGACCAAGCGCGCCGCCGCGCCGTCCCGGAAGGTCCGAGTGGCGCCAAACAGGGCTGCGCAGCGACGGGGGCGCGGCGATCGTCATGGCGCGCGTTGAGGACAGCACTGGATCCGGCAGTACAGCTAGCTAGCGTCGGGCATGACAGCACGACACTTCCTGGGTGGCTCCAGCTGTTGAGCCGGCCCGGGCCAAGCGGCGGACCTATGGGCATCGCCATGATCGCGGCGGCGTCGCCCCAGGGCGTCCGCGCCTCCGGTGCCTGAGGGTGCCGCTGGGGGCGCTCACCGACGGCAGGGTTTCGGCTAAATGACATAGTTGGTGACGGGCGAGGACGCCGTCGAGGGCAGCCTCATCAACGTCCGCACATCGGCTAGATTCGTGCGTTCCATCACAGTGGACTGCCAGCGACCGTAGCCGGCACACCGGACCTGCGGGCGACCAGCAGAGACAAGGCGCAGAAGGGATCACTCGCAGACAAGAATGGCAATCCATCTTTGCATTCCTCTCGCGTCAGGGGTCACGCTGTGTGCGCGGCGGGGGTGAGTGTGACGGTCCAGCCGAGCCGTTCGAGTTGTCGGGTGGCGTTTTGTCGGGCTCGTTCGGGGTGGCGTAGGTAGTAGTCGGTTTCGGGGTCGTCGTAGTAGGCGCCGGTGTTCCCCATCGACCAGATCGCGTTCAATGGTGTGTTCGATCGCGACGAGGGCCTTCTTGCCGCCGCGACGGGCGGCGAGCCGTTTGTACTTGGAGGCCAGGAAGGTGCCGCGGGTGGCTGCGATCGATAGTGCGGCGGGCTGGTCGCCTCCAACACCACCAGCCTCACCTGCTCGGAAAGCAGATGATCTCGCAAGGCGAGGATCGCGTTCGTGGTCGAGGCCCAAGTCCGGACCGTTTCTACTGTCCGACGCCGACCCGCGCCATCGACCCGGACACACACCTTGGCGTCCCTTTTCGACACATCCAAGCCAGCGCATCGGCGGTGGATCACCTCCATCGGCTTCTCCCTTCAACAGCGCCTACCGGGGCGTCCGCCGCGGGGAGGGCCAAGAAGGTTCGAAGTCTGACGCTGATGCTCAAGGCAACAAATCCACGGTTCTCGTGGAGACCCTCCGCACCATGCTGACTCACAGGCACCACAGAGGCAACGGCGGGTTCCGCGACGAACATCCCGATTCCTAACCCGGCACCCGGCCGTACCCAAGGGCGGAATCTTCCCGACCACCATCCGCGCGCGAAGCCGCGGCCCGCGGCTGACTAGGAATATCGATAGCCCCAGTTACGGGCTTACTGGGGCTAAATCGGGGCTACGTGGGTGCAAATCTGCCCAGTTCTGTCAGCTTAAGACCTCGGACGCCGCCGGTAAAACCCCTAGTCGGTAAGCAGTAAATCCTAGTGAATCGAACATCGTCGAAATGGTCGGGGCGACAGGACTCGAACCTGCGATCTCCTGCTCCCAAAGCAGGCGCGCTAGCCACTACGCTACGCCCCGGACGGCCGACACTCGGTGACAGCCGGGACGAGTCTAGGGCAGCCCGGACCGCCGTACGAAATGACACCGGTGGTACACCCCATCGAAAATCGGCCCTAACCAAGCTAAGGTCGATCAGATGCACAGCCCCTTCCACAGCCTCGAAGCCTACGTGGCCCTGCCCCGCACCTCCGGTCTCAAGCTCTCACCGGATGGTAAGCGACTGGTCACGACGGTTGCCACGCTCAACGCGAAGGGCACCCAGTACCGCACCGCGCTGTGGCAGTTGGACCCGTCCGGACGTACGCCGGCGCGTCGGCTAACCCGCTCCCGCAAGGGGGAATCGTCTGCAGTGTTCACCGATGCAGGCGACATTCTGTTCACTTCGGCACGGCCCGACCCAGAGGCGGACGAGGACGAAGAGGGTCCGGCCGCGCTGTGGTTGTTGCCGGCCGAGGGTGGTGATGCCCGGCTGATCGGCAATCGCCTCGGCGGCTTCGAGAAGGTCGCGTCGCACGCGGACGTGCTCCTCGCGGGGGCCCAACGGTTGAGCCTGGACATGGCCGAAGAGGAACGGGTTCGGAAGGAACGCAAGGACCTCAAGGTGTCCGCGATCCTGCACAGCAGTTACCCGATCCGGCACTGGGACCACGATCTTGGTCCGGGCAGCACCCACTTGCTCAGCGCACCGCTGCCGGACGAGAGTGCGGCGAGCACAGCACTCGACCTCACCGATCTCACCCCCGATGCCACTCCGCATCAGGTCGCCGACTTCGATCTGGCCCCCGACGGGTCGTTCGCGATCCTGACCTGGCAGGCGATCGGCGCGAACGGCGAACGGCACAGCTCGCTGCGCCGGCTCGACCTGGCCGATGGCAGCGTCCGC
The DNA here is from genome assembly GCA_963723605.1 of uncultured Actinomycetota bacterium. GTDB lineage: Bacteria > Actinomycetota > Actinomycetes > Propionibacteriales > Propionibacteriaceae > Micropruina. The sequence goes on along the minus strand of CAVRRM010000006.1, from coordinate 307,208 downwards.
ACGGTGCTCGACGATCCTGACGGAGCTGACGCCTACGAGCCGTTGATCAGCCCCGACGGCACCCAGGCCCTGTGGGTCCGGGAGCCGATCACGTCACCGACCCTGCCTCCGCACCTGGACCTCAACCTGGTGAACCTCGAGGACGGCACCTCGCATCAGGTCGCCGTCGGGTGGGACCACTGGGCGGCCGGACGCGCCTGGCTTCCCGACGGCAGCGGCATCGTCCTGACCGCCGACTCGAAGGGTCGCTCGCCGGTGTTCCTGCTCGACCTCGGCTCCGACACCGTCACCCAGGTGACCAAGGACGATGCTGCCTTCACCGACCCGCAGGTGTCCCCCGACGGAGACTGGCTCTACGCCCTGCGCACGTCGTACCTGGCGCCGTCCGAGGCGGTCCGGATCGATCTGGCCGGCCATCGCTCCAGCGGCGAACCGATGGCGGCCGAGCTGCTGCCGAACCCGGCGCCCGCACCGGCGCTGCCCGGAACGCTGACCGAGGTCACGGCGACCGCCGAGGACGGTGCGCCGCTGCGCGGTTGGCTGTGCCTGCCGGATGGAGCGGACGCGGACCACCCGGCTCCCCTGCTGCTGTGGATCCACGGTGGCCCGCTGAACTCATGGAACGCATGGAGTTGGCGTTGGTGTCCCTGGCTGATGGTTGCTCAGGGGTACGCCGTGCTGCTGCCCGACCCGGCCCTCTCGACCGGATACGGCGAGGACTTCATCGCCCGCGGCTGGGCCCGCTGGGGCGCCGCTCCCTACACCGATCTGTTGGCCATCACCGATGCCGTGGAAGACCGTTCCGACATTGACGAGACCCGCACAGCCGCCATGGGTGGGTCGTTCGGCGGCTACATGGCCAACTGGGTGGCCGGTCAGACCGACCGGTTCAAGGCCATCGTCACCCACGCGTCGCTCTGGGCGCTCGATCAGTTCGGCCCCACCACCGACCACGCCTACTACTGGGCCCGCGAAGTGGACGACGAGATGGCCCGGACCCACTCCCCGCACGCAAACGTCGAGCGGATCAACACTCCGATGCTGGTGGTGCACGGCGACCGCGACTACCGGGTACCGATCGGCGAGGGCCTCCGGTTGTGGTGGGAACTGCTCAGCCGCTCCCGACTCGCAATGGACGACGCCGGCCTCAGCCCGCATCGGTTCCTCTATTTTCCGGACGAGAACCATTGGGTGCTGAGCCCGCAGCACGCGGCGATCTGGTACGGCACGGTGAACGCCTTCCTGTCCGAGCATGTGCTGGACGAGCCCAAGGACTACCCCGAACTGCTCGGCTGATCGGCACCGTCGATTGAGCTTTGTCGACAGCCAGGTCTCGACAAGCTCGACCGTCGGGGGGTCTCGACAACCGAACGGCGCCCCCCTCGTCCTGCGACCCTCTAGCGTTGCCACCATGTCGGAGGACCCGGAACCGCGCGTACCGTTCAACGAACACGAATATGAGGACCAGCTCGAACCGACCCACCTGATTCGCCGCTCGCACGTGGTGCTCAGGGCCGGCACCATGATGCTGGGCGCAGGCACCAGCGCGCTGCGGGTCCGCGAGGTGATGAGCGAGGTCGCCCGCACCGTCGGCATCCAGCAGATCGACGCCCAGGTCACGTTCACCCAGATCGTGCTCACCGTCGGACGGCGGGGCATCTTCCGAACCCAGGTCGGCGAGACCCGGCCGAGTGTCAACGCCGATCGGATCTCGCTGCTGCACGGCTTCTCCCACGACCTGCCCGAGCGGGCCTCGGCCAGCGAGATCGAGACCCGGTTGAACGTGATCGAGGACGAACCGCGACGCTACCCCGACTGGTCGCTGGTGCTACTCGTCGCGATCGCCTGCGCCTCCGTGTCGGTGCTGTCCAACGGTGGCGTGGCCGAGGCCCTGGCCGTGCTGCCGGCGTCCGCGTTGGCGTATCTGGGGCACCGGCTGTTGACCAGGTTCGAACTGAATCAGCTCGCTGTGGTGCTCACCTCGGCGGCGCTGGCCTCAGCCCTCTACGTCGGCTTCGCAGCCATCGTGACCACCGTCGCCGGAGTGCCAAGCCCCCGGTTCGCGGCCGGCTTCGTGTGTGCCTCGATCTTCCTGATCCCCGGGTTTCCGCTGGTCACCGCGGGCTTGGACCTGACCCGACTCGACCTGGACGCCGGCGTCCCCCGGCTCGCCTACGCGGCGATGGTGCTGCTGGCGATGGCGATCGGGGTGTGGCTGATCGCTTCCCTGACCGGGGTGTCCCCCGACCCGGTCGACCCGATCAGCGGCCCGGCGTGGCTCACCTGGGGCGCTCTGGCGATGGCGAGCTTCTTCGCCGTGTTCGGCTGGGCGGCGATGTTCAACGCACCCCCGGCGACGGCAGCAGCGTCCGGTGTGGTGGCGATCCTGGGGACGATCAGCCGGGTGGTGCTCTTCGATCAGGGAGCCAAGCCGCACGTGGCGACCTTCATCGCCTGCGTGGTGATGGGCCTGGGGTGCGCGGTCGCGGCGAAGTGGTTCGGCATGACCAAGATCATCATGACCGTGCCGACCCTGCTGGTAGTGATTCCCGGATCGTCCGCGTTGCGGGCCTTGATCTACTTCGATAATGCCGACCTCAATGCAGCCATCGAGGCGGCCGTGTCGACGGTGCTGGTGGTGATCGCCATGGTTGCCGGCCTGTCCGGAGCCCGGATGCTCACCGACCCCGAGTGGGCCTTCACCCGGTTCGGCCCGAACCGGCACTGAGCCCGTCCTGGTCAGATCAACGACTGCCCGAGCGCCAGCCAGCCGAGCACCGCGAGGTCGTCCGGATCGTCGAAGTCGGACGATGCCACCGCCGCCAGCAGCCGCCGGGAGTTCTTGGTGGCACAACCGGCCGCCGCTTTGGCCATCGGCCACTCCTCGGGGCACAACTCCAGCAAACCGGTCAGCTGGGCCTGCTGGATGGGATCCAGCCCGACCGGTTCACCCGGCAGGTCGCCACCAAGGGCATTGATCAACCCGCCGAACAGTGGACCGGCCACCTCGACGCTGCGCAGATTGAGCACGTTCAGTTCCAGCGCCACCCAGTCGGCCGAACTTGGCCGGGTGAGCAGCGTGACAGCCTCGTCGCGGGCGTCGTCGCCGAGAGCCAGGCTGGCCAGCCAGGCAGCCATCACCACCCGTCCAAAGCCCAGCTGCGGATGCACCAGTTGCAACCGCTTCAGCGCTGCCCGGATCAACCGGGCATTACCCGTCCGCTGACCTCGGACGATGCCGGTGGCCACGGCGAGCAGATCGGAGTCGTGTTGCCAGCCGTAGTCATCGAGCCATGCCCCGGCCGCGCTGGGGTCGCTGATCAGGCTTCGGCCGAGCGCCTCAGCCACCACGAAGGCCGCCGCCGGGGTCGGCGGATCGCCACCCCGCAGCACCTCCGACGCACCCGCGGCGAGCAGGGTGTCCAGGGTGGGCGCGAACGAGAGGGTCAGCGCGGTCAGCCCGCGCGGGGAGTGCAGCACCACATCGGCCCGGCCGGCGTCGCCGATCACCTGGACCGCATCGCCCTCGGCGCGACTGGTAGCCGGCGGTTGGGCGACCAGGGCCTGGTCGGGCTGGTCGAACTCCCAGGGCTGCCCGGCGCTCAGCTCCAGCGGCGCCAGCCAGGGTGGCAGGCTGGCCGCGATGGCCTCCATGCCGGGGTACAACTCGGCGCGCAGCGAGCCGACCCAGCGCCGGTCCGGAAAAAGCGTCAGCCGATCGGGAGCAAGTGCGAAGCCGTCCCCGTCCTGCTGCAGCCAGCCCTGGCCGAGCCGCAGCCCGACCACGGGCGCCGGCCGTCGGCGGGGTCCGATCGCCAGCACCCCTTCGGCGCCGGCCGCCCAGGCCCAGACCGCGCTGCCGGTTCCGGGCCGCACCCGTAGCCGCGGAGGCCGGGTCAGTTCGGTCGGTTCGGCTGCGCTCAGCGCCCATCGCAGCGTCCACGCCTGACCGATCGAGTGACGCACGGAGCAGGACACCTCGGCCAGCCCGAAGGCGTGCTCGGCCTCGTCCGGATCATCGGTGAACCGTCCCGCCGGTCGCATTCCCTCCAGGGTGAAGGCGGCCCATTCCTGGTCGCCGTGCAGCAGCCAGAAGCCGGCCCCGTCCGGCGCCACCTCGATGGCGAACGACCCCCACTGCATCAGCGTCTCCGTTGGCAGCGCGAGCACCAGTACAGGTTGCGGCCCTCGAGCAGCTTGGTGCGGACGGGGGTGCCGCAGACCAGGCACGGATCCCCGGCCCGCCGGTAGACGTACACCTCGCCGCCATGCCGGTCCACTCGGGGTTCCCTACCCATCGCCTCCGGCAGATGCGCGTCGCGGACGGTGTCGATCCGGCCCTGGCTGACGCCGTCCGGCATCAGTATCACCAGGTCGGCCCAGACCGCCTTCCAGGTTCGCCGCGAGATGGTCCGACCTTCCTTGAACGGGTTGATCCGGTGCCGGAACAGCACCTCGGCCCGGTAGATGTTGCCGACCCCTGCGGTCACCGACTGGTCCATCAGCAGGGAGGCGATGCTGCGGCCCGAGCGGGAGATCTTGGCCCAGGCCTTCTCACCGGTCGACTCCGGACGGATCGGATCATCGCCCGACGCGGCGACCAGGTCGTCGCGGGCGGCGTCGGTGATCAGCCGGCACACCTGCGGGCCGCGCAACTCAGCGCTCAACTGGTCGCGGGCGATCCGCAACCGCAACGTCTCCGGACCGGCCGGCGAGGTCGGTGGGCCGTCGATCAGCCAGAGTTTGCCGATCAGGCCCAGGTGGATGTGCACCACCCGGTCTGGGCCGAAGTCGACGAAAAGGTGCTTGCCGTACGCCTCGGCGCGGTTCAGCACGCCGCCGTCCAGCAGGGCGGCCTCGTCGGCGAACCTGCCCTGCGGACTGCTCACCCGCACCGTTCGGCCGCCGAACGCGTCGTTGAGGCCGTTGGCGAGCCGATGGATCACGTGCCCTTCGGGCATGGTCCCTCCTCGCTCGGTTGCCTCAGCGCTTGTGCCGATCCTCGTAGTCGTCCAGCATGTTGATCCGCCGGACGTGGCGCGGGTCGTTGGAGAACGGCGTCTCCAGGAACACCTTCACCATGGCGAGGGCGTCACTGAGCGACTGCATCCGACCCCCGAGTGCCACGATCCGGGCGTCGTTGTGCTCGCGGGCCAGCCGCGCCATCACCGTGTTGTAGACCAGCCCGGCCCGCACGCCCTTGACCTTGTTGGCCGCGATCTGTTCCCCGTTGCCCGAGCCCCCCAGCACGATGCCGCGGCTGTCCGGGTCGCCGGCAACCGCCTCGGCACAGGGCAGGATGAAGGCCGGGTAGTCGTCGGACGAGTCGTAGGTGTGGGCACCATGATCGATCACGTCGTAACCGGCTGCAGACAACTCCTTGACCAGGAATTCCTTCAGATCGTAGGCCGCATGGTCGGCAGCGATATGAACGCGCATGGCGTTCAACATAGCCCAACCGACCCCTGGTCAGCCTCTCGAACCTCAGTCGAAGATCGGGCCAACGGTACGGGTGCGCTTGGCCTCGAAGAACCCCGGATAGGCGGTCAGCTTGGCGAACCCGTCGAACAGGTCACCGGCCGCTTCGCCCTTGGGTGCCGGCGAAATCACCGGACCGAACAGGGCCATGCCATTCATGTGCAGCACGGGCGTGCCGACCTCGTCCCCAACCGGATCCATGCCCAGGTGATGCGATGCCTTCAGGTCGTGATCGGCCGCGTCGGTGTGCCCGACCTCCACCAGCTCGGCCGGCAGTCCGACTTCCGCCAGCGCCTCGGCGATCGTCTCGTCATTCACGGCACGGGCACCGGGATGCAGCCGGGTACCGATCGCGGTGTAGTACTCCCGCAGCTGCTCGGGATGCTCCTTCTGCACCGCCAGCGCGACCCGGGCCGGCGCCCACGCCCGCTCCATGCTCTTCGCGTAGTCCTCAGGAAGGTCACGACCCTCGTTCAGCACCGACAGGCTCATCACGTGGAAGAACACCTCCACGTCGCGCACCTTCTCGACCTCGAGCAGCCAGCGCGAGGTCATCCAAGCCCATGGGCAAATCGAGTCGAACCACATATCCACACGTTGCGTCATGTGCTCACCCTAGGCGCTGCGTCCGAAGCGCTTCGGCCGGTCCAGCGGGCCCGGGAGAGCGGGTCACAACCCGCGCCGGCCGGCCAGCACGCTGACCGGCACCGGCCCGCGCAGCCTCAGCGGGCTCGGGTACTGTGCCTCTGGCGAACCGATGCCGCTTCTGGAGGAACATGTATCCGGCCAACATCACCCGCGACGAGGCGCGCGCCCGCGCTGACCTGCTGAACACCACCAGCTACCTCGTCACCGTCGACCTGACCGGGTCGGCGACCACCTTCACCTCTACCTCGACGATCGCATTCAGTTCGGGCGCCGGCGCCACCTTCGTCGACCTGATCGCCGATTCGATCGTCGAAGCCACGCTGGACGACAGCGCCCTACCCACCGCGTCATTCAACGGCGAGCGGCTGGCCCTGGAGGTGACCGAGGGCGACCACGTCCTGGCGATCACGGCGGTCTGCCGGTACAGCAACACCGGCGAAGGACTGCACCGGTTCGTCGACCCGGTCGACGACCGGGTCTACTGCTACACCCAGCTCGAAGTGGCGGACGCCCGGCGCGTGTACGCCTGCTTCGAACAACCCGACCTGAAAGCCTCCTTCGGCTTCGCGGTGATCGCACCCGCGCACTGGACGGTGTTGTCCAACTCCCCCGAGGTGACCCCCATCGTGGCCGGCGACCTTGGCCGCTGGGAGTTCGCCCCCACACCGCCCATCTCCACCTACATCACCGCCCTGATCGCCGGCGAGTACCACACCGTCCGCGCGCTGCATCAGGGCCGGGACGCCGAGATTCCGTTGTCCTTGTCATGCCGGGCATCGATGGCCGCGCACCTGGATGCGGAGCGGCTCTTCGATACCACCACCCGCGGCTTCGAAGTCTTCGAGGAGCACTTCGGGGCGGCGTATCCGTTCAGTGACTACGCCCAGGTCTTCGTGCCCGAGTTCAACGCAGGCGCCATGGAGAACTCCGGTTGCGTGACCATCCGCGACGAGTACCTCTACCGCTCCCGGGTGACGGCCGCATCGTACGAAAGCCGCGACAACACGATCCTGCACGAGCAGGCCCACATGTGGTTCGGCGACCTGGTCACGATGACCTGGTGGGACGATCTCTGGCTGAACGAATCGTTCGCCGAATGGGCGGCCCACTTCGCCCAGAACGAGATCCACCAGGCGTACGGCGGTAACGACCCGTGGGCCACCTTCTGCAACCAGCGCAAGACCTGGGCGTACCGGCAGGACCAACTGCCGTCCACCCACCCGATCGCGGCCGACATGGTCGATCTGGAGGCGGTCGAACTCAACTTCGACGGCATCACCTACGCCAAGGGCGCCTCGGCCCTGCGCCAACTCGTGGCCTTCGTCGGCCTGGAGGCTTTCCTGGCCGGGGTCCGGACGTACTTCGCGCGGCACGCCTGGGGCAACACCCAACTCAGCGATCTGCTCGAGGCGCTCGAGGAGTCGTCCGGAAGGGATCTGTCCTTCTTCACCGGCCAGTGGCTGCAGACCGCCGGCGTGAACACGCTGAGCTCCGATTACGAGCTGGACGGGGAGGGCCGGTTCACTCGGTTCACCGTGGTCCAGACCGCCGCGGAGCAGTGGCCGACCCTGCGCCGGCACCGGATCGGCATCGGCCTCTACGACGCGACCGACGACGGCATCGAGCGGGTGCATCGGGTCGAGGTCGACATCGACGGTGATCGCACCGACATCGACGCCCTGATCGGGGTGCCGGCACCAGCGGTCGTGCTGCTCAACGACGGCGACCTTTCCTACGCCAAGATCCGGGTCGACCGGGGTCTCGACGTGGTCGTCGCACAGATGCACGAGTTCCGCGACCCGGTGGCAAGGGCACTGCTCTGGGGTGCCACCTGGGACATGTGCCGCGACGCCCAACTCCGCGCCGCCGACTACGTCGACCTGGTGGTGCGGGGCGTGGCCGTCGAGACCGATCTGACCGCAGTCAGTGCCGTGCTCAGCCAGGCCGAGGCGGCCGTACGCTACTACTCACCGCCCGCGCAACGGGCCGAGCTGGGGCTGCGCTGGACTGCCGGACTGGCCGGCCTGCTGAAGCAGGTCGAGCCTGGCTCCGACCACCAGTTGGCGCTCGTCCGGGCGTTGGCCGCCTCGGTCACCACCGCGGCCGGTGCGGAACTGCTCAAGGCGTGGCTGGCCGGTGACGAGGTGCCGGACGGGTTGTCGGTGGATGCCGACCTGCGCTGGCGACTGGTCACCAACCTGGCCCGGCTCGGCGGCATCGGCGAAGACGGAATCGCAGCGGAACTGGCCCGGGACAACACGGCGACCGGGGCCGAGAAGGCGGCCGGAGCACGTGCCGCCCGTCCCGATGTCGATGCCAAGGCGGCGGTCTGGCGGCTCGCGGTCGAGGATCCCTCGGTGCCGAACGAGACCCACACCCAGCTCTGCGCGCACTTCTGGCAACTCGACCAGGACGAGGTGCTCAATCCTTACCTGGACCGGTGGTTCACCGTGATGGAGGACATCGCCGGTCAACGCAATGGCTGGGGCCAGCGATCCCTGGCGATCCGCAAGAACGTCGGCGAACTGCTGTTCCCGCGTCCGTTCGGTGACCGTGCCCTGGTCAGTCGGATCAATGACTGGATGGCCACCACCGACTTGACCGATTCGGTGCGGCGCATGGTCAATGAGCGGCGCGACGATGTCGAGCGCGCACTGCGTTGCCAGGAGGCGTCCGGCTGAACTTGCCGGTCGAGATCAACCCGCCGGTCGAGCTCGAGCAACTCGCCGGTCGAGACCAACTCGCCGGTCGAGCTTGTCGAGACCATCGGAATGCCCATCGTGATAACTGGAAGGAGCCCGGATGAGCGTTGCAGTTCTGGGCCTGCGCAATCGTCACCATGATCAGATTCGGCGCTGAGCCTGCTGCCGAATCACCCCGACAAGGAGAATCAACACGTGTGTTACGCAGTGACCTGTAGACAATGCGGCAAGACCACCTGGGCCGGCTGCGGCGACCATGTCGAGTCGGTCAGGGTTCAGGTGCCGCCCCAGCAGTGGTGCGCTGGCCACGAGCCCGACTCGCGCGCGCCGTCCGCCCTGTCGGCGCGCCTGTTCGGGCGCTGATCGACTCCGGTGGACCTGGACCAGGGCAAAGCGGAGCCCGGCCAGCCGTCGGGAACTCAGTCCTTGCGGACGGCGACCTCGCCGCCACTCTTGTTGAACCAGCTGGGCGCCATGCCGAGCAGCAGGATCACGGCGAAGATGGCGCCCGGAACGCCCAGCAGCAGACCGACCACCTCGATCGCGGACGGGTTGGCGGCCGTCTGCCAGCCCGGCAGGGTTTCAGTCTCGAATGGGAGCAGTCCGAACATGGGTCATAGGGTATTGCAGGTTCGGGCTGGTGTCGTGGGGTCGGCCCGGTTGGCCGCGCGGCAACTGCGTCCGGGCGTTTCGGCCACCCGTCGACGACGGCGGTGAAACCGGCCGCCCGGCAACTGCCTCAGCGCTGCGCGGTGCGCCGCCCGGGCGGCCGACGTTGGCGAACTCGCACCGCGCGGCACTAGATTGGCCACCCGAGGCGGATGCGAATCGTGCGACGCGGCCGCCGAGGATCCCTGAGGAGCTACTGCGTGACCAACCACCCCGCCCGCACCGTCTGGGAGGGCCGCCAGATCGCTCGGGCGATTGCCAGAATGGCCCACCAGATCGTCGAGGCCAATGCCGGCGGCAGTGAGCTGGTGTTGCTCGGCATTCCAACCCGCGGGGTGCTGCTGGCCCGTAGGCTTGCCGACGCGATCCGCAGCATCGAAGGCGTGGACGTGCCGGTCGGCGAACTCGACATCACCATGTACCGCGACGACCTGCGCCGGCAGCCCACTCGCGCCGTCGGACGAACGTCCATCCCGGGCCCGATCGACGACCGGATCGTCGTGGTGGTCGACGACGTGCTGTTCACCGGGCGCACCGTGGCCGCGTCCCTGGATGCCCTCAAGGACGTCGGCCGGCCACGCAGCGTCCAGTTGGCGGTGCTGATCGATCGTGGCCATCGGCAGCTGCCGATCCAGGCCGACCACGTGGGTCGGCAACTGCTCAGCCCGCCCGAGGCCCGGGTCAACGTGAAGATGTCCGAGATCGACGATGTCGACGCGGTCACGATCAGCATGCCGGAGGCCTGATGCGACACCTGCTGAGCGCTGGCGACCTGAGCCTCGACGAGGCCCTGTCGCTGCTGAACGTGGCCGACGAGATGCACGGAATCCAGTCCCGCCAGATCAAGAAGTTGCCCACCCTGCGCGGCCGCACCGTGATCAACATGTTCTTCGAGGACTCCACCCGCACCCGGACCAGCTTCGAGATGGCCGGCAAGTGGATGTCTGCCGACACGATCAACATCTCGGCGAAAGGCTCGTCCACGTCCAAGGGCGAGTCGCTGCGCGACACGATGCTCACCCTGGACGCGATGGGAACCGACTGCTTCGTGATCCGGCACGGCTCTTCGGGTGCGGTCGCCCAGGCGGCCGGCTGGGTGCGCGGCTCGGTGATCAACGCCGGAGACGGAACCCATGAGCACCCCACCCAGGCGCTGTTGGACGCCTTCACCATCCGCCGGCACTTCCGGGCCCGTGAGCGGCAACCGGGCCAGGGCAGCGGCGCGGCGTTCGAGGGCCGCACGATCGCCATCGTGGGCGACCTGCTGCACAGCCGGGTGGTCCGCTCCAACGTGCTGCTGCAGCGCACTCTCGGCTCGAACGTGATCCTGGTCGCTCCCCCGACACTGCTGCCGACCGGCGTGGACCAGTGGGGTTGCGAGGTGACCGACGACTTCGACGCGGTGCTCGAGCGGGCCGACGTCGTGATGATGCTGCGGGTGCAGCGCGAGCGCATGCAGGGCGGCTTCTTTCCGACGGCCCGGGAGTACACCGAGTTCTACGGGCTCACCCCGCAGCGGCTGGCCCGGCTTCCCGAGGGGGCCGGCGATCTGCCATCCGGGGCCGATGAACCGAGGGCTCGAGATCTCGTCCGAGGCAGCGGACGCGGTGAACTCGCTGATCCTCGACCAGGTCACGGCCGGCGTCTCCGTCCGGATGAGCGTGCTGTACCACCTGCTGGGAGGAAGCCCCGAATGAGAGACCTGCTCGTCACCGGGGCGACGCTGGCCGACGGTGCCACCGCCGACCTGGGCATCGCCGGCGGACGGTTCGTGGCGGCGGCCGACCTGCACGACCCCGAGCGGATCGATGCGGACGGTTTGTTGGCCCTGCCAGGCCTGGTCGATTCGCACACGCACCTGCGCGAGCCTGGCCGTGAGGACGCCGAAACCATCGCCACCGGAACCCTGGCCGCGGCCCGGGGCGGGTTCACCGCGGTGCATGCGATGGCGAACCTGGATCCGGTCACCGATACCGCCGAGGCGGCGGAGTACCTGGCCGCCCTCGCTTCCCGTACCGGGCTGGCCGAGGTGATCGTGGTCGGCGCGGTGACCAAGGGCCTGGACGGCCGGGAGCTGTCCGAGATGGGCCTGATGAGCCGCTCCTCGGCACGGGTGCGGATGTTCTCCGACGACGGTCGTTGCCTGTCGGACTCGCTGATGATGCGGCGGGCGCTGACCTACGCCAAGACCTTCGACGCGGTGGTCGCCCAGCACGCCCAGGACCCGCGGCTGGCCGGACCCGGTGCCTGCTGCCACGAGTCCGAGATCTCCGGACGGCTCGGCCTGCCTGGGTGGCCGGCGCAGGCCGAGTCCACCATCATCGCCCGCGACGTCGAGTTGGCCCAGTTGTCCGGCGGCCGGCTGCACGTCTGTCACGTGTCGACCGCCGAGGGCGTCGACGTGATCCGGTGGGCCAAGGCACGCGGCATCGCGGTCACCGCCGAGGTCACGCCGCACCACCTGTACCTGGGCACCCGCGAGGTGGAGGGTTACGACACCACCTTCAAGGTGAACCCGCCGCTGCGTACCGACGAGCACATCGAGGCCGTCCGGGCTGCGCTGGCCGACGGCACCATCGACATGGTCGGCACCGATCACGCTCCGCACGCCCGTCAGGACAAGGACCATCCCTTCGACATCGCCCTGCCCGGCATGATCGGGCTGGAACAGGCTCTCGGTGTGGTGATCGAGGTGATGGTCGAGCCTGGGCGACTCGACTGGGCCGGTGTCGCCGACCGGATGTCGGCCGCCCCCGGCCGGCTGACCCGCAGCGAGACGCAGGGTCGTCCGATCGCTGAAGGGCAGCCGGCCAACCTGGTGCTCGTCGATCCCGCAGCTCGATCAGTTGTCGATCGGGACGCGTCGGCGTCCAAGTCGCGCAACAACCCCTACCACGGCCGCGACCTTCCCGACCCGGTGGTCGCCACCATCTGGGCCGGACGGGTCACCTACCGCCGCTGACCGTTTCGCTCGCAGCGTGAAATCGGGGACGGTTCTTTTTCGTTCACCACAACCGGACCGAGCTGGATGGACGGGGACGGTTCTCTTTCGTTCACTCAACCGCAGCTGGATGGACGGGGACGGTTCTCTTTCGTTCACCAACCGCAGCAGGATGGACGGGGACGGTTCTCTTTCGTTCACCAACCGACAGCTGGATGGACGGGGACGGTTCTCTCTCGTTCACTCAACCGCAGCTGGATGGACGGGGACGGTTCTCTTTCGTTCACATTCAGCTGCATGATCGAGAACCGTCCCCAATCGTTCAGCCCAGTGAACGAAAGAGAACCGTCCCCAATCGTTCAGCCCAGTGAACGAAAGAGAACCGTCCCCAATCGTTCAGCCCAGTGAACGAAAGAGAACCGTCCCCAATCGTTCAGCCACGTGACCTGGCTCGACAGACTCGCTCAGCCGAACAGGGTGCGCACTTCGTCGTACCGGGCCAGCAGGGCCGGAATGCCTGAGCGCACCGCGCGGTAGGCGTCGATGTCGGCCTGATCGGCCACCAGGGCATCCTCACCCGCGGTGGGATCCTGGCCGAGCTGGACGAGTCCGTCCCGCAACGACTCCGCCTCACCGAGGGCGAACAGGGCCAGTGCGGCGGCCCCGAGTGCGGTGCCCTCGGCACCGTCGGTGACCACCAGCGGCTTGCCCAGCGCGGCGGCCAGCACCTCACGCCAGACGGTGGACCGGAACACTCCCCCGGTCGCCCGGATCTGCCGGATCGGGGTCACCCGGTCGAGCTCGTCCACGATCGTCGAAAGCATCAGGGCCACCCCCTCGACCGCCGCCCGGACGAAGTACTCCCGGGTGTGACTACGCCTGACGCCGAGGAACGCACCTGGAATGGTGGGATTCCACAGCGGCGCCCGCTCGGCCATCAGGAAGGGCAACATGATCAACCCGTCCGCGCCGATCGGCACCTCCCGAGCCAACTCGAGCAGCAGGCCGTCCGGATTCCCACCCTCTTCGTCCGCGAAATCGGCACCGAAAACGTCCCCGCCCCAGCGCACCACGATGCCGCCGTTGCTGATCGCACCGCCGAGCACCCACGCGTCGTCGGCCAGCGCGTAACAGAACAGCTTGCCGCCCGCGTCCACGTAGGGGTGGTCGGTGATCATCCGCACGGCGCCCGATGTGCCGATCGACAAGCCCACGACTCCGGGTTCGAGTGCGCCGACACCCAGATTGCCCAGTGGCCCGTCTCCGGCGCCGAGCACCACGGGGAGACCCTCGGGCAGCCCCAACTCCGCGGCCAACTCGCCCATCATGGCGATGGCGTCGGTGGTCGGACGCACCGGCGGCAGTTGATCGAGGCTCACCCCGGTCAGGTCCAGCGCCTCGGGGTTCCAGGTTCGGGTTTCGAGGTCGAGCATTCCGGTGCCGGACGCGTTGGACACCTCGGTGACCAGCTCGCCGGTCAACTGGAACACGATGAAGTCCTTCAACCCCACCCACCAGCGCGTCGTCGCGAAGACCTGCGGGTCGTTCTCGGCGTACCAGAGCAGCTTGGTCAGGTGCGACATCGAATGGATCGGGGTGCCGGACGTGTGATGCAACCGACGTCCCTGCTCGGTGTCCCGCAGCCGCACCGCCTGAGCGGCCGCGCGCGAGTCGGCCCAGGTCAGCAGCGGGGTGATCGGACGATGGTCGGCATCGAGCCCGATCAGGCCGTGCATCGCGGTGGAGACCCCCATGCCGACCACAGTGGCCGGGCCGATCTCTGCGGCGATCTCAGCCAGTCCGGCGCGGATGGCCCGCCACATCATCTCGGGGTCCTGCACCTCCCAGCCGGGGTGCGGCTGCTGCAGTGGGTACTCGTTGACCGAGCTGGCCCGCCAGCCGCCGCCGAGGCCGAAGGCAGACACCTTGGCCGCGGTGGTGCCGACGTCCAGCCCGATCACCACTCGGCTGTTGCGCGGCGCCGTCATCGGTCATCCCCCCAACTGGCGGGCGAGGGCCAGAATGCTCGCCTTGGAGTCCCGGTCACCGATCTCCAGGTACTCGGCAACCTTGGCCACCGAGTCCTCAAGAGTGCCACTGGCCAACTCTTTGACCTTGTCGGCGCGGGCATCGTTGAACGGGGCTCCCGCACCGCGCAGGTGCAGCGTCCAGGCCGCGACAACTCGTTCCGCACCCAGCGGACTGTTGCCGTCCTTTCGGTCGGCGACGAGCGCCGGCACGATCCGGATCGGGATCTTCTGAGACCCGTCAGCGGCGATCCGGCTGAGCTGATCGCGCATCCGGGGATTGCCGAACCGCTCCAGCAGGGCGGCACGGTAGGCGGTGACGACCGCCTTGTCCAAGGGCAGCTGACGCTCGGCCACGTCCCACCACTCGTCCACCCAACCCCGGACGACCGGGTCGGCAATCGCGTCGGCCACCGTCTGATGGCCACGGATCGTGGCCCCGTAGGCCATCAACGAGTGGGCGCCGTTGAGCAGCCAGAGCTTGCGCAACTCGTGCGGCACCACGTCGTCGACGAACTCGGCACCGGCGCTCTGCCAGTTCGGCCGCTCACCGGCGAACTCGCCGGCCAACACCCATTCACTGAACGGCTCGGTGGCCAGGGCCGCGGGATCGTCAACGCCCTGCTCATCCTGCACGGCTTGCCTGGTCGAGTCGGTGGCCCGCGGAGTGATCCGATCCACCATCGTGGTCACGAAGCCGACCTGCTCGTTCAGGTAGTCGTCGAGGTCGGGCACGGCACGCTTGGCGAGGCCACGCAGCACGGATTCGAGCATGGCGCCGTTGTCGGGCACGTTGTCGCAGCTGATCAGGGTGATCGGCCCGGCGCCGGCGTCGCGGCGCGCGACCAGGCCGGCCACCAGCTTGCCGGGCGCGGTGCGGACCGCGTTGAGGTTTCCGGCGCCGATCACCTCGATGTCGGACGCCACATCGGCATTGTCGGCGTCCAGCTCTCCGCGGTCGTTGCGCAGGTAGCCCGCTTCGGTGATGGTCATCGTGACGATGCTCACCTCGGGATCGGTGAAGTAGGCCAGCAGGGCGGCGATGTCGGTTCCGGTGTGGGTGGCGGCCAGCGATTTGATCACCCGGTACTCGTTGCCCTGCGGCCCGACCGAGACCAGGGTGTACAGGTTGTCCTGGCGCTGCAGCTCGGCTGCGATTCCCATCGATCGGCCGGCGAAGGCGGCGATGCCCCACTGGTCGGCGTCGTCCGCCCGGTCGGTGTACCAGGCCTGGTGCGCGCGAAAGAAGTTGCCCAGGCCGAGATGCACGATTCTGATCGGCGGGGTCGGCCGCGAATCACTGGAACGGGAGAGTCGATGAGCCACTTCGCCCACCTTTCGATCGGGTCGTCCGAGCCTATTGCATTCGGGCGCTGACCACCCGGCCTGGAGGCGTTCGGGGCCGATCCTGCCCGAGTAGGGTGTGGGGCGTGTCCGACCCGACGCTGCCCGCAGACCCACAGCACCTGGACGCGGTCTCGGTGCGAGCGACGGTGGAGCGACTGGATGCCCGCATTCGAGCAAGGTTTCCGAATCGCAACCTGACCAGGCTGCCCCGTCAGCTGATCCAGGTGATCGATCATCTGGCTTCCCGTCAGGAGGCCTGGCTCACCAAGCGCCGGTGGCTGGTGATCAGTTGTCGGGTCGGCATCCTCCTGGTTGTCGGTGGCCTGGTGGCTGCCTTGGTGTTGATCGGCCTGCAGGCGTCGGCCTCGTCCGAGCCACACGGATGGGACTGGCTCAGCGTCTTCGAGTCCCTGGTCAACGACGCCGTCTTCGCGGGCATCGCGATCTACTTCCTGTGGGCGTTGCCGGAGCGGCTGCAGCGGCACGGCGACCTGGCCACGCTGCAACGGTTGCGGTCGCTGGCCCACGTGATCGACATGCATCAGCTGACCAAGGATCCGGAGCGGCTGCGCTCGGACTTCCACAACACCGAGGCGTCGGTGCCGTTGGACCTGACCGCGATCGAACTCTCCAACTATCTGGATTACTGCTCGGAGTTGTTGTCCATGGTCGGCAAGACCGCCGCCCTGTTCGGCGAACACACCGACGACCGGACGACGCTGAGCACGATCGCCGGCATCGAGGAACTCACCAACGGGTTGTCCCGCAAGATCTGGACGAAGATCAGCCTGCTGCCGTCCGCGATCCAACGCGTCGCGAGGGACACCTCAACACCAGACCGCAGCTGAACCGAGGTTGGGGACAGTGCCGGTGCCGTTCACCCCGGCGGCAAGTGCGTGCTGAACCGAGTGTGGGGACGGTGCCCAGCTCGCCCACGCTGGCTGAACGAGTTGCCGAACCGCCCCCAACTTGCGCCAAAGGCGCTGTCCGTGGGCGGACCGAGGCACCCCACGTGCGGCCGATTTGGTGAAATGATCGAACGGACGTTTTCGCGACAGTGAGGAAGCAGATGAGCGACAAGACCGGTAGCGCGCAGATCGGCGTGGTGGGCATGGCAGTGATGGGCTCCAACCTGGCCCGCAACTTTGCCAGCAAGGGCTTCACCACCGCCATCTTCAACCGCACGTACGCCAAGACCGAGACCGTGCTGCAGGAGCACCCGGAGGCGAACTTCGTCGGCTCGGAGTCGATCGAGGACTTCGTCGACTCACTGGAGAAGCCCCGCCGGATCATCATGATGGTCAAGGCCGGCCCCGCGACCGACGCCACCATCGATGCCCTGCTGCCCCACTTGGACCAGGGCGACATCATCGTCGACGGCGGCAACACCTACTTTCCGGACACCCGCCGGCGGGAGAAGAAGCTCTCCGAACTCGGCTTCAACTTCATCGGCTGCGGCATCTCCGGCGGCGAGACCGGCGCCCTGCTCGGCCCCTCGATGATGCCCGGCGGACCGAAGGACTCCTACGCCCACATCGGTCCGATTCTGGAGAAGGTCGCCGCCCAGTACGACGGCGAGCCGTGCTGCACCTGGATCGGCCCGGACGGTGCCGGACACTTCGTCAAGATGGTGCACAACGGCATCGAGTATGCCGACATGCAGTTCATCGGCGAGGCCTACGACCTGCTCAAGGGGGCCGGCTTGTCGGCGTCCGAGGCGGCAGAGGTGTTCGCTCAGTGGAACACCGGCGACCTGGATTCGTACCTGATCGAGATCACCGCCGAGGTGCTGCGGCAGGTCGACGCCGAGACCGGCAAGCCGCTGGTGGACGTGATCCTGGATGCCGCCGGCATGAAGGGCACCGGCACCTGGACCGTGCAGGAGTCGCTGAACCTGGGTGTGCCGGCCGCGGCCATCGCCGAGTCGGTGTTCTCGCGCGCCGCGTCCAGCAGCCCTGAACTGCGCGCAGCCGCCCAGGCCGCGCTGCAGGGTCCGGACGGCACCGTTGACGTCGGCGACGACCGGGACGGCTTCATCGCCGACGTCCGGCAGGCACTGTGGTGCGCCAAGGTGATCGCGTACGCCCAGGGCCTGCACCTGATCAAGGTGGCCGGTGTCGAATACGGCTGGGACATCGACGTGGCCGCCTGCGCCCGGATCTGGCGGGCCGGCTGCATCATCCGGGCCAAGCTGCTGGACCGGATCTCGAACGAGTACGCGGCCGGCAACCTGGAAACGTTGCTGGAGGCCCCCTCGATCAGTGCCGAACTGGCCAACAGCAACCCGGCCTGGCGCCGGGTGGTGGCTCGGGCCAGCGAGGCGGGCGTCCCGATTCCGGGGTTCAGTGCCGCCCTGTCGTACTACGACCTGGTGCGGGCCAAGCGCACCAACGCGGCCCTCACCCAGGGCCTGCGCGACTTCTTCGGCTCGCACACCTACCGCCGGATCGACAAGGAAGGCACCTTCCACACCCAGTGGTCGGGTGACAAGTCCGAGATCGAAGCAGTGGACGCGCACTAGGCCCGCCATTCACCTCGGCCAGCGGACGCGGCGACTCAGCCGCGGCTACAGCCGATCGGCCGGCCAGGTCTCCAGGCCGTGACGCAGTTCGTCCGGCACGGGGATCGGTCGGCCGGCCCGGTCGCCGCAGACCAGGATCGTGCGCGCTCGCGCGAACACCAGGTCGGTGGCCGGGTCGGCGACCTCGGCTACCAGGGTCATCGAGGTCCGGCCGATCTGGCCCACCGCCACCCGGGTCTCGTAGGGGTCCAGGCGGTGGTCGAGCTGGGCCTTGTAGTCGACGTCCTGGCGGACGACCATCCACAGGTAGCCCGCCTCGGCGGCCGCCGTCATCCGGTTGCCGGTCTCGTCCGCGGTGCCGGACATGTTCACCCTGGCCTCCGCGACGAAATCGAAGAAGCGGACGTTGTTGACGTGGCCGTAGGCGTCCAGATCGGTCCAGCGCACCAGCAGCGGCGCGCGGTGCGCCTTGGCCCCCGGCCGCCACTGGCCAAGCGGCCGCAACGGCTCCAAGGGACCACTCCGGTCGACTGAACCAGCCCCGCTCGGCCGGCGTCATCCGGCGCGGACGTCCGGCGGCGAAGTCGTAGATGCAGAGCACCGTTCGAGCCCGAGCGGCCACCACCCCGGCCTGCACCACCTCGTATCCGATGGTGAACCGGGAGGCACCGACCTGGCCGACCCACAACCGCACTTCGACCGGCTCGGTGGAGAACTCGACCGGCGCCAGGTATTCCACCTGATGGCCGACCACGAGGGTGCCGTGACCGAGTAGGTCGGCGTTGTCACCCTCCAGCAGAAACCGGACCCGCGCCTCCTGCAGGTAGTCGGCGATGACGGCGTTGTTGACGTGCCCCTGGGCGTCCAGGTCCACCCAGCGCAGCGGTACCCGGACGACGGTTGCCGGGTTCACTCGTCGTCGTCCTCCTTGTCGTACATGGAGTCGACCACGTCGGCGAATCGCTTGGCGATGGCACCACGGCGGATCTTCATGCTCGGCGTCACCTCGCCCTCGTCCACACTGAACTCGGCCGGCAGGATGCTGAACTTCTTCACCGTCTCCCACCGCTCCAGGCTTGCGTTGGCCTTATCGACGAGCGGCTGGACGGCCTCGCGCAGCTTGTCGCTCTTCACCACGTCCGCATAGTCGGCATCAGCCATGCCGTTCAGCGCCGCCCACCGGGCCACATTGTCGGCGTCCATGGTGAGGAGGGCGGAAACGTACTTGCGGCCGTCGCCGACGGCAACCGCTTGGCTGACGAAAGGAATCGCGGCCACCAGGGCACCCTCCACCTTCTGCGGCGCCACGTACTTGCCGCCCGAGGTCTTCATCAGGTCCTTCTTGCGGTCGGTCAGGGTGAGGTTTCCGTCCGCATCGACCTTGCCCACGTCGCCGGTGTGGAACCAGCCGTCGATCATCACCTCGGCGGTCAGCTCGGGCGCCTCGTGGTAGCCGACCATGACGCCGGGGCCCTTCAGCAGCACTTCGCCGTCCTCGGCGATCAGGAACTCGGTGCCGGGGGCGGGCTTGCCGACGGTGCCGAAGCTGGGTTCGACGGGCGGGTTCACGAACGACATCGCGCTGGTCTCGGTCAGCCCGTACCCCTCGATGATCACCAGGCCGGCCGAATAGAACCAGCCCTGCACCTTGGCGTTCAGCTTGGCCGAGCCGGAGACCATG
This sequence comes from uncultured Actinomycetota bacterium, assembly GCA_963723605.1. Lineage (GTDB taxonomy): Bacteria > Actinomycetota > Actinomycetes > Propionibacteriales > Propionibacteriaceae > Micropruina. The sequence continues at coordinate 287,194 of CAVRRM010000006.1, read as the reverse complement.
AACTTCATCCGGCCACCGAGGCGGTCGCGCAGCTTGACGAAGACGAGTTTGTCGGCGACGGCGTACTGCAGCTTGAGCACCGTGGGCAGCGGCTTGCCGGCCAACCGGTAGGAGTGCGTCTGCTTGCCGACCGTGAACGCCCAACGAGAGATCGCACCCTTGATTCCGGAGGCGTTCGACGACAGCACGGTCGCCCGCACCTTCTCGAAGATCCGCGGCGCACCACACATGAACGTCGGCTTGGTCACCCCGAGGTTCGGCACGATCCGCTCGACCCGACCGTCGACCGCCGAGGTGAAGCCGATCGCGAGCTGGCAGGCGATCAGCAGCTTGCCGAACACGTGCGACAGGGGCAGCCACAGGTACTGGAAGTCGTTGAAATCGATGATGTTCAGCTTGTCGACCGCGAATCCCTCATAGATCCAGTTGCGCTGACTGAGCTGGACTCCCTTGGGCCGGCCGGTGGTGCCGGAGGTGTAAATCAGGGTGGCCAGGCTGTCGAGCCCGACACCCTCGCGGGCGGCGTCCACGCAGCCGGGCTCGTCCTTGAGCCGCTGCCGGCCGCGCTCGATCAGCTGCTGCCAGGAAAGGGTCCGCTCGCCGTCACCGTCGCCGTCCAGCAGCACGATGCCGCGGACGCCGTCGTCAGTCGGATCGAGCTTGGCTGCCTGTTCGGCGTTCTCGGCGATCAGCACCTTCGATTCGGAGTGCTCGACGATGTACTGGAAGTCGTCCGGGGCCGTGTTCGGGTACACCGTGGTGGTGGCTGCGCCGATGGCGTTGATGGCCAGGTCGACCAGGATCCACTCGATCCGGGTGGTGGCCGCGATGGCAACCCGCTCCGCCTGCCCGACGCCGAAACCGAGCAGCCCGGCGGCCGCTTCGTGAACCCGGTCGCGCGTCTGGGTCCAGGTCAGCGACTCCCAGTTCTCGTCCGCGTCCGGGTAGCGGAACGCTTCGGTGTTGGGCGACTGCTCAACGCGCCAGTTCAGCAAGTCACCGACCGACTGGGGTTTGCCCTGCAGAATGGCGTCAGCCTCGGCGTTCATGGGTCTCCTGTCCCGGCAGCGGCGGTGATGCCGAATTCCTCTCAATACTACGGGGACGATACCGATCAGCGGCAGGGTGACGCGCTCGTTGGCCATCGGGCTGGGCACGCTGCCAGACTGCGCTGTGGGAACCCGGACCAGTTCGCCGGAAGGGTCCCCGTTCCGAGCGTCCGGCACGTCACTTCCGGCGCCACAGACCGGTCCTGGGCCGAATGGTTCGGGGTCGAAACGAGCCGAATCCAGGGCTGTGGTTTACTCTTCAACCAACTTTGCTAGAATGGTGCTGTGAGCATGACCCTGGATACCGCGGAGCCCGTCTGGCTGACGTCCGACGAGCAGACGATCTGGCGCACCTACCTGTCCGGGGTCAGCCGAATCAACGAACGCCTGGACGCCGAGTTGCGGCCGTTCGGGCTCGATCTCGGTGAGTACGAGATCCTGGTGAATTTATCCGAGGCCGATCAGCTCGAGATGCGCATGTCGGAACTCGCTGAGCGAGTCCGGCAGTCGCGCTCCCGGCTGACCCACACCGTTGCCCGGATGGAGGCCAAGGGCCTGATCCTTCGCAAGAGTTGCCCGAACGATCGCCGTGGGGTGATTGCGGTGCTCACTGCGTCCGGGCTGACTCTGTTGAAGTCCGCGGCTCCGCACCATGTCGCGTCGGTGCGGGGCGCGCTGGTGGACGCGATTTCGGCCGATGACTTCGAGGCCCTCGGCCGGGTCATGAAAGCCGTTGTCGAGGTGGCAGACTGAGCCCGTGGCGGCTCCTGCCTTCGACCGATCCACACTGAGCCGCGCGCTCTACTCCTCCGACGCGTCGCTGTATCGGGTGCTTCCGGCAGCGGTCTGCCGTCCCGACGACGTGCCCGCCCTGGGCGCCGCCGTCGACGCGGCCTTCCGCGAGGGTCTTCCGGTCACCATGCGGGGCGCCGGCACCTCGTGTGCGGGCAATGCGGTGGGGCCGGGGTTGGTGATCGACACCCGAGCCCTCGACCGGATCGTCAGCCTCGACCCCGACTCCGGACGAGCGCTCGTCGAGCCTGGTGTGATCCAGGCTGTGCTCAGCGCGGCCGGGGCGCAACACGGGTTCCGCTTCGGTCCCGACCCGTCCACAGCCAACCGGTGCACTGTCGGCGGCATGATCGGCAACAATGCCTGCGGACCCCGGGCCCTGGGCCACGGCAAGACCAGCGATGTGGTCGACGGCCTGACCGTGATCACCGGCTCCGGCGAGCGGCTTGCTCTCGATCGAACCGATGACCTGCGCGCGCATCCGTCTCCGACGCTGCGCGGGCTGGGTGAGCTGGTGAGGGGCAACCTGGGCGTGATCCGCACCGAGTTCGGCCGGTTCGGTCGTCAGGTGTCCGGTTACGGGTTGCAGCACCTGCTGCCCGAGAACGGGTTCGACGTGACCCGGTTCCTGGTCGGCTCCGAAGGCACGCTCGGCGTGATCACCAGCGCCACTGTTCGGCTCTCCAAGGACCCGGCGCACAGCTGCCTGGTGGTGCTGGGGTTCGCCTCGTTGGCCGATGCGGCCGACGCCGTGCCGGACGTCTTGCGCTACTCCCCCAGCGCCTGTGAGGGGCTGGACGCTCGGATCGTCGACACCGTCCGAGAGCGTCATGGGGTGGATGCCGTGCCGTCGCTGCCGTCCGGAGCGGGGTGGCTGTTCGTTGAACTCTCCGGCGACGACGGTGCCGAGGTGGCCGACCGGGCGCGCACCCTGGCGGGGTCCTGGGCCGGGGCGAAAGTGATCACCGATCGGGCTGAGGTCGCGACGCTGTGGCGGCTGCGGGCCGACGGGGCGGGGTATGCCAGCATCGCGCTGGACGAGCCTGCACACGCCGGCTGGGAGGACGCCGCGGTGCCACCCGAAGGACTGGGAGCGTACCTGCGCGACTTCGAGGCGCTGCTGGCCGATCACGGCCTGCATGGGTTGCCGTACGGCCACTTCGGTGAGGGCTGCCTGCACTGTCGAATCGATTTTCCGCTCGGCCGTCCCGGGGGCACGGCGGGCTACCGGAGGTTCATCGAGCAGGCGGCCGACCTGGTCGCGCGCCATGGCGGATCGATGTCCGGCGAGCACGGCGACGGCCGGGCGCGCTCCGAAATGCTTGGCCGGATGTACTCCCCGGCCGCCCTCGCACTGTTCGCCGAAGTGAAACGGATCTTCGATCCGAAGAATTTGCTCAACCCCGGGGTGCTGGTCGACCCGGCTCCGATCGACGCGAACCTTCGCCTGGCCGCGGTTGGGCACCCATTGGATGCCTTCGCCGCCGACGTACACCGATGCACCGGGATCGGCCGCTGCGTGGCCGCCGGTGCCGCCGACGCGATGTGCCCCTCCTTTCAGGTCACTCGGCAGGAGAAGGACTCCACCCGTGGCCGGGCCAGGATCCTGCAGGAGCTGGTCATCGGCACCCTGGTCACCAGCCCCCGTGCGCCCGAAGTGGCCGAGGCGCTCGACCTCTGCCTGGCCTGCAAAGCGTGTGCCTCCGAGTGCCCCACTGGAGTGGACATCGCCCGCGACAAGTCCCGGGTGCTGGACCAGGCCTACCGTGGCCGGGTTCGTCCGCTGAACCACTACACGCTGGGCCGGCTGCCGCGCTGGGCCGCGCTGGTCGGCGCCGTTCCTGGACTGGCCCGGATGGCGAACACCATCCTGGCTATGCCGGCGGTGCGCCGGGTCGCACTGGCCGGAGCCGGCGTCGACTCCCGGCGTAGCGTGCCGCGGTTTCGTGAGAGCCCGCTGATCCGCCCGGCCGCCCGCCCGAACGGGTCGGCAGCGTCCGGCGATCCGACTGCTGCCCCGCTGGGGGCGGTGGCCGTCTGGGCCGACACGTTCTCGTCCGCTTTCGAAGGTGGGCAGGTGGCGGCGCTGCTCCGGGTGCTGACCGCTGCGGGCTATGCGCCGGAGTTGATCGACCAACCGGCCTGCTGCGGCTTGACCTGGATCACCACCGGGCAACTGGACGGCGCCGCCGTCCGGTTACGGCAGGCGCTGGACGTGCTGGCCCCCTGGGCGGAGCAGGGCATTCCGATCGTGGGGTTGGAGCCGTCCTGCCTCGCGGTCTGGCGAGACGAGGCCCCGGACCTGGTCGACGACCCACGGGTCGGCATGGTCGCCGACGACCTCCATACTCTGGCCGAACTGCTCGCACGCACCAAGGATTGGCGGCCGCCGGACCTGACCGGGCGCACCATCGTCGCTCAACCGCACTGCCACCACCGGGCGGTGCTGGGCTGGGAGGCCGACGCCGACCTGCTTCGGCGGAGCGGAGCCACCGTGGTGACCGTGACCGGCTGCTGTGGCCTGGCCGGAAACTTCGGGATGGAGAAGGGCCACTACGACACGTCGGTCGCCATCGCCGGACTGCATCTTGAACCCGCCCTGACCGCGGCCCCGGACGCGGTGGTACTCGCCGACGGCTTCTCGTGCCGCACGCAGATTGCCGACCTGACCGATCGCACCGCCGTGAGCCTGGCCGAACTGTTGGACGGCGGCTGAGACGCACCTGGTCACCGATGATCGCCGAATCACGAAGGCTCAGGACAGTTCGGGCGGCCCGGCGTCAGCGAGGGCGCGGGCGACGTCGTCCATCGACTGGTCGGGTGTCCTCGCCGCGCGGCTGAACCCATCGGCGCGTTGAAGAGCCCCGGATGCCGACGCAGACCGCGTCGTGGCGCTTTGCTGTCTCGCAGCTGGCGTAGGTCATGAGCGTGGTGACCGGGCGCCCGACGGCCAGCCCAGGCACCCTCGCACCATGGCAGCAGGCTGTTCCGGCGAACACGGCATCACGAGACGGCAGATCTGCTCAGGCTCCCTCACCTTGGGTGAGGGAGGCGCGGACCGGACCACCATCGGAAGGTCGTATACTCGACGGGTTCCGATCCCCCACCACCATGGCGAGGTAACCGCATGCCCGAGTTCGTGTTCACCATGCACAACGTCCGCAAGAAGCTGGGCGAGAAGCTGGTACTCGACAACGTCACCATGTCGTTCTTCGAGGGCGCCAAGATCGGCGTCGTCGGGCCCAACGGTGCCGGCAAGTCCACCATGCTCAAGCTGATGGCCGGGTTGCTCCAACCCGACAACGGTGACGTGATGATGAAGAAGGGGGCGACGGTCGGCATTCTGCTGCAGGAGCCGCCGCTGACCGAGGGCAAGACGGTGATGGAGAACATCGAAGAGGCCGTCGCCGAGACCAAGGGCTTGGTGGACCGGTTCAACGAGATCGGCATGGAGATGGCCGATCCGGACGCCGACTTCGATGCCCTGATGGAAGAGATGGGCAACCTGCAGACCGAGCTCGACCACCGTCAGGCGTGGGACTTGGAGTCGCAGCTGGAACAGGCGATGGACGCCCTGCAGTGCCCGCCCGGAGACACCATCGTGGACGTGTTGTCGGGCGGCGAGCGTCGGCGGGTGGCGCTGTGCAAGCTGCTGTTGCAGCAGCCCGACCTGCTGCTGCTGGACGAGCCGACCAACCACCTCGACGCCGAGAGCGTGAACTGGCTCGAGGGTCACCTGAAGACGTACCCGGGCGCGGTGCTGGCCGTCACCCACGACCGGTACTTTCTGGACAACGTTGCCGAGTGGATCTGCGAGATCGATCGGGGCCGGCTGCACCCGTACGAGGGCAACTACTCCACCTACCTGGAGACCAAGCGGCAACGGCTGCAGATCGAGGGCAAGAAGGATGCCAAGCGGGCCAAGATCCTGGAGAAGGAACTCGAGTGGGTGCGGGCCAACCCCAAGGCCCGCCAGGCCAAGAACAAGGCCCGACTGGCCCGTTATGAAGAGTTGGCGACCGAGGCGGAACGCAACCGCCAGGTCGACCTGTCCGAGATCAACATTCCGGCCGGTCCCCGGCTGGGATCGGACGTGCTGGACGCCGAGAAGCTGACCAAGGGCTTCGGCGACCGGGTGCTGCTCGACGACCTGTCGTTCACCCTGCCCAGGGCCGGCATCGTCGGCATCATCGGCCCCAACGGCGTCGGCAAGACCACCTTGTTCAAGATGATCGTCGGCGAGGAGCAGCCGGACGACGGCAAGCTCGACGTCGGCAAGACGGTGCAGATCTCGTACGTGGACCAGTCCCGTTCGGGTCTCGACGCGTCCAAGAACGTGTGGGAGGTGGTCTCCGATGGACTGGACCACATCAAGGTGGGCAACTTCGAGATGCCGTCGCGGGCCTATGTCGCCACCTTCGGGTTCAAGGGTCCGGATCAGCAGAAGCTGTCCGGCGTGCTGTCGGGCGGTGAGCGCAACCGGCTGAACCTGGCCATGACACTGAAGATGGGCGGCAACCTGCTGCTGCTGGACGAGCCGACCAACGACCTGGACGTCGAGACTTTGCAGTCGTTGGAGGACGCCCTGCTGGAGTTTCCCGGCTGCGCCGTCGTGATCAGCCACGATCGCTGGTTCCTGGATCGGGTGGCGACGCACATTCTGGCCTGGGAAGGCACCGACGAGGACGAGGCCAACTGGTTCTGGTTCGAAGGCAACTTCGCCGACTACGAGGATCACAAGGTGGCCCGGCTCGGCGCCGAGGCCGCTCGTCCGCACGCCAGCAAGCACCGACGGCTCACCCGCGCCTGAGCGGCCCCGGCCGCTCGGTCAGGCGGCCGCCGGCACGGCCTCGGCATTCTCGTTCGCGGTGCCCACCGCGGTGTCGGCGGCTTTCTGATCGCCGAACACCGCGGAATCCACGGCGCGCGGCTCCGGCGCGACTCTCTCGGCGCGCTGAAATGTGGTGGTGCCCCGGCACAGGTCATGGCCGACTGAGACCGCCTCGAGCACCAGTTTGTCCTGCACCTCTCCGGTCTCTTTGTTGATCCAACTCCAGGTGGTCAACCGTCCGCTGACTACGACGGGATCACCCTTGGCGATGCTGGCCTGCACGTTCAGCGAGAGTGACCGGTTGCGGCAGTTGATGTTCAGCCAGGTGGTGTCACCGTCGCGCCAAACCCCGTTGCGCAGCATGCGCGGCGTGCTGGCCAGCCGGAAAGCGGCGTAGGCCCACTCGTTGCTGGAGTCGGTGCGCAGATCGACGTCGCTGCCGACGTTGCCGGTCACGGTGATGGTTGCGTCCATGAAATGCCTCCTTGATGGATGAATCGACACCCTCACCCTGTGCCCGAGCCAGCCAAAGTGTTCACAATCGCCCGGTGGCGGGAAAAAGTAGCCGTGCCAATACACGTCAGAGCGCGGACTCGAGGTGGCCTCGACAAAGCTCGACCGACGGAGCCTGGTCTCGACAGGCGCGACCGACGAACCTACCGGGCCCGCTTCACCGCCTCGATCGCCTTGCGGTGCCGGTCGAGTTCTTCCTGCACCGGTGCGAGCAACTCGGCGTCGGTGACCTTGCCGATCGCGCCGTGCAGCACCCGTTCGGCCCGGTTCGCCTTCGCCCGGGCACCCAACTGCACGCCGAGCGCCGACACCCCGGCCAGCACCAGGCCGCCGACCACGCCACCGGCGAGCAGCACGAACTGGGCTGGCCAGCCCCACCAGAACACCGTCGGCATGCCGGCCAACCCGAGGCCGGGAGCGAAGAGCATGAACAGCGTCCAGAGCAGACCAGCCAGCACCGCCCCCATCAGCAGCCACTGCAAGGCTCGGACGACCGCCCACCACCCGGTGCCGCGATCCAGCTCGAGGTCGGCACCGGCGATGGCAGTGTCGAGCCGGTCGAGCAGCAGCGCCTCGCGGCCCCGGGCGGAGTCCTTCACCGCCGCCGCCCAGCCGCGCGGCAACCCAGTGCCGGCGGCGTCGACCAACTCGCGCAGGCCGCGGTCGAGGCGGGCCCGTTGCACGGCGCTGGCGCCTGGTAGTGACGTGCGACTGATCGTCGTCGGGGCAAGTTCGCCCTTCTTCTGGTCGAGGCGCAGCGCCCGCAGCGGATCCGGCTTCAGCTTCGAGATCCAGGTCACGAACGGCCAGCCGGTGGCTTGTCCGCCGCGCAACTTCCAGGCGTTGCGAACGCCTTCGACCGCGATCGGCACCCCGCTGGCGTCGGCGAGAGCGTCCACCAGGGGCGCTCGCCGCTTGCGGTCCAGGCTGGGCGTCGTCGTGCCCAGTTGCGCGGCCAGCTCTGTCGCGGCGGTACCGACATCGGCGGCGATCCGTTGGCTGATCGCCTGCTTGTCGGCGACCGTCTTGGCCAGCACCTCGCGCAACTCGGGTACACCGGTGCCGTCCATCGCCGACATCGACATCAGCCGGGCCTTGGCCAGCCCCTCCGCATCGAGTAGCCGACGCAGGTCGGTCATCGCCTGCTTCAAGTCCGGCTCGCGCAACAGGTCACTCTGGTTCAGCACCACGATCATCACGTCGGCATAGCCGGCCAGCGGCTTGAGATACCGATCGTGCAGCGCCGCGTCGGCGTACTTCTGCGGGTCGACCACCCAGATCAGCATGTCCACCAGCGGCACCAGCCGATCGACGGTCATCCGGTGAGCGGCCTCGGTGGAATCGTGGTCGGGCAGGTCGAGCAGCACCAGGTTCTCGAACGCGCTGCGCCGGGCCGGCACCAGGTGCCGGCGGGCCACGTCCAGCCAGTCGAGCAGGTCGCCCGGCAACTCTGTACCCCAGGCCACCGCCATGGCCTGTGCGGTGGTCGGCCGGCGCACGCCCACGGTGGCGAACTCAGTGCCGCTGATCGCATTGAACGACGACGACTTGCCGGAACCGGTCGCCCCAGCCAGGGCGACCACGGTGTGATTGCCCGAGAAGGTGACCCGTTCCCCAGCGCGCTTGAGCACGGCGGCGCTGCGGTCGACCACAGCATCGGACGAACGGCCGCGGCTCAGCTCGACGGCTTCGTCCAGCGCCTTGAGGCGTTCGGGCAGAGGTCGGCTCACCGCTCGTCGCCTCTCGACTCGCCCGGCACGAGTTCAGCTTCGTGAATCTCCGCGGTCAGTGCCGGACGGTCCTGAACCTGCGTCGCCGTGCCCTTGAACCCCTCCAGCTCCGCGCGGTCCGGCGCGGTCAGCCGGTGGTCGCTGCCCCGCACCTCGTTCAGGTCGCGGACGGCCGTACGGATCGCGTCCGCCGTCTCCGGACGGACCCTGGCGTCGTCCAGGACTGCCTCGAAGCGGGTCAACTCGGACGCCATCAGCCCTTCGATCCGGGCGTCCAGCGCGTCCTTTGCCGTCTTCGCGAGCCGGCGGACGGCGTCCTCGCCGAACACCGCCTCCAAGACCCGCTGGGCCAGCACTGCGGTGCCGCCGGCGACGCCCAACTCGGCGCCGGTGAGGCCACCGGTCATCGAGAACACCACCATCATCAAGGCGATACCGACACCGTTGGTGCCAAGGGCGAAGAACCGGGCCTTCGACTTCTTGCCGGCCCCTTCGCTGCTGACCAGTTCCATCACATCCGCCTGCCAGTTGCGGATGGTCAGCGCCACCTGCGCCTGGAAGCCGTCCGAGGCATGGCTCAAGTCGGTGCGTGCCGAAGCCAGCAGCTGCCGTCCGGCCGGGTCGTTTGCCCAGGCCACCTCGGTGCGTTCGGCAGCGGCCTCGCCCTCTTCGCGGACCAGGATCTCCATGCCCGACTCGACCGCCAGCTTGACGTCGTTGACCTGCTTGGGCTCTCCTTTGAGCGAGGCGACCAGCCGGTCACGCAGCCAGCCGATCTTCTGCTCGACCGCACGGAAGAACTCGCCTGTGCCCACGAAGTCGTGCCAGCGGGAGAGCACCTCGCCGCGCAACAGGGTCCCGTCCGCGGTCTGCACGCCGACCGTCCGGACCGCCTCGCGATAGGAACCCTCGGCGTCGCTGCGCAGTTGCGCGATGGCGGCGGCCTGGTCGTCGACCGCGGCAGCGACGGCGGGCGAGGTGCGGCTGACCGCACCGATCGCCCCGTCCAGAGTTTTCAGCACCACCGTCGCCCGAGATGTCGAATCCGCCGCCAGTGCCGCCAGCCAATCGCGGATCGGGGCCACCGCCGAATCCGGCAGCAACCCCTCAGCGTCGGTCACCGTCTCAGGCACGGCGAAGAGCGGCGAATCGCCCAGCCCCCGCTCAGCCATCATCTGGCCCAGGTGGGCCGGTACCTCAGTCATCGCCGCCGGCGGCACCCGCTGGAGCACCACGGCCAGCGCAGCACTGCGGTCGGCGGCCGACTTCAGGTACTCCCAGGGCACCGCGTCGGCGTAGCGTGCCGCGGACGTGACGAACAGCCACAGGTCCGCGGCGGCGAGCAATTGCGCGGCCAGGGCACGATTCTCGGCAACCACCGAGTCGATGTCGGGCGCGTCGAGCACAGCCAGTCCCTGCGGCAGCGAATCCTCGGCAACGAGTTGCAGGGTGCGGGTGTCGTTGGCCGCCTCCACCGAGCGGGCCAGCCCGGGCAGGATCCGATCGGGCCCGAACCAGTGCGCATCGTCGGGGTGATGCACCAGGACCGGTGAGCGCGTGGTGGGCCGGATCACCCCGGTGCGGCTGACCACCCGTCCGATCATGGAGTTGATCAGGGTCGACTTGCCGGCCCCGGTCGAGCCGCCGATCACGGCCAGCAGCGGCGCGTCCAGCCGGTCCAGGCGGGGCAACAGGTAGTCGTCCAGCTGGGCGATCATGTTGCGCTGCAGCTGGGTGGTGAGGGTGCTGCCGGGCAGTTCCAGGGGTAGCCGGGCCTGCTGCAGTGCGTCGCGCAATTGCCTGAGCGACTCCGCCAGTTGGCCAGCGCTCATCGACTCTCCCCTACCCGGTGGGTGGTGCCCAGGTCGGGTCCACTCTGGAATACGACTGCGATCCTAACGGTGCCGAGCCTGGTCCTGCTGGCCAGTTACCGCCGAGTCCGGCCGGACCGGGATAGTTGGGCGGCGGGTAGTCGACCGGCTTCGGCTTGCGGAACCGCGGCAGGCTGAGTCGCTGTCCCTTCGGATCATCGATCGCCAGCCCGCGCAGCGATCGGGCTTGGTAGAGCAGTTCGGTGGCTCGCTGCTGGCCGGCCGTGTCGATCACGCCCTTGACCTCGGAGTCGCGCAGGTAGGCCAGCTCGGTCAGCGTGCGCTGAAGGCTCAAAGTCGCTCGGAGTACCGCCAAACCGCGGGTGCCGGCCACGATCAGGGCCCAGGCCCGGCGGCGCACCCTCGACGCCGTCTCGGGGTCGACCGGGTTCAGCCAGCCCATCCGGACATAGTCGCTCAGCCGGGCGCGGATCTTGCGACTTTCCTTGAACAGCTGCCGGACGCCGTACATCACCGCGGTCGCGACCAGCGGCAACACGATGCCGAAGTAGATCAGATAGCGCATCTGGCCGGACGCGAAGCTCGCCTGGGAGTTGAACATCATGTGCAGCAATGCGGCCAAAAGGAAACCGATCAGCGGCGCAACGACCCGCACCACCTTGCTGTGGGTGCGCAGCGCGACCATCAGCCCCAGTCCGGTCATCATGGTGAACAGCGGATGCCCGAAGGCCGTCCAGAAGCCGCGCAGCCAGACGATCTCGCGGACGGCGTCCTCGGCGTTGCCGGTGTCGATGGTGGAGCTCGAATAGACGATGGCCCGGGCGTAATAAATGATGTTCTCGGTGAAGGCGAAGCCGGCAGCCGCGAGCCCCGCCAAGGCAATCCCGTTCAGCTTCGTGACCAACTGGTATCGCACCAGCATCGCGACTCCGAACAGCACCGTGGCCTTCGCGGCCTCCTCGACGAACGGGGCGATGTAGATCGCAGCCCTGGCCCCGGTGGTCGGGTCGCCATTGCCACCGATCGAAAGCTGCTCGGCCGCCCAGGTGTTCACATGCAGCGACAAGAAGGTGGCGACCGCCGCACCCCAGCCCAGCGCCAGGTACCACAGCAACCACCGCTGGGGCCGGAACCGATCCGCGATCACGAACAGCACGATCCAGAAGATCAGCGTCGGCATGGCGAACCAGAACGCGTCCCGCAGCGCGGAGTGATTGAGGCCCGGGACTACGCCGTCCTTGACCTGCACGTCCGCGGTCATCAGCGCGTACATCGACCACAGGCAGGCGGCGAAGATCAAGGTGAGGACGACACCGATCCAGGTCCAGGGATTAGCCAGAATGCGTTTGGGCAGCGGGGCGGCCACGTCCGGTTGCGACGGAATACCGTTGAGCAGCCGGCCGTGCCGGTCGATGGTGTCCGTCGACATGGTCGCAAGACTACCGGGCGGCCAGTGCCACCCAACCCGTGCGGGTGAACCGGCCAGACGGCGCCAGTTCTACACTTTTCGCCATGGCTAGCTACACCCTGAATGAAGCGGCGGTGGCCTACGCGACCAAGATGATCAAGGCCAGGCAGTACGTGCTGGATAGCGACTGGGGTGACGTGCAGCCCAAGGCCGAGGCCGAAAACGCCTATCTGGAGAAGCACTCCTGGGCCGAGTACGGAGCCTGGCACCTGGGTCTGACCGTGAATGCGAACGACGAGACGAAGTCCCGTTACGGCTTCGTGGTCGGAGATCTGCGCCGGGTGCACCGCAGTGCCCTCGTCGCCTGCGTGTACCGGGCTTCGGAGTGGCACCACAAGAAGGTTGAGCTGGCCGCCCACGACCTGCTGCAGTTGCTGGACAAGACTGCCGGCTAAGTGTCGGCGGTGCACTCATCGACTGCTGAAATACCGATCGGTGACGTGGATTCCGTGAAAGGGCCCGATGGAACGTTTTAATCGAGATCGGCGTCACCGATCGGTATTTCACCGATGGAGGAGATTCACCAGCAGGTCGAGGTGAGTTCGCGGCTCACTGCCGCGGGTGGCGCATCGAAGCGCTGCTGCAGGTCGACCCGGCGCGCCCTGCACTCGACGCAGCGAACGTAGAGCAGCCGTCCGGTGGACGTGGCGTGCCGGGACTCGACGGTCCAGGCGTGTTCGTGAGTCGATTCCGACTGGGTGATCGTGGGTTGAGGAAGGGTCTGCAGGATTGCCATGTAGCAAGCATGATGTAATGGCCTTATGCATCTCAACCCTTACGGTGAATACGCCGTCCTGCTGGCGGCCTCGCTCGCGAACGACTGGCCGTCCGATCGTGACGCAATCGAGGATCGCGCGCGTGAGTTCGGAATGACGATGGATTTTTCGCAAGCCGCCGATGATCGCGAGAAGACCTGGGGAGTGATCGAGCAGTGGTTGCAGATAGTAGACGCCGGCGTGGAGCGGGAACGGGCCCGGCTGCTCAATGCCCAGATGGCGGCCGCTACGGCCTATCCCCGACTTACCGACCACAACAACGAGGGCTGGCACCTGCACTATCGCGACGACGGACATTCGATGGCGGAGGTGCTGGCTGCCGTGATCAGCGTGGGTACCGCGCTGCACCTGACCACCCGCGGCATGCACCGGTTGCGTCGCTGCGCCGCGGGCGACACCCCGGGCGATGCGTGCGCGAACGTCGTGGTGGACGTGACCCGGAATGGTAAGCAGCGGTACTGCTCGGTTCGCTGCGCCAATCGTGACGGTGTACGGCGGCACAGGGCCAAGTCGCTACCACCGCGCTGACGCCGGCCGACCACTCCTCCGGCTGCAGTTCGCCAACGGCTTGAATGGCGCTGTGCAGCTTCGCACTGTGGTGTGGCTGGGTGATCAGCGCGATGCGCGCTTCCCACTGTGGCTGGGACGTATCAGGAAGTGCACAACGAGTCCGAACCCGGACATGTGGCTGGTAAAGCAGGCAGGATCCAACGGTCTTCACGCACGTACGGGACCCAATTGCGGATGCTGTCGAGCGGTCAGGCCTCGGAGTGCGAAGCCGCCGATTCCCAGGTCGACTTCAAAAGGTCGTTGAACGGCTGGCCCGTGTACTGAACCGCATGCCCGGCTCCCGGAATGACTACACGTTCAGCCCCCACCCGTTCAGCCAAGACATCACAGATGGCGTCGAACATGGCACTGTGCCCGCCGGAGACGACCACCACGGGAAAATTCTCGGCTGCCAGTTCGTCAACGGGAGTAGGGACTTCCCACGGAGCCGCTCCGGTGTACAGGGCGACCGCCGCCTTGTGCAGGCCCTCTGGCATAGGATCAGGGATCTGGGCGACCTCAGCAGGGTCATTCCCGAAGAACACTAAGAACTCGCGCAGGAAACACTCAGCGTCGGGACTACTCGCGCGCAACCCCGCGTAGCCAGCGATGAAGTCTTCCACGTCTGCTCGCCCGCGCACGAGGTCGAACGCCACCGGCTCGACCAGAACGAGGCTCTTCACGGCCTCCGGGCGTTCAGCGGCCGCCAGCATCGCGACCATCCCGCCCATGGAATAGCCAACCAGATGCGCCCCCTGCCCGAGCAGTGCACCGATGGTCCCGGCATCAGCCTTGGGGTTTTCCGCACCCTCCGACGCACCTACTCCATAACCTTGGCGATCGGGAGTGAGCACCAGGTATTCCTGCGACAGCGACCGCTGCTCCTGCCAGGTCTCCTGGCCGTCTGTCACCGACCCGTGGACCAGCACAACCAGCTCTCGAGTGGACTTCGACGACGGTGTGTCAATGCGCATGAGCGATCCTCTCCTAATCCGAGACCACTCACCGTGAAATCTGCGTTGCAGATCGAAATCGGGTTACTTCGAGGTCCCGACCAATTCTGCGGTCGCGACGCGCGGCGTCCTGACGCCCTTGATCAGTAGGTAGAGGAGCAGGGCAACTTCGCTGACGATCTCGGGTATCACCATCGCTGATGACAGAGCCTGAGCGACGCTCAAAGCGAAGAACTGGGCGAGGGCGTGGATGACGTAGGCGACGGTTCCGACCATCAGCAGGATGCCGAGCCAACGCGGGAACATGTCGGAACGATAGGCCAGCAGACCCAGCGCGAACAGCCACAGCCACGACATCTGCGCGACCAGGTATCCGTAGAAGTGCAACTCCATGAACAGCAGCACGAGGGCGTGGGAACCCTCGACGCCGATGCCGGTGGCGTACGCGGGATTCGTGGCGACGACGATGGCCGCCATCTGGTTGACCATGTTGGCCATCGCGATCGCAACCGAGACCACCACGAAGATCACTAGTGCCCTGGCCAGGTTCTTGCCCGAGTGCTGGAGCAGGCGGTAGAGGGCCATCGCGAAGAACAGCCAGACCAGGTTCTGCGTCAGGTCGGCCACGAAGCTGAGACGTAGCAGGGCTGAACGTGCGACGACGTTGGCGGCGGTCGCGGCGGCATCGCCAGGGACGTAGGCCTGGAGCCGCACGACCTGGGCGAAAGCACCGAGCACCGCCACGACCAGATACAGGAGCCCCGCCATCCGGGCCTGGCGTGCTGGCGATGTCGTCGGGGCCGACGCGGCGCCCTTCGCTGGGATCAGGTCTGGCGCGGGAATGCCGAAACTGTCGTTCTGCTGAGTGGATGTCATGAGAAGTCCTTCCGGGGAGAGCGAATGCGTCATCAAGACCAGGCGAAACTCGATGTGCGAGGTTCACGCTGCTCGACGATGGCTCGGAATGCTGGTGTAGGAGCCGGCTCCGCTGGGTCGAAATGGCGCAGTTGCAGGCTTTGTCCTGGGCGGCGTGCGTGGCGCCAATAAAGGGCCCATCCAGGGTGCACCCGCACCACCGCTTGTGATGTATGGGTTCTTCGTAGCCCCCTCCGTCGCGCAAGTCAATGACTGCCGGACTTCTGCTGGCGATGCGTGGGTGCTGGGAACGGTCGACGTGGCCGGGCTAGGCAAATGCGCTTACCCGCCCGGTGGACTCGTTATCCGTTGTGCCAGTCCTTGAGTGAAATGACGACCGCGTGGACGAGGCGGTCAAAGCTGCGATCAATGTCAACCGGGAGCGCGAAAGCACCGATGCCGGGTGCCTCGAGGCTGACAAAACCATGGAGTGCGGCTCGAACGAACCTGATTGCGTCAATCGAGTCATTGCCGGTCAGGTCGTACCCGGCGAGGACGTCGGCCAGAACGCCAACCACCGCGCGGCTGGCCAGGTCGTCGTCCTGATCGTCAGGGGTCGGAGCGGATTGGACAGCCGCGTACCTGCCAGGGTGCGCGCGTGCCCATTGCCGGTAGGCGTGAGCCATTGCTGCCACGGCCTCACCGCGTGACCGTCCCACCGCAGCCCGGGCGAGCACATCAGCCAGTTCCAGCTTCCCGCGGATAGTGATCCTGCGATGCAGCCCCGGCAACCCGTCGATGTGCTTGTAGAGCGACGGCTGGCGCACCCCCACGCGCGCGGCGAGCAGGGTGAGCGTCAGGCGGTGCAGGCCGAGTTCGTCCGCAATCTGCTCGGCCTCCTCGACGACCAGCGTCTGGTTGAGTCCTGCTCTAGCCACGGTGGTGAACTAGACCGAGGAAGCGCAGCACGGCGGGTGTTGCGATGTCGGGACGCTGAGCCTGTGGGTAGTGGCCGGCTTCTGGCACCATGACCACCTCCGCCCGCAGGACGGCAGCGATCCAGTCGGCTTCGGCTCGTGGGTCCGGAAAGTCGGGATCCAGCTCACCCATGATGACCAGCGCCTTAGCCGACACGTCGTTCAGGCGTGCTTCCGCCGGCGCGTGGGTCGTGTGGGTGGTCAGCGAGAAGGCCTTCGCATGCCCCGGTCGGCCGAGTGCGGCAATGACCTGCTTCCGGTAGTCCTCGAAGTCGGCGGGACGCCTGCCGGCGTACAGCTTCGGCAGGTAGTACTTCCACACCTGCGCTGCCCAGAGCGGAGCCATCGCGAGTCGCAGCAGGATCTGCTGGAGCGCACCTGTCCGCGGATTGCGGACGAACGGGCCGACGAGCACAAGTCCGCTGACCAACTCGGACCGCTGGGCCGCAACGAGAATGGCAGAGCCGGCACCCATCGAATTGCCGATCACCACTGCCGGGCCGCCGAGAAGCTCGATCAGAGCCGTCACATCGTCAGCGGTGGCCACATCCCCATACGTGCTGAACGTCGCATCACTGTCGCCGTGGCCGCGAAGATCCAAGCACGCCACCCGGTAGCCGGCCTCCCGCAAGGCGGGCGCGAGGAACCGGTAGGTGGTCCTCAAGTCACCCATCCCAGGAACCAGAATCACGAGGGGACCCTCACCCGCGACGTCATATGCAACTCGACCTTCCCGGAAGGAGACGTATGCGACCTCTTGCTGAGGAGCTGTGTTGTGCGTTGTCATGTGGCTAACATATATAGCCATCGAGCTAATAGTCAATCCCCAAAGTGTGACTCTTCATGGCCGATGGCTGACGGCCGCCACGCCGCCCATCGGTGTGGCGGCCGTGGGGCCTCAGTAGAGTGCGCACCCGCATGCTCGTTGACGACCCAATGATGGATGCCGCAGTACGCCCGGCCCCGTGAGGCACGAGCGCGTCACGGGGCCTTCCTGGCGATTCAGGAGGCCGATGTCCTCGCCGCGGCGGCGGCCGCGCTGGAGCATTACCGACGCAGGGCATGCGACCCGAGCTGTCAAGGCTGCTCCGACTTTCGCGTTCGCGGAGCTCGGTCTGCACCGGCTCCAGCTCTCCTACGCCGCCGACAATCCCGGTCCGTGCGGTCACTCACCGGAGCGGGATTCGTGGGCCCCAGCGTGCGCTCTGTCCAGGTCTTCGATGACCTCGCGCGCCATGTACACGATTGGGGCGGGCAAGGGACGTCCGCCTCGCTGCGCCGATTCCGCCCAGACCCGGGCCCGGGCCTCGCCACCGCCGTCATCGCTTTACGCGCCACGCATCACCATTCGTGTCTCGGTGGTGACGTCGAGTGCTGCTCCGCGTACGGTGAGACCAGTTATGACCAGGTGGTCTCGAGCGACCAGCTGGCACGATGACCTTTGTGAGTCAAGCGGTAGGTCGCCGGCAGGACGGCTAGTGGATGGCGCTTGAGAGCTGGCTCCAGAGGGGAGGTGGTCGTGGCAGGCCCAATGCTCGACACCAAGCTCCACGTCCCCCGGGTGCGACGCGCTCTGGTGGCTCGTCCGCGACTGAGCGAGCGCCTGAACCGTGGGGCGGAGTCAGCGCTGACCCTGGTCCTCCAACGGGGCTGGACACCACAACGCCTCGGCGAATTCGTCTCAGCCACCCTCGCAGCCAATCTTCTCGACCCAGAACCACCCAGCCAGGAGAAAAGCTAGGCGCGTCCGTAGCCGACCCGATCATCTATCGCTGATCGGCAAAGGTCGGACGTCCAAACTCACGTTCTGGGAGGGCGGGTACCACCCGGGGGACCTGTCTCATGGCGCCCGGCGGATGGCACCCTAAGAGACTTC
Source organism: uncultured Actinomycetota bacterium (assembly GCA_963723605.1). Lineage (GTDB taxonomy): Bacteria > Actinomycetota > Actinomycetes > Propionibacteriales > Propionibacteriaceae > Micropruina. The sequence goes on along the minus strand of CAVRRM010000006.1, from coordinate 268,993 downwards.
GCCGGTGACGGGGTTGATTGTTTCGCCGTTGTCGGCTGCGAGCCGCGGGACTGGCGGCTTGACGATATCCAGGTCGTCGGGCGGCTCCTGGTCTTGGGTTTGGGTAGTGGTTCGTTGGCCGGTGGTGGCTGCGGCGGCGTGTCGGTGAGGCTGTCCAGGTCGCTGTTGAAGGCGTCGGTGCGCAAGGTGGCGTGGCGTTGGTCTGTCGTGGCGGGGTTGGGCCGGCCAGGGCCCGTGGCGTTCGTCGCAGCCGTTGCGGAGCCGGGCTTTGAATCGTGAAGTCGTGAGGAATGGCCTCGTCGGGCTCACCGGCGAGAATCGTCCTTTGGATCAAAGCAACCTTGCCGGCGCGGTTCGGCATTGCCTCGATGATGCCGAACTCGACTGGGCGGTGCCACACCCCTTCCGCCGGACGGTCGCCAGCATGCTGCACCAGGGTGGCGTCCCGTTGTCACGGATCGCCGATCAGCTGGGCATTCAGACCCTGCGTTGACCGCCCGGGTGTATCTGGGGTGGGACCTTCAGGGCGATAAGGCAGACCGGGCCGCGCTGCTGTGAGAGCTATTGGGGTACAGATTAGGGCACATCGAGGCAGGACCTCCTGCATTCCAGCGTATTACACCTAGTCATAGCGCGCCCGGCAGGATTCGAACCTGCGACCGAGAGATTAGAAGGCTCCTGCTCTATCCCCTGAGCTACGGGCGCTCTGCCAGGAACCAGCGTATCGGTTGCCCAGGTGAGCGAATCGACGGACCCAACGGGCCGCCATCTCCGGGCGCCCGGCCTATGGTGGCGGTAGACGGACGGGCAAGAGAGGGAGTGCCCATGAACCACCACCTGGCGATCGAGTCGTTGGCGAGCCTCGACCCCTCCGACACCGACCGGTACGGCGGCAAGGCCGCCAACCTCGGGCGCTTGGTGCGGCAGGGCTTTCCGGTCCCGCCGGGATTCGTGGTCACCACCGACGGATACGCCGCTTTCGTCGAGGCGAATGCGTTACAGGCGCAAATCATCGATCTGATGAGCCGGGCGCGAACGGACGACCCGGCGTCGGTTGAGTTGGCATCAGTCCGGATCCGGGAGCTGTTCCAGCGCGGCAGAATGCCGGAGTCGCTCGCGGCATCCATTGGCACTGCCTACGCCGACCTGGGCAGCGATCCGTCGCATTCGGTTGCGGTCCGATCCTCGGCAACTGCAGAGGACCTTCCGGGCGCCAGCTTCGCCGGCCAGTACGACAGCTACCTCAACATTCGCGGTGACGGGGCGGTGAAGGCCGCGATCCAACGGTGCTGGGGCAGCCTTTGGACCGCCCGCGCGATCGCGTACCGAGGCCGCCAGGGCATCGAGTCCAACGACGTGCGGCTGGCCGTCGTGGTGCAGCAACTGATTCCGGCCGACACCGCCGGGGTCCTGTTCACCGCCAACCCCATCGATGGGAACCGAACCCAGATCATGCTCAACGCAACCTGGGGGCTCGGCGAAGGGCTGGTCGCCGGCACCGTCACACCCGACTCGGTCATCGTCGACAGGCCCGACCTGCGGGTCGAGTCGCGGCACACCGCGGTGAAGTCCTCGATGACGATCATCGCGCAGGACGGCACCCAGCAAGCACCCGTGCCTGACTCGCAGCAGCAGGTCGATGCCGTGGACGATGCGACTGCCATCCGGCTGGCCCGCGTCGGCATCGCGGTCGAAAGTGCCTTCGGCGCGCCTCAGGACATCGAATGGGCCGTGGCCGACGGCACTATCTGGCTGCTTCAGTCCCGCCACATCACGAACCTCCCGCCCGCCCCCCTTGGGGCGGTCCGCTGGGAGTCGCCGAGCCCGGGCATGGTGTGGATGCGGCGCCAAGTCGTCGAGCACATGCCCGAGCCGCTCTCTCCGCTATTCGACGAGCTCTACCTGACCCATGGGCTGACCGTGTCCATGACCAGGATGTTTGCGCTGATGGGCGACCTTGCCGCATTCGATGCCAGACTCGAGAACTTGGTACCGAGGCCGTTCGCCATCACCGTGAACGGTTACGCCTACACAGTTGCCAGCTTCGACGCCAGCTGGCGGGTGCTCTGGCCAATCGTACGGATCTACGCCTCCCTGCCGAGATTCATGCGACTGCTCGTCGGGCACTGGCGCGACGAGGGACTGCCGGCCTACCGCACGGCCATCGAAGCTTGGAGGAGCACCGAGCCGGACCAGACGTCCGATCGGGACCTCCTGGCCGGAATACGCGAGCTGGCCACCGCCGACGCCGTCTACTGGTTCGACGCCACGGCGCCGCTCGGGGTGGCCCGGATCACCGACGCGACACTCGACGGCTTTCTCAAGGTCGTCGCCCGCTCGACCGGTGCGCCGAAGCTGAGCAGCGGTCAGTTTCTCGCGGGCTTCCCCACCAAGGCGATCGAGGCCCAACAGCGACTGGACGAGCTGGCTCGAACCATCCGGAGCTCGGACCACCTGGCCGACGCTGGTCCGGTCGACGACGGCCAAAAACCTGCTGTCCAGGCTTGCCAACGACCCGGACTGCCAGTCTGTTCTGGACGAGTTGGATCGCTACCTTGCCGACTACGGCCATCAGATCTACAACCTCGACTTCGCCGCCCCCACGATGGGCGACGACCCACTGCCGGTGCTGCTGAGCCTCAAGGCGGCCGTCGAGAATCCCGACCAGGATGCGGGCGCCCATCGGGAACGTCTCGTCATCGAACGAGACGCGTTGGTTGTGCGTACAGAGCGGTCCCTGAATCCTCTCACTCGTCGGCTGTTCCATGTGCTGCTCGGCTGGGCTCAGGGTTCCGCGCCGGCTCGGGACGAGGCCCTCTTCTTCGTCGGCGCCGCCTGGCCGGTGCTGCGCGGCCTGGCGCTCGAACTCGGCGGGCGACTCACCGAGGCCGGCTCGCTGCACGACCCCGACGACGTCTTCTTTCTGCGCACCGAAGAACTGGAGGCAGCCAGTGCTGCGCGATCGGTTGGCTCGGCTCGTCCCGAGCTGGCCCGGCTGGCCGCAGAGCGACGCGACCTGCGCGAGGCGCGCAAGAGACTCAACCCGCCCGTGAGCGTCCCACCTGAGGGGCAGATGCGGTTCGGACCGATCCGGCTGACCACGTTCGAGCCGATTCCAGCCGACGACAGCTTCGGCCCGACTCTTACCGGCTTCGCGGTCAGCTCCGGCCAGGTCACCGCCGCCGCCAGCGTGATCCGCTCACCGGCCGACTTCGACCAGATGGTGCCCGGCACGATCCTCGTCTGCTCGACGACGACCCCGGCCTGGACCCCGCTGTTCGCCCAGGCCGTCGGGCTGGTGACTGATATTGGCGGCGCGCTGGCCCACGGCTCCATCGTCGCTCGCGAATACGGCATTCCCGCCGTGATGGGGGCCAGTCAAGCCACCCGTCGGGTCCGCAGCGGAGACCTGCTCAGGGTCGACGGCGACACGGGCACCGTCACGCTGCTGAACGAGGCCACCACCGAGCCTCCGGCGGAGGGGTCGACAACGCCGGCCAGATGCGGATTCTCTCGTACCCTGCGCGGCGCCATCCTGCTGGGAGCGGTGATCGGCGCGGTCACCTGGTGGCGTCGACGACGATCGACTGCGTGATGAACCAGCATCACCAGGTGGCTGTCATCGGTCACGGCAGGCTCGATCGACTCGCCCACTGGTTGAGCAAGGTGTCGCTCTGGTGGGTGTTGGCCGGGGTGGCCCTGTTCGCGGCGTTCACCGCCACTGTGCTGCCTTGGCAGGCCTCGCTCAGCGCCGCATACACCCACGGGTTCAGGGCTCCGGACAGCTCGTTCTGGTACACCGCGGACGACCTTTATGCCAGTGCCGAGGCCTGGGGGGCGGATGGCCGGGCGGCGTACGTGATCGCCAGGGTGACTTTCGATGTGGTCTGGCCACTGGTCTATGGAGTCTTCTTGACGGCGTCCCTTGGCTGGCTCCTGGGACGCTGCACGCAGACCGGAAGCCGTTGGCGCCGGCTCGCCCTGCTGCCCGGGCTGGCGGTGCTGCTTGACTACGCCGAGAACCTCTGCACGGCGACGGTGATGGCGCGCTATCCGGCCCGAACACCCGTGCTGGCCGAGTTGGCCCCGGTCTTCACCGCAGCCAAGTGGATGCTGCTTTCCGGCTGCTTCGTCCTGCTCGTGGCAGCTGCTTGTTGCCGCCGGAGTCTCCGGATTTCGCTCGCGACGCCGCTCGGACGACGCACCGGACGATTGACCCGCGGGACTCTCGATCAGCCGTCCTGCTCTGTCCCTGAGCGGCAGGCGCTACGCCAATATCCTGCGTATAGGTTGCCCAGATGAGTGAATCGACCGGCCCGGGCACACCCTGGCGCCGGTTGGGCACCGCCATCTACCTACCCACGGCAGTGTCGTTCATCGGCTTCGGCGCAATCGTGCCGTTGGTGCCGCTGACCGCCCGTGCGCTCGGCGCGTCGGTCGCGCAAGCCGCCCTTGTGGTGGCACTGATGGGCATCGGCGGCCTGGTCGGGGCACTGCCGGCCGGCTTCATCGCGGATCGTTTCGGCGAGAAGAAGTCCCTGGTCGGGGCGCTGTTCGTGGACGTCGCCTGCCTGATCGTCTGCGCCTTCGCCGCCAACGAATGGGTGTTGGCCGGGGCGGTCTTCGTGACCGGCCTGTCCGGTGCGATGCTCAGCCTGGCCCGGCAGTCGTATCTGACCGTGGCGGTGCCGATCGAGTTCCGCGCCCGCGCGCTGTCCACCCTCGGTGGGGTGTTCCGGATCGGGTCGCTGCTCGGACCGCTGATGGGCGCCGCGGTGGTCAGCGTCTGGGGTCTGCAGGCTGCCTACCTGGTGGCGGCGGGAACGAGTGTGGTGGCTGCGGCGATCACATTGGCCCTGCCCGACCTGCCCTCCCCCGAGCATCAGCCGAACGAACCCGTCCGGATGCTCGAGGTGCTGCGCGCCCACTCGCGCACGTTCGCCACCGCAGGGGTCGGTGCTGCCGCGCTGATGCTGGTGCGCACCTCACGGGACGCCCTGCTGCCGTTGTGGTGCGAACAGATCGGCCTGGACGCCGCCACCACCAGCCTGATCTTCGCGCTGTCGTCCGGCCTCGACATGACCCTGTTCTACCTGGGCGGCTCGGTGATGGACCGGTTCGGCCGGCGGTGGGTCTCGGTGCCTTCGATGGTGATCATGGGCACCTGCTTCGCGCTGCTGCCACTGGCCAACTCGGTGGCTGCGGTCGCACTGTTCGCGGCCGCCCTCGGCCTGGGCAACGGAATCTCGGCCGGTGTGGTGATGACCATCGGTTCGGACGCCTCCCCCACCATCGGACGGCCGCAGTTCCTGGCCGGCTGGCGACTGACCACCGGTATCGGGCAGGCCGCCGGCCCGCTGCTGATCACCGCGATCGCGGCCGTCGCGCCACTGGGTCTCGCTGCCCTGACCATCGGCGCGATCGGAATCGGCGGCGCCGGATGGCTCTGGAAATGGGTGCCGCATCCCCGCGGCGGAACGGGCTGAAGGCCCTCCGGAAGACCTGCATGGTCACGTCAACATCACGATTTGCTCCGAGCCCGGAAAACGCGGCCGACAAGGGTCGTTCAGCCTTGACGGTGTTGTGTCGCACGCATAGTTTGTGCCTACCTGGCCCGGTAGAGCGGGCCCCCTCAAGCGATCCAATGGAGGATCTTTCATGCGTGCTCAAGCACTAGTGGCGGTCGCGTTCGCGGCCGCTCTCTCGTTGGTCGGCTGCAGCTCGGCAGCGCCGGCGACCAGCACGTCGGCGAGCGCTTCGTCGTCGGCGGCTCCGTCCGGTGGTGCCGGCGGTGAGGTCGGAGTCTTCACCTGGTGGGCGGACGGTTCCGAGAAGGTCGGCCTCGACGCACTGTCGACGCTGTTCAAGGAGAAGTACTCCAACGACACCTTCGTCAACCTGGCCGTGGCCGGCGGCGCGGGCACCAATGCCAAGGCCAAGCTCGCCGCCGACCTGCAGAACGGCAACCCCCCGGACTCGTTCCAGGGCCACGCCGGCGCGGAACTGCAGGACTACATCCGGGCCGACCAGATCGAACCCGTCAACGATGTGATCGACGCGCTCGGCGGAGCGACTGTGTTCCCGCAGAACCTGCTCGACCTGCTGACCGTGCAGAACAACATCTACTCGGTTCCGTCCAACATCCACCGCGCCAATGTGGTGTGGGCCAACCCGGCCGTTCTGAAGAAGGCCGGAGTCTCTGCCGAGCCGGCCGACATCGACGCATGGCTGGCCGACATGGAGAAGGTCAAGGCCTCCGGCGTCTCCACCCCGCTGACCGTCGGCGGCACCTGGACCCAGGTGCAGCTGTTCGAGACGGTGCTGATCGCCGACCTGGGCGTCGACGGCTACATCGCCTTGTTCAAGGACGGTGCGGACTGGGGCTCGGACGGCGTCAAGAAGGCCGTCGCGCACTACACCAAGCTGCTCAGCTACGCGAACACCGCCTCCGACGGTGACGACTGGCCGCCGGCCATCGACTCCGTGGCAGCAGGCAAGGCCGCCTACAACGTGATGGGTGACTGGGCGGTTGCCGAGTTCACCGCCAAGGGCAAGAAGGACACCACCGACTACACCTACTTCGCGGTGCCCGGCACCAAGGGTGCCTTCGACTTCCTGGCCGACTCCTTCACCCTGCCCAAGGGCGCGAAGAACCCTGGTGGCGCCAAGGATTGGCTCAACCTGATCGGTTCGGCCGAGGGCCAGAAGGCGTTCAACCTGGCCAAGGGCTCGATTCCGGCTCGGACGGACGTTGCCCCGACCGACTTCCCGCCCTACCAGCAGAGCGCGATGGCGTCGTTCAAGACGGACAAGATCGTGCCCTCCATCGCTCACGGCGCGGCAGTCAGCCAAGCCTGGAACTCCGACATCAGCACCGCGATCTCGAAGTTCTACGGGTCCAAGGACCAGGCCGTCCTGATCACCGACCTGGTGGCCGCTGCAAAGAAGAACCTCGCCTGACCTGATCGACAGGGGGTGCGTCCGGCGAACTCACCGGACGCACCCCCGAACAACGTGAGGAGGCCGGATGCGTCGGCTGCGAACTTGGGGACCAGGATTGCTGCTGGTCAGTCCCTCGATCATTCTGGTCGGGATCTTCGTCTACGGGTTGATCGGGGTGAACATCTCCACCTCACTGGCCCAGACCAGGGACCGGATCAACAACAAGATCACCAACCCTGGCGGCCTGCAGAACTACTTCAACCTGCTGGGGACCGAGCGCTATCAACACGCGCTGTGGAACCTGCTGGTGCTCACCGTGGTGTTCATCACCGGCGCGATGCTGTTCGGCCTGCTCTGGTCGGTGCTGCTCGAGCGTGGCGTGGCCGGCGAGGGCTTCTTCCGCTCGATCTACCTGTTCCCGATGGCCATCTCGTTCATCGCGGCGGGGGTCGCGTGGCGCTGGCTGCTCTCCCCCGCGATGGGCGAGCAGGCGATCGGGCTCAACCAGTTGTTCGTCAAGTTGGGCATGCCGTGGCTGCAGAGCAAGTGGTGGTCCGATCCCGGCCCGTTCAACATGGCCGCGATGGCGATTCCGGCGATCTGGCAGTTGTCCGGCTACATCATGGCGCTGTTCCTGGCCGGCTTCCGTGGCATTTCCGAAGACCAGCGCGAGGCCGGCCGGGTCGACGGCGCCAGCGAGTGGCAGCTGTACCGTTATGTGCTGTTTCCGCAGGTCTCACCGGTCGCCCTGTCGGCGCTGATCATTCTCGGCCACATGTCGATGAAGATGTTCGACCTGATCTACTCGATCGCCGGCGCCAACTCCTACACCGCCGAGGTGCCCGCCACCTACATGTGGATCCAGCTCTTCCCGCAATCGAACCCGACCGCGGCGGCGACCAACGCCACCATCATCCTGGCCATCGTGGCCGTCGTTGTGGTGCCGTATCTGATCTATACCAGCCGCACCGAGAGGGAGGGTCGGTGATGGCCGCGACCACGATCGATTCCCCCATCGACTCCCCGCCGGAAGCCCGTCGGCGCCGCGGCGTCACGCCGATGAAGACCCTTCAGTTCGTGCTGCTGGTGCTGTTCGCCAGTGCCGTGCTGATCCCCATGTACGTCGTGCTGGTGACCAGTTTCAAGGGTGGCGTGGACGTGTCCGCGGCCAATGCCTGGGCGCTGCCGACGGTCTACTCGGCAGACGGCTGGATCTCAGCGATCACCCGGCTGGCGCCCGCGGTCGCTCGCTCGCTGGTGATGGCCCTCTCGGCCGCCGTGTTGTCGTCGATCCTCGGCTCGATGAACGGCTACGTGTTCGCCAAGTGGAAGTTTCCCGGTTCCGACGTCGTCTTCACCGCGTTCCTGTTCGGCATGTTCATTCCGTACCAGGCGGTGATGATCCCGCTGCAGAAGATGCTGCTCGACATGCAGACCCACGGCATGCCGTGGCTGGACGGCATTCCCAAGTTGATCCTGGTGCACACCATCTACGGCATCCCCATCTGCACCCTGATCTTTCGCAACTATTACGCCACCGCCGTGCCGAACGAGATCCTCGAGGCCGCGCGCGTGGACGGTGCCGGCATGCTCCGCACCTACTGGTCGATCGTGCTGCCGGTCTCGATGCCCGGCTTCGTGGTCACCCTGATCTGGCAGTTCACCTCGGCCTGGAACGACTTCCTGTTCGCGCTGTTCCTGAGCTCTCCGCGCAGCGGCCCGGTGACCTACGCCCTGCAGGAACTGGCCGGCGGGCAGAACCCCGACTATCCATCCATCATGGCCGGGGTGCTGGTCGCCTCGATCCCGACCCTGCTGATCTACATCGCCCTGGGCAGGTACTTCATCAGCGGGCTGATGAGCGGTTCGGTCAAGTAGTTGGCCCGAGGGGACGGTTCTTTTCTTTCAGCCGCGTGACCTGAACGGAGGTCGGGGACCGTTCTTGGCGTTCGGACCGGTGAACGGAACAGAACCGTCCCCCATCGGGCATGCGGCGCTCGGCGTCAGTCGTCGTAGCTCTCCCGCCCGCGCCGGACGATCAGCGGGTCGGGGTCGTAGACCACGGTGTGGTCCTTGCCCTCGTAGTCGAACTGGTTGAGAAACGCCCGCATGGCGTTGATCCTGGCCCGCTTCTTGTCGTTGCTCCGGATCGTGATCCACGGTGCGTGCTTGGTGTCGGTGCGGGCGAACATCTCTTCCTTCGCGGCCGAGTACGCCTCCCACCTGTCCAGGGACTCCAGGTCCATCGGCGACAGCTTCCATCGCCGGACGGGGTCGATCTGGCGGATCGCGAACCGCGTCCGTTGCTCGCGCTTGGACACCGAGAACCAGAACTTGGTGATGTGGATGCCCGACTCGATCAACATCCGCTCGAACTTGGGCGCGTGCTGCATGAAGATTTCGTACTGATGGTCGGAGCAGAAGCCCATCACCCGCTCAACGCCGGCCCGGTTGTACCAGGATCGGTCGAACAGCACGATTTCGCCGGTGGTCGGGAAATGGTTGGTGTAGCGCTGGAAGTACCACTGGCCCAACTCGGTGCTGGACGGCTTGTTGAGCGCAACCACCCGGGCCGCCCGCGGATTCAGATGCTCGACGAACCGTTTGATCGTGCCACCCTTGCCGGCTGCGTCACGGCCCTCGAACACGATGATGTGCTTGAGGTCGTTGTCCTGACCGTAGTACTGGAACTTCAGCAGTTCGATCTGCAGCAGGTACTTCTCCTGCTCGTAGTCTTCCCGGCTCATCAGCTCGTCGTAGGGGTAGTCCTCGCGCCAGGTCTCCACGGCCCGACCGCCCGGATCGATCAACTCGGGGTCGGGGCTCTCACTGTCGGCGACGGTGTACCCGGCTGCCACCAGCTTGTCGATGAACTCCCGAAGGTTGTCGTCGGCGTCCGGCTGGAGCTCGTCCAGGTCAGTCGTCATCTGTCCCTCCCACGTTGGCTGAACCTCAGCCTACGGGGTCTGTCCGGTGCGTCTAGAGTGTTGGCCGTGGGTGACCTCTTGGTGTGGATCGATTGCGAGATGACCGGTCTCGATCTCACCCAGGACGTGCTGATCGAGGTGGCTGCGCTGGTCACCGACGCCGATCTGAACGTGCTGGGCGACGGCGTGGACGTGATTGTCAAGCCGTCCGCGACAGCCCTCGAGCAGATGAGCGACTTCGTCCGGAGCATGCATGCCAAGTCCGGCCTGCTGCCGCTGCTGGACGAGGGTGTGGACACCGAGACCGCCGAGCAGCAGGTGCTGGACTACATCCGCGAGCACGTGCCCAACCCGCGCAGCGCACCGTTGGCGGGCAACACGATCGGCACCGACCGGGCGTTCCTGGCCCGCGACATGCCGACCCTCGAGCAACACGTGCACTACCGCAACGTCGACGTGTCCAGCATCAAGGAGCTGGCCCGGCGCTGGTTTCCGCGGGCCTACTACAACACCCCCGCGAAGTCCGGCAACCACCGTGCGCTGGCTGACATCCGCGAATCGATCGAAGAGCTGCGGTACTACCGCGACGCGGTGTTCGTGCCGCGGCCGGGACCTCCGACCATGGAGCTGAAGCGGATCGCCGCGGTCCATCAAGGTGCGCTGAGCGTCCCTGCCACCGAGGCCGACGACAACGATTGATCCGCCGGCGCACTTCGGTGCACCGATTGGCGCCGTCCTGGCTGGTGTCCTAGACTTGCCCAAGCCATTACGGCAGTTCGGTGGCGCATGGTGGGTATAGCTCAGCTGGTAGAGCACCTGGTTGTGGTCCAGGATGTCGCGGGTTCAAGTCCCGTTACTCACCCCACCGGGCCGAAACCCCCCGTCGCAGAAGGTCCCCACTCCGCAGTCCGGTCTCCCTCGCAGGATGGTGATGTGCATGCCGGCAGCCAACTGGCGCCGCTACGTCGCAATCGGCGACTCGCTGACCGAGGGCCTGGTCGACCCCGCTCCGGACGGAAGTACCCGCGGTTGGGCGGACCGGTTCGCCCAACACCTTGCCGATCAGGCCGGAGAGCCGGTCGACTACGCCAATCTCGCGATCCGTGGCCGCCTGCTGGGGCCGATCATCGCCGAGCAACTCGAGCCCGCGATCGCGCTCAAGCCCGATCTGGTCAGCCTGTGGGGCGGCGGCAACGACATCCTTCGCCCGCGGGCCGACGTGGACGCAATCACCGCCGAGCTGGAGCAGGCCGTGGTGCGGCTCCGCGAAGCGGGCATCGACGTGATCATCGGCACCGGCATCGACGCCAAGGGCTCCCCGCTGCTGGAGCTCACCCGACCCCGCACCGCTGTGTTCAACGCCAACGTCTGGACGATCGCGCGCCGGCACGGAGCGTTCGTGATCGACGTCTGGGGGATGCGCTGCCTGCGGGACTGGCAGCTGTGGTTCGACGACCGGCTGCACTTCAACAGCATCGGCCACGAACGTGTGTCCCAGGCGGCCCTGGTGGCCGTCGGGATGCCCGCCCGAACCGGCTGGGACGACCCCCTGCCGGTGCTGCCCCCGAAGTCGCGCCGAGAATGGCTGGACTGGCAGCTGACCTGGGCGCGCGAGCATGCCGGGCCATGGATCGGACGCCGGCTGCGCCGGACGAGTTCGGGTGCCGGACGGTCGGCGAAGCTTCCGCACTACGTGTCGGTGCCGCCCCAGTCGCCCGACCCGGCAGAATAGGCACCATGCCCGCCGAAACGCTCCGCCGTCGCGCAACACCGGCCGACCTGCGTCTTGCCGACCGGATTCGGCTGTACGCCGCACTGGGTGCCGGCAACGTCGCTGCGCTCGGGTCCCGGATTGCCAACCGTGGCTCCGGTGCCTCGATCCGCGGCCAGGTGCTGACCCGGCTCGCCCCGGATGCGTTCAAGCTGCTGTTGAAGGGCCGCCGGGTGGCCAGCGTGTCGGGCACGAACGGCAAGACCACCACCACCCATCTGCTGGCCGCCGCGGTTCGCGCCGGGCTGGGCGCCGACGCGGCCCGGCTGGTGACCAACACCGACGGCGCCAACCTGCACTACGGCATCGCCTCTGCGCTGAGCCAGTTTCCAACGGCCGACATCGCGGTGCTGGAGACCGACGAGCGGGTGGTCTCCGACCTGATCGCCTACGGCCGTCCCGAGATCCTGGTGCTGCTCAACTTCAGCCGCGACCAGCTCGATCGGCACCATGAGATCAAGGCGCTGGGCCGATCCTGGCGCGCCGCCCTGCAACGCGCCGGCAACGACGGCCCCACCGTGATCGGCAATGCCGACGATCCCCTCGTGGTGTGGTCGGCCGGCACCTCGGCCCGGGTGGTCTGGGTGCACACCGCCACCTCGTGGCGTGCCGACGCGGCATTGTGCCCCGCCTGCGGGTCGCTGCTCAGCACCGGTCCGGATGGCTGGGACTGCCCCGGCTGTGAGCTCACCCAGCCGGAAGCGAGCTGGCGGGTCGACGGCGACAGCGTCGTTCTTCCGGACGGTACCCGGGTGGTGCCCGAGCTGCGGGTGCCCGGGGCCTTCAACGTGTCCAACGCCGCCTGCGCGCTGGCCGCCGCAGTCGAGATGGGCGTCGACGTGGACGCGGCCCTGCGAGGCATGCGCACAGTCACTTCCCCGGCCGGACGGTTCGCGACCACCACCCTGCACGGCACCAGCGTCCGGCTGCTGCTGGCCAAGAATCCGGCCGGCTGGGCCGAGGCGCTGCCGCTGGCAGCGTCCGACCCGGTGATCCTGGCGATCGACTCCGTGGCGGCTGACGGCAAGGACGTGTCCTGGCTGTGGGACGTCGACTACGAACAGCTGCAGGGCCGCGAAGTGATCGCCACCGGCCCCCGTGCGCAAGACCTGGCGGTGCGGCTGACCTATGCCGAGGTGGAGCATCGGGTGATTCCCGACCTGGCGGCCGCGCTGGCCTCGGTGCGGAGCGTTCAGACCTCAACACCGTCTCCGGGCACTCCGCGGGCGCCGATCGACACCCTCGCCACCTACACACCGTTCCAGAAGCTGCTGAAGATGGCGGGTCTGCGATGACCGGGCCCGTCCAGATCGTGCTGGTCTATCAATCGTTGCTGGGTATCTACGGCGATCAGGGCAACGCCATGGTGCTGCTGAAGCGGCTGCAGTGGCGCGGCATCGAGGCCACCCTGAGCATCGTCGAGCCGGGCGATCCGGTGCCGGCCACCGGCAGCGTCTACCTGCTCGGTGGCGGCGAGGACGCGGCCCAGGTCTCGGCCGTCAGGGCGCTCAAGGCCGACGGCAACCTGTTCCGTGGGCTGGACGACGGCGCGGTGCTGTTCGCGGTTTGTGCCGGCTACCAGATCTGCGGCAACACCTTCACCATCGGTGACAATGACGAAGTGATCGATGGGCTCGGCGTGCTCGACGTCGACACCCGGCGCGGGCCCGAGCGTGCCGTCGGTGAACTGCTGACCCGCTGGACCCGAGCCGATGGCAGCGAAACCCTGCTGACCGGCTTCGAGAACCACGGTGGATTCACCACCCTCGGCCCGGACGCCACCCCGCTGGCCCGGGTGGAGATCGGCATCGGCAACGCCAACGACGGCACCGAGGGTGCGGTGCAGAACCGGGTGATCGGCACCTACCCGCACGGCCCGGTGCTGGCCCGCAACCAGGCCCTGGCCGATCACGTGCTATCCCTGGCCCTCGATCGCGAACTCGAGCCGCTGCATCGTCCGGAGATCGACGAACTGCACCGCCAGCGGGTCGAGTTCGTCCGCAAGCAGGGTCTGCGCCGCTGAGGCTTGGCGCAGACGGCGGCACGCGACTTCCCCGCGTGACTGGAACGGTCCGGCCTAGACTCGCGACCATGACCGAGCCTGAATCCTTCGTGCCCGCAGACTTCGATCCACCCCGCCTGCTGGTCGCAGAGCGGTTCCGCCTCGAGCCGCTCGGACCCGAGCACAACGCCTCCGATCATGCCGCGTGGACCTCCAGCATTGACCACATCCGATCCACAGCGGGCTATCCGGACGGCAGCTGGCCGCCGCTGCAGGGTATGTCGCTGGAGGCCAATCTGGCCGACCTGGTCAGGCACCGCGCCGACTTCGAGGCCCGCAGCGGATTCACTTTCACGGTGCTCGATCCGGACGGCGGCGCGGTGATCGGCTGCGTCTACATCTATCCGGTGCGCTCCCCCGAGTACGACGTCGGCGTGCAGTCGTGGGTGACTGCCGATCACGCTCATGACGACGTCGTGCTGGCCGATGCGGTGGCCGACTGGCTTGCCGCCGAGTGGCCCTGGCGGCGGCTGTACCGCTACGGGCGCTGATTTCACCTTCCCCAACAGCTTCGGTATAGTTACTGACCGCGCGCCGCTAGCTCAACTGGCAGAGCAGCTGGCTCTTAACTAGCGGGTTCGGGGTTCGAGTCCCTGGCGGCGCACCGGCGAAAGGCCCTGTGAAAGCAGGGTCTTTCGCCAATTCTGGCCGGCGCGAACATTGCCGCGGCACCCTCTGGGTAGTTCGACACCCACCATGACTGCGATGAAGCTGTTCCAGCAGGAGGCCGGCGAGGACGTCGAAGGTGGACGGTCCGAAGACCTGGGCGGCTCGGCGGATGGCGGCAGTTCAGGCCGCGGCGTGATTGAAGTCCCCAGTTCGGATGCAAACCGGCGCCCGTGCCCTGGCACGCAGCAGGGGCGCCCGGTGAACCGGACGCCCCTGCTGGTCTCCAGAGAATGCGTTACTTCACGCCACCGGCGGTGAGGCCGGCCACGATCCTCCGCTGGAAGATCAGACACGGCCACCAGCAGCGGCACGGTGATCATCACACCGGCGGCCATGATGGTGCCCCACGGGGTGTCGAACCCGTAGGCGCCGGTGAACTTCGACACGGCCACGATCGCGGTGTACATCTCAGGCTTGGTACCGAAGGTGAGCGCGATCATGTAGTCGTTCCACACTGCGATGAAGGTGATGATCGCGGTGGTGAACACGCCGGGCGCAGCGAGCGGAAGGATCACCTTCGGACGAACGCCTGGCCCGGGGTGCAGCCGTCCACCATGGCGGCCTGCTCGAGTTCGATCGGCAGTTGCCGGAAGAACGCGGTCAGGTTCCACACGCAGAGCGGAAGGCCGAACGACAGGGTCGGGATGATCAGCGCCTGGTAGGTGTTCATCCAGTTCAACCACTCGAAGGCCGGGTAGTTTCCGCTGAACAGCTTGAACAGCGGAATCACCAGGGTGATACCGGGAACATCGAGCAGGCGATGATGATGCTCAACACGATGCCCTTGGCGGCGAAGCGCAGGCGAGCCAGCGCATAGGCGGCCAAAATGCCGAAGATGAGCGTCAACAGCGTCGTCGTCGTCGAGACGATGATGCTGTTCAGCAGAGCGGTGCCGAACAGGTTCTGCGGGGCGAAAACCGCCATGTAGTTCTCGAACGACGCCGGGTTGGGTACGAAGTCCGTGCTGCGGCCATCCTGCGGGAGCCGCAGGGACGAGACGACCATCCAGTAGAACGGCAATAGGCAGTAGACGATGATGAAGGCCATGCCAGGATGCCGGCGATGCGCCAACCCAGTATCGTATATCCCGCCTGGGCCGGTTGAGCTCGGCCAGTTCGGCCTCGGTACATGGCGCTTGCTGCAGCATCGTCATGATGACGAACTCCCCGAGGTGACGGTGGTCTTGGCGAGGACCGGCTTGGTGCCCGCTGCCTTCGCGCCAGCTTCTGCCGCTTCGCTGCCCTGAGGTCCGCCGACTCGTCGTCACCGACGACGTCGGCGCCGAGTAACCTGCACGAAGAGGAACGCGACGAACACGATGTATAAGAACAGATGATCGAATAAGCCGCGGCAGAGCCGTAGCGAAGGTTGTTGTTCTCGACATAGGCCAACGTGGAAACGGTCTCGACGTAGTACTTGCCGAAGCCGATCATGCCCGCAGGCAGGTCGAACATGCGCATGGTGTCGAGCGTGCGGAAGAGCACCGCCACCACCAGTGCAGGCTTACCATCGGCAACGTGATCCGGGTGAACTGCTGCCACGCGGACGCTCCGTCGACCTTGGCCGCCTCGTACACCTCGGCGGGGATGGTCTGCAGGCCGGCCAGGGTCAACAACCCGATGAACGGCGCGGTCTTCCAGACGTCGGCAATGATGATCGCCCATTGGGACTGTGGACCGTCCGCCAGCCACAGCACCTGCTGACCGATGAACCGGTTCACGACGCCGTCGGCGTCAAAGATCAGGCCCCACATCTTGGCCGACACGATCGTCGGGATGGCCCATGGCACCAGAATGGCGGCCCGACCAGGCCCTGGCCCTTGAACGCCTTGGCCATGATCAGCGCCATCGCGACACCGAGCACTGTCTCGAACAACAGCACACGATCGTGAACCACGTCGTGTTTGATGAACGCGTTCAACAGCCTGTCGATGATGCCCAGTTACCGGGCACCAACTGCGGATTGGCGAAGATATCGGTGAAGTTCTGCAATCCGACAAAAGTTCTCACCGGCGGAGACCATTACCCGTGTTCGGGATCGACGCCGTCGTTCTTGCGGAATACGGATTCCCGAAAGACATCAGGATCGGGATCCCGACAACGAACAGGATTACGGTCATGGTGGGCGAAATAAGCAATCCGGCCAGGGTTCCCTGACCGTCACTGAGTGGATTCTTTTTCACGCGTCTTTCGGGTGTTCCAGCGGTAGCCACCAGCGTCTCCTTTCATTTCTGCGAAGGTCCAGGATGGGTCGAGGCGACCACATCCCGGACCATCGCACATGTAGCTACTTGGTTAGGGTCTCTAGCTTGACTTGCAATTTGTCCAGCGCTGTCTTTGTATCTTTCTGACCCTGCAGTGCCGCGTACGTGGCGTCCTGAATCGCTCGGGTGACGTCGCCGTACTTGACCGCCTTGGGCCTCGGCTGGGCGTTTGCGATGCCTCACCGAGATCCTTGAGGTACGAGAACTGCTTCGGAAGTTCGGGATCATCGTAGATCGCTTGAATCACCGGGGCACTGAGGTCGTCTTCATGCGAGCGATCTGCGCTTCCCGGTCATCATCCAGTTGGTGAACTTCATCGCGGTGCCCTTGTTCTTGGCGAACTTCGAAATCCCGAAGCTGTGGCCGCCAAGGTCGAAACACCGGGGCCAGTGACGCCAGCGAGCGGAGCCGTAGCGTACTTACCCGTAACCGGTGTGTCCTTGTCCATGCTGGCGCCAGTACCCGACCAGTTCCGCATGAATAGGATTTTCGACTTTTCAAAGGAAATCGCGTTGGATCCTCTTGCCAGGTGATGGCCTCTTTCGGGATGATCCCGCCTTGAAGCCGTCTACCATCCATTGCAGGCCGGCAATTGCCTCGGAGTGTTGACCGTGGGCTTACCTTCCGGAGTCAGAAAGTTTCCACCCGCACTGTTGATTGCCTCGGCGACGTTACACGTGAGACCTTCGTACTTCTGGAACTGACCGCCAAAGCAGGACATGCCCGGATTGTCCGGGAAAACCTCGTCGCAGATTGTCTTCATCTCAGTAAAGGTGGTTGGTGGCGCTCGATACCCGCCTGTCGAGCAGATCCTTACGGTAGTAGAGCAAGGCACCGTCAGAACTCCCCGGCATCGCATAGAGCTTGTTGAAGTACGTGGCCGAATCGACCGCCGCCTTGAGAAAGTCCCGTGGTCGGAGAACTTGTCGGCCGGCAGATCCTGGGAGCCAGCCGTTGGCGGCGAACTCTGCGGTCCAGACCACGTCGACGCTCATCACGGCTAGAGGACTCACGGCTTCGCCTGGCCGCGCTGGATCATTGGTGCCGCGCGCTGTTCGTCGGCGGAGTCGGACAGCTCCACGGAAGCGTGACCTGCTCGTTGGGGTTGGACGGCGTTCCACTCCTTGAGCTCCCCCCGGCAAGGTTGCCGGACGTGTCCTTGCCCTGGGGCGTAACGATCGGGCCGACTCGTCCCGTTCGCCCCGGACTTCGGCGGCGCCCGGGACGCGGCCCGGCCACCCTTCGTCCCGAAGAACATGCGGCCGTGACCAGCAGTGCTCCAACCGTCAGAGCGCCGCGGCCAGCACTCGCCGCGTGGTACGTGTTTGAGTCATCCATCCTCACTTCATTGGGGGACGGTCCCTCCAACGGGGACCTGGCTGGACTCTAACCATGACTGTCACTAAGCGCTACAGGCGCGCCACATCGTTATCAACCGTTGATCTCGACTGGCCAGGAAAATCGCTGTGACTAGGCAAAGGAAACCCACACCGACCTCACCAGCGGAGTTGGGATTCGGCCAGCTTCTCAGGCTCGCCGCAGCCTCTGCGAGAATACTGCGGAGCAACACCACGAAGGTCACTACCCCGGCAATCGCGCCGCCGATCAGCACCACCCGATCGGTGCGCAGGTCGCCACTGTCGTCCACCACCTGAGCCTTGACGTTGGCGAACTCGGTGGCGGCGAACCCGCGCGCATCGTCGATGCCGCGTTGCACCACCGCTTTGGGGTGGACCTGATTGATCAGGCCGGCCACGTTGTCGGCGAGACGCTCGCGGGCCGCCGAGATCTCGGCCTCGATGTCCTGCTTGCTGCGGGTGGTGGTGTCGGCCACGAGTCGTCCTTCGCTGTCGGTGGACCTCCACCCTATGCCGTTTTCCGAGCGTGCGGGCACCCCCTAGAGTGTCGGCATGACGAAGCTCTCCGTCGGCGACGTGGCTCCGGCGTTCACCCTCGCTGACCCGGACGGCACCCCCGTTTCCCTTTCCGACTACGCCGGCCACCGAGTCATCGTCTACTTCTTTCCGGCGGCGATGACCCCGGGCTGCACCACACAGGCCTGCGACTTCTGCGGGACTCCCTGCCCCCCTCGCTGAGCTCCGCCGGGTACCAAGTCGTGGGAATCTCCCCGGACAGCCCGGCCAAGCTCGCCAAATTCGTGGAGCGCCAGACGCCCTCACCTTCCCGCTTGTTCCCGACAGAGTAGACAAGAGCGTGCTCACCGCCTACGGCGCCTGGGGCGAGAAGAAAAACTACGGCAAGACATTTATGGGCGTCATCCGATCGACCTTCGTGATCGACGAGGACGATGCCGGGGTCGGGCGGGTGGAGGTGGCGCAATACAACGTCAAGGCCACCGGTCACGTGGCGAAGCTGCGCCGCGACCTCAAGATTCCCGCACTGGACGGGTGACCGCGGGGACTGCCGTCGCTGATTGAGCCCGTCGAAATCCTGGTCTCGACGCGCTGCGACCGGCGACTGGTTCAGCCCCGGCGGTCGGTCGCCAGGTCGACCAGCAGCGCGGCCATCAGGTCGTTCGCCGCACTCCGCAACTTGCCGATGTCGACCGCCTCGTGTCGTTCGGCCACCGGCTGCTCGATTTCGTCCAGGGTCGCCTGCCGCGGCGCGAGTGAGGCGGCCACGGCGATCTCGCGGCGCAACCCGTCGCTGATCGTGTCACCGGCCGCGCTGATCCGATCGGCCAGTGCGCAGGCGTACTTCTCGGTGCTGGCCGCCACGTCGGGATCGTCCGCGGTGAGCATCTCCGCGGTGCAGTGCAGCAGGGTCAACCCGTGAGCCAGGTCGCCCGATCCGATCTCGGCAACGGCGCGAGTCAGTAGCGGACGATCTCCGCGCGCGGCGCTCTCGGCCACGATCGCCAGCTGAATGCCGAGCAGGCGCTCCCGGGTCCGCTCCCCCGTGCCGGGCCCGGACAGCACCGGCGCCACGTCGCCGGCGGACTGGGACATGGTGTCGAGCAGCTCGCGGCCGGCGTCCTCGGGAGTGCTGAGGGTGTCCCGCAGCTCCATCGGCTTGATCAGCAGCGTGCAGACGAAGACGAACACGACGATCGGCACGCAGACCCAGAAGATCGTGGCGATCTGCTCACCCAGGGCGGTCCGAACCGCGGCGACCACCGCGGGCGGCAACGAGCCGATCACGTTCGGATCGAGCACCGAGCCGGCGTTGATCGAGCCGTGCTCGATGGTGCCGGTCAGCTCCGGGGGCAGATTGGCGAAGATCGCCTGATCCAGGCCGGAACTGAGCACGGTGCCGAAGATCGCCGTACCCACGGTCGCTCCCACGTTGCGGAAGAACTGCAGCGAGGCGGTTCCCACTCCCAGGTCGCGGCGGGCCACCGCGTTCTGCACCACCAGGGTGAACTGTTGTGAGAGTGCGCCGAGGCCCAGCCCGACCAGACCGACACCCACCACCACCTGCAGCGCGGACGAGGTCGCGCTGAGTTGCGCCAGCACCAGCACGCCGGCACCGAGCAGCACCGCTCCGACCAGCATGATCTCCTTGTACCGACCGGTGCGGGTGATCAGCAGGCCGGCACCCATGCCGACCAACACCAGCCCGAGCATCAGCGGCAGGGTGATCAGGCCGGACACCGAGGCGTTCACGCCGAGCACGCCCTGGGCGAAAACGGGCACGTAGATGATCGTGCCGAACATCACCATCGACATGCCGAAGGCGGCCAGGTTGGCGAACGTGAAGATCGATGACTTGAACAGCCGCAGCGGCACCACCGGCTCGGGCACCCGAAGCTCGATGAAGACGAACCCGGTGAGCAGCGCGGCGCCGGCGATGAACAGGCCGATGATCACCGGCGACGCCCACGGAAAGCTGACTCCTCCCCACGACACGGCGAGCAGCGTGGCGGTGACCCCCAGCGACATGGTGACGATTCCCCAGGTGTCGATCTGGGCGTGCCGCCTGGTGTGCGGCATGACCAGGAATCGGGCGATCACGAACAGCGCGACCAGGCCGACCGGCACGGCGACGTAGAACAGCCATCGCCAGCCCAGCGCATCGGTGATCAGCCCGCCGACGAGCGGTCCGGCCACGCTCGTGACGCCGAAGACGACACCCATGTAGCCCTGGTACTTGCCGCGCTGACGAGGGGGAATGATGTCGCCGACGATGGTCTGCGACAACGGCATGATGATGCCCATGCCGAGGCCCTGGACGGCCCGGGCCGCCACCAGCCACCAGAAGTTCTGGGCCGTTCCGGCGAGGATCGACCCCGAGATGAAGATCGCCAGACCGCCCAGGTAGAACGGGCGGCGTCCGTACAGGTCGGAGAGCTTTCCCACGATCGGCACCGAGATGGCAGACACCAGCATCGCCGCGGTGGCCACCCACGAGTAGTAGTCCATGCCGCCCAGTTCGGCCACGATCCGCGGCATCGCCGGCCCGACAATGGTCTGCGAGATGGACGCCACCAGCATGCCCAACAGCAATCCGGTGAAGATCCGGCGGGACTCCGGGCTCAGCTTGAACGGGGCGGGGGCGGCGTCGGTCACGGCAGAATCCTTTGCTGCAGGGCGGAGTTGAGTTCGTGGAGCAACCGGACGAGTTCGGCACGCTCGGGCGAGGACCAGTGGGCGACCGCGTCCGTGACCAACTGCACCCGGCGGGCCTGTTCGGCGTCGTACGCGGCGCGGCCGGCCTCGGTGAGCTGCAGCAGCTGGGCCCGCCGGTCGTCCGGGTCGGCGTCGCGGTGGACGAAGCCGCGCTCGACCAGCGAGCCGATCCGCCGGCTCACCGTGGACTGGTCGAGCCCTTCCTGCTGGGCCAGATCACCGGCCCGCATGCCGCCGGCCCTCAGCAGTCGTCCGAGCACCAGGAACTCCAACCGGGTCAGCACCGGGTTGCGCTGGTATTCCGACGTGACCTTGGTCAACAGCGTGAAGAGCCGGGTCAACTCCTCGGATAGTTGCATGCAGCAACCATATAACGTGCAACCATTTCGTGCCAATCGCATCTGGCTTGGCTGAACCACCGGGGACGGTTCTTTCTCGTTCACCCCTGAACCACCGGGGACGGTTCCTCCTCGTTCACCCCTGAACCACCGGGGACGGTTCCTCCTCGTTCACCCCCTGAACCACCGGGGACGGTTCCTCCTCGTTCACCCCTGAACCACCGGGGACGGTTCCTCCTCGTTCACCCCTGAACCACCGGGGACGGTTCTTTCTCGTTCAACGATCCGCGCAGCGTGAACGAGAAAGAACCGTCGCCAAGCATCCGTGCAGCGTGAACGAAAAGGAACCGTCCCCGACCGTTCAACGATCCGCGCAGACGTGAACGAGAAGAACCGTCCCCAACCGTTCAGCGAGCGTGAACGAAAAGAACCGTCCCCAACCGTTCAGCCGAAGGGATGGGCCGGAACCACAACCGTCCCCATAGGATCGGCGCTGACCCGAAAGGACTGGCTGATGCCGCTTCAAGACACCTTCCTGCCCGATGACGATCGTTACGACGGACGGATGCCCTATCGGCGCACGGTCGCAGCGGGCTGAAGCTGCCAGCCGTCTCGCTGGCTCTGTGGCACAACTTCGGTGACGACGCCCTTCGCAGCCAGCGCGCCACTGTGCGCCGGGCCTTCGACCTCGGCATCACCCACTTCGACCTGGCCAACAACTACGGCCCGCCCTACGGCGCAGCCGAGACCAACTTCGGCCGGTCCTCGCGACGACTTCGCGCCCTACCGCGAGAGCTGGTCATCTCGACCAAGGCCGGCTGGACTGTGGCCCGGCCCGTATGGCGACCTCGGTTCGCGCAAGTACCTGCTCGGCTCGCCTCGACCAGTCGCTGAGGCGCCTGGGGCTCGACTACGTCGACATCTTCTACCACCACCGCCCCGACCCCGACACGCCCCTGGAGGAGACCATGGGCGCCCTCGACTCGCGGTCCGCGCGGGCAAGGCCCGCTACGTGGGAATCTCGTCCTATTCGGCCGAGCGGACCCGCGAGGCCGTCGCCATCCTGCGCACCTCGGCACCCCCTGCTGATCCACCAGCCGCCTACTCCCTGCTCAACCGCTGGGTCGAGGATGACCTGCTGGACGTGCTAGGCGAGCAGGGCGTCGGGTGCATCGCCTTCTCGCCGCTGGCCCAGGGCCTGCTGACCGACCGTTACCTGGACGGCGTCCCCGAGGGTTCACGGGCCGCGCAGGGCAAGTCCTTGCGGCCGACATGCTCACAGAGCGAACCTCGCCCATGTCCGGGCGCTCAACGACATCGCGCGGGCGCGGCCAGACCCTGGCCCAGATGGCGCTGGCCTGGGTGCTGCGCGACGAGCGGGTGACCTCCGCGCTGATCGGGGCGTCGAGCGTCAAGCAGCTCGAGGACTGCGTCGGCGCGGTGACACCTGGACTTTTCCGATGAGGAGCTGGCCCCCATCGACGCCCACGCCGTCGAGGCTGGGATCAACCTCTCGGAGGGGCCGAGTAGCGCCTGACACCAGCCGGCGCTTGTCCGCGTCGATCGCGAAAACGCTTGTCGCCGCCGGGTTCGCCCCGAGCGAATAGCTGCGGGCTCGGACAATCGCCCGTGATGCCTCGGCTGTCTCAATCAGCAGCCGACCCGACCGCCCGGAGCCGCACCTGAGATCCTTGGGGTAGCCGCAACGGCGACCGGGCCGGCACGCGTCCACCTGAGGGAGTGACATGAGCGACCTTCGACAAAGCGGACGACCTGCGCGAGGCGAGGTTCGTCGGAACCGACCTGCGCGGCGCTCGGTTCATTGAGGCGGACCTGTCCGGTGTGGTGCTGCGCGGCGTCCAGGTCGAGGATCTGGAGCTCGATGCACCCTGGCTGGGCGAGGGAACGCTGGTGGTGAACGGCGTGGACGTGGTCGGCTTCGTCGAGGCCGAACTCGACCGCAGGTTCCCCGGCCGGGAGTTGCGTCGAGCGGCCGACCCGAAGGGGCTGGGTGAGGCATGGGCCGTGCTGCAGCAGACCTGGGACGCCACCATGCAACGCGTGGCGGCGATGCCACCAGGCACCGTGGACGTCTCCGTTGCCGATGAGTGGTCGTTCGCGCAGACTCTGCGGCACCTGGTGCTGGCCACCGACACCTGGCTGGGTCGCGGGATTCTGGAGGTCGAGCAGCCGTTCCACCCGCTCGGCCTGGCCGGCCCGACGGCCGAGGAGGACGGCCTCGATGTCTCGGTTTTCAGCCGGGAGGTTCCGACGTACGACCAGGTGCTGGCGGCCCGGGCGGACCGGGTCGGCATGGTCACCGACTTTCTGGCCACGGTCACCGACCAACAGCTGGACGTCGTCCGCAAGAATCCGTGGGCGCCGCAGTATCCGGAGACGACCCGGTCGTGCCTGCACGTGATTCTCGAAGAAGAGTGGGAACACCATCGGTACGCGGTGCGCGATCTGGCGGCGATCGAGGCCTCGGAACAGTAATCCCGGCCGTCGGGCGGGGTGCGGTCCTCTTCACCGGACGTGGCCGATGCGGGGGATGTGCCCGACACCCTGACCAGGGAACACGGTGACGGGACGGGGCCACGACCGCTGCTGACGGCCCGGACCGGCACAACTCAGGCGGGTGACCCACCGTCGAGTCGCTGTGCATCCAGCCAGGCCAGCACCGCGTCGGCGACCTCCAGTCCAGCCGGCTGTCCAGGGTCAGCGAGTGCCCACGTCCGTCGATCTCCTGGTACTCGGTGATGGACGGGTTGTCGGCGTAGAGCTTGAACACCGCCTTGGTCACCGACCGCGGCACGGTGTGGTCCTCGGTTCCGGACATCAGCAGCAGCGGCCCGCGGACGGCGTGATGCGAGTCGACCTCGTGCGGGCGAGTCACGGACGAAGTTCGCCGTCGCGTCCTCGAACAGCGGACGGCCCGGGCCTGGGATCGTCCAGGCCGCGAACAAGGCGTCCGACTCCTCTTCGCTGAGCGCGTTGCCGAAGCTGTAGCGGAACTGCGCTGCAGTCAACGACACCGTCCGCTTGCGATTGGCCGGGTTGCCGAGCACCGGGAACCCCGATCGCAGCTGCGAGAACGGCAGGATCTTGACCCCCTTGATCGGAGCCGGGTCGATGGCCACCGCCGCGGTCGCGTAGCCGTTGGCCAGCAACTCCTGCGCGATCAGGCCACCGAACGAGTGACCGACCACGATCGGCTTGGCCGGCATGGCGTCGATCAGGTCGGCATAGTGCCGGCAGATCGCGGTGATGCCGACGTCGTTCAGCGCGTCCGGATTTGCGCGGGTGGCCTCGACCGTTTCGGAGTCACCGGGCCAACCGGGAGCGCTGGTGGCGTACCCGCGCGGCCTGGAAGTGCTGCTGCCAGGGCCCCCAGGCCGAGCTGTGGATCCAGAGCCCGTGGATGAACAGCACCGGGTAATCGCGGTGGAGTCGAGGTTTCGGACATGTCGTTGCGTTCTCCTTGGTGTCGATGAGTGGTCAGAGGGTCTGGACGAGGCCGCCGTCGATGGCGAAGTCGGCACCGGTGATGTTGCCGGTGCGGTCGCTGGCCAGCACGAACGGCCAGGTCGGCGACCTCGTCGGGCCGGGTGAAGCGTCCGGTGACAGTGCCTGCGGCGACCTGCGCGGCGATTGCCTCGGGGTCGGCGCCGCCGGCTCGGGCAACTGTTTGCGCCACGCCATCGGCACCGAGCCACAGCCCGGTCGAGACCGGGTCCGGGGCTGATCGTGTTCACCCTGATGCGCTTGCGGGCCCGAGCTCCTTGGACAGCGCCTTGGCGAAGTTGGTCAACGCGGCCTTTGCCGCTGAATAGTCGATCACCAGCGGATCGGGCAGGTAGGCGTTGACTGAGCTGATCATCACGACCGATCCACCGCCGCGGCGGACGAGTTCAGGAATGGCTGCGCGCGTCGTCCGGACCGCCGCAAGCAGGTTGAGCGTGATTGAACGCTCCCAGTCCTCGTCGGTGACCGAGACGAATCCGGCGGTCCTCGGGCTGAGCGCACCCGCGTTGTTGATCAGGATGTCGACCCCACCCAGCTCGGCGGCCGCCGCGACCAACTCGGCCGGACCTGACGGGGTAGCCAAATCGACCAGCGACGAACCGCACCCGTCCTCCGGTCTGCAGTTCGGCCAGGTGATCACCCGGTGCTCGAGCCCCGGCCACGACGGTAGCCCCCTCGGCGACCAGTGCCCTGGTCACCGCCAAGCCGATGCCCTTACTGGCTCCGGTGACGACAGCGATCTTTCCTCGCAGGGCGAGTTTCCCATGCCATCCACCACTCTCGATCCAAGATAGACAGACCTGTCTATCTACTGGTTGTGGCAGTATGGTCCAGGCACGGTAAGGAGGTCAAGGGTGATGACGAGCACCGCGGCGCCGAGCGCCCGTGACCGGATTCTGACCACGGCCGACCGGTTGTTCTATGCCACCGGGGTGCGGGCGGTCGGCGTCGACCGGGTGATCGCCGAGGCCGGCGTGGCCAAGATGACCTTCTTCCGGCACTTCCCGACCAAGGACGACCTGGTGGTGGCGTTCCTGGAGCAGCGGGAGCAGGCATCCCGGGCCGAACTCACCAGGATCCGCGCCGAGCAACCGGACGGTCCTCGGGCCGTCTTGGGCACCATCGCGGCAGAGGTCTCGACCATTCCCGTCTCGGACGGGTTCCGCGGGCTGCGAGTTCATCAACACCGCCGCCGAGTTCTCAGACTCCTCGCATCGAACCCGCACGGTCGTACACCGGCACCGAGCCTGGATCCGCGACCTGATGGCGGAGTGCCTCACCGCACTTGATCACCCCTCGCCGGCGGCCACCGCGGAACTGCTGCTGATGCTCCGCACCGGGGCGATCGTGGCCTCGTCCCTGGAGGGCTTCACCAATCCCGACGGTGGCTTCGAGCGGGCTGGTGGACCTTGATCGAGCAGCGATGACTGCTTCCGGCGCGGCCGGGGCGTTCGAGCCGTTGCGGTACCGCAGCGCAGCCGGCCGCTGGGCGCTGCTCGCCACCGTGCTGGGCTCCGGCATCGCCTTCCTGGACGCAAGCGTGGTCAACATCGCCCTGCCGGCCATCGGCGCCGAGTACGCGGCCGGCCTCGGCGCTCTGCAGTGGACGGTCAGCGCCTACGCGCTCGCCCTGGCCTCGTTCATCCTGCTCGGCGGATCGCTCGGTGATCGTTACGGCCGGCGCCGGATCTTCCTGATCGGCGTGGTCTGGTTCGCCGCCGCATCTCTACTGTGCGGCCTTGCCCCGACCGTGGAAATCCTGATCGCCGCCCGGGCGCTGCAGGGCATCGGCGCCGCTCTACTCACGCCGGGCAGCCTGGCCATCCTGCAGGCCTCCTTCGTGGAGGAGGACCGGGGCCAGGTGATCGGAATCTGGTCGGGACTGGCCGGCGTCACCGCCGCCATCGGGCCGTTTCTTGGCGGCTGGCTGGTGCAGAGCGTCAGTTGGCGGCTGGTGTTCCTGATCAACCTGCCGCTGGCGGTGCTCGTGGTGTTGATCGGCCGATGGCACTTGCCGGAGACGGTCGACCCGGACGCCCCCCGGCATTTCGACCTGGCCGGCGCCACCCTCTGCGCGGTGGGGCTGGCCGGCCTGACCTACGGGCTGATCACCTGGGGCACGGACGGCCGAATCGGCTGGCCCGTCCTGCTCGCCCTGATCGTCGGCGTCCTCGGCCTCGCCGCCTTCCTGGTGGTGGAGCGCCGGAGCGCGCAGCCGATGATGCCCTTGAGCGTCTTCTCCTCTCCGGTGTTCCGCGCGGTCAACCTGGTCACCCTGCTGGTCTACGCGGCTCTGGGCGGGGTGTTCTTCATGTTGGTGATCACCCTGCAGGTGGTGGCCGGCTTCTCGCCCCTGCTGGCCGGCACGGCACTGCTGCCGGTGACCGTGGTGATGCTGCTGCTGTCCCCGGCGGCCGGACGGCTCGGTCAGCGAATCGGTCCGCGGTTGCCGATGACCGTGGGCCCCCTCGCGGCAGCTGCCGCCGTGCTGCTGATGGCACGGATCGGTCCCGGCGCCTCCTATCTGATCGACGTGCTCCCTGCCGTCACCCTGTTCGGGCTCGGCCTGGCCGCCACGGTTTCCCCGCTCACCGCGACCGTGCTGGCCGCGGTTCCAGCCGGCCGCGCCGGAGTCGCCAGCGGGGTCAACAACGCCGTCGCCCGCACCGGCGGACTGCTGATCATCGCCGTGTTGCCCCTGGCGATCGGGCTGACCGGCGACGGGTACGCCGATCCGGCCCTGCTCGGCCCCGCATTCCGGCTGTCCATGGTCGGCTGCGCCGCCCTGCTCGCCCTCGGCGGTCTGCTCTCTCTGGCCCTACTCCGTCCGACCCGACCGGTGGCCGCCCACCCCAGTCCGGCCAGAGCCTTCTGCGCCATCGCCGGTACTCCGCTTCATCCGGCGGACTCTGAGGGTGTCACCGGACGGCCGTAGCGGCCAGGACCGCAGCGGGAGCCGGGTCGTTCATCGCCTCGAAACCGGAGGGACCCGTCGGCTTGGGTCGCCCTACACTGAGCCGTGCCGCCGGAGTGGTGAAATTGGCAGACACGCAGGATTTAGGTTCCTGTGCCTTCGGGCGTGAGGGTTCAAGTCCCTTCTCCGGCACCCCTCTCAACTAGGTGTGGGGTCCCGGGTCAGGTGTCGGCCGGACCGAGCTGATCGTCGTCCACCGCGAACGTGCGGACCGGACCGGGGCCGGTCCGTGCGGTCTCGAACCGGACAGTGACCCGGCCCAGCCCGGTGCCCCAGACCCAACCAGGACCGTGCACGTCGTGCACCACATCCATGCCCGGGCGATACCCGTCCGGACGGCGGTCGACCCAGGCCAGGGATTCAGGCTGCTCGGTGGTCGCCGGAGCCTCGCTGCCGGGACCGTTCCATACCTCGCCGGCATCGGTCTCCTCGGCTCCTGGTGGCGAATCGGACGAATCATCACCGTCCTGGCCGGACGGCTCCACCGGCAACGTCTCCTGGGCCGATTCGGTCAGCCCCGCGACGCCGACACCGAGCAGCCGGAGGCCCCGGGAGTGCTCCACCGTGTCGAGCAGGGCACGGGCGACCAGGGCGATCAGGTCGGCGGAATCGCTCGCACCGTCCAGGGTGCGGGAGCGCGACAGCGTGGTGAAGTCCGGGTAGCGCGCCTTCAGGGTGATGGTGCGGGCGAACAGGTGGGCTGCCGAAAGGCGCCGAGCGACCGTCGCTGAATCCCGGACGATCACGGCTTCCAGCGCAGCCAGGTCGCTCACGTCGGTCTCGAAGGTGTCCTCGACCGAGATCGACTTGGTCTCCCGATCCGGCTCCACCGGACGGTCGTCACGGGCGAAGGCCAGCGCGCCGATCCACTCACCCTGTGACCTGCCCAGTTCACGGGTCAGCTCCCGCGGCGACAGTTGCTGGAGGTCTGCGACCGTCGACACCCCTAGCCGGGCCAGCTTCTCCATCGTCACCGGCCCGATGCCGGGGATCGCGCGGGCCGGCAGCGGCGCGATCACGTCCACCTCGGTGCCGGGGGTGACCATCAGGACCCCGTCCGGCTTGGCCAGTTCGCTGGCCACCTTGGCGATGAACTTGGAGGAACCAACCCCGACCGACGCGGTCAAACCGCCGGTCGCCTCGGTCAACCGGGCGCGCAGTTCGGCGACCTCGGCCAGCACCGCTTCCGGCTCGAGCGAGCGATCGCCGACGGCCAGGTCGACGAACGCCTCGTCCATGCTGAGCGGCTCAACCAGCGGGGACAGCTCCCGAAGCAGGCCCATCACGATGACGCTGGCAGTTCGGTAGGCGCCGAACCTGCCGGACAGAAACGCCGCATTCGGGCAGCGCCGCCGAGCCTCGTGCATCGGCATGGCCGAACGCACCCCGAACACCCGTGCCTCGTACGACGCCGTCGACACCACACCCCGCTGGCCGATGCCGCCGACAATCACCGGCTTACCGCGCAGCGAAGGCTTGTCCCGCTGCTCGACGGCGGCGAAGAAGGCGTCCAGATCCAGGTGCAGGACGGAGGCGTGCGGACGCATCTGCCCTAGTCGCGGTTTCGGCGGTAGCGAACGAACGCGTACCGTTACGCGGATCCCGCTCGATCTCGGTCCACTGCGCCGGATCGATCTCGGGAAAGAACGCGTCAGCCTCGGGCTCCTGGTCGACCTCGGTGATGTCCAGCTCGTCGAGCCGGCTCCAGGCCAGTCGGTAGATCACCGCTCCCCCACCGATCCATACGGTACGGGTGTGATCGGCGACGGCCAGCGCGGCGTCGACGTCGCGGACGAACCGCACGGTGGTGTGCTCGGGCACACTCGCTTGCCGTGTCGGTGGTCAGCCACGTCGCCTCGGCGGCTTCGTCGCGGCTGATCACGATCGAGTGCCGGCCGGGCAGCGGACGTCCGATCGCCTCGAAGGTGGTGCGGCCCATGATCAGCGTGCAGTTGGTGGTGACCCGCTTGAACCGCTGCCAGTCCTCGGGTATGTGCCAGGGCACGTCGCCGTCGAGGCCGATCGCGCCGTTGCGGCCAACCGCCGCGATCGCCACCACGCTCATGGTTGCGTTCCCTCCAGTTCGTGCACCTGCTCGTGGATGGTGCGGTGCACCGTTGCGTGGCGCATCGGCCGGAAGTGTCCGGCCATCTCCAGGGTCACATTACGGGCACCGGGCAGCTCGCTGCCCTCCGGGATGACCTGGTCGTGGTTGGGCTGCAGGGACACGATCCGGGCGTTCACGTCACGCTGGGCGGCCAGGTCCAGGATCGTCGATCCCTTCGGCGCGAAGATGCCAAGGGGCGAGCGGCGGAAGATCGGCCAGGCCAGCGAGGACCCTGGAACGGCGTGCTCAGGGCCACCATGCCGCGGACCCGGTCGGCGACCGCCGGGTCGAGCATCACCAACTTGCCGATCAGCCCGCCCTTGGAATGCGCCACCAGGGTGACCTCGCGCAGGTCGTGCGCGATCAGAAAGTCGGCGACGATCGTTGCGGAGGGCGCGATCGGGCCACCGTTGGACCCGAGCGCCGGAATCAGCTACGTCGGATGACCCTCGGCGTTCAACGCCCGGGCCAACGGCACCAGGTACTGCCAGGGCTCCCAGATCCCGGGCAGCAACACCAGGGGGGTCTGACATGGCGGGTCGGGCCCGACTCAACGAACGTGTCCGGCTACTCGCGCACGAGGAACGCCCGGAACCACCAGGCCACCCCGACGATCCAGTCGACCAGGCCGGAGTGTACCCGCCGGATCATGCCGTCCGAAGCCGGCCAGAGCGACCAACTCTCCGTCAGCGCCCGGTACTCGTCGGGGACCACGCCGTGGGAGGCATGGTCGAGGGTGATCACCTGGGCCTGGGGGAGGTTCGCGACCAGCTTCTCGCGCCACCACAGCGGACTGATCCGGTCGTGCACGCCGGCCACCACCACCAGCCTGGTCCTGGCCAGCGAAAGCCGTTGCTCGATAGGGTAGGAGAGCACCTTGGGTGCGGTGTCGCTGATCCAGCGGAAGCCGGCGCTGGCGTACGAGGTCATCGCCGCCAGCAGGTTGGCCGGTGGTTCGAAGAGGGCGACCGCAGGAACTGGCCGACCACGGCGTACAGGCTTCGCTCGCCCGGCACCACGACCGGGCCGACCAGCATCGCCGCCGTCGAGTATTGCGGGTATTGGGCCAGGATCTCGGTCACCACCTGGGCACCCATCGAATGTCCCACCAGGAGCGGGTCGACCACCTGCAGCTCGTCCAGGGCACGTTTCACCACATCGGCGAAGTCGACGATCGACATCTTGTGCTTCGGCTTCGGCAGGTCGTGGAAGCCGGCAGGTCGAACAGCAGCACCCTTCCGTACGGGGACAGGTCGTGGGCCAGCGGAACGAAGAAGCGCGACGACACGCCCAGGCCGTGGACCAGCACGAACGTGGTCAGGTCGGGCCGTTCCGCCTCCTGCGGGCTCATCGTCCACAGCTCGTAGACCCTGATCCGGGCATCGTCGAACTGGAACTCATGGATGGTCATCCGCTCCAGCCCGGACTTGCGCCGGCCCAGCAGAAAGCGGCGGATCATCAGACCGCTATCGGGGCCTTGATGCCCGGATACGGGTCGTAGCCCTGCACCTCGATATCGGCCAGGGTGAACTCATCGATGGCGGTCACCTGCGGGTTGAGCTGCAACCGCGGCAACGGACGAGGCTCACGGGTCAGTTGCAGGTCGGCCTGGTCCAGGTGATTGAGGTACAGGTGCGCGTCGCCCAGCGTGTGCACGAAGTCCCCCACCTCCAGTCCGGTGACCTGGGCCACCATGTGGGTCAGCAGGGCGTACGAAGCAATGTTGAACGGCACCCCGAGAAAGATGTCGGCCGAGCGCTGGTAGAGCTGGCAGGACAACCGGCCCTGGGCAACGTAGAACTGGAACAAGGCGTGGCAGGGCGGCAGCGCCATCTCGTCGAGGGCGGCAACGTTCCAGGCCGAGACGATCAGCCGGCGCGAGTCCGGGGTGGTCCGGATCGATTCGATCACCTGGGTGAGTTGATCGATGTGCCGCCCGTCCGGTGCCGGCCACGACCGCCACTGCGACCCGTAGATCGGACCCAGGTCGCCATCGTCGTCCGCCCACTCGTCCCAGATGGTGATGTTGTTGTCGTGCAACCAGCTGATGTTGGTGCTGCCGCGAAGAAACCACAGCAACTCGCCGAACACCGACCGGGTGTGCACTCTCTTGGTGGTGACCAGCGGAAAGCCCTCACTAAGGTCGAAGCGCATCTGGTGACCGAAGACGCTCCGGGTGCCGGTGCCGGTGCGATCGTCCTTCCTACGCCGGTGTCGCGGACCAACCTGAGCAGCTCCAGGTATTGCTGCACCGCCTACACCTCCCGCTTCGCCAGCCACGCCAACATGGCCCGGACGGCCTTGCCGCGGTGACTATCGCGTCCTTCTCGGCCGGAGTCAACTGCGCGTTGGTGCGGGTCTGCCCGTCGGCCACGAAGATCGGATCGTACCCGAATCCGTTGCCGCCGCGGGGCTCGACACGAGGGTGCCCTCCATGGTCGCCCGGAGCACGTGCTCGGTGCCTTCGCTGCCCACGTACGCGACTGCGCAGACGAACCGTCCGGTGCGATCGGCCGGCTCGGTGTCGGCGAGCTGGGCGATCAACAGGGCGAGATTCTGCTGGTCGGACGCCCCCTTGCCCGCCCACCGGGCCGACCGGACGCCCGGCATGTCGTTCAGCAGGTCAACCTCGATGCCTGAGTCGTCGGCCAGGGCGGGCAGCCCGGTGGCCGCGTGGCAGGCATGCGCCTTGAGCAGCGCGTTGCCCTCGAAGGTGCGTTCGGTCTCGGCAGGCTCCGGGTAGGGCGTGACATCGGCCAGCCCGAGCACGTCGAACTCGCGCGCTGCTGCGCAACCAGCCGGCGCAGTTCGGCCAGTTTCTTGGCGTTGTTGGTGGCCAGCACCACCTGGTGAATGACGGGACGGTTCCTTTTCGTTCACTCGAGGCGGGTGGCTGAACGGGCACGGTTCCTTGTGGCTGAACGGGGACGGTTCCTTTTCGTTCACTCGAGGTGAACGAAAAGGAACCGTCCCCGTCGTTCAGCACGCTCATCGGGCCAGCGCCTCCGCCTGCAGTCGGGTCAGCTCGGCGGTACCGGCCACGCCCAGGTCCAGCAGCGTGTCGAGCATGCCGCGGTCGAAGGGCAGCCCTTCGGCGGTGCCCTGCACCTCGATGAACGTGCCCTCGCCGTTGGTCACCACGTTGAGGTCCACCTCGGCCGCCGAGTCCTCGAGATAGGCCAGGTCCAGCAGTGCGGTGCCCTCGACAACGCCGACCGACACCGCCGCCACCGAGCCGGTGAGTGGCACCCCGGCCAGCGCGCGCTTCCGCTCCAGCCAGGCGACCGCGTCGGCCAGCGCCACATAGGCACCGGTGATGGCGGCGGTTCTGGTGCCGCCGTCGGCCTGCAGCACGTCGCAGTCGAGCACGATCGTGTTCTCGCCCAGCGCCTTGTAGTCGATCACCGCGCGCAGGGAGCGTCCGATCAACCGGGAGATCTCGTGGGTCCGGCCGCCGATCCGTCCCTTCACGGCTTCGCGGTCGCTGCGGCTGTGGGTGGCCCGCGGCAGCATGGCGTATTCGCTGGTCACCCAGCCCAGGCCGGATCCCTGGCGCCAACGCGGCACGCCCTGGGTCACGCTGGCCGCGATCAGCACCCGGGTGCGGCCGAACTCGACCAGCACTGATCCCTCGGCGTGGTCCAGCCAGTTGCGGGTGATGGTCACGGGACGCAACTGGTCGGCTTCCCGGCCGTCTGGGTGCGGACGTAGGTCATGGGCACATCCCATTGCCCTGGGGAGCGCACGCTGTCAAAGTGGACCCGAAGGGGATCTGGTGCCGGGCGTGGCTCCGTCCGGGCGGAAACCTGAAATTCGCGCGCCAGTCCGACGAGTCGAGGCGTGTCGCGGCCGAACCAGGGAACTGGCCGCGCGGTTTCGAGGAGAATTGTGCGAGCCGATCGACGCCCGCTCCCCCGCGCCACGACTGGAAGGGAAATTGGCCAGGTTCGGGGGGGCGTCGCGGAGGTTTGAGAACCTGGGCAACGAGCCCCAACCTTGGCTCAGTGATGCCGCGCCGTCGGGGGAGCGATCGGAGCGTCAGTCTGACTCCTTGGTCCGACCCTCCTTCGTGCGCCGCTTGTTCACAGTTGCGGCGATTTCCTCTGCCCGATCCTTGGAGCGACCGTCGTCCTGCTCGCTCTCCTTGATGTGTTCGTACTGGCGTTCGTCCTTCTTGGACCATGCCTTGGGCACCGTCGGCTCCTTCCTCGACGGTTGTCGAGTGCCTCAGAAGACCGGCTTGCCGCCGGTGACCCCGAGACAGCGCCGGAGACGTACGACGCCTCAAGCGGACTGGCAAGGAAGACGAAAGCGCCGGCCAACTCCGACGGCTGGCCCGGTCGACCCAGCGGAGTGTCGGTACCGAACTTCTTCATGCTCTCGCCGGGCTTGGTTGCCGGCTGCAGCGGTGTCCAGATCGGACCGGGTGCGCACGGCGTTGACCCGGATGCCTTTCGGTCCTAGCTCCGAGGCCAGGTTGACGGTGAAGTTGTTGATCGCCGCCTTGGTCGAGGCGTAGTCGATCAGGGCGGTCGACGGATCGTATGCCTGGATCGAGCTGACGTTGATGATGCTGAACGCGACTCAGGTGCGGCAACGCCTGCTGGGTCATCCAGAACAGGGCGTAGAGGTTCGTCTTGAACACCCGATCCAACTCGTCGCTGGTAACGTCGGCCAGCCCGTTCTCCCGCCTGGCCCATTGGAATCCCGCGTTGTTGACCAGGATGTCCAGTCCGCCCAACCGTTTCGCGGCGTCGTCGACCACCTTGCGGGCGGTCGCCTCGTCGGTGATGTCACCGGGCAGCAGTACGCTGGTGCGGCCCGCCTTCTGCACCCATTGACCGGTGTCCTCGGCGTCCGACTGCTCGTCGGGCAGGTAGCTCAGGGCGACGTCGCAGCCCTCCCGGGCGAACGCGATGGCGACGGCGCGGCCGATACCGGAGTCGCCGCCGGTGATCAGCGCCTTCAGTCCGGCCAGTCGATCACGGCCGACCCAGTTCTCTTCCCCATGATCCGGGACCGGCTCCATCTCGGAGGTGAGCCCGGGCGGCTGCTGCTCCTGCTCGGGGAAACCACCGTTTTCCGTGGTCAGTTCTTCCGCAGCTTCATTGATGGCGTTGAGATCGTTCATGGCCCCAGTCTGGGTTTCAGTCCCAGTGCATCGCCACCCTCAACAGGGTGATCTGGATAGTCAGCCGTGCACCTCGGTCACCGGCTCGATCCGAATCGGGAAGTTCACCGAGTTCGCGATCGAGCACCACTCGTGCGCCTGCTCGTGGGCTTCGTTGGCCGCCTCGGTCATGGACGCCTCCGCCACCACCACCCTTGGACGCAGCATGGCCTCGCGGAACGCGCCGCCACCGCGTTTACGTCCAGCACCATGACGGCTGAGGCCCGATCGGAATAGCCCGTCACCACGACACCGCGGAGTGACGCAGGCGTGCAGGTAGGACAACAGGTGGCACTGCGACAGCGCCGCCAGCATCAGATCCTCCGGGTTCCAGCGCGCCCGGATCGCCGCGGAACGGCTTGTCGGCCGACCCAAGCAGGACGGGCTTGCCGTCGACCTTCGACGGTGCACCGAGCGGTCGTAATCGCGGTAACCGGTCGTGCCGCTACCACGACTGCCGGTCCAGGTGGTCCTCAGCTGGTAGGTGTGTTCGCCGGCCATGACGGAAGCTTGTCACGTGGCCCCACGGGGCGGCGACCACCCACACGCCGCTACCAAGCTGAAGCAGGCCCTCCTCGAGTCTAAAATTTTTGCAACCTAGAGTCTGCTGACGTGAGAGACACCGAGGCCCGATCGGCATCTTCGACTCCGGGTTCGGTGGCCTCACGGTGGCCCGGTCGGTCGTCGACCAGATGCCGAACGAGGACATCGTCTATCTCGGCGACACGGCCCGCGCCCCCTACGGCACCAAGAGCCTGCCGGAGGTGCGCGAGTTCGCCCTGGAGTGCCTGGACCGGCTCGTCGACCGCGGCGTGAAGGCCCTGGTGATCGCCTGCAACTCAGCCTCTTCGGCGGTGCTGCGGGACGCCCGCGAGCGCTACACGGTGCCGGTGGTGGACGTGGTCCTGCCGGCCGCCCGACGGGCCGTCCGGGTCAGCCGGAATGGCCGGATCGGGGTGATCTGCACCACCGCCACCGCCTACTCCCGCTCCTACGACGACGCCTCTGGCCGCCGTGCCGGACGTCGAATTGTTCACCTCACCGTGCCCGCTCTTTGTCGAATTCGTCGAGGCCGGCATCACCGGCGGCCCCGACCTTGAAGCGATCGCTCACGACTACCTGGAGCCGCTGCGGCTGGCGGGGGTCGACACCCTGATCCTCGGCTGCACCCACTACCCGCTGCTGACCGGCGTGATCAACTACGTGCTGGGCGACTCGGTCACCCTGGTGTCGTCCGCGGACGAGTGCGCCAAGGCCACCTGGACCACACTCAACGAACTGGGCCTCCTGCACCACGCCCCGCGTGAGCCCGCCCGGCAGTTCCTGACCACGGGCAGTCCGGAGAAGTTCCAGGGCATCGGCAGCCGGCTGATGGGCGGCTTCGTCACTGAGGTCGGCGGGGTCTGGTAGTCGCTTTCGAGCGTGCCCAGGCACCGCGGTGGTGAGCCGCACCTTGGACGCCGACGTGCCGTTCCGTCATCGTGGACCTTTGTCCCAGTAGCTCAACGCAGCTTGGTCGAGCAACCCTTCCAGAAAGTAGCCGAGCCACTCGTACATGCCGTACAGCACCGCCCGCGGCTCATCCTCATCCAGCTGTTCGAGCGTCTCGATGTCCTCCGCTTCAGCGATGCCCAGCCTGACCGAAAGGCTCAGCCGGAGTGCGGCAACCGTCTTCAGCCATGCTTCGGCATCCACCTTGCGGACGATCGCCGGGTCCCGTCCCGCGTTGGTCTCCAGCAGGGCGTCGAGCACCAGCTTCGCCTGCTCGATCCGGGTCCGCCGCTGGGCGGTCTCGGTGAACCGCCGGAACTCCGCATCGGCCTTCGGATCATCCCGATAGGCCGGCGGGAACAGCCGTGCGATCACCGGATCCGAGGTGTCCAGCCCACTGGGTGCAGCCATCTCGGCCTCCCATTGGGCGAACTGGTCCTCCTCGGCGCCGCACGCCGTCGCCCTCGAGCAGTCCGATCAACTG
Source organism: uncultured Actinomycetota bacterium (assembly GCA_963723605.1). Classification (GTDB taxonomy): domain Bacteria; phylum Actinomycetota; class Actinomycetes; order Propionibacteriales; family Propionibacteriaceae; genus Micropruina. The sequence continues at coordinate 231,681 of CAVRRM010000006.1, read as the reverse complement.
CTCGACCAGGGACTCCAGGACGGCCTCCTCGTAGTCGGCCATCGTGATCAGGATCTGCCCACCGGAACGCTTGAACCGGCTCATTCGGCCCGCTCCAGGCTGGCCCACAGGCCGTAGGCGTGCATCGCGTTGACGTCGGCCTCCATCGCCTCGCGGGTGCCGGACGACACCACCGCCTTGCCCTCGTTGTGCACCTGGAGCATCAGCCGGTGGACTTCGACTTCGAGTAGTTGAAGTAGGTCATGAACACGTGGGTGACATAGCTCATCAGGTTCACCGGGTCGTCCCAGACGATCGTCACCCAGGTGATCATCTCGACCGGTACCTCTTGCGGGCGCTCGGCCAGGACGGTGCCACCTTCGGGCACGGCCGGTTGGCTGGAAGCGATCGCCATGCACGGCATTGTGTCAGACAGCACCCGTTACGCTGACGCCCATGCTGAACTCCACGGCGCTGCTCACCGATCACTACGAGCTCACCATGGTCCGGGCGGCGATGCGTTCGGGCGCCGCGTTCCGCCGCTCGGTTTTCGAGCTGTTCCCCCGTCGGCTGCCAACCGGCCGGCGGTACGGGGTCGTTGCCGGCGTCGGTCGCGCGCTGGAGTCGATCGAGGCGTTCACCTTCGACGCGCCACGGTCGAATGGCTGTTGGAGCACGATCGTGGATGAACCATTGGCGCAGTGGCTCGCGGACTACCGGTTCGGGGGCAGCATCTGGGGCTACCCCGAAGGCGAGATCTACTTTCCGGGCTCGCCGCTGATGATCGTGGAGGGATCGTTCGCCGAGGCGGTGATCCTGGAGACGGTGCTGCTCAGCATCTACAACTACGACTCGGCGGTCGCATCGGCGGCGTCGCGGATGACGGCGATGGCCGGCGAGCGGCCGTGCATCGAGATGGGCTCGCGGCGTACCAACGAGATCGCCGCCGTGGCCGCCGCCCGGGCCGCCTTCGTCGCGGGGTTCGCGACCACCTCGAACCTCGAGGCGGGACGTCGCTACGGCGTTCCCACCCGGGGGACGGCGGCGCACAGCTTCACCCTGCTGCACGAAACCGAGCGAGAGGCGTTCCACGCCCAGCTCGCTTCGCTGGGCGAATCGACCACGCTGCTGGTGGACACCTACGACATCGAGACCGCGGTGCGCACCGGGGTGCAGCTGACCGACGGACGGCTGGGCGCGATCCGGCTGGACTCCGGTGACCTTGCCGAACTGGCCGGCGAAGTGCGCACCTGCTGGACTCGCTGGGCGCCACCAAGACCCGGATCATCGTCACGTCCGACCTGGACGAGTGGCAGATCGCCGCGCTGCGGGGGGCCCCGGTGGACGGCTTCGGCGTCGGGACGTCCCTGGTCACCGGTTCCGGCGCACCCACCTGTGGGTTCGTCTACAAGCTGGTCGCCCGGGCCGACGCCGACGATCCGGACGCCCCGCTGCAGCCGGTCGCGAAGAAGAGCCTGAACAAGGCCAGTATCGGCGGCCGCAAGTTCGCCCTGCGCCGGCTGGACGGCCGGGGCAAGGCCGAGGCCGAGGTGGTCGGCATCGGCGCAGCGCCCGCGGGCGACCACAACGACCGTCCGCTGCTGGTGGAACTCGTCCGTGACGGTGACATCGTCGGCTACGAGCCGCTGGCCGTCGCCCAGGAACGGCACCGCCGCTCCCGCGCGGAGCTGCCGCAGGCCGCGCTGAAGATGTCGAAGGGCGACCCGGCGATCCCCACCGTCCTGCTGGACGCCGAGGGGCGGCCACCGTGAACCCCTACGCGGTGAGCGCCTTATGAGCCGGGTACTGATCGTCGTCGACGTGCAGAACGACTTCTGCGAGGGCGGCTCGCTGGCCGTCGCCGGCGGCGCTGCGGCGGCCGCCGCCATCTCGGCCGCCCTGGACCGGGGCGGCTACGACCACGTGGTGGCCACCCGCGACCACCACATCGACCCGGGCGCCACTTCTCCGCCACGCCCGATTTCGTGGACTCCTGGCCGCCGCACTGCGTGGCCGGCACCCCCGGCGCCGACTTCCACCCGAACCTGACCTGGCGGGCCTTCGACGCGGTCTTCGACAAGGGCGAATACGCCGCGGCCTACTCCGGCTTCGAGGGCGCCGACGGCGAGGGCCGAACCCTGGCCGAATGGCTGGCCGCTCATGAGGCGAGTTCGGTGGACGTGTGCGGCATCGCCACCGACTACTGCGTGCGGGCCACGGCGCTGGACGCCGCCCGGCTCGGCTTCCCGACCAGGGTGCTGGTCGGCCTGACCGCAGCGGTGGCGCCGGCGAATGTGCCGGACGTGGTCGCCGAACTGACGGCGGCCGGAGTGACCATCCGCTGATCGGGCTGGTCGAGATCCATGTCTCGACAAGCTCGCCGACAGAGTCGACAAGCTCGACCGACGAGTGGTCTCGACAAGCTCGACCGACGATGAGCTCGACTCGACCCGAGGTCTCGACAAGCTCGGCCGACATCTCAGCGGCCAAGTTCGGCGAACTTCTCCGCGTCGGCCGCGTCGACGTGGTCAGCGCCGAGGCGACCGGCCAGACCGTGCCGTCGTCGAGGTTCGCCAGATCCTTGAAGCCGAAGGTGCTGTAGCGGGCGTCGAACTTGCTGGCGGGCTGGAAGAAGCACGAGCACCTTCCCGTCACGGGCGTAGGCGGGCATTCCGTACCAGGTCTTCCCTCTCCAGGTCGGGCGCGTTCTCGGTGACGATGACATGCAGCCGCTCGGCCAGAACGCGGTCGGGCTGGGGCATGGCCGCGATCTTGTCCAGCAGGTCCTGGCGTCCGTGACCTTCTTGTCCGCGCCGCGGCTCTTGTCGGCCTTGAGCTCCGCGGCGCGCTCCTTCATGGCGGCTGCTCTTCGGCAGTGAAGCCCTCCTTCTTCTTCGGTGGTCTTCGTTTCGATCGTCTCCTTGGTCAGGTGATTGATGCTGTAGGTCGGGCCGGCGCCCTGTCGTGCGGTGGGTGCTTGTCGGGTTGGGCTGGTCAGGGCGCAGCCACCCAGCCGGGCAGGCACAGGTTCAGGCCTGCCCGAGGTCGGTCTTGAACCGGACCATGTTGCCGGCCGGATCCCGGAAGGCGCAGTCGCGGACGCCGTAGAACTGGTCGGCGGGCTCCTGCAGGACGTCGGCTCCCGAGGCCCGCACGGCCTCGAACACCGCGTCCACGTCGTCGCAGTCGAAGATCAGCGGGGTGAGCAGGCCCTTGGCCAGCAGCTCGACAGCGCGGCCCGGTCGTCGTCGGACATCGGCATGGCGCCGGGGCCGATCTGATCCAGGGTGATCTCCAGTTCAGGTTGCGTCGGTGTGGTGAGGGTGACCCAGCGGAAGTCCCCGTTGGTCACGTCGGTGCGGACGGTGAAGCCCAGCACGTCGCGATAGAAGGCCAGCGACGCGTCGATATCGTTGGTGTGGACGAACGAGTTCGCCAAGCCGATGATTGAGTTGCTGTCATGTCGAAGACCCTAGCAGGCCGCGGTCGGCGCCGCTTCTCGAAAACTGATCAGCTGCGGGAGGGCCTGGTGACCTGCTTGACGATGCAGCTGGGAATGCCCCGCAACTCGTCGTGGGACCGGCTGCGGTACGCGCTTGGGGTTTCGCCCACAAGTTCGGTGAACCTCGAACTGAACGACCCGAGCGAGGTACAGCCGACCTCCATGCACACCTGCGTCACCGACTTGTCCGTGTTGCGGAACAGGGCCATCGCCCGCTCGATCCGCCGGGTCATCAGCCACGCGTAGGGGGTTTCGCCGAACGCGTCCTTGAAGGACCGCTGAAAGTGCCCGACCGACATGAACGACTCGCGGGCGAGTTGAGGCACGTCCAGGGGCTCGGCGAAGTCCCGGTCGATCCGGTCCCGTGCCCGCCGGAGCCGGACCAGGTCCTCGGGAGTCATGACCTACAGCGTGGCACGCCGCCGCGGGCGGGCCCCAGGCCGGGGCGGTGCTCACATGGTGCGGCGGTACCGTCCGCCGACCTCGAAGAACGCCTCGGTGATCTGGCCGAGCGAGGCCACCCGGACGGTCCGCATCAACTCGTCGAAGACATTGCCACCGGTCAGCGCCACCTCCTTCAGCCGCTCCAGGGCTGCGGGAGCCTGGTCGGCATGCCGGGCATGGAAGTCCGCCAACCTGGCCAGTTGCGACTCCCGCTCGGAGGTGGTGCCGCGGGCCAGAATGCTGGGCGGACGACCGGCACCGCGTCGGATCGAGGAAGGTGTTGACCCCGATGATCGGCAGCGAGCCGTCGTGCTTGCGGGACTCGTAGCGCATCGACTCGTCCTGGATCAGGCCGCGCTGATACCCGGTCTCCATCGCCCCCAGCACCCCGCCCCGGTCGGCGATCCGCTCGAACTCGGCCAGCACCGCCTCCTCGACCAGGTCGGTCAGCTGCTCGATCAGGTAGGAACCCTGCAACGGGTTGTCGACGCCGCCAGCCCCCACTCGCTGTCGATGATCAGCTGGATCGCCAGCGCGCGGCGGACCGAGGCCGGCGAGGGTGTGGTGACCGCCTCGTCGAAGGCGTTGGTGTGCAGGCTGTTGGCGTTGTCGTAGAACGCGCACAGCGCCTGCAGCGTGGTGCGAATGTCATTGAACTCCATCTCGGCGGCGTGCAACGAGCGGCCCGAGGTCTGGATGTGGTACTTCAGTTTCTGCGCCCGCTCGCCAGCGCCGTAGCGGTCACGCAGGGCGATCGCCCAGATCCGCCGGGCGACCCGTCCGATCACCGAGTACTCGGCGTCCATGCCGTTGGAGAAGAAGAAGGACAGGTTGGGGGCGAAGCCGTCGATCGCCATCCCGCGGGCCAGGTAGGCCTCGACGTAGGTGAACCCGTTGGCCAGGGTCAGGGCCAGCTGAGTGATCGGGTTCGCCCCCGCCTCGGCGATGTGGTAGCCGCTGATCGACACCGAGTAGAAGCTCTTCACGCCATGGTCGATGAACCACTGCTGCACGTCGGTCATCGCCCGCAACGAGAAGTCGATCGAGAACAGGCAGGTGTTCTGGCCCTGGTCCTCCTTGAGGATGTCGGCCTGGACGGTGCCGCGCACCCGGCGCACCACGTCGGGGTCGCCGGCGGCGTCGATGGCTGCGTTGAAGAACATCGCCAGGATGGTCGGCGCCGGGCCGTTGATGGTCATCGACACCGACGTCGCCGGGTCGGCCAGGTCGAACCCGGCGAAGGTGTCCTTCATGTCGTCCAGGGTGGCGATGGACACCCCGGAGGTGCCGACCTTGCCGTACACGTCGGGCTGCCGGGCGGGTCGCGGCCGTAGAGCGTGACCGAGTCGAAGGCGGTCGACAGCCGGGTGGACGGCTGGCCCGGGGCGAGCAGGTGGAAGCGGCGGTTGGTCCGGGCCGGGTCGCCCTCACCGGCGAACATCCGGGTCGGCCGCTCCCCCGAGCGGCGCTGGGCGAACACTCCGGCGGTGAACGGAAACTCACCGGGCCGGTTCTCGCCCCGCAGATACCGGATGAGCGCGCCCGTCTCGGTCTCGCACGGCACTGCGGTCTTCGGCACCCGGGTGCCCGACAGCGTCTCGACCGTGTCGGGCTCGGGCCGCTCGCGCCAGGCGCTCAACAGCTCGGTCACGGCCGCGGGCAGCGCACCGTGCAGTTCCGCCAGTGGCGCGGGATCGTCCAGCAGGGCGGCGACGGCCTCGACGTGGTCATGCCGCCTGGCGGCCGCGACCAGCCCGGACGTCTCAGCGTGGTAGCCCCGGACGGTCTCGCCACCTCGGACAGATAACGTTCCCGCCCGCGCGGGATGATCGGTGCCGAAGGCGTGCGGTGGCCGTCGTCCGGTTCGATGGTGGGCAACTCGAGCCCCGCTCCGGCCAGCAGCGCGGCCAGCCGCCGGAACAGTTCGTTCACCCCGGCGTCGTTCACCCGGGACGCCACCGTGCCCACCACCGGCTGCTGCCGCCACGATTCGCCGAACGCCGCCCGGTTGCGCACCAGCTGGCGTCCGACATCGCTCAGTGCGTCCTCGGCTCCCCGGCGGTCGAACTTGTTGATCGCGACCAGGTCGGCCACTTCGAGCGCGGCGATCTTTTCCAGCTGGCTGGCGGCGCCGTACTCGGGGGTCATCACGTACAGCACCACGTCCACGTGATCGGCGATCGCAGCGTCGCCCTGGCCGATTCCCGGGGTCTCCACGATCACCAGGTCGTGGCCCGCGGCAGCGCAGGCGCGGATCATGTCGTCCAGCCCCCTGGGCACTCCGCCGGCGGCGCCGCGAGTGGCCAGGGAGCGGAAGTAAACCCCGTCCAGCGCGTTCATCCGGATCCGGTCGCCGAGCAGTGCCCCGCCCTTGCGCGCGGTCGGGTCGATCGCGATCACGGCGATCCGTCGCTCGGGCGCGTGCCGGCGGAACCGCAACAACAGCTCGTCGGTGAGGGACGACTTGCCTGACCCGCCGGTTCCGGTGATGCCCAGAACGATCGGACGGGCGTCCGGCAGCTCCACCGGGAGCCCTTCGCCCAGCAGGGAGATGATCCGGGGGAGGCCGTCCGCCGGTCGAGCCGGTCGAGCCCCCTCCGCCAGTCGAGCCCCCTCCGCCGGTCGAGCCCCCTCCGCCGGTCGAGCCCCCTCCGCCGGTCGAGCCCCTCCGCCGGTCGAGCCACCCCGTTCCCCCGCCCGCGGTTTCGACCCGGCTCAACCATGGTTTCGACAGGCTCAACCATCGGGATCCCGGCTGGCACGGCGGGTGAAGGGCTTCGACAAGCTCGACCCGCGCCCGCTGCACCTCCCGGCAGGCCGCGATCACATCGTCCGCCATGCCGACCAGGCCCAGTTGCTGGCCCTGGCCCGGGCTGTAGATCTTCACTCCCTTTGCCGCCAGCTCAGCGATCTCTTCGGGGACGATCACCCCGCCGCCGCCGCCGAACACGCGCGCGGTCGACCCTCGTTCGGCCAGCCGATCGACGAGGTAGCCGAAGTACTCCACGTGCCCGCCCTGGTACGACGACACCGCGACCCCGTGCGCGTCCTCGTCCACCGTTGCGGTGACCACGTCCTCGACGCTGCGGTCATGGCCCAGGTGGATCACCTCGGCACCGCGTGACTGCAGCACCCGGCGGATCACCGTGATTGCCGCGTCGTGCCCGTCGAACAGGCTGGCCGCGGTCACGATCCGCACCGGCGAGGACGTCATGCGCCCATTGACTCACATCGCGGCCCAGGGGTCGAGTTGCCCCGAACCTTTGGTGTCCGCTTGCGGCCGGATCGTGGAGGCTCTCGACGGGCGAGGCGTGAGGACATGGGTAATTGTGCACCCCTCGGAGCGCTTCCACGAGGATTCTCTCAGTCGGTCAGAATGACGCCTTCATCTCGGATCGGGAGGGTCCATAGCCATGAAACTCACACACACGCGCGCGCTCAGAATGACCGCGGTCGGTTCGGCGGCCGTGATCGGACTGGCCATGATCGGTGCGCCCGGCGCGGGGGCAACTGGCGGGTACCAGGACGGCTCGAGGCCGGCCACCCACAAGGTCGTCGCCGCCGGCCTGGACAATCCACGCCAATTGTCGTTCAGCCGCTCCGGCGACCTGCTCGATCGCCGAAGCCGGCGAGGGGGGCGCCGCTCCATGCATCACCAGCCCGGAGGGTGGTGACGTGTGCTTCGGCACCAGTGGCGCGATCACAATGCTGACCCGCGGCCACCAGTTCAGGGTGATCAGAGGCCTGCCTTCGATCGCCGGCAAGGACACCGGAGCAAGCGCCATCGGTCCGAGCGACGTCGCGGCGGGCCGCGGCACGCTGGCCGTTCTGTTCGGTCTCGGCGCAACCGCCGGCCGCGCGGGCCGGTATGCCGGCGGCCGCGCAGAAACTGGGCACCCTGGTCACCTAAACTGGCGGGGTGGGTCGAAGATGGTCGGCCGACCTGGCCGCCTGGGAGGACGCCAACAATCCGATCGCAGACCCCGACAGCAACCCGGTCGGGCTGCTGGTGGACGGCCAATGTATATCGTGGCCGATGCCGGCGGTAACTCGGTGCTCTCGGTCGGCCCCCAGGGCAAGATCACGCTGCTGGCCTCGTTCGCCAGCAAGCCGGTCGAGTTCCCGCCCGGCTCGGCGAGAGGTCCACATGCAGGCAGTGCCGACGTCGGTTGCGACCCGGGGCTGGGACGGCGCCTACTACGTCAGCCAACTGACCGGCTTCCCGTTCCCGGTGGGCGCCGCGAACATCTACCGGATCGATCCGTGGACCGGCACGGTCACCATCTTCGCCTCCGGGCTGACCAATGTCACAGATCTCGCCTTCAACGGACGCTCCCTTTACGCGGTTCAGCACGCCACCGATGGGCTTTTCGCCGGGCCCATCGGTTCGGTGGTCAAGGTCAAGACCGGCGGCGCCACGCCGGCCGACCTGACCACGGTCGCTGGCGATCTGACGGCTCCCTACGGGATCGCGATCAAGAACGGCAGCGCCTACGTCACGTCAAATGCACATCCAAGGACATCGGCCAGGTGATCCGCATCCGGCTGTAGCTCGTGCCCGGCCGCCCGCCTAACTACCCTAGCGCTCGCCCAACTGTCGACAGTTGGGCGAGCGCTAGGTAGTTAGGCGAGCGAATGGTGGGACGCGGTCACTTCGGCGGTCCAGCTTCGGGCGGTCACGGCCGCCTTGGCGCACGACTCCGGCAGGGCGTCCGGGTACGTCTGCAGTGCGAGCCGGACGGTCCAGGTGCGGCCGTCGCGGTGGGTGACCTGCACCTCGGTGTCGTCGACCAGCACCCGGGTCGTCAGCGCCGCCGGATCGGTCTCACCACTGAGTTCCCGGACGTGGGCCTCGGCGACCGACTCCACCGGTGGCAGGTGGCCGCGGCCCCGGTCGTGCCAGGGCCCGAACGATTCGCGGGCCAGCCGTCCCTCGTCGGCGGCATCGAGGGCGGCCAGCCCGACCTCAGGAGTCAACCGACCCAACGACTGGCCGGACGGCAACACGACGCCGGTCGGCGCGAACCGATGGCCGCCGGTGTGCGTGCACTCCCAGACCTGGCCTGGACGCTTGGCCTCCAGTTCGAGGGCGATCGGCCGGCCCCGCAATGCGCAGCACAGGTCGCGTTTGGCATTGGCGCAGACCAGCAGCACCCCGCCGGAGAGCACGGTCAGCCAGGGCACCCGGGTGAGCAGCGCGGCGGGGTCTGCGACAGCCAGCTCGTTGAACGGCAACTCAAGGACCAGCGTCGGGCTCGCTGACCGATCCGGCCAGCAGCCACGGCGCGCCGGACAGCCCGCCGGCCAGATAGACCTGACGCCGCGGGTGGTTGTGGGCATCGGGGTGACTGGCCGGACGTCGGATCAGTAGCGCTCGTCCCCCCACGTCCGCCGCGGCACTCTCCAGCGCCGCACCGACCGTAGGATCCAGCCGGGACTGGGTGAACGCCTTCGCGCCCCAGGGCCCGTTCTGCTCGACGGCGACCCAGAAGTCGGCGCGCGGCGCCGTGCCCCACGCGGGCAGCTCGGCGGCGTCCCACGCGAAGGAGCAGGTCATCGTGGCAGCCGCCGCCAGATCGGTCGGGGCACCAGAGGCGCCACCACGAACATCGCCCGCAGTTGCCACGGGATCCACAGCTCGACGGCACCGCCGCCTTGGCGATCCGCTGGACGACCGCGTCCGCGACCTGATCGGGAGTGGACGAGAAGGGTGCCGGCTCCATGCCTTCGGTCATCCGTCCGATGACGAATCCGGGCCGGGCGATGATCAGGTCGACGCCGCTGCCGTGCAGGGCGTCCGCCATGCCGGACGCGAACCCGTCCAGCCCTGCCTTGGCCGATCCGTAGACGTAGTTCGCCCGGCGCACCCGCTGCCCGGCCACCGACGAGAACGCCACCAGGGTGCCGGCCTTACGGGCTTCATCAGGTTGGCCAGCACGGTCAGCAGGGACGCCTGCGCGACGAAGTCGGTGTGCACGATCCGAACCACCTCGGCGGCGTCGGTCTCGGCCAGGGCCTGGTCGCCCAACACCCCGAAGGTCAGCACGGCGATGTCGATCGGACCGGCGTCGGCCTCGATCGCCGTCACTACCGCCTGATGCGTCGCAACGTCGTCGGCGTCGAAGTCGACGTGCAGCACCCGCTTCGCACCGTGCACTTCCGGCTGATCACCGCCGGGCCGTGAGGCCAGCACGACCACGTTGCCCGCGGCCAGCCGCCGGGCGATCTCAAGACCGATCTCGGAGCGTCCTCCGAAGATCGCAACGGTGCTCACAGCGTCCCCCGCAGCGCCCGCAGCCGGGTCAGGCTGGATTGCCGGCCGAGCACCTCGATCGACTCGAACAGAGGTGGCGACACCCTCGATCCGGTGATGCCGACCCGCACCGGACCGAACGCGAACCGGGGCTTCAGCCCGAGTCCCTCCACCAGCGCCTCGCGCAGTGCGGCCTCGATGTCCGCGGTGCGGAACTGCTCGAGCGCCTCCAGGGCGCCGATCGCGGCGTCGAGCACGGTGGCCGCGTCCGCCCCCAACTGGGCGCGGGCATCGTCGGCGATGACCAGCTCGGCATCGGCAGTGAACAGAAAGTCGAGCTTGGGCAGGGCGTCGGCGAGCACCTCGAGCCGCTCCTGGATCAGCGGGGCGGCCCGGCGCAGCAACTCGACCTTCGCCGCGTCCGGGTCCGGCCAGGCACCGGTGTAGCGCAGATGCTCGACGATCCGGTCGGCCAGCTCGTCCGGGCTGAGGGCTCGGAGGTACTCGCCGTTGAGCCAGTTCAACTTCTTCAGGTCGAAGATCGGGCCGACCGTGTTCACCTTCGCCCAGTCGAACCCCTCGACGAACTGCTCGAAGCTGGCCACCTCGCTGTCGCCGACCGGCGGATAGGCCAGCAACTGCAGAAAGTTGCGCAGCGCCTCGGGCAGGTAGCCCTGCTCCCGGAACCACAACAGCCGGGCAGCCGGGTTCCTGCGCTTGGAGATCTTGGACCTGTCGGTGTTGCGCAGCAGCGGCATGTGCGCGAAGGCCGGCGGGGTCAGCCCGAGAAACTGGTAGAGCAACACGTGCTTGGGTGTGGAGCTGATCCACTCCTCGCCGCGGACCACGTGGGTGATGCCCATCAGGTGGTCGTCGACCACGACGGCCAAGTGGTAGGTCGGATAGCCGTCCGCCTTCAGGATCACCTGATCGTCCGGACGAGGGGCGCTCACCTGGCCGCGGATCACATCGGTGAAGGTCAGCGGCGGATCGTCTGGGACCAGCATCCGCACCACGGGCGTTGGTGAGAACCCGGGCAGCAGCTCGCGCTCGGCCCTGGTCTTGCCGTAACAGAGCCGGTCGTATCCGGTCACCGAGGACTTGGCGGCCTGCTGCTCGGCGCGCAGTTGCGCCAGCCGCTCGGGGGAACACCAGCAGTGGTACGCGTGGCCGTCAGCCAGCAACTGCTCGACGAACGGACGGTAGGTGTCCAGCCGCTCCGACTGTCGGTACGGGGCGAAGGGGCCGCCGACGTCGGGACCCTCGTCCCACGGCAGGCCGAGCCAGCGCAGGGTGTCGAAGATCTGCTGCTCGGAGTCGGCAACGAAGCGGGCCCGGTCGGTGTCTTCGATCCTCAGCACGAACGCGCCGCCGGTGGCCTCGGCATAGGCCTTGTTGAACAGGGACATGTAGGCGGTTCCGACGTGTGGGTCGCCGGTGGGCGACGGCGCGACACGTAGGCGTGCTGGGGTCACAGTCATGGCCCGGTCAGCCTACTAGCGCGCGCCCTGGCCACCATGCCTGAGCGGGCCAAACCTGAAATCCCGACGCGACGACACACCGCCTGGCAGCGGTGAGGCCCCCGGTGGCATCGAAGTATCCGGCCAGTCCGCCACGGCATCGTCTTGAGGGCGGGTCGACAACTCACCCGCGCCGGCCGTTCGTCGCAGCGACAGCACAGCCAGGATGATGTCGATGGCGGCCATGGCGAGCACCAGAGCAACCGCCACGATCTGCCGCAGATCCGACGGTCCGTCGCCCATGATGAGCACGGCGCCGGCGATGGTGGCCCCGAGCACCGGCACGAACCTCAGATAGCCGGGCAACAGCACCTGCCACAGCTGCGCCACCTCCTGCCCACGGCGCACGAACCACCCGTCAGCCAGCGCCCAGGCATTCGCCAGCACTATGGCGATGGCCATCGGAAGCAGCGTGATCCAGCCGCCGCGTACGCCGGCCATCGACAGCAGGATCACCGCCCACGCGCCACAGACAAGGCTCAGCACGCCGATCATGATCGAGTAATGCAGCATCCAGAACCTGGCCTGATCGGCGTGGGCCCTGATCGTTTGCAGGCGGATCAGCGTGGTCACCACCGAGATCGCCAGCCACAGCGTGCTGTAGGCCAACAGATCCGGTAGACCGATGGACCCCCGCCACAGCGGCACCAACGGCAGCAGCGATCCAGCCACGATCAGGATCATTTGCACGGCGGCCGCGACCCGAGCGGGCAGCCGGGCGGCCACGGAGGCGAGCAGTCCGATTCCGAGTACCCGGGCGATCTCGTTCACCCGCTCCATGCTGCCGCATGACTGGCTCGTCCGTCCTCCTGTCGGCTCCGCCCATCCAGTCCACAGCGGGTCTCGACGCGTACTGGTCGGCGCAGTGCCGTTCCGCGATTGATAGGTTTGCGCCCATGACCGCCGAGCCCGCCGCCAACGACTTCATTCGCGACATCGTCCGGCGCGACAACGAGCAGGGCAGCTACCGCGGCCGGGTGCAGACCCGCTTTCCGCCGGAGCCGAACGGCTACCTGCACGTCGGTCACGCCAAGGCGATAGTGGTCGACTTCGGCATCGCGGCCGACTTCGGCGGTGTCTGCAACCTGCGCTTCGACGACACCAATCCCGACACCGAAGACACCGAGTACGTCGACTCGATCGTCCACGACATCGAGTGGCTGGGCTACTCCCCCGCGTCGGTGCTCTACGCATCGGACTACTTCCAGAGCCTGTACGAGTGGGCCGAGCTACTGGTTCTGGCCGGCAAGGCCTACGTGGACGACTCCGACATGGAGACCATCTCGACCGAGCGCGGCGGCTTCGGCCGGCCGGGAATCGAGAGCGCCTACCGCGAGCGGAGCATCGAGGAGAACCTGGACCTGCTCCGCCGGATGCGGGCGGGCGAGTTTCCGGACGGTGCCCGGGTGCTGCGGGCCAAGATCGACATGCAGCACGAGAACATGCAGCTGCGCGACCCGGTGATGTATCGGATCCGGCACGCCGATCACCACCGCACCGGCGACGCCTGGGACATCTATCCCACCTACGACTGGGCGCACGGGCAATCGGACGCACTCGAGGGCGTCACCCACTCGGTCTGCACCCTGGAGTTCGACAGCCACCGTCCGCTCTACGACTGGTATTTGGCACAGCTGCCGCTGCCCTATGACAAGCCGAAGCAGATCGAGTTCGCCCGGCTGGAGTTCACCCACACCGTGACCAGCAAGCGGCGGCTGAAGAAGTTGGTGGATGAGGGTGTCGTCACCGGCTGGGACGACCCCCGGATGCCGACCCTGCGGGCGTTGCGCCGGCGCGGCTACCCGGCCTCGGCGATCAGGGCGTTCTGCCGCGACATCGGCACCACCCGCACCAACAGCCGGCAATCGGTCGAGGCACTGGAGAGCTACGTCCGGCGGCAGCTGAACACCGCCGCGCAACGCCGGATGGCGGTGCTGCGTCCGCTCAAGCTGGTGCTGACCAACTGGCCCGAGGGCCAGGTTGACCATTTCGACGTGGCCAACAATCCCGAGCACCCGGCTGACGGCGTCCGCAGCGTCGCCTTCAGTGGCGAGTTGTGGATCGAGGCCGAGGACTTCGCCGAGGTACCGCCGCCGAAGTTCTTCCGGTTGTCGCCGGGCCGTGAGGTGCGCTTGCGGGGCGCCTACCTGATCACCGCCACCGACGTGGTGAAGGACGACCAGGGCGCGATCGTGCAGGTGAACGCCACCTATGACCCGGCCAGCCGCGGCGGCAACGCGCCGGACGGCCGCAAGGTGAAGTCGACCATGCACTGGGTCTCGGCGGCACATGCTGTGACCGGCACGGTGGCGTTGTACGACCGGCTGTTCTCGGCACCGGTTCCCGGCGAACGCACCGGCGAACCCCTGGACGACCTGAACCCCGACTCGTTGGACGTGCTCACCGACTGCCGGTTCGAGGCCGCCCTGGCCCAGACGCCGCCGGGCGCGGTGGTGCAGTTCGAGCGACTCGGGTACTTCGCCCGCGACGAGGCGGATTCGACGCTGTTCCACCGCACCGTCGGGTTGCGGGACGAGTGGGCCGCGATCCAGAAGCGCCAGGGCTGAGCGGGTCAGGCCGCCCGGGCCAGATCGATCGCCAGCCGAGACGCGCGCCAGGCCCGTACCCCGCGCCACCACCCGCTCGGCGGATACGACAACCGCACCCAGAAGTAGTTGACGTACTCGGCGACTGTGAACAGCCACAGGCCGACTCCGAGCCAGGTGGCCCGGCCGGGTCCGATTCCCCAGCCGGCCACCACAACTGCGGCACCCACCAGCACCAGGACGTTCGCCACCCGCAGCCAACCGAACAGCCGCGCAACGTGTGCGGGCATGGTTCCGGTAGGGATCCACGAGCGGGCCAGCAGCCAGTACCCGGCCCCCTGCAGCAACAGGAAGATCAAGCCGGCGAGCACGACCCCGACCGCCGCCGTGTCGGCAGCCAGTCGAGGCAGCACCAGCCAATAGGCTCCTAGCAGGGTTGCGGCAGCTGCCAACTCCCCAAGCCCCAGGCTGAGGTAACGGCGACGTAGTTGCACTCTTCCCACCCGACGAGCCTAACCATCTCCAGGAGAGCCATGAAGGACCGGCTGACCCCACTCACCATCCCGTCCCGCAAGGGCCGGCTCGCGATCGTCACGGGTGCCAGCAGCGGCATCGGCAAGGCGGTCGCCCGCGCCCTGGGGTTGGCGGGTGCCGAGGTGGTGCTGGCCGTCCGGAATCTCGAGAAGGGCGAGGCGGTTGCGAGCGAACTGCGCGCCGAACGTCCGGAGGGCAGCCATACCGTCGAGCAGTTGGATACTTCCGACCTGTCGTCGGTGCGTGCCTTCGCCGATCGTTATGCCGAGCGCCGGGTCGACATTCTGGTGCTCAACGCGGGCATCGGCGGCACGAAGAAGCGTGACCTGAGCGCGGACGGCAACGAGTTGGTGATGGCCACCAACTACCTCGGCCACTTCGCCCTCACCGCGGGGCTGCTGGAACCCATGCGCCGGGCCAGCCGGGCCCGCGTTGTCGCGTTGGGTTCGATCGCGGCCCGCGGCGGTCGGATCCGGCCGACCGACCTCAATCTGGAGAAGCGCTGGTCGTCCGGGCGGGCCTACGCCGACAGCAAGCTGGCCATGGTGATGTTCGCCCGCGAGCTGCAGCGGCGCAGCTCCTCGCATGAGTGGGGACTCAATGCCCACGCCGCCCATCCGGGGTGGGCCGCCACTGGCCTGTTTCCCGATCACCCGATGGTCGGGGTGGGACAGTTCTTCGGCGGGCTCACCCGGGTGATGCAATCGGCCGCGGACGGCGCCCAACCGGTGGTGTTCTGCGCAGCCAGCAGGCAGGCCGCGGCCGGCGGCTACTACGGCCCGATCGGCCTGTTCGGTACCGCCGGGCCGGTCGGCCGGGCTGCGCTGCCCCGCTCCGCCCGCAACCCGAAGGAGCTGAGCACCCTGTGGGAGGCAACGCAGGAGGTCACCGGGGTGAGCTTTCCCCGGTGACCTCGTGAGTTGGTCGGTCGATCAGACCTGTGCCCCGGGCGTGCTGACGACCGACGGCTTGGCCACCGAGGCCAGCGCCCAACCGAGCAGCAGGAACATCAGGCCCAGGCCGATCACCAGCAGCGATACGCCGTAGGCGAGCACGGAGGTGAACAGGGACGCCCGCAGGAACGAGGCGTTCATCATGGTGCCGCGCAGTGCGGTGAGTTCGTCGGCCTTGGCGGTGTCACCGGCGGTCTTCGCCGCGGTGATCATGCTGCCCAGCTGGGCGTAGGTCTTGCCGCCACTGGCGGTCAGGGCGTGATGGTTGATGATCTCAGCCTGTGCGTACGCGCTGATCGGGTCCTGCACCTTCGCGCCGGGCACCAGCGGCGAGTCGGCGGGCACCGTGATGTTCTCGGCCGCGAGCTGGTTGGTGATCGTGGCCCAGGTGGCGACTCCGCCGCCGATCGCGACGAGGCCGAAGATGATGCACAAGACGGCGACGAGTCTGGCCGGTCCGGATGCTTTGGTCATTGGATACTCCTGACGTGATTTGAATGCTGTTCGGTGCGCAGCAACCAGGCCCTGTCGGAGCACCTTCACCACGCGTTCTGTCCCGATGAGCCCCCGCAGATTCTGTGGTGTTCATCTACGACACAGTGTAGTACATAAGCACATGAACGCGAAATACCCCGGCGGTTGCGAATCTGGCCGCAAGTCCTGCGGACGAATCGCGTCGAGTCACCCGCACGGCCGTCAAGCCACCGGATCCGGTACCACCCGTGGTGCCGGACCTGGTCGCTTCTGACCGGGTCGGGAACGGCGAAGGGCCCCCGGCCGAAGCTGGGGGCCCTTCGTTGTCCTGGTGGGACTAGATCACTTGAGGATCTTGGTCACCCGGCCGGCGCCGACGGTGCGGCCGCCCTCGCGGATGGCGAACTTGAGGCCGTCCTCCATGGCGATCGACTTGTTCAGGTGCACGGTCATGTCGGTGTTGTCACCGGGCATCACCATGTCGGTGCCCTCGGGCAACTGAACCACGCCGGTCACGTCGGTGGTACGGAAGTAGAACTGCGGGCTGTAGTTCGAGAAGAACGGCTTGTGACGGCCACCCTCCTCCTTGGTCAGCACGTACACGTTGGCCTCGAACTCGGTGTGCGGCGTCGCCGAACCGGGCTTGATCACGACCATGCCACGCTCGACATCGTCCTTCTTGGTACCGCGCAGCAGCAGGCCGACGTTCTCGCCGGCGCGACCCTCGTCGAGGATCTTGCGGAACATCTCAACACCGGTGATGGTGCTGGTCTGCTTCTTCTCGGCGATGCCGATGATGTCGACGGTCTCGCCGGTCTTGACGATGCCGCGCTCGATCCGGCCGGTCACCACGGTGCCACGACCGGTGATCGTGAAGACGTCCTCGATGGGCATCAGGAACGGCTTCTCGGTCTCGCGCTCGGGCTGCGGGATGTACTCGTCGACAGCGTTCATCAGTTCGATGATCGACTCGGACCACTTGGCATCGCCCTGCATGGCGGGGAACGCGGCCACCCGGATGACGGGGGCGTTGTCGCCGTCGAACTCCTGGGCGTCCAGCAGTTCGCGGACCTCCATCTCGACGAGCTCGATCAGCTCTTCGTCATCGACCATGTCGCACTTGTTCAGCGCAACAACGATCGCCGGGACGCCGACCTGGCGGGCCAGCAGCACGTGCTCGCGGGTCTGCGGCATCGGGCCGTCGGTGGCGGCCACGACCAGGATCGCACCGTCCATCTGAGCGGCGCCGGTGATCATGTTCTTGACGTAGTCAGCGTGACCCGGGCAATCGACGTGCGCGTAGTGACGAGCCTCGGTCTGGTACTCGACGTGGGCGATCGAGATGGTGATGCCGCGCTGGCGCTCCTCAGGAGCCTTGTCGATCTGGTCGAACGCCGACACGGCGTTCAGCGCGGGGTACTTGTCATGCAGCACCTTGGTGATCGCCGCGGTCAGAGTGGTCTTGCCGTGGTCGATGTGCCCGATGGTGCCGATGTTGCAGTGCGGCTTGGTCCGCTCGAACTTGGCCTTTGCCACTGAGGCTCCTTCTGAATCTCACCGCACGCGTTTCGCGCGGCGTTGTATGGGTTGGGTTAATATCCCTGGTCAGGGTACGCCCCGGGGCGGAGGCGAACCCTACCAAGTCTTGTCTACGGTCGCGGGAGAGTCAAACTCAGGCCCCGCCGCGACCCTTCGCGATGATCTCCTCGGCGACCGACTTCGGAGTCTCGCCGTACTGGCTGAACTCCATCGAGTAGGACGCCTGACCGGAGGTCTTGGAACGCAGGTCCCCGACGTAGCCGAACATCTCGCTCAGCGGCACCAGAGCCATCACGACCTGGTTGCCGTGCGCCTCCGTCATCGACTGGACGTGGCCGCGCCGGCTGTTGATGTCGCCGATCACGGTGCCGAGGTAGTCCTCGGGCGTGGTCACCTCGACGGCCATCAGCGGCTCGAGCAGTGCCGGGTCGGCCCTGCGCGCGGCCTCCTTGAAGACCATCGAGCCGGCGATCTTGAAGGCCAGCTCGGACGAGTCGACGTCGTGGTACTGGCCATCGACCAGGGTGACCTTGATGTCTTCGACCGGGTAGCCGGCCAGGGGTCCGAATGCCATCGTCTCGCGGACGCCCTTGTCGACCGCGGGAATGTACTCCTTCGGAATTCGGCCACCGGTCACGCCGTTGACGAACTCGTAGCCGGTGCCGGGCTCCATCGGTTCCAGGTTGATGATCACCTTGGCGTACTGGCCGGAGCCACCCGACTGCTTCTTGTGGGTGTACTCGACCTTCTCGACGGCGCGACGCAGGGTTTCGCGGTAGGCGACCTGCGGCTTGCCGATGTTCGCCTCGACCTTGAACTCGCGCTTCATCCGGTCGATCATCACCTCGAGGTGCAACTCGCCCATACCGGCGATGATGGTCTGGCCGGTCTCCTCGTCGGTGTGCACGCGGAAGGTGGGGTCCTCTTCGGCCAGCCGCTGGATCGCGATGCCCAGCTTCTCCTGATCGGACTTGGTCTTGGGCTCGATGGCCTGCTCGATCACCGGGGCCGGGAAGTCCATCGACTCGAGAACCACGGGGTTGGCCGGGTCGCACAGGGTTTCACCGGTGGTGGTGTCCTTGAGACCCATCACTGCGATGATCATGCCGGCGCCGATCTGCTCGATCTCCTCACGCTTGTTGGCGTGCATCTGGTAGATCTTGCCGATCCGCTCCTTGCGGCCCTTGGTCGAGTTCAGCACCTGCTGCCCGGTCTTCAGGATGCCGGAGTAGACCCGGATGTAGGTCAGCTTGCCCAGGTGCGGGTCGGCAGCGATCTTGAACGCCAGCATCGACAGCGGCTCGTCGTTGGACGTGTGCCGCTCGATCACCTCGTCCGGGTGGCCCGGCTTGAAGCCGTCGATGGCCGGAATGTCCACCGGGGACGGCAGGTAGTCGAGCACCGCGTCCAGCATCGGCTGGACGCCCTTGTTCTTGAACGAGGAGCCGCAGATCACCGCGGTCAACTTGTTGGCGATCACGGCGCGGCGCGTGGCCGCCTTGATCTGCGCCCCGGTCAACTCCTCGCCGGTCTCCTCGGCCTCGAGCCAGGCGTCGGCGAACTCGTCGTCGTGATCGGCCAGCACGTGGACCAACTCTTCGCGGGCGGCCTGGGCCGCCTCCAGCATGTCGGCCGGGATCTCCTCGACGGTGTAGTCCTCACCGATCGTGGTCTCGCCGTGCCACATCAGCGCCCGCATGCCGACCAGGTCGACCACGCCGGTGAACTTGGCCTCGGCCCCGATCGGCAACTGCAGCACCGCGGCGACCGTGGCCAGACGCTGCCGGATGGTCTGCACGCAGTAATCGAAGGACGCGCCGGTGCGGTCCAACTTGTTCACGTAGCAGATCCGGGGAACGCCGTAGCGGGTGGCCTGACGCCACACTGTCTGCGACTGCGGCTCAACGCCGGCGACTCCGTCGAAGACGCAGACGGCACCGTCCAGCACGCGCAGCGAGCGCTCCACCTCGATGGTGAAGTCGACGTGGCCCGGGGTGTCGATGATGTTGATCTGGTGGTTCTTCCAGAAACAGGTGGTCGCGGCGGAGGTGATGGTGATGCCGCGCTCCTGCTCCTGCTCCATCCAGTCCATCGTGGCGGCGCCGTCGTGCACCTCACCGATCTTGTAGTTGATGCCGGTGTAGAACAGGATCCGCTCGGTGGTGGTCGTCTTGCCCGCGTCGATGTGGGCCATGATGCCGATATTGCGCACCTTGGCCAGGTCGGTGTTCACATTGATGGCCACTGTGGTGACTTCCTCAACTCTTGTCGTGTTTGTGGGCGGGCAGGCGAGAAGCCTTCCCCCGGGGCCGATGACCCCAGGTGGAAGGCCTCAGATCACCAGCGGTAATGAGCGAAGGCGCGGTTGGCCTCGGCCATCTTGTGGGTGTCTTCGCGGCGCTTCACCGAGGCACCAAGGCCGTTGGACGCGTCCAGCAGTTCGTTCATCAGGCGCTCGGTCATGGTCTTCTCACGACGGGCCCGGGAGAAGCTGACCAACCAGCGCATGGCCAGGGTGGTGGCCCGGGCGGGCTTCACCTCGATGGGCACCTGGTAGGTGGCGCCGCCGACCCGGCGGGACTTCACCTCGAGGGCCGGACGGATGTTGTCCAGAGCCTTCTTGAGCGTCTGGACGGGGTCGACGCCGGACTTGGCCCGGGTGCCCTCCAGAGCGGAGTAGACGATGTGCTGAGCGGTGGTCTTCTTGCCGTCGAGCAGAATCTTGCTGACCAGCTGGGAAACCAGCGGCGAGCCGTAGACCGGATCGACGACGACGGGACGCTTCGGGGCGGGACCCTTGCGAGGCATTACTTCTCCTTCTTCGCGCCGTAGCGGCTGCGAGCCTGCTTGCGGTTCTTGACACCCTGGGTGTCGAGCGAGCCGCGGATGATCTTGTAGCGCACGCCCGGCAGGTCCTTCACCCGACCGCCGCGGACCAGCACCATCGAGTGCTCCTGCAAGTTGTGCCCGACGCCGGGGATGTACGCGGTCACCTCGACGCCCGACGAGAGCCGGACGCGGGCGACCTTGCGCAGCGCCGAGTTCGGCTTCTTCGGGGTGGTGGTGTAGACGCGCGTGCACACGCCACGGCGCTGCGGGGAGCCCTTCAGCGCGGGCGTCTTGTTCTTGCTGACCTTGTCAGTGCGGCCCTTTCGGACCAACTGCT
The DNA here is from genome assembly GCA_963723605.1 of uncultured Actinomycetota bacterium. GTDB lineage: Bacteria > Actinomycetota > Actinomycetes > Propionibacteriales > Propionibacteriaceae > Micropruina. Next base: position 210,771 of record CAVRRM010000006.1, on the reverse strand, counting down.
GGATGGTGGGCACCGGGTGGTATCACTTTCCGTCGTGGGTTCAGGCACGTTCTTGCGAACGTTGTTTCGCTCGGGGTGTCGCGCCGACGCTGACGCTTTCGTCGCGTCGGGCACACATGATGGTCCGGTCACCCGAACACAACCACCGAGATTACCGTTTGACCGCCTGGATCGCAAAAGCGCTCCGGCGCCCCAGGCGTCTGTGGCTCGGCTCGGACGTCCGCCGTCAACGCGGGTAGAGCAACACCTGGCTCGCCTTCACCGACAACCAGGCCTCCTGGCCCGGCGCCAGGCCCAGTTCCGCCACCGCGGCGAGGGTCAGATCGACGCTCAACGGCACCGATCCGGCTCGGGCGGTGAGCCGTACCGCATCGCCACGTTGCTCGACGCCGATGATCGTGGCCGGCCAGACGTTACGGGGAGACCCTTCGGGGTGGGCACGATGCACGGCGATGGCCGACGGGTCGATCAGGGCCAGTGTCGGAGCGCCTGGGGCCAGGGGCGCGTCCGGACGTCCGTGCACGATCAGACCGGCGTTGTCCAGCGACTCCGGCCCGGCCGCCGGGCCGGCGATCAGGTTGCGTCCGCCCAGGGTGGCGAGAAAGTCGTTGCGCGGTCGGCCCAGCACCTCGGCGACCGAACCCGAACCGACGATCCGGCCGTGCTCCAGCACCAGCACCCGATCGGCCAGCCGCCACAGATCGATCAGGTCGTGGGTGACCAGCAGCACCGGAAGGCCGATCCCGCGCAGTCTGTCGGCGAGTACCGTCCGGATCTCACCTGCCCCGTGCACGTCGACCGCGGCCAGGGGTTCGTCCAGCAGCAGCGCCTCTGGGTCGGCCGCCAGTGCCCGCGCGATCGCGACCCGCTGGGCCTGACCGCCGGACAGGGCCGACGGCGCTCGCGCCGCCAGGTGCGCGGCGCCGACCCGGTCGAGTTCCTTGGTCGCTCGCAGCCGAGCCTCACGGCGGCGCAGTCCGCCGGAGGTGAGTCCGAATGCCACGTTGTCGAGCACGCTGAGGTGCTCGAAGAGCAGCGGTCGCTGGGGCAACCAGCCGACCCGGCGCCGATGCGGCGGCAACTGGATGTCGGCGTTGCTGAGCAGTCGTCCGTGCAGGGTGACGCTGCCAGGTTCGGGCCGGAGCAGTCCGATCACCGCCTCCAACACCGACGACTTACCGGCGCCGTTGGGTCCGACCAGGGCCACCGTCTCGCCTGGCGCCACGTCGACCCTGACGTCGACTCCGCGGGCGGGCAGGCACAGCTGGGCGGTGAGCCCGGCCGCCGGTCGAGCTTTTCGAGACCCATCGTCGGTGGGCCGAGCCGGTCGAGACTCGTCCTGGGGACCGCTCATCGGGTTCGCCGACTTCCGAGCAGTGCGGTGGCGCCGACCAGCAGCACCGCGATCGCCATCAGCAGCACTGCCAGCGCCAAGGCGGTGTCGGTGTCGACCTCGCGCTGCAGGTAGATCTCCAGCGGCAGCGTCCGGGTGGTGCCGGACAGCGAACCGGCGAAGGTGATGGTAGCGCCGAACTCCCCCAGTGCCCGGGCCGCGGCCAGACTGGTTCCGGACGCCAGCGCCGGGGTCAGCATGGGCAGGGTGACCCGCCACAGCACCCGGCTCGGGCCGGCTCCCAACGTCGCCGCCATCACCTCGGCGTCCGGGTCCAGGGTGCGCAGCGCACCTTCGACGGCCACGACCAGGAACGGCATCGCCACGAAGGTCTGGGCCAGCACCACCGCGATCGTGGTGAAGCCGATCTCGATGCCCACCACACTCAGCCCCTGGCCGATCAGGCCGCGACGTCCGAAGGTGGCCAGCAGGGCCAGACCGGCTACTACCGGCGGTAACACCATCGGCAGGGTGGCCACGCCACGGGCCAGAGCCACCCAACGGCCCTGAAGCCGAGCCAGCCACAGGGCCAGAGGTAGGCCCAGCAGCACGCTCAGCACGGTGCTGGCCAGGCAGGTGCGCAGACTCAGCCACAGCGCCTCCGCGGCGTCCGTGGCGGACAGCAACTGCGGCAGCCGCAGCCAGGGCACCCGGCTCAACAGGGCGACCAGCGGCAGCGCGATGAACAGACCGCCGGCCAGGGCCAGAGCGCTCGTCCAGCGCGGCAGCCGTCGTCCGATCACGGGGCCAGGAACCCCGCGGCGGTCAGTGCACTGGTGCCCTCGGCAGAGGTGACCAGGCTGACGAACTGGGCCGCCAGCTCGGGCTGCGGTGCCGAACCGAGCACCACGATCGGATACGTGTTCAGCACCTGATCGGCGCCCTCGATGGCGATCGCCTTCACCTTGTCGCCGGCTCCTGCGGCGTCGGTGACATAGACCACCCCGGCGTCGGCCTCTTGGGAGGCCACCTTGCCCAGCACGTCGGTGACCTTGCTCTCCTGTGATACCGGCTTCAGGGTCACGTTGAGTTTGGCGGCCAGGGTGTTGGTGGCGCTGCCGCAGGGCACCTCGGGTGCGCAGACGACCAACTTCTTGCCGTTGAGTGAGGAGTTCAGCCCGGTCACGTTGCCGGGGTTGGCGGGCGGCACCACCAGGGTGAGCACGTTGCGGGCGAAGATCGCGGGCGTACCCGTGGTCAGGTTGGCGGTGGTGGCCTTGGTCATGTTCTTCTCGTCCGCGGACGCGAACACGTCCGCTTTCGCCCCGCCCTTGAGCTGGTCGACCAGTCCCGACGAGCCGTCGAACGTGAACGACACCTTGACACCCGGATGGCCGGCCTCGAACTGCGCGCCGAGCGCGGTGAACACCTTGGTCAGGGATGCCGCCGCGAACACCGTCAGCCGCCGCTCAGCGGGCGCTGGGGTGCACCCGGCGACCACCAGGGCTGTTGCCACCGCCAGGGCGACCAGAACGGTCCTGACCCGATTCAACGTGCCTCCACGCTGACGTTGGTTGCTTTGACCACCGCGGTCGCGACGCAGCCGGGTTTCAGCCCCAGTTCACCGACGGCCTCGGTCGAGATCAGCGACACCACCCGGAACGGGCCGCACTGAAGTTCGACCTGCGACATCACCAGGTCGGAGGTGACCTGGGTGACCAGCCCGGTGAAGTGATTGCGGGACGACCGCGCCCGCGCCGCCGGGTCCAGGTCGTCGGCCGCCGTGCCGGCCTGCTGCTGGGCCACCCGGGCCAGTTCGACGCCGTCGACGACCTGCCGTGCGCTGCTGTCGTGGTGCACCCCCAGGCGGCCGGCGTCGATCCATCGTCGGAGGGTGTCGTCACTCACGCCCAGCAGGGTGGCCGCCTCAGAGATCCGCAGTTGCGTCATGAAGGAGAGATTAACACCGCAGTTGCGGACTCACGCACCCTGATGAGCCCGCAAGAAGTACGTAAGCAGGGCTCCTCTGGCGGGTATCGGACGGTTCCGACTACCGTCATGGACTGGCGGGGGTCAGGAACCGTCCCCAACTCGATTCAGGCGATCTCCGGGTGGGCGGCCGGGCCCATGTCGTGCAGCGCTTCGAGGGTCAGCGACTGATCGTCCAGGGCGTTGATCATCTTCACCCGGTCGGCGTGCCGGCCGCTGGCGGGTTCGGTGGTCAGGAACGCCTCGACGATCATTCTGGCCTCCCCAGGCCCGACCACGCGGGCGCCAACCGACACGATGTTCGACGCGTTGTGCTCGCGGGACAACCGGGCGGTGTACGGCTCCGAGCAGACCACGGCGCGGGCACCCGGCACCTTGTTGGCGGCCATCGAGATGCCCACCCCGGTGCCGCAGGCCAACAGGCCCAGGTCGTAGTCCCCGGAGGCCACCTTGCGGCCCACCACAGCCCCGGCGTAGGGGTAGTCGACCTTCTCGCCCTCGGCGGGCCCCAGGTCGTCCACCTCGTGGCCCATTGACCGGGCCTGCTCGATCATTTCCTGCCTGATGGCCACGGCGGCGTGGTCGCTGTGCGCAACAATCCTCATGCCGCCCACCATAGGACGGCACGGCCGCCCGGTCAGCACCTGTACGGGTCCCGTCCCAGTCCCGGGCCACGCACCTGACCTGCGGTCGGCCGCACTGCTCGGGTTCGACCCCAGGCGATGCACTCAATGGCAAGCCGGCTCGAGCGGTGCACCCCGGGCGCACGCAGAAGGCGGCCCCCGGGAATCCCGGGGGCCGCCTGTTGCTACTGGTTCAGCGCAGGTCGCCGATGTCGAACTCGTCCAGCGACACCGACATGCCGTTGCCGGCCATGTCGTAGTCGTACGGGTCGTAGCTGAGTTCGTACGCCGCCGCCCGGGCCTCCGCGGTCGGTTCGACCCGGATGTTGCGGTAGCGCTCCAGGCCGGTGCCGGCCGGGATCAACTTGCCCAGGATGACGTTCTCCTTCAGGCCGAGCAGGCTGTCGGACTTGGCGTGGATCGCCGCGTCCGTCAACACCTTGGTGGTCTCCTGGAAGGAGGCCGCGCTCAGCCAGGACTCGGTGGCCAGGGAGGCCTTCGTGATGCCCATCAGCACCGGCCGACCCTGAGCCGGCACCCGGTTCTCGGTGACCATCTCGCGGTTCTGGCTCTCGAAGCTCTTGCGGTCGACCAGCTCACCCGGCAGCATCGAGGTGTCACCGGACTCGATCACGGTCACCCGGCGCAGCATCTGCCGGATGATGATCTCGATGTGCTTGTCGTGGATCGGGGCACCCTGGGTGGCGTACACCGCCTGCACTTCTTCGACCAGGTGCTCCTGCACCTTGCGCAGACCGCTCACCCGCAGGACGTCCTGCGGATCGGGCGTGCCAGCGTAGAGCTGCTCGCCGGCGGCGATGTGGTCGCCGTCGACGATCGAATGCCGAACACCGGTGTTGTCCTCCCACTCCAGGCGCACGCGCCGGGGCAGCAGGTACTCCACGTCCAGGTCGCCGTCATCGCGGACGATGACCAGCTTGCGGTTGCGCTCGCCGTCCTCGATCCGGACCCGGCCGGCCGCCTCTGCGATCGGCGCCTTGCCCTTGGGCTGCCGAGCCTCGAAGAGCTCGACCACGCGGGGCAGACCCTGGGTGATGTCGTCGCCGGCCACACCACCGGTGTGGAAGGTCCGCATGGTCAGCTGGGTGCCGGGCTCGCCGATCGACTGTGCCGCGACGATGCCCACCGCCTCGCCGACATCGACCAGCTTGCCGGTGGCCAGCGAACGGCCGTAGCACATCGCGCAGGTGCCGGACTTTGCGTCGCAGGTGAGGACGGACCGGACCTTGACCTCGGTGACACCATTCGCGATCAGCGTGTTGATGTTCACGTCGCCCAGGTCGACCCCGGCCGCCACCAGCACCTTGCCCTTGCCGTCGGTCACATCGGAGGCGAGGGTACGTGCGTACACCGCGGTCTCCACGTCACCGGCAACCACCAGCTGGCCGTCCCGGCCCTCGGCCGAAATGACCTTGGTCAGGCCGCGCTCGGTGCCGCAATCCTCCTCGCGGATGATCACGTCCTGCGAGACGTCGACCAGTCGCCGGGTGAGGTAACCGGAGTCGGCGGTCCGCAGGGCGGTGTCCGCCTGGCCCTTACGACCACCGTGAGTGGAGATGAAGTACTCCAGCACGGACAGTCCCTCACGGAAGTTGGACTTGATCGGCCGGGCGATGATCTCGCCCTTCGGGTTGGCCACCAGGCCTCGCATGGCGGCGATCTGGCGCATCTGGGTCATGTTCCCTCGCGCACCGGAGTGCACCATCATGAAGATCGGGTTGTCCCGGGTGAAGTTGGCCTCCATCGCGGCGGTCAGCTCGGCGGTGGCGTCGGTCCAGAGCTGGATCAGCTCCTGATGGCGCTCCTCCTCGGTCACCTTGCCACGTTCGTACTGCTTGGTGATCTTGGCGGCCTTGGCCTCGTAGGTGGCCAGGATCTCCGGCTTGGACGGCGGCGTCTGGACGTCCGAGATCGACACCGTGACGCCGGAGCGGGTGGCCCACCGGAAGCCCAGGTCCTTGAGCCGGTCCAGTGTGGCCGCGACCTCGATCTTCGGGTAGCGCTCGGCCAGGTCGTTGACGATCTGGCCCAGCTTCTTCTTGCCCACCTCGCCGTTGACGAACGCGTAGTCGGACGGGAGCGCCTCGTTGAACAGGGCGCGGCCCAGCGTGGTCTTCAGCATGATGCTGCCGTCGGCCCGCAGCTCCTGGCCGTCCGGCGGCACGATGTCGTGCAGTCGGAAGGTGATCGGCGAACCGATCGCCAGGTCGCCCCGGTCGAAGGCCATGATCGCCTCGGCCACCGAGCCGAAGGTACGACCCGCACCGGCCCGACCCTCATGCTCCTGAGTCAGGAAATAGTGACCGATCACCATGTCCTGGGTGGGCATGGTGACGGGACGACCGTCGGCCGGCTTCAGGATGTTGTTGGTCGACAGCATCAGGATCCGGGCCTCGGCCTGCGCCTCCGCGCTCAGCGGCAGGTGCACGGCCATCTGGTCGCCGTCGAAGTCGGCGTTGAAGGCGGTGCAGACCAGCGGGTGGATCTGGATCGCCTTGCCCTCGATCAGCTGCGGCTCGAACGCCTGGATGCCGAGGCGGTGCAGGGTGGGTGCGCGGTTCAGCAGCACGGGGTGCTCGGAGATGACCTCTTCGAGCACGTCCCAGACCACCGGACGCTGCCGGTCGACCATCCGCTTGGCGCTCTTGATGTTCTGGGCCAGGTTCAGGTCGTCCAGCCGCTTCATCACGAACGGCTTGAACAGCTCAAGCGCCATCGCCTTGGGCAGGCCGCACTGGTGCAGCTTCAGCTGCGGGCCGACCACGATGACCGAACGGCCCGAGTAGTCGACGCGCTTGCCCAGCAGGTTCTGCCGGAACCGGCCCTGCTTGCCCTTCAGCATGTCCGAGATGGACTTCAGCGGACGGTTGCCCGGACCGGTGACCGGGCGGCCACGACGGCCGTTGTCGAACAGCGAGTCGACGGCCTCCTGCAGCATCCGCTTCTCGTTGTTGACGATGATCTCGGGCGCGCCGAGATCGAGCAGTCGCTTGAGCCGGTTGTTGCGGTTGATCACCCGGCGGTACAGGTCGTTCAGGTCGGAGGTTGCGAACCGGCCACCGTCCAACTGCACCATCGGGCGCAGGTCGGGCGGAATCACCGGGACGGCGTCCAGCACCATGCCGGTCGGGCTGTTCACCGTGTTCAGGAACGCGGCGACCACCTTGAGCCGCTTGAGGGCCCGGGTCTTGCGCTGGCCCTTGCCGGTGGCGATGGTCTCGCGCAGCGACTCGGATTCGGCCTGCAGGTCGAAGGTGGCCAGCCGGTGCTTGATCGCATCGGCGCCCATGAAGCCCTCGAAGTACTTGCCGAACCGGGTCTTCATCTCGCGGTAGAGGATCTCGTCACCCTCGAGGTCCTGCACCTTGAGGTTCTTGAACCGCTGCCAGACCGCGTCCAGCCGATCGATCTCGCGCTGCGCCCGGTCGCGGAGAACCTTGAGCTCGCGCTCGGCTCCGTCGCGGACCTTCTTCTTGACGTCGGCCTTGGCGCCCTCGCTCTCGAGTTGACCAAGGTCCTCCTCCAGCTTGCGCATCCGGGTGGCCACGTCGTTGTCACGACGCTGCTCGAGTTGCTTGCGCTCCACCTCGACCTTGGCCTCGAGCGAGGGCAGGTCACGGTGCCGCGCGTCGACGTCGACCGCGGTGATCATGTACGCGGCGAAGTAGATGACCTTCTCCAGGTCCTTCGGCGCGATGTCCAACAGGTAGCCGAGCCGGCTCGGAACACCCTTGAAGTACCAGATGTGGGTGACCGGGGCGGCCAACTCGATGTGGCCCATCCGCTCACGACGAACGTTGGACCGGGTTACCTCGACGCCACAGCGCTCGCAGATGATGCCCTTGAAGCGGACCCGCTTGTACTTGCCGCAGTAGCACTCCCAGTCCCGGGTGGGACCGAAGATCTTCTCGCAGAACAAGCCGTCCCGCTCGGGCTTGAGGGTGCGGTAGTTGATCGTCTCGGGCTTCTTGACCTCGCCGTGGCTCCACTCGCGAATCTGATCCGCCGTGGCCAGCCCGATGCGCAGCTCGTCGTAGGAGTTGACGTCAAGCACGTGTTTTTCTCTCTTTCCTGGAAAAACTGTCTGAGTTGATGCGACTGAGCGTGAACTCAGACCTCGTCGAGAGCGGCGAACGAATCGGCACCCGGACGGCGCGACAGATCGATTCCGAACTCCTCAGCGGAGCGGAAATCGTCCTCGGAATCACGAAGCTCGACCACGGTTCCGTCGGAGGACAACACCTCGACGTTCAGGCAGAGCGACTTCATTTCCTTGACCAGCACCTTGAACGACTCGGGAATGCCCGGCTCGGGAATGTTCTCGCCCTTGACGATCGCCTCATAGACCTTGACCCGGCCGGGGACGTCGTCGGACTTGATGGTGAGCAGCTCCTGCAGCGCCCAGGCGGCGCCGTAGGCCTCCAATGCCCAGACCTCCATCTCACCGAACCGCTGGCCACCGAACTGCGCCTTACCGCCCAGCGGCTGCTGGGTGATCATCGAGTACGGACCGGTGGATCGAGCGTGGATCTTGTCGTCCACCAGGTGGTGCAGCTTCAGCATGTAGATGTAGCCGACACCGACCCGCTCGGGGTAGGGCTCGCCGGAACGACCGTCGAACAGCTTCGCCTTGCCACCGGCGTCGACCAGCATCATGCCGTCGCGCTGCGGCAGGCCGTGCTCCAGCAGGCCGGCGATCTCGTGCTCGTTGGCGCCGTCGAACACCGGGGTGGCCAGGCGGGCGTTGCCGTCCACATGACCCAGGCCGACGTCCTTGAGCCGGTTGGCCCAGGGCTCGTCAACGCCCTCGACGTCCCAGCCGGTCTTGGCGACCCACCCGAGGTGGGTCTCCAGCACCTGGCCGACATTCATCCGGCTGGGCACGCCCAGCGGGTTCAGCACGATGTCGACGGGGGTGCCGTCCTCCATGAACGGCATGTCCTCGACGGGCAGGATCTTGGAGATGACGCCCTTGTTGCCGTGCCGTCCGGCCAGCTTGTCACCGTCGGAGATCTTGCGCTTCTGGGCCACGTAGACGCGGACCAGCTGGTTCACGCCGGGAGGCAGCTCGTCGCCCTCTTCACGATCGAAGACCCGGACGCCGATGACCGTGCCGGTCTCGCCGTGCGGCACCTTCATCGAGGTGTCGCGGACCTCGCGGGCCTTCTCGCCGAAGATCGCGCGCAGCAGCCGCTCCTCCGGGGTCAGCTCGGTCTCGCCCTTCGGGGTGACCTTGCCGACCAGGATGTCGCCCGTACCGACCTCGGCGCCGATCCGGATGATGCCCCGATCGTCCAGGTTGGCGAGCATGTCCTCACCGATGTTGGGGATGTCGCGGGTGATCTCCTCGGCGCCCAGCTTGGTGTCGCGGGCGTCGATCTCATGCTCCTCGATGTGGATCGAGGTGAGAATGTCGTCCTGCACCAGACGCTGGGAGAGGATGATCGCGTCCTCGTAGTTGTGACCCTCCCAGGGCATGAACGCGACCAGCAGGTTGCGTCCGAGCGCCATCTCGCCGGCGTCGGTGCAGGCACCGTCGGCCATCGGGGAGCCCACCTCGACCCGGTCACCCTCTCGCACCAGCGGGCGCTGGTTGATGCAGGTGGCCTGGTTGGACCGGGTGAACTTGTCCAGCCGGTAGCTGCGGTAGGTGCCGTCGTCGTTGGCGACGTCGATGATGTCGGCGCTGACCGAGGTCACCACCCCGGCCTTCTCGGCCACCGTCACGTCACCGGCGTCGATCGCACCGCGGTACTCCATGCCGGTACCGACGAAGGGGGCCTCGTTGCGGATCAGCGGAACTGCCTGCCGCTGCATGTTGGCACCCATCAGCGCACGGGACGCGTCGTCGTGCTCCAGGAACGGGATCAGCGCGGTGGCGACCGAAACCATCTGGCGCGGCGAGACGTCCATGTACTGCACCTCAGCGGCCAGCACCTCGTCAGCGTCGTCGTCCTTGCGTCGGACGAGCACCCGGGCCTCGGTGAAGTTGCCCTTCTCGTCCAGCGCCGCGTTGGCCTGGGCGATGACGTACCGGTCCTCCTCGTCGGCGGTGAGGTAGTCGATCTGGTCGGTGACCCGGCCATCGAGAACCTTGCGGTAGGGCGTCTCGATGAAGCCGAAGGCGTTCACCCGGGCAAAGCTCGCCAGCGAGCCGATCAGGCCGATGTTCGGACCCTCAGGGGTCTCGATCGGGCACATTCGGCCGTAGTGGCTGTGGTGGACGTCGCGGACCTCCATGCCGGCACGGTCGCGGGACAGGCCGCCGGGGCCGAGCGCCGACAGCCGGCGCTTGTGGGTCAGCCCGGAGACCGGGTTGGTCTGGTCCATGAACTGCGACAGCTGCGAGGTGCCGAAGAACTCCTTCAGCGCGGCCGACACCGGACGGATGTTGATCAGCGTCTGCGGCGTGATCGCCTCGATGTCCTGGGTGGTCATCCGGTCGCGGACGGTGCGCTCGAGCCGGCCGAGGCCGATCCGGAGCTGGTTCTGGATCAGCTCGCCAACGGTGCGCAGCCGGCGGTTGCCGAAGTGATCGATGTCGTCGGTCTCGGCCAGCATGTCGCCGACGGTCTCGCGACCCTCGTGCAGCGCGACCACGTAGCGGATCGCCGAAACGATGTCTTCGACGGTCAGCACCTGCTTGTCGAAGGGCAGCCCGACGCCGAGCTTCTTGTTGATCTTGTAGCGACCCACCTTGGCCAGGTCGTATCGCTTCGGGTTGAAGTAGTAGTTCTCCAACATCGCCTGGGCGGCCTCACGGGTCGGCGGCTCGCCCGGACGCAGCTTGCGGTAGATGTCGAGCAGCGCCTCGTCCGTGTTGGCGGTGTGGTCCTTCTCCAGGGTCAGCCGGATGGACTCGTACTCGCCGAACTCCTCGAGGATCTGCTCGTTGCTCCAGCCCAGCGCCTTGAGCAGCACGGTGACGTTCTGCTTCCGCTTGCGATCGAGCCGCACGCCCACCATGTCGCGCTTGTCGACCTCGAACTCCAGCCACGCACCGCGGGACGGAATGATTCGACAGGTGAAGATGTCCTTGTCGGAGGTCTTGTCGGGGGTCTGCTCGAAGTAGACACCGGGCGAACGGACCAGCTGGGACACGACCACGCGCTCGGTGCCGTTGATGATGAAGGTGCCCTTGTCGGTCATCAGCGGGAAGTCGCCCATGAATACCGTCTGGCTCTTGATCTCACCGGTGTCGTTGTTCATGAACTCGGCGGTGACGAACAGCGGTGCCGCGTAGGTGACGTCGCGGTCCTTGCACTCCTCCACCGAATGCTTGGGATCCTCGAACCGGTTGTCGCGGAACGACAGCGACATGGTCTGGGAGAGATCCTCGATCGGCGAGATCTCCTCGAAGATCTCCTCCAGGCCCGACTTGGTGTTGATGTCCGTTCGGCCTTCGGCCAGCGCGGCAGCCACTCGGGTGCGCCAAGCCTCGTTGCCGATCAGCCAGTCGAACGACTCGAGCTGCAGATCGAGCAGGTTGGGGACCTCGAGGGGTTCGGCGATCTTGGCGAATGAGATCCGTCCGGAGGCGGAGACGACATTGGTGTTCTTTGACGAGACGACGTTGGTGTTCTTCGACGCAGAGCGCGAGACGGCCAAGGTGATGGTCCTTCCAAGAAACCCGGCAGGTAGCCGGTTCTTTGCACGCAGAACGGCCCGCGTCAAATCACGGGTCGTTGGTGAGCGATGGGCAAACAGCGACTCTAGTACATCGGCCCACGATTGCCAAATCGAATGGTCGTCCGCTTGCGACCTCCCAGACTGCCTGGCGAGAGCGCCCGTTCGGGCCGAACGCCGGGGTAGCCGCGGTGTGCCCAAAGTACCCGGCCGGATCAGTTCGCCGATCGCCATGAGGGGTCTGGGCCGGTGCGCCGCGCTGGCATCGGAGCATTGCTGTCGTTAGGGAGGCCCGGAAAAGGAGGAGCCACCGTGGGGGAACGGCGGCTCGACTCCAGGGTTTTGGCCCTTCACACTGAATCGGTGCTCGCCTCGGGCAACGGGAGGAAACTCACAAGGCGAACACCGATCAGCAGTGCCTATCAACGACGCTATCGGGGGGTTGTGCCGTCGACAAGAACTATTCGACCACGACTTGACAGTGCTGTCAACTCAGTTCTGCGACACTGTCCAGATTGTGGACACCCAAACCCTCTAGGTCAGCCGCACGCTGCCAGCACTGGTTGGCCCGACGGAATTGCTCCTGGGTTCCGTACAGCCCGGCTGCCCGGATGAAAGCCGACCTGGCAAGGACCTTATGCCCAAGTTCAAGCTCGATGTCGGCGAGCAACTCCTCCGCGCTGCCGTTGCTGATCACTGCCGGACGCATGGTCGGATCGGCAATCAGTTGCTTGACCAGGTCCTTCGCCTGCTGGGGTTGGCCATCGAGCAAGAGCAGCTTGGCCTCGGCGTGACGCAGCTCGAAGATGTCGTAGACGGTGCCGATCAAGGTGAGGCCACTGCGGGCGACCGTGAGCAGTTCCTGAACCCCTTCGGTGATGCCGACGTCGAGCCGGCAGCTGGCCGCCGAACGATTCAGCCGCAGCCACATCCGCAGGTCGCGGCGCGGGCTCAGCAGTTCCAGGGCGGACTCATGGAGTTCCAGGCCCTTGGTGGCGTTGCCCGACCTGAACGACGCGGTGCCCAGCGCCCAGTAGATGACCCCCCGGGCGTGACCGGACTCCACGTGCAGCGAAACGTCCTCCAGCCGGCGGCACAGCCGGTCGGACTCGGCGGTCGGCCGTCCCGACTCCAATGCGGCGCTGATCAGGCACATCAAGGCGTCGGCAAGCACGATCGGGGGCGAGTCCTGAGCCAGTTCAACCGCTTGTCCGGCGTGCACCAGCGCCATCGGCAACTCGTCGCCGACCCGGTGGGCGGTGGCGGAGAGACACAGCGCCTGGGCACGAAGCGTGGGCGAGGAAGCTGCCACCTGGTGGAGGGCCAGCTGCTCGGCGAAGTGGATCGCGTCGGCGAAGTCGCCCTCCGCCAACGCTGCCTGGGTCTGGACGTACAGCGCCTGCCAATGCCGTTCCGGCTGGCCGGCCTTCAATGCCGAGGCGGCGGCCCTGGTGGCGAGCTCGCCGGCGGTGGCCCAATCCCGGTCGTGCCATGCGCGCTCGGCCACCAGCAGGTGCTCAAGCGCGTGGGTGTCGTCAACGCTGTCGACCGGTGCCGGCATGGCCGGCCCCATGCCGAGTTCGTCGGACGTGACCCCCATGCGCATGGCAAGGAATTCGATGACATCCGCGGACGCAGCTCGGCGGCCACTCTCCAAATGGGAAATGTAGCTGCCTGTGTAGCGGTCTCCGCCCAGTTCGGTCTGCGACATGCCGTGACGCTTGCGAGCCTCACGTAGCCGCGCGCCGAACCCATTCTGGGCTAGCGAAGCCGTCAAGACACACCTCCTCCGGAGCTTTCTACACAATCTGACCACTAGTTGACAGGTCCGTCAAGTCTCGGTACCGTTTGTCAACAGAAACACCAAGAAAACGGGGGAAACATGAACAAGACTTTCCGCAAGGCCCTAGTGGCCGTCGCGGCATTGCTCGCCGTCGCTGTTGTTCCGATCAGCACCGCCGCCCAAGACACTCAGGCTTGGGCGGCTTCGGTGACTTCCCGATGAGCTCCCGGTTCAAGTAGCCGGCCCAGATTCAGCCAATCCCACCCCCCGCAGACAGCGAATCGGCGGCGAACCCAACGGGTTCGCCGCCGATTGGCTGTCTGCCTCCGGTCGGCTGGCTGTACTGACTCACCGGCACCGTCTTCTCACCCCCTGCTCACTCATCGCGACCCACAGGATTGACCCTTCCGAGCCACCCCTACTGACATCGTCGGTCCCGACCGCGCCTTGAGGCAGCGCCGCGCACGAGGCAGTTCGCCCGACAGGTTGACTGGAGCGGCGGACGGCGTCTGCACCGTGGCGGCCCGCGCAACGCAACAGCGGCGGAACCCCGAAGGTTCCGCCGCTGCGGTCTGTTAGCGAGTGCGGGTCAGTTCACTTGACCGACACGCTGGCGCCGGCGGCCTCGAGGGCCTCCTTGGCCTTCGCGGCAGCTTCGCGGGTGACCTTCTCCAGGACAGCCTTGGGGGCGGCCTCGACCAGGTCCTTGGCCTCCTTGAGGCCCAGGCTGGTGAGCGAACGCACCTCCTTGATGACCTGGATCTTCTTGTCGCCAGCCGACTCGAGGATCACGTCGACCTCGTTGCTGACCTCTTCCTCTTCGGCGGCCTCGCCACCGCCACCGGCGGCCGGTGCGGCAGCGGCCGCGGCCACGGGGGCGGCGGCGGTAACGCCGAAGGTGTCCTCGAACTGCTTCACGAACTCGGAGAGTTCGATCAGAGTCATCTCCTTGAAGGCCTCGAGGAGGTCGTCAGAGCTGATCTTCGCCATAGTGATGTTCCTTTCCTACTTACGTCGTTGCAGCGTCAGCCGCGTCTTCAGTGGCCTCCGCAGCGGGCGCTGCATCGGTTGCCGGGGCTTGCCCGGCCTGCTTCTGGTCGGTGAGGGCGGCCAGCACGCGAGCAGCCTGGCTGAGCGGCGCGGCGAAGAGGCCCGCGGCCTTGGCCAGGTTGCCGTTCATTGCACCCGCGAGCTTCGCGAGCAGAACCTCGCGCGACTCGAGGTCGGCCAGCTTCTTGACTCCGTCGGCGTCGAGGACACGACCGTCCATGACGCCACCCTTGATGACCAGATGCGGGTTCGCCTTCGCGAAATCACGCAGTCCCTTGGCGACGGTCGCAACGTCGCCAGAGATGAACGCGATCGCCGTGGGGCCGGACAGTTGCTCGTCCAAACCCTGGATGCCCGCCTGACGGGCGGCGATCGTGGTCAGCGTGTTCTTCGCGACGGCGTAGGTTGCGTTCTCACCCAGGGACCTGCGCAACTCCTGCAGGTTCTTCACGGTGAGACCGCGGTACTCGGTCAGAACAGCGGCAGCCGAGTCGCTGAAGCTGTCTTTCAGCTCCGCGACGGCTGCAGCCTTATCGGGCCTTGCCATGAGTCTCCTTCCCACTTCCGTCGGTGCCGCCGACCACGTGGAAAAACCCCGGCGCGCAGGGCATCCGGGGCAGACTCATCGAGCTGTTAAGGAATACCTGCGCGGGCGATCATTGATCCTTAGGACACCAGGAGGTGTCACCAGCGGTCTTCGGCTCCGCCAAGCCTACGTCAACCGGGGCGGGCCCGACAAATCGGCTGGACGGTGGCGGCGCCGTTCTCGAGGACGGTGCGTCCGGAGCCGGGCGGAGGGATCCCGTGGCCAAGCCGGACGACGAGGACCAACTGGTCTGGACAACTGCAACCGATGACGAACGGCCCGGCTTTCGAGCCGGGCCGTCATCAGGACTGCTTACTCCGCGGGCTTGACCCTGGTCGGGTCGACCGCGACGCCCGGACCCATGGTCGAGGACAGGACGACCTTGCGCAGGTACCGGCCCTTCGAAGCGGACGGCTTGAGCCGGAGCACCTCGTCGAGCGCGGCGAAGTAGTTCTGGCTGAGCTGATCGGGCGTGAATGACGCCTTGCCGACCACGAAGCACAGGTTGGCGTGCCGATCGACCCGGAACTCGATCTTGCCGCCTTTGATCTCGGTGACGGCCTTGGCCACGTCCATGGTCACGGTGCCGGTCTTGGGGTTCGGCATCAGGCCCCGGGGGCCGAGCACCCGGCCCAGGCGGCCAACCTTGCCCATCATGTCGGGCGTGGCGACGACGGCGTCGAAGTCGAGGTAGCCGCCGGTGATCTTCTCGATCAGGTCGTCGGCACCCACTTCGTCGGCGCCTGCGGCGAGAGCGTCCGCGGCCTTCTCACCGGTGGCGAAGACGAGGACCCTTGCCGTCTTGCCGGTGCCGTTGGGAAGGTTCACGGTGCCACGGACCATCTGGTCCGCCTTCCGCGGGTCGACGCCCAGCCGCATCGCAACTTCGACGGTTTCGTCGAACTTGGCGCTGGCGCCCTTCTTGACAATGGTCAGCGCCTCTTCGGCGCTGTAGAGCTGCTCCGGGTCGCGGTTCTCCGCGGCGGCCCGGTAAGCCTTGCTTCGCTTCATTCTGGTCTCCTTGTGGTGCCGGCCTCGTGTGGCCGGATTGCCAGGTGCGGTGCGGACGAACGTCCTCCCGCGTGGTGCGGTGCTGGTCTGGTCTAGCTCGACCGGCGATTTGGTGCCGGTCTCGACAAGCTCGACCGGCGGTGAGTCAGCCCTCGACCGTGATGCCCATCGAACGGGCGGTGCCTTCGACGATCTTGGCCGCGGCCTCGAGGTCGTTGGCGTTCAGGTCGGGCAGCTTGGTGGTGGCGATCTCACGCACCTGGGCGGCGGTGATCTTGCCGACCTTGTCGGTGTGCGGGCGAGCCGAGCCGCTCTTGATGCCGGCGGCCTTCTTGATCAGTTCCGCGGCCGGCGGGGTCTTGGTGATGAACGTGAACGTGCGGTCCTCGTAGATCGTGATCTCGACCGGGACGATGGTGCCGCGCATGGGTTCGGTCTCTGCGTTGTACCGCTTGCAGAACTCCATGATGTTGACGCCGTGCGGGCCGAGGGCGGTGCCCACCGGCGGTGCCGGAGTGGCAGCACCCGCGTTCAGGGCGACCTTGACGATCGCCGATACCTTCTTCTTGGGAGGCATTGGGTTGGGTCCTTACTGGTTGTGTTTCCTACGCGCGAACTAGACCTTGGCGATCTGGTTGAAGGTCAGGTCCACCGGGGTCTCGCGGCCGAGGATTTCCACCAGGGCCTTGAGTCGTTGGCTGTTCACGTTGATCTCGGTGATTGTCGCGTGCACCCCGGAGAACGGGCCGTTGACGACCATGACGGAGTCGCCCACCTTGAAGTCGGCCACCTCCACCTTGCGGGTGCGCTTCTTCGGACCGTTGCTGGCCGCGGCCGCGGCGGCCAACGCCGCGGGGGCCAACTGATCCTCGACCTCTTGCAGCGACAGCGGAACCGGCGAACTTGCGTGCGCCACGAATCCGGTCACCGACGGGGTGTGCCGCACCGCCGACCAGGATTCGTCGGTCAGGTCCATGCGGACCAGGACGTAGCCGGGCATGCGGGTTCGGGTCACCGTCTTGCGGGTGCCGTTGCGGGTTTCGACCACCTCTTCGGTGGGAACCACCGACTCGAAGATCAACTCGTCCATGCCCAGGGTCTTCACCCGGGAGTCGAGATTCTGCTTCACCCGATTCTCCATGCCGGAGTAGGTGTGGATGACGTACCAGTCACCGATCTGGGTGCGCAGCTTCTCGCGCAGTTCGGCCAGGACGGCCTCGTCACTCGCGTCCGCCTCGGCATCGGCCTCAGCATCGGGATCGGCGGCCGGCTCGGGTTCACTGAGGTCGATCGACAGGCCGTCGTCGGAGTCGTCGGAGTCGGGCTCGAAACCACCCAGGTCGACCTCGAAGTCGTCGCTGGGCGCGGGCGCGTCGGCCGGGCCGAGGTCGATTTCGAACTCGGTTTCATTGCTGGTGGCATGGGTATCAGACACAGTTGCTTCTCTCGTATTGACTTCGGTCAGCCGAAGATCTTCAGCAGGCCCCAGCCGAACAGCAGGTCGAGGGCGCTGACGTAGGCGATCACCAGCAGAACGAACACCAGCACCACCACGAAGTACTGCCGCAGCTGGCTGGCCGTCGGCCAGACCACCTTGCGGAGCTCCCCCGCCGACTCGCGGACGAACGATGCCGGCGTGGTGCGCTTCTTGTGCGCCTTGGCGGTGCCGCCCGCGCGCTGCTTGGGGGTCGCGTGATCCTTCTTGGCCGGGGATTCTTCCGGCAGGGACTTGCGAACCGGACGGCTGCTTGCCGCCGACCGGGCTACCTCGCGTGCCGGATCCTGGGCAGCCGGAACGCCGTTGTCGCCGTCGGCATTGTCCTTCTCCTGCGCCACAAATGATCCTTAACACTCGGTGTCGTCCAGCAGGGCAAGAGGGACTTGAACCCCCAACCTGCGGTTTTGGAGACCGCTGCTCTGCCAATTGAGCTATTGCCCTTCATGGTGACCTGCCTCGTTCGCCCGAAGCCTTGTGAGCCCGCACCCTTGCGCCGGTTGGGCGCGCTGGGCATGGGCAACCCGAGGTGAGGTCACCAAGACAAGGAGTGTACCGGGCTTGCGGAGTCGAGTCGAACCGGCAACCGGCTCACCCGCGCCGCACCGCGGCCACCGCCCGGCACACGTAGTCGACGTTGTCGTCGTTCAGCGCGGCGACGCAGATGCGTCCCTTGTCGGTGCCGTAGACCCCGTGTTGTTCGCGCAGGGCGAGCATCTGGTCTCGGGTCAGGCCCGAGTAGCTGAACATGCCGACCTGGGTCGCGATGAAGCCCATGTCGTCGATTCCGGCGGCCTCCAGGCCCGCGACCAGGCGGTGCCGCATGGCCTTGATCCGGTCGCGCATGGCTCCCAGTTCGTCCACCCACAGAGCTCTCAGCCCGGGATCGGTGAGCACCGTTGCGGCCAGCTTGGCGCCGTGGGTGGGCGGATTGGAGAAGTTCGTCCGGATCACGATCTTGTTCTGCGACAGCACCCGCTTGGCCTCGTCGGCGTCGGCGCAGACCAGCGAAAGGGCGCCGACCCGCTCGCCGTAAAGGCTGAGGCTCTTGGAGAAGGACGTGGACACGAGCACCGGCAGCCCGCTCTCGGCGAACCTGCGAACGACCTGGCCGTCGGCCTCGAGCGACTCCGAAAAGCCCTGGTAGGCCATGTCGAGGAACGGGAACAGCCCGGAGCTGCGCACCGTTTCCAGGACCTGATCCCACTGCGCCGAGGTGAGGTCGTAGCCGGTCGGATTGTGGCAGCAGGCGTGCAGCACCACGATCGTTCCGGCCGGGGCTGCAGCCAGGTCGGCCAGCATGCCCTCGAAGTCGACGCCGTTGGCCAACGGATCGAAGTAACGGTAGGCCTCGACGGTGAACCCGGCCCGGGTGAACAGGGCCTCGTGATTCTCCCAGGACGGATCAGAGATCAGCACCTTCGCGTCCGGATCGAACCGGCGCAGGAAGTCGGCGCCGATCTTGAGCGCACCGGTGCCACCCAGGGCCTGAACCGTCACCACCCGGTCGAGCAACTCCGGATCGGAGCCGAAGACCAGCTCTTTGACCGCAGCGTCGTAGCCGGGCAGCCCGTCGATCGGCAGGTAGCCGCGTGGGGTTGGGTTCTCGGCCAGCCCCTGCTCGGCACGCCGGACGCACTCCAGGAGTGGCAGCTTGCCGGTGGCGTCCTGGTAGACGCCCACACCAAGGTTGACCTTGGCCGGATTCGGGTCGGCCACGAACGCTTCAGTGAGGCCCAGGATCGGGTCGCGCGGGGCGAGCGGAACGGCGTCGAAAAGCGTCATGGCCCTCAGTCTAGGGTGCCGCCCACCAGCACCGGTTCAGGTACCAACCGGACGCCGAAGGCGGTCTCGACGCCGTCCCTGACCTGCCTGGCCAGTCCGATCAGGTCACCCGCGGAGGCCCCGCCGCGGTTGGTCACCGCCAAGGTGTGCTTGGTGGACAGGGTGGCCGGCGGTGAGCCGAATCCCTTGTGGAAGCCGGCCGCATCGATCAGCCAGGCCGCGCTGGTCTTCACCGAACCGTCCGGCTGCGGGAACCGCGGTGCGGCGTCCGGCAGGGTGGCCGCCTGGTCGGCGGTCAGGATCGGATTGGTGAAGAACGACCCGGCGCTCCAGGTGTCGTGGTCGGCGGCGTCCAGCACCATGCCCTTGCCCTTGCGGAGCTCCAGGACGGCGGCGCGGACGTCCTTCATCGGTGCCCTGCCGCCCTCGATGCCGAGCTTCCTGGCGAGCTCGCCGAACCTGATCGGCATCGACATGCTGCCCTGTCGGAACTGGAAGGTGACGGACAGGATCACATACCGGCCGGGCTCGCGCTTGAACCGCGAGGTGCGGTAGCCGAAACCGCAGTCGCCGACCGGAAAGGTCTTGAACCGGTTGAGGCTGCGGTCCCAGGTGCGCACCGACCACAAGGTCTGGGCGACCTCCTGGCCGTAGGCGCCGACGTTCTGGATCGGGACGGCGCCGACGCTACCCGGAATGCCGGACAGCGCCTCGATTCCTCGCCACTCGTTGCCGACCGCAGCGGCCACGAAGTCGTCCCAGTTCTCGCCGGCCGCGACCTCGACCACCGCTCCCCCGCACTGCGCGGCCCCCGGCTCGTCGATGCTGCAGGAGCCGCCGGTGATCTCGAAGCCTTTGGTCGCGACGTGCAGAACGGTGCCGGCGAAGCCCTCGTCGCCGACCAGCAGGTTGGATCCGCCACCAAGAATCAGCACCGGCTCGCCGGCCGCGTCGGCGCTGCTGACCGTCTCGACGATCTGCGCCTGGGTGGTGGCCTCCACCCAATGCCTCGCCGGACCGCCGACCCTCAACGTGGTGTGCTCGGCGAGCAACTCGCTCACAACCTGACCTCCGCTGTGGCGGCCCCGAGCACCTTGGTGTCGTTGAACAGTGCTTCGATGCTCACCGTGGCGATGCCGTTCTCGACCTTGGTGACGGTGCCGCCGAAACTCACCGTTGCGCCCTCGTCGGAGTCGTCAACGGTGACCGGCTTGGTGAACCGGACGTAGTAGCTGAGTACCTTGGCCGGGTCGCCGCACCAGTCGGTGACCACCCGCAGCGCGGTACCCATGGTGAGCATGCCGTGGGCGATCACGCTTGGCAGACCAAGCTGCTGCGCCGCCCGCTCCGACCAGTGGATCGGGTTGAAGTCGGTGGAGGCGCCGGCGTAGCGCACCAGCGTGGCCCGGGTGAAGGACGTGGTGAACCCGGGCAGCACGGTGCCCACCTCGGTGCTCATGCGACCCCCTCGGACGGCCAGGTATGCAGCAATGTCGAGGTGGCATCGCAGACCCGCTCGCCGGCCGCGTCCAGAGCGACGTTGATGGTGATGAAGGCACTGGTGCCACGAGCGCGCACCTTGTCGATGCTGAGCGTGGCTTGAACGGTGTCGCCGACCCGCAGCGGCCGCTGCCAGCTGAACCGCTGGTCGGTGTGCACCGTCCGGCTGAGCGAGAGGTCGAGCTCTGGATCGTCGAACATCGCACCCCAGGCCGCGGACGACAGCACCACGGCGAAGGTCGGCGGAGCGATCGCATCGTCGCCGAGGTACGCCGGGTTGGCCGGCTCGCCGAGCGCCGCAGCGAACTCGGCCACCTTCGCCGAGCTGACCACGTACGGAGCGGTCGGCGGGTACGTCCGGCCGATGTGGGTGTCGCTGATCATGCGGACAGGGTAATGCGTCGTCCCCCCGGTACGGACGCGAAAAAGCCGCCCGCGGAAACGGGCGGCCTTCGAGGTGCGCTCAGCGGGTTTCGCGGTGCGCGGTATGCAGGTGGCACTTGGGGCAGAACTTCTTCAACTCCAGACGATCCGGATCGTTACGCCGGTTCTTCTTGGTGATGTAGTTGCGCTCCTTGCACTCGGTGCATGCCAAGGTGATCTTCGGCCGGATTTCCGACTTCTTCGAGGCCATCGCCTTGCTCTCTCTCGTATTGCTGTTACCGGTGTGTGGTAGCGGGAGCGGGACTTGAACCCGCGACACAGCGATTATGAGCCGCTTGCTCTACCACCTGAGCTATCCCGCCCCCGTTCGGAGTACCCAACAGGCACGATGGGCGGTTTGTTCCATCGACCCCAAACGCAGAGCCCCCATGCGGAATCGAACCGCAGACCTTCTCCTTACCATGGAGACGCTCTGCCGACTGAGCTATAGGGGCCGGACCGCGTGAAACACTACACGACTTCGAGCGCCGGGCTCAAATCAACCGGGGCGTCAGCCTTCGGCGGCGCCGACCGGGGTGATCTCGGCAAATCCGAGCGACCGGTAGAGGTGTGCCGCCTCACTTGCGGTCTCCTCCTGCATGTTGAGGGCGATGCTCTCCCAGCCCAGCTCGTGGCAGGCCTGCGCCGCGGACAGCAGCAGCACGCTGCCCAGCCCGCGGCGGCGCTGGTCGGGGTGGACGAACAGTTCGATTACGAACGGCACCGCTGGAATGCCCTCCCAAGGAGGGCTGGTGACGGTCTGGACGCAGCCGATCAGGGCGCCCTCGGAGTTCTCGATCACCAGGGACGCCGACTCGACGGGCGTGCCGTACTCGCCATCGAAGACCCCCTCCATCTCTTCGATGGCATCCTCCAGGTCGATCGCGGCCGCACCCTTGGGGTAGGAGTCCCAGTACAGCGCGCCCAGGGCCTCACTGTCGCCGGGTACCTGAGGGCGCACCACAACGCCTTCGGGCCTTGCCGGCGCTGGCAAGGGAAGTGCACGCTGCATCAGCATGCGGCCAGTCTAGGGCGCGGGCCTGACGGAACCGGTTAGGTGCGAACGTAAGTCTCCAACGGTCGGAAACTCGACCTAGGCGAGGCTGGCGGTGAGCTCGAGCACCTGCGTCGCTGCCCAAACCGCACCCAGGGGGCTCGCCGGCTGACGCGGCAGAACCCCCAGTGCAATCGCTTGTCACTAGGGGTCCGGCTCGGTGGCAGGTGTAGGATTCGAACCTACGTAGACGTTGTCGACGGTTTTACAGACCGCTCCCTTTGGCCGCTCGGGCAACCTGCCGCGCCATTCGGCGAGGAACAACATAGCAAGACAACCGAGGGCCCGACCAATCCGGACCCGGCTAGTGAGGGAGTGACGAATGGCAGGCGACAGCTCGTTCGACGTGGTCAGCAAGTTCGACCAGCAGGAGCTGGAGAACGCGGTGAACATGACCGCCAAAGAGATCCGCAACCGGTACGACTTCAAGGGCACCGACGCCTCGATCAAGGTCGCAGCCGAGGTGATCGACCTGGAGGCCAGCGGCGAGGAGCGGGTCAAGGCCGTTCTGGACGTTCTTCAGACCATGCTGGTGCGGCGCAAGATCGACCTGAAGGCACTGAAGCCCGGTGAACCCCGGCTCAGTGGCAAGGTCTGGAAGCTGACCGCCACCATGCAGCAGGGCATCTCCAGCGACGACGCACGCAAGATCGCCAAGCTGATCCGCGACGAAGGACCCAAGGGCGTCCGCACCCAGGTGCAGGGCGACGACTTGCGAGTGTTCAGCAAGAAGCGCGACGACCTGCAGGTCTGCCAACGGCTGATCCGTGAGGCCGAGTACGACTTCGCTGTGCAGTTCGACAACTACCGCTGAGGCTTCCCCGGCGCAGCCCGAGCAGCCCGCCCAGGCACTCCGGCAACCATGGGTCGCCCGGAATTCGCTCTGGGTGGCGGTCGGGCCAGGGACGTGTCAAGCGTGGCCGGCCGACGGGTTGCCGGGTCAGGCGCATCGAAAAGGGAGCGGCGACACCGCTCCCTGCATCTCCAATCTATAGCGCACCATGGGGCTTGCCGCAAGGGGGTGGGTGCGGCGCAGAATCGACCACTGACAACGCCATACGGCCGCCGCCGAGCCAGCCCAATGCTGGGCGACGGATCGCCGCCTCAGCCGATCGCTGCACAGGTCGGAACCCCACCCGTCCCCCACCAACTGGAAACCACGTGACCGCTTTTCACCTTCCCGCACGCCTCGCTGCGAAGGCCGACCCCATCCGGATCGCCCACGACGAGAAGCACTTCGCGCTGATCGAAGCCACCCTCAAAGGACAGATCGCCCACGAGTCCGCCCGGCTGGACGAACTGCGTGAGCTACCCGCCCTGCCAGGCGCTGGTGCCTTGGAGCGTGACCTGGAAATCCATCGGTTGACCGGGCGGATCGGCGTGCTGCGCCGATTCTCGCTCGAGGTCTGCCTGGGTCGAATGGTCTTCTCCGGGTCCGACGCACCGACCTATATCGGCCGGCTGGGCCTGCGGGCTGCCGACGGAACCCCGTTGCTGGTCGACTGGCGGACCCCGGCCGCGGAACCGTTCTTCGCCGCCACCCCGGCCCATCCGCAGGGTCTGGAGAGCCGGCGCCGCTACCGCTGGAGCGACGGCCGGATCGTCGACTATTGGGACGAACTGCTCGGCGCCGACGCCCTGCCCGGCGGCGCGTCGCCGGACGACGACTCCGCATTCATCGCCAGCCTCGGGGGCAGTCGCTCGGCCCAGATGCGGGACGTCCTGAGCACCCTCCAGTCCGACCAGGACGCGATCATCCGGGCGGGTTCGCGTGGCGCCCTGGTGGTCGACGGCGGCCCCGGCACCGGCAAGACGGTGGTGGCGTTGCACCGGGCCGCCTATCTGCTCTACAGCGATCCACGGCTGAGCGATCGTCATGGCGGGTTGCTGTTCGTGGGACCGCACCGGTCGTATCTGACCTACGTCGCGGACATCCTGCCCAGCCTCGGCGAGGAGGGCGTGCGGATCTGCACCGTCCGCGACCTCGTCCCACAGGGTGCAGCAGCGGTGCTGGAGGGCGATCCGGGCGTGGCCGGGCTGAAGGCGTCGGGGCGGTTGACGGACGCCATCGAGCCCGCCGTCGCTCTGTACGAGGAGCCGCCGAAGCAGACCCGGACTGTGGAAACCATCTGGGGTGACGTGCTGCTGACCCGGGAGGACTGGAAAGAGGCCATCGCGTCGGTCGACCCGGGCACCCCGCACAACGAGGCGTTCGACGTCGTCTGGGAGGCACTGTGCGACATCCTGATCGACAAGTTTGACCGGGAGACCGCGTCCGAAGCGCAACTGCGGCGGGCCCTGCGTGAGAACGAGGACCTGGCCACCACCCTCCGCCGCACCTGGACGCCCCTCGAAGCCACCGACGTGGTCGCCGACCTGTGGGCGGTGCCGGCCTACCTTCGGCGGTGTGCGCCCTGGCTCGATGCGGCGGACATGGGTCGGCTGCGGCGGCCCGAGGGCGCCCAATGGACGGTCTCCGACCTGCCCCTGCTCGACGCCGCCCGGCACCGGTTGGGCGAGATCGGAACGTCCAGACGGCGCCGGCGTCACGAGGCGGCCGAAGCGGCGGAGCGTGACTACATGGACCGGGTCGTCGACGAGCTGCTGGAGGCGGACATCGATCGGGAGGGCCCGGCCCAGCTGTTGCGGCGCACCAGCATTCGCGACGCCCTGGTGGACCGGGCCGCCCTACCCGACGATTACCTCGACCCGTTGGCAGGACCGTTCGCCCACGTGATTGTGGACGAGGCCCAGGAGCTCAACGACGCCGAGTGGCAGATGCTGGTGCGGCGCTGCCCATCGCGCAGCTTCACCATTGTCGGCGATCGGGCCCAGGCCCGGTCCGGCTTCACGGAGTCATGGCCGGAGCGGCTGCGCCGGGTCGGCTTCGACGAGGTCCGGGTCGAGCGGCTGAACGTCAACTACCGAACCCCCGCCGAGGTGATGGCGGCCGCGGAGCCGGGAATCCGGGCGGCGCTGCCGGACGTCTCGGTGCCCACCTCCATCCGGAGCACCGGGGTGCCGGTCCGGTACGGCACGAGGATTGAGCTGAAGCCGATCCTGGACGAGTGGCTGGCCGAGAACGACGAGGGTGTGGCGGTGGTGATCGGGGCAACGGTGCCGGCTCGGCCACGGGTAACCGCGTTGACGCCGGAAACGGTCAAGGGGCTGGAGTTCGACTTGGTGGTCCTCGTCGATCCGGACGGTTTTGGCACTGGCATCCAGGGCGCAGTCGACCGCTACGTGGCGATGACGCGGGCGACTCGGGAGCTGGTGCTGCTGAGCAAGTGATCGCCGGTGGTTGAGCTTGTCGAACCAGTGATCTCGACAAGCTCGATCGTCGGTCTGCTCGTGTGGAACTCAGCGATTCTTGATCGCATACCGCAGGAAAACGAACTGAGTGCCGAGGCGGCGCTCCTCGAGCAGTTCGAGTTCCAGCGACACCTCTGGCATGGCCGGTGACCCACCGCCGACCACAACCGGGGCGACATACATGGTCAGCTCGTCGACCAGGCCGGCCCGCAGCAGTTGGGCGGCCAGGGTGGGCCCGGCAACGCTCAGCCCGGTGTCCGTGGACTCCTTCAAATCGCGGACGGCGTCCAGGTCGAGGGTGCGTTCCACCCGGGTCCGGTCCAGGTCGGGCTGGCTGAGGGTGGACGAGTAGACCACCTTGTCGTTCGCACGCCAGATCTGGGCGTATTCCTTAACCACGTCGGGCTCGTCGACCAACCAGTCGTCCTGCGCCCAGACCTGCATCGTCTCGAACATCCGACGGCCGTACAGGTAGGTACCGATCCCACGCTCCTGGTCGTTGATGAACTGGTGCGTCGGCCCGTCCGGCTCACCCCAGTCGAAGCCGCCGTCCGGACCCTTGGCGTAACCATCGAGCGAAGTGACCATGCCGTAGCTGAGCGTTCCCATGCCGGCCAGTATCGACGGTGCGTTCCGGTGCTGCCAGAGCCAGGTCAACCCCGGCGGCCCTCCGCTAACTTGGACCGGCGTGACCACCCTGCGGATCGCCAGCGCCAACGTGAACGGAATCCGGGCGTCCGTGCGGCGCGGGTTCGCCACCTGGCTGGCCGAGCGGCAGCCGCACGTGGTGGCAGTGCAGGAGATGCGTTGTCCGCCGGACCAACTGCCGGCCGAGGCCTGGCCGCAGCACCGGCTCACGTACCACTCCGGCTCCCTCGCCGGCCGCAACGGCGTCGGCATCCTCACCCGCTGGACACCATCCGCGGCTCGGATGGGGTTCGGCAACCGCACCTTCGACCCCGAAGGACGCTATCTGGAGCTCGACCTCGAACCACCGGACGGTCCGCCACTAACCATCGGCTCGCTCTACCTACCCAAGGGCGGAAACCCCGTCTACGGCCCGGAGTGGGCGGCGAAGCAACGCCGCAAACTGAGATTCATGGCCTCCTTCGGCAACTACCTGACCGCGGCCAGGCGAACCGCCAAGCGACAGGGCCGCGAGTTCCTGGTGCTGGGTGACTTCAACATCGCCCACACCCGCGACGACCTGGCGAATCCGACCGCCAACGTCCGGCAACCTGGATTCAGGCCCGAGGAGCGAACCTGGTTCGACGGCCTGCTCTCTGCGCGGACCCTGGTGGACGTGGTCCGCACCCTGCATCCCGATCAGCCGGGGCCGTTCTCGTGGTGGACCTGGCGCGGCGAGGCCTGGGCCAAGGACACCGGCTGGCGGATCGACTACCACCTGGCCACTCCGGGCCTCGCGGCGGCGGCGTTCAGTGGCGGCACGGATCGCGAGCCGACCTACGAACAGCGAATGAGCGACCATTCTCCGGTGCTGGTCGATTATCGGTTCTGAGCCGACCGGTGAATATTCTCTTCACGCGCAGTCAAATATGGCGTGAAATCCGGTCACGCACGCAACGAACAGTTGCGGCGGCCGGATCACATTTGACGAATGAGCACGGTCGATAGGTGTGTACCACTACACCCTATGCGCAATTGTGCGCATGGCGTTGAAAAGCACCGCGTGCTGGCGATCGGCGCACACGGCACCGCAGTCCCCCATCCGCCCACGGACGCCTTCCCCGCCAGCTACGGATCGCTGAGCAATCAGGTGACCGAGTTGACCGTGGTCGGCACCGATCCGAGCGATCCGGGCAGCCGCTACGCGCCGCGGGTGCTGGACCGGGCCAACCCGAAGACCAAGGCGGTGCTGACCCACGTCGGAAGGGCGTTGGTCCTGGAGGCGACCCTGCAGGTGGTCGACAACTACGCCCTGCGCTGCCTGAGCATCACCGATGTGCCGGCGGCCACCGTCTTCGCGGCGCCGACGGCGTCCGATCCAGTGCCCACCAACTCGTTCGCTGACTTCCTGAACCGGCTGGGCCGGCTGGAGATCATCTGGTACCCGTTCAGTGACAACCCCTGGGTGCACACCTGGCAGGTGGCGCCCACTCAGCCGGCCGGCTCGATCGCGGTCAGCACCCCGTACAACTATCCGTTCGCCGACGTGGTGCCGGACGGCCTGCAGCGCCTGATCACGTCCCTGGTGAACGGTGATCCGTCGCTGACCCCGACGGTTGGCCAAATGGCGTCCCGGGTCACCGCCAACGGCCTGGACGGTCGCAACTGGGCCGGGATCGCGGACAGCTATCCGGTGTCACGGGACATCTGGGGGCCGTCCAAGAACTCCCTGCTCTACATTCAGGACACCACCCTGCGAGTGACCGCCAACGGCTACGCGATCCACCTTCGCCGTAGCGATCTGCAACAGGCCGTGCACGACGTCATCGGCACCTACACGTCGATGCTGACCAGCTACGCGGCGCGCGGAAGCTACCCGATCAACTCGGCCCTCGAACTGAGGGTGACCGGCTTGGACGATCCCAGCACCGTGGGTGTCGCCGGGGCCCAGAGCCCGGTCATCTCGGCGCTCAGCCGGGACGGAGTCGACCAGGCCAACGGGTGGGAGGTGGCCCTTTGGTTCGACGTGCTGACCATTCCTGGAACGGCCGGTGCCAACCAGTTCTACGCCGAACTGGAGACCTGGCTGGTCGGACGCTTCACCGGAAGCGCCGGCCGGGTGCTACCCGAGTGGTCCAAGGGCTGGGCCTACACCGCGGCCCAGGGCCCGTGGACGTCCGGGGACTTTCTGACGCATGTTCGCAGCACGCTCACCGAGGGGCGAAGCAGTGCGGACGACTGGGCCTGGGAGAGCACCACGCTGAAGGGCATGGATGCGGCAGGTCTTTTCACCAACCCGTTCCTGAGCACCCTTTTCGATTGAGTTCTGCACGACGCGGAGCAAGCTGACCGGAGCGGGGACCGACCCCAGCTCCGTCCGCCGCGCTCACAGCTCGGCGAACAGGGCTATCACGTCGACCGGGTCGACGTCCTCCAGTCTGGACGGGCTCCAGTTCGGGTGTCGGTCCTTGTCGACCAACTGGGCCCGGACGCCCTCGGCGAAGTCGGGACGCAGCACCATCGGAATCGCCAGAACAAGGTCCTGGGCGAGCACGGAGGCAACGTCCGGCAGGGTCGCCGCCCGGCGGATGGCCGCCAGGCTGACTGCCACGGCGAACGGGCAGCGCCGCCGGAGCAGGTCGGCGGTCGCGCGGGCATCAGCTGACTCATGCCGGGTCAGCCGACCGACAATCTCGACCGGGTCGTCGCCGGCGTAACACTCGTCGATCCAAGCCCGCTGGGCGGCCAGCTGGCCGGCCGGCACCTGACCCTCGGCGCGGTCGGCCAAGCCGATCAACACTGCATCCTCGGCGCCGACACTGCCGCCGGTCAAAGCCAGGTGGGTACCCAGTTCGCCGGGCGCCCGGGACAACTCGTAGAGCAGGCCGACGTCGGGAAACAGGCCGATGATCGTCTCGGGCATGGCCAGCCGGCTGTCGGCTCTGACCACCCGTTCGGAGCAGTGCCCGGCCAATCCCAGCCCGCCGCCCATGGTGATGCCGAACATCTCCGCCCGGATCGCCTTGGGGTAGGTCGCGATCAGCGCGTCCACGGCGTACTCGACGGCGAAGAACACCTCGGCGGCCACCTCGCCGCGCTCGGTCACGTCCGCGCGCAGGGTGCGGACATCCGCCCCCGAACACAGGCCGCGATCCCCGGCGCCGACCAGGCGCACGCGGTCCACGTCCGGGTGCTCGCGCCAGTCCGCCAGCCGGTCGCCGATCTCGACCAGCATGGCCGTGGTCAGGGCATTGATCGCACGCGGCCGGTTGAGCGTGATCCGACCCACTCCTCCGTCCACCTCGAATCGCACGTCGCTCATCGGCCCTCCCCACTACTGGCCCGGTGCTCGTCGAAGTAGCGCATCAGCAGCGAGATGATCAGGGCGAGTCCGGCCACCCCCAACGCGATGCCGGTGTCGTTGCGCCAGGCCAGGTTGCCGGCCCCGTAGCCCAACAACACGCTGGTCACCGCCACGGCCACCCGTTGCACCCGCTCGGTCGGCTTGGTCAGCGGCAGCAGCAACCCGCCCCACAGCAGATACCAGGAGTGCATGGCCGGGCCCAGCAGGGCGACAACCAGATAGGACCAACTAAGGAACGTGACCGGACGTCTTCGGGCCACGGTCACCGCCAGATAGGCCACGATCAGGGCGGAGGCCGACCACGCCGGCCACCAGCAGGCCCCCGGCGATCTGGGTGCCGAGCGTGGGGTTTCCGGCAGCCACCCATCAGCAGCCGGAGGCCCTCCCCCAGCAGCGAAAGCGGGGCCAGGCTGACCACCCGCCCGGGCACGTCGATGGCGTTCATCCAGCCGAAGTTCAGTCCGGTGGCAAGCGAGATCACCACGAAGGTGGCCACCGCGATGATGGACGAAACCGCGGCTCGGCCGAGCTTGTTCAGCACGTGAGAGGTGTTCCATTGCCAGGGCAATCCGATCAGCGCCACCGGGTAGGCGGCCAGCAGCGCCGGCTGTTTCACCGCCGCGGCCACCCCGATGATGATGGCCCCCAGCCAGAACCGTTCCGGACGGACGTGGGTCAGGTAGAGCCCCAGCACGATCAGGCCGATCATCAGCGCGTCGTTGTGCATGCCGCCGACCAGGTCGATCATCAGCAGCGGGTTGATGCACGAGAACCATGCCGTCAACTGGACGTTCGCACCGAGCCGGGCGGCCAGCCGGGGCAGGAAGTAGAGGATCAGCATCACCCCCAGCAGCGCCGGGATGCGCATCAACAGGGTGGAGTAGTACGGGTTGAGCCCGCCCAGGATCACCATCAGGTGGGAGATCTGGAGGCTGAGCGGCCCATACGGGGCAGGGGTATAGCGCCAGACCCACGAAACCTGGTCGGCGAACGCTCCCGGCAGCACGCTGACCGGCGTCTCGTAGGGGTTCAAGCCGTTGTGCAACAACCAGCCCTGGGCCGCGTAGGAGTAGGCGTCATGGCTGAAGATCGGCGGGGCGAGCAGCAGCGGCAGGCTCCAGATCAACCACACCGCCCAGTGCTTGAAGTCCAGGTAGAGCCCGGGCCGCAGCCGGAACCATGCGTCCACCAGCAGCACAACGGCGGCGACCACCATGGCGGTGCCGATCACCTTGGTCAGCCAGGTGTCCCAGCCGAGTGCACGAATCGGCTCCCACCACGGACTGTTCTGGGGCAGGTAGGCGGGCGTCAACGAGCCGAGGAACAGCAGGCAAGTGGCCAGGAAACCCTCCTTGACGGCGCGAACCCGCCAGGCGGTGACCACGTCGGACCAGTAGCCCGCCAGCCTCGCGCGAGTGGGTGGGCGCAGCTGCGGAACCACTCGCGTCTGGTCCACCTGGCTCACCCCGCGCAACCCTTCGTCCGCCCGACCTGCCCGCTCAGAGTAGTCTTTCCGGCCGTCCGCGCCACGGGGTCGTACGACCGAAACGCTCGCCTAACTACTTTCCGCTCGCCGAACTTGGCGAGCGGAAAGTAGTTAGGCGAGCGGTGGTGAGGGCCGGGCGGCACGCGAGCCACGGACGGCTGATCGCACGACCAGCGGAAACGTGCGGAATAAGTAGTACCATTGCTGCGGTTTGGCCCATTGGATTCAGTTTCAACTACTTCGGCTGTGTAGCGTCGGAGGATGTTCAGTACCAGGCTGCTGTTTCTCGTGACCCGGCGTCACGTGGACTTCATGCACGTGCTGGGCAGCGCGAAGTGTTGCGCCTGACTCCGAGCCTCATCACGACCCGCAGCCCCGCGGGTCCCCCATATTTCAGGAGTACTCATGAGCACACCTGCGTCCGCCAGGGTTCGGCCGCCGCGCGAGGGCCGCAGCAACGGCCAGTGGCTGGTCGACGGCACCGCGCCGCTGAACCACAACGAGGAGTTCAAGGCCGAGGACAATCCGCTCAACGTGCGCGAGCGGATCGAGAAGGTCTATTCGGTCGAGGGCTTCGACTCCATTCCCGCCGACGACCTGCACGGCAGATTCCGCTGGATGGGCCTCTATACCCAGCGTCGCCAGGACATCTCCGGCAGCCGCACCGCGTCGCTGGGCCCGGATGAGTTGAGCGACAAGTACTTCATGCTGCGGATTCGGATCGACGGCGGCGCGGTGACCACCGAGCAGTTGCGCACCATCGGCGAGATCAGCACCACCTTCGGCCGCGAGACGGCGGACATCTCCGACCGGCAGAACATTCAGCTGCACTGGATCCGGGTCGAGGACATGCCCGAGATCTGGCGCCGGCTGGAGTCGGTCGGCCTGATCACCACCGAGGCCTGCGGTGACTGCACCCGGGTGATCCTCGGCTCCCCGGTGGCCGGCATCGCCGCGGACGAGATCATCGACCCGACTCCGGTGATCCGGCGGATCGTGAAGGACTACGTCGGCCGTCCCGAACTGTCCAACCTGCCCCGCAAGTTCAAGACCGCGATCACCGGCCACCCCAGCCTGGACGTGGTGCACGAGATCAACGACATCTCGCTGGTGGGCGTTGTGCACCCCGAACTCGGCGCCGGGTACGACCTGTGGGTCGGCGGCGGGCTGAGCGTTGCCCCCCGGTTGGCCGAACGACTGGGCACCTTCGTCAGCGAGGAGCGCGCCCCCGAGGTCTGGCTCGCCGTGGTCAAGATCTTCCGCGACTACGGCTACCGCCGGCTGCGCAACAAGGCCCGGCTGAAGTTCCTGCTCGCCGAGTGGGGCCCGGTGAAGTTCCGCGAGGTGCTCGAGACCGAGTACCTCGGCTACGCACTGCCGGACGGCCCCCCTCCCGCTCCGGCGCCCTATGCCGGCGACCACGTCGGGGTGCACGCCCAGAAGGACGGCCGAAGCTACATCGGCTTCGCCCCCACCGTTGGACGGGTCTCCGGCAGCATCCTGACCAAAGTGGCCGACCTCGCCGAGGCGGCCGGCTCGCGGCGGGTCCGGTTCACTCCGCACCAGAAGATCGTGGTGCTGGACGTGCCTGGCGACGAGGTCGCCGGCCTGGTCGACCAGTTGGGCGAACTCGGCCTGCAGGCGAACCCCAGCCCGTTCCGCCGCAACACCATGGCCTGCACGGGCATCCAATTCTGCAAGCTCGCGTTCGTCGACACCAAGGACACCGCGACGGCGACCATCGCCGAGCTCGAGCAGCGGCTCTCCGACGTGAAGCTGGAGTTGCCGATCACGCTCAACCTGAACGGCTGCCCCAACTCGTGCGCCCGGATCCAGACCGCCGACATCGGACTCAAGGGCCAGATCCTGACCGGCGCGGACGGCGAGCCCGAGTTCGGCTACCAGGTGCACCTGGGTGGCGGCCTGGCCTCAACCGACCGTGAGGAGCCGGGGCTCGGCCGCACCGTCCGCGGGCTCAAGGTCAGCTCCGAGGACCTCCCCGAATACGTGGAGCGGGTGGTCCGCAGCTACCTCGGTACCAAGACGACGGACGAGTCGTTCTCCGCGTGGGCCAAGCGCAGCGACGAAGCGGCACTCCGATGACCGCCGAAGTCGCGGACGTCCGGCGCAGCGCCGCCCAGCTGAAAGCCCTGGTGGCCAAGGCGCAGGCCGAATCGGCGGATTGGTCCGCGGACGACGTGGCCGCCTGGACCGCGCGGCACTTCACCGGCCGGGTGGCCGTGGCCTGCTCGATGGCGGGCGACACCGTCGTGCCGCACCTGATCGCCGGCCACGTGCCGGGCGTCGACGTGCTGTTTCTGCAGACCGGCTACCACTTCGCCGAGACCATCGACACCCGCGACGCTCTGGCCCGGGCCGCTGATGTGACCATCGTCGACGTGCTGCCCCAGCTGACCGTTGCGGCGCAGGACGCCGAATACGGCGCGAAGCTGCACGACCGCAATCCGTCGCTGTGCTGCCAGATGCGCAAGGTCGACCCCATCAACGCGTCCCTGGCCGGCTACGAGGCCTGGGTGACCGGCGTCCGGCGTGAGGACAACGTGCTGCGCGCCAACACCCAGCTGGTGGAGTGGGACGAGGCGCACCAGATGGTGAAGATCAACCCGATCGCCGGCTGGAGCTTCGACGAGCTGCTCGACTACGCCGCCACCCATGCGGTGCCGATGAACCCGCTGCTCACCCAGGGTTACCCGTCGATCGGGTGCGCGCCCTGCACCCGTCCGGTTGCGCCCGGTGAGGACCCCCGAGCCGGTCGCTGGGCCGGCCTGAACAAAACCGAGTGCGGACTTCACGTGCCGGCCGACGAGGCCCCCGACCTGCAGGCCACCTTCGTCACCGCCCTGCAGCCGTTGAAGCTGGCCACCTCGCCGGTTGAGCTGGTCGAAAGCACCTCGCCGGTTGAGCTGGTCGAAACCACCTCGCCGGTTGAGCTGGTCGAAACCAACTCGCACGTGGTCTCGACACGCTCGACCGACGGACCGGGCTCGACCGACGGACCGGCCTCGACGGCCGGACAGGACGCGACCGGGGATGTGCGTCGGCTCTCGCAGCTGCGCGAACTGGAGTCCGAGGCGATTCACATCATCCGCGAGGCTGTCACCGAACTCGAGCGGCCGGTGCTGCTGTTCTCCGGCGGCAAGGACTCGGTGGTGATGCTGCACCTGGCCGCGAAGGCGTTCTGGCCGGCCCCGGTTCCCTTCCCGGTGCTGCACGTCGACACCGGGCACAACTTTCCCGAGGTGCTCGCCTACCGCGACGCCGAGGTCGAGCGGCTGGGCGTCCGGCTGCTGGTGGCCAAGGTCCAGGACTACATCGACGACGGCCGGCTGATCGAGCGCGCCGACGGCACCCGCAACCCGCTGCAGACCCAACCGCTGCTGGACGCCATTTCGGACGGACGCTTCGACGCCGTCTTCGGCGGCGGCCGCCGCGATGAGGAGAAGGCCCGGGCCAAGGAGCGCGTGGTCAGCCTGCGCGACGAGTTCGGCCAGTGGGACCCGCGCAACCAGCGTCCGGAGTTGTGGAACCTGTACAACCCACGGCACCGGGCCGGCGAGCACGTCCGGGTGTTCCCGTTGAGCAACTGGACCGAGTTGGACGTCTGGCGCTACATCCAGGCCGAGAACATCGAACTGCCGGCCCTCTACTACGCCCACGACCGCGACGTGTTCAGCCGCGACGGCATGTGGCTCGCGGTCGGCGAATACGCCCAGCCGAAGCCGTCCGAGCCGGTGGTCACCAAGACCGTTCGTTACCGGACGGTCGGCGACATGTCCTGCACCGGAGCGGTCGAGTCCGACGCCGCGACGGTCGCCGACGTGCTGGCCGAGGTGGCGGCGACCCGGATCACCGAACGCGGCGCCACCCGTGCCGACGACCGGCTGACCGAGGCCGCCATGGAGGACCGCAAGAAGGAGGGCTACTTCTGATGACCAACGTCACCGGCACCCTGCTTCGGATGGCCACCGCAGGCAGCGTGGACGACGGCAAGTCCACCCTGGTCGGACGGCTGCTGCACGACTCCAAGTCGGTGCTGAGCGACCAGTTGGCCGCTGTCGAGCGGGTCAGCCGCGAGAAGGGGCTCGGCATCGTCGACCTGGCCCTGCTCACCGACGGCCTGCGCGCCGAGCGGGAGCAGGGCATCACCATCGACGTGGCCTACCGCTACTTCGCCACCGCCAAGCGAACGTTCGTGCTGGCCGACTGCCCCGGGCACGTTCAGTACACCCGCAACACGGTCACCGGCTCGTCCACCGCCGACGTGCTGGTGCTGCTGGTGGACGTCCGCAAAGGCGTGCTGGAGCAGACCCGCCGGCACCTCGCCGTTGCCGCCCTGCTGCGGGTGCCGCACCTGGTCTTCGCGGTGAACAAGATCGACCTGGTCGACTTCGATCGGGCCCGGTTCGAGGCCGTGTCCGACGAACTGGCCGCGGTCGCCTCCGGCCTGGGGATCGAGGACGTGCGCTGCGTGCCGGTCTCGGCGCTGCTCGGCGACAACATCGTCGACCGGTCCGAGCAGACTCCCTGGTACGACGGCCCCAGCCTGCTGGACCTGCTCGAAGAACTTCCGTCCGGCACCGCGGTGGAGAGCGAGCCCTTCCGCTTTCCGGTGCAGTTGACCATCCGCCCACAGGGCGCCGCCCGCGACCCGCAGTACGCCGAGTACCGCGGCTACGCCGGGCAGATCGCCTCCGGGGTGGTCCGGGTCGGTGACGCCGTCACCGTGCTGCCGCTGGGCCGGCAGACCACCGTGACCGGCATCGACGCCGCCGGCGAGCAGTTGGCCGAGGCGTTCGCGCCGATGTCGGTGACGTTGCGGCTCGCCGACCAGGTGGACATCACCCGGGGCGAGCTGATCGCCGGTGTTGCCGACGCGCCGACCACGACTCAGGATGTCGACGGCCTGGTCTGTTGGCTGTCCGATCGGGCCCTGAAGCCGGGTTCGAAGGTGCTGCTCAAGCACACCACCCGCACCGTCCAGGGCATCGTGAAGGAGATCAAGGGCCGACTCGACCTGGACACCCTCGCCCCGGTCGAGGCCGACGCGCTGACCCTGAACGACATCGGCCGGGTGACCATCCGGCTGGCTGCTCCGATCGTCGCCGAGGACTACACCGCCTCGCGCCGCACCGGAGCCTTCCTGCTGATCGATCCACAGATGGGCAGCACGCTGGCCGCCGGCATGATCCGTGGCGGCCTCGGTGCGGACGACTTCGACGCCGAAACCCTGGACTGGTCGATCTAGTGGCCACCGCAACCTCGGCTACGAGCCGTGCCCTCGTGCTGGCCGTGCACGGCACCCGGTCCCCGCTGGGTACCCGCACGTCGCAGGAGCTCGCCGCCGCCGTCTCCCAGCGGATCGGCCAACCGGTGCACCTGGGCTGGGTCGACATCCACACCCCGCCCCTGGTCGACACCCTACGGACCCTCGGCGAGGCGACGGTGGTGCCCGTGTTTCTGACCGGCGGCTATCACGTCACGTCCGACATTCCGGCGGCGATCGCGGCCGCCGGCGGCCGGGCGTCCGCCACCCCCCTGATCGGCGCCGACGTGCTGCCCGCCGTGCTCGACCGGCTGGACGCCGTCGAGGACTTCGATGCCGTGGTGCTGGCCGGAGCGGGTTCGCTGCGGCCGCGTGCCGTCGCCGAGGTTCAGGCCGCCGCGATGACCCTGTCCAGGGCCGTGGGCCGTCCGGCCCTGGCGGGCTTCGTCACGTCGTCCGAACCGAGCGTCCCCGAGGCGGTGGCCACGCTGCGTGCGGCCGGCCACCGCCGGGTGGCGATCGCGACCTACCTGCTGGCACCGGGACTGTTCAGCGAGAAGCTGCAGCACGCCGGTGCCGATGCGGTGAGCGAACCGATCGGCGTCCACCCCCTGCTGGTCAACAGCATCGTGGACCGCTGGCGTGCCGCCGCCGATCAACCCCTTACCGACCTTCGACCGAAAGCTGTGAATGACTGACCTGCTCGACCAACCAGTAAGCTGGCTCGGATTGTCACAACAGAGGGAGGGCGAAGCCCGCATGAGCGAGGTTCGCAGCGTCGACCGGGTCGTCATCCGATTCGCCGGCGATTCAGGCGACGGAATGCAGTTGACCGGCGACCGGTTCACCTCCGACACCGCGCAGTTGGGCAACGACTTCTCCACCCTGCCGAACTTTCCCGCCGAGATCCGTGCACCAGCCGGCACGGTCGCGGGGGTGTCGAGCTTCCAAGTGCACTTCGCCGACTTCGACATCCGCACGCCGGGGGATCGTCCGGACGTGCTGGTGGCGATGAACCCGGCGGCCCTGAAGGCGAACCTGGCCGACCTGCCCCGCGGCGCGGTGGTGCTGGCCGACACGGCCGACTTCACCAACCGCAACCTGACCAAGGTCGGGTACACCGACAACCCGCTGACCGATGGCAGCCTGGACGGCTATGAGGTGCACGCCTTCGACCTGACCGGGCTCGCGGTCGCCGCGGTGGCGCCGTTCGGCCTCGGCCGCAAGGACGCCGCCCGCACCAAGAACATGTTCGCCCTGGGCCTGCTGACCTGGCTGTACAGCCGTCCGGAGCAGGGCACGCTGGACTTTCTGGCCCGCAAGTTCGCCAGCAAGCCCGACATCCGCGACGCCAACGTGTCCGCCTTCAAAGCCGGCTACGCGTTCGGCGAGACCACCGAGGTGTTCACCGCCCGCTACCAGATCGCGCCGGCCCCGATGCCCGAGGGCACCTACCGGCAGATCACCGGCAACACCGCGCTCGCCTACGGGCTGGTGGCCGGCGCGGCGAAGGCCGGCCTGCAGTTGTTCCTCGGCGCCTACCCGATCACGCCCGCGTCCGACGTGCTGCATCTGCTCAGCCGGGCCAAGGACCACGGTGTGATCACCTTCCAGGCCGAGGACGAGATCGCCGCCGTCGGTGCCGCGCTGGGTGCCTCCTACGCGGGCGCACTCGGTGTCACCAGCACCTCAGGACCTGGCATGGCACTGAAGATGGAAACCATCTCGCTGGCCGTGATGTTGGAGCTGCCGCTGGTGGTCTGCGACATCCAGCGAGCCGGACCGGCCACCGGCATGCCGACCAAGACCGAGCAGGCCGACCTGTACCAGGCGATCTTCGGTCGGCACGGCGAGGCGCCGCTGCCGGTGATCGCCGCCGCGTCGCCCGGCGACTGCTTCGACACCGCCCTGGAGGCGGTCCGGATCGCGCTGACCTACCGCACCCCGGTGATCCTGCTGTCCGACGGCTACCTGGGCAACGGCGCCGAGCCGTGGCAGGTACCGAACGTGTCGGACCTGCCCGCGATCGACCCGGCGTTCACCACCGAGTTACCGGCCGACGGCGAGTTCCTGCCCTACAGCCGCGACGACAAGCTGGCCCGGCCGTTGGCCATTCCCGGTACCCCCGGGCTGGAGCACCGGATCGGCGGCATCGAGAAGGCCGCCGGCACCGGAAACGTCTCCTACGACCCCGACAACCACGAGCACATGGTGCGGCTGCGCCAGGCGAAGGTGGACGGCATCGCCGACGCCCTGCCGCCGCTGGTGGTCGACGACCCGTCCGGCAACGCCAAGGTGCTGGTGGTCGGCTGGGGTTCCACCTACGGACCGATCTCGGCGGCCGCCCGCCGGGTGCGGTTGAGCGGACGACCGGTCGCCACCCTGCACCTGCGGCACCTGAGCCCGCTGCCGAACGATCTCGGCGACATTCTGCGCTCCTACGACCGGGTGATCGTGCCCGAAATGAACCTGGGCCAGCTGGCGATGATCCTTCGGGCCCGCTACCTGGTCGACTGCGAAAGCTACTCACGGGTCAGGGGGCAACCG
This sequence comes from uncultured Actinomycetota bacterium, assembly GCA_963723605.1. Taxonomy (GTDB): domain Bacteria; phylum Actinomycetota; class Actinomycetes; order Propionibacteriales; family Propionibacteriaceae; genus Micropruina. Next base: position 171,872 of record CAVRRM010000006.1, on the reverse strand, counting down.
ATCTCTTTGTCGGAGCTCGCCGAGGACCTGCTCGCCGTCATCGACGGAAAGGACCAACGATGACCACCACCGTTCCCGGCCTGGCCGGGGTGCCGCTCGCGATCACCCCGCTGAACCGCAAGGACTTCACGTCCGACCAGGAGGTGCGCTGGTGCCCGGGCTGCGGGGACTACGCCGTGCTGGCCGCCTTCCAGGGCCTGATGCCGCAACTGGGCATCCGTCGCGAGAACACCGTGATCGTCAGCGGCATCGGTTGCTCGTCGCGGTTCCCGTACTACGTCGACTCCTACGGGTTGCACTCGATCCACGGCCGCGCGCCGGCCATCGCGACCGGTGTGGCGACCGCCCGTCCGGACCTGGCGGTGTGGGTGATCACCGGTGACGGCGACGCGCTCAGCATCGGCGGTAACCACCTGATCCACGCCCTGCGCCGCAACGTGAACATCACCATCTTGTTGTTCAACAACCGCATCTACGGGCTGACCAAGGGCCAGTACTCGCCGACCTCCGAGCTGGGCAAGGTGACCAAGTCGACCCCGTCGGGTTCGGTGGACTTTCCGTTCAACCCGATCTCGCTGGCGCTGGGCGCAGAAGCGAGCTTCGTCGCGCGCACCATCGACTCCGACCGGGCACACCTGACCGAGGTGCTGACCGCCGCGGTGGCCCATCGCGGCGCGGCCCTGGTCGAGATCTACCAGAACTGCCCGATCTTCAACGACGACGCCTTCATCGAGCTCAAGGGCCCGAAGGCGCCGGGCGTGATCCGGCTGGTGGACGGTCAGCCGGTCACCTTCGGAACCGACGGGTCGCGCTCGGTGATTCGCCGCCCGGACGGTTCGCTCGAGGTGGTCGACACCGCCGACGCGGACTCGGCCCAGGTGGTCGTCCATGACGCGCACGCAACCGATCCGACGGCGGCGTTCGGACTCAGCCGGTTGACCGACACCGGCGTGCTGAAGCAGTCGCCGATCGGCATCTTCCGGCAGGTCGAACGGCCGAGCTTCGACGATCAGACCCGGGATCAGGTGCATATGCCGGCCCCCGCCGACCGGTTCGACGCCCTCCAGGGCCTGCTGAACGGCAGCGACACCTGGACGGTTCGGGGCTGAGCCAACCGGGCCCGTCGAGGGGCTCGATCCGGGTCGGCCGACCCGTTGCCGGAAGGGACTGGGACGGCCACTTTCAGCCAATAACGAACGGTCCGTGCATGGCGCGGGTCGGCCTGCGGATCTGTCGGGCCGCACGACTAGGCTCGCGATTGTGAGCATCTTCGACCTCGATTCGTCCGTCCGCCCCCAGGACGACCTGTTCCGGCACGTGAACGGCCGCTGGCTGGCCACCACCCCGATCCCGGACGACCGGCCGTCCTACGGCGCCACCCAGGTGCTGCGCGAAGAGGCCGAACAGGCCGTTCGCGAGATCGTCACCGGGCTATCCGGTGCCGCACCCGGCACCGAGGCGGCCAAAGTCGAAAACCTGTTCGCCTCGTTCATGAACACCGACGCGGTCGAACGAAGCGGACTATCGCCGGTGCTGCCCGTGCTGGCCGAGATCGACGCCATCGACGCCGTCTCCGACCTGCTCGACTACTTCGGCCGCAGCATCCTGCGCAGCACCGGGTCTCCGCTCTCGGTCGACGTGGAGTCTGACCCGGGCGACCCGACCCGCTACGCGCTGTTCGTGATGCAGTCCGGAATCGGCCTGCCGGACGAGGAGTACTACCGCGACGACAAGTTCGCCGACATCCGCGCCGCCTACCTGGCTCATGTGGCCGACACCCTGGGGCTGGCCGGCCTGAACCCGGACGACGCCCGGCTGGTGATGCATCTCGAGACAGAGCTGGCGGCCCGGCACTGGAACAAGGTGCGTACCCGCGACCTGCGTCAGATGTACAACCCGACCCGTCCCGAGGCGTTCGCCCAGAAGGTCGACTGGCAGCGCATGCTCGACGCCGCCCTGGTGCCCCCGTTGGATCAGCTGATCGTCGGCCAGCCGTCCTTCGCCGACGAGCTGGCCGACCTGATCGACACCGAGTGGCTGCCGTCCTGGCGGGCCTGGGCGCGCTGGCACCTGCTGTCGTCACTGTCGCCTTATCTGCCCGAGGTGTTCGTCGCGTCCCGGTTCGCCTTCTACGGCACCGTGCTGAACGGCATTCCGAACAACCGCGAACGATGGAAGCGTGGCATCGCCCTGGTGGAGCGCTGCCTGGGCGAGGCGATCGGCAAGCTCTACGTCGAGCAGCACTTCTCGCCCAACGCCAAGCACCGCATGGACGAACTGGTCGGCAACCTGGTCGAGGCCTACCGGCAGTCGATCAGCGAGCTCGACTGGATGACCGAGGCCACCCGAACTCAGGCCCTCGACAAGCTCTCCAAGTTCATCCCGAAGATCGGGTATCCCGACCAGTGGCGCGACTACACCGCCCTCGAGATCGAACCCGACGACCTGGTCGGCAACGTGATGCGCAGCTCCGCGTTCGAGCATGCCTACGAGTGGTCGAAGTTGGCCGGTCCGGTGCAGCGCCATGAGTGGCTGATGACCCCCCAGACGGTCAACGCCTACTACCACCCGCTGCGCAACGAGATCGTGTTTCCGGCGGCCATCCTGCAGCCGCCGTTCTTCGACGAGGGCGCCGACGAGGCGGTCAACTACGGCGCGATCGGCGCGGTGATCGGGCACGAGATCGGGCACGGCTTCGACGATCAGGGCTCCACCTGCGACGGCGACGGCAAGCTGCGCGACTGGTGGACCGACGCCGACCGGGCGGCCTTCGAGGAGCGCACCAAGGCGTTGATCGACCAGTACAACGAACTCACTCCCGACCAGACACCCGAGCATCACATCAACGGCGAACTGACCATCGGCGAGAACATCGGCGACCTCGGTGGCCTGTCCATCGCCTACCGGGCCTGGCGGCTGGCGGTGGGTGCGGACGACCCCGGCCCGATCGACGGGCTCACCGGGCCGCAGCGGTTGTTCATGGCGTGGGCGCTGGCCTGGCAGAACAAGGCGCGCACGGAAGCGCTGATCACCCAGTTGACCACCGACCCGCACAGCCCCGACGAGTTCCGCTGCAATCAGGTGGTGCGCAACATTCCGGAGTTCTACGACGCCTTCGAGGTGGCCGGCGACGACGAGCTGTGGCTACCCCCTGAGGAGCGGGTCAAGATCTGGTAGGTCGGGGTCTGCCGATTGTCGAGACCCAGTCAGGCCGTGTCCGCGAGTCCTCGAGCGTCGGCGAGCAGGCGGCGATGAAAGAGCGTCTCGCCGGTCAGCTCGGGGTGAAACGCCAGCCCGATGATGTTCTGCTGGGCGACGGCAACCACGTCGCCACGATGTCGAGCCAGTACGTCCACCCCCGGCCCCACCCGCTCGATTCCGGGAGCGCGGATGAAGGCCACCGAGGCGTTCCCCCACGGCGTGGCCAGGTCGACCTCGGCGGAGGCGAGCTGGCGTCCCCACGCGTTGCGTCGCACCGTCACGTCGAGCACACCGAGCGAGCCCTGGTCCGGTGCTGGATCGGCGATCTCGCTGGCCAGCATGATCAGCCCCGCACACGTGCCGAGGGTGGGCAGCCCGGCCTCGATCAGGTCGCTGAGCGGCTGAGTGAGTTCGAACAGGCGGGCCAACCGGTCGATGGTGGACGATTCCCCGCCCGGCAACACCAGTGCATCGATGCGGGACCCGTCCGGCCCGATCAGGTCGGCCGGGCGTCGGATCGGCACCACTGCTGCGTCCAGCGCTTCGAGCAACCGCCGGTGCTCGGCGACGCCGCCCTGCAGCGCCAGCAGCCCCACCCGGGCTGCGGCCACGGTCACCAGCCGCGCTCGGCGAGCCGGTGCGGCGCCGGCACATCGGAAACATTGATGCCGACCATGGCCTCACCCAGGCCTCGGGAGACCTTCGCGATCAACTCGGCGTCGTCGTAGCGCGCGGTGGCCTGGACGATCGCAGCGGCCCGCTTCGCCGGGTCCCCCGACTTGAAGATGCCCGAGCCGACGAACACACCGTCAGCACCGAGCTGCATCATCATGGCCGCATCCGCGGGAGTGGCGACGCCGCCGGCGACGAAGAGCACCACCGGCAGGGCGCCGCGACGAGCCACGTCCAGGACCAGGTCGTAGGGAGCCTGCAGCTCCTTGGCCGCGACGAACAACTCGTCCGGGTTGGCCCGGTAGGTCGCCTGCAGGGACGCGATCTCGCCGCGGATGGTGCGGATGTGCCGGGTGGCCTCGGACACGTCGCCGGTGCCGGCCTCGCCCTTCGAGCGGATCATGGCGGCACCCTCGGTGAGCCGACGCAACGCCTCGCCGAGGTTGGTGGCGCCACAGACGAACGGCACGGTGAACTTGTGTTTGTCGATGTGATGGACGTAGTCGGCGGGCGACAACACTTCGGACTCGTCGATGTAGTCGACGCCCAGCTGCTGCAACACCTGGGCCTCGACGAAGTGCCCGATCCGGGCCTTGGCCATCACCGGGATCTGCACCGCGTCGACGATTCCCGCGATCAGGTCGGGGTCACTCATCCGAGCCACTCCACCCTGGGAACGGATGTCGGCGGGCACCCGCTCGAGCGCCATCACGGCGATCGCTCCGGCATCCTGGGCGATCCGGGCCTGATCGGGCGTGACCACGTCCATGATCACGCCGCCCTTGAGCATTTCGGCCAGGCCGGTCTTGACCAGGGTGGTACCGGTTCGGGGCGCGTCGTCGAGCAATGTCATGAGGCCAACCCTGGCTTGCGAAGTGGACTTAAACCAGCGCCGGAATCACTGAACTACAATGGTCCAGTATGCGCACCACACCCGAGATCACGCTGCCGGTGCGGCTCGACCGGGGCGATCACCGTCCGCTGCCGGTTCAACTGGCGGACGTGCTGCGCCGGGCCGTGGTCGACGGGCTGTTGACGCCCGGAGACCCGGTGCCCTCGTCCCGGGCCCTGGCCGCCCATCTGGCCGTCGCCCGGGGCACGGTGACCGCGGCGTTCGAGCAGCTCACCGCTGAAGGCTACTTACTTGCCAAGGAGGGCCGCAGCACCGTGGTCAACCCGCGGCTAGCGGCCGTCCATCCCGTGCAATCCCCTGCCTCCCGGCCGACCTCGCCACGCTCGATCGCCGACCTGATCGACCTGCGGCCCGGACGTCCCTGGACTGCCGGCGTCGCCACCACCGGCTGGCGCTCGGCCTGGCGGACGGCCGCGGCCGACCCGTTCAGCGCCTCCCCCTCGTCCGGCGATCCGGAGTTGCGGGCCGAGCTGGCCGAGCACCTGCGGCTGATGCGTGGCGTGTTGCGTCCGCCGGAACAGCTGGTGGTGACCGCCGGGGCGCGCGAGGGTCTGGCCCTGCTGCTGCATGCGCTCGGCCGGCCGCAGCCGGTCGGGGTCGAGCAGCCCGGGTATCCGTCATTGCGCCGGGTACCGGAGCGGCTTGGGCTCGCTGTGCGCGCGCTGCCAGCGGACCGGCATGGCCTGATCACCGACGCGCTGCCCGAGCACGACCCGCCGCGGCTGCTGATCGTCACCCCCAGCCACCAGTATCCGCTGGGCGGTTCGATGCCGATCGACCGGCGCCAGCAGCTGCTCGGTTGGGCGGCCCGCCACGACGTGGTGGTGGTCGAGGACGACTACGACGCGGAGCTGCGCTACACCTCGCAGCCGTTGCCCGCGCTGGCTGCTCTGGACGATCCCGAGGGTGGCCGGGTGATCACTTTGGGCACCTTCGCGAAGACCATCGGACCCGGTCTCGCTGCCGGGTACCTGTTGTCGCCGGCGAGGTTGCTGGGCAGAATCACCCGCGCCCGGGCAGACCTCGGCCAGCCGGTGGCCCAGCTCACCCAACGGGCCTTGACGTCCTACCTCGGCTCCGGCGAGCTGCGCCGGCACATCCAGCGGATGCGGCGGCTCTATCGGCAGCGTCGGGACGTGGTCGCGAACGGGTTGGCCGGTCTGCCCGGCGCCGAGGTGTATCCGATGGACGGGGGCCTGCATGTGGTGGTCGAGACCGCGCGTCCGGAGGCTGCCGTGCTGGCCGACGCCCGGGCCCGCGGTGTGCTGCTCGGTGGCCTCTCGGCGTACTGGTCTGGCCGGCCGTCCGGGCTCAGCGGCGTGGTGTTCGGCTTCGGCGGGGTGAGCGATGCCGACCTGGATCGGGCCCTGGCGGCGCTGGCCCAGGCCGTCACCGGCTGAGGAGGGCTCAGCCGAGGCGCGGACGGCGCCACGGCGCCAGCGTCTCCAATCCGGCAGCCAGGCCGAGCAGGGTGCTTTCGGCCCCGAACCGGCCTCCCAGCATCACACCGATCGGCAGCTCCGGGGACGCGGGGCCGTCCACCCGGGTGGTGTGCAGGGGCAGGCTGATCGCAGGCCGGCCGGTCAGGTTGAACACCGAGGTCCAGGGAGTGAACCGCATCTGGGCAGCGAAGTCGCTCGGCGGGTCGTCGTCGTCACGAAGGCTGCCGATGGGTGCCGGTGGTTGCGCCGCCGTCGGCGACAGCACCACGTCGAAGTCGGCCCAGGTCTCGGCGACCTCCCTGTTCAGCACCTGGATGGCCGCGGCAGCCCCGGCGTAGTCCAAGCCGGAGGCGCTGCCTCCCTCGGCGCGCAGCCAACGGGTCAACGGGGTCAGCGCCGGTTCAGCTTCGGGCGGCAGTGGGATGCTCAGAGCTCCGACCGACCAGACCGAGCGGAAGGCGTCCCAGCGGTCCGCAGCGAACGCCACGGGCGCCTCGACCAGGTCGTGCCCGAGACTCTCCAGCAGCAGGGCGGCGCGCGCGACCGCGTCCAGGCAGGACGGGTGCACCTCGGCGTCCGCCGCGATCACCGGAGTGGTCAGCACGCCGATCCGCAACCGTCCGACCGGACGGTCGCAGGCGGCCAGGTACCCGCCCGGGTCGACCGGCGCCCAGTAGGTGTCCCCCGGGAGCGGCCCGGCCAGCACGTCCAGGGCCAGCGCGGTGTCGCGCACCGTGAAGCTGACCACACCCTCGCTGCCAAGCCCAGGCCCGGGCGGCCTGGCGCCCGATGAGATCAGCCCCCGGCTCGACTTCAACCCGACCAGCCCGCACGCGGACGCCGGAATCCGGATCGAGCCGCCCCCGTCGGACGCATGCGCGATCGGCGCTATGCCGGCGGCCACCGCTGCGGCGGCTCCCCCGCTGGACCCGCCCGCCGACCGGGTGGGATCCCAGGGTGTGACGGCGGGCGGACGTCCGTCCGGCTCGGTGTAGCAGGGCAATCCGAACTCGGGCGTGGACGTCTTGCCGATCATGGAGGTGCCGGCGTCACCGAACCACCCGACGATCGGGTCGTCCGCGGTGGCGACGTTGCCGCGCAGGGCGGCACTACCGGCCTCCCACGGCAATCCGGCAACGGGGTTCAGGTCCTTGATCGGGCACGGCACCCCGGCCAGCAGCAGCACTTCTCCAGCCGCCACCCGGGCGTCGGTGCGGGCGGCGTCGGCCAGCGCACGCTCGGCTGCCAGCACGGTGAACACCCCGTAGCTGGGGCCACGGTCGGCCGCCACCTCGAGGGCCACCTGGGCGATCTCGACCGCGGACAGCTCCCGGGCATTCACTGCCCGAGCGATCTCGACGGCGGTCAGTTGGGAGTACTCGTCAGCACGCACGGGAGTCATCCTGTCCCCACCCGGCAGGCAGCGCCACTGACCAGGGTCGCGACAAGCTCGACCCCGGCGGAACAGCTCTGTCGCAATCACCCCTGAGGGATGCGAGCGACAGCCAACGCCCAGACCCGGCTGACGACCGACGTCCCGGGGATGGGTCTCGCCCCACTCGGGCAGGACCAGCAGTTCACACCAACAATGCCTCCGAGTTGTCGCGGGATCCCAAGTCCCAGAACCCCGGGCAAGGAGGCCTTGCAACCGGAATTCGAGAGCTGAAGGCGGGTGGGGACGATGCTTGAAGCCGGGGTGGTGGGCGTTCGAAGGATCGTCAGGACGCGCCAGCGTCCGGACGATCTGGAGTGGGCAGCGAGGCATCGTCCCCACCCGCGGCTCAATCTCGACGCGGGTCGTGCGCATCACGGTCTCGACACGCTCGACCGACGACAGTGCTCGACCGATGGCATGGTCTCGACAAGCTCGACCGACGACCGGCCGCGACCGACGAGGTAGCGCCCGGACCGAGAACTAGTGCTGAATCCTCTTCGGATCCAGAATGCCGCTGATCGTCGGCTCGAACGCCGGGCCCAACTGCTTGACCGCGAGCCGGCCGACCAACTGCTGTTCGGTGGTCACCCGCTCGGAGCGGCCCCGGCCGAGGAAGGTGATCGTCCAGTGCAGCAGGGTGGTGATCCGGTTCTTGAAGCCGACCACGTAGATCAGGTGCAGGGCCAGCCATGACACCCAGGCCAGGAAACCGCTGAACTGCATCTTCTCGTTGATCTTGGCGACGGCGCCGAACCGGCTGATCACTGCCATCGAACCCTTGTCCTTGTAGCTGAACTTCTCCGTCACCGGAGTGCCACCGAGGTCGGCAAGGATCTTCTTCGCCGAGTAGCGAGCGCCCTGGATGGCCACCTGGGCGACACCGGGCAGCCGGTCGAGGCTCATCATGTCGCCGATCACGAACACCTCAGGGTGCCCGGGCAGGGTCAGGTCTTCCAGCACCGGAACCCTTCCGGCCCGATCGACCTCGATGCCGGACTGCTCCGCCAGGGTCTTGCCCAGCGGGCTGGCCTGCACGCCGGCGGCCCACACCTTGCAGATCGCGTCGACCCGTTCGGTGCTGCCGTCCTTGTGCTTGAGGTCGAGGCCGGTTGCGTCGAGGTTGGTCACCATCGCGTTCAGCTTGATCTCGACACCGATCCGCTCCAGCTCCTTGTGCGCGGCCGCGGACAACTTCTCGCCGAACGGCGGCAGCACCACCGGCGCGGCGTCCAGCAGCAGCACCCGGCATTGCCTGGTGTCGATGTTGCGGAAGCACTCGTAGAGGGTCTTGTGGCACAGTTCGACGATCTGGCCGGCGAGCTCGACGCCGGTGGGTCCGGCGCCGACCACCACGAAGGTCATCAGCGAGCGACGCTCGGCGGCGTCCTGGCTGAGCTCGGCCATCTCCAGCGCGCCGAAGATCCGGGCGCGCAGTTCGAGAGCGTCGTCGATGCTTTTCATGCCGGGGGCGAAGGTGGCGAAGTGGTCGTTGCCGAAGTACGACTGGCCCGCGCCGGCGGCGACGATCAGGTAGTCGTAGCGCAGAATGATCTGCTTGGACAGCTTCTCGCCGATCACGATCCGGGAGTCCAGGTTGATTCTGCCGACCTCGCCCAGCAGCACCTTGGCGTTCTTCTGCCGGGCCAGGATGTCGCGGGTGGCGGGGGCGATCTCACCACTGGACAGGATTCCGGTGGCCACCTGGTAGAGCAGCGGCTGGAAAAGATGCGCGGTGGTCTTGCTGATCAGAGTGATATCGACATCGGCCTTGGCCAGCGCCCGGGCGGAGAACAACCCACCGAAGCCGGACCCGATGATGACTACGTGGGGACGGGGCATGTGATCACTCCAGGGTTGTGCTGCACGGCTTGTCGGGTTGAGTCTGCCGCCCGCTGGATGGGGTTGCAAGCACGGGAGACTGCGATGGACGATCAGGTGCTACGCGAAACGATCTGATCGCAGAGTTCGAACAGGGCGTCACGGGCGTCACCCTCGGGCAACACGGACAGGTGGTTCTTGGCCAACCGGGCCCGTCGTTCCACCTCGTCCCGGGCAGAAGCGAGGGCCGGATTGGCCCGCATCAGCCGCAGTGCCTCGGCCAAATCGTCCGGATCATCGATCTGGCCGTCGATCAGCTGGCGTAACCGGTCGTCGGACGCGTCCGCCCCCGCCTTGACCAGGAGAGTCGGCAACGTGGGCACGCCCTCACGCAGGTCGGTGCCGGGAGTCTTGCCGGTGGAGTCGCTCTCGATGTCGATCACGTCGTCGCTGAGCTGAAAGACCGCCCCGAGCTCTTCGCCGAAGGCGGCCAACGCGTGCAGCACCTGCGGCGGAGCGCCGCAGACCATGCCACCGAACACCGCAGAGGTCGCGATCAGCGATCCGGTCTTGTCGGCCACCACCTGCAGGTAGTGGGCGACCGGGTCGTCGCCGGGCTGCGGGCCGCGGGTCTCCGCGATCTGGCCCTGGACGAGCCGCGCGAACGTGTCGGCCTGCAGGGCCACGTACTCGACGCCGAGGGTGGCCACGATCGAGGACGCCCGGGCGAACAGGAAGTCGCCGATCATGATCGCCACCGAGTTGTTCCAGCGATGGTTGGCACTTTCGGTGCCGCGGCGCAACTCGGCCTCGTCCATCACGTCGTCGTGGTACAGGCTGGCCACGTGGGTGAGTTCGACCACCAGGGCCGCGCGCTCCACCTCGTCCGAGTCGGCGCCGGGGTACAGCTGCGAGGCGAGCACCACCAGCACCGGACGGAACCGCTTGCCCCCCGCGTTGATGATGTGGGAGGCCACCTCGGTGACGAAGGGCGTGCGACCGAACGCGGAGTCGGTCAGGCGATCCTCGATGGCGCTGAGGCGGTTGCCGACGGACTGCGCGAACGTTGAGTCGACACCGATCTCGAGAGTCACTCTTCTCCTTGTTCAGGCGGGCGTGCCCCAGCTTAGCCTCAGCGGATGAAGGTACCGGCCACGGTGGCCAGGTCGAGCACCGGCCCGGGGAAGACACCGAGCAGGGCCACGCCGAGCGCCGAAATCGCGATCGGCAGCCAGGTGAAAGCACTGGCCCGGCCCACCTCGACACCCTCGGCAGGTTCGCCGAAGAACATCACCACGATGATCCGCAGGTAGAACACGGCGGCCACCAGGCTGAGCAGCACGGCGACGATCACCAGCCAGTCGAAACCGCCCCGCCAGGCCGCGCTGAACACTGCCCACTTGCCGATGAAGCCGGCGGTCAGCGGGATGCCGGTGAAGCTGAGCATGAACAGCGCGAAGATGCCGGCCAGCAGAGGGTTGGTCCGGCCCAGGCCGGACCAGCTGGCGATCGAGTTGGCCTCACCGGACTGGGTGCGCACCATGGTGACGATCGCGAACGCGCCGACGCTGGCCAGGCCGTAGGCGACCAGGTAGAACAGCGCGGACGACAACGAGTCCAGCGGACTGGTCGGCGAGCCGACGCTGGCCCCGACCACGGCGGTCATGATGAACCCAGCGTGGGCGATCGAGCTGTAGGCAAGGGTGCGCTTGATGTCGGTTTGAGTCAGGCCCCAAACCGCACCGACCACCATGGTGACCACCACCAGCACCGCCAGCAGCGGCTGCCATGACCATCGCTCGCCGGCCAGGGCGACGTAGAAGACCCGCATGGTGGCCCCGATCGCGGCCAGCTTGGTGCAGATCGCCATGAACCCGGTAACCGGCGTGGGAGCGCCCATGTACACATCGGGCGTCCAGTTGTGGAACGGCACCACGCCGACCTTGAACAGCAGCCCGACGCCCAGCATCGCCATCCCGGCGACCAGGATGCCGTGACCCATGGTCGGGTTCTGCACGGCGGTGGCGATCGCGCTCAGGTCGAAGGAGCCGGCGTAGCCGTACAGCAGCGCCACCCCGAACAGGAAGAACGCGGAACTGAACGCGCCGAGCAGGAAGTACTTCAGCGCCGCCTCCTGGGAAAGCAGCCGGCGTCGCCGGGCCATGCCGCAGATCAGGTAGAGCGGAAGCGAGAACACCTCGAGGGCGACGAACATGGTGATCAGATCGGCGGACGCCGGAAAGACCATCATGCCGCCGAGTGCGAACAGGGCCAAGGGAAAGACCTCGGTGTGCTCGAGGCGGGCGGCGGACGCCTCGGCCTCGGCCCGGCTACCAGGGACGGTGGCGGCCGAGGCTGCGAACGTGCTGACCCCGCCGTTGAGCTGGCGTTCGGCGAAGACCAGGATCGCCATCAGGCCGAAAACCAGCAGGGCGCCCCAGATGAAGTAGGTCGGGCTGTCCAGCATCATCGAGCCCATCGCCACCGGGCCGCCAAGACCGCGCCGCCAGTTGGTGACCAGGAAGAACAGGGCGACCACGATGCTGGCCACGGTCAGGAACACCTGGGCGAAGAACCGGTGCGCCTTGGGCACAACCGCTTCGGCCAGAATGCCCAGGATCGCGGCGATCAGCACCAGCAGCACCGGCGCGAGTGCACGCCACTCGAACACGACGGTGGTCGTCATCACTTCTCTCCCTTCGCGGGTGCAACCGGGTCCTCGAGCGCGATGCGTTGCATCGCGGCCTTTGCGGTCGGCTCGGCCAGGTTCATGATCGGTGCCGGCACGAAGCCGAACACCAGCAGCACCCCGATCACCGGGATCAACACGGCGCGCTCACGTCCGTCCAGATCTCGGGTGAAGTGTTTCGCGGTGTCGTCGGTGACCGGGCCGGTCATCGTCCGCTGGTACATCCGCAGCCCGTAGGTTGCGGCCAGCACGATGCCGAGCGCGGCCACGGCCGCCACCCAGGGTTCCCGCGACCACGTTCCGGCAATCACCAGGAACTCACTCACGAAGGTTGCCATACCCGGCAGTGAGATCGCCGACAGTGCGGCCAGCAGGACGCCACCGGCCAGCACCGGGGTGACCTTCTCGACCCCGCCGAAGTCGGAGATGTCGGCCGAACCGCGGCGCTTGATCATGAAGCCGACGGCCAGGAACAGCGCGGCGGTGGAGAAGCCGTGGTTCACCATGAAGAAGATCGTTCCGTTGATCGACTGGGTGGTGAAGACGTAGATACCCAGCACCATGAAGCCGAAGTGGCTGACCGAGGTGTAGGAAACCAGCCGCAGCAGGTTGGTGGACGCGATCGCCGCCACTGCTCCGTAGATGATCGAGATCAGGGCCAGGCCGATCATCACCGGTGCCACCCAGGCACTTGCCTCGGGAAACAGTCCGATGCAGAACTTGATCATGGCGAAGGTGGCGATCTTGTCCAGAATGCCGACCATCAGCGTGGACGAGCCGGGCGTGGCCTGCTCGGCGGCGGTCGGCAGCCAGGTGTGCAGCGGCACCATCGGCGCCTTGATGATGAAGGCGATCAGGAAGCCGACCATCAGCCAGCGCCCGGCCTCGGTGGGGATGGACAGCCCGGCCAGGTCGCTGAGCAGGTAGCTCGGCGTGCCGCCCTGCCCGGCGGAGAAGGCGAACAGGCCGATCACCGACGCCAGCAGAATGAAGCCGCCGACCAGGTTGAACATCAGGAACTTCAGCGCGGCGACCCGCCGGCCGAGCCCACCGAAGCCGCCGATCAGGAAGTACATCGGAATCAGGGTGGCTTCGAAGAACACGTAGAACAGCAGCACGTCGTTGGCCAGGAAGGTGTAGATCGCCGTGCCCTGCAGGGCCAGCACCATGGCGAAATAGCCTTGAGCGTTCCATCTTCCGTGGCCCTGGATGCCCCATTCGGCGAACAACACGATCGGGGTCAGGATTGCGGTCATCAGCACCATCAGCAGGCCCATACCGTCCAGGCCGAGCGCCCAGTAGGCACCGAAGGCCTTGATCCAGGGCTGCCGGACGCTGAGCTCGGTGCCGGCCAGGTACTGCGCCGCTACCACGACCGAAACGGCCAGGGTGAGCAACGAGAAGCCCATGCCGATCCAGCGCGCGGAACCCCGCACCGGCAAGGCCAGCACGAGTGCCCCGAGCAGGGGAATGAGGCCGACCAGGGTGAGCCAGGGGATGTTCATCTGATCTCCTCCCTCAGCCGGCCAGGCCGAGGATCAACACGGCACCGACCACTAGCGCCCCGAGCACCATGGTCAGCGCGTAGCTACGGACGTACCCGTTCTGCGCCCTGCGGCCGAACTCGCTCAGCCCACCGATGGCGTTGGTGATCAGCCCGACGAAGCCGTCCAGCGCCTTGTCGTCGGTGGCGATCGCCCCACGGGAGAGGCCGAGCACCGGCTGCACCACCAGCGTGTTGTTCACGGCGTTGCCGTACAACTCGTTGCGGCCGGCCACGGTGATCACGCTGCCCTGCGGTGCGACGCCCGGGATCGGCTTGCGGCCGAAGACCAGCCATCCGATCAGGACGCCGGCGGCGACCACCAGCATGGTCAGCCAGCCGATCGGGGTGGGCAACAGTTCCACCTCGTGGGGATGGTTGCCGGCGGCCGGCTCGAGCCAGTCCTGGATCCACCAGTTCATCACCGCACCGGCGACCAGGCTGAGCGCGGCCAGCACGATCAGCGGAATGGTCATCACCGCCGGTGACTCATGGGGGTGCACGCCGTCCAGCCAGCGCTTCTTGCCTCCGAAGGTCATCAGCATCAACCGGGTCATATAGAACGCGGTGACGCCGGCGCCGAGCAGGGCCAGGGTGCCGACCAGGGCGCTTTGGTCGAAGGCGGCCTCGATGATGTGGTCCTTGGAGAAGTAGCCGGAGGTGAGCGGGAAGCCGATGATCGCCAGGTACCCGCAGGCGAAGGTCCAGAAGGTGATCGGCAGGTACCTCCACAGACCCCCGTAGTGCCGCATGTCGACGTCGTCGTTCATGCCGTGCATCACCGAGCCGGCGCCGAGGAACATGTTGGCCTTGAAGGCGCCGTGGGTGAGCAGGTGGAAGATCGCGAAGGCGTACCCGGCCGGGCCGATGCCGGCGGCCAGCATCATGTAGCCGATCTGGCTCATCGTGGACCCGGCCAGCACCTTCTTGATGTCGTCCTTGCTGGTGCCGATCCAGGCGCCGGCGAGCAGGGTGACCGTTCCGACGATGACCACGGCCAGTCGGGCATCGGCACTGAGGTCGAAGATCGCGTGACTGCGGACCACCAGGTAGACGCCGGCGGTGACCATGGTGGCCGCGTGGATCAGGGCGGACACGGGGGTTGGGCCCTCCATGGCGTCCAGCAGCCAGGCCTGCAGCGGCACCTGGGCCGACTTGCCGCACGCTCCGAGCAGCAACAGCAGGCCGATGGCGGTCACCCACGGGCCGGTCAGGAGTTCGGCGCCATGGTTGACGTCCACGAACGACGAGGAGCCCACCTGGGCGAGCATGGCCGAAATCGCGAGCACCATACCCAGGTCGCCGACCCGGTTCATCACGAAGGCCTTCTTGGCCGCGGCGGCGGCGGACGGCTTGTACTGCCAGAACCCGATCAGCAGGTAGGACGCCAGCCCGACGCCCTCCCAACCGACGAACAGCACCAGGTAGTTGTCGGCCAGCACCAGGGTGAGCATGGCGGCGACGAAAAGGTTGAGGTAGCCGAAGAACCTGGTCTTGCGTTCGTCGTGGGCCAGGTAACCCAGCGAGTAGACGTGGATCAGGCCGCCGACCCCGGTGATCAACAGGCAGAACAGGATGGAGAGTTGGTCGACCAGAAGGCCGACGTCGACCTGCCAGCTGCCGGTGGCGAACCAGGTGTACAGGTGGGCCGCGACGGCCCGCTGCTCCACCGGGGCCGCGAGCAACTGAACGAACAATGCGACCGCGAGGGCCAACGAACCGGCGATGGTGGCGACCGCCAGGACCGGGCCGGACTTGCCCAGAAAGCGTCCGAACCCGAGCAGCAGCACCGCGCCCAGCGCCGGCAGCGCGATCATCAGCCAGGCGTAGCCGAACAACCCGGTGGCCGCCACCGGGTCGACGATTTCCAGGCCGGTCATGCCGTCGCCTCCATCGGGGGATGCGTGTGGATCGTGTAGAGCATGCGCAGCCTCACTGATTCAGCAGGTTCGCGTTGTCGACCGAGGTCGAGCGTCGGGTCTTGTAGATGCTCACGATGATCGCCAGCCCGACGACCACCTCGGCCGCGGCCACCACCATCACGAAGAAGCTGGCCACTTGGCCGTCGAAGCTGCCGTGGTGCCAGGCGAAGGCGACCAGAGCCAGATTCGCGGCGTTCAGCATCAGCTCGACCGACATGAACGCCACCAGCGCGTTGCGCCGGATCATCACACCGACCGCGCCGATCACGAACAGGATCACGGAAAGGTAGAGGTACTGGTCGATCACCGCTCCTCCTCTTCCTCGTCCTGGATGCGTTCCGCCTCCGCGAACGCGTCCGCGGTGACCTGGCGCAGTTGGACGCTGTCCAGCTGGACGCCGCGCTCGGTCAGCGTCTTGCTCACCGACGCCTGGGAGATGGTGCCATCGGGCAGCAGGGCCGGGGTGGCGATCGAGTTGCTGGTGGCGAACACGCCGGAGTTCGGCAGCGAGCCGGGGTGCGAACCGCTCTCCGCGTACGCCTTCATCCGGGCCTCGGCATGCTCCCGCTGGCCGAGCTTCGGCTTGGTGCGCTGGGCGTGGGCCAGGATCATCGCCCCGACGGCCGCGGTGATCAGCAACGCGGAGGTCAGCTCGAACACCCAGACGTAGCGTCCGAACAACACCTCAGCGACCCCCTGGACGTTGCCGCCGGCCGCGACCGTGGCGCCCTCCATGGTGACGGGCTGCCCGGTGACCGCGCCGCCGATCGAGAAGATCATCAGGCCGAGCAGGCCCAATGCGCCCAGGGCGGACAGGATGCGCTGCCCCCTGATCGTCTCCACGATCGAGTCGGGAGTGTCGACACCGACCAGCATCAGCACGAACAGGAACAGCATCAGCACCGCCCCGGTGTAGACGATGATCTGGATCGCGAACAGGAACGGCGCGTCCAGGGACGCGTACAGAGCGGCCAGGTTGATCATCGCGAACGCCATCGACAAGGCCGAGTAGACGGCCTTGCGGAACAGGATCAGACCCAGCCCGCCGAGCACCATGAACGGTCCGCAGATCCAGAACACCACGTTCATCGGGTGTCACCGACCTCGAAGCCGGCCGTTCGGGTGTCGGCCGCTCCGGTCTTGGGCAGACCCAGAAAGTAGGTCTGCTCGTCATTGCCCAGCCGGCGTGGGTGCGGCGGCTCCTCCATGCCGGGAAGCAGCGGGGCGAGCAGCCGGTCCTTGGTGTAGATCAGCTTCTCGCGGGAGGTGTCGCCCAACTTGAAGTCGTTGGTCATGGTCAGCGCGCGGGTCGGGCAGGCCTCGATGCACAAGCCGCACAGAATGCAGCGCAGGTAGTTGATCTGGTACACCGACCCGTACCGTTCCCCGGGCGAGAATCGGGCCTCGTCGGTGTTGTCGGCACCCTCGACGTAGATCGCGTCCGCGGGGCAGGCCCACGCGCACAGCTCACAACCGACGCACTTCTCCAGTCCGTCCGGCCAGCGGTTCAGCTGGTGCCGGCCGTGGAACCGCGGTGCGGTGACCTTGACCTTGCCCGCCTCGGGGTAGCCCTGGGTGAAGGTCTTGCGGAACATGGTTCGGAAGGTGACTCCGAAGCCGGCCCATGGGTCTGCGAACGAGGCCATCAGGCGTCCGTCCTTTCGGCGTCGACTCGGGCGGGTACCACGTCCGCCAACTCGGGCAGCTTCTGGCCGGGCATCGGGGGCACCGGGTAGCCGCCGGCGAAGGCGTCGAAGGCGCCAGCCGGTTGCTCTTCGTACGGCTCGGGTTCTCGATCCAGCAACCACCAGAGTGCGAACAGGGCGACCACCACCACGACCAGCACGCCGATCACCAGCGGGTTGGCGAACCAGTTCTCGGCCCGGGCGATCCGCACCGTCGCGATCACCATCACCCAGACCAGCGAGATCGGAATCAGCCACTTCCAGCCCAGGTTCATGAACTGGTCGTAGCGGAACCGCGGCAGGGTGCCACGCAGCCAGACGAACAGCGAGATCAGCAGTTGCACCTTGAGCACGAACCAGACCGGACCCCACCAGCCCTGGTCCAGGGCCGGGATCAGGTTCAGCGGCCAGGGCGCGTGGTAGCCGCCGAGGAACAACGTGGTAGCCACCGCGGACACCGTGGCCATGTTGATGTACTCGGCCAGGAAGTAGGTCGCGTAGCGAAAGCCGCTGTACTCGGTCAAGTAGCCGGAGACCAGTTCGGACTCACACTCGGGCAGGTCGAAAGGCGCCCGGTTGGTCTCGCCGACCATCGAGATCACGTAGATCGCGAACGACGGGAACAGCTGCAGGAAGAACCAGTTCTGCAGCCCCCAGTCCAGGTGTACCGGGTTGCCGAAAAGGTTGAAGTCGACCACGAACGGCTGGCCCTGCACCCCGACGATCTCGGAGGTGGACATCGACCGGCTGTAGAGGAACACCGCCACCAGGGCCAGGCCCATGCTGAGCTCGTAGCTGATCATCTGGGCCGAGCTGCGCAGCGCGCCGAGCAGCGAATAGGGCGAGTTGGACGACCAGCCGGCCAGCACGAAGCCGTAGATGCCGACCGACGCGACGGCCAGGATGACCAGCACCGAGATCGGCAGGTCGGTGGTCTGCAGCCGGGTGGTCACGCCGAAGATCTGAACCTCGCCGCCGAACGGGATCACCGCCCAGGCCGAAAAGGCTGCGGTGCCGGCGATCAGCGGAGCCAGGGTGAACAGAATGCGGTCGGCCGACTTGGGCCTGAAGTCCTCTTTGATCAGCAGTTTGGTGCCGTCGGCGAGCGCTTGGCCGAGGCCGAACGGGCCGTTCATGATCGGGCCGAGCCGGTGCTGCATCTTGCCCACCAGCCGGCGCTCGTACCAGACGTTGAAGATCGTCCAGACCAATAGCACCACGAACAACACGACGACCTTGATCAGCACCATCCACCACGGGTCGTTGCCGAACACCGAGAGGTCGAGCGGGGTCATGCGGCACCTCCTTCACCTGACTGGACGGCTGCGCCGGGACTGCTCACGCTGACGCTGTCACCGTGCACCAGGCCGAGCTCCGACAACGGTGTGTCGGGTGCATGGGCCGGCAGCCACACGGTGTCAGCGGCCATGCCCGGCACGATTTCGAGCGGCAGCGTGATCCAGCCGCCGCTGCCGCCTACGGTCACGTGGCCGGCCAGGCCGAACTCGTTCGCCACCTCGGGTGAGGTGCGGGCCAGCACCGGCTTCGCCGTCGCCTGCAGGGCCGGCTCGTTGTCGACCGCTCGCGAGCCGTCGATCAGTTCGCGCCAGGTGGCCAGTGCGACCTCGCCGGCGGCCGGTGCCGCCACGCCGCGATTGCGGCTGAGCGGCTCGCGAGAACCCTCCCAGGTACCCAGCTCGTCCAGTTCGGCCAGTGCCTGCCGGGCCGTCCGGATGCCCAGCGGCCGGCCGAGCGCGTCGGCCAGGGCGGCCAGCACGCGAAGGTCGGTCATCGGCTGGTTGGCCTGCCGGATCACCGTGTTCACGGTGCCGCGGCGGTGCTCCCAGTTCATGAAGTGGCCGGGACGCTCCTCGATCAGGGCGATCGGGAAGACCACGTCCGCCCGTTCCGTTACCTCGCTCAGCCGCTGCTCGAGGCTGATCACGAACGGCGCCTGCTCCAGGCCCTCGCGGACCTCGGCAGCGCTGCTGAAGTCGGACGGTTCCAGTCCAGCGACCAGGAGTGCCAGGCCACCGCGAGCGGCAGCGAGTTGCGCGTCGGCGTCCAGGCCGACCGCAGCGGGCAGGGTGTCCGAGCCCCAGGCGGCCTGCACGTCGACCCGGGCCAACACGTCGGCGACCGGACGTCCACCCGGCAGCAGGTTGGGCAGGCAGCCGGCCTCGACCGCGCCACGATCACCCGCGCGGGCCGGAATCCAGGCCAACCGAGCGCCCGTGTCGTCCGCGAACTGGGCGGCGGCGGTCAGGGCCCCGGGAATCACCGCGGCCCGCTCACCCACCAGCAGGATGGTGTCGGCGTCGGCGCTCAGGGCGGCCAGCGCCTCGGGTTCGGTGCCGGGGACGGTGGCAATCACGTCGGCCTTGAGCTTCACCGAACCATTGGACGCGTACGGCGCGAGGGTGACCACCTTGGTGTGGTTCTTGCGGACCGCCTTGCGCAGCCGCAGGAAGACCATGGCGGCCTCCTCCTCCGGCTCGAGGGCGACCAGGATCACCTGCTTGGCGCCCTGCAGGGCGGTGTAGCTGACCAGGTCGTTGTCGAGCACCCGTCCGGCCACCCGGTTGGCCAGGAAGGTGGCCTCCTCGGCGCTGTGCGGACGGGAGCGGAAGTCGATGTTGTTGGTGCCCAGCACGGTGCGGGCGAACTTGGCGTAGCCGTAGGCGTCCTCCAGGGTCAGCCGGCCACCGGTGAGCACGCCGATCCGGGACCCGGCCCGCTTCAGCCCCGCCACGGCGGCGTCGATCGCCTCGGGCCAGGACGCCACCCGCAGCTGCCCGTTCTCACGGATCAGCGGACGGGTCAGCCGGTCGTCACCGCGAGCGGACTTGAAGGCGAACCGGCCCTTGTCGCAGTTCCACTCCTCGTTCACTTCGGGCGCGTCGCCGGCCAACCTGCGCTTCACCTGGAAGTGCCGGTGGTCGCTGCGCAACTGGCAGCCGCCGGCGCAGTGCTCGCAGGTGGTCGGCGTGCTGACCAGGTCGAACGGACGGGACTGGAACCGGTAGGAGGTGCTGGTCAGGGCACCGACCGGGCAGATCTGGATCACGTTGCCGGAGAAGTAGGAGTTGTACGGCTGGTCCTCGTAGAAGCCGACCTGCTGCAGCGCGCCGCGCTCCACCAGCGTGATGAACGGGTCGCCGGAGATCTGCTCGGAGAACCGGGTGCACCGGGCGCACAGGATGCAGCGCTCCCGGTCGAGCAGGATCTGGGCCGAGATGCTGACCGGCTTGGGGAAGGTCCGCTTGACACCTTCGTACCGCGACTCGCCGGCGCCGGTGCTCATCGCCTGGTTCTGCAGCGGGCACTCGCCGCCCTTGTCACAGATCGGGCAGTCCAGCGGGTGGTTGATCAGCAGAAACTCGATCATGCCCTTCTGTGCCTTTGCCGCGACCGCGGAGGCCTCCTGGGTGAGGATTTTCATGCCCGGCGCGCATTCCAGGGTGCAGGATGCCTGTGGTTTGGGCATCCCCCGCCCGTTGCCCATGTCGGGCACCTCGACCAGGCACTGCCGGCAGGCGCCGACCGGGTCGAGCAGCGGATGGTCGCAGAACCGCGGGATGGCGACGCCGATCATCTCGGCGGCCCGGATCGCCAGGGTGCCCTTCGGCACCTGCACCTCGGTGCCGTCGATGAAGACGGTGATCAGGTCGCTGGCGACGATCTCGCCCGGCTTGGCGGTGACGGTCATACGTGCGCTCCTTCCCGAATCTCGAACAGGGCGCTCTTGGCATAGGGGAACAGTTCCCACGCCGGCGTCTTCATGCCCTGCTCGAACTCGTCCCTGAAGTGCTTGATCGCACTGGTCAGGCAGGCGACGGCGCCGTCGGCGAGGGCGCAGAACGACCGGCCGCCGATGTCGTCGGCGATGTCGAGCAGCTTCTCGATGTCGCCGCTCTCAGCCTTGCCGGCCTCGAACTTCTTCAGGATCTGGACCAGCCACCAGGCGCCCTCTCGACACGGCGTGCACTTGCCGCAGGACTCGTGCTTGTAGAACTCGATCCAGCGCAGGGTGGTGCGCACCACCGATGTGGTCTCGTCGAAGCACTGCAGGGCCTTGGTGCCGAGCATGCTGCCGGCGGCGGCCATCGCCTCGTAATCCAGCGGCAGGTCGAGGTGCTCGGCGGTGAGGATCGGCGTGGAACTGCCACCGGGGGTCCAGAACTTGAGCTGGTGGCCTTCGCGGATGCCGCCGGCCAGGTCGAGCAACTCCCGCAGGGTGACCCCGAGCGGCGCCTCGAACTGGCCGGGACGCTGAACGTGCCCCGACAGTGAGTAGATGGTCATGCCCTTGGACTTCTCGGTGCCCATGGTCTGGAACCAGCTGGCGCCACGATCGATGATCGACGGCACGGACGCGATCGACTCGACGTTGTTGACCACCGTTGGCGACGCGTACAGGCCGGCCACCGCCGGGAACGGCGGACGCAGCCGGGGCTGGCCGCGGCGACCCTCCAGCGAGTCGAGCAGCGCGGTCTCCTCGCCGCAGATGTAGGCACCCGCGCCGGAGTGGACAACCACCTCGAGGTCGTAGCCGCTGCCCAGGATGTTCTTGCCGGCGTATCCGGCCGAGTACGCCTCGCGGACGGCCTGCTGCAGCCGCCGCACCACTTGCAGCACCTCGCCCCGGCAATAGATGAAGGCGTACGCGCAGCCGATCGCGTAGGACGAGATGATCACGCCCTCGACCAGGGTGTGCGGGCTGGCCAGCATCAGCGGCATGTCTTTGCAGGTGCCGGGCTCGGACTCGTCCGCGTTCACCACCAGGTACTTGGGGTTCGGGTTGTCCTTGGGCACGAACGACCACTTCATGCCGGTCGGGAAACCGGCGCCGCCACGGCCGCGCAGACCGGAGTCCTTGACCGTGTTCGTCACCTCGTCAGGGGTGCTGCCCAGTGCCTTGCGCAGGGCCTGGTAGCCGCCCCGGCGTTCGTAGTTGGTCAGCTTCCAGGCCCGCTCATCGCCCCAGTTGGCGGTCAGGACGGGGGTCAGCGGATCAGTCATTTGGCACCTTCCGGCTCGTGTGCGGCCTCGTCCGAGGTCGGCACTGGCGGTGGCACGTCCGGCGCCTTCCAGCCGCGCTCGCGGGCCACCCGCAGGCCCAGCAGCGACGGCTCGCCGGCCGCCGGGCCCTCATCGGCGCGGCCGTCCGGAAACCCGGCCAGCACCCGTTCGGCCTCCTGCCACGAGGTCAGCGTCGCCCCACGCGGGGACCGCACCTTCGCTCCGGAGGCGATCGAGGCGAGCAACTCGTCCGCCTTCTCGGGGGTCATGTTGTCGAAGAACTCCCAGTTGACCATGATCACCGGGGCGAAGTCACAGGCGGCGTTGCATTCGATCCGCTCCAGCGAGAAGACGCCGTCGGCGGTGGTCTCACCCTCGTGGATGCCCAGCCGCTCGCCGACCTGGTCGAGCAGGTAGTCGCCGCCCATCACCGCACACAGCGCGGTGGTGCAGACCCCGACGTGGTGCCGGCCACCCGGACGACGCCGGTACATGGTGTAGAAGGTGGCCACCCCGCTGACCTGGGCGGTGGTGATCTCGAGAATCTCGGCGCAGGCCTGCACACCCGCGGCGCTGACTCGTCCGTCCACGCTCTGCACCAGATGCAGCATCGGCAGCAGCGCGGAACGTTTCTGCGGATAGCGCGCGGCGATCTGCCGCATCTCTTCCATCGTCGCCTCGGTGATCGAGGTCGAGGTGTCCTCGTAGTCGATCGAGCCCGACTCCGGGAACCAGGACTGGAACTCGTGCCCGCTCATAGTCCCTCACTCCTCGCCGAAGTGGTCGTGGTGGGCCGACTCGACCCGGTGCTGGCCGAGGAACCTGGGACCCGATGCCTTGAGGTACTCCGCCCCGAGGCTGCACCGTGCAGCGGCGGGAGGGGCGCCCTCGTCAGGGTGGGTCGGGCGTTTGCGAACTCGCCCGAGCCTGCGAGGACGAGGCTCGCAAGGGCGGGACGAGGGCGCCGCTCCCGCCGCGGAAGCGAGGTCTCGACAGGCTGGACCCGCAGACAGGTGCTCATCGGTCCACCCCTCCCATCACCGGGTCGAGCGAACCGACCGCCACGACCACGTCCGAGATCATGCCGCCCTCGCACTGGATCGGCACGGACTGCAGGTGATTGAACCCGGGGTCGCGCATGTGCACCCGGAACGGGCGGGTGCCGCCGTCGGAGACCACATGGCAGGCGATCTCGCCCTTGGGGCTCTCGATCGGCACGTAGACCTGGCCGGGGGGTACCCGGAAGCCCTCGGTGACGATCTTGAAGTGGTGGATCAGCGCCTCCATGGACTCGCCCATGATGTGCTTGATGTGCTCGTGGCTGTTGCCCTGGCCGTCCGGACCGATGGCCAACTGGGCCGGCCAGGCGATCTTCGGGTCGGCCACCATCACGGGCTTCCCGCGGGACGCTTCCAGTCGATCGGCGCACTGCTCGACGATCCGCAGGCTCTGCCACATCTCGTCGAGCCGGATCCGGAACCGGGCGTAGCTGTCGCTGGGCGCCCAGCCGTCCTCGGGATGCCACGCGACGGTGTCGAAGTCGTAGGTCTCGTAGCCGCAATAGGGCTGCTGCTTGCGCAGGTCCCAGTCGTAGCCGGTGGAGCGCAGCACCGGACCGGTGACGCCGAGCGCCATGCAGGCCGCCAGGTCCTGGTGCCCGATGCCGATCATCCGCATCTTGAAGATCGGGTTCTCGTTGCAGAAGGCGGCGTACTCGGGCAGGTGCTTGTGCAGCCAGACGATCAGCTCGCGCAGTTGCGCGATGCCGGTCTCGGGCAGGTCGCCGGCCACCCCGCCGGGCCGTACATAGGCATGGTTCATTCGCAGCCCGGTGACCGCCTCGAAAAAGTCGAGGATCATTTCCCGCTCGCGGAAGCCGATGGTCATCACGGTCAGCGCACCGATCTCCATGCCGCCGGTGCCGATGCAGACCAGATGCGACGAGATCCGGTTCAGCTCCATCATCAGCACCCGGAGCACCGTGGCGCGCTCTGGGATGTCGTCCTCGATGCCGAGCAGTCGCTCGACGCCCAGGCAGTAGGCGACCTCGTTGAAGATCGGCGCCACGTAGTCCATCCGGGTGACGAAGGTGGAGCCCTGCGTCCAGGTGCGGTACTCCATGTTCTTCTCGATACCGGTGTGCAGAAAGCCGATACCCGGACGGATGCTCAGCACGGTTTCGCCGTCGCACTCCAGGATCAGCCGGAGCACGCCGTGGGTGGACGGGTGCTGCGGGCCCATGTTGACCACCAGGATCTCGTCGGACCGCTCCGCCTGCTCAGCGGCGATATCGGCCCAGTCGCCGCCCATCGCGGTGTAGACGGTGCCTTCGGTCTCTTCGCCGGGCTGGGCGTAGAAGTCGGTGGTGCTCATCGGTAGCTCCTCCGCTCATCGGGTGGCGGCACGGTGGCGCCCTTGTACTCCACCGGAATGCCGCCGAGTGGGTAGTCCTTGCGCTGCGGGAACCCGACCCAGTCGTCCGGCATCAGGATCCGGGTCAGGTGCGGGTGGCCGTCGAAGACGATGCCGAACATGTCGAAGGTCTCGCGCTCGTGCCAGTCGGCGGCCGGGTACAACGGCACCACGCTGGGCACGTGCGGGTCGTCGTCGGGGCAGGTGGTTTCAACCCGCAGCCGGCGGTTGTGGGTCATCGATTGCAGGTGGTAGGCCACGTGCAACTCGGCGCCCTCGTCGGTGGGGTAGTTGACTCCGGAGACGCTGGGCAGGAACTCGAACCTCAGGTGGGCGTCGTCGCGGAGTTGGCGCATCACCTCGGTGAGCTTCTCGCGGGCAACGAAGAAGGTCAGCTCGCCGCGGTCGAACACCACCCGGACCAGACCGTCCGGTACCAGCTTGAGCAGTCGTCCGGTGGCCGCGGAGTACCAGCCATGGTCGGGCAGGCCGGCATTGGGGAACTCGACCGCGGAGACGATCCGGCCGTAGCCGGAGGTGTCGCCCGACCCGCTGGACCACATGCCGGTACGGGTCTCGATCACGTGCGGGCCGACGGGAACCTGGGCGACCGCGTCCAACTGCTCGTCGGGCTGCGCGTCCTCACGCTCGAGGCCGGCCGCGGGCGCCGAATCGGAGCCGGTGACCGGTTGGTCGACGGACTTCTCTTCGCCGGGAGCCTTGGCGTCGTCGGTCATCGCATCAGGCCCTTCATTTCGTGCGTGGCCATCGCCTCCAGCGCCGCCTTCTCCTGCGCTTCGATCTCTTCGAGCTCATGGGCGCCGATCGGACGCTTCATCACGATCTCTTTGCGCAGCTTGAACATGGCATCGATCAGCATGTCCGGACGGGGCGGGCAACCGGGCACGTACATGTCGACCGGCACGATGTGGTCGCCACCCTGGACGATGGCGTAGTTGTTGAACATGCCGCCGGAACTGGCACACACGCCCATCGCCATCACCCACTTGGGCTCGGGCATCTGGTCGTAGACCTGGCGCAGCACCGGGGCCATCTTCTGACTGACCCGGCCCGAGATGATCATCAGGTCGGCCTGCCGTGGTGAGGCCCGGAACACCTCCTGACCCCAGCGTCCGGCGTCGAAGCGGGGTGCCCCGTAGGTCATCATCTCGATCGCGCAGCAGGCCAACCCGAAGGTGGCCGGCCAGAACGAGGCCTGCCGCATCCAGCCGAAGATGCCTTCGACCGTGGTCAGCAGCACCCCCTGGGGAATCTTGTCCTCAAGCCCCATTTCGTGCCTCCCGCTCGATACCGCAGGTCAGTCCCATTCGAGACCCCCGCGCCTGATTTCGTAGAAGTAGGCGACCCCCAGCACGGTGAGGAAGATCATCATCGCCCCGAACCCGAAGACGCCCAGGTCGTCGAAGGCCACCGCCCACGGGTAGAGGAAGGCCACCTCCACGTCGAAGACCAGGAACATCATCGCCGTGATGTAGTACTTCACCGGGAACCGTCCACCGCCGACCGCGGCCGGAGTCGGGTCGATGCCGCACTCGTAGGTGTCGTGCTTGGTGCGGTTGTAGCGGCGTGGGCCGACCAGCAGGCTGAGCACCACGGAGACGGCCAGAAAGCCGCCCGCCAGCGCCATGATCCCCAGGATCGGGATGTAGGGACTCATCGTTGCCTCCGTCCGGTCATGCCGCTGGAACCACCCTCGACAGCGAATGGATCACGCGGTCCATCCAATCACCATCTTTGGTGTCGTATAGGTGAGCCAGCAACTTGATCGTGAACCGCATCAAGGTCGGGCGGGGCAGGCCGTAGCGGGTGCACAGCCGCATCACCTGGGGGTGTTCGATCAGCGACACGAACATCTGCCCCAACCGGAAGTAGCCGCCCCATTCGTGCGCGAGCCGGGTGGGGTAACCGTTCAGTGCCTTCTCGGCGGCCCGGCTGCCGGGCCCTTCGGCGTGGGCGCGGACGATCGCCTCCGCCGCCGCCTCGCCGGCCTCCATCGCGTAGGGGATGCCTTCGCCGTTGAACGGCGACACCATGCCACCAGAGTCGCCGACCAGCACCAGGCCGCGGGCGTAGGCCGGCTTGCGGTTGAACGCCATCGGGAGCGCGGCGGACGCGATCGGGCCGATCTGGTTGTCGGGGGTGAATCCCCACTCCGTCGGAGTGTTCGCCAGCCAGGTCTGCAGCAGTTCGCGGTAGTTCAGTTTCTGGGACGTCGCGGTGCTGGCGACGGTGCCGAGCCCGACGTTGCAGGTGCCGTCGCCCATGCCGAAGATCCAGCCGTACCCCGGCAGCAGGTTCGACTCCCCCGGCTTGCCGTCCCACAGTTGCAGCCAGGACTCCATCCACTCGTCGTCGCTGCGCGGCGAGGTGAAGTAGGTACGGCAGGCCACCCCCATCGGGCGGCTGGCATTCTTCTGCAGCCCGACCGACCTGGCCACCGGCGAGCTGTTGCCGTCCGCCGCCACCACGTACGGCGCGGTGAAGGTGCGGCCGTCCTTGGTGATGACCCCGGTGATCCGGTCGGTGCGCTCGTCGACAACGGCACCGGTGACGTTCGCCTGCTGGTAGAGGTTGGCACCCTTCTCGACCGCCTTGTCGGCGAGCAGCTCGTCGAAGTCGGCGCGCTTGCGGACCAACCCGAAGGACGGAAACTCGGCCAGCGTCGGCCAGGGCAACTCGAACGGCTCGGCGCGAGCGCCGTAGACCCGCAGGCCCTTGTTGTGCAGCCAGCCGGCCTCTTCGGACACGTCGATACCGAGCCGGAGCAGCTGTTTGGTGGCACGGGGCGTGAGGCCGTCGCCGCAGACCTTGTCGCGAGGAAAAGTGCCCTTTTCGAGCAGGGCAACCGTCAGGCCCTGGTCGGCGAGCCAGCAGGCCGTCGTCGCACCGGCGGGGCCAGCCCCGACGACGATGACGTCCGCTTGCTCCTCGGACATGTCGCTCCTCGTGGTTGCTCGCTGGTCGCCTTGTGGGCATCGTCAGTCTAGGCACGGATCGACATCGCAAGCCATTCGGGGCGTACTGCCGAGATAGCTAAGCTTCGAGGGTGATCTCTGCGCCTCCGGCCGCCTCCACCATGGCTCGCACCATCGCTATTTCCGACCCTGGGTCGTTGCAGAAATACCTAGTGGATGACACGTCGGTGGCCTGGATCCGGCGCGACGAGGGCATGGTCGGGTTGGGTTGCTACGCGTGCACCGATGTCACCGGTCCGGCCGAGGCCGATGCCTGGTGGACCACCCTGGTGGAGGGTCTCGAGCACACCACCCAGTTGCCCGGCCTGGCCGCCACCGGCCCCCTGGCGTTCGGCTCGTTCACCTTCGATCCCGACCACACCACGGCGGTCTCACGGCTGCTGGTGCCGCGGATGATCATCGGCCGGCGCGGCGGGCACGCGTGGTTGACCGTGCTCGGCGACGGAGCACTGGAGCTGCCCGAACCCGCGTCGCCGGCGCGGCCCCCGAAGGATGTCCGGTTGATCGCGGATCAGGCCGAACAGGAGCGCTGGTGCCGGCGGGTCGCCGAGGCGGTCAAGCGGATCGAGAGCAACGGCCTGGAAAAGGTGGTGCTGGCCCGGTCGGTGACGGCGCGGGCGAGCGAGCCGCTGGACGTCCGGCACCTGGTCGGCACGCTGGCCCGCGACTACGCCAGTTGCTGGACCTATGCCGTCGACGGTCTGGTCGGTGCCTCGCCGGAGATGCTGCTGCGCCGCGAACGGGGATTGGCCACGTCGAGGATCCTGGCCGGCACCATCCGGCGTAGCGGCTCGGAGGAAACCGACCTGAAACTGGCCAGTTCGCTGGCCCGGTCGTCCAAGAACCTGGCCGAGCACGAGCTGGCGGTTGCGTCGGTCGCCGAGGCGCTGGCGCCGCTGTGCTCCGGTATGAACGTGCCCGAGTCGCCCTACGTGCTGGAGTTGCCGAACGTGCTGCACCTGGCCACCGACGTGACCGCGGTCGCCCACGACGATGCGTCGTCGTTGCGGCTGGCTGCGGCACTGCATCCGAGCGCGGCGGTCTGCGGCACGCCGACGTCCGTTGCCCGAGCGGCGATCGCCGAGTTGGAGGGGTTGGACCGGGGTCGCTATTCGGGCCCGGTCGGTTGGATCGACTCCGACGGCGACGGCGAGTGGGCGATCGCGTTGCGCTGCGGCATGGTCGACCCCGTCGACCCCCGCCAGATCGAACTGTTCGCCGGCTGCGGCATCGTCGAGGGCTCCGACCCGGTCGAGGAGTTGGCCGAAACGAAGGCGAAGCTCGTCCCGATGGTGAGTGCCCTGATCGGCTGAACGATCGGGGACGGTTCTTTTTCGTTCACGGTCGACTGAACCATTGGGGACGGTTCTTTTTCGTTCACGGTCGCCCGAACCATTGGGGACGGTTCTTTTTCGTTCACGGCTGGGGGGCCTGCCCGGGTGAACGATCGGGGACGGTTCTCTTCGTTCACGGCTAGGGGGGCGTGCCCGGCTGAACGATCGGGGACGGTTCTTTTCGTTCACGGCTGAGCGGCGTGCCCGGCTGAACGATCGGGGACGGTTCCTTATCGTTCAGCGGGCCGGAAAGCACCGTCGATGTCCGCCTCGGAAACCAGCAGGCGTGAGTGAACGGAAAAGAACCGTCCAATGCGCCGCAAGTCGTCCGGCGCAGGCGTGAGTGAACGGAAAAGAACCGTCCCCAATCGTTCAGCGCCGCAAGTCGTCCGGCGCCGGAGAGTGAACGGAAAAGAACCGTCCCCAATCGTTCAGCGAGTCGGCCGCTGCACCTTGATCTTCGTGCCGGACGCGGCCTTCTTGGCATCCTGCTCACGTTTGATCTGATCCTGCTGCACCTTCATCTCGTCCATGTTGAACGTGCCGCGCAAGAAGACGAAGGCCACGATGGCTAGGCCGAACGAGTACAGCGACGAGGCACCGAGCATCACCGGGGCGGTGATCAGGGCCACCATGTCGAGCCCCCGGAACAGGTTCAGGATCAGAGTCGGCGGCACCGCACCCGACTCGGTGGCCACCATCGGGCTGCCGAAGTCGACCTTCTTGGCCGTCACCCAGCGGACGGCGCCGAGCCAGCCCGCAATGCCGGTGACCAGCGCGACCTGCAGACCGTCGATCG
Source organism: uncultured Actinomycetota bacterium (assembly GCA_963723605.1). Classification (GTDB taxonomy): domain Bacteria; phylum Actinomycetota; class Actinomycetes; order Propionibacteriales; family Propionibacteriaceae; genus Micropruina. Next base: position 141,989 of record CAVRRM010000006.1, on the reverse strand, counting down.
GCGTCCGCTCGGCCCCACCGGAGGTGATGCCGATGAAGGCGGGCACGGTCGCCGCCTGCCACACCAGGGCGAGCAGGAACGGCACCATCATCGCGACCGTGCGCACCTGCGAGGTTCGGAACGGGAACATCCGGGCCAGCCCGCCGGTACGGCTGAGCACCCGCAGCATGGACAGGAACGGCACCAACACCACAACCAGGATCAGCCCGGAGATGAAGGGATTCAGCGTGGTCATGCCGAGGGCGTCCAGGGCATAAGGGGCGACGACGCTCGCGGCCAGCGCGATCAGCGGACGAGGGAACCGGGTGAGCCGCTGCAGGTCGCGCCAGAGCAGCGCAGTCAGACCGGTGCCACGTCCGACGGTCGGCTTGACGTGGCCGCGCTCGATGGCCGCCCGCTCGACCACGATGTCGCGGATCAGGCCGAAGTCGAGCGCGTACATGGCGCCCTGCATGCCGGCCACCAGGGAGCCGCCGGACACCAACCGGGCCCGGCGGATCGCCTCCAGGCGTCGGCGGGCGGTGATCGACTCGACGACCAGCACGACCAGGCCGAGCAGCGCCGCCGCGGCGGGCACCGCCGTGGACGACCAGATCGGCAGGCTGAGCGTCGTCCAGCCCGCCGCCACCGCCACGGTGAGCAGCAGGGCTAACAGGGCCAGGGTGGCCAGCACCGTCTGCACGGCCCTGGTGACCTTCGTCCGCTCCCGGGTCTGTTCGGCCGCGGCGAAGGCGGTCATGGCGGCCGCACCGAGCCCGTCCGCCAGGGTCCAAAGGCCGATCTCCAGTAGCGAGGAACCGCTCAGGGCAGCGGTCAACGCGCCCATCAGAGCGGCCACCAGTCCGGCGACGACGGTGGCCAGACGCAGCCGGCCGGACAGCATGCCGGCACGTTGGATCGGGGCGTCCATCAGCCAGAAGCCCTCGGCGGCCGACACCAGCACCGGCCCGAACAGCCGGCTCACGCCGAGAGTCAGGCCGAGCAGGGCGAACCAGGTCGCCCAGGGCACCAGGGTGCGGGCGGACATGCAGGTGAGCGCCGAGCAGCTGGCCATCGTCGACTGCGCCTTGAGCACCAGGTTGGTGATCATCGCGCCGACCATCAGAATGCTGAAGATGGCCACGTAGGCGCTCTGGATCGCCTCCCAGATCGACCGGGTGGCGCGGCCGTGCCGCCACTGCTTCATCAGGTCGTGCAGGTCGCGTTCGTCCACCGGCTCGGACGGCGTGTCGGGCAGGAACCAGAAATCGTGCGCCGCCGCGGCCGGCTCGGCCTCGACGACCTCGGTAGTGACCGCGGACGGTGCGATCTGTGCAGAGCGGATCAGTTTGCGGGACTTCTTGCTCACCCGGCGACCCCGTCGGCCGTGACGCCCTCGCCGACCCGGACGATACGGGTGGCGACGCTCTGCACCAGCTTGGGTTCGTGGCTGGCCATCACGATCGCCAGTCCACGGCTGCGCTCGGCGACCAGGCGGGCGGCCAGCCACTCAACTCCCTCGACGTCGAGGCGCTGCTCCGGCTCGTCCAGCACCAGCAACTGCCGTGGCCGGATGAATGCCGTAGCCAGGGCCAACCGGCGGCGCTGACCGGACGAGAGCGTGCCCGGCAACTGCCCCGACTGCGGCACCAGCTGCACCTCGTGCAGCACCTCGTCGACGGCCGCCTCGGCGTCGGCGATGCCGTGGGCGCGGGCGAGCAGGTCGAGGTGTTCGACCACGGAGAGGTCGGGGAAGAAGTCCAGGTCGTCGATCACGGTGGCCACGGCTCGGCGGACCTCCGGGTTCGTCTCGCTCATCCGGATGCCGGCCACCTCAACCGAGCCCTCGTCCGGCTGGTCGGCGCCGACCAGACACCGCAGGATGGTCGACTTGCCAGCACCGTTGCGGCCGGTCAGCGCGATCGCCTCGCCCTCACGCACCTCGAGGTTGAAGTTGTCGACGATGACGACCGGTCCGAAGGACTTCTTCATTCCGACCACCTTGAGCACAGTGCTGCGTTTGGCCATGGGCTCGATTCTCCACCACAACCCCAACCGACGCTGAATCGTCCGGACGCACGCGCCCAACCGCCTTCCGTACGCCGACCTTGGCAAAGCCAAAGTGGTTGGGCGAGCGTTCGTTGCAGAGCTGAGGACACGGACTGTCGGCGCCGCGTGGCAAGCTAGCCGCCGTGGTGGATTCGGGACGGGCAAGGGCGACGCTGGCCAAGCGCAGAGCCGACGTGGCGGCGATGTTCGACGGGGTGGCAGCGCGCTACGACCTGGTCAACGATCTGCTCACCGGCGGCCTCGACCGGGGCTGGCGGCGAGCCGTGCTGGCGGCCGTCCAGCCGCGTCCGGGCGACAAGATCCTCGACCTGGCGGCGGGCACCGGCACCTCGTCGCGCCCCTTCGCCGACGCCGGCGCCCAGGTGGTGGCCGCCGATCTCAGCCTCGGCATGCTCCAGGTCGGCAAGCATCGACAGCCCGCACTGACCTTCGTCAACGCCGACGCCCTGGCCCTGCCGTTCGGCGACGGCGTCTTCGATGCGGTGACCATCTCGTTCGGATTGCGCAACGTCGAAGACACCGCCGCCGCGCTCGCCGAACTGCATCGGGTCACCCGTCCCGGTGGGCGCATCGTGATCTGCGAGTTCAGCACCCCGGTATTTCCGCCGCTGCGTTGGGCCTATCACGAGGTCGCGCTGCGGGCGCTGCCGCTGGTCGCCCGGCTGAGCGCGTCCAACCCGGTGGCTTACGACTACCTGGCCGAGTCGATCCGCGCATGGCCGGCTCAGCGTCCACTGGCCGACCTGCTGGCCGGTGCCGGCTTCGGTGACGTGCAGTGGAAGAACCTGACCGGGGGCATCGTCGCCCTGCACCGCGCCTCGGCCTGATGTTCACCCTCGACGCCTACGCCGCCCGCAGCTGCCCGGTCAAGACGCACAACGCGTTCCACCCGGGCCTGTCCGTGCCGTCGACCGCCGACGAGGGCATCCGCGAGGTGTTCCACGGCGGGGTGGCGTTCGAGGCCACGGTGCTGACCCAGCTGCTGCAGGGCTTCGGGGGCTCGGTGCTGGACGCCCGCGAACTGACCGAGTTGCCGTCGTCCGAGCAGGAGAAGATCACCCTCGCGGCGATGGCTGCGGGAGTGCAGGTGCTGATCGCCCCGTTGCTGCCCCGCGACCGCGACCAGCACCGCAGTGGAAGACCCGACCTGCTGCTGCGGGCCGACGACGGCGGCTACCACCCGGCCGAGGTGAAGTTCCATCGGGTCAGCGACCCTCGCCGCGAGCCGGCCAGCCTGACCTGGTCGAGCCTGACCGATCCACTGGTCCGGCACGAGTTGCCCGGCCGCCGGTTCCGGTATAGCTGGCGGTTGAACGACATGCTGCAACTGGCCCACTACTACCGCATGCTGCAACGGCTGGGCCGGGCCGCCGCACAGCCATTGGCCGCGGTGGTCGGCACCGATGACCTGGACGAGTTGGGCCGGGTGCTGTCCTGGGTGGACCTCGGGCTGCCGGTGGTGCCGCCCAGCCTGCGCGACCGGGTGGACCCTATCGACACGGAGTTGGTGTCGACCCTGGAGCGGTACGACTCCGAGCACGATTTCCGGGTCGAACTGGCCCAGGCGGCCGCTGCCGTGTCGCCCAACGACCCGCCCCTGCTGGAGCCGATCGCCAACCGTGAGTGCGGCTGGTGCCAGTGGTGGGATGTCTGCCGTCCGCAGCTGTCCGATGACGACCTGAGCCTGCGCATCTCGAAGTCGCCGCTGGACGTGCACGAGATTCAGGTGCTGCGCGAGTTGGGGGTGGCGACCGTCACGGAGCTGGCCGCGCGCGATCTGGATGCCCTGCTGCCCGACTACCTGCCCCGGGTGACCCATCGGGTCGGGGCCGAGGAACGGCTCCGGCTGGCCTGGCGTCGTTCGGTGCTGATGGCCCGCGGGGTGGACTTCGACCGGGTCACCGAGGGCTCGATCGAGTTGCCGTCCGCCACCGTTGAGATCGACCTGGACATCGAAACGTCCGTCACCGACCGGGTGTACCTGTGGGGCTTCCTGGTCAGCGACGGCCGAAACGATTCGCACTACTACCGTCACTTCAGCGCGTTCGAAGACCTTGACGACGAGGCCGAGGTGACCCTGGCTGAGTCGGCAATGGGGTGGCTGCGCGAACTGGTCGAAGGTGCGGACACCCTGGTCTTCCACTACTCCGACTACGAGGTGGTTCGGCTGGATCGATTGGCCAAGCGCGGCGGCTCCGAGTCGCTCGACTGGGCTGTCGACTGGGCTCGCGAGCACTACTTCGACCTGTTCACCGTGATCCGCACGCACTTCTTCGGAACCCAGGGACTCGGGCTCAAGGTGGTCGCGTCCAAGGCGGCCGGATTCGCCTGGCGCGACGCCTCCCCCGGCGGCCTGAACAGCCAGGCCTGGTTCGACGAGGCGGTCCGTGCCGACTCGCCGGCGATGCGGGGCAAGGCGCGGCAGCGGGTACTCGAGTACAACGAGGACGACGTCGAAGCCACCTGGCACGTCCGCCGCTGGTTGCGCACCCTGTAGCTGGTCGAGCTTGTCGGTTGGTCGAGACTGTCGAGACCTGTGCTCCCTTCCGCGCTGGGTGGTTGGATTGGGGACGGTTCCGTTTCCCGCCACTTAGTTGTGCGGGCGGTCTTGAGAGGTCTCTCTTGTTCACTGGGCGCACTTGCGTTGTGCGGGCGGTCACCTTCCGGGTCTCCCTGAATCATCGGGGACGGTTCTTTTCCGTTCAGTCAGGGTGAATGAAAAAGAACCGTCCCCGGCCGTTCACCGCGGGCACGTCAGGGTGAATGAAAAAGAACCGTCCCCGGCCGTTCAACGTCAGGGTGAATGAAAAAGAACCGTCCCCGGCCGTTCAACCGGGCTGGCTCCGATGCGCCGATCAGCGCAGGGCGTTGATCGCCGAGTCCAACTGACGTCGCTGAGCCCGATCGACGCTCACCACCACGACCTCGACGCCGGCGATCGGTTGCGCCAGGGCGGCAGCCAACGCCGCCTCGGTGGCGACCACCGTGACCGCTACTCCGTGCGCTTCGGCCAGCAAGGCGACGTCCACACCGGACGGAGTAGCGAACACCCGCTCGAAGCTCTGGGCGTAGCGCTCATCGCCGTACTCGAGGGTGGCGAAGATGCTGCCGCCGTCGTCGTCGGCGACCACGATCCGCAGATCGGGGCGGGACTCCCCCAGCCCGCGGGCCAGCCCATTGGCGTCGTGCAGAAAGGTCAGGTCACCGCACAGCAGCGTCACCGGTTCAGCCGCCGCCAGGGCGATGCCGACAGCCGTCGAAACGGTGCCGTCGATGCCGGCCAGGCCGCGGTTCGCGTATACCGACTGGGCGCCGAGCAGGGCCAGGTCGGCGTCCCGGATCGGTTGCGAGTTACCCAGCACGAGCATCCCGTCGCCGGCGGCCGCCGCCACGGCGAGTGCCACCGCCGGGCCGGTCAGCACCTGCTGTCCGCCGAGCAGCTCGTCAAGGGCCGCACTCACCCGCTCGTCGGCGGAGGTCCACTCGGACAGCCACCCGGCTCCGCCCGGGGCCAGGTGCACCGCCGGCGCCACCTGGGCCGCCCGCCAACCCGGATCGATCCAGTCGGCCGTTGCGCTGACCACGACCAGCTCGACATCGGCCCTGGCCAACAGCTGATTGACCGGACGCGACAGGGTCGGATGCCCGAACACCACCACCCGCTCCACCCGCTCGGCCAAGGGACCTCCGAGCAACAGCCGTCCGGTGCGGAGGGCTGCCGCGCGCGCATTGCTGGACGGTTCCGCCACCATCGGCAACCCGGCCACGCGGGCCATTTCGGCCACGGCCCGACCGAGTGCCGGCGGCGCATCCCCACAGATCAGCAGGGTGCGCGGACCGGCCGCCAGGTGCACCGCCTCGGCCGGTCCAGGAGCCGACTGGCGTACCGGCCGAACCACGGGATCGGCGGCCTCTCCGACCAGCGGTTCGGCCAACTCGACGTTCAGGTGCACCGGCCCGGGATGCCGGCTACCGACGCCCGCCGCGAGCAACCAGGCGCGTGCGGCCTGGGCCGTCCAGGACGCCGCCGGCGCGGCCGACGACACCCGCGCCGACCAGCGGACGAACGGCTCGAACAGCCGGGACTGGTCGGTGGTCTGGTTGGAGCCGAACCCGACCTGGGCGGCCGGACGATCGGCGCTCAACACGATCAACGGCACGTCCGCGTGATGTGCCTCCATCACCGCCGGCAGCAGGTTGCCCACGGCGGTACCGGACGTGGTCACCACGGCCACCGGCACCCCTGCCGCCCGGGCCAACCCGAGTGCCAGGAAGCCGGCGCTGCGCTCGTCGAACCGCACGTGCAGCCGCACAAGTTCGGGCCCGCTCGGCGCGGGCCAGGGACAGGGCCAGCGGAGCGCTGCGAGAGCCGGGAGCCAGCACCACGTCGCGGACCCCCTGGGCGACGAGTTGGGCGACCAGCGCGGCCGCGCAGTCGGGAGAGCTCATCGTCCACCTCCTTCGTCGCTGCGGGTCTCCATCTCGTGGCGGCGGCGATGCCACCACTCGGCCAGCTCGTCGGCGGCCCGCCACTGATCGCCATCGGGAGCGACCCGGCGCACCTCCAGGCGGCCATCGCGCACCACCAGCGGATCGTCGGTGACATCGGTCTCGAGCAGCGCCAGTGTGTTCAACCCGCACGCGTACCGCAACTCGGGCAGGGCTGCGGCCAGGGCCACCCCGGCGGCGATGCCGACCGAACTCTCCAACGCCGACGACACCACCACCGGCAACCCCAGCCGTTCAGCCAACCGCAGGCAACGCCGGACCCCGCCCAGTGGCTGCACCTTGAGCACCGCCACGTCCGCTGCCTCCAGAGCGACCACCCGGTCTGGATCGCCGGAACGCCGGATCGACTCGTCCGCCGCGATCGGCACGTCGATGCCCGCCCGGGCCAACCCCAACCGCAGCTCCGCCAGCTCCTCGACACTCGCGCACGGTTGCTCGACGTACTCCAGGTCATAGCGGGCCAGCTGGCGGATCGCCCGCCGCGCCTCGTCCACGCTCCAGGCGCCGTTGGCGTCGATCCGCACCCGGCCGTCCGGACCGAGGGCATCGCGCACGGCCTCAACCCGGGCCAGGTCGTCCGCCAAGACCTGGGACGACTCGGCCACCTTGACCTTCGCCGTGCGGCAGCCGCCGGCCAGGGCGTACCGGCCGGCCAGATCGGCGGCGACGGCCGGCACGATGCTGTTCACCGGCACGCTGGTGCGAACGGGTTCGGGCCAGGTGCTCGTCGCCGACTCCACGGCTGCGGCCCACCAGGCGTCGATCTCCGGGCGTTCGTACTCCGGAAACGGACTCCACTCACCCCATCCGGCTGGGCCGTGCAGCAGCATTCCCGAGCGCCTGGTGATGCCGCGGAACCGGGTGGTCAGGCCCACGTCGTAGGCGACCGCACGCATTCAGGCGCCGATCACGAGGCCGAGGGCGAGGCCTACCGCGCAGCTCAGTTCGGCCAGCCCGACCAGCTTGAGCACCTGGATCAACGCCCGGCCGACCGCGCCGTCCAGCACCGCACGAACCGGCCGGAACACCAGGGGCAGCATGATCAGGCCGAGCAGCGCCCAGGGCGTGCTCCAAATCGCGACCAGCACGACCGAGAGCACGGCAACCAGCACCAGGGCCGCGAAGAACCAGCGGGTACCGCGATCGCCCAGCCGGGTGGCCAGCGTCCGCTTGCCGACGGCCGCGTCGCCGCGCAGGTCGCGCAGGTTGTTGGCCACCAGGATCGCGCAGGCCAGCGCGCCGATCGCCACGGCTGCGGCCCAGGTCGCGGATGTCGTGCGGCCGAGTTGCACCAGCACCGTGCCGGAGACCGCCACCAGACCGAAGAACACGAACACGAAGACCTCACCGAGGCCCAGGTAGCCGTAGGGCCGCCGGCCGCCGGTGTAGAACCACGCTGCCGCGATGGCCGCCGCGCCGACGATCAGCAACCACCAGAGCTGGGTGAGCAGCACCAGGCCGAGTCCGGCCAGGCCGGCGACGGCGAAGCAGCCGAACGCCGCAGCCTTCACCCGGGACGGCTCCGCCACCCCCGAGCCGACCAGGCGCATCGGCCCGACCCGCTCGGCGTCGGTGCCGCGGATCCCGTCCGAATAATCGTTGGCATAGTTCACCCCGACCTGCAGGGCGAGCGCGACCATCAGGCACAACAGCGCCGCCACCAGGTGGAACGCCCCTTCGAAGGCTGCCACTCCGCTGCCTGCCACGACCGGGGAGACCGCCGCCGGCAGGGTCCGCGGACGGGCGCCCTGCAGCCATTGACTCGTTGTCGCCACTCAGCTCCCTTCGGCCCACAGCACGTGCAGGCTCTGCCGATCGATCTTGCCAGTCGGTGTCCGGGGCAGGCCCGCGACGCCGCGCAGCTCGCGTGGAGCGGCAGCCTTGCCCAGCTGAGGGATGAGTCGGTCACGGCACTCAACCAGAGTCAGTCCGGTGTCAGTGATGGCGACGATCCGGACGCCGAACCGTTCGTCGGGCAGCGCCAGAACGACCAGCCGCCCCGGACCGAACTCCGCATCACATACCCGCTGGACCTCTCCCAGATCCACATTCACGCCGCCGGTGATCACCACGTCGTCGACCCGCCCGAGTACTCGCAGCCGCCCGTCGCACCACTCGCCCCGATCGTGGGTGCGCACGGTGCGGCCGTCCAGCGCCTCAGCGGTCGAGGCCGGGTCGAGCCGATAACCGGAGAACACCATCGATCCGGTCAAGCTGATCCGGTCGCGCTCGCCCAGGTGCACCTCGACGCCGTCCAGAGCCACCCCGTCATAAACGCATCCGCCGCAGGTTTCCGCCATGCCGTAGGTGGCGACCAGGTTCAGGCCGGCCGTTCGGCCGTCGGCGAGCAGTCCCGCCGGAATGGCGGACCCGCCGACCAGCACGGCGTCGAAACCGGCCAGCGCGGAAATCGTCGCCGGCGATTCCAGGGCCCGGTGCAGTTGCGCGGCCACCACCGAGACGTAGTTGCGACCCGGGTACTGGGGCAACTCGGTCAGGTCGGCCGGCACCACGCTCAGCCGGGTGCCGCCGATCGCCGAGCGGGCTGCGGTCATGGCGCCGGCCACGTAATGCAGCGGCAGCGGACAGACCCAGTGCCCGGGCCCGCCGAGCCTTCGGTGGGTCGCCGCGACCGATGCGGCGATCGCCGCCCGGGACAGCAGCACACCCTTCGGCCTGCCGGTCGAGCCGGACGTGCCGACCAGCACCGCGATGTCTGGCTCGAGCGGCAGATCCGCAAGTTTCCACTCCAATGGCACCGCGTCGTCGGCCGGAGCGAGCGCCACTCCGGGCCCCCGGTGACCGCGTCGGCGACCGCGTCCGCGATCGCTGGACCGGTGGCCGAACGGGTGTGCACCTGGTCACCCTAACGCCGGGTAGATTGGACGCATGCCGCGGATCCTGCCGGTGCTCATCGTGGCACTGCTGGTCATCTATTGCGTGGTCGAGGTGGCTCAGGCCGATCCGGACCGCGTCCGACTGATGCCCCGATGGCTCTGGGCGGTGCTGGTCATCGCGTTGCCCGGACTGGGTGCGCTGGCCTGGCTGCTGCTGGGCCGCCCGGTGCGCAACCAGCCCCCTCCCGGCCGTCCGCCGGCTCCCGACGACGATCCTGACTTCCTGCGCGGCCTCTAGCCGCCAGGACTAAGCAATTGTGTCCCCCGAGAAAGGGACGGCTGAGATTTTCCTGAAGCCGCTTGGTGTGGCACTCTCGAAGGATGCCGTCAATGCTCCGTCCCGCTCTGGGAGTCGTGACAGCACTGGCGCTCGCCATCGGTTTCACCGGAGTGGCGCAAGCCGACACCCAGCAGCCGTTGGTCGCCCCGGTGGACGGCCGCGACGATCAGGTCTCGCGCGACGATTCCCGGCCGGCAATGCTGCCCGAGGTGGCCCGCGCGCTGAACCAGCGCCGGATCGCGATGACCAAGACGTCGGTCGACATCGCCGTCCGGGAGCGAAACCTGCAGGTGAACGAGATCGCCGCGCAGCGAGCCCGGGTCGAACAGGCCGCACGTTACGCCGAGAAGGTCAAGAAGCTCGGGTACGACCCCAGGACCGCCGACCCGCGCGACATCGCCAAGCAGATGATGCTGACCGAGTACCAGTGGGGCGAGGGCCAGTTCGGCTGCCTGAACAAGATCTTCACCCAGGAGTCCAACTGGCAGTGGAACGCCGAGAACCCGTCGTCGGGCGCCTACGGAATTCCGCAGTCGCTTCCGGCCACCAAAATGGCGACCGCCGGCTCTGACTGGAGAACCAATCCGGCCACCCAGATCAAGTGGGGGCTGAAGTACATCAAGGACCGCTATGGCACCCCGTGCGAAGCCTGGGGCTTCAAGAGCGGCACCGGCTGGTACTGAGCCGTCCGGTGAGGCGGTCGTGCTGACCCGCCTGCTACGTCTCGACGCCCCCGCTGAGGGCTCAGTTGCGGCGCTGCACCGGCGGAATGATGCCGTCCTCGATCGCCCGGCGCAGCAGTTCCAGCTTGTTGTTGGCCGGCCGATTCACCTGGGTGTACTTCACCCGGATCCGCTTGAGGTATTCCTTGACGCTGTTCTCGGTGATGTAGAGCTGCTGGGCGACCTCGGGAATCTCCAGTCCGGCCACGTAGAGCGACAGCACCTGCTTCTCGCGGGGGCCGAGGTTGGCCGCCACATAGCTGGTGTCGGACTCGATCGCGGCCAGGATCTCCTGGGACAGCACCATCTGCCCGTTGGCCACAGCCTCCAGGGCCTCGATGGTCTGTGCGATCGGCTCGGCCTTGCGGCAGACCCCGTCCGCGCCGCCGGCGAGCGCCCGCCGGACCAGCCGGATGTTGTCGGCGATCGAATAGACCAGAATCCGGTAACCGCCCTCGGCGAGCAGCTCCACGTTCTCCTTCGGATCGGAGTCGTCGCCCAGGGACAGGTCGAGCATCACCACGTCCGCATCGACGTCGTCGGCCAGAAAGTCCTTGACGTTCTCGTGCGAGCTGACCACGCGGACTTGACCGGCCGTGTGTGACTGCAGGGCAGCACCAACACCCAGGCGGATCGCTTCGTGATCATCGATGATAGCGGTCCTGATCGGGGCGGGAGCGCTCATGTTTTCCTCACTGTCACCGTGCCGGCTTCGTCAATCGTGGTCAGATTACGCTCTGCGTCGACCTTGAGGATGGTGACCACCTCGGCGTAGCCCTCCGGAGCGGTCCGGGCGACGATCCGGCCGCTGGTGGAGGCCCGGACCAGTTCTTCGAGCCGGCGCAACGTGGCCAGGCGCACCTGCTCGGGCAGCTTGGAGCCGCGGTTGTCCACCAACACCACCTCGACACCCCGACCGCGGGCCGCCTGGATCGCGTCCGAAACACCTTGTGAAACCAGGTTTCCAGCCCGCAAGGCATCCCGCAGCCGACCCTCAAGAAAGCGGCAGTCGTCCCGCTCCGGCTGGGTGAGTTGATGGCTCGGATCGGCCAGGTTCTGCACCAGCGGCCCGATCTGTTCGCGCAATTGGGTCAACCAGACCTCGCGCAACACCAGGTTCGAGAAGCTCTCGGCCATCGCCTGGGTGTTCTCCCGAGAGCGGGTCCGCACCCGCACCAACTGCTCACCGATCGACCGGAGGCCGCGGAGCACCAGGGTTGCCAGGCCGAGCCACAGCACCGGCCCGAAGCTCACTTGCAACACCGCTGACGGCCCGAGTTCATGAGTACGGGCCCAGTCGATGGACTGGGCCAGGAAGATGCCCAACCCGACCCAGGCCGCGACCCGCTGCCCGCGGACCAAAACGGTGATCAGCAGCACCATGATCACCGAGCTGTGCCAGGTCGAGTAGCTCGGCATCACCCCGACCGGCAGCGCGCTGTGCACCAGGTGGGCAATCACCGCCAGGCAGAACACGACCACGCCGGCCTCGAACGAGGTCATCCGGCGCTCCCCCGCCCGGTGCAGGGCAACCCCGGTGGCGATCAGTGCCAGCGCCTGGGCGATGTAGACCGGGGTCTGGTCGGTCAATGATTGGACGGCGATCAGGCCGACCAGCACCTGCACGCCGACCACCAGCCAGACCAGGAACAGGAACAGCTCAACCCGCAGCACCGACCGCAACGCTTCCGACGCTCGGCGCCGCGAGATGGTTTCACCCCCGCGCTGGCCCCGTCCGTTCCAACGCAGGCTGACCAGGGTGCCGGACCCGGGTCGGGACGCGATGTCCACCGTGCCGCCGATCCCCGCCATCCGCTCGATCAGCGAGACCCGGATGCCGAATCGCCCTTCGGCGATCGCGTTCGGGTCGAAGCCGCGTCCGTCGTCTCGGACGTCCACCTTGACCCGCTGATCGTCGCCGACCAGCCGGGCCGAGATTTCGATCGTGACCGTTTCGGCGTCCGCGTGCCGGGTGACGTTGAGCGCCGCCTCTCTGGCCGCCTGGCCCAAGGTGCTGGCGACGGAGGCGCTGACCGCGACGCCGTCGCTTTCGGAGTCCACGATGACCACTGCCTGCGGGCAGACCGCCTCGACCATGTCCTCGATCAGCCGGGCCAGCTGGTGCGGCGAGAGCGGCTGGCCGACATCGGTTGGGGCGGCCGCCTCAGCCAGGGAGTTGACCGCCGACCGGGCCAGGTCGGCCACCTCGCCGCGCGGTTGATCGGTCTGCACCGCGGCGACCAGGGTGGTCATCACCTGGTCGTGAATGATGCCGTCCAGCACCGTGCGGCGGTGGCTGAGCGCCCGATCGATGGCTCGATCCGCTTCGACCTGTTGGGACTGGGCGGTGGTCGCGTCCAGTTCCTCGACGGCGTTGGCGAAGAACTGGATCAGCAGCAGCAACGCTGTCGGCAGCACCAGCAGGGTGAGTACGTCCTGCATCGCGCCCAGGGCGTCCAGGCTTCCGCCGGAGGGGGACATCCGCACCGCGCCGAAGCTGAGCGCCGCCACCACGGTGTAGCCGAACCCGACAGCAACCGTGGTCGCCATCGCCGCACACACCGCGGCCACGCCGATGCACATCCACAACCAGGGCGCCGCCCCGGACGCGGTGGCGCCCATCCAGGCCCAGGGCCAGGTGATCAGGCCGGCCAGATTGACCAGGGCATACGCACCGCACAGCCACCGGATGTCGCCCAACGACCAGGCGTAGACCGGCATCAGCAGGCTGAAGCCGACGATGCTGCCACCGACCAACAACAGCCAGACCGGGTTCAGGTACGGGATCTGGGACAACGCCATGAACAGCGCGGGCAGCAGGGTGACCAGGCAGGTCATCGCGACCGCCCGAGCCAGCCACAGCCGCAGCCCGGACGCACTGGCGCCCCAGGCAGGGTCGGCCTTGCCCAGGTTTCCAGCTCTTCGGAACGGCGACACTAGCCCGTCCGGAACTCCGGGCCGGCCGGTGCACCGGCGTTGGCTGGTGCAAGAGTCGCCGCCGGTGGGGCTTGGATACCCCGCTTGGGCAGCGCCATCGTCATGCAGTCATAGTGCCATCCGCGGCGTGAGGGTTGCCAGGCGGGCCATTGCCGCTGCGGAGACTCAGTGGGTGAACTCGTTGGTGTATGCGTCGGCGGCCGGCTCGGGGGCCTTGATCAGGGCGTTGGACTCCAGGAACTCCGCCATCGCGTTCCACTGCGCGGCGTCCAGGGCGGGATCGAAGCTGCCGGCGTCGAGCGCCATCAGGTTCAGGGTCGCGGCCAGCACCGACTCGGCGTTCGGCCGGGACGCGTCCGTCCAGCCCGGGATCTGCTTGGCGGAGATGTCGATCGCCTGGCCCTGATTCGCGGACGTGGCTTCGATCGATGCCTTGGTGGCGGCGACCACGCTACGCACCACCTCGGGGTTCGCCTTCGCGTACCCGGACGAGGTGAGCAGGCAGGTGCTGACCACCGGCACGACGCCGGGAGCCACCGGTAGCGCTCTCGGTTCGGCTCCGGCAGCCTGCAACTGGATCAGTTCGTTGGTGCTGAAGCCGACCACGGCGTCCACCTTCTTCGTGGTCAAGGCGGCCACCTGGGTGTAGCCGACCTCGACGATCTTCACGTCGTCCTCGGTGAGTCCGGCGGTCCGCAGCGCAACCTGGGCGGCCAGCCAGGACTCGCCGTAGCGTCCGGGCACGCCCAATGAGCGGCCCTTGAGGTCGACCAGGCTCCGCACCGGGGAGGACCCCAGGGCCAGCAGCTGAACCGGGAAGGTCTTGTAGTAGGCGCCCACCGCGATCACGTCAACACCCTCGGCCCGCGCCTGGATGGCTTCACTGCCCGCGGCGACCAGAAAGTCCTCGGCGCCAGCGGACAGCGCGTTGAACAGTCCTTCGGTTGCGCCGTGGTGCCGCAGGCCAACGGTCGCGCCCACCTGGTCGAACAAACGATTGGCCTCGCCGACATAGAACGGCGCGAACTGCACGTTCGGTATGTAGCTCAGCCCGATGATCGCCCGGGCCTTCGCGGTCGGGGACGCGCTTCCCGACGGGCTCGCCGCGGTGGTTGCGGGCCCCCCGGCACAACCAGCGGCGGCCAGTGCCAGGGCGGCGGTCAGAAAGGTTCGGCGGTGCATGGAGCTCCTCAGGTCAGTGCTTCGACGATGGCGGAGCGGCGCTCCCACCAGGTGATCAACGAATAGGCGCCGGCTGCGATCAGGCACAGCCAGGCGATGGTGGCGAACATGCCGGTGGTGTCGACGGCGTCCCGCTGCACGGTGAGCACGGTGCCCAGACCGCTTCCGCCCATCACCATCTCGCCGACGACGGCGCCGGTCACGCTCAGTGCGAAACCGTTCTTGAACCCCGCCAACAGGGACGGCAGGGCCAGCGGGGCCTCGACGTGTCGGAGCACATCGGCACCACCCGCGCCGTCCAGTCGAGCGGCGTCCACCAGTTCGCGGGGCACCATCCGCAGGCCGACCACGGCCGACACCAGAATCGGGAAGAACACGATCAGGCCGCAGAGCAGTACCACCGGCACCAGACCGTAGCCGACCCAGAGCACGAGCAGCGGTGCCAAAGCGATGGCCGGAATGGCCTGAGTGGCGCCCAGGAACGGCTGGACGGCGTCCGAGAACCAGGCCGAGCGGTGGATCGCGACGGCCAACGGCAGGGCCACCACGGCGCCCAGCAGGCATCCCCCCAGCGCCTCGCCGAGGGTGACCCCGAGATAGGGCCACAGCGAGCCGGTGGTGAGATCCGTCCAGAGCCGGGCCAGCACCCGTGCCGGACCGGGCAGCAGCACCGGTGAGGCGGCCGCTGCGGCCAGCGCCGCCCAGAACGCCAGCAGAACGAGCCCGAGCAGGGCGGGCGCGATCACGCGCCGCCGCTGGGGGCTGAGCTGGGTCATGGTCTCCTCCGGTCCGCTTCGCGGTCTCCGGGGGTCGGCGCAGGAGAACGCGCCGATCAACGGCGGACGCCAAAGACGACCGCCGTTCGTGCTGCCTCCCATCCGGACTTTCACCGTCGGTTCCGGAGTTGCACCGGATCAACCGCTGCAAGCAGCGGGTCGCGGACTGTTACCGCCGGTTCGGACTTGCACCGACCCCGGAGCACGAATCGGGGCCAGTCTAGCCCCGCGCATGCGGTCCCGTAGTCTGCCGTTCATGCAGCGACCCGACCCGATCCTTGCGGTGGTCTTCGACTTCGATGGGCTGTTGGCCGACACCGAGAAGTCCTGGGCAATCGCGGAGGAGGCGATGTTCACCAGTCGCGGCATTGCCTACGGCGACACCGAGCGTGGCCTGTTCCTCGGCACCGCTGTCGCGCAGACCGCAGCGATCATGGGCCGCTATTTCGACGAGCCGCAGCCCGAGGTGCTCACGGACCTGCTCAATCGCGCGGGCGTCGAGTTGAGCCTTTCGGCACCCCCGATGCCTGGTGCGGCCGCGTTGTTGGAGTCGCTGCGTGGCCGGGTTCCCTACGCGGTGGCGAGCAACACCCCGCGCGACCTGCTCGAGTTGTCGCTCGTTGGTTCGGGCCTGGCACCCCTGGTCGACCTGGTCGTCGCCGGCGACGAGGTCGCCAACGGCAAGCCGGCGCCGGACGCCTACCTGCGCGCCTGCGAGTTGCTGAATGTCGATGCTGCCGACGCGATCGCGATCGAGGACTCGGTGACCGGCGCCGCGGCAGCAAGGGCTGCCGGCCTCTGGGTGGCAATGATTCCCTCCGGCCCGTCCGAACCATCCTCCGCCGATCGATTCCTGACCAGCCTGGCCGACCCCGAACTGCTCGGCTGGTTCGAGTAGTAGCCGGTTCGGCCTTCGCCGAACCCGGTGCTCAATGATGCAGTGGGTCGCCAGCGAGACCCAGCACCACTCCTGGATGGCCGGGCCGGCTGGCGCGGGTACCGCTCGGGTGCCACAGGCCAACCGACAGGTTCCCCACAGTCACGGCACAGGATCCACTCCTAGCTTTCTCGGCGTAACCCGCTGAGGAGACTCGATCGATGCCCACGGACGAACCCACTGCAGAATCCACGGAAGCGGCGCCGGCCTCCCCGACCAGGCGCCGCCTCCGGATGTCCGGCAGGAGATGGCTGTGGTTGTCGGTCGCACTCGTGGTGCTGATCGCCGGCGCTGTCGGGGGCTACCTGCTGCTGCGTCCCAAGACCGGCAACCAGGCCCAGACGGTGAGCCGGACGGTGCAGGCGACCTTGGGCACCCAGACCCAGACGGTCAGCCTGGCCGGAACGCTTAGCCCGAGCAAACGGTCGGACGTGAACTTCGCCGTCTCCGGAACGATCACCACCGTCTACGTGCAGGCCGGCGAGAAGGTGGCGAAGGGCCAGAAGCTGGCCCGGGTGGACTCCACCGAACTGCAGGACGCGGTCGACGTGGCCAGGGCGAACCTGACCACCGCCCAGGCGAACTACGGCGAGGTGGCCAACGGCGACGCCAGCAGCGCGGCGATCGCGTCCGCCACTGCGCAGGTCTCGTCGGCCAAGGCAGCCCTGGCCAGCGCGAAGCAGAACCTCAGCAGTGCCGTGCTGCGCTCTCCGATCGGCGGCACGGTCGCCTCGGTCAGCGCGGAGGAGGGGGACAGCGTCACCGGCAGCGGCACGTCGGCGGGCAGGTCGACCGGGTCGGCCAGCACGGCCGGGAGCAGTTCAACGGGCACGTCGTCCAGTACCAGCGCAGCCCAGTTCAGCGTGATTTCGACCGCGAGATGGAAGCTCGAAGGCACCGTCGGCAGCGCCGATCTGGGCAGCCTCAAGGCCGGCCAGTCGGCCGAGGTCACTCCGTCCGGTGCGACTGAGGCGATCAAGGGGACGGTCGCCTCAGTCGGCATCGTGGCGACGTCGACCAGCGACGGAGCCGCCACCTTCCCGGTCGTGATCACCTTGGCCGGGGCCCACCAGGACCTCTACTCCGGCACGACTGGCAGCGCGGCGATCACCACCGGCTCCTACCCGGACGTGCTCACCGTTCCGACCGCCGCGATCCGCACCGAGAACGGCAAGACGGTGGTCACCAAGGTGGTTGGCACAGCGACCAGCACCAGCGAGGTGACGGTGGGCAAGGTTTTCGGCGGCACCACCGAGATAACCAAGGGCCTCGCCGAGGGCGACAGCGTGCTGATCACGCTCACCCGGCCGGGCGCCACCAGCACGAGCGGCAGCCAGCAGGGTGGCGGCCTCGGTGGCGGAGGCTTCGGCGGGGGCGGCTTCGGGGGCGGGCAGCCCCCGGTCGGCGGTACCGGCGGAAACGGGCCGTCACGATGAGCGCGATGCTGCAGATGGCGGACGTCCGGAAGACGTACGACACCGGCGTGGTGAAGGTGGATGCCCTGCGTGGGATCGACCTGAACGTTGCCGAAGGCGACTACCTGGCGATCATGGGGCCGTCCGGGTCAGGCAAGTCGACACTGATGCACATCATCGGCTGCCTGGACGTGCCCACCCACGGCACCTATGAGCTGGATGGCACCGATGTGGGCTCGATGACCGAGAAGCAGCTGGCGGAGGTCCGCAACCGCAAGATCGGGTTCGTGTTCCAGCAGTTCAACCTGCTGGCCAGCCTCAGCGCCCTGCGCAACGTCGAGTTGCCGCTGGTGTATGCCGGCGTCCCGGCGGCTGAGCGCCGGGAACGCGCCCTCGACGCGCTGGCCAGGGTCGGCCTGGCCGAGCGCGTCCAGCATCGTCCGGGCGAGCTGTCCGGTGGACAGCAGCAGCGAGTGTCGGTGGCCCGTGCGCTGGTCACCGACCCTGCCCTGCTGCTGGCGGACGAGCCGACCGGCAACCTGGATTCGCACTCCACAACCGAGATCCTTGCGCTGTTCGGCGAGCTGAACCAGGCCGGCCGGACGATAGTGATGATCACCCACGAGCTCGAGGTGGCGCAGCACGCGTCCAATCGGGTGTTCATCCGCGACGGCTTGCTCAGCACTGCCGACGTGCCTGCAGGCGGACACTGATGGACTGGAAGGAGACCATCGGCACCGCCGTCTCGGCGCTGAACGCCCGGCGGATGCGGTCGCTGCTCACCATGCTCGGCATTCTGATCGGCATCGCCGCGGTGATGCTCACCGTCGGCCTCGGCCAGGGCGCCCAACAGTCGATCACCGAGCGGATCAGTTCGCTCGGTTCGAACCTGATCATCGTCACTCCCGCGCAGTCCACGTCGTCCGGCGGCTTCCGTGGCGGCGGCAGTTCGGTGTCCACCCTCACCACCGCGGACGCGGCCATGCTGGCCGATCCGACGGTCGCCCCCGACGTTGCGGCGGTGGCCCCGGTGTCGAGCACCTCCGGCTCACTGCAATCCGCCAGCACCACCTGGACCTCCACTGTCGTCGGCACCGTGCCCGACTGGCAGACCGTGCGCGCTCGCGAGGTGGCGTCCGGACGGTTCTTCAGCACCGCGGAACTCGATGCCGCCCGGAACGTCGCGGTGATCGGCTCCGCGACCGCCACCGAACTTTTCAGCGACGGCTCCCCGGTTGGCGCGACGGTCAGCATCAACGGGCAATCGTTCACGGTGATCGGGGTGCTGGCCGAGGCGGGCTCGTCCCTGGCCACAAACGAGGACGACACCGTGTTGGTTCCGCTGACCACGTTCGCGGCCCGGCTGGCCACCTCCGGCAACGCCGACAGCGTGTCGTCCATCTACTTGTCGGGCAAGGACGCGGACAGCCTGTCGGCGGCCTATCAGCAGGTCAACACCGCGCTGCTCGCCTCGCACGGGGTGACGGCGGCCACCGCCGACTTCTCGGTCAGCACTCAGGCCGCTCTGGTCGAAACCGCGACCAGCGTGACCGGCATCCTGACCCTGCTGCTCGGCGGAGTCGCTGGCATCTCGCTGCTGGTCGGCGGCATCGGTGTGATGAACATCATGCTGGTCTCGGTCAGCGAACGCGTCCGTGAGATCGGCCTCCGCAAGGCGCTCGGCGCCACCCCCTCCGTGATCAGGCGCCAGTTCCTCGTCGAGGCGGCAATTCTGGGCGTTCTCGGTGGGCTCTTCGGGCTCGGCATCGGCGGGCTCGGCGCCCTGATCCTGACCCCGATTCTGGGCATCTCGGTAACCATCTCCATTCCAGCCACGCTGCTCGCCTTGGTGGTGTCCCTGGGTATCGGCCTGGTCGCCGGCGTCTACCCCGCCTCCAGGGCCGCGAAGCTGGCGCCGATCGACGCCTTGAGGAGCGAATAGCGATGGCCATCAATCCACGCGTGCGCGGGGTGATCATCGCCGGGGCGACCCTGGCCGTGGTCGCCGGAATCGGCCTCGGGGTCGCGGTGGCGAAACCCGCCAGCCAGTCGCGCTACGTCACCGCGTCCGCCGGAACCGGGGACGTCACCCAGACCTACACCGCCACCGGCACGATCACCCGGACCAACACGTCCGAGGCCTCGTTCGCCGTCGACGGCACGGTGAACAGCGTCTCGGTCGCGGTCGGCGACGAGGTCGAGGCAGGCGAGGTGCTGGCAGCACTGAAGAAGGGTCCGCTCCAGCTGGCCGTGCTGGACGCGGAGACAACCGTTGCCGAAGCCAAGGCGTCGCTGTACGCGGCGCAGCATCCGTCCAGCGCAAGCAACTCGTCGGGTTCCGGTGCGAATCCAGGATCCTCATCCGCAGGGTCGGGATCGACCGGAGCGGGATCGTCCGGATCAGGCTCCGCCGGGGCCGCCCGGACGGTCACCATCGACCCGACCGCGTTGCTGGCCGCCACCGCCGCGGTGACCACCGCGGTGACCGATGAGCGGACAGCGTGCGAGCCGGTCTTCGGGACCGTTCCCGACCCGGAGCCAACGGCTTCCACGTCACCGTCGGCAAGCTCCTCGGCGACGCCCAGCGCCAGCCCGTCGGTCCGCCAGCGCGTCGGCAACGCCCAGCGCCAGCCCGTCGGTCACGCCCAGCGCCAGCCCGACCGCCACCGAAACGTCCCCGGCCATGACGCCCGGCGCCACGATCAAGGACCAAGAGGACACGATCGAGTCGAACGACCCGACCGATGCCGAACTCAGGGCGTGCGGCGAGGCGCGGGCCGAGGTCACCATCGCGACCGCGAAACTGCAGACTCTGGTGCGGCAGTTGGTGCAGCCGAGTGGCTCGAAACCGTCCGGCACCGGCTCGGCGGCCAACAGCGCAGTCGCGAAGGCGTCGGGCAGTTCGTCGACCTCGACCGCCACGGTGAGCGCCGTTCAGGTGGCGGCCGCCAAGGCCAAGCTGCTGACCGCCCAGCAGCAGTTGCAGGCCGCCCACGACGACCTGGACGACGCCGAGTTGCTCGCGCCGATCTCGGGCACGGTGGGCACGGTCGACCTGGTCAAGGGCAACTCTGCCGGCGCCGGATCGATCACCCTGATCGGCACCGGAAACGCTCGGGTCAGCATCGAACTGCCGTTGAAGACCCGCACCGCGATCACCCCCGGGCGGCCGGTGGCGGTCACCCCCGCCGGCTCGGTCAAGGCGCTGACCGGCAAGGTGACCGCGATCAGCGTGGTCGAGACCAGCGGCACGACGGGTGAGTCGCCGACCTACACGACGCTGGTCACCGTGTCGGACCCGGACGGTTTGCTCGCCGCTGGCGCCAAGGCGTCGGCCACGATTCCGGTCGCCGCGGCCACCAACGTGGTGCGGGTGCCGGTCTCGGCGGTGACCCCGACAGGCACCGGCACCGCGACTGTTTCGGTGCTGGAGTCGGGGGCAGCGGTGGCCAGGACCGTTGAGGTGCAGACCGGTGCTGTGGGCGGCGGCTGGGTGCAGATCACCTCGGGCGTCACCGCGGGTCAGACGTTGGTACTCGCGGACACCACCACCGAGTTGCCGACCAATACCACGAACCGGCGCACGACCACTGGCACGCGCAGTTCGGCAACAGCGTCTGCTTCGACGGCAGCACAGCCGGGGGGCGGTCGCACCACCAGCGCGGCGGCGGCGCCCTCGGCCTCACCAAGCCGCTGATTGACCCACGAGCGGACGCGCTGGCCGACTCACCTGGCCCGTTCGGCGTGATCGCCCCTCAGGGTGAATCCCCGTGGAGTTGAACGGACCAGACTGCGATGCATGGAATCGAGTCAGCAGGGTCTGGATCGCCGTCCGGCCGGGGTGGACGACGGCACGGTAGCGGCGGTCGGAAAACTCAGCGAGGCGCTGGAGATGATCGAGCAGCTGCGCGGCCAGCTGTACGGCCTGCATCGGCTGACCGGATCGGCGGACCTGGCGCTGGGCGATGCCTGTGAACTGCTCAGCAAGGCGGGGCACGAAGAGCTGGCCAAGCGGCTTGAGCAGGAGCTGGTCGGCCGCAATGTTCTGGCCGGGCGGTGGACCTTCCAGGTGGTCGAAGAGTTCGACGACGGCTACTACGCGGACTTCAAACGACTCGAACAGCTCGTCCGCGACGAGTTGATGCAGGGTCGACGTCACGTGTACGAGGCGGAGATGAAGGCCGACCGACGCAGTGCCGGGCGCCCCGGGCACGAGGCCACCCCGGACAGCGACGACTGAGCTCGACGCAGTCGTCCGGGCAGCCTGAGAGCGCGCCGTCAGCCAGGCCCGGTACCGCTCACCCGACCCACTAGAGTGAAAACACACTCAGGCGATAGGAATAGTGAAAGATGAGCGTTACCGACGAACTGCTGGAAAACAACGCCCGCTACGCGGACAGCTTCAATGGTCCCCTGCCGCTGCCACCGTCCCGCAAGCTCGCGGTCGTCGCCTGCATGGACGCCCGGCTCAACGTCTACTCGATCCTTGGCCTGCGCGACGGCGAGTCCCATGTGATCCGCAACGCGGGCGGCGTGATCACCGACGACGAGATCCGTTCCCTGGCAATCAGCCAGCGGTTGCTCGGCACCGAAGAGGTGATCCTGATCCATCACACCGACTGCGGCATGCTCACCTTCACCGACGACGGCTTCAAGCGTTCGATTCAGGACGAGACCGGAATCAAGCCCGAGTGGGCCGCCGAGGCGTTCACCGATCTGGACGAGGATGTGCGGCAGTCCATTGCCCGGATCAAGGCGTCGCCGTTCGTTCCACGCAAGGACAGCATCCGCGGATTCGTCTTCGACGTGGCCACCGGAAAGCTCAACGAGGTCGTCTGACCTCGCCGGGAACACGTCCTCGTCCGATCAGCCGAGGCTTCGGACAACCTCGTCCACGCATCGGGCGGCGACCCGGGCGGTGCGGCCGTCGATGTCGAACCGGGGGTTCAGTTCGGCGACCTCGAAGAGTCCGAGCTTGCCGGACGCAGCGACCGTGGCCAGCACCGCCAGCACCGTGCCCAGATCGACCCCGAAGCCGGCCGGTGCGCTGACCCCGGGAGCGACGGCGGCCGGCAACACGTCCAGATCGAGGGTCAGGTGCACCCGGTCGACCCGGTCAAGCAGCGCCTGAACAGCCCCGACGGCCGAGGTGTGGTCGGTGTCAGCGTCGTACAGAATCGCCACCCCCAGTCGCTCGGCGGTGTCGAGCAGTGCCCTGGTGTTGCTGGGCCGGCTCAGCCCGATCACGGAGTAGTGGAACGGTCTGTTGTCGTCTGCCAGTGCCTGCGCCAACTGCCGGAACGGGCTGCCGGAGGTGGCCATTTCAGCCTCGCGCAGGTCGAGGTGGGCGTCGAGGTTGAGCACCCCCCAGGTGTCGGCCCGGCGCAGCCAACCGGACCCACTGCCGAAGGCGACTTCATGCCCGCCCCCGAGAACGATCGGCAGCACGCCACGGTCGAGTTGGGCCGCCACGACACGTGCGAGTCGCCGCTGACCCCCTTCGAGGTTGTCGTCGGCCACCACGACGTCGCCCAGATCCGCGATTGCTTTTCCCGGATCGGCCAGGTTGGCCAAGGCGGCGCGCAGGGCGGCCGGTCCGGCCGCCGCCCCGACCCGACCCTGGTTGCGCCGGACGCCCTCGTCACTGGCGAAGCCGATCAGGGCCACCGGCTCGGAGCCGCCGTCGCCACCACGGACCACGTGGTGCCAGCGGGCGTGTTCCGGTCCGGAGCCGTCCTCGCGGCCGGTCCAGTTCGTCGGCGGGCGGTCGATCACGACAGTGCTCCGGTCACCAGGTGTCCGCCCTTCAGCACTGCGCGGATCAGCGGTACCCCCGGCCGATATGCCAGGTGCAGGTGACTCGAAGCGTCCAGAAATGCCAGGTCGGCCACCGCCCCGGACGCGATCACGCCCAGATCGTCGCGGCCCAGCGCCCGGGCTCCCCCGGCGGTCGCTGCCCACAGCGCCTCGTCGGGGCTGAGCCGCAACTCGCGGACGGCCAGCGCGATCACGAACGGCATCGAAGTCGTGTATGACGTACCCGGATTGCAGTCGGCGCCCAGGGCTACGGTGACTCCGGCGTCCCAGAGCCGGCGAGCGTCCGGGTAGTGGTTACGGGTGCTGAAATCGGCCGCCGGCAGCAGCGTTGCGACAGTGCCGGACGAGGCCAGTGCCTCAATGTCGGCAGCGTCGGCATGACAAACGTGGTCCACCGAGGTCGCGCCCAACTCGACCGCGAGCTGAATGCCCGCACCCTGCCGCAACTGGTTACCGTGCACTCGCACCCCTAGTCCGGCGGACTTTCCTGCGATCAGCACCGCCCGGCACTGGTCGTAGTCGAAGGCACCCCGCTCGCAGAACACGTCGATCCACGACGCCAGCGGCGCGCAGGCCGGAATCATCTCGTCGATCACCAGTGCGATGTAGTCATCGGCGCGTCCGTCGAACTCGGGCGGTAGCACGTGCGCCGCCAGCAACGTGGTGAACCCGGTGTGCGCAGCAGCCACGGCGAGGCTGCGTCGCTCGTCGCGCACGGTCTGGCCGTACCCCGACTTGATCTCGACGGTGGTGGTGCCCTGAGCCAGGTATTCGGCGGTCAGCCGGGCCACGTTGGCGTCCAGTTCGGCGTCCGACGCGGCCCGGGTGGCCGCCAGGGTGCTGCGGATTCCCCCAGCGGCATACGACTCGCCGGCCATCCGGGCGGCGAACTCCGCCGCCCGATCGCCGGCGAAGACCAGGTGGCTGTGGCTTTCCACGAACCCGGGGATCACAGTCCGTCCGCCGGCATCGAGACGCCGGTCGGCACCCGTTGTGTCCAGTTTGGCGCGAGGACCGACCCAGCTGATCCGGGCGTCTTCGATCACCACGGCCGCGTCGTGGATCACCCCGGTCAGGCCGCCATGCGCCTGGTCGTTGGTGACCAGCGAACCGATGTTGTCGACCAGCACGCTCACGCAATCAGCCTTCCAGCATCGGGATCCGGACGCCACGCTCCTGGGCCACCTCGGCGGCGTGCTGGTAGCCCGCGTCCACGTGCCGGATCACACCCATCCCCGGGTCATTGGTCAGCACTCGCTCCAGCTTCTGGGCGGCCAGTTCGGTACCGTCCGCCACGCATACCTGGCCGGCGTGGATCGAGCGGCCCATGCCGACGCCACCGCCATGGTGGATGCTCACCCAGCTGGCCCCGGACGCGGTGTTGACCAGCGCGTTCAGCAGCGGCCAGTCGGCGACGGCGTCCGAACCATCCTTCATCGCCTCGGTCTCGCGGTAGGGCGAGGCCACCGAACCCGAGTCGAGGTGATCCCGGCCGATCACGATCGGGCCGATCTCGCCGGCGGCCACCATCTCGTTGAACTTCAGCCCGGCCCGATGCCGTTCGCCGTAGCCGAGCCAGCAGATCCGGGCGGGCAGTCCCTGGAAGGAGACCCGCTCCTGAGCCATGGTGATCCAGCGGCGCAGGTGCTCGTTGTCGCCGAACAGTTCCAGGATCGCCTCGTCGGTCTTCCTGATGTCCTCCGGGTCGCCCGACAAGGCGGCCCAACGAAACGGACCCATGCCCTCCTCGAACAGCGGACGGATGTACGCCGGAACGAACCCGGGAAACGCGAACGCGTCCGCGAAGCCACCCTTGCGCGCCTCGTCCCGGATCGAGTTGCCGTAGTCGAACACCTCGGCACCGGCCTGCTGGAAGCCGACCATGCCCTCGACATGGGCGGCCATGGACGCCTGGGCATCCCGGGTGAAACCGGCCGGATCCGCCTCGGCTCGCTGCTTCATGGTGGCGAAGTCGTAGCCCTGGGGCAGATAGGCCAACGGGTCGTGCGCGGAGGTCTGGTCGGTGACCACGTCGATCGTGATCTGGCCGGCGTTGTGCCGGTGGAGCAGCTCGGGGACCAGGTCGGCGGCATTGCCGAGCAGCCCGATGGAAAGCGCTGCCCGGTCGGCCTTGGCCTGGTTGGCCAGAGCGATCGCGTGATCGATGCCGACGGCCTTCACGTCGAGGTAGCGGTGCTCGATCCGCCGGTCGATGCGGGACTCGTCGCAGTCGATGCAGAGGGCCACCCCGTCGTTCATGGTGACGGCGAGCGGCTGGGCGCCACCCATTCCGCCCAGCCCGGCGGTCAGCGTGATGGTGCCGGCCAGGCTGCCGCCGAAGCGCTTGCGGCCGACCGCGCCGAAAGTCTCGTAGGTGCCCTGCAGAATGCCCTGGCTACCGATGTAGATCCACGAGCCGGCGGTCATCTGGCCGTACATCATCAGGCCTTGCGCCTCGAGTTCGCGGAAGTGCTCCCAGTTGGCCCAGTCGCCCACCAGGTTCGAGTTGGCGATCAGCACCCGAGGCGACCACTCGTGGGTGCGGAAAACCCCGACCGGCTTTCCGGACTGGATCAGCAGCGTCTCGTCGTTCGCCAGGGTCTCCAGGGTCCGGACGATCGCATCGAAGGCTGGCCACGAGCGGGCCGCCCGTCCGGTACCGCCGTAGACCACCAGGTCGTCCGGGTGCTCGGCGTTCTCCGGGTCGAGGTTGTTCATCAACATCCGCAGGGCCGCCTCCTGCGGCCAGCCTCGGGTGTGCAGTTCGGTACCTCGGTGGGCGCGGACGGGGCGGGGTCCGGACGGGTTGGTCATGGGCGCTCCTCTCCCATTCAGAATCGCTGGCGGTTCGGTCCGGGGCAGCAGCTCACTCAGGGTAATCTTGGATCCGAGACGCAGTCCGGGTGAGGTTCGGAGCCGGAGACCAAGGGGCGGGAGACGTCATTGCCAGCAGAGTCCAGCACCTCGCCCGCGGTCGGCCGGGCCCTGGACATGCTGACCTACCTGGCCCAGCGCACGGGAACCGTGCCGGCGTCCACGATCGCCCGCGACCTGGACCTGCCGAGGTCGTCGGCCTACCACATCCTGACCGTGCTGACCGAGCGCGGCTTCACCGTCTATGTGCCCGAGGCAAGGGGTTATGCTCTGGGGGCTGCCGCCTATCAGCTATCGTCCGCGTTCACCATGCACGACCAGTTGGAGCGGTTGGCACGTCCGGTCTTGCGGACGGTGGCCGCCGCGGCGGGCATCACCGTGCACCTGGGCATTCTGCGCGGCGCGAGCACTCTGTACCTACTGAAGGAGTACCCGCCCAAACAGAGCGAGCTGGAGCCACCACTGGTAACTGCGGTCGGGGTGCTGTTGCCCGCCCACCTGACCGCGAACGGACGGGCGATCCTCGCCCACCTGCCGCCGGAGCAACTCCATGCGCTGTACGGGCGGCCGGGCGATTTCGTTTCCCGGACGGGACGCGGTCCTCGTTCGTTCGAGGAACTGCAGACCGCGCTGGCGCTGGAGCGTGCCCAGGGCTGCTCCGAGGAGATTGAGTTGATCGCCGCCGGCTTGAGGTCGGCCGGGGCGCCGATCTTCGACCTGCACGGTCAACCGGTGGCGGCGATCAGTTGCACCTGGCGGTCTCGTGTGGCGCTGCGCGAACAGTCCGACCTGGTGCACCATTTGGTCGGTGGAGCTCGTGAGATCACCCGCCGGTTGCACTAGCAACTCCTCCACCGTAGAAATACCGATTGGTGACGTCGATCTCGATTGAATCGCTTCATAGGCCATTTTTGGAGATCGACGTCACCAATCGGTATTTCTACGGTCGGCGGATTACTCCAGCGGACCGGTCACGCTCTCTGCTGCCTGGATCAGAGCGCCGGAACGCACCAGGTCGACCACCGCTTCGATCTCGGGCGCCATGAACCGGTCGGGACCAGGGCCCTCCACCACTTGGCGGATCCGGTCGCGCACCGCGGCGGTGGCCGGGGCGGGCTGCTGCTTCCGGAGGTCGAGTGCCCGGGCGGCGGTCAGCGCCTCGCCGGCCAACACCCGGCCCAGGCCGTCCAGCGCCCGCCGCAGTTTGCGGGCTGCGGCCCAGCCCATCGAGACGTGGTCCTCCTGCATCGCCGAACTCGGAATCGAGTCGACAGACGCTGGCATCGCGAGCCGCTTCAGCTCCGACACGATGCCGGCCTGGGCGTACTGCAGAATCATGTGGCCCGAGTCGACCCCAGGGTCGTCGGCGAGGAACGGCGGCAGGCCTTGGCTGCGCTTCTCGTCGAGCATCCGGTCGGTGCGGCGCTCGCTCATCGAGGCGACGTCCGCGACCGGAATGGCCAGAAAGTCGAGCGCGTAGGCGACCGGCGCACCGTGGAAGTTGCCGTTGGATTCGACCCGCCCGTCGAGGGTTACCACCGGATTGTCGATCGCCGAGGCCAGCTCATTGCCGGCCACCCAGAGGCAGTGCCCCAAGGTGTCGCGGGCGGCGCCGCTGACCTGCGGGGCGCAGCGCAGCGAATAGGCGTCCTGCACGATCGGACAGTCATCGCCGGCGTGCCAGGCCGTGATCGCCGAGCCGTCCAGCATGGCCGCGATCACCCGGGCCCCGGCAGCCTGGCCGGGTTGGGGGCGCAGCGCCTGCAGGTCGGGGGCGAACACCCGCGGTGTGCCGAGCAATGCCTCGATGCTCATCGCGGCGGTGATGTCGGCGGTGGTCAGCAACCGAGCCAGGTCGTGCCCGGCCAGGATCAACTGGCCCAGCATGCCGTCGGTGCCGTTGATCAGTGCCAGGCCTTCCTTCTCGGCGAAGGTGACCGGCTCGATGCCCACCTCGGGCAGCACCTCGGCGGTCGGACGGCGCTCGCCGGCGGCGTCCCTGACGAAGCCCTCCCCCATCACCGCCAGCGCGCAGTGCGCCAACGGGGCGAGGTCGCCGGAGCAGCCCAGCGAGCCGTATTCGTGGACCACCGGCGTGACGCCCGCATTGAGTAGGGCGGCGTAGGTCTGCGCGACCACCGCACGGACGCCGGTACGACCGGTGGCAAGCGTGGACAGCCGCAGCAGCATCATCGCGCGCACGACCTCGCGTTCGACCTCCGGCCCGGAGCCGGCGGCGTGCGAACGGATCAGGCTGCGCTGCAGGTCGGCGCGACGATCGGTGGGAATGTGCCGGGTGGCCAGGGCGCCGAATCCGGTGGACACTCCGTAGACCGGACGGTCTGCCGCGGCGAGTGCCTCGATTCGGGTGCGGGTGGCCGCGAGTGCGGCCAGGGCGTCCGGGGCGAGCTCCACCGGAACGTCGTGCCGAGCCACCGCTACCACCGCGTCCGGGGTCAGCGGACCCATGCCAACTCGGACCGTTTCGACCTCGACCGTCGCCATTGCGCACTCCCTTCGAGACCCACGGTGACCCTTTGACAGCGCCCGCGCCAATGGCCATCCGTGGACGTCTCGGATCCGAACATGCGCCGACCCAGCGACCTGGGCCCTGATTTGGCTTCGCCGCACCCGAGCGCCAGGTACTCTTTTCGGACCTGTCCATGCCCCAGTCCCGGATCCAGGAGGGCGGCTTCGATGGCCAAGCGCCGACTCGGCAAGGCCCGGACGGTTGCCGTCGCGGCAGCCGCGGTGGCCTTCTGCCTGACCAGCTCGTCAGTCGCAGGCGCGGCTACCAGCTATCCCAGTGACACCGCCAAACCCGATCTAGCGGCGGCGCTCGGCGGCTTCCAGCTGCGCTTTGCCAGTTCCGGCAAGAACAATCTGCACGGCAGCGTCAAAGATGTCAGCAGCCTGCAATGGAACGACCGGGTGGCCAGCTGGATCAACCAGAACGCGAGCTCGATGCAGAAGTTCCGGGCCCTGCAGAACGCCGAGTACCGGGCCTCCGACGGCACCGGTTACGACCAGTCGATCAGCATCGCCGACGGCCTCGGCAGCCGCCTCGGCGCCCTGTACGTGCGGGGCAGGATCGACGGCAAGCTGCCGCTCACGTCGAAGTTGCTGAACAACACCAACGGCAGCATCGGCCGCTATTTCTCCACCGGTTCGCTCAAGTCGATCTTCAGCTATCCCCGCCCTTTCCTGCCGGTCGATCCGAAGGCAGCCGCGGTCGCTGGTGACTCGTCGTCGTGCAGCCCGAGCAAGGTGAACGCCTCGTCCCTGGCGGCGATTCGTCAGGGCCAACCCTGGGCGGACGCGAAGGGCAACCTGCTGATCTCCCGGGTACCGGCCAGCACCGACACAACCCGGCAGTTCGCCGACTCGACCGTGCAGCTGGACGTCGGCTACGGGTCGTCCGGGCTGTGCGCCGGTGGGTCGTTTCCCAGCGGCCACACCGCCAGCGCGTACCTGTCCGGAATCGCGTTGGCCACTTTGCTGCCGGAGCTGGCGCCATCGATCTTGGCCCGGACGTCCGAGGCAGCCAACAACCGGGTCGTGCTGGGGGTGCACTATCCGCTGGACGTGATCGGCGGCCGGATCGTCGGTCAGGCCGGCGTCACCCAACGATGGGTGGACAAGAAGTTCCGTGACGCGAACATCCTGCCGGCCCGCCAGGAGTTGGTCAGCTACCTCCAAACCCAGTGCGGCGCCGCGCTGCTGGTGTGTATCGAGCGGGACACCGCCTACGCAGACGATCCCTACGGTGGCCGCCCGATGCCCGGCGGCACCAGCCAGGTAGTCACCGACCGCGCCTCAGCGCTGCGCGTGTACACCGAGCTGCTCAACTACGGCTTTCCGGCCCGGGGCAAGAGTCGCGCAGCTGCTGTTCCCAGCAAGGCCGAGTACCTGCTGGTGACTGCTTTCCCGAGTCTCAGCCTCGCTCAGCGCCGGTCGGTTCTGGCTCAGACCGAGACCCCGTCCAGCAACCCGCTCGACACCACCCGCTCCTACGAGGCGGGCAAGGCACCCGGACCGTGGCAGCGACTGAACCTGGCAGCAGCGATGTCGGCGACCGTCCGGGTGTCGAGCACGGGGGTGGTGAAGGTGCTCTCGGTCGGCGGCCAACCCACGGTGATCAGGGGCTGACCCTAGGACGACTGCTGGTTGGAGGGATGCACCGCTCGCAGCGGCGCCAGCGCGGAGTTCCTGCAAGGGTGCGGCCGACTACCCTGATCCCAGGGTGATCGGGGAGGTACGGATGGCCGGAGTCGCCGGTACAAGGGTGCTGAAATCCGGCTTGCTCGCGTCCGTGCTTTCGGTGTCGCTGCTCGCCTCTGCCACGTCGGCTGATGCCCGGACGACGCAGTATCCCAGTGATAGCGAGAAGCCTGTGCTGACCACGATCCTGGTCGGCTTCCGGACGGTTTGGCGCTCGTCCGGCGATGACGACAAGCGGGGCCGGGTGATCAGCCCAGGGCAACTGCAGTGGAACGACCGGATGACCAGCTGGATCAACCAGCATGCCACTGAGAAGCAGCAGTTCCGCGCGTTGCAGGATTCGAAGTATCTGGGCTCTGGTGGCACCGGCTACGACCAATCCATCACCATCGCCGACGGACTCGGACGCAGGCTCGGCGACCTCTACGCGAAGGGCAGGATCAACGGGCTTCTGCCGCGAACTGCCAAACTGCTCAACACAACAGACGGTCTGGTCGGCAAGTTCGTCGACACGGACCGGGCGAAGGCGGCGTTCGGTTTTCCGCGGCCATATCTGCGGGTAGCCGGTTCCGGCCGGGTGGCTGGCGACTCATCGAGTTGCTCTCCCAGCCAGGTCAACAGCTCGGCGTTGTCGAACCTGCGCAAGGGCCGTTCGTGGGCCGATTCGGCGGGCAACCTGAGGATCACCAGAGTCGCCTCGGCAACGGACACCACCCGGACGTTTGCTTCGACCAGTGTGCAGCTGGACCCGGGCTATGGCCGACCCGGCCTGTGCCTTGGCGGGTCGTTTCCCAGTGGGCACACGACCGCTGCGTACTCGGCGGGTGTCGTTCTCGCCACCCTGCTGCCAGAGTTGGCCCCGTCGATTCTGGCCCGTACATCCGAGGCCGGAAACAATCGGATCGTGTTGGGCGTGCACTATCCGCTGGACGTGATCGGCGGGCGGATGGCGGGCGAGGCCGCTGCCGCGACGCGCTGGTCTGACCGGCGCTTCCGCAAGCGGATGCTTGAGCCCGCCCGAGCCGAGTTGGTGCGCTACCTGGAGAAGGCCTGCGGCGACACCCTCGTGGCCTGCATGACCGCGGACAAGCCCTACACGAACGACCCGTTCGGCGGACCGTCGCCACCGCTGACCAGCTCCCAGTCGGTGACCGGCCGGACGTCGGCCGTGATCGCCTACACCGAACGCCTTGGCTACGGATTCGCCCCGGTTGCTCCGTCGAGACTGGGCCCGTCGGTTCCACCGGGCGCCGAGAACCTGTTGCGAACCGCTTTTCCCACGCTGACGTCGACCCAAAGACGCGCGGTACTCGCCCAGACCGAGACCGACTCCGGGCACGCCCTGGACACCACCAGCCTGCAACTGCTGGGTCTGGCCGATGGATCCTGGCAGCGGCTCAACCTGGCAGCTGCAATGTCCGCCACCGTGCTACGGATGCCGGACGGCTCAGTTGTCGTGTTGTCCGTTGGGGCGCAACCGACGGTCATCGACGCCTGAGGGCACCGGACTCAGCGATTGAGCGCCTGGAGTTCACCGATCCGGATCTGCGAACTGTCCGAGTACGACGTGGTCAGGGTTCCGGAGAAACCCTGGGCGGACCAGCGAATCCGCCACACCGGTGTTGCGGTGACCGTGTAGGTACCCTTCGGCAGGGACGGCTTCTCGTAGACGTGACCGCAGGACGGCGACGGCGAACCAGGCGTGACGCCGTCGGAGTAGCTGTGCATCGACGTGCAAGTGAGCTGTGCACCATCGCCGGTGGTGAAGGTTGTGCTGGCCAGGTCGGCACTCAGCCTGAAGGTGATTCCGTACGCGGACGCGGTGGCCTCCTTGTGCCTGGGCCCATCGGTCCAGAGCCAGACCGGGAAGCCCACCGCGAGCATCTTCCACTCGTTCTTGGTTGGGTTGGGCCCAAACCGAGGATGTGCATCAGGCAACCGGAGCCGCACGATCAGGCTGCGGACGACCGCAGCGACATCAATCGTTGCCGAATGCGCGGTCATGCAGGCGTCAGATCTGACCGCGTTCTGACCAGCTTCAAAAGCTTGCTTGGCGGACAACTCCTCAAGGACGCACTGGCTATCTGCCGAGTCGGCTTTCGGAGCCGTGCCTACCTTGATCGCGACCGGCCGCTTCGCAATGGCCTCCGGAGGCTGTGAACACTCCTATGGTTGACTTGACCGGATGCTGAAGGCTGATCGCCGTCTGACACCCAATGTTGGCCCTTCCGGCACTGCTCGGGGCCAGCAACAGCATTGAGTCGACGAGAGCCGCCACTCCCAGTAAGACCACACTGAAGAACAGCAGGCAGATCACTACTCAGTTCGCACGACTTCACCTCCTTGGACGTGGTCAGCAACGATCTGCAGTCTGCGATCCGTCGGGCCTAAAGTAGCACTCGTCTCTGGCGATCACGCCATCGCGAACCTCGCGTCGTTTCTCCTCGATGACGCGAGTCGAACTGGCATCCATACAGAACTCCATGGCGACCACCGAGCCGTTCATCTCAATGCCTGGCCTTCTGCGATGACTGATTCGACCTCGATCCCGGGCCCCTCGATGTGCAGGCCTGAGCCTTGAAGTCCTTGAGTTGCGCGAGCAGGCTCGCTCTGAGTCTTCAGGATCTCCTAGAACACCTCTGAGCTTCCGGAGAGAGTTGCTGGCACCGCCAGCACGAATCACGCGCTCGTACTCGGCTTGGTACTCCCGGTAGACCGTTTCGGCCTCTGCGTACAGGGCGTCCTTGGCCTTCATCTTGTCGTAGTCCTGCTGGGAACAGGCCGACTCGGCACCGCCGGCCTCGGGCGTGCACATGAAGGTTGGGGTCGGGGGTGCCGTGCTGGGTGGCGCCGTTGGGGTGCAGCCCACCAGCAATAGCGCGATCGGCACGGCCAATGCCCATCCAGATTTCATGTCACCTCCTGCGGGGTGGCGCAAGTCTGACATGAGATTCCAACCGGTCCCGGCGTCTCACGGAGTTATCCACACAAGTCTGTCAAAGTCGCCGGCGGGGCCTTTTCGGCGCCCGCGGAAGGACTCCGACCGTCATCGCCGGTCAGTCCAGGGAGTCGCCAGAGCCGGTCCGCTCCGGTGAAACCACAACGCCCAGAAACCGAAACGCCGGCCAGATGCACGGTGACGTGCCTCCGACCGGCGTCCGGAAGGGCAGTTGACTAGGCGGAGAGCCTTGCCGCGCGACGCCCGGTGGGGCGCCGTCCACGGTTGCCCTGACGGGAGATGGTGACGATCGAGTCCCCGCGCGAGGTGGAGTTGGCACCCGAACGGTTGCCACGCGGCTGCGACGGACGCTCGGACGACTGCCGAGCGGTGTTGCCGCCGGTCCGACGGCCGGTCGAACCACTCCGGCGTCCGGCCGGGGCGCTGGTCGAGTCGCCCTTGCGGGCGGCAGCACTCGGAGCTTCGCCGGGCGCGACGGACGCGGCCCGTTCGCCGGCCAGGTCACGGACGGTGCGGTCGCCCGCGGTCACCGTGGTCGGCTGGGCACTGATCTTGGCTGCCCGGGCAAGGGCCTGAAAGTCCCGGCGCTGCTCGGGCAGAACCAGGGTGATCACGTCACCGTCGTTGCCGGCCCGCGCGGTCCGACCGGAACGGTGCAGGTACGCCTTGTGCTCGGCCGGCGGGTCGACGTGGATGACCAGGTCGATGTCGTCCACGTGGATACCGCGGGCGGCGATGTCGGTGGCCACCATGACCTTGACCTGGCCGTCGCTGAAGGCCTGCAGGCCGCGCTCGCGCGCATTCTGGGACAGGTTGCCGTGCAGCTCGACCGCGGGAATACCGTCGGCGGTGAGGTCGCGGGCCAGCTTGCGGGCCTGGTGCTTGGTTCGGGTGAACAACAGCCGGCGCGAGGTGCCGCCGGCCAACTCCCGGACGACCTGGCGCTTCTGCGCCGCGTCGCCGACCAGGAACACATGGTGGGTCATCGCAGCGACCGGCGAGGACTCGGAGTCAACGCTGTGCACCAGGGGCTTGCTGAGGAACCGCTTGACCAGCTTGTCGACGCCGTGGTCGAGGGTGGCGGAGAACAGCATCCGCTGCCCCGCCGCCGGGGTGGCGGTGAGAATCCGGGTCACCGCAGGCAGGAAGCCGAGGTCGGCCATGTGATCGGCCTCGTCCAGAACTGTGATCGCCACGGCGTCGAGCCGGACGTGGTTCTGGCCCATCAGGTCCTCGAGGCGCCCGGGGGTGGCCACGACGATGTCGGCGCCGGCGCGGAGCTGGGCGACCTGCTTGGCCTGCCCGACGCCGCCGTAGATGGTCATCACCTTGAGCCGCGCGGCGGCCGCGAGCGGCTCGATCGTGGCCAGGATCTGGTTGGCGAGTTCCCTGGTCGGAGCCAGGATCAGCGCCCTCGGCGAGCCCGGACGGGTGCGCTGCGCGACCATGTGACCGGACGGGACCAACGTGGCCAGCCGAGCCACCAGGGGAAGCGCGAAGGCCAGCGTCTTGCCGGAGCCGGTGCGGCCACGGCCAAGCACATCGCGACCGGCGAGCGTGTCAGGCAGGGTCGCGGTCTGGATCGGAAAAGGGCTCGTGATGCCCAGCGCACTGAGCGGGGCCACGAGTTGAGAAGGAACGCCGAGCGACGCAAAGGTCAGCTCAGCCGAAACGGGATGAGACAAGAAAGAACTGCTTTCAAAGAAGGTTCACCACGGTCCATGTCCGCTCGCGGTCTGCGGCACTGGATGGCCGGCGCTGTTGCGGAAAGTGGTGCGATGTCGGGCGGCGACTTCCGCGCCCTATCCACCATTCTCGCACAAGGAGGCCCGCATCGAAGAATCGCCCCTTGTCACCGGGTGGAACGCGGTCCCATGGGGGCAGCCTTGGCTGACCCGCTCCAGCGACCCGAGTCCGGCCCCGCCGGGGCGGAGAACCTCGAATGCCCAGAAAGCTCCTCGGCGCGTTCTCGGTGAGGGAATCGACCCCAGCGAGCCGGACTGGTACAGTGATTCGTCGCACCATTTGGTTGCAACACGTCCAGTCCGAGCCGGTCCGGGTCCGCTAGGGTCCAGACCACAACCGGCAGTATCGCCTGTATGACAGGGTCGAGCGGCCACCTCCCTTGTCCGTCTTCCCCCGAGTAACCAGGCCCCACCGGCTCCACCGCCTCACCCGAAAGTCAGCCTCATCATCATCGCCACACCGTCAGCCCCGCCGCTCCACATGGCGGCCGGAGGCTACGCGCGCGCTCCGCGAGGCACCACCACCCAAGATCCCCATTCCGGCGCCGTCGGAGTGGTCAGTAGGGCCGCACAGAGCGGTCCAAGAAACACGAAGGAATAACGACATGGCCACTGGCACTGTCAAATGGTTCAACTCCGAGAAGGGCTTCGGCTTCATCGCGCCGGACGACGGCTCCGCCGACGTCTTTGCCCACTTCACGGCTATCGTCGGCACCGGCCGTCGCGACCTTTTCGAAGGTCAGCAGGTCGAGTTCGAGACCCAGCGTGGCCAGAAGGGCCTCCAGGCCACCAACATCCGCGCTCTCTGAGCCCTTGTTGATGTGAGGACGGGATTTTTCCCGTCCTCACATCTGTCTTTGCAGGCCGCCCGCGCCCTCGCCCTCGTGGATGCGGAGCGTAGCCAGATCACGGTTCCGAGCAACCGGACGTTGAGGCGATCGCCTCCGTCGTTCATTCACCGTCGGCATGCCTACCAAGCCCCTGGCCAGCTCGAATCCAGCAGCCGGACGTTGACGCCGACTCCGCCGGACTTCTTCACCTGCCTAGGTTCACCATCCAGGCAACGCGGTCGTTGAACGGCCGGATGCGTCAGGGCTGCCGAACGCTGTTACCGCACGGCTGCAGGTGTGCCCAGATCGCCTCTGCCTCCTGAGCGGCAGGCGCCGCAGTGGAGGCCTCAGCCCCCACACGGGACACACCCGATAGGCACCCGATCAGCCAGACGACCAGGCGCGCAGCAGAACGACGCGCAGGATCGATCAGGCGACACTCAGGGCCCCAGGTGCTCGGCTCAGAACCGTCCGATGGTGGCGGGTGCCGGGCAGCTGAAGCTGTGCCGTGCGGCCCAGCCCACCTCGTTGACGTAGCGGACGACGATGTTCATCGCCTCGATCAGATTGTTCTCCACGTAGGGAACGCCGTATTCGCGGCAGTGCTTCTTGACCAGCCGGCGCGCCTTGGACAGGTGCGGACGCGGCATGCTGGGAAACAGGTGATGCTCGATCTGGTAGTTCAGGCCGCCCATCAGCGTGGTTGCCCACCAGCCTCCGGAGACGTTGCGCGAGGTCATCACCTGCTTGTCGAGAAAGTCGAGCTTGGCGCCATACGGCACGATCGGCATGCCGACGTGGTTGGGCGAGAAGCTCAGGCCCATGTAGAAGCCGAACACGGCCAGCTGCACGCCGACGAAAGCAAACGCCATGCCGAGCGGCAACATCCAGAACACCACACCGAGATAGGCGGTGAAGCGCACCGACATCAGCGCGACTTCCTGCCAACGCTTCTCCAGCTTGCCCTTGCGGAACAGCCGGCGAATGGACGCCTGGTGAAGGTCGAGGCCCAGCAACAGCAGCAGCGGGTAGAACAGCCAACCCTGCCGCCGGTTGATCCAGCCGTTCAGGCCGGTCGCGACCGCGGCGTCGTCTTCGGTGAACGCCACCCAGCCCGGAGCCACATCGGGGTCCTTGCCGATCTGGTTCGGGTTGCCGTGGTGACGGGTGTGCTTGGTCATCCACCAGGCGTAACTGATGCCGACGAAGAGAGTGGCGACGATGCGTCCGAGCCGGTCATTGGCCGGCCCGGAGTTGAACACCTGACGGTGCGAGGCCTCATGGCCGAGGAACGCGAACTGGGTGAAGATGATGCCCAGCGCGGCGGCGATCAACAACTGGAACCAGGTGTCGCCGAGCAGTGCCATGCCGGTGAAAGCCGCAGCCAGAGCCAGGATCAGGCCGCCGAGAAGGGAGAGATAGAAGCCACGGGTTCGGCCGTTCAGGCCCTCGCTTCGGATCAGCTGCGCCAACTCGGTGAAGCTGTTGGTGCGGCGCTCCCACTCCACCCGAACCGCTTCTCCACGGATCGAGCGGGTAGGCGGCAGTGCGGGGGCATCAGTGGCCGACATGCAGGTTACTCCTAGCCGTTCGTCGAAAGGACCCGGGTGGCGACTCGTGAACGATTGGTTCAACCTTACGGGATCGTAGGTAAGGATCGAAACTCAAATGCCAGGACGTTCCACGCAGTGAACGCGAGCTCGGACGGCGGCGACCACGACTCGGGGCCGTGGTGGTACCGCTTCAGGCCCTGACCGGCCCGCGCGAGTCGACCGCGAACAGGGTTGCGCGGCCGCCCGCCGGTGGGAGTCGATAGGTTGGCCGAAGTCGTGACAGATCGGGCGAAGGAGCTCAGGTGCGTGACAACGAGTGGCTGTACCGCGGCAGGTTGGCCCGGTTCGTCGAAGAGTTGATCGATCCCAATCTGTACGGCGCAACCCATCCCGTCGAGCTGACCGCCTGGCCGGCTCCGGACGAACCGGTGCCGTTCGCCGAGGCGATCACCCAGGCCTACCAGCCGTTCCAGGTCGGCTCGACCTGGGGCAAGGGCTGGAGCACGCTGTGGTTCCACGTCACCGGCGAGGTGCCGAGCGAGTGGCGCGACTCCGAGCAGGCGTACGAGATCGTCATCGACCTGGGCTTCCGCAAAGAGCTTGACGGCAGCCAGGCCGAGGGGCTGGCCTTCCGTCCGGACGGCACCATCATCAAGGCGATCGAGCCATTCAACCGCTACCTGCCGGTCGAGCACCCCGAGGCGATCGACTTCTACCTGGAGGCCGCGGCCAACCCCGAGATGGCGCTCGAAGGCACCTGGCACCCGACCCCGTTCAGCGCCAAGGCCACGGTG
Organism: uncultured Actinomycetota bacterium; assembly: GCA_963723605.1. Lineage (GTDB taxonomy): Bacteria > Actinomycetota > Actinomycetes > Propionibacteriales > Propionibacteriaceae > Micropruina. The sequence continues at coordinate 103,492 of CAVRRM010000006.1, read as the reverse complement.
CCGGACGAGCATCTGTACGTGCTTCGTCGCTTCGAGTTGGGCCGCCGCAATGTCGAGGTCTGGGAACTCAACCAGGACATCGAGGTGCTCGCCGGACTGGTCGAGCAGTTGCCCGCCGACCTCCCCCGCCGAGCCGAGATCGTGGTAGCGCTGAACGAGGCGATGGACGTGGTCGACCCGCGTGACGTGGCCGGCACTGCGGGCGAGGCCCGCCGGGTGCTCGCCCCGATCCTTGAGCGTCAGGCCAATGCGAGTGCGCACCGGATCGTGGCCACCGGTCACGCCCACATCGACTCGGCCTGGCTGTGGCCGATCCGCGAGACGGTGCGCAAGTGCGCCCGTACGTTCAGCAACGTGATCGCGTTGACCGACGAGCATCCCGACCTGGTCTTCTCCTGCTCGTCGGCCCAGCAGTACGCCTGGATCAAGCAGTACTACCCCGACCTGTGGACCCGGTTGAAGCAGAAGGTCGCCGAAGGCCGGTTCGTACCGGTGGGCGGCATGTGGGTTGAGTCCGACACGAACCTGCCCGGCTCCGAGGCGTTGGCCCGGCAATTCGTCTACGGCAAGGGGTTCTTCCTGCGGGAGTTCGGCTACGAACCGCAGGACGTGTGGCTGCCGGACTCCTTCGGCTACTCCGGCGCCATGCCGCAGATCGCGACCGCGGCCGGCTCCCGCTGGTTCCTGACCCAGAAGATGTCCTGGAACGAAACCAACGTGCTGCCCCATCACACCTTCTGGTGGGAGGGCATCGACGGCACCCGGATCTTCACCCACCTGCCGCCGGTCGACACCTACAACTCGTCCCTGGCCGGGTTCGAACTGGCCAAGGCCCAGCGGCAGTACGCCGAACAGGGTCACGGCAACGTGTCCCTGGTGCCGTTCGGCTATGGCGACGGTGGTGGCGGGCCGACCCGTGAAATGGTCGCCAAGGCGCACCGGACGGCCGATCTGGAAGGCTCACCGAAGGTGCGGATCGGCACCGTCACCGACTTCTTCAGCGAGGCCGAGGCGGAACTGGAGCGGCCGCACACCTGGTCGGGCGAGATGTACCTGGAAACCCATCGCGGCACCTACACCTCACAGCTGCGCACCAAGCAGGGCAACCGGCGCAGCGAGCACCTGCTCCGGGCGGCGGAGTTGTGGGCCACCACGGCCGCCGTCCGGGTTGGGGCGGAGTATCCGGCCGACGAGCTGCACGCCATCTGGGAGACGGTGCTGCTGCAGCAGTTCCACGACATTCTTCCCGGCTCGTCGATCGCCTGGGTGCACCGCGAGGCCGAAGCCAACTACGACCGGGTGGCGGGGCTGCTGGAAGGCATCATCGACAGCGCGTTGGCGGCGCTGGTGGGTGCCGGTGACACTGACCTGGTGGTGAACGCGGCACCCGTCGCGCTGGACGGGGTTGCTCCCTTCACGGTGGGATCGTCCAGCCCGCCCGCCGGAGTGGTCAGCGTGGAGCAGGCCGAAGCCGGCTGGCAGATCGATACCGGCGCGATCCGGGCCATCCTCGATACCGACGGCCTGCTGCCGTCCGTGCTCGACCTGGCCACCGGACGCGAACTGGTCGCCGATGGCCGCCGGCTGGGACTGCTGCAGCTGCACAACGACCGTCCGTCGATCTACGAGGCCTGGGACATCGACGGCCACATCGACCGGATGGTCGACGACCTGACCGACACCGAAACCGTCCGGGTGGCCGCACGCAGCACGACGTCGGTGACCTTCGAGGTGATCCGCATCGTGCGCGACAGCAGCATCACCGAGTTGATCACCTTCACCGCCGGCTCGGCCGCGATCGACTTCGACTTCGACATCGACTGGCACGAGCAGCGCACCCTGCTGAAGCTGGCCTTTCCGACCAGTGTGTTCACCGATCGGGCAGCCTCCGAGATCCAGTTCGGGCACATCCACCGTCCGACGTTTGTGAACACCACCTGGGACGTGGCCCGTTACGAGACGGTCGCGCACCGCTGGGTGCAGGTAGCCGAGCCGGGTTTCGGTTTCGCGGTCGCGAACGACTCGACCTACGGCCACGACATCCGCCGCGACCATCCGGGCGGACGCGCACCGGGCACCACCGTGCGGTTGTCGCTGCTGCGGGGGCCGAAGTTTCCCGATCCGCAGACCGACCAGGGCCGGCACCGGCTCAAGGTCAGTGCGGTGGTCGGAGCCGACATTCCCGCGGCGATCTCGGCGGGGCAACGGCTCAACCAGCCGCTGCGCATCCGGGCCGGGGCACACCCCGTCGAGCCGATCGTCACCCTGGACGCCCCGGGTGGCCTGATCGAGGCGGTCAAGCTGGCTGAAGACGGCAGCGGCGACGTCGTGGTTCGGCTGTACGAGGCGCACGGCAACCGGACCCGTGGTGACCTGCGGCCCGGCTTCAGGTATGCGTCCGTTGACCGCACCGACCTGCTGGAGCGCGCCATCGAGCCGGCTCTGCAGCCCGCGGACGATGCGGCGGTGCCGCTCACCCTGCGTCCCTTCGAGATCGTCACGGTGCGGTTCCGCGGAGTCAACCGAGGCTGACCTCGACCGCGCCCGGACAGCCGTGCGTAGGCTCCAGCCCGTCAACGCAGGCTGCGCCTCGGCGGTGCGCGGAGGGCTGATCGCTAGGCTGAGCGGCGTGAAGCGCGGCGGAGGCATTCGTAGTCTTGGCCGCGCCCCCGTTCCGGAGTGGGAGGAAGTCGCCCGCGCAGCCTGGCCGGGACGCCTTCCCGCCGGCCTGGTCGCGGCGGCCGCCGGTGCTTACCTGCCGGTACTGGCCGGCAGCCTCGCGGCGCTGGTGCTCGCCGCCTGGCTGCACGCTCCGTGGCTGGGACTTTTCGCCTGGACGGTCGGGGCGGCGGCCGAGTGGCTGATCACCCCGGCCGACTCCGCCCTCGTCCGGCTGCTCGATCTGGTCGGTCTGCGCGCCCAACTCCGCGCCCTGCTGCGCAGCCTGGTGGCCGCCGCGCTGCTGGTCGGCTCCTCCGGGGACTCGCTGCCGGCGATCGGGTATGTCACCACCGTGCTGATTCTGCAGCTGGCCTGGAGCACTCAGCCGGTGCTGGCCACCTGGTTGTCCCGCTCGGCGCCGCCCCTGGCGTACCGCCCAGGCGCCGCCGTTCAGCCGGCCGCGTTCGTGGCCCACGCCCGGGTGTACGCCACGGCGGTTGGCACGCCCGCCGTGCTGGCCGGGCTGGAGTTCGTGGTGCTGGCCACGGCCGTGGCCACCTCGTCCGGGCTGCTCTCGGTTCCGCTCGACCTCGGGCTGGCTGCACTGGTGAGTCTCGCCGCTCTCGGCTGGCTCGGTTGGACCGCAGCCCGGGCCCGCGCGCTGCGGCTGGCGCAGCCGCGTTGGGCGCAGGCTGTGCTCACCGAGCTCGCCGCTGCTCGCCCGTCATTCGTCGTGTACGTCTCGCTGGCGGCCGGGCAGTCGAAGTACATCGTCAACCAGTGGCTGCCGGCGCTGGACGCTCTGCCCGAGTCGGGCCTGCTGATGGTCCGCGAGGCCAGTCAGCTCATCCCGTTGGCGGCCACCAGGCACCCGGTCGTCTACGCCCCCGGCCAGCGCGACGTGGAGCAACTACTGCTGCCGAGCGTCCGGGCGGCGTTCTACCTGGCCTATGGCGAACGCAACGGCCAGTTGTTGCGCGAGCCGCGGCTGCGGCACGTGATGTTGCTGCACGGGGACTCGGACAAGGCCACCAGCGCCAACGGCATGGCCCGCGCTTTCGACGAGGTCTGGGTGGCCGGTCCGGCGGCGGCGGAACGCTATCGGGCCGCCGGTGTGCAGCTTCCCGACGACCGGTTCGTCTTCATCGGACGTCCCCAGGTGGCCGGCCTGCCGGTCGGGGCGAGCGGCCACGTGACTCCGGTGGTGCTGTACGCCCCCACCTTCGAGGGGTACTACGCCCAAACCTCACACAGCTCGCTGGACATCATGGGCGTCGAGCTGATCCGGCGGCTGCTCGCGGACAAACGGGTGCAAGTCCGGTTCCGCCCGCATCCGGCCAGTGGGGTGTCGCGGCCGACGATGCTGGCCGCCATCGCTGCCATCGAGGTGCTCCTGCGCACCACTCCCGGCGGTCATCTGGTGGCTGCCGATCATGGGCTCGGACTCACCGAATGCCTCGCCGAAGCCGACGTCCTGGTCTCCGACATCTCCAGTGTCGCGACCGACTACCTCGCCACCGAGCGTCCAATCCTGACCTGTGACCCCGCCGGGCTGGACCCGGCCGCGTTCGTGGCCGCCTACCCGACCGCGGCAGCGTCCTACCTGTTGCGGCCGGGACTGGACGACCTCGGCCGGGTGCTGGACCAGGCGCTGGGCCCCGACCCGTTGCACGCGGAGCGGGTCGCGATGAAGCATCGGGTGCTCGGCGACCCACCGGGCGGTCCGCAAGCCGCCTTCGCAGCGAATGTCGCCCGGATCACCGGACCCTGAGCCAGCGCACGCCAGCACAGCGACGGGGCATTGGCCCCCTGAATCCACCCACCGCGACTGGTGTCTCGCTCGCATGCGCAACGAACAGGGACCACGCGACGCTCGTCCGGGCCATCGAGAGCGGACAGATCACCGCCGAAACTTCTGCGGAGCAACGGTCGTCGGAACTGCCCGCGATCGACTCGGCGTTCACCGACGAGGTCTCGACCGGCTCGACCGGCAGACTGGTCAGGCGCTTGCCACCGAGGTCTCGACCGGCTCGACGTCAAGGTCAGTTGTCCAGCACCTCGCGAAGGGTGGCCGCGAACTCTTCCGCCTGGCCCGGGTAGGGGCCGTCGGCGGCGGCGAAGCCGCCATGGTGACTGGGAAAGGTCACCATCGGCAGGCCGAGAGCCACGGACGCCGCCTGCGTGGTTCGGGCCGTCATGGTGTTGCCGGTTTCGATGCCCACGCCGAGCACGACCCGGGTCGGGGCAGCGTTGATCGCATCGGCGGACGGCCGATAGCCGGTGATCCCGTTCGCGGTGCCGGATAGGAGCGCATCGTCGCGGGAGCCATCGTCCGCCGTGGGCATGCCGAACGCCGCCGGGTCTGGAAACTGCTGGTCGAAGTACGCCGGCCCGAAGTCCCCCTGCCAACTGGTCAGCATGATGAACCGGGTCATGCCGGCTCCCCAGCCATGATCGCGGTACTGCTGCTGAACGTCGCGCTCGGCGGCGAAGCCGGCGTCCGCGTCCGGTAGCAGGGCGATCAGGGGCGGCTCGTGGGCGACCAGGACGCGCACGTCGTCGGGGTGGGTGGCGACCAGCGCGAGGGAGTTGACCGCGCCGCCGCTGCTGGCGAACACGTCGACGGGTGCGCCCAGTTCGGTGATCAGCGCGTGCAGGTCGGCGACGTGCAACTCTGGGCTGCGGTCGGTGCTGCCGTCCCTGCGAACGCTACGGCCGACGCCGCGGGGGTCGTAGCCGACCACCGTCCGATCACCGAAATAGCCGGCCAGCGCCGCGAATCCGTCCGAGGCCATCGGGTGCCCGACCATCAACAGCACCGGACGGCTGGCGTCCGCCGCACCAGCTGCGGGGGCGATCACGTCGTAAACCAGGTCGACGTCCGGTGTGTTCAGGGTGTGCGTGGTGGTCGGCATGCCTGCGATCCTGCCATCGCGCCCGGCCACGAGGCCAGCCCACGTGGACCACCGGCGAATCAGGTCTCAAGACCGACGGTCGAGACCAAAGGCTCAGGCGTCGAAGTCGGCGACCAGCGACCTGATGGTGGACACCTCGGCGGCCAACCGCTCGACCAGCGGCAGGTTCGGGGACGAGTCCGGACGGGCGATCGCGGTACTGACCGCGGCGATCACTACGCCGAAAGCGACCCGGGCGATGTGCCGGTCGCCGGCCCGCTGCTCGATCAGCGGCACGAACGGCCGCATCCGGGTGAGGATCTGCTTCCAGAAGTCCAGGGCCAACTCTGGCCGGTCGTGCAACATCTCCTTGACTCGCAGGTAGTCGGTCGGCAGGTCGAGGGAACGCGCCACCAAGGTGCAGGTGTCGGCCACCAGGTTGCCGTCAGCGGCCAGGAACCACTGCGCGTCCGGCTCGGGGATCTCGGCCGGCCGCAGGTCGAACGCCGCCGCCAACTTGGTCGGAAAGTAGTTGAAGAAGGTCCGCGGCGAGACCCCGACTTCGTCACAGATCTCCTCGATCGTGACGTCGTCGGGTCCCCGTTCGACCACGAGGCGCAGCGCGGTGTCGTGCAGCGCGGTGCGGGTGGCGCGCTTCTTGCGTTCCCGCAGCGACGTGCACTCCTTCTCGGCTACCGCCTCGCTCATGCCCTGCTCCCTTCGGTCGGGACGCCCTGCCGCTCGCCCTCGCCGCGTTCATCACTACCGTCGGTGGCGTCGTCCTCGCCGGCCACATCGGCCGGGTCCGAGCTGTCGCCACCATCGGTCGACGGCGTGGGGTCGTCGGCAGCCGTGGCCCCATTGTCGCCCCCGTCCGCCTGTTCCTGCAGGCCGGAGCGCTCACGCAAGGGCGGAACCTTGAAGAACCAGCTGATCACGAAGGCCAGCAGCATCACGCCGAGCCCAACCCAGTAGATGGTCACCACCGAGCTGTTGAAGCCGACCTTGAACGGCTTGGTCAGCCGCGGGTCCGCTCCGGTCAGGAAGGACGTGTCGCTGGAGCCGGTCTCTGCCTTCACCCCGTCGGTATCACCGTTGTTGATCGCGTCGATCAGGTTTGGCACGATCTCGTCGATGATCGCCCGGCGCTGCACCGGGTCGCTGTAGTCGACCGCCAGCCGGCCGTCGACGATGCTCAGTTTCTTCTCGTCGGCGACCTTCGCCAAGGCCTTCTGCTGGGCCTTGGGGACGAGCTTGGCGACCTGCTCGTCGATCACCTTCTCGATCTTCGACAGCTGCTTGGCCCCGGTGCTGAGCTTGGCGGTACCGGACGCGGCCGCGCTGGTGCCTGCGGTCAGCTGCCCACCCTGGCTGGCGGCCGTGGTGGCGCCGTCGGCCAGCTTGCCGGTACCGGTGGCGAGCTGCTGCATGCCGCCGGCCAGGGCCTTCGACCCGGTGGCTGCGGACGAGAGGCCGTCGGCCAGGCCGGGCTTTCCGCCGGCTCCGTTGAGGTACCCGCTGGTGGTGTACACGCTGGCGCCGAGTGCCGTCATCGCCTTGGTCATCGCGCTTTGGTCGGCGGTCAGCCGGTCGCAGGCTGAGTCGTCGCCGTCGGTACAGGCCTTCTGGTCGGTCGACATCGCGGTCAGTGCACGTTGCAACGCGGCGTAGTCGGACGTGGCGTGCCTGGCCTGCTTGGCGGCGGCCTGCTCGGCGGTGCTGAGCTTCGCCAGGCCGCCGGACAGCTGCCCGGTCGCGGTGGCGATCTTCTCGGTTCCCTTGGCCAACTGCTCCGCGCCGCTGCCGATCTGGCCGACGCCGCCGACGAAGGCACCGGTACCGGTGGCCAGCTTGCCCAGTCCGGAACTGACCGCGGAGACCCCGTCCGCCAACTTGCCGGCGCCCTTGGCAGCCTGCTTGTGCGCCGCTTCGGACACCTTGTCGCGCACGGTGGCCTCGACCTTGTCGTTCACCTCGTCGGTGGCATCGGACAGCTTGTCGTCGATCTGGGTACGGATCTTGTCGGTGATCGGCGTCCACAACTGATTCATGATCGCCTGGTTGCTCGGTGCCGACGCGACCGACGGGTCGAGGGCCGCGTCCAGGGCGTCGGTCAGGGTCTGCTTGTCGGTCATCGCGTTGGCGATGCCGGCCGGCAGCATGCTGAACAGCAGCGAAAGCATGATCGCGGTGCCCAGGGTGCCCCCGATCTGCCGGAAGAAGGTGGCCGAACTGGTCGCCACCCCGATGTCGCGGGGCGGAACGGCGGCCTGCACGGCCAGGGTCAGGGTCTGCATCAGCTGACCGAGACCGAGGCCCACGACGAACATCGCGATGGCCAGAAACCAGAACGGCTTGTCGGTGGTGATGAACGACAGGATCAGGAAACCGAGGGCGGTGGTTGCGGTGCCGGTGACCGGAAACATGCCGTAACGACCGGTCCGGGAGATCACCTGGCCGGTTCCGATCGAGGCGAGCATCAGCCCGGCCATCATCGGCAGGGTGGCGAGGCCGGCCTGGGTCGGGGCGAGCCCGACCACGATCTGCAAGTAGAGCGGGATGGTCAGCATGGCACCGAACATGCCGAAGCCGACGAGCATGCTGAGCACGGTCGCGATGGAGAACACCTTGGACCCGAACAGCCGCAGCGGAATGATCGCGTCCTGCCCCATGGCTCGTTCGACGAAGATGAAGGCGACCAGGCCGGCCGCACTGACGGCGAAGCAGGTCAGGGAGGCAGCCGAGGTCCAGCCCCACTCGCGGCCCTGCTCGGCGACCAGCAGCATCGGGGCCAGGGTGCCGACCACCAGGCCGGCGCCCCACCAGTCGATCCGCGGGTGACCCTGCGGATGCTGCGGCAGGTGCAGGAAGGCGATGACCATCAGCAGCGCGAGCACGCCGACCGGCACGTTGACCAGGAACACCCACCGCCATCCGTCGATGAAGACGATGGTGTCCGCACCGGCGAACAGGCCGCCGACCAGGGGGCCGATCACCGAGGCGACGCCGAAGGTAGCCAGAAAGTAGCCCTGGTACTTGGCTCGCTGGCGCGGCGCGAGCATGTCGCCCATGATCGCCAGCGGGAGCGACATCAGGCCGCCGGCGCCGAGGCCCTGGAAGGCCCGGAACGCGGCCAGGCCGAGCATCGACGTGGCGAAGCTGGACAGCAGCGAGCCCAACACGAAGACGCTGATGCTGATGATGAACAACGGACGCCGCCCGAACTGGTCGGACAGCTTGCCGTACAGCGGCGTGGTCACGGTGGCGGCGATCAGGTAGGCGGTGGTCACCCAGGCCTGCTGGTCGAGACCCTGCAGGTCATCGCCGATGGTCCTGATCGCCGTGCTGACGATGGTCTGGTCGAGCGCGCTGAGGAACATGCCCGCCATCAGTGCGTACATCACCAGCTTGATCTGGCTCTGGCTCATGATCGGCTCCGACTCGGCCACTGCGGTCGGGGTCGGCCGCTCGAGTGTTGCTGCAGCCACTGCATCCTCCTGAAACATGGAAAACGCTGCCGTCTTTGCGGCAGCGCAATATTACGATACCGCATTTTTGCAGGTGCGCAAGTTTGTCTCCGGTCACGACTGTCGAACCCAACTGGCCCGCCACCCGACAGTGGTCGAGACCCAACCGACCCGCCGGTCGAGCTGGTCGAGACCCAACCGACCCGTCGGTCGAGACCTCGAGACTTGGCGCTCAGTCGGTCGAGCGTGCCGCCAGCAACTGCTCGCGCAAAATGTCGGCGTGCCCAGTGTGCTGGGCGAGTTCGCGCAGCACCTGGTGGTGGATCCAGCGCAGGCTGGTGGGGCCGATCCGATGCCCGGTGACGACCTCATCCAGCCCGTGGTCGGCAGCCACGGTGCGTCCCACCTCGCTGGAGCGGTCGAAGCCGGCGAGCACCGACTCGATCGTGTCGCCGTCGGTCACCGCGAACGAGTCGTCCACCGATTCGGGTTGTCCCAGCTGGGCTCTCGGGGTGCCGGTGACCGCTTCGGCGTACCAGACCACCTGCATGAACGTCGCGTGCTTGACCAGCCCGAGCAGTGTCGTCAGCGAAGGAACCAGACGGGCCCGCCCCTCCGCTTCGGTGATGCCGTCCAGGGTGGCTCGCAGCATCACTCGCTGGGCCTCGAGAAAGGTGGCGAGCTGCCCGGCCTCGTCCAGTTCTCGTTCGGTGTACGCGCGGGTCAAGGACTCGTTTCGCGAATCAGCCATGGTCGCGATTCTGCCGCATCGCCGATCGGGTGGCCGGACGAACAGAACGGTCGGGCCGGGCTTTACAGCAGGCGAACGACGCAGCTAGACGATCGCGGCCCGGAGACCCTGCTGCACCGCGTCCAACCAGTCCTCGACGTTGATGCTGGCCTCAGGGGTGTTCGGGTAGCGGACCCGAAGGTGCAGGCCGGTGTCGTTGACGATGAACCAGACCATGATTCCGTCGTCGTGGATGCCGGCCGAGACGTACTGCACATCCGCGTCGGCGGGTAGGGCGGGCAGCCGGCGGGTGTCCAGCCACGAGATCGCGAACATTCCGGGAGCCGTGGGCATGCCGCCGTACGGTGCGAAGATCGGCGCCAGCGGGTAGGAGCCCAGGGTCATCGCCTCGCGGACGGCCCGCCCGCAGGCGGCGGGGTCTGGGTCGGTGCACTCGATCACCGAGTTGGTGATGTACCAGCCGACCGAGTCGCGCCAGCGCGGCTCGTCGCGGCTGTGCACGGGAAACAGTGCCCGCAGCGGGCGTCCGGTCAGTTCTTTGGTGGCCTTGGTGATCACAGACATGGCCAGCGCGATCGCCCGCACCCCTTGGCGCTCGGCCCTCTCGGCGAAGGCGGCGGCGCGATCGGGGTCCAGCACGTCGCGCACCTCGACCACCGAGTCGCCGTCGAAGTCGGGGTCGCCGAGTGGCAGCGGGAACACCGGCATCACGCCACCCTCGGCGGCCAGCAACTCCGACCAGCGCTCACGCACCTCGTCCGGAGCCGGCGGACGCGCCTCCAGGACCGCGCTGTGCTCGGCAAAGCTCGCTACCGGGTCCAGCTCGGCACCCGGCGGACGTCCGGCAGCGAGGTCGTCCAGGCAGCTGTACAGGTCGCGCAGCACGACCAGGAACGACCACATGTCGACGTGGGCATGGTCGGAGCCGACGATCACCACCGGACGCTGGTCGGCCTGGCCGGCGTCCGGAAGCATCAGCGCCAGGCGATGCGAGGGTGATCCGAACGGCTGGCAGTACTGGTCGAACAGCGCCCGTAGCGCGGTACGCGGATCCTGCCGCTCGAGGATCGGATGGTCGACCCACTCCCCCGGCGCGACCGCGATCTCGTGCAGTACCGGACGGCCGCCGGCATCGTGGCTGAAGACGGTTCGAAAGGTGCCGTGCCGCTCGACCACCGCGCACCAGGCGGCGGCCAGGTCGTCCAGGCCAATGGTCTCGGGTACCCGGGCTGCGATCGCCATCCACGACCCGGGTCGTTGCCCGACACCGACGTGCCGACCCTGGTCGAACGACACCGGAAGTTGGCGGCCCGGCGCACCCACCGGGCAGACGCCATAGCTGACCAGGCGGCCCGGTGGCAGCACCATCCGGATGACGTTCGTCAGTCGCATGGGGCCATACCTTAGGAGCACCAAAAGTCGAACCGGTTACGGACTCCCGCCGCCGGAATCGGACCTTCAGCGCCAGGCGGCGACTCAGTAGGGAACCCCTACGGCGTTACCGGAAGGGCGCTTGACAGTCTCTCCGGACGTGCGCAGACTCGTCCACGTCGGCCCGCGACGTGGGCCTCTCCGTTCGAGGAATCCATGGCCCGCTCCCGGATCGCCCGGCACCGCGGCCTCGGCGCGGCCCTCGCCCTCCTTCTGATCAGTGGGTGTTCATCGATGCCTTCGACCCCCTCTTCTCCCGCCGCACAGACGTCAGCCGGTCCGTCCGCCGGCTCGGCGTCAGGCACCGCCGGGAGGCTTGGCCTGGCCGATCCGGCGAAGAAGGAGATCGCCATGCAACTGGTCTCCAGTGCCGAGAACTCGTCGCTGGACTGGAAGTCGCAGTACGGCTACATCGAGGACATCCACGACGGCCGCGGCTACACCGGCGGAATCATCGGCTTCACCTCGGGCACCGGCGACATGCTCGAACTGGTGCAGAACTACACCCGCTCGCAGCCGGACAACGGATTGGCCAAATACCTGCCCGCGCTGGTCAGGGTGAACGGCTCCGACTCGGTTGCCGGCCTGGGCGACTTCGTCCGGGCGTGGCGGGCCGAGGCGGGCGTGGTCGCGTTCCAAAAGGCCCAGGACGACCTGCGCGACGACTGGTACTTCGACCCGGCCGTGCAACAGGGTCGATTCGGACCGGCTGAGCACCCTGGGACAGTTCATCTACTACGACGCGATGGTGATGCACGGCCCGGGCGAGGATCCGGTCAGCTTCGGCGGCATCCGCAGCGCGGCGCTTAACGAAGGCCAAGTCCCCTGCCCAGGGTGGCGACGAGACCGGCTACCTGACCGCCTTCCTCGATGTCCGCACGACAGTGATGCACCAGGAGGAGGCGCACGCCGACACCTCGCGCCTCGATGACGAGCAGCGCAAGTTCCTGCGCGAGAAGAACTTCGAGCTGACCCCGCCGCTGCGCTGGAAAACCTACGGCGACAGCTGGACGATCCCCTGATCCGTCGCCGGCACGGCCGCCGCCATAGCCGATCGACTGCGGGCTGGGACCACCATCCGGATACCGTTCCGGCCGGACCGCGGGCAATACGCTGGGCCGCCTAGGCACCATTGGTGACGGAGGAATCCATGGCCACCCTGAACGTCGGCGACGTGACGCTCGACTACGACGTGACGGGCGACTCGGGTCCCTTCGTCGTCCAACTGCATGGTCTGACCTCGTGCCGGGACCGCGATGCCGCCATCGGCCTCGATCTCGGACGGGCACTACGCGATCACCGGATCCTGCGTTACGACGCCCGAGGCCATGGTCGATCGACCGGCACTCTGGACGTCGAGTCATACACCTGGCCATCGCTGGCGGATGATCTGCTGGCCCTGATCGACCATGTCTCGCCGGCCGAGCCGGTGCACGGCATCGGCACTTCGATGGGTTCGGCCACCTTGATGCATGCGGCGGTGCGGGCGCCGGACCGGTTCCGCAGCATCTCCCTGGTGGTTCCGCCGACCGCCTGGGACACCCGTATCGCCAAGGCGGAGGCCTATCGGGCGAACGCCGACATGGTCGAACTCGAGGGCCTGGACGCCTTCGTCGAGCTGGGTCTGACCACCCCGGAGCCGCCCGCGATGGCGGACGCACCGATCACCCGTCCGAGCGTTGTCGAGGCGTTGCTGCCGACCGTGTTGCGGGGAGCGGCCTCGTCCAACCTGCCCTCGTTGCAGACCCTTGCGCGGGTCGAGGTGCCGGCGCTGATCCTGGCCTGGGCGAACGATCCCGCGCATCCGCTGCGCACTGCCGAGCTGCTGCACCAGACCTTTCCGAGCAGCCGCCGGATCGTCGCCCGAACGCCCTACGGAATCATGGCCTGGCCGGCCCTGTTCGCCGACATGGTCACCGCCGTCGAGAACGGCGAGATGGACACCGCGAGCCTCGAGCTGCGGGCGGCCGGCTGACCCGGGCGCTGCCCGTTGCCGGCAGCAGCTCCGGGCGCGTCTGCGGGTAGCTTGGAAGGGGTGAAGCAGCTCCGGCGGACGATGGTGATCGCAGCGGCGGTACTGGTTGCGCTCGCCGTGGTGGTTTCTGTCCTGCTCGTCGTCCGGCCCACCCCGCCTCGACCGGTCGACTCCGGGCCACTTCGTGCCGCAATCACGACGGACGCCGTCATGGCGCACCTCGACGCGTTGCAGCGGATCGCCGACGCTCACAACGGCAATCGCGCGGCGGGTAGCGCAGGGTACGCGGCGTCGGTGGACTATGTGGAATCCCAGCTCCAAAGAGCCGGTTATCAAACCCGGCGCCAACAGTTCAGCTACGACCGCCCCGACTTCACCAGCGCCACGCTCCAACGAACGGTACCGAGGCCCACCGAATACGTCGTCAGCCGCGACTATCGTCCGCTGGCCTATTCCGGTGTCGGCTCGGTCGCGGCACCAGTGACGGCCGTCGACCTCAACCTCGACGGCGACCGCACGACCACGAGCGGGTGCGAGGCTTCGGACTTCACTGGCTTTCCGCGAGGCAACATCGCGCTCGTGCAGCGAGGTACGTGCCAGTTCGCCGCGAAGGTCGACCACGCAGCCGAAGCGGGGGCCAGCGGGGTGGTCGTGCTGAACCAGGGCAGCGACCCGAGCCGGATGGGCCTGTTCGCCGGCACCCTTGGTAGCCAGGCGAGCGTGCCGGTGCTGGCCACGACGTTCGATCTTGGGGCGGAGTGGGCGGCTACGCCCGGCACGACCCTGATCCTGTCCGTCGAATCGACGGTGACCCGGGTCACGACCGAGAACCTCCTCGCCGAGACGCCGACTGGCGCGGGCGAGCGCACCCTGGTGGTCGGCGCGCACCTTGACGGGGTCGCGGAGGGGCCCGGGATCAACGACAACGGCTCGGGGGTTGCCGCTGTGCTGGAGACGGCGGTGCGGTTCATCGAGCCTGGCGTCCAGCCCAACAACCGGGTGCGGTTCGCCTTCTGGGGTGGCGAGGAGGACGGCCTGCGCGGCTCGAATCACTACGTGGCACAACTCGACGACACAGCGCGCCGCGGAATCGCCCTCTACCTCAATCTCGACATGGTGGGCTCGCCGAATCCGGAGGCGTCCGTCTATGGGGGCGGTGCGCCCGGTTCGGGCTGGCCCTCTGGTTCCGGGGCGATCCAGGCCGTCTTGACGGACTTCCTGAACTCGCAAGGGGTGGCCCCTCAGACGGTGAGTTTCCGCGCAAGCGACCACGCGCCCTTCCTCGCTGCCGGGATCCCCGTAGGTGGGCTGTTCACCGGCTCGGACGACGGGGCCGACCCGTGTTACCACCAAGCCTGCGACCGCGTGGAGACAATCGACCGCGACATGCTCGGCCTGATCGCCCACGCCGCGGCCCACGCCACGCTCACCTACGCCAGGGCCCCCGGTTAGCCCTCACGGCGAACGTCTGGATCACCGGCCACCACTGACCCTCTGCTGGCTGGACTTCCCTGGCCCCGTCGAGTTGTCTGGACCACATGCGGACCTTCTCGCGCTGGCTACTGGCTTCGATCATGGTGTTCTCCGGATTGAGCCACCTGTTCTGGGCGCGCAAACAGTTTCAGGTCGCGGTGCCCGACTGGTCAACGCAGATCAGCGGCATGGACTCCGACGGCATCGTGGTCGCATCCGGCGCCCTCGAGGTTGCCCTCGGCGTGGCCATGGTGACGTTACCCAAGGAGCGCCGCCGGGTCGGTGCGGCGTTGGCGACGTTCTTCGTGGCGGTCTTCCCCGGCAACCTCGACATGTACCTGAAGCGGCGCGCTGCCATGGGTATGAACACCGACGCCAAGCGTCTGGCTCGGCTGTTCCTTCAGCCAGTGCTGGTCTGCTGGGCCCTGTGGTCGACGGCTCCGGACCAGAAGTAGGCAGCTGCCTCGCGGCCGATCAGGCCGGCTCACGGGGTGCTCGGCAGACTCGCTCGAGCGCCCGATCACCCCCTTTTGACGGCTGTTCGAGTACATCTGAGCGAGGCAGAATATTCACGTGATGCTGCCACCAAGAGTCGCTCTGGGCGTCCGCGATGGAACGATCACACTCGCCTTCCGGCGCTGGTTCAAGCAGGACGTCCGCCCCGGTTCGCAGTTTCGGAGTGCCTCGGGAGTGATCCGGGTGGAGGCGGTCGAGGTCGTCCAGGCGGACAAGATCACCGATGCCGACGCCGCTCAGGCCGGACACAAGGACGCCGCCACCGTCCGCAAGTTCCTCGCCGCGGGCGAAGACCAGCCGACCTACAAGGTGACCCTGGCCTGGATCGGCGAAGATCCCAGAATCGCGCTGAGAAGCGACGATCTGCTGACCGATGCCGATGTGACCGCGCTCGACAAGCGGCTGGAGCGCCTCGACCGGTCCAGCAGCTTCGGTCCGTGGACGATGCAGACCCTGGCGCTGATCCAACGCCGTCCGCAGGTCCGGGCACCCGACCTGGCCGCCCAGGTCGGACGTGAGCGTGACCCGTTCAAGATCGACGTCCGCAAGCTGAAGAACATGGGCCTGACGATCAGCCACCCGGTCGGCTACGAGTTGAGCCCGCGCGGCATCGCCTACCTGGCCCGTACCACCCGGCCGACGCCGTAGGCCTGCGCCCCGGCGCTGCCTGCCGTCATCGTTGCCCGGTGGGCACGAAGGCGCCGACGGTGCCAACTCGACGCCTGGCCGACCAGCGGTGGATTGGGCACCGACTTGCGTGGCGACAAAGGGTCGGTCAAGCTGGCCAGACCCTCCCCGCACCGACCCTGGGCTCACGCCCGTCCGACAGGAGTGCCGATGCGTCGCCAGGCTTCACCAACCCTTCGATTCCTGCTCGGCTGCGCCCTCTTCGCCCTTCTGGCCGGGTGCGGCGCGAGCCCCTCGGGGGCCGGATCGACCCAGGCCGAATCCGCCGCACCATCAGCGGTCCAGCTTTCACCGGAGGCGACCACGCCCGGCGGTCCCGCGGCGGACACGATCCGGCAAGTCGATCCCGCCACCCTCGCCTGGATGTGGTTCGACGACCACTCGACGATCCGCCCGGTCGATGTGACCAAGCCGGACAAGCAGAAGCGCACCTACACCATTGGCGAACCGGTCTATTCCGACGCCAACGGCGACGGGCTGGAGGACATGGCGGTCTCGATCGCTCAGGCCGACGGCAACGGCTACCGCCTGCAGTGGCACATCTGGCTCGCCACCGCCGACGGCTCGGCCGAACAGGTCCCCATCCCGATGGCCTGGTCGGCACGATGCGGCGACGTCACCCGCAAGGTCAGCGCCGTGAAGGGTGGATTCCGGGTGCTCGAGAACCTGCGCGAGCCGGTGATCGATGATCGGGTGCCTTGTTCGGGCCTGGGCACGTTCAAGTCGACCCGGAACGTCGGCGTCGAGAAACTCGGCGAAACGCTTGCACTGGTCAACCTGGACGACCGTCGCGGCTACGGCGGCGTGTGCCCGACCCAGCAGCGCACGGAGACCGGCCGGACCAAGGTCTGGGGCGGTTTGGCACCCACCAACGCCGTGCCGCTCACCATCGACGGCAAGCGGATGTACATGATCAATACCCATCCGCACCGGCTCACTGCGGCGGCCGACCCGATGCGGCTGGTAGCGGTCTGGCCGGCCGGCGGCAACTCCGATGACCGGATCTGCGTGTGGACCGACCCCGGCCGGTACGAGAGTTCCTAGCGCCCAGTCGTCCGTCCCGTCCGCTCCAGACCGGCCTCCAGACCATCCGCTCGCCTAACTACTTTCTGCTCGCCGAACTTGGCGAGCAGAAAGTAGTTAGGCGAGCGTTTGGTGGTTGGGGCTGCACCGTTCTCAGCCGAGCGCCTTGGCCTTCAACGCGTCGTATTCGGAGGCCGAGATCGCGCCGGAATCGAGCAACTGCTTGGCCTGCGCGATCTGACCGACCGGCGTTGGCGCATGGGCGATCCGCACGTCATCCTCTTCGGGAACCGGACGTTGACGCGCGGGCGAGCGGCCAGCCATTCCGTTGCCTCGGATGATCAGGTAGATGATCGCACTGAGGGCCGGCACGATCAGGAGGGCGATCACCCAGACTGCCTTGCCCAAGCCGGAGAGGTCGTCGGAGCGGAAAATGTCGATGACAACTTGGAAGAGCACGACGAGGTAGGCGGCGAACAAGAAGCCCCACACCAACAACCAGAAGAAATCCCAAAACGTCATGGCAATGATCGTTGCACTCAACTGGCGGTGAGGCCATGGTGCCGCCTGCCGGAGACATTTCGCCTGGTTGATCGCCCGCTGCGTCAGGTAGGAGATCCGCGTCTGCTTGCAGCATCCTCATCCGCTCGCCCTCACTACGATGTCAACTCACGGAAGCACTCCGGGCGGGAGGCGATTCAATGGACGGAGCGCACGTCCGCGCCTGGATCGGAACGGCGGTGTTCCTGGTGGTGACGCCGGGCACCGTGGCGGGACTGGCGCCCTGGCTGGTGCTCGGCGCGACCTATCCCCCACTCTCCTGGCCGGCGGCAGTGCCGGGCGGGCTGCTGATCCTGGCCGGCGTGGCCCTGTTGTTGGACGCCTTCGTCCGGTTCGCTCGCCAGGGTGTTGGCACGCCGGCTCCGATCGCGCCGACCCAGAACCTGGTGGTCAGCGGTCCGTATCGGTTCGTGCGGAACCCCATGTACGTCGCCGTCCTCGCCATCATCATGGGTCAGGCGCTGGCCTTTCTGAGTTGGCCGGTCGCGATCTACGGCCTGGTGGTGCTGGCAGCGGTGACGACCTTCGTAGTGGCCTACGAGGAGCCCACCCTGACCGAGCAGTTCGGCGACTCGTACCGACGGTACCTGGCGGCCGTGCCGCGCTGGTTGCCTCGGCTGACGCCGTATCGGGACGCGCCTCCGCCCGACCATCCGCCGAAAGAATCAGCGGACGGACGGGCGGAATGATGGTCACGACTGACGGGGTCCCGATGGGGTCAGTCGGAGGCGCTCATGGGCGGCGAGAAGCTGACCGTGGGCTCGGCGGAGCCCAACTCGCCGCCGATGGGTGAGGCTCGGCTGGTCGGCGCACGTCAGCAGTGGCTCGCGCCAAAGCGAGGAGCCCGCACGCAGCGGCCGGTCTACCTCTCCACCGGAATGCGCGCGGCGCACCTGCGTATCGCTCGCTCCCGTGGCTCACTGTGGCGGGAGTTGGTACCCCGGCGTCGACAGCGAGATCGCGAGCTCTTCCTCGGTCATGTCGGCAGGGATCTGCTCGAAGAGCGGGGACGAGAGGTAGCGCTCTCCGGTGTCCGGCAGCATGGCCAGGATCACCGAGCCGGGCTCGGCCTTCTCGGCCACCTCACGCGCAACCGCAAACGTGGCGCCACCGGAGACTCCCGTGAAGATGCCCTCCTTCGAGGCGAGTTCCCGCGCCCAGCGCATGCCCTCGGCTCCCGCTACCGGAATCACTTCGTCGAACAGGTGCCCGTCAATGGCCTCCTGGAGCACATTCGGGATGAAGTCGGGGGTCCATCCCTGAATCGGGTGCGGCTCGAACGCGGGATGGCTGGATGCGGGTCCACCGTCCGCCTCACGATTCTGCGCAGTTCCGCTACCAAGCAACTGGGCGTTGGCTGGCTCGGACAGCACGATCTTGACCTCGGGACGTTCCTTGCGTAGGACGCGGCCCACCCCGGTGACGGTGCCACCGGTGCCGTACCCGGTGACGTAGTAGTCCAATCGGGAGCCGGCGAAGTCGTTGATGATCTCTCGGCCAGTGGTGGTCTCGTGGATGTCGGCATTGGCCTCTGTCTCGAACTGGTGGGCGAGGAACCAGCCGTTGGCCTCGGCGAGGTCGGCGGCCTTGCGGTACATGCCGAACCCCTTCTCGGCGCGGGGGGTGAGCACCACCTTCGCACCCAGCATGCGCATCAGCCGGCGACGCTCGATCGAGAAGCTGTCCGCCATGGTCACCACCAGCGGATAGCCCTTCTGCGCGCACACCATGGCCAATCCGATGCCGGTGTTGCCGCTGGTCGCCTCGACAACGGTCTGCCCCGGCGTGATCGTGCCACGGCGCTCGGCGTCCTCGATGATGTTGATGGCAAGCCGGTCTTTGACTGACCCGAGCGGGTTGAAGAACTCCGCCTTGACGTACATGGTGACGCCCTCGACCCCGACGTTGTTGATGCGGACCACCGGGGTGTCACCCACGGTCTCCAGGATGCTGTCGAAGAGTCGCCCTCGACCCGCCGTGGTTCTGGTCTCTGATGCCGCCATGCGATCTCCCTACTCTTGAGGCGCGCAACGAAACAGGCGCACCCTTCCGGACCTCCCCTAGGTGTATATAGGTACCGCGGTGGCAGACGGTATGGGAAGTCTTACCCACTGGGCCGGACGCCGGCGCGTCGGCTCACGCTGTCTGGCCAACGGAAACCAGCTGAACTTCCACTCCCAACTCCTGGATGTTCCTGGACGCGTCCGACGCCAACCGGTCGTCGGTGATCACCACGTCCAGGGCCGCCAACCGCGCCACTCGGTACCTCTCGAACGCGCCGAACTTGGTGCTGTCGGCGAGGAGCACGCTCTGATGGCTCACTTCGAGCACCGCCTTCTTCAGCAGTGCGGTGTCCGCCTCGGGAACGGTGACCCCGTCCGCAACGCTCCAGGTGCCGGCACTCATCAGATACAGGTCGATCGCCAACTGCTGGACGACCGCCACTCCCAGGGGACCGTGGGCCGAGAGTCGCTGGTGGTCGACGACACCCCCGGTGTGTATCACGTCGATGTGCTCGTGGGGGTTGAGCGCCGCCACGGTGTTGAAGTCATTGGTGACCACGGTCAGCCCTGAGCGGGTGAGCAGGTGCGGAACCACCGCCTCGCAGGTGGTGCCGGCGTCGAGAAAGATCACGCTGCCATCCCGTACCCGGGCCGCGGCCGCGGCCGCGATCGCTCGCTTGCTGGGCAACTCCAGCGCGCTGCGGACAAGCCGGTCACGCGGCGGCTCCTTCAACGGACGATCGGCCAGCCGCACCCCACCCTGGACAGGCACCACCTGGCCGGCCGCCTCCATGGCCGCGATGTCGCGGCGCACCGTCATGTGGGAGACCTGCATCGCATCGGTGAGCTCACGGGTGCTGAGCACCCCGGCACCCTGCAGCATCCGCAGGATCTCCTGCTGGCGCTGTTCGGGGATCATCGGCGTCGTCATTGCATCCCTCCTTGTCGGTGGCCTCACCGTACCCCCACGCTGTGAACCGATGTGAAGTCGCGAGCACGAAAGTTGCGGAATGACGTGACAAAGTGTGAATGAATGTTCTAGAGTGTGCATCAATGTTAACGAAATGGAATTCCTGGAGCGCGATCGAGCAGACCGGCGCCCTCCTGATTGTGCGTCTGCCCTGTGCTGATGAGGCACTTTCCGTTGCCCGCGCGGCCGTCGAGGGCGGCATCCGCGCCCTTGAGATCACCCTGTCGGTGCCCAACGCACTGGGCGTGATCAGCCAACTCACCGAAGAGTTCGGTGACGACGTAACGATCGGCGCAGGGACCGTCCTGGACGCCCAGTCGGCCTTCGCGTGCATCCAGGCCGGCGCCCGGGTGCTGGTCAGCCCCAACCTCAACCCCGAGATGATCACGGTGGCCAACCGCTACCAGGCCCTCTCGATCAGCGGCGCCTTCACTCCCACGGAGATGGTCGACACGATGGCGGCCGGCGCCGACATCGTGAAGCTCTTCCCCACCGGCATCGTGGGCCCGAAGTACGTGCGCACGATCCTCGAACCGTTGCCCCAGACCCCGATCCTGCCCGCCGGTGGCGCCACCACCGAGAACGTCGGCGACTGGTTCGACGCGGGTGTCGTCGCGGTCGGCGTCGGCAGTGCCATCACCAAGGCAGCTCGTCCGGACGGGGACTACGCCCGGGTCACCGCCGCCACCCGGAACTTCCTCACCGCAATCTCCAACGCCCGTACCGCCGTCTAGGCCTCCGGCCGGACACTTAACTACAAAGGAGTGGAAATGACTCAACCCGAAACCGACACACCCCCCGCCACCAGCACAACCAGCACTACGGTCAGTAAAGCCCTGAACACCATGCGCTGGGGCGCCGTCGCCCTGCTGGTGCTCGGCGGAGTGGTCAACTACCTCGACCGCTCCACCCTCAGCATCGCCAACACCACCATCGCCAGCGAGTTCGGCCTGGACGCCATCGCGATGGGCCTGCTGCTCTCCGCCTTTTCGTGGCCCTACGCCATCGCCAATCTGCCCGCCGGCTACCTCGTCGACAAGTTCGGCCCCAAGAAGATGTTCGCCTGGGCGGCAGCCGGCTGGTCCGTGGTCGGCGCCCTGATGGCCACCGCGAACAGCTTCGGCACCATGTACGCACTGCGTGTGCTGCTGGGTGTCGCCGAGTCGCCGTTCTTCACCGCCGGCCTCAAGGTCAACCAGCGCTGGTTCAACGACAAGGAACGGGCCATGCCCGTCGCCGTGGTCAACACCGGCTCTCAAATCGCCAACGCCATCGCCCCGCCGCTGCTGGTTGCCCTGATGCTCGGCATGGGTTGGCGCGGAATGTTCGTCATCATCGGCGCGCTCGGCGTCATCGTGGTGGCCCTGTGGCTGCGGTTCTACCGTGACCCCAACGTCCAGGAGCTGGTTGCCATCCACGGCACCGCCGACCTGGAGTCCAAGTCGGCCGACAAGGGCGAACAGGTCGGCTGGGGTCAGCTGTTCAAGCGCTCCAACACCTGGTTCATGATCATCGGCGCCTTCGGCATCTTCTACACCGTGTGGGTCTACCTGACCTGGCTGCCCAGCTACCTGCAGAAGGCTCTCGGCTTCACCCTGACCCAGATGGGATGGGTCGCGATGTTGCCCTTCATGTTCGGCATCGTGGGGGTGCTGTTCGGCGGTTGGCTGTCGAACCGGCTGATAAAGAACGGCGTCGCCCCGGTCCGTGCCCGCAAGATCCCGATCGTCGGCGGAGCGGTTCTCGCCGCCGCCGCCGTGCTGCCGGCCGCCTTCGTCACCAACGTGCCGATGGTGATCGCCCTGCTCTGCATCGGCTACTTCGCCGCGCAGGTGCCGATCGGCTGCCTGTGGACGCTGGCCGCCGACGTCGCTCCCCCGAACCAGGTCGCCTCGCTCGGTGCGATCCAGAACTTCGGTGGCTTCATCGGGGCAGCCGCGGCTCCCGTGGTCACCGGCGCGATCCTGGCGGCGACCAACTCCTTCACGATGGTGTTCGTGGTCGGCGGCATCCTGCTGCTGGTCGGGGCGATCGCCTACGGCGTCTTCGTCAAGGACCGGTCGCAGGCAGCGGCCTGATCCACCCACTCCCCAAGCCTGTGGGCCGGCTCGTGCCGGCCCACAGGTTCGATCAAAGGAGATCGTCGCAATGCCCACCCTGCTCTTTCTGGTAGGCCCGGCCGGCAGCGGCAAGTCGACCGCCAGCAAGCTGGTCGCGCAGCGCCTGCGCGCCGCCTACATCGACAAGGACACCGTCGCCACCGGCTTTACCGAAGCCCTGCTGACCTTGGCCGGCACAGACCCGCACAGCCGCGATGACAACGGCTATTACCAAGCCCACGTGATGGAACTGGAGTACGAGGCGATCCTCAGGGTGGCCACCGACAACCTCGGCCTGGGCAACACCGTCGTGCTCGACGCGCCGTTCGGTCGCTTCCTCAGCCGCGACTCGTTCATCACCGACACCGCCGGAACGATGGGGTGGGGAGGCGACGTCCGTCCGGTGGTCGTCCACATCAAGGTGGACGGCGAAACGATCCGAAAGCGGCTGATCGACCGGGGCGTCGATCGTGACGTCTGGAAGCTTGAGCACTGGGACGAGTTCTGGGCCACCGCCGGCAACGTGCGGTGCGACTGGGCCGGCGCCGACCACGTCGAACTGGACAACACCGGCCAGCAGCCCGACCTCGAAGGCCTGATCGAGCAGCTCGACCGGCTGGACGCATAGGCCGCCGGCCAGCCAGCGAACGCTGCGGTCTGGTCCGGGCACATCTACCCATTGCCGACGGAACCGGTGCTGAGCACACTGCGTTGAAGCCGAACGTGGTGCGGACGGAGGTCACGATGACCACAACCTCAGTCATCGTGGGGCGCGGCGAGGCACCCCGCCGGGCCATCGCGGCAGTCACGGTCACCGTTGCGCTGGCAACTCCCGGACGGTGAACCGTGGCGGCGTGGTGGGACGAGGTCTCCGGTCGGGCGGCCACGGCGCTGGCCGCCCTGACCGAAGCCAACCTGCATGCGGTGCTGACCTCGATCGCTGACTGCGACCCGGCCAGCTTTGCGGACTCGACCTATGCGGTCGAGCAGCTGGCGCAGTTGGCTGCCAAGGCGGACGCCGATGGGCAGGATCGGTTCATCGAGCGGAGCGCCGTCGCCGCGGCACAGTTGATGGCGAGGGCCACCACAGCGCAGGGTTCGGAACAACTGCTCCACGGAAGCGCTCTGGTCTTCAAGCGGGTCGCCGGTCCACGCGCGGCGCTGAGACTGCTCGACGAGGCCCACGATCTGGCCGCGACATGCTTCGAGGTGCACCGGGTCGGGCTCCACACTGCCGTGCTGGCGAACCGTTCGGGCGAGATCCTGCGTGAGCTCGGCGAACTCGACCGGGCGCAATGGCACTACGAGCGGGCGTTGGCCTCCATCGCGGCCGATGAGTACAGATCGGACGAGTTCGAGGGAGTCGTCCGTAACAATCTCGGTCTGGCGCTACAGGCGCGCGGCGACCTGGAGGGTGCACGCGTCGAGTTCCAGCACTCCCTCTCCTTGAGCCAGGACCCAGGCTCGATCGGTCATGCCTTCACGCTCGACAACCTTGGCTCGCTGGAACTGGACCTCGGCCTCACCTACCTGAACTCGGTCACCGCCGACAACCTGCGGGCGGGCGAGACACTCCGCCTGGCGCAGGACTACTTCGGTCGGGCGCAACAGATCTTTCGGCGGCACCTTCCCGATGCCGCGGACGATCTGGTGTTCTCCCTGAACAACTCGGCACAGTTGGCGAGAACAGTCCACGACGACCACGCGTGGAGCGACGCTGCCGCCGAAGCGAGTGACCTGCTGGACACCGGACAGCTCGGGATTGACGCCCTTTGGCAGGCAGCGGTCCTCACCACCGAACTGGAAATCCAGAACGGGCGCCCTGACGTCGCGCTCCAAGTGCTCGGATGGGCTGCCGACGAGGTCCTGCCGCTCGGGGCGTCCGGTCAACACCTCGGCGGCCTGGAACTCTTCCAACAACTCCTCGCCGATCAGGGCGGCCGGCACTCCCTGCAGGGGGTGATCTCCACCATCCTTGAGGTTGAGGATGCGGAATTGGAGAAGCTCCTGACCCGAGGGTCCGAGCGTGGAGCAGCGGCCGTTTTTCACAACTACCGTCGCCGACTCACGAACCTGCTGGGCGTGCTGGTGCCAGCGGAGGACGGCGCCGTCGACACGGCTACCTACGAGGTCGTGCTCGATCGCAAGGGGCTGCTCGCGCAGCGGAAGGGGCACACCTGGCTTCGGTCGCAGGCGGCTCCCGAGCTGGCCGAGTACGTGGCGGACGTGCGGA
The DNA here is from genome assembly GCA_963723605.1 of uncultured Actinomycetota bacterium. GTDB lineage: Bacteria > Actinomycetota > Actinomycetes > Propionibacteriales > Propionibacteriaceae > Micropruina. The sequence goes on along the minus strand of CAVRRM010000006.1, from coordinate 78,748 downwards.
AGCTGCGGGCCGAGGTGTCCCGCGTCGATCTGGACGGCTCCGATCAAGTCTCCATCCAGGCGGCTCGACGCCATCGTGAAGAGGTCGCCCTGGAACTCGACCGGGCCGAGGCCAGGTTGATGCAGGCGCTGGCGGCCGACGGCGAGCAGATGATCGTTCACTGGTCATTGCAGGACCTCACGGATGTGTTGAACGCCGACGAACTCCTGGTCGACGTGGTGACGCTCAAACGGTCGAACTCTGCCCTCGAATACGCGGCCTTCCTGATTCGGCCCGACGACGAAGCGTTCGTCGTGCGGCTCGGAACAGTTGACGCGGTCGACGAGGCCTTGACCGCGCTGGTCGACCTTTCCAGGGAGCGGGCCAGGCGGGCGATCGAACGGGTGCCGGGGCTGCTTCGACTGAGTGAGAGGCTGGACGCTCGTCGCCTCATCTTCGCCCCGATCGGCGCTTGGTGTGGCATCCCGTTGGGGCTGTTCCCGGTCCCGGGCGGCCTGCTGATCGACGACCACCTGGTCACCACCGTGCCGAGTGCGCGCTGGTTGATCGAGCGCCGAACTCGAACGCCGACGTCCGAGCCGGCCGGTCCACCGGTTGTGCTGGGCGGTCCCGACTTCGACCTGGACGCGCTGGCCGACCTCGGCTTTCTGATGCGCTGGAAGGCCGAGCCGCTGCCCCATTCCCGAAGCGAGGCAGAGGCCGTGGCACACCTGCTGGGGGTCACACCCGTTCTGGATGCGGCCGCCACCCGCGCTCGGCTGCTGGCGGTACGCCGTCCTCGAATCCTGCATGTGGCCACCCATGGGAAGTACCTCGATGCGCGGAACAGTCTCCGCGAGTTGTCGGAGCCTCGCGAATACCAGTTGCGCGCCGAGGGCGCGGTGGTGGTGATGCAGGACAGTGACGCGCTGGGCTGGGCACCGGCCGAGTCGCCGGGTGCGGCTTCCGCCCGGGCGCGTCACCTGGCCCGGCTGGAGTGGCTGCGCGACGTTGGACCAGTCGGTTCCGGGGCCAGATCGGCAATTCTGCTGGCTGGGTTCAATGCCTGGCTCGCCGGGGCGAACGGCGGCGATCCGTACGGCACCGGGCTGGTCACCGCCGGCGAGTTTGCGATGCTCGATCTCAGCGGTACCGAACTGGTGGTCCTGTCCGCCTGCGAATCCGGAGTCGGTGCCGAGGAGTCTGCCGATGGTAGTCAGGCCGGCTTGCGGGCGGATGCTCTCGCGGCGGGTGCGGGAATGTGTGTGTCGTCACTGTGGAACGTGAACGACAAGGTGACTGCCGACCTGATGGTTCGGTTCTATCGACAGCTGGCGACCGGCGTCCCACCCGCGGAGGCGCTCAGGCTTGCCCAGCTGGAGATTCGTGCCATCGATTCGGATCCTCGGCAGTGGGCGGCCTGGTTGGCCGAGGGAACCTGACCCGTCAGGGGTTGCTCGACCAGTCGTCGATCGGGTCGGGTTCGAAGCAGCTCTGGGTACGGACAACGTTGCGGGCCAGCGGAATCTGGTGTGAAGCGCTTTCCAGAATGTGCATCAGGTAGCCGCCGGTATTCACCAGCGCGATCACGTCGCCAGCAGCCACGCCGTGCGGAAAGTGCATCCGGCGCAGCAGGATCAGTTCGTCCTCGATGCAGTACGCGCCGACCAGGAAGGCGTCCAGGGCAGGTGGTTTCGACAAGCTCAACCATCGGTGGTCGGGTTGGCCGGGACCACCCGACGCCCCAACGCCCTCGTCGGTCGAGCCTGTCGAGACCATCCCACCCGACGCCAGGCCGCGGACCAGGATCGGATCTACCAGAAAGTCGTCCGAGGTCGAGCGGCATTGGGTGCGGTTCATCTCCAGCCCGACCAGGCCGACCCCGTCGCTACGCCGCTTCACGAACGCCACCCGGGCCAGGGTCAGCCCGCAGCCGTCCAGCAGCGCACGTCCTGGTTCCAGGTGCAGCCGTAGGCCCGCCGAGCGCAGCGCGTCGGCCACGCTGCCCTCGCCCAGCCTCGACGCCAGCAGTGCGGTCAGCCAGTCACCACGCACGGGACGCTGGTGAAACGGGTAATAGGAGAGCAGTTCGCGGTTCTTCCAGGTCACCGATTCGTCGCCCCGGACGAGGCTGTCCCGGTGCGCCGACCAGAAATCTTCCCACTGCGCCGCATCGTCCAGATAGCTCATCGGCACCCCGCCGCCGATGTCGACGAAGCCTGGACGATGGCCCCGCCCGCGCAACACGTTCACCAGGTCGATGGCTGCCGCCACCATTCGGGCGCGGTCGTCCGCCCGGTAGCCGTGCAGGTGAAAGTGGACGCCGACCACGTCCAGGCCGGAGCCGGCCTTCGGCAGCTCGGCCCAGGCCCCGGTGTGATCTCCGAACCTGGATGGGGGTAGCCCCAGACCTGGCGGGGGCGCCAGCCGCGGCGCGACGCGGGCGATGGTTCCTGTCCTGCGGGCCAGCTCGTCGAGAGTTGCGGCCTCGGCCGGCGCGTCAAGCGAGACGGTGACCCCGTGCTCCAGCGCCAGCCGTAGCAGCGGCAAGGGCTTCACCGCAGCGGTCAGAATGATCCGCTCCCCCGGCACCCCTCGCTGCAGCACCTGACGCAGTTCCGGTTCGCTGCCCACGTCGACGCCGTGGCCGAGCCGGACGACCTCGTCCACCAGGGCGAGCGCTTTGTTGGCTTTACGGGCGAAGAACAGGCCGACCTCGACGCCCGCCGCACGGCCGGCGCTCACGAGTTCGTCCGCGTTGCGCTGGAGCGGCCGGGGGTCGATCACATTCACCGGTGAGCCGTACAGCTCCACCAAGGACGTGCAGCGGGCCGAGTCGGTCAACAGTTCGTCCATCCATGGTTCCAGCCGGCCGAGCAGCGGCGGGTCGCCTCGGACGCCGTCCCGCAGGTCGCTCATCGGGCCGCCACCACCGTCGCCGCACAATCGACGGCCACCCGTTCGGCCCACAACTCAGCCGAGGGGTGCAGCGTGCGGGACAGGGTGTCGTTGCCGATCACCACGTCTTCGGTCGGCCGTCCCAGCGCGGAGAGTCCCGGGATGATTCCCCCCGAGGCGCTGAGGCAGGATGCGTCCGAAGCCACCGCCACGCCGCGCCGGCCGGCGCCCTTCACCAGTACGCCGGCGGCGACCAGGGCGTCCGGCCATTCGCCCTCGACCAGACCGGGTGGTGGCAGAACGCAATCGATCACCACATCGGCATTCGCCACGGCTTCGGTCCAGTCTCCGCCGAGGTACCGGACGTCCACCAGACCGGCGTCGCAGAGGGCGAGCAGCTTGGCGGCATTGATCGGCGGCGGACCGAACCCGATCGGCTCCAGAGCAGCTTGGGCTGCCGCGAACCGCGGCCAGCTGTGCTGCGGCACACTCTGGTGACCCACCGCTCGCACCACCGCCGGGTGCAGGTCGCGCCAGGCCTGACCCAACGCCCACTCCTGTCCGGGCAGGTGTCGTCCGAGCGCCACCTGCAACGAAAGCCGCAACGTACCCACCGGGTCGTCCGAGGAGGGCGGCACCACTCCCGGTGGTGGAAAGCCGTCCCGCTCTCCGGTGGCGATGGCCAGGTAGTCGGCGGCCGTACCCCACACTGCCGCCAGCACCGCGTCCACGTCTGCGACCGAGCCGGAACAGTGCCGCACGCCGCGTTCCCGGGCAGCGGTCAGTTCCAGCGACGCGAGCGGACCGTCGGGATCGGGTTTGACCTGCAGAAAGCCTCCGCGCCGGCCCACGGGAAGGATCCGGGCCGGTTCGTCACCGGTGGGCAGGTAGCCCTTCGGGCCGAACCGTCCCCCGCGTCCCTCGGTCAGGGTGAGTGCGGCGTCGATGAAGGTCAGCGCCGCGCCGCGGCAAACCACCGTGCTGCCGGACGGAACCCGCTGCGGACTCAGCCACCGCTGTACCGGATAGACCTGCGGCACCAGCGGCTGCGGACCGACCCACCCGTGGCTGAGCGCGCCGGGCCAACTCTGAGCGTGGCCGGTGCTCAGCAGCACCTCGTCGAACCAAGTACCGTCGATCAGCCAGCCGCTGCCGGCGTGGGTGAGGTCCCTGACTTTGTGGGTTCGGTGCCGCAGCGTCACCCTGGGCGGCAGCCGAGTCAGCAGTTCGTGCCAGCTGTCGACGAAATACCTGCCAACGAGTTCCCGCGGTGGAAAGGGGTCCAGCGGTTCGGCCTCGCCATGAGCGCGCCGCCAGGCCGTGAACCCCGATAGGCCGAGCGAGGGTCGTCCGGGACCCCCGCCGTCGGCGTTCACGATCGCGGCGTTCACGTTCAGCCGCAACCAGTCCGGCTGGTCGGGACGAAAGCCGGCGCCCCAACCCGGAGGCTGCGGGTCGAACACGGTCACTTCGGCCTCGGCCCGTCGGGCGGCCAGGTGAGCAACCAGGCGCTCAGCGGCGAACAACCCCTTCGGCCCTCCCCCGACGATCGCGACCCGGATCATCGGCACCCGTCCAGTCGACGTTGCAAGTCCGCTGCACCGAGCCCCAGCCGTCGGCACACCCAGTCGTCGTCGTAGACGGTGTCCAGGTACGGCGCGCCGCCGTCGTGCAGCAGCAACACCACCTGAGAGCCGGTCGGCAGCCGGGGTGCGTCCCGTAGAAAAGCCTGAACCACCGCACCGGACGACGCTCCCGCGACGATCGCCTCCCGGCTGGCCAGCAGCCGGCAGCCCAGCACCGTGTCGATCTCGGAGACCCGCGCCACCTGATCGGGTTCAAGGCCCTCGGCCAGGGCCGGCAGGGTTCCGGCACCGAATCCGCTCAGCTCGCGATCGGCACGGCCACCCCCGAACAGGACGCTGCCGACCGCGTCCACAGCCACCAGCCTGGTCTCCATGGCCTGCTGCTGCACGTAGCGCCGGCAGCCCCCCAGGGTTCCGGTGGTGCTCACCGCTACGTACAGCCGATCGACCCGATGGTGCAGGGTCTCGGCAATCTCGCGCATGGTGCCGCAGTGCGCGTCGAGAGCGGCGGAGTTGGCGTACTGATTGAGCCACACCGCGCCGTCGATGGACGCCACCAACTCGCCGACCAACGCCATCCGCGCCGCCAGCAGATCGCCGGTGGCCGGATCGGGCCGATCGACCTTGTGGACAATGCCGCCCAGCGCCCGGATCAGCGCCATCGTGGGCCGGTTGATCTTGCTGTCGACCACGCAATGGAACGGCAGCTCGAGCCGACTGCACCACCGGGCCAGGGCGACGCCCAAGTTGCCGGACGAGGACTCAACGATCGTCGAGTCGGGTCCGATCGAGCCGTCCGCCCACCCGCTGCGCAGCATGGCCAGCGCGGTGCGGTCCTTGGCGCTGCCGCCAGGATTGAACGATTCGAGCTTGGCCCAGACCTTGATGTCGGTGCGACTCTGGATCCGCCGCAGCGGCACCAACGGGGTGCGGCCGACCAACAACTCGGCCTCGTCCAGCTCGGCGCCGACGAGTCCACGACGACCACCCTTGGACATGTTTTCAACGGTAGTCAGCGAATCAATCGGCCCCTCCACCCAAGAGTGTGTGTTCACCGGACGCGGTCGCGGGCAGGCTCGATTGTGGCAGCGGCGCACACGTCACGACTGGACGCGTCCGCCGGACAACACTTTCGCCCCTTTGGAGAACGCATGTCCGCAAGCATTTCGGTGCCGGGCGCCCCCAGCCCGCAACCGCCAGCAGCAACCGAGCCCGTCCAGCAAACCGGGCCGTTGCCGCCGGCCAACGACCAGCGCGGGCCCGATCCGCACACTCCGACCGGCGCGCCGATTCCGCTGCCGGGCACCGACTTCGCCCAGCAGGGAGCCCGGCTCACCACGGCAGGCGGCACGCTGCTGCGCGACACCGACCACTCCCTCAAGGCCGGACGCCGCGGCCCGGTGTTGCTGGCCGATCAGCACCTGCGCGAGAAGATCAACCACTTCGACCACGAACGGATCCCGGAACGGGTGGTGCATGCCCGTGGCGCTGCCGCGCACGGCACGTTCGTCGCCAACGGGGCGGCGCAGGGAATCTGCCGGGCGGCGTTCCTGCAGGGCGGTGCGGAGACGCCGGCCTTCGTCCGGTTCTCGACGGTGTTGGGTTCGCGCGGCTCCGCCGACACCGTGCGGGACACCCGTGGCTTCGCCGTGAAGTTCTACACCGATGAGGGCGTCTACGACCTGGTCGGCAACAACATTCCGGTCTTCTTCATTCAGGACGGGATCAAGTTTCCCGACATCATCCACGCCGCCAAACCGCATCCCACCCGCGAGATCCCGCAGGCCCAATCGGCGCACGACACCTTCTGGGACTTCGTCTCGCTGCACACCGAAGCCCAGGCGCACACCATCTGGAACATGTCCGATCGGGGCATTCCGCGCTCGTTTCGGATGATGGAGGGCTTTGGGGTGCACACCTTCCGGCTGATCAACGCCGAGGGTGCGACCAGCCTGGTCAAGTTCCACTGGAAGCCGAAGGCGGGCGTGCACGGGCTGGTCTGGGAGGAGGCTCAGCTGCTCTGCGGCCTCGACCCCGACTTCCACCGGCGCGACCTGGCCGATGCGATCGAGGCCGGCAACTACCCGCAATGGGACCTCGGTGTGCAGGTGATGCCCGATACCGAGGACGAGCTGTTCGAAGGCATCGACCTGCTGGACCCGACCAAGTTCGTGCCGGAGGAGCTCTGCCCCGTCCAGATCATCGGCACGCTGACGCTGACCGCGAACCCGGTCAACTACTTCGCCGAGACCGAACAGGTGGCCTTCCAGGTCGGCAACCTGGTGCCGGGCATCGACGTCACCAACGACCCGCTGCTGCAGGTGCGACTGTTCAGCTACCTCGACACCCAGATGACCCGGCTGGGCGGCCCCAACTTCACCCAGCTGCCGATCAACCGCAGCCATGCGCCGATCAACGACCTGCTCCGCGACGGTATGCATCAGGACGCGGTGCACGGCGGGGTGGCGCCCTACCGGCCCAACTCGCTGGACGGTGGTTGTCCGTTCGCGGTCACCGACGGTGCGTTCATCGAGGTGCCGCGGATTCCTGAGACGACCGAGCGGGTCCGGCAGGTGCCGGCGACCTTCGACGACCACTTCAGCCAGGCCGGGTTGTTCTTCCGATCGCTCACGGCGGTCGAGCGCGACCATGTGGTGGCCGCGTACACCTTCGAGTTGAGCAAATGCTACGAACTGGTCATCCGGCAACGTCAGCTGCAGCATCTGGCCGCGATCGACCCGGATCTGGCTGCCGGGGTGGCCGCCGGTCTGGGGCTGCCGGCGCCGACAGCAACCCCGGGCGAACCGGCCGGCATGACGTCAGCCAGGTTGTCGATGATCGGCGGATCCTGGCCGGTGGCCGGGCGGGTCGTTGGTGTGGTGATCGGTGCCGGGCAGCCTGAGGGCCTGACCGCACTGCTGGACGGGCTGCGCGCGCACGACGTTCTGCCGCTGGTGATCGGCCCGGCCGGCAGCAATGTCGATGGTGCGCTGCCTCAGCGCAGTTACGCCAATGCCACCGCCGTCGAGTTGGACGCCTTGGTGATCGCCTGCCCGGCACCACCCGAACCCGGAACGCGGGTGACCCTGGATGCCAAGGCAGCCTCGGCGGACCCGTCCTCGGCCGTCGACGCCCGGATCGCCGAGCTGATCCGGCAGGCCTGGCGGCACGCGAAGCCGATCGGCGCACTGAGCGCCGGTCGGAGCGTCCTGGTCGAGGTCGGTATTCCGGACGCTGCGGGCGTGGTCACCGCGTCCGGAACTGAGTTGGTCGCCGAACTGACCGCCCTGCTGGCTGAGCATCGGGTTTGGCAGCGCTTCGACACGACAGACCCCAAGGGGTGACGCGATCGGCCGAGCGCGACTCCTAGCCTCGGCTGATGAAAGCTTTGACGTGGCACGGCCTCGAGGACGTGCGAATCCAGGACGTGCCCGATCCCGCCATCGAGCAACCGACCGACGCGATCGTCCGGGTGACGTCGACCGCGATCTGCGGCTCGGACCTGCACCTGTACGGGGTGCTGGCGCCTTACCTGACCCGTGGCGACGTGCTCGGCCACGAGTTCATGGGAATCGTTGAACAGGTGGGCGACGCGGTCGGCAACCTGCGGGTCGGTGACCGGGTGGTGGTGCCGTTCAACATCTCCTGTGGGCATTGCTGGATGTGTTCGCGGGGTCTGTTCGCCCAGTGCGAGACCACCCAGAACACGGACCAGGGCAAGGGCGCCAGCCTCTTCGGCTACACCAGCCTGTACGGGGCCGTGCCCGGCGGGCAGGCGGAGTACGTCCGGGTACCCCATGCGGACTTCGGGCCGATCAAGCTGCCGGACGACCTTCCGGACGAGCGGTTCCTGTACCTCTCCGACATTCTGCCCACCGCCTGGCAGGGCGTGGACTACGCCGCCGTGGGCTCGGACGACACGCTCGCGGTGATCGGCCTCGGCCCAGTCGGCCAGCTTGCGGTACGCAGCGCGCTGGAGCGTGGCGTGGGCACGGTGATCGGGGTGGACCTGGTTCCGGAGCGGTTGGCGAAGGCTGCGGCGGCGGGCGCGCAGGTGGTCAACGGCGCCGAGGTCGACGACGTGGCCGGCGCCCTGCGTGACCTGACCGACGGCCGTGGCCCCGATGCCGTGCTGGAGGCGGTCGGCATGGAGGCTCACGGCAGTCCCGTGGCCGCCGCAGTGATCGGTGCCGCGGCCCGGCTGCCCAAACCCCTGGCTCAGGCGGCCATCGAGAACGTGGGCATCGATCGGCTGGCTGCGTTGAACCTGTGCATCGAAGCGGTGCGACGCGGCGGCACGGTCAGCATCAGCGGGGTGTACGGCGGCATGGCCGACCCGCTGCCGATGATGACGATGTTCGACAAGGGACTCACCGTCCGGATGGGCCAGTGTCACGTCAAGCACTGGACCGATGAACTGCTGCAGATCGCGCTACGACCGTCCGACGATCTGGGCCTTGAGTCCCTGGCCACCCACCGGCTACCGCTGAGTGAGGCGCCGGACGCCTACAAGATGTTCCAGCAGAAGACGGACGGCTGCCTGAAGGTGGTGCTGAAGCCCTGACCAGCTCGCGGCCAGACCCGACGGGAGGTAGTCGCAGCTCTGTCCGGCTGCCTAGCGTGGCGCCATGACTCAACCCGTCGCCCTCGTCGCCGGAGCATCCCGCGGCCTTGGGCTACTGATCGCGGCCGAGTTGATCCGGCAGGGCCATCAGGTCGCCGTCGCGGCTCGAAACGCCGACGAACTCGCTGCTGGCACCGACCGGCTCGGGCCGTCCGCGCATTCCTACGTGTGCGACGTCCGAGAGCGCGCTCAGGTGTTCGAACTGGTGCGCGCTGTCGAGGCTGACCTGGGGCCGATCGAGGTCTCCATTCACGTGGCCGGCATCATTCAGGTCGGCCCGGCCGCCGACGTCACCCTGGAGCACTTCGACGACGCCATCGCCACCATGTTGAAGGGGCCCATCCACCTGGCCTGGGCGGTGCTGCCCGGTATGCGGCAGCGGCACCGGGGACGGATCGGCACGGTCGCGTCGGTGGGCGGCATGGTGTCCCCACCGCACCTGCTGCCCTACGCGACGGCCAAGTTCGGCGCGGTCGGTTTCTCCGATGGTTTGTCGGCCGAGCTGGCCGGCAGCGGCGTCACCGCCACCACGATCGTCCCCGGACTGATGCGGACCGGATCGCACCTTCAGGCCCAATTCTTCGGAAGCCCGGCCGCGGAGTACGCGTGGTTCGCTCCCGCAGCGTCCCTGCCGCTGCTCTCGATGGACGCGGACCGGGCGGCGAAAGTCATCGTGGCCGGCGTGTTGGCGGGTAAGCCCTTCGTCAGCACCACCCCGCTGACCTGGCTGGCGATCAGGTTCCGCGGCCTCGCCCCAGCGACGACGACACGGCTGATGAAACTCGTCGCGGGGCTGCTCCCGTCCGCCACCGGCGATTCGGCCACCGTGCCGGGGTCGAAGGCCCGCGAGAACCTCGATTCACCGCTGGTGAACACCTTGACCACCCTCGGCGACCGCGCGGCCGAGGTGAACAACGAGCTGTAGTGGTCGACGGTGGAGCCCGTCGAGACCCCGCCGTTCGAGCTTGTCGGAGCCACCAGGCGACGTTGCGCGGCTTGGGATTCGTTGCGCGGGTTTGACCCCGCGCAACGAACCCGCACCCGCGCAATGTCAACCCGGCCCCGCCAGCTCGATCGGGTGAACCCTCAGCCGGCCCGTCGCACCATTTCGTCGGCGATCCACCGTGCCGTCTCACGGGTACAGGCACCTGGCTCACTGAAGCTGACTGCGAAGACTCCCGTGATCTCGCTCAGTTTCGGAACGCCGTGCAGGCCGAGGATCGAATCCGCTTCGGCCGCGTACTCGTCCTGGGCCCCTCCGGCTGCGATCAGACCCACCGGATCAGCCTCGGCCAGAATCTTGATCATGTCGTCCCGAGTGATGGCCATGGTGCAAGCCTAGGACCTGGCGGCGGATGACCGCTGCGTCGCGGTCTCAGCCCTTGCTCGCCGTGGGTTGGGGGCTTACCGCGGGCGGACTGAGCAGGCCGGCCCGCGACTGCAGGAAGGTGCGGACCGCCACCGTCACCCAAGCCAACAACAACGCTCCGTACAGCGCCGCCGCGAGCACCTTGAAGGCGGTCAGGCCGGTATGGGCGGCAAGTTGGCTGATACCGGTCACGCAGGTGCCCACCGGAAAGGTGAACGACCACCAGGTCAGGGCGAACCCCATCGAACGTCTGTGAGCCCGGACGGTCAGCGCCGCGGCGATCGGCAGCCACAGCAGCATGAAGCCGAACATCGGCACTCCGAAGACCACCGCGAAGGCGCCGAACGCCGTCGACAGGGGCGGGGCGATGGCGACCGCCGCTGCCGTTCCGAGGGCCCCGGCGGCGGTGATGGACTGGCCGACCGGTCCCAGCACGATCCACAGGGTCGGTACCCGGGCCGAGCCGGAACTGCCGAAGTGCGCCAACCGGCTCCAGATCAGGGTGATGATGATCAGCGAGGCGACCAGGCTCATGCCGAAGCATGCGTAGCAGAACAACAGCAGGGTCTCCCGCAGTTGTCCCGCCGGCGTGTGCGGCACCAGCAGGGCGCCGACCGCTGCAGACACCATCGGCGGCACGACCGGCATCAGCCAGCCACCGAAGGCTCCGTCGTGGCGAACCTCGAGCCTGGTGAACAGTCGGTACGGCACGATCACCGCGGTCAGCAGGCCGAGCATCGTGCCCAGTGACCAGAGCACCCAGCCGATGGACACCGCGATCGGCTCACCGAGGTAGGACGGCCCGACCAGCAGGGTGGCCGAGGCGACCGCCATCAGGGCCATCGGTGGAGCGCCGAAGAACTGGATCGCGACGGGATCGTCGGCGATCGCTCGCAGGTTGCCAGGGTGGGCGGCCCAGTTGATCGGCATGAAGATGAGCAGTCCGACCAGCAGTACCGAGGCGAGCGCCCACGCGCCGCTGGTGACCAAGGCCGGCACCGGGTACGGCAAGGTGGCACCGGCGACCGCAACGATGCCGGTGCCCATCACGGAGGCGAACCAGTTCGGTCCGACAATGACCCGGCCCTCGATCGGGCTGGCCAGGACGCCGAGCCAGCTGGGCAGCCGGTCTCGTTCTGGTCGCTCGTCCACCTCGGCAACCCTAGCTGCGACCCGTCCGAAACGGTTTGTTGGGCACCGCAGCAGCGGGTGCTCATCGTCCCCCTACCTCATTTCGGACGAGGAACTGCTGCTCGCCATCAGCACCGCGTGCCGGCGCGGTGGGGCAGGGTGTTTCGAGCCATGCCCCGCTTTAGTCCGTGGACGACGTCGGCAGCAATGGCGAATAGGAGAATCGGCGATAACCCTCGGAGAATTTCCCAGACGGGATACTGCTGACATTCCATCGGGACACCTGAACAGACCGGGTTCTGAAGCATGAACGTGAATAGGGCAAAGGGTCCGATCGGGCCGGCAATGGCGGACGTCATCGCGGTTTTACAGCTGTTTGGTCGTCGAATCGACTAGCCAGCCAACCGACCACACCGCCCCCGTAGGAGTATCAGGCCCGACTGCCATCACTCGATCATGGACGGATGGTAGGGCGCGGCCGGCACTGCTCCAGGGTTGCGATCTCGGCAGAGTTGCCCAATCTGGGCACGATTCGTGGGCAGGTGGCGTGCGCTCGCCAAGGAGTCCGCGGGCAGGCTCTGGGAGCCGGCTCTCGACGACAGCACTGGCCGATGTGCATCGCTGAGCCACGTGATTCTTGCGTCGTAACCACCAGGCCGCGAACCCGATGGCCGGGCCGGGCGAGGCCGGGTGCCTCTTCAGCGACCGCCCCCAGCATAGGCAAGAACTAAGAGAAAGCTGAGAAACAATCGGTTTAGGCCCCGCAAAATGGTGTAGACTGAGAGTTCAGAGGATGCATCGAAGCTTCTTCTCAGATGCATCTTTGGTGTCACCAGTTTCCAACCCCCCAGGAAGCCGAACCAAATGCGATTCTCTCGTTCCACCAGAAGCCCCCGCCTCATTGTGGTGGCGGCCATAGCTGCGACGATCACCCTGCCCCCGTGGCCGGCCGCTGTTGCGACGGCTGAGACGGTTCAGTCGGCGTCCACCAGCGCCTCGTCCAGCGGTCTCAACGTCGCCACGTTCAACGTCCGCTGCGCCAACTGTTCGAACAAGCCGACGAACAGCCGGGAGAAGCCATGGGACGTGCGGCGAGGAGTGATCGTGAAGCAGATCCTGGCCGAAGATGTCGATGTGCTCGGCCTTCAGGAAGCATCGCCGGGGCTGCTCGCTGCGCCGCGGATATCCCAGTTCGAAGACTTGCTGAACCGATTGGGCGGTGATTATGCCGTGACCGACTCCAGTCGCTACAACTGCACCCGTACCGACACCACGTTCACCAAATGCGGCGCTTTCAAGGACCGGGGCGCTTCGCAGGATTCCCGAATCTTTTACCGCACCGGGCGGCTCACCCTTCAGGACAGCGGCTCGTTGCGCCTCGACAGCCGCTCGGTCGGCAACGGCAGCGCCCGGTACATGGCCTGGGCACAATTCAAGGACAAGAAGACCAACAAGAGCTTCATCTTCGCCACCGCGCACTTCGAGCCGGGCAGCAGTTCGTCCGCCATCAAGACCCGGGTGGCGCAGGTGAAAAAGGCCGTCGCGCGGCTCACCTCCGTAAACGACAAGAAGCTGCCGATCATCTGGGGCAGTGACCTGGCCAGCAGCAAGCTGAGCCCTGCCGGGAACAAGTCCTACGATGCGTTCATCTCCGCTGGATACACCGACCCGCTGGGTAACACGTACAAGGCGAAGACAGTCACGTCCAAGACCTACGCGGAAAAGCGTGTCAACGAGGAGTACTTCACCCTCAACAACTTTGCCGCCAAGCCCACCGACTACGTGAGCCGCGGATACAAGCTCGGTGCCCACCTGGACTACATCCTGATCAAGAGCTCCACCCGATTGCGCGTCACCGAGTGGAAACAGGTGCTGAGCCTCACCAGTTCGGGCAGCTTCGCCGGCGTCATCCCCTCCGACCACAACATGGTCCGAGCAACCGTGCTCCTCCCCTGAACCACAACCGAGGCCCGGACGAGTGCCGGGTTGGCCGGCACCGGTTGCCGGGCAGCCGGTGATAGTGATCAGGACGGCGCGACTGGCCGAACGGCTCGCTCTGATTGAGCTGCAACGACGCGCCTCGCTGGCGAACCCTGGCGACCGGGCTGTGATCGAAGCCCACCCCGAGGCCGTGGACACCCCCGCCGAGCAGTTCGAAGCCGGTCAGGTGTTCGTCGCAGAGTTCGACGGAGCCGTCCAGGGATTCTCGGCGCTCGTACCGCGCGCCGATGGAGATCTTGAACTGGACGCGCTGTTCGTCGACCCGGCGATGTGGCGTCGCGGAATCGCCATGGCGCTGATCGCCGACGGCGTTCAGCGGGCACGGACGAGTGGAATCGAGGCGATCAGGGTGATCGGCAATCCCCACGCGCGAGCCTTCTACCTGGCGGCGGGATTCGTCGAGACCGGCCCCACCCAGACCGAGTTCGGGCCGGCGTCGACCTATCTGCTCACGATTCCTCGCGCGAACTGATCGCCCTTTACGTTCGTTGCGGTAGCCAGGTTGGGCGAACCCGAGCGGTGCCTGCACGGCACCGATCAGTTGGAGTCACCGGCGGCGACCGAGAATGCCCACATCACCCCGAAGCGGTCGAACACTTGGCCGTACCAGTCACCCCAGGGCGCCAGCTGGAACGGCATGAACTCGGAGCCGCCGGCATCGGTCAGCCTCTGGATGATCTCCCGGGCCTGATCCGGGTCGTCCATCGTGTACATCAGTGAATAGGCCGTGTCGCGCAGCGGGTAGTCCTTGTCGTCCATGACGTCACCGCCGGTGATCTCACCACTGGGCAGGATCAGGTCGGCGTGGGCCACGGCGTCGGGGCCGGGTTGAACGGGAAAGTCGGACGTGTCCATGTCCTCGTAGCCCATGATGTTCAGTTCTCCGCCAAGCACCTCGTGGTAGTGGGTGAACGCCTCGCGAGCGTTGCCGGGGAAGCTGATGTAAGTGGCCAGTCGAGCCATGACTATCTCCTGGGTCCGGTGTCGAGGGCGGGTGATTCCCGCGGGTCCAGTCTCGGCCACAATGTGGAGAATCGCCAGCAGTCGCGATCTGTTGGGCTATGCCGGCGCTTCGGAATCCGGCTGCGTCAGATCAGGCCGCCCGCCGCCTCGGGCAGTGCGGACGACAATCTTTTGCTGGGCAAAGTAGGGTGAATTGGCACACCCGCGAGCTCGAGGAGGCGCTCAAAATCATCGAACAATCACTGCCCCGCAGCCTGGTCGAACGGGTGACCGAGTCGGTGCTTCCGACTCGTCACGGCATCTTCCGCATCGTCGGCTACCGCGCCGTTGACGGCACTGAACTGGTCAGCCTCTCGCAGGGGATCACAGACGGGCGCGCGCACTCGGACACCCCGCTGGTCAGGTTGCATTCGGAGTGCCTTACCGGGGATGCCCTGGGGTCTCGGCGCTGCGATTGTGGCGAGCAACTGGACGCGGCCCTGGCCCGCATTGGTGCGGAGGGGGAGGGTGTCCTGGTCTACATCCGCGGCCACGAGGGACGCGGGATCGGACTTGTCGAGAAGCTGCGGGCCTACCGGTTGCAGGACCTGGGTCTTGACACGGTGGATGCCAATCTGAGCCTGGGGCATCCCGCAGATGCTCGCGACTACGGAAACGCGGCCGATATTCTGCGTGATCTCGGCATTGACCGAATCAGATTGCTGTCATCCAACCCGGCAAAGCAGCAGGCGTTGAGCATGCTCGGGGTCACGGTCACGGCACGCGTTGGTGCTGCGGTTGCGCCTCGACCCGAGAACCTGCGGTATCTGCAAACGAAGCGGCGGCGGATGCGGCACGACGATCCCGAGTGCGCAGTGTTGGAGCGGCTGCTGGCGAGTGGCGCCCCAGCTGACGTCGGAACGGTGCTGTTCGATTGCTACAGCTGGCTCGCGTCGCAGGCCGAATGGGTAGTTGCCCAGAGCGCCCAGAGCATCGACGGGTTCCTGGCTACCCGGAACGGCGACGGCGCAGGTCTCTCCGGCGACTTCGATCTCCGGCACCTGCACTGCCTTCGGGCGCTGTCCGACGCCGTTGTCGTCGGCGCGCAGACCGTCGTCGCGGACGATCCGATGCTGACGGTGCGGCTGGTCGATGGCCCCAATCCGACCCGCGTCGTGCTCGACCCTCGCGGGCGCATCCCGCTGACCTCACGATTGCTGTGTGACCCGGTGGCTCCGACTCTGTGGTTGACCTCGGAGAACGCGCCCGATGCGTCCGAATCCCATGTACGCCAGATCCGGCTGGGTCCGGGCCCGTGGCAGCCGGACGCCGTGTTGGGTGCGCTTCGGGCGCAGGGCCTGCACCGGATACTGGTCGAGGGCGGAGGCCGCACGGTCTCGGGCTTCCTGGCCGGCGGCGCTCTCGATCGCATCTACCTGACCACCGTGCCCCTCCTTCTCGGGGACGGTGTGCCCGGCGTGCGGGTACCCGCGGTCCAGCGGATCGCCGACGCCCCCCGTTGGCCGGCTCGCAGCTTTCCGCTCGGCGACGACGTCTGTACCGAGCTGACCCTGCGCTAGGGGGACGGAGTCACGAGCAGGTCGACGTGCCCCACCTGCACCTTCAGGTCGTGCTGCTGCAGGCTGATCAGCCGAGAATCCAGCCACCTGCTGGCATCGTCGCGAAGTTGTGGACGCATCTCCACCACCGCCTCGGCCCGGTCAACCAACAGCCGCTGGACCAGCGCTGCACTCTCTGAATCGAGCAGCCACGGAGTCTGGGCCGAGCTGACCGACAATCCCAGCTTCTCGCAGTGGGCGGCGAGATACGGGCCGGCCAGCGGACCGGGGCGCCCGTCCCGCGCTTGATGATCGTTGAAGGCAGCAGCCATCATGTCATCGTCAGGATGGGGTGGGTCGAGCCGGAAGGATCCGTCGACGGTGAGACTGAACAGTCCCCTCGTCCGATGCCCGACGAGCACGGCTACCAGCGCCTCGAGCTCGGCAGCGGTGAGCAGGTCGAGCAACGCCGAGCAGGTGACCAGGCGTTGACCCGATGCACCGGCGACGAGCCGGTCAAGGTCGCCGATGCCGCCCACCACCCGCTCGGCGTCGCCGTGATCGGGCGCCGACAACAGGTCGGCGTCGTGATCCAGCAGGACCCACCGGGCCGCGACGCCCAAGCGCGGAGCGAGATAGGACTGGTTGGCTCCGGTACCGGCACCCACGTCGAAGATGGTCACGGGCAGGTCTGCCGGCTTGGACCGATCGAGGGCCTCGGTCAGCAGCCAGGCGGCACGGTCGCGTGCGCTGGTGTCGGCGGTTCGGCGCAGGGCCAGCCAATCGGCGGCGATCGGACGCTCGGGACGGGGCATCAGCGCTCCACCGTGCTGGCCAGTTCGGACGATGCCTGCGGCCAGCCGCGCAGGCCCTCTCTGGCTTGGATGGCCTGGTCGCGCCAACACTCACGAAGGGAATGATCGCTGAGCCAACGGCGCAGCGTGCGGGTCAGGTCGTCCGGGTCCCCCAGCGAGACCGCGGCTCCGGGCAGGGCCGTCGATCCGCTGCCCAGCGCCTCGACCGCGCCGGTGCCCGCTCCAACGATCGCGGGAATGCCGTGGGCCAACGCCTCGGTGACGACCATGCCCCAGGTCTCCGCGGTGGCCGGATGCAGCAGCAGGTCGGCCTGCAGGTAGGCGGCTTCGAGAGCGGCCCCTGTCAGTGGACCCGTCCAGGTGGCGCGTGCGGCCGCCAAACCCTGTCCGAAGGATGCCGCGTAATCCTGATCTGCGACTGGCCCGACGAACGTCGCGCGCCACGGTAGGTCGAGACAGGCGGCGAGCGCCGCGAGTGAGGCCAACTGGTTCTTGCGAGGCCCGATCGCGCCGACCTGCAGGATGCCGGGCGGATGGTGCCGTTCGGCACGTTCGGCCTTGCTGACGCCCGGCGGGATGGCGACGATGTCGTCGCGACCGGAACGGCGCGCGATCTCCGCCGCCGCCGTCCGGCTGGTGGCCACGACCCGCCACGCGACACGCAGGCTGCGGACTTCGAGCGCATCCAGGTCGAGCCGGTCCGCTTCCGACAGTCCGCCCTCGTCGCCCAGCGGCAGATGAACCAGCAGGACGATCCGGCATCCTCGGTTGGCGGCTTCGGCCAGTTGATCGGGGTGAGCAGCTCCGACGAGTCCGTCCACGATCGCAACGGCCGGCCCGCTCAGGGCGCTGCGAAGTGAGGCCAACGACGCCCGGTCTCCCCGCGGCCAGGGCCCGGGCAGCGACACGGCCTCAGGCGGAGTGCCTGGCCACGCTGCCAGCACCGAGCGGTTGTATGCGTGCCCGCCAGAGGGTGCCGTCTCGGTTGGGATGATGAACGTCGCGGGGCCCATTACAGGTCGACTCGGTAGCTGGCCCAGGCGTCGGGATGCTCGCGCAATGTCACCGCCACGGAAGCGAAACCGGCCAGGTCCATGGTCGCGATCAGCCGGTCACTGATGTGTTTGGCAACGACCTCGGTGGTGCTGAAGCGGCCCGCGAAAGCGGGGTGGTCGTCCAGATTGCGGTAGTTGAGGTCGTGCAGCACGTCCGACAGCCGGGACGAGGCCTCGCCGATGTCGATCACGACGCCGTGTTGGTCCAGTTCGACTCGGCTCCAGGTGACCTCCACGACGAACGTGGCACCGTGGAGTCCCGCCGCCGGACCGAAGAATGGGTCCGGCAGGCTGTGAGCGATCATCACGTGGTCGCGGACGGTCAGGTCGTACATGCGGTCCCCTCCGGAAGGTAGCTGATCACCTGGCACAGCGACGTGCCGCGGCCGGCGTCCAGCTCTGCCATCACATTCGGCAGGTCGGCGAAATCGCGCGGCGGTGCCAGCAGCGCGTCGAAGACAGCGTTGCGCAGGAGTTCCAGAGCGAGGGTCAGCCGATCCGACGGTTGCCACCGGACGGCCCGGGCCGGACTGACCCGACCCACCTGGCTGGCGCGAATGGTCAGGCGCCGGGCGTGGAACTCCTGGCCGAGCGGCAGCGTCGGATGCGTGTCGCCGTACCACGACAGTTCGACCACCTCTGCCTCGTCGCCGAGAAGGCGAAGGGCGGTGGCCAGTCCAGCTTCGGTGGCGGAGGCGTGGAAAACCAGATCGCACTCACCGGCCGCGTCCTGGGGGGTGACCAGTTGCACCCCGATGCTCGACGCCGCGTGGGCTCGCGAGGGGTCGGTGTCCACGAGTTGCAGCCGGCTCAGGGGAAACTGGCGTAGCAGCGTGGCGACGCTCAAGCCGACCATGCCGCCACCCACGACGGCCACCCGGTCACCGATTCGGGGAGCCCCGTCCCAGAGTGCGTTCACTGCGGTCTCGACGGTTCCCGCGAGGACGGCGCGCTCGGAAGGCACGTCGTCGGGCACCACAGTGACCGCTGCTGCGGGCACGACGTAGACGTCTTGATGGGGGTGCAGGCAGAAGACCCGCTTGCCGATCAGGTCGGGCGATCCGGCCTGGACTTGGCCAACACTGAGGTAGCCGTACTTGACCGGCTCGGGCAGCTCGCCCGCCTGAAACGGGCAACGCATCATGGTGCGCACCGAATCGGGCACGGCGTGCCGATGGACCAACAACTCGGTACCACGACTGATGCCGGACGCGAGCGTCCGGACCCGCACCTGATCCGGGCGCGGTTCGGGAATCTCTTCGCTGCGCAGTTCCCCGCGATGCGGTGAGATCGTCCAATAGGCCCGCGCCAGCACCTTCTCACCGTACCCGGCGAATCGGCCCGCTCGGACGTTCTGGCTAGTTGGTGGGGTGTTCCGAGGGTCTGGTGGGCGTCGGCAGGGTGGCGATGCGTTCCGGGAGTTGAGCGAGGGAGCTGATCCGGGGCTGGTTTCCGAGGTCGCTTTCCGGCGGCTGGTCCGCGGCGCGATCCAACCAGACGGTGACGATGCCAACCCCGGCAGCGCCACGTACGTCCGACTCCCAGGAATCGCCGACGTGGACGACCTGCTCGGCTGCCGATCCGGTCGTGGCGAGGGCGTAGCGGAAGAATGCAGGGTCCGGCTTGTAGGCGCGCGCATCCTCGCTGGTGATCACTTGGGCCACGGTCGGCAGACCGGTCAGCACCTGGTCGAGGTCGGCCCGGTCGATGTTGGACAGGATCGCGACGGGACAGCCGGTCCAACTGCGGAGCAGGGCGATCGCGTCGGCGAATGGTTCCGCGGTGCGCCAATAGTGGAACAGCGGCTCGAGGAACGCGACGATCTCTGGCAACGGGGCACTCGCTCCGCAGTCGGTGAGCGCCTCCCTCATCGCCTCCACCTCGAGGTCGCGTTGGGAGCCGAAGGAGGCCCCGGAGCGTTGCGCGCAGAGCAGCTGGAAGCGTTCCAGCCAAACCCGGTCAAGGAGTGCTGGTTCGATGCCCGAGCGGCGGGCCGCCGTCCGGACGACCCTGTCGATGACCTTCCGGTCGCCGGCCACCAGGGTTCCGTAGCAGTCCAGGAACAGGGCGCTCGGCTTCACCCGACGAGCGTAGGTCACCAGGGCGCCCGGAGTTGCTCCGCAGGTGCGCGGTGCGCGGGTCTGAAGCCGACCTTACGGTCCCCTCACAGGGGTTGCGCCGCCTGCCGGTACGCGGAAGTAATTGGTGCAGTCAATTGTGGCGCCGACTGCGGTTAGCTCAACCATTCGAACAAGGCCGTTCCGAGCCGGGCAATCGAGCGCCTACAGGCCGAGGACGAAGCGAGGAAAGGAAGTCCCTCAGTGATCCCTGAATCTATCCAGCGCTTCATCGACCAACAGGCCGAGCGCTCACCAACGAACTTCGCCGACCTGAAGGCCGTGTTCCTCAACGGAACGTTGAAGCGGTCACCCGGTCCGAGCAACACCGATGGACTGATGGCGATCTCCATCGGACTCCTGAAGGCCCTTGGCGTCCAGGTGGACGTGGTGCGGACCGTCGATCATGTGATCCCGCCGGGCGTGCAACCAGATCTGCGCGAGCACGGCTGGGAGCGCGACGATTTCCCCGACATCTACCGCCGATTCGTCGAGCCGGCCAACATCATCGTGTTGGCGTCTCCGATCTGGCTGGGCGACCAGAGTTCGCAGACCAGGCTGATCATCGAGCGGCTCTACGGATGGTCTGGTGAGCTGAACGCGGCCGGCCAGTGGTCCTATTACGGAAAGGTCGGCGGTGCGCTGATCACCGGAAACGAGGACGGCGGCAAGCATTGCGCCGCCCAGATGCTGTACGCGCTGCAACACATCGGGCTGACCGTGCCCCCGCAATCGGACAGCTACTGGAACGGAGAGGCCGGCCCCGGCCCCTCGTACCTTGACGAGCCCGGAGGCGGCAAGAACAACGCCTGGACCACCCGGAACACCGTGTTCATGACGTGGAACATGCTGCACCTGGCCCGGATGCTGACCGACGGCGGCGGCATTCCCACCTACGGCAACATTGCCTCCGAATGGGACCTCTCCCATCCCGAACACCCGAACCCGGAGTACCGCTGACCCCATGATCCCGACCGCGGCCCGCGACGAGGCGCACATGCGCAGGGCCCTCGAGCTGGCCGTGTCCGGTTCGGCGACCGACGTCAACCCGAGGGTGGGTGCCGTGGTCACGGACTCCTCCGGTGCACTCGTCGGCGAGGGATACCACGGCGGCGCGGGCACCCCGCACGCCGAGATTGAGGCGCTGCGGGCCGCCGGGGCGGCTGCGCGAGGAGGGACGGCCTACGTGTCGCTCGAGCCGTGCCGCCACACCGGGCGAACGGGGCCGTGCGTTGATGCACTGATCGCGTCGGGCGTTGCTCGGGTGGTGTTCGCGCAGACCGAACCGACACCCGCCGCGGCCGGCGGCGCCGGTGCGCTGCGGACTGCCGGCGTCCAGGTGCGGGCCGGCGTGCTGGCCGCTGAGGCGATGGTGGTCAACCGCACCTGGACGCACCTGATCGTCACCGGTCGGCCCTTTGTGACCTGGAAGTTCGCGGCCACGCTGGACGGTCGCAGCGCGGCCCCCGACGGTACTTCTCAGTGGATCACCGGGCCAGGTGCGCGGGCAGAGGTCCATGCCCTGCGGGCTCGTTGTGGCGCGGTGATCGTCGGTACCGGGACGGTGCTGGCCGACAATCCTCGACTCACCGTACGAGGGCCGGATGGACCGGCCCCCGTCCAACCGGTGCGGGTCGTGATCGGAAGGCGTCCGATCCCTCCCGAGTCACACGTCCTCGACGATCAGGCGTCCACCCTCGTCGTGCAATCGAATGATCTTGTCGAAGCCTTGGCGGAGCTCAGCCGACGCGGGATTCACCACGCGCTGCTCGAGGGCGGACCCACCTTGGCGGCTGCTTTCATGCGGGCCGGACTGGTCGACGAAGTCGTCGCCTACCTGGCTCCCACCCTGCTGGGCGCCGGCGCGTCGGCCATCGGGGATCTGGGGATCGACACGATCGCGGGCGCCGCACGCCTGGACATCACGGACGTCTGCCTGGTGGGTGGCGATGTCCGGATCACCGCCACCCCGAAGCGAGAGGTCACCGCCGGACGATCCGATCACCGTTGACCTGATCGATGGGGCGGCGCCGAAGTTACGTGGCCCCGCCGGCGAACGAGGTCGTGCTGGCCGGACGGCCCTGACTGGGGTCAGCCTGCCAAGCTGGGTGGTATGACTGAGCGACAGCGCCACGACATCCTCGACCAGTTCGAGAACCGGGGCCAGCTAGGCAAGAGGGCGGCCCCGCAGTTCCTGGCGGCCTTCCGTGGCCGCCCCGACATCGTCGGACTCAGCCTTCGCTTCGTCGGCCTCTCCGTCCGAGTCATTGCGGCGTCGGCCGCTGCCCAAGGAGAAGGAGGCGGCCAAACCGATCAACAGGAAGCCCGCTGCGGTGAACGCCGCGTAGCGGGTGCCGTCGGAGAACGCTTGCCGTGCCGGTTCGTAGGCGATCGCAGTGCTGGGGTCGTTGACGAGTGCGGGGATCGCTCCCCCGGCGCTGTCCACGACTGCCGCGACGATCGAGGTCCTCGCTGCGTCCGGCACGTTCGCCTCGCGGAGCGACCCGTCGAGTTGTGCTCCAATGGAGCTGAAGAGCACGGTGCCGAGAATGGCGATGCCGAGGGCCGAGCCGATCTGCCGCGAAGTGCTCTGCACGCCGGAGGCCTCGCCGCTGCGCTGCACGGGGACGTCAACCAGGACGACTCCGGTCAACTGGGCCGTCGCCAGCCCCACCCCGAACCCATAGACGGCCAGTGCGCCCACGACGACGAGCCAGGAGGCCGATGGCGACACCGTCACGCCCAGAGCTGTCACGCCGACTATTTCGGCCACCAGGCCGGCACGGACGATGCTGGCCGGGGTCAGTCGGCCACTGAGCGCCGCGGAGAGCCCGCTGGCGGCGAAGGAGCCGACTGCAAGGCCGAGGAGGACCAGTCCCGTCTGAAAGGCGGTGTAGCCCAGCACGTTTTGCAGCCACAGCGGCAGCGACAAGATGATTCCGAACTCGCCCAGGCTCACGATCATGGCCGCGATGTTGCCGTTGCGGAACGAAGGGACTCCGAAGAGCTCGAATCGGAGCAGGGTGGGGAGCCCCGCCCGGGTACGCCGGACCGTCCGGAGGACGAAGGCCGTGCCCACAGTGATCGACAGTGCGAGAGCGATCGGGACGGGCGACAAGGTGCCAGTCCAGCTCCAGTTGCCGATCTCCAGGGGTCGAACCGTGGTCCACCACCCGTAGGTGCGTCCCTCGATGAGCCCGAACGCCAGGGCGGCGAACGTGATCGCCGACATCAGCGCACCGACGATGTCGATGCCGAGGGTGGCCTTTCCTCTCGACTCGGCGACGAATAGCAGGATGCCGACGGCGACGATCAGGCCGAGCGGCAGGTTGATCCCGAACGCCCACCGCCAGGAGAAGGATGTCGTGAGCCAGCCGCCGAGCAGCGGGCCGAGGGCGACCACGCCGCCGATCGTGGAGCCCCATACCGCGAACGCGATGCCACGTTCGCGGCCGGTGAAACCTGCGTTGATCAGCGACAGTGTGGTGGGCAGGATCATCGCCCCGCCGAACCCCTGGATGACGCGGGCGCCGATCAGTTCGCCGCCGGTTGCTGCGATGGCGGCGAGCGCCGACGCGAACACGAACACCGCGAGGCCGAGCAGGAGCATCCGGCGGCGCCCGATTCGGTCGGCCAGCGTCCCCCACAGCAGCAGCGTGGCGGCGAAGACCAGGGTGTACGACTCCTGCACCCACTGGACTTCGGAAGACGTGAGAGCCAGATCATTGACCAGGTAGGGAACAGCGACGTTCACGATCGTCGAGTCGACGATGATCAGCGACACCGCCACGCTGATGGCCACCAGGCCCCACCAGCGACGCCCGGAGGCTGCTTCCGAACCAGAGGCGTGTTCAACCATGTTGCTTCCTTCGTGTTTCCCGGGTCTGGCCCGGCTGGTCATTGGCGACGACGGCCCCTGTGGGGACCCCGGCGCGCTACTTGATCGGGCCGGGGGGTCATGGGACGGGAGGTGGGAGTGGACTACTTCCTGGTGGGCATCAGGACGGCTGTGGGCTCAGCCAGCCTCACCTTCGGTGGGGATGGGGCTCTAAGCCTGGTCAAGGCTCAGGTCCCGGTTTTGGCAACCTTCGGTGCGGACAGCAACACACCAACTGGCTGGCGATCACTCAGCGGCGGGCGGCGCAGAATAGCCACGGCCCCCGCCACGATGAACGCGGCGATGCCGAGCAGGGCCGTGGCGATCACCGCCGGGTAGGCGCCGTCGAAGCCAGCTGCTGAGGTGTGCTTGATCCAGATTCCGAGGTAGGCCCAGACCAGGACGAGGCCGTAGGCGATGTCCCGGTCGCGCAGGATGACGGCGGTACCGATCACCGCGCCCACCGAGATAATCGCCATGGCCCAGATGGACGCCGGGATTCCGAAGCCGTCCCAGCCGATACTCACCAGCCACACGGTGACGTTCGCGATCGTGGCGACGGTGATCCAGCCGAAGTACACGCTGAACGGCAGGCGCACGAACCAACGGTCGCGGCTGGAAAGCTCCGAGCCCGCGATCGTCCGGGTGATCACGATGAGCAGCACGAGCATGGTGGCCAGCAGGAGCGTGGACACCAGGATCAGGTCGTAGTGCCACGCGAAGATCCACCCGATGTTGGCCAGCGACGACAGTGAGAACAGCACCCCCACTCGCTGCAGCAGGGCCGCCCGAGGCGAGGCCTCGCCCGCGTCATTGAACAGGCCGAGTTGGTAGAGCACGTGCGCCCCGAGCAGCAGGTAGATGACGCCCCAGATCGCGAACGTCAAGGCCGCCGGGGCGAACAGGTTGACGTAGGCGTCGGAGACCGCGCCCGTGGTGCGGCCATTGATGGGCAGGATGTTGGCGAGCGCGTTCACCGCGATCATCGCCAGATAGGTGAGGGAAACCAGGGCCTTCACCGATTTCGTGGCTGTCTGTGTCTGCATGGGAACTCTTTCAGGCTCGGAATTCTATGTTCAAGATGCTGGGGCAGGGCTGGCCCGACGCTGATCCCCGGCCTCCCCTGGGGTCCGGTTGGTCCAGTGCCGGTCACCTGCTCCGGGGAAGCAGGCACCCCTCGATGACGTGCATGACACCGCTGGCGGCGTCCGAGAAGACAGTCAAGATGGGTACCCTTTGGGTAATCATTGTGTAATGATTGTGCATGGCGCGTGTCGCCCATGTCAACAACGCGCAGTGGCGTTGTAGAAGGTTCATGGAAGGGTTGGATGCACACGGTCGGATGGGTCTCGAAGAAACTCGGGCTGGCGCCCAAAACCTTGCGCGCCTGGGAGCAGCGGTACGGCATCGTTCACCCCGCCCGCTCAGAAGGCGGCTACCGCCTCTACGACACCAACGACCTGGAAACCCTACGGGCCATGGCAGATCTGGTCACGACCGGCATGCAACCCGCCCAAGCCGCAGAACAGGTTCGGTCCGGCCGAGTCGGCCCCGCGCGTGACAGCACGCGCACCGCCGTCTCACCGGTAGGACTGCCCGACCCCGCAGCACTGATCGCAGCATCACGGAGTTACGACACCCACGCCCTCGAAAACACCCTGGACGCCGCCTTCGCAGCGGCAGGGTTCGAATACGTGATCGACGAATGGCTGATGGCCGCCTTGGTCAGCGTGGGACAGGCCTGGGCTTCCGGACACCTCGACATTGCCCAGGAACACTTCATCAGCGCCGCCGTGATGCGCCGACTCACGGCTGCCTTCGCCGCAGCCGGAAACCCCCGCCGTGGCCGCCACGTCATCACCGGACTCGCCCCCGGCGCTACCCATGAAATCGCGACCCTCGCCTTCGCAACCATGCTGCGACGCGCAGGCCTCCGCGTCACCTACCTCGGCCCTGACCTCCCTATCCAAAGCTGGGCCCAGGCCGTCCACGCGACCCACCCCGACGCCGTCGTCATCGGCGCCCCACGAACCGCCGACGCCCCCGTCGCCACCGGCATCGTCCAGGCGCTCCGCAAGACCGCGCCACCCCCAGCCGTCTACATCGGCGGACCCGGCGCCACGCCCGACCACGCACTCGAAGGAAGCACCCTCGCGGAGGCCGCGAACTGGCTGGCTGACACGCTCACCACACCCAGTGCCCACCCCGACCCCGTTGGGTGACGGTCCACGGCTGAGTCGGCGTCCACCAGGCATATGACTGGGCCACCATTCATGGCGTCGCGGCTTCCCTGGAGCAGCCGTCACTCACGTTGCGCCAGGACCTTCAGCCGGCGCAGTCCAGCGCTCTCCGACAAGGTCGACGAGCGCAACGGCGCTATACCACCCCGTGATGATGCCGAATCGGGAACGGTGCGGCAGCACAACCACGCACGTGACGCCCGCCGCGAGCAGCTCCTTGCTCAGCTGGAAGCCGACGCCCCGGTTGGCGCCGGTGACCAATGCCGACGGCCAAGTGGATCAGGAGATCGAGTCCTGGGAGTAGATGAGTGCGGTGTACGGGCCGATCGTGAGTTCGGCCGAGAAGGGTTGCCGATCCCATGGATGGTCGGTGGCGTCCAGGTCGCCGGTGTGCACCGCGCCGAAGTCGTGGCCGAACATGGTGGCGTCGGTGTTGCACCGCAACCGCCAGGTGCCTGCTCGGGGTACCCCCACCCGGTAGCCGCCGACCACCTGGGCGGACAGGTTGACTGCAACGATGACGTCGTCGCCGGTACCGCCTTGCCACCACCGGTGATAGGCCAACAGCTTGCGCTCATCGTCCACGCGCAGCAGGGCGGTGTGCGCGCCCCGCAGCCCTGCAGTGTTCCCTTCCACGTTTGTGCGCAGGCCGATCAACTGCCTGGCCAGGTGAAGGAAGCCCGAATGCCGATGCGCCTTGTCCCAACTCAATGGGGTGCGGTCGTCGAACCACCGGTCCTCGCAGAACTCCTGACCCTGGAACAGCAGCGGAATCCCGGCGGAAGTGAGCACCAGGGCCAGCCCTAGCGTGGCTCGCTTGCGGGAGTGCCACGAGTCGGCGGCGCCCGGATTGATGGTCTCCGGGAGCCGCGATCGTCCGTTGGCGACTTCGTCGTGGGATTCGGTGAAGATGACCCGTTCGTGAGCGGCCCGCAGATAGTGGCCGGTGACTGCCCTGCCGACAGCGGCCACGTCGCGGTCAGCGTCCCACGGCGTTTCCAGAGCGCGCCGGACGGGATGCACGAAGTCGGCGTCCCATTGGGAGTGGAAACCGAGTCCGCCCTGCTCGACGCGCGTGGTGACCGTAGGGTCCCGCTGCATGTCCTCGGCGATGAGCAGCTTCCATGGCTGCCGGGACCTCAGGTCGGCGGTGATCCCAGCCAGGAAGCGGTGTCCGCCGGCGATCCGGTCCTGATGACGATCAGTACTCCCCCAGCGGGACCGGATGTAGTTGGTGCCGTCGAAACGTAAGCCGTCGACCCGGAAGTCCTCCAGCCACATCACCGCCGAGTCACGCAGGAAGTTGCGCACCTCGCGGCGGTCGTAGTTGGGACGGGTCGCTCCCCAGGGCGTGAGCGCTCGCCGGTCGTTGTAGAAGAACTGCCCACCGTAGCCTCGGCGCGATGTGCCGTCGAAGCGCCACAGGTCCAGATCGGTGGGACCGAGATGGTTATGGACCACGTCCAGGATCACTGCGATGCCACGGTCGTGGGCGGCGCGGACGAATCGGGCGAACGCCCGCGGACCGCCGTAACTGGGTTCGATGGCGAACAGGTGGGACGGGTTGTAGCCCCAGCTGCGCGGCCCGCCGAAGCCGAACGGTGGCATCACTTCGACCGCGTTGACCCCGAGCCAGCGCAGATGATCCAGCCTGCCGATGGCGGAGTCGAAGGTGCCGGGCCCGTTGTCGGCAGCGAAGGTGCCCACGTGCATTTCGTAGAGCACCAGTTCGTCCCAGCCTGGCATCTCGAACGGCTGTGCTCCCCAATCGATCGAGTTCGGATCGAACACCACCGCGTTGCCGCGGCTGTGGGTGATTTCGCGCGCGAACGGGTCGATGCGCCACCGGTACGGTCCGCCCCGACGGAGCAGAAACTTGTAATGGGCACCGACAGGGACGTGCTCGACGAACACCGACCACGTGCCCGATCGTGCGTGGTCAGGGGCCATCGGCACCCGGCTCGAGGCACGCCAACCGGAAAAGTCGCCGGTCACGTGCGCCGTGCGCGCGTTCGGTGCCCAGACCCGGAAGGTCACACCGTCGTGATGGGGCACAGCCCCCATGCCAGCATGAGGCGACGGGGCGATCGGCACGCTGATCACTGTACGCAAGCTCGACGCCTCTGCCGCGCCGTCGACGATCGTTGGCGTCGGGTGGGACTGACCCGGCAATGGTGTACCCGACCGGACGTCGGCTGCGAGACCAAAAGCCGGCCTCAGAGGTCGCGCCAGAAGCAACGGGCGATCAGGAGGCGGTCCGGGTCGTAGTCGCGCCACTTCGCCGGGGGCACCTGATCACGTCCGACTTCACGGAGCCCGTGACGCACGAAGAAGGCGGCCGCGGCGTCCGAGATCGTGACGGCGAACAGCGCCCGGAGCCCCAGCTCGCCGTGCCCTGGTGACCAGGCCGTCGAGCAGGAGCCCGCCCGCACCGGCGCCGGAGAACTCGCTCACCGCGATCAGTCCGGACACCTCGCCAACTCCGTCCGCGGCGTAGCTGTCGATGTCGAGCCCGACGATTCCAGCCAGGTGACCGGTGCGAAACACCCTTGCACCCAGACCGCCGACCGCCATCCGGGCTATGTCGCTGCGGCTGCGCGGTTTGAGTACTCCCGCGGCCACGCCCTTGGTGACCAGCGCCTCGACGGCCGGAAGGTCGTCGACCCGCAGCTGTGCGATGGTCAGGTACCCGCCCAGGGTGAGCAATGTGCCGGCCCCATCGAAGGTGAACAGTTCGAACTCGAGGTCTTCGGCGCGGCAGATGTTCACGCTGTAGGCACCGCCGCGCAGCGCAGCCTCGGCGGCGGGCAGCAAGTTGTCGATGCCCCGCCGGGTCAGCTCGTCCAGCAGCGCGGGCCGATGGAGCTCGAGTTCGGCGAAGCTGCGCGGCGGGTTGCCCCAGCCGCCGCCGGGGTCGGTCAGAACGACTTTGGTCGCCCCTAACCCTGCCGCAAGGAGTCCGGCGGTCTCGGGCACGCCTTCGGCGCCAGCGACCACCACCATCAGGTGTCGGTCGGCGACGGTCAGCCAGAGCCGCGCCATGGCCTCGGCCGACCACGCCGTCGGGGACGTGATCACGACAGTGCTATCCGGCAGCGGGCCGCGCAGCCGGGAGGCGTCGTCCTCGGACTGCACCACGAGCACGAACCTGGTGTCACCTGGCGCGAACCCGGCGACCGTGCGCGCCACGGCCGCGATGCCGTCGACCGTGAGGATGGGCAACGAGATCACCATGGTGATGCCTCGAAACTCCTCGACGAAAAAGGCGCGTTCGCCCGGCGGGATTGGCTCGGACTCGCGCTGAAGGGGTACGGACGGACGTCGCCGGCGCGGCCGAGGGCTGGCGCGCACCTCGCCGTTATCCATGGGGCAAGTGTGGCGTAGCCGCTCGGTCCGGGATCGAAGCGTGGACACGGAGGATCGACCGGTACTTACGGTGACTCAGTGCCACCCCGGTCCCGTTGGTCCGATCCGGGCAATCTTTCAGTGGCAGCGCTCAGGTTCGCCGAGCGGCCTCGTCCCTAGCGTGTTCGTATGCGAATCACAGCGAGGGAAATTGCCATCCTGAGCGCCGGGCTGCTGCTCGCCGGATCCTTGACCGTGTCTGCAAGCTTCGTCGATGGGCCGCCCCCGGGGGCTCGTCCGATGCCGACGCCGGCTCCCGGCCCGGCGCCCAGGCCTGCCGCGCAGGCCCCGAGCACTCCGGAGCCACCCGCGGCTTTCGCCGCGCCGTCGGCCACCATCGGCGCCCACCGGCCCTCCGGAGAGTTTCAGGTCGCGTCGGCCCAAGCCGCGTCCTGGCCGTGCCGGGGAGGCGCGTGGGTACCGTCGAGCCTCCCGGGACGCTACGTTCTCAAGATCACCAACGCTGTCCGTGAGTCGACCTCAGTGACGATCACCGTCTGATGAGCAGCCGAGCCGAGGTCGCCGATGGCGTGATGACGCAACTTGCTTCCGACACGGAAGGGGGGACCGGTATGCGTCCCCTCGGCAGCACGCGCTCGAATCGGTGGCTGCTCCCCAGCCTGGCTGTCGTCGGGGCCGCCCTCGTCGTGGCCGGGTCGGTTCTGGCGGTGCTGAACTGGACGCGCGGCGCCGACTGGTCCGCTTTCGACGCGGTGCTGGTCGTGGTGCGCCTGATCGGCGGCATCCTGGGGCTCGGTGTCGGCTGGTGGTGGTGGTGGCGCGCCCCGGCCAACCCGACCGGTCGCCTGCTCTACCTGGCTGCCGCGTCGGATTGGCTCTTCATCATCGGCTACTGCTGGCCGGGATCGCGGTGGGCCAACGATCTCACCTGGGTCTCCGTGCTCACCGCGCCACTCATCGCCGTCATTGTGCTCGGCTGGCCGACCGGACGCCCGAGCCGGCGGGTGGTGCGCATGGTGATCTGGTGGACCGTCGCGGGGGCCGTGCTCGTCTTCATGGGAAAAATGTTCAGCCGTCAACCGGATCGATCCTCGGAATGGCCGGACGGGTTCGAGGTCCTGTTCAGCGTGCCCGCGGTCTGGAGGGTCCTGGATCCTATCCAGGCACTGGCGACGCAGGCGGTTCCGGCCGCCATCGTCCTGGTTGTCCTGGTACGCCGGCGCCGGGCCGTTCCGCCCGCTGTCCGGCCGCTGATCACCCCCATCACGACGTCGGGCGCGCTCATCTGCTGGTCGCTGCTCGTTGTGCACGTGGGATGGCAGGTGTTTGGTGACCTTCTCGGCTACGGCCCCGCCCTCACCGTCTGGCGGTTCCTCACACTCGTGGGGGCCTACTTCATGATCGGGTTCGTCGCGCTTGGGGTGCTGGTCGCGGCGCGCCGCCGCCGCCGCGCTGTCTCGGTGGGGCTTCATCATCGCGAGGTCGACCTGCAGTCCGCACCTGCCGTGGTCTCTCCCTCCGCCGCCGCAGCGTCCGCGACCGGCGACCCCACCGCGCTCGTCCGATACCGACGACCCGACGGCACCTGGATCGACGCAGCCGGAGTCGCCCTGCCGCCTGCGGCCGCCAACCGCCGGCTGCTGCCCGTCCTGGACGAGTCGGGCGTAGCGACGGCCGCGCTGGAGGTCGACGTGTCGACGCCGCTGACGCCTCTTCTGGCCGACCTGGCGGTGAGTGTCATTGCCGCACGGTCGGCCAACGAGCGGGCCGCTGCCGTCGCGGACGCTCGCCGGGCCGAGGTGCGGTTCCGTTCCCGTGAGTTGGTTGCGGCTGCCGACAACGGGCGGCGCCTGCTGGAGCGCGATCTTCACGACGGCGCCCAACAGTTGCTCGTCGGACTGGCACTGGCGGCAGGGCTGTCGGCGCGCCGCGGTACGCCCGGTGCCGACGCGCTCATCGACCAGATCGGTGAGGTCCGCAGCGAGATTCTCGCGCTCGTCGACCACGCCACCCCGGCTGCGCTGGCCGACGGGTTGGCCGGCGCGTTGCAGGCCCTCGCCGCGGTGGCACCAATCCCGGTGATCGTCGATGCGCAGGGTGACCTGCCGGCCGCTGACCCGCTCGCACTGACCCTGTACCTGGCAGCCGGCGAGGCGATCACCAACGCGGTCAAGCACTCCGGCGCCGGTCTGATCCGGGTGCACCTGCGCCTTGATGCGTCGGACGCGGACCTGCGCATCAGCGATGACGGTATCGGCGCCGTCTCGGACGTGCCGGCCGGCATCGCGAGCCGGTTGTCCTCCGTCGACGGCTCCGTCCGCGTGACGAGCCCGCCCGGGCGCGGCACCGTGCTCGACATCCACGTCCGTCGCTCCACCAATGCAGCGGCGGTCACGTCATGAATCGTCGACGCCTGGACGTGGGGGCTTTGTGGGTCGGCGCCATCGTCGCCGCCTGCGCCGCCTGGTACGGGATCATCACGGGCGTGGGCATCGACCATGTCGATGGCGGGCAAGCGGTCTTCCTGACGATGTGCGGGCTCGCCGCCCCGGCCCTGGCCACGGCCATGGTCGCCCGCCACCCGGGTGAGCCCATGGGCCCACTGATCGGGCTCAGCGTCCTGGCCGCGATGCTCGCCGCCGGCCGGACCGCAGACCTCGGGCCGCTGGCACCGATCGCCGGCATCACCGCTGTTCTGACGGCGCCACTACCAGCGCTCGCCGTGTCCCGCTACGCCGCCTTGACCTTTCCGCGGCGAGTCGTGCGCTTCGTTTCCGGCTGCTTCTGGTCATCGGCAGCACTCGGAGTCATGCTTGTCGCCGCGCTTCTCCTCGGTGGCTCCATCCCGACCGCCCTGTGGTTCACGGGGTCGCCCGGCCCGGTTGCCGGCCTGACCGCCGTCCTGCTCGTGGTTCAGGCCGCACTCGCCTGCGCCGGTCCGCTGGTGCTCGCTGGGACCCCCTGGTTCGAGCGGCTGCCACGAGCCTCTCGGGTGTCGGCCCGGCCCATCCTGTGGCCGATGGCCTGTTGGGCAGTCGCGCTCACCGCGGGCCAGGTCTGGCAGGTCACAGCCGCCATGACTGTCCCCACCTCCGCCCTTCTCGAAGGCGTCGACGCAACCCTCTTCGTCATCCTGCCTGCCGTCCTGGTGGGAGCCCTCGCCGCCGGCATCGGCTGGATCGATCTGACGGTTCGCTCCCCGACGTCCCCGTCGGGAACTCCCATCCCCGCTACGTCGGCCGTCAACGTCGAGCAATACCTCTCACGCGCGCTCGCCGACCCGTCGATCCGAGTCCTCTATCCGGTCGACGGTGGAGGGAGCTGGGTGAGCGCCTCAGGCGTCATTGCCTCCCCTGAGACGGGCACCGTCGAGCGCGCGACGACGGTCATCGTCCGCGGATCGCGAGTCATCGGGCTCATCGACCAGGACGCAGCCACCACGGCGCACCCCGATGCCGTAGAACTGGTGGCGACCGGCGCGGGGCTGATCATGGAGACCGAGCGGCTCAGGGCGTCCGCGGCCCGCGATCTTGAGCAGGCCCGACTGCTGGCCGAGCGGCTGCTCGTCGCCTCCGACGAGCCACGATCAGCCCTGAGGACGACGCTCGTGAATGGCCCGCTGGCCGAGCTGGACGCCATCGCCCACGCCCTGGCGGCCGGGACCCCCGTTGCCGACGTCGTGGCACGACTGACCGCGGTCGCCGCGGAGGTTCGAACCATCTCCCATGGGATCCTCTCGTCATCTCTGGCGACCGGAGGGCTGCGCGCGTCGTTGGGCGGCCATTCGGTGCCGGATCGTCGCTACGCTCCGGTCATCGAGATGACCACCTATCTGGCGGCGCACGGCGACCCGGCCGCGACCGTCGAGGAGACGACGGGCGAGGAAGGGCCGTGCCTGGTCATTCACACGGGTCCTCCTCCCACAGCCGACGTCCGCGACAGGGTGGCCGCACTCGGCGGAACGGTGTCGAGCCACAACGGTGGCTGGATCGTGGCCGTGCCGATCGGGGCTGGGCTGGACCAGCCGTGACCACCACGACCCTGCTGGCTTGGCCCGACGCTGCCCCCGGGCCGACACCGGCCGTGCGCGCGCGGGTCGAGGAGCATGGTGGCTCGTTCCCGCACCGGGGCGGCCTGGCCCTGTTCACCGGGACGGCGGCGGCCGTTGCGGCGGCCGTTGATTGGCAGCAGGCCGAACAGGACCAGCCGGCGACCTGCCTCGCGCTCCACGTGGCCGAGCTGACCTATCGGGCCGATGCCCCAGAACCCCCTTCCGTCGGTTTGGTGCGCGAACTCGCGGAGCGCGGGCATTCAGGCGACATCCTGGCCACCGCCGTCGTCCGGATTCTGCTGCCCGCGCCGATCCCTGCGCACTGGTCAGACGAGCTGTCCACGTCGATCGGTGATCCGGCGCAACTGGTGCACCTCCTCACCTGGCCGCGCAGCACGGAGGCCGCACCGATCACGGTTGTGGTGGCCGAGGATGTCGCGCTCATCCGGGCCGGACTCGTCAGCCTGCTGCGGGATGACGGCTTCGAGGTGGTGGGTGAAGCCGCTGACTACGCGGCGTTGTTGTCGACCGTGCGGGCCGCGCGACCGCGTCTGCTGATCACCGACGTCCGGATGCCGCCCGAGCAGGAGGACGAGGGACTGCGGGCGGCCTCGCTGCTGCGCACTGAGCAACCGGGCTTGGCGGTGCTCGTGCTCAGTCAATCGGTGCGGGCCAGTGCGGCTGCCAGCCTGCTGACCGAACAGACCGCGGGCCTGGGGTACCTGCTCAAGGAACGGGTCACCGCACTGGACGAGTTTCTTGACGCGGCCCGCGCGGTGGCCGCCGGTAGGACGGTGATCGACCCGCTGATCACCGACGAGCTCCTGGCTCGCCACCGCAACCGCAACCAACTCGCCGCCCTCGCCGACCGGGAACGGTCCGTCCTGGAGTTGATGGCGCAGGGCTTGTCCAACAGCGCAATCGCCGACCGGCTCACCCTGTCGGCGCGCACCGTGGAGTCCCATGTCCGGTCCATCATGACCAAACTGGACCTGTGGGAGGACCCCGGCGGCAATCGCCGCGTCCAGGCGGTCATCCGCTGGCTCGACCAGTCCTGAGCGCGCAAACGAGGCCTTCAGGCGTGCTTGCTGGCAGCGCGACCGGCGCGGACGCGGCGCACCGTCAGCCCTATTCCGAGCCCGACGCACCACAGCATGGTGCCCGGAATGGACGCCACCGCGATGAACCACAGGCTCTCCGTCAGTTCCCCAATCCCGCCGAGAAGCCGGCCAAGCACGTGCAGTGCGGGCACGATGCCGAGTACGGACACGATCAGTGGAATCGTCCGCCATCGCAGGCCGATCAGACTCAACCCGACCGCCCACGCCGCCAGCGCGAACATTCCCGCCGGCAGAACTCCTTGCACCCCGGCCATCTGCACCGCGAGGTACGCCATCTCGCCCCACTCCGGACGGATCCCGGCGATGTGCAGCAGTGGGCCGGAGGCGCCGATTCGCATCGCCCCGAAGACCAGGAAGCACAGCGCGGCAAACATGCCGGCTGCGCTGGTGGCGACCACCGCCCAGCGCGGCGCCGTCGGTTCATGCAGGTCGGCCACGCTGGCCACTGCGATCGTGAGCGTCACCGACATGAGAATCAGCGCCAGTCCGGTCTGCGCGAAAACCTCAGGATGAGCCTGGACAAATGCCACCCCCACCGCCGGGTCGTCGGTGTCCTCGAAACCGAGCATCGGCTGGCGCACGAACAGCGCCAACCACGCCAGTCCGGACAGGCCCGTCGCCAGCGTTGCGGCCGCGGACACCCACGATGAACGCATCACGCCATACCTTCCCGAAGCTGCCGCCCTGGCCCGGTGGCCTGAACCAGGGGTCCGCCGCGGACGGGCTCGCCTCGCGGGACTCGCTGTTCGTTGTCCCGGAAGCGCGGTTCGTCGTAGGTGAAGAAGCACGGCGCCCAGACGAGGGGCGACGACTCTGGAGATGACCCCGGTGCACGCGCGCCAGAACGTCACAAGATCGGTCGGCCGACCGGCCAGACGGGCAACCTGGTCGACTGCACGCGTCCGAACCTCGGAACTCATACCCGCATGGTAGGCATGCTGCCCGGCGCGCGCACATAGCTGATTTCTGACACGGCCTGGAGTGCCCCGGCAGTCGTACGTTCAACCCACGACACTCCAGCTTGCGACCTGGGGCCGACCTGTGGGACAGCGGGAAGTTAGAACCGCGGATTAAAAGCACGCGGAAAACTGGCGTTTGGCTAGGCAACCTACGCACGCGTAACCCCCCGCGTGCGTCGGGATTGGCGCGGACTTTTCCCTCAAAAATCCGCTGCACGCGCCCGCGGACTTTCGCGTCCGCTGCACGCCTGCGGCAAGACCCAGACCGACCTCCATACCGGCCTACTCCGCACGACGCGCGCATCCAGCCCTCCTGCCTCCCACGACCGCCACCTTGCTGCCAAGTCTGACGAGTCACGTCATTCGTCAGCGACCCGATGCTAGGCTCCCGCCGTGCTGGACGACAGCGTTCGAGATGCCTTGAGGCGATTCGTGAGCGAGCGGGATTGGGGGCAGTTCCACACCCCAGAGAACCTGTGCCAAGAGCATCGCCATCGAAGCGGGCGAGTTGCTGGAGTGTTTTCAGTGGGGTCCCGACTTCGAGCCAGCCAAGGTCGAGGACGAACTTGCAGACGTGTTGACCTACTGCGCACTCCTTGCCGACCGACTGAACCTCGATCCATCGACGGTCGTTCTAAACAAGCTCGAATCAACTGCAGGTAAGTACCCGGTGGCTAAGGCGCGTGGACGAAGTGACAAGTATGACGTCCTTTAGGGTCGAGCGACTGCCCTTCAACCATGCATCCGTCTCCGCGTGGCGCGAGCTGGATGTGAGGCATACAAACTGGCCCGTGGTGTACGCCCTCGACACGGAGCCAACAAGATCTACGTGGGTGAAACCCTCGATGCTGGCGGGCGCTTCCACCAGCATCTGGGCAAAGAAGCGAAGTCGACGCTTGAAACGATCCGCGTCGTGGTCGACGACACGTTCAACAAGTCCGCCTGCCTCGACTTGGAGTCCTATCTGATCCGGCTGTTCGCCGGAGACGGCCGGTTCGAGGTATTCAACGGCAACGCTGGCATCACCGACCGCAACGTATTTCGAACGCCAGCGATACCAAGACGTCTTCCGTGAGATCTTCGACGAGCTCAGCCGTGAGGGCCTCTTTCAAACACACCATCAAGGACATCAGAGAACAGCGACCTGTTCAAGCTGTCTCCGTTCAAGTCTTTGACCGAGGATCAGGCGGTCGCGGTCCTCGACATCATGGAAGGACTGTTTGCCGACCTCGAGGAGGATCGCCGCAGCTCCATAGTGCATTCAAGGGGATCCTGGCACCGGCAAGACGATCGTCGGAATCTTCCTGATCAAGCTGTTGGCGAGACATCCAGACCTTCGAACTCGGCGATGAGTTCTACGAGGAGTCTGTGTTCTCGGACTTCTTTCTGCCAAGCTTTGCGAATCTTCTAGCCGGACTGCCGGATCGGCCTCGTCGTACCGCAGCAGTCGCTTCGTGACTCGATTCGCAAGGTTTTCAAGAGGACCCCGAAGCT
Source organism: uncultured Actinomycetota bacterium (assembly GCA_963723605.1). GTDB lineage: Bacteria > Actinomycetota > Actinomycetes > Propionibacteriales > Propionibacteriaceae > Micropruina. The sequence continues at coordinate 41,564 of CAVRRM010000006.1, read as the reverse complement.
CGGACGAGTCCATGGTGCTGACCGCCTTCGATGTCGGCATGGAGTGACGAGCACTTCGATCTGCTCATCGTGGACGAGACACACAGGCTCAACCAGCGCGCCAATCAGTCGTCAGGTATGAAGAACCAGCAGTTCGCCGAGATCAATCGAAAGCTCTTTGGCGTCGATGACCTGACGTTGACCCAGCTGGACTGGATCCAAGCCAAGAGCACGCACCAGATCTTTCTGCTGGACTCGGCAACAGAGCGTTCGCCCCGCCGACCTGCCAGCAGGCGTGACAGCCGCCCTGATACAGGCGACACGGGAGGCCGGTCGGCTCTACCCACTGAGATCGCAGATGCGCGTCCGAGCCGGAACAGACTACGTGGGGTATGTCCGCAGCATGCTCCGCGGCGAAGCTGACGGGCGCTCAGTCGCTTCGGCCAGTACGAGTTCCGCATGTTCGATGATCTCGGGGAGATGCGACAGGCGATCCGCGATCGTGACAAGACACACGGACTCGCCAGACTTGGTTGCTGGGTACGCCTGGCCTTGGGCCAGCAAAAGGGACAAGTCCGCCATACGACATCACGCATCGACGGCTGCCAACTGCGCTGGAACAGCGCCGAGACCGACTGGATCAACTCCAAGGGATCTGTGGACGAGGTTGGCTCGATCCACACCGTGCAGGGGTACGACCTGAACTATGCCGGAGTGATCATCGGGTCTGATCTACGCTTCGACCCAGCCGAAGGGCACCCGTACTTCGACCGGGCGTCTTACTTCGACAAGAAGGGTCGGCGAGAACAACCCCCGACTGGGCATCACCTACAGCGACAAGGATCTCCTGCAGTACGTGATCAACATCTACTCGGTGCTGCTCACTCGAGGCATGCTCGGCACCTTCGTCTACGTCGTTCATCCCGCCCTGCGCGAGCACCTTCGGGCACTCATTTGACAGAAGCAATCTTTACTCGGCCGTTCCCTGGGATTCTGGACTCATCCACATCTACGGGGCGCCTTGAAGTGGCCAGTCGGAGCGACTTTCCGGCGGTCCTTCGACAAGCTTGGGTCGTGAGCCTCCGCAGATTGGTCGGCAGCCGATGAAGCGACGCATCGAAGTGGTTGGTGCCGTGATCGTCGATCGGGGCTTGGTCTTCTGCACTCGGCGTGGGCCGGGCAGCCTTGAAGGCTTCTGGGAGTTCCCTGGCGGCAAGCTCGAGGAGGGCGTCCTCGCAGATCCTCGCCGCGCACCCAGAAGAGCTCGGGTGCACAGTGTCGGTGGGCGCCAAGGTCGTGACAACGGAGCATGAGTATCACTTTGCGGTAATCGTTCTCACCACGTTCTATTGTGAGCTGGTGGCGGGTGAAACCACACTTTACGAACACACTGGTTCGACTTGGCTCGTCTCCAAGGATTTCGACACGCTGACCTGGGCACCGGCCGACCTTCCTGCCGTGAAGCAAATCCAGAGCGATTTCGCATGACAGAGGACTTCTCCTGGTTGGCCCCACTAGCCCTGGACGTGCGCTTCGGCTACCTCGGCAGCGACGTCCGGGCGCCGCGGCAGCAACACCCGCAGGTCGTCTTGAATGGACCAGAGGCGAATCAGTCCTACGAATCCTGCGAAAGAGCTCGCCAAGTGCGACACCTTTCTGTTCTCTGTCGCCTTCGTGACTCCCCGAGCGCTGAGCGCTATCTCAAGCAGGAGTTGGTCGAGTTCAACGGCGTGGGACGAATCATCACCTCCGACTTCCTGGCTTTCAACTCACCCTGCGGCGTTCGCGGAGCTTCTGAACCTCGAGCAGCTCAGGCATCGACGTACGGCTCCACCGGTCGCCGGCGTTCCATCCGAAGGGCTACATCTTCGAGCAGCCCGTCCGCGCGTCACCGCGATGGTCGGTAGTTCGAACTTGACCGAGAATGCCCTGGTCGCTAACCACGAGTGGAATCTCAAGGTCTCCGCCGCCCGCGGTAGCGACCTTGCTGTCCAGTTCAACGAGACTGGTTAAGCGAGCAGCTCGCCGATTCCGTGCCCCTCACTGATGAGTGGATCGACGACTATGCCGTCGCGGTACGTCGCGCCGCCGCCCGACCGGTCCGAGATCGGTCTGACCTCAGCCCGGTCTCGACGCCGTCCAACCTGCGTCCCAACGCGATGCAGCTGGACGCGCTTGGCCGCGATCGCTGCCGTTCGGGCCGAGGGGGCACGGCGGGCGATCGTCATCTCCGCCACCGGCACCGGCAAGACGATCCTCTCGGCGCTCGATGTCCGCGAGTTGCCACGCGAAGCGGATGCTCTTCGTCGTCCACCGCGAGCAGATCCTTGACCGGACGATCCAGGAGTACCGCCGGGTGCTCGGTGGACCGAGCCAGCGACTTCGGCAAGTTCTCCGGCGGCGCTCGTGAGCTGAACGTCGGTATGTCTTTGCGACCATCCAAACGCTGTCGCAGCCGCATGTACTCGCGGCCTTCGCGCCCGACCGTTCGACTACGTCGTCATCGACGAGGCCCACCGGGCCGGCGCCGGCGTCCTATCGACGTGTGCTCGACTACTTCACTCCCGAGTTCCTGCTCGGCATGACCGCGACTCCGGAGCGCACTGACGGCTTCAACGTCTTCGAGCTGTTCGACTACAACGTTCCGTACGAGATCCGCCTGCACCGTGCGCTCGAAGCCGACATGCTCAGCCCTTTCCACTACTACGGCGTCACGGACATCACCTTCGCCGACGGCAGACGACCACCGATGAGACCGAGCTCTCAGCTGCTCGATCTCGCCCGAGCGCGTCGAGCACACTGATCGAAGCGCTCGAGATCTACGGCCAGGCAGGCGTCCCGCCACGCGGGCTGATCTTCTGCAGCCGCAAGGAGAAGCGCATGCTGCTGCGCGAGCGCTCAACGAGCGCACGCTTCGACGGCAAGCCCTGCGAACAGTTGCGCTGACCGGTGACGACTCGATCGTGCGTGCGGGAGCAGAGCCGTCGAGCAGCTCGAGGCGGGCGAGCTCGACTACCTCCTCACCGTCGACGTCTTCAACGAGGGCGTCGACATCCCGTCGGTGAACCAGGTCTCATGCTTCGGCAGACCCAGTCGGCGATCGTGTTCGTCCAGCAACTCGGCCGCGGACTGCGCAAGCTCGCGGGCAAGGACTACCTGGTCGTCATCGACTTCATCGGGAACTACGCGAACAACTTCCTCATCCCGATCGCGCTGTTCGGTGACGAGTCGCTCAACAAGGAGTCACTCAAACAGCACCTGATCGCAGCCGAAGAAGCCGGCGTCCTTCCGGGGCTGGCCAGCGTTCGGTTCGACCGCGATCTCCCAAGAACGAGTACTCAAGTCGATCGTGACGGCGCGGCTCGACAGCATGCCCAACCTGAAGAACGCGATCGAGACTCTGCGGAATCGCCTGGGCAAGGTGCCCGCGCTCTCGGACTTCCTACGATTCGACTCGGTTGACCCAGTACTCCTCGCGACGAAAGTCGCCAGTTATCCCGACCTTGCTCCAGCGGGTTCTCGGCCTGCCCTCAGGGCTGACACCCCTGGAGGACAAGGCGCTCGACCTGCATGTCCCACGAGGTGATGACGTCGAAACGCGCACACGAGTTCGTCCTCTTGCGCGCCCTAAAGGAGCATGGGCAGCTTAGCCGCGAAGCGATCGCCGCAGCTTTCGCCCGCTCGGGTCTGCCCTCGGACGCACTACATGTCTCGAGCTCCATCGACACACTCTCGCTCGACGAGCACGCCGAAGGCGACCAGCGACGCTACGAACGCGGCATCGTACGGATCGATGGTGCCGGCACCTTCGCACTGATCCCTGCTGTCGCGGATTCGCTCGAAAACTCGCCGGCCTTCTCAGCCGCCGTGGACGACATCATCGAGACTGGCCTGCAACTTGTCGCTAAACGCTACGCAGAGGGTGACCCTTTCACCCCAGGACGCCAGTACTCCCGAAAGGAGGTCACTCGCCTGCTTTGCTGGCCACGCAAGTGGACGTCGACATTGTACGGCTACCGGGTAAACCGAGACACCGGCTCGTGTGCGATATTTGTGACGCTGCACAAGTCCGACGACATATCTGCAAGCACCGCGTACCAGGATCAGCTGCTCGACACCACCACGATGCTCTGGTACACCCGAAGCCGCCGGACGCTCGAAAGCGACGAGGTGCGGGCCATCGTTGACAACGACGTTGATCTCCACGTTTTCGTAAAGAAGGACGATGCCGAGGGAACCGAGTTCTACCACCTTGGTCAAGCGACTTCGCACGATGCTGAACAAACAACCATGCCGGGCACTGATGGCGCACAGTTGAATGTTGTGCGCTTGCGCCTGCGTTTCGCTAAGCCCATCGACTCCGCTCTGTTCGACTACTTCCACCCAGTACTGACCGAGTCCTAACCGCTCCGGCGCGCAGATTCGATTTGGCCGCGCAAGCTTGTTGGGGGCCGCTAGCAGACTGACGCTGCGGCCACTTGCCCATCAATCTGGCGCGTAGTGTTCACGGCTGGGGTGTTAGGACGACACTTTGCACGATGTACTGCATCGTCAAATCGGTGAGAACATAGGTATTCGAAATCACGCTAGACGGGTTGGCAGCAATGACGTCGAAGGTGCCATTCCAATGGGTTGCTCCCCCGGGGTGGCCCCAGCCACCGGCAGGATGGAGTCCGCCACCGGGCTGGACGCCAGACTCCCGATGGCCAGCGCCACCCTCGGACTGGCAATGGTGGGCCCCCGCACAAGCTGCACCTACTCAGTCCAGCGCGAGCGAGAGACCAGGTGATCCACCCAGCGAGGGCACGCTAGTGGCGTCCGGCGTCGACAGCGGTGACTCAGCAGTGGACCAACGCGCTTCCGCACTGGCTAGTGGGGCGGATCCTAGGCGAAGAAGCTCGGGTTCTTTGCCGAACGCAAGCATCGCAAGGCGCTCGACCAGTACAGAAGCGACCTCGGTGAATGGCAAAGGACTCACGATGAACTGGCGCAGTTCGAGCAGGAGGCAACTTCCTTCTACGGTTCGAACGAACCAGTTGAGGGTCTGGTGCTTAGAGCCAAGGAGAAGGCGTTCCTCCTGGCTGCAGGAGCCGTCCTGATCGAGCCACGCACGATGCCAGGGACGTATGTGGGTGTGTCACGAGGCACGAGTTTTCGTGTGATGAAGGGCGTTGCCTTCCGAGTGGGTTCGTCGCGTGGCACCTATCAACCGGGCCCCACCAGCCCGACCCCCATCGATACCGGCCAAGCCGTCATTACCGACCAGCGAGTGATCTTCGGCGGCACCAAGGCATCTTGCGAGTGGGCGTACACCAAGCTGATCGGCTACTCGCACGCAGAAGACGGCACCTGGACCGCGATTCAGGGGGGCAATCGCCAAAAGACTTCTGGGATCGGATACGGCACCGACCATGGCGACCTGTTCCGATTCCGGCTCGAGCTCGCGATAGCGACCTGGCGCGGGACTGGTCGGGGCGCCCTGATCGAGGATCTGAGGATTCAAAGGCCAGGATCTGAGGATTCAATTGACGAAGCATGAAGCGTCCAGACCAGTGGAGCCCCAACCGCTCTAGTGAGACCAAGCCGGCACGATCTGATTGGCGAGGAAAGCCCGCTGGGGCGCGAGATGCATGAGGCTCTGTGGCACTTCGAGGATCCGAAATCTGAGGACTAACGGCGTCGAGTCAAGGTTGTCCGACTCGGCGTCCGTGATGAGTCGGACCAAGCACGTCGGTCGGGCCTCGTAAGAGTCCCTGGGAGTGGTGGGCTTTGAGTTCATCTCGATGCCGACCGGTCAGCCCTGGTTGAGGGCGACGGGTTCATTGTTGCTGGATTTGTCGATCTTGGCCATGGATTCTTCGGAGAGGTAGCGGCGCTCGTCGGTGGCCCATTCGTCGTGGGTGTCGGCCAAGACGGCACCGACGAGACGGATGACGGCCGCTTCGTTGGGGAAGATGCCGACCACGCGGGCGCGCCGTTTGATCTCCTTGTTGAGCCGCTCGAGCGGGTTGGTGGACCAGATCTTGCGCCAGTGCTCGCGCGGGAAGATGGCGAAGGCGAGAACCTCAGCCTTGGCGGCGTCCATCAGATCACCGATCTTGGGGTAGCGGCCGGCGAGTTCAGCGGCGACCTTGTCCCACTGTTTGCCCATCGATGCGCGATCGGGTTGGGCGAAGATGGTGCGGAACACCGCAGCCACCATTTCGGCTTCGCCCTTGGCGACGTGGGCGAGCACATTACGGATGAAGTGCACCCGGCAACGCTGATGGGCCACGCCCTGCAGGCTGCGGCCGATGGCGGCGACCAAGCCGGCGTGCTGATCGGAGATCACCAACCGGACACCACCAAGTCCGCGCTTCTTCAACGAGGCGAGGAACCCTCGCCAGAAGACCTCGTCCTCGCTGTCGCCGACATCGACGCCGAGGATCTCACGGCGACCCTGATCGGTGACTCCGGTGGCGACCACGACGGCTTTGGACACCACCATCGCCTGCTCGGTGCGCACGTGCAGATAAGTGGCGTCCAGATACACGTAGGGAAATCGGGTGTGATCAAGCCGGCGAGTGCGGAACGCTCCCACCGTCTCGTCCAGGCCGGCACAGATCCTCGACACCTCGCTCTTGGAGATGCCAGTGCCACCCAGGGCGACCACTAGATCATCCACGCTGCGGGTCGAGACGCCGTGCACGTAGGCCTCCATCACCACCGCATACAGGGCCTGATCAATCCTGCGGCGCGGTGACAAGATCGAGGGGAAGAACGAGCCGCTTCGGAGTTTCGGCACAGCCAGCTGGATATCGCCAGCATGGGTGGTGAGCAGCCGGGGGCGGGACCCGTTGCGCTCCGTGGTCCGCGACTCGGTTCGTTCATAGCGGCCGGCGCCGATCACCCCGGTCGCTTCGGTATCGATCAGGTCCTGCATCGCGACCCGGACACATTCACGGATGAAATCGGTGCCCTCACCGGAGCGGAACACCTCCATCAGTTCGGACAGGGCAGAATCAGACAAGGCCATCGGTGAGATCTCCTTCGATGAGTACTTGGCGGTACACATCGAGAATCTCGCCGGTGGCCCCCCTCACTCAGAACGCCACGCCGTCACCCAAACCCCACCATCCCACGGGGCTCTGTCCGGGCCTCGGAGTCAAGTCAGTGGATGGACGAGGACATCTGGTCGTAGCCTCGAAGGGTGATCGCAGAGTTGACCGAGCCCGGCGTCCGGTGCGAGTGCGAGGAGCCCCGCTGCATGTGCACCAACGCCGCGGACCTTATCCTCTCGGACGGCGCCCGCGTCTGCGCCTGCTGCCTGGTCGACTGCCCGGACGTCCACGAGGACTCCGACACCCCCGAGGGTGAACGCGGAACTCTCATCTAGCGGAGGTTATTGTCCAGCTCATCAGGGTCCCGAGCCGAACCGTTGCGGGCTTGCGGACCGGCATGGTGTAGCAGTCATGCGACTGGCTCAGCGGTCATTTGGCTCGGGCGGCCGAGCTGACGAAGAGACAGCGACGAACTCATGGCCCCAGGAGCGCCAGCGGCACCACGAGCACTCCGTCCGGCCTGCGGTAGGCGTACCGGCCGGAGTAGAGCACGACTCGCGCAGCGAGTCGGTCACCGATGGTTTCGTGCAGCCAGTTGAGGTGACGCACGTCCGCTGTCTCCACCGCGTTGGCGAGCTTCACCTCGATGGCGACGACGTCGCGTTCCTCTCCCTCGACGATCAGGTCGATCTCGTGCTCGGTGTTTCTGGTCCTCAGGTGGCCGACATGCGCGCCTGCGGCCTCGGCGTACACGCGGACGGATTGCGTGGCCAAGGACTCGAATAGGGCGCCCAACCATGTGGCCGTTCGGACGCTTGGCAGAGGAGGCTCAGCGCCCGTGATGAGAGCCTGCTTGCCAACTCCCACCAGGCGGGCGGCAAGCGCAGGGTCGACCAAGTGGTGCTTGGGCGACAGTGTGAGCCGCTTCAGCGGGGCAAACACGGGAATCCAGGCTTCCAATGGGTCGAGCACGAAGAGTCGCTTCAGATGCTCACGGTACGCGTCGGCGGTCTGCCGCACGGGCTTGTCTCCCTCACCGGGTGTCGCCGCGTCGAGGATGGTGCTGTAGCCCGCGTCAGTGGCCGTCGCGGCAGCGTAGGCAGCCAGCCAGGCCCGCAATGCCGCGGGTCTACGCACGGCCGCCCCGTTGTCGGGCAGATCTCGATCGACGATGCGGGTGAGGTAGCTGTCGAGCTGCAGCCGACGAGCACGCTCCGGCAGGTCACGGATTCCGGGGAATCCGGAGCGCAGAATCTCGTCCGTGTAGTCGGAGAGAGACACCTCCGAGACGCCCTCGACGTCCGACACACTCCTCGAGAGCAGCGCCTCTAGCGACACTGTGGGGGTGAGAAGACCGCGCTCGCTGAGCGCCAGCGGACGCATGGTCAAGCTGACGATCCGTCCGGCGCCGGAATGGATGCGCACGCCTGGCGAGACCCCCGCCGACCCAGCCAGCAGGAAGCGCCCGCCGGTCGAGTCGTCATCGACCGCATTGCGAACCCGGTCCCACACGGTCGGCTCAAGCTGCCACTCGTCAATCAGGACCGGTGCCGGCAGCTGCGTCACCAGGTCGGGGTCGGCCGCGGTCGCCGCGCGTTGGCCGGGGTTCGTCATGCTGAGCACCGAGGACGCCCGTCGGCTCGCGGTGGCGGTCTTCCCGACTCCCTTGGCTCCCTCCAACGCGACCGCAGCCAAACCCTCGGGACCAAAAACCTCGTCCAGCAGGTCGTCGACAATACGAGGCTGATACTGCATGTGACCAATTTAACATCTGGACAGACTTCTATCTAACATCCTGACGACACTCTGGTTGACATCCAGACGCACGGAGGCCCGCTCGCACCGGGGGATAAGCCAACAACTGGTCAGCTCAGAAGAAACTCGCGGAAACTTCCGCGTCCGAGAACGCGGTTCTGAGCGCTTTAGGGGGTATGAGGCCTTTTTGTCGCTTCCACCCACGGCGCCATCGGCACCTTGTACTCCTGGCGCCGTTCGAGGGCTTCGCCGACCCCGCAGCCGAAGGATTCTCCAAGAATCTCGCCCTCGCTGTCCGAGACGGGCCTCTCCTGGGGGTTGAAGGGGTGAGACGACTTTCCCGAGGAGTCGGATCATGATGAGCCTGCACAAGCTGGCGGCCGGGTCGGGGTATGACTACCTGACCCGGCAGGTCGCCGCGCAGGACGCCACCGCGAAGGGCCACACCAGCCTGGCCGACTACTACGAGCAGAAGGGCGAATCGCCGGGCCGCTGGCTCGGCTCCGGGCTGGTCGGCATCGAGGGCCTGTCCGCTGGCGATCAGGTCACCGCAGATCAGATGCATTCCTTGTTCGCAGTCGGCGATCATCCGCTGGCCAGGCAGCGGCTCGAAGCGCTCGGAATCGACGCCACAGCCAGTGACTTTCGGGACGCCATGAAGCTCGGCCAGCGGTGGGGCACCTACGGTGGTGGGGAGGCCTTTCATGACGAGGTCGCGCGGCGAATCGGGGCCTGGAACCGGTCCAACGGCCGCCCAGACAGTGCCCCGGTTTCGCAGCAGCTGCGCTACTCGATCCGCACGGACGTTGGCCGCGCCCGCTTTGCGGAGCAGATGGGCCGCCTCCCCCTCAACCCTCGGGAACTGACCGGATTCATCGCGCGGGACTCCCGCCCGAGTCGTCAGGGTGTGGCCGGCTACGACCTGACCTTCTCGCCGGTGAAATCGGTGTCGGCGCTGTGGGCGCTGGCCGATCCGGCCACGGCGGAGCGCATCCAGCGCTGTCACGACCGGGCCGTGGCGGACGCCCTGCGCTTCATCGAGCGCGAGGTGCTGTACACCCGCCGCGGCCGAAATGGCGTCCGGCAGGTTCAGACGACCGGTCTGGTTGCCGCGGCCTTCACCCATCGGGATTCTCGAGCCGGCGATCCCGACCTGCACACCCACGTGGCCGTGGCGAACAAGGTGCAGGCGATCGACGACGGCGCCTGGCTCGCGATCGACGGACGGCTGCTGTTCAAGGCGAACGTGGCCGCCAGCGAGTGTTACAACACCGCGCTGGAGCGGCACCTGACCCACGAGCTGGGCGTACGGTTCGTCGATCGGCCGGGCGGCACTCCGGATCGGCCGGTGCGGGAGATTGCCGGCGTCGATCCCGCGTTGTTGCAGCGATGGTCGCAGCGGGATCGTCTGATCGTCGAGGCGCAGGCTGAGCTGGTCGGTGGCTTCCAGCGCGAGCAGGGCCGCACCCCAACCCCTGGCGAGCAGCACGCCCTCGCCCAGCGAGCCACGCTGGAGACGCGGGAGGCCAAGCACGAGCCGCGTTCGCTGGCGGAGCAGCGACGGGTGTGGACGGCGCAGGCCGAGCAGGTTCTCGGTCGCAACGGAGTGCCGCACATGGTTGCGGCCGCGCTGCAGCCTGATCGGGTCGAACGGCGTCCGGTCGACGACGCGTGGCTGGACAGGGTTGCCGATCGGGTGATCCGGTGGTGGAGCGCAGCCGGGCGACGTGGCAGGTCTGGCACGTGCGGGCCGAGGTTGAGCGGCAGATTCGACGCTCGGATCGGGACGTGTCCCCGGCATCGGTGCAGCGCATCGTCGACCTGGCACTGACCAGGCATTCCATTGCTCTCGACGCCGCCAGGGACATATCCGGTGACGTGGCCGAACCGATGTCCCTGCGCGTGCGGACGGTACGTCCATGTACGTCGTGGCAGGCTCGGCTCAGTACTCCTCGGCTCCGATCATGGCCGCCGAGCGGCGGCTACTCGCCACCGCCGGACGCCGGGACGGCATGGTCGTGGACCAGCGCTCGATCGACCTGGCGATGCTCGAGGCGCACGCCAACGGAGCCCAGCTCAACACCGGCCAGGTCGAGCTGGTGCGTGCGATGGCGTCCTCGGGGGCCCGGCTGCAGGTGGCGATCGCGCCCGCCGGTGCGGGCAAGACCACCGCGATGAACGCCCTGGCTGCGGCCTGGCGCGAGGCCGGCGGGGACGTGGTCGGGCTGGCGCCGTCCGCGGCGGCCGCAGACGCCCTCGGTGAGCAGCTGGGCACGACCGCCGACACCATGCACGTGCTCACCAAGGGACTGGAACTCGGCCGCTTGCCGGAATGGGCGGCGTCCATCGGTGCTCGGACGCTGGTGGTGATCGACGAGGCGGGCATGGCCGACACTTTGACCCTCGATCGGGTGGTGTCGTTCGTCGTAGGTCGGGGCGGCAGCGTTCGGCTGGTCGGTGACGATCACCAGCTGTCTGCGGTCGAGGCCGGCGGGGTGCTGCGGGAGATCGCGGCCGAGCACGGCGCGGTCCGGCTGGATGAGGTGGTGCGGTTCTCCGATCCGGCGGAGGCGGCGGCCTCGCTGGCACTGCGGCAGGGCCGTACCGACGCCCTCGGCTTCTATCTCGACCAGCAGCGCGTCCATGTCGGGGACGCGTCGACCACGCTCGAGCAGGCGTTTGCTGGCTGGGCATCGGACCGGTCCCGCGGCCTCGACTCGCTGATGCTGGCGCCGACCCATGACCTGGTCGCCCAGCTGAATGCACGGGCACGTGCGCAGCGGCTGGGTGGACGCGCACCCGGTCGCGAGGTGCCCTCTGCCGACGGCAACCGGGTGTCGGCGGGCGACACCGTGGTGACCCGACGCAACGAGCGGCGCCTGACGTTCTCACGGTTCGGTTGGGTGCGCAACGGGGACCGCTGGACGGTGTTGGCAGTCGGCCGGGACCAGAGCCTGACGGTGGCGAACGGGTCCGGCTGGCGGGTGCGGCTGCCCGCGGAGTACGTCCGCGCCGACGTTGATTTGGGGTACGCAAGCACCATTCACGGCGCGCAGGGGCTGACCGTCGATTCGATGCACGGCGTGCTCAGCGGGCAGGAGAGCCGGCAGCAGCTGTACACGATGATGACCCGCGGCCGGCACGCCAACCACGTGTACGTCACCGCGGTCGGGGACGGAGATCCGCACGCGCTCCTGCGGCCGGAGGTGGTGCGACCGCCGACGCCGACCGAGGTGCTCGAGGACGTGTTGGCCAGGGACGATTCGGCGGTGTCGGCGGCCGGCACGCTTCGTGAGCAGTCCGACCCGGCCGTGCTGCTGAAGCCGGCGGTGGATCGCTACGTGGACGCGTTGGGTGTGGCCGCGGAGCAGGTGGTCGGGCCAGATCGGATGGCCGAACTCGAGCGAGCCGCCGACTCGATGGTGTCTGTGGCTGACCGAGGCGCCGGCCTGGCCGGCGCTGCGGTCGCAGCTGATGATGGTGGCGGCTTCGGGCGCGGATCCGATCGACGCACTACGGCGGGCGGTGGATTCCGGCGGCCTGGACGACGCCCACGACCCGGCCGCGGTGCTGTCCTGGCGGCTGCAGCCGATCGCTCGTGGCGGACCGCTGCCCTGGCTCGACGGGATTCCCGAGAGCCTGGGTGCCGATCCCACGTGGGGCACGTATCTGATGGCGCGGCAGGAGCTCGTCCGTGAATTGGCGGACGAAGTAAGGCGGTCGTGCACCGAGCAGCGGCCTGGGTGGCTGGCGGACATGCCGCTGCCGCCTACTCCCCCGCTGGCCGCCGAACTCACGGTGTGGCGGTGCGCCATGGGCGTGCCTGACGGCGACCCTCGTCCGACCGGTGTGACCCAGCCGTCTGCTGCCGCTTCACGATGGCAGCACCGGCTGGACCGGGCCGTTATGGACGAGCACCCCGAGGTGCGCCAGTGGACCAACTGGCTGCTCCAGACCGTTCCGGCTCTTGAGCGTGACCCCCACATTGGGGTCCTCGGACGTCAGCTGGCCGCCTGGGCGGGCGAAGGCGATCCGGTCCAGCGCTGGGTGCTCGCCGCAGTGGCGGGGAGGCCACTGCCCGACGATCTCCCGGCCGCAGCGTTGGCGTCCCGGATCGAACGTCAGCGCAACGCACCCCCGGTGTGGGAGGTCGTCCAGCCGCCCGACCGCCGCATCCGCCCAGAGGATCACGCGCCACGATCAGCACCACCGATGTTCAGCCCGCGCATCTAGAGACCACAACCAAGAAGGAGCAAGCCATGACCGCACAACGCAAGCCGGAGCCGCAGCCCGAGTACTTGTCGATCGCCGAGGCGGCACTGCTGTACCACGTGTCCGCCGACTTCCTGCGGCGGCGGATCGTCGACGGCAGCCTGCCGGCCATCCGCTGCGGTCGTCGCATCATCCGGATCAGCAGCGTTGACCTGCAACGCCTCTTCCGCCCGGTCCAGTCCATGCGCCTGCTGTGAGCGTGAACTGCAGGTATTGCCACGAAAGTCGTCGTGTTCACTTCCTGGCGGGTGGTGCCAGTTACCCTTGTTGCAAGGAACTGATGAGGAGGGCACGATGAGCGACCGCGTGCTGATCCAGGACGTCGTTCCATACGAGACTCCGAGCTCCCTTGAGGAGCTAGAGGGTCCGGACTCGGGCGTTGTGCTGCTCCCCCAATCCGTGCACTGGGGGCCAGAACCTCAAGCAGATCTGTCCACGAGGGACGGTGTGCAAAAGGCCTACGGCTCCCTCATCAGGGAAGGCACTCGCCGCTCAGCAGGAGCAACTGCTCAATCGGGACCTCCTACTGGGCTCGTGGGCGACATTGCGGCTACCCGCGCGATGCCGAGCACTGTGGGAGGCGCGGTTCCCAGAACTCCGCGACGTCGAACATGTCGACAGCTGACGAGCACCTGCGGATCGCGACCCATCTGATACTGGGCATCATCGATATCGACGACTTCGCACTCGCCGGGTCAGGCGCCATTCGCGAGCACGGCATCACGGACCGCGCGACCAGAGATGTGGACCTGTTCACCACCAATCGTCCTGTCGACGCGTTCTCGAACTCATGAGCATGAATCCCGTTCCGGGATGCATCCTGGTATCCTTGACTCCATGAGCACCCAGATCGCAGTCCGGCTGCCCGAGGAGATGGTCGCCTTTCTCGACAACGCCGTTGCGCAAGGCAAGGCGGCCAGCCGTGCCGCGCTCGTCAGCTCAGCTCTGGAGCGCGAGATGCGCCGCCAATCGGCCGAGGCCGACGCGGCGACCCTGCGCCACCGAGGTGCCGCCGACGACCTGGATGAGCTGGTCGACTGGACGGTCGGCCACCTCGACGTCGCCGGCTAGCGTGCGCGAGATCTGCCTCGCCCGGCTGGACAAGACCCGGCCGGTTGTCGTGCTCACCCGTGACGCTGCCCGTACCGCCATGACCAAAGTGACGGTCGCCCCGATCACCTCCACCATCAAGGGCCTCAGCAGTGAGGTTATGGTCGGGCCGGACAACGGCCTGGAACAGACCAGCGTGATCTCCCTGGACAACGTTGTCACGATCCCGGCGAATCTCCTCGGGCGAACCGTCGGCTTCCTCAACTCCAAGCAGGAAACGCTCCTGGCCCGAGCCATCGTCCTGGCTTACGACCTCGACATCCCTCTTCTCGACGGCTGAAGATCCGCCCCGAACGCGGCAGATCAGGTCGTGGGCTGCTTGCATGATTGGGGGGCCCATACGCCTGCGAGAGTGTGTGCATGGCAGATTGGTCCCCGCTTCGTCGCGTGCTGCAGGGTGTCGAGCATCAGCGCACCCTTAGGTGGCAAGAGCTTGACTCGCTGGTTGGCGGTCTTCCAAGGTCCGCATACGAACACACCGCTTTTTGGAAAGGCGCGCGGACGGGGTGGGCGGGCTTCACCACTACGGAAGTTCGGGTCGGAGACTCAGTGACCTTCATCCGCCGACCAACCACCAGTCGTCCGGTTTCGCCTTACCGCGCAGCAATCGAGAGAAACGACGCTGGTGAAAGAGCCGACGTCGTCCTGGTGGGCTGCGTGAAGCAGAAGCTCACCGCGCCGGCGCCAGCAAGGGATCTGTACATCTCCCCACTGTTCCGAAAGGCACGCGCATACGCGGAAGCCACCGGAGCGCCATGGTTCATCCTGTCCGCGCAGCACGGCCTCGTGCACCCGGACGACGTACTGGAGCCCTACGACCTCAGGCTGGCGAAAACTCCGCGCTCCTACCGCCATGACTGGGGAGCGCTGGTCGTGACCAAGTTGATGGACTCCCTCGGCGCACTCAGCGGGAAGACCATCGAGGTCCATGCCGGCGCCGCCTACTCCGAACCGCTCCAGCCCGGGCTGATAGCGGCGGGGGCGCACGTCGTGGAGCCCCTGTCTGGCCTGAAGCATGGCCCACGGCTGGCCTGGTACAACGCCGCCGCTGGAGTGTCAGCTGTCCACCCTCCGCGCGCCGCCCGGGGCTCGCCGCCCGTGCCCGACGCAAGTGCGGTCGTCGCCGGGCCCCGAGACGAAACCAA
Source organism: uncultured Actinomycetota bacterium (assembly GCA_963723605.1). Classification (GTDB taxonomy): domain Bacteria; phylum Actinomycetota; class Actinomycetes; order Propionibacteriales; family Propionibacteriaceae; genus Micropruina. The sequence goes on along the minus strand of CAVRRM010000006.1, from coordinate 26,263 downwards.
GTGCCAGAGCCCAGCAGACTTCCTCGCCACCAAAGGCGCCAGCATGCGACTACCCGGTCTGTACAGCTGGTGGGTCGACGGCGCGGGAGCACGCGACCTGACCCTGTGGCTCGGACATCCCATCGAACCCGGCATGATCTACGCCGGCCTGGCCGGCGCCACCAGGGCTCGAAGCGGCAAAACCTCCAGCAACACACTCTGGGGCCGGATCCGTGGCATGCACCTGGCCGGAAACCATGAGTTCTCCACCTTCAGACGCAGCCTCGGCTCCATCCTCGCCGCGGCACGCCGTCTGGACACCATAGACGAAGCAGCCCTAACCGATTGGATGCACGACCACTTACTCCTCATCGCGGTACCGGTCGAAGACGCGAGCGTGCTCGACCACCTTGAGACGCATGTCCTCGATGTCTTGGACCCCCCTCTGAACCTCCACAAGCGACCAACGAACCAACTACGAATCCGGCTGAGCGCGCGCCGCCGCCAGTTCAGCCGTCAGCGATAGCGCCCCCGGCCACCACGATCGCTCGCGGCTGCCTCACCCAGCCCGGCCCAGATGCGTCGTACGAGGTCGACCACGCCGCATCCAGCCGGTACTCTCCGGCGCGGCCAATCACCGCAATCAGCGTCGACGAATTGCGACGCCAATAGACCGCCACGCCGATTCCTGCAAGCGCCCGCTGGCGGCAGCATCTTCGGGGTTCCGACGCCGGGTTCCCAGGGGATGACTGGTCCGCACGACCTCGAACTCTGGCTCGGCGAACCCGGGCACGAACGCCTGAACCATCGCCCAAGCAAGCTTCGCTTCATCTCCCTGCAACAGCAGTACCTTGAGCGTGGGCCGCATGATCCCGATGACTCGTGGAAGCAACGCCGCACCTCGCGCCACCATCTCAGGAGTAAGTGTCTCCGAGTGATGCCATGGGTACGCGTTCCAAGGCATCAAGTCCGCCCACCTCATGCCGGCGAGCTTCAGCAGTGTGATCTGGCGTCGAGACGTGGGATCCGGGTTGTGGAGGCCCAAAAAATGAGTTGTCTGCGTTGAGACGCCCGGGTCGCGGAGAACTGACAGAACGGGTGCGCGGACGCCCCCCATCGATTGGTGCACGTACGGCATCTGCTTCCCGGTCTCGGACTTCAGCTCGTCGACCAGTCTGTTGATCTCGGCGACCCGATGGTGGCTTGGATCCAACTCGGCACTCACAGTCGGAGGTTACCGCGCCCTGGATCCTGACAGCGTGCCCCCGGCGACTGCGGGTAACCCCTCGCACACGTGCGCGACAGGGAAAGGCATGACCGCGCGCCGCGCGGCAAGAGCGAGCGTCCTGTGGGGTGATGGGCAACCAGTTAGCCAGCTTGGTTCTCAGGTCAGGGAGCTTGACCGCCCAACTCGACGGCGGGATCGTGGGCGGGCCACCCTAGTCGACCCGCGTTGACAGGTCGCTCGCGACGAGCCGGAGCTTCTCGATCCCGCCAACCGCTGCCAGCGCCCTGCGGAAGTCTGCCTGCGTCTTGATCACCCAGCTAGCCATGTCGGGCCATTGAGTTGTGTCGGTGACATCGTCATAAATGGATTGCAGCACGATCCTGGCCCCCTTCCGCCCCGCCATCTCATCCCAAGTGGCAGTCCCGCCGAGTGCCCGGTCGAAGGCGGCTTGCTGCTCGCGCAGCTTTTCGAATCGGGCCTTGTTTAGGTGGGCGGCGGGCGAGTCGAAATACACTTGGGAGACCAGTCGGCCATTGGACCAGGCGAGAGAGCCAACCACACCGCTGAGGCCGAGGGAGGTGTTGAACCAAGACTGGTTTGAGGTATTCGCCCGAGTCCACTCCGGGTGCACTGCCTTGATCCGGGGCAAGATGTGCTCCCAAAATTGCCGGTATCGGTGGCTGGCTGACGACCCTACGGCCGATGTTGTCGAGATTGCCCGCTTGACCTCCTTCTCCCAGTCGTTGGGCTGGGCCACCAACTCAAAGTTTGGCGCCGGCACAGAGTTGCCAATCTGCACGACGCGAATGACCACACCGAACACTCGAGTCCTTTGATCAGTTCGTTGGTTCGGCCAGTCAATTGCGGCACGATGCTCCTCACTGAAACCCGTAGCCACCCACACAATGGTCGTGGGATCGGTGCCAGCGGCATAGGTGATGATCTGACCCAAGTGGCTATGGTCCGATCGTCCGAGTTGATTCTCGACGATAACGACTTCGCCCGTGGCCTCGTCGTACCCCTTCAAATCAAGCCGAAAGCCTCCAACAGGGTGCTCCGCGACGTCGAGCACGAGATCCATTCCCAGCAGATCGCTAAGTACATCAACGTTCTCCAGAAGCCACGGGGTGAAGTCCAGAGCCTCATGCGCCCACACTTGGCGGGCCTCCACGGGGCTCAACCGCCCCAACTTCGCAGTAGCCATGGGCCCAGCATGGCACCTTGGCGACACGGTGAAGTGCTCAATGTAGGGGTCGCCGCCGAGACGCTACCGGCCGAAATTCCGGCCGGAAAGGCACGAGCACGCCCCCGCAGGGGCCGTAGGCGCAGGTGCAGTCTGTGCGCTTGTGCGGGGCGACCTCTTGTGCCCGAGGTCGGAGAGGTGGGCAATCGACGGGTTGGGTGGTTGATGACCACGCAGCCACCCGCGTCAATGGGTGGCCCGTCGGCTACGACCCTGACGAGACTTCTCTCGCAGGGTGGACAGCTGCTAGAAGTCGAGCCCTCGGAGATGACGAAGTTGCTCCCATGCTGCCATCCCAGGGCCAGCCAAGACGCGATCCCTCGCGCACTACGCACAAGTGGGTGATCGCAGGATCAAAGAACGGTGGGGCTGAGGGTAACCCGGAGTCATCCTGGCTCCAGCTCGGTGCTTCCCTGCTAAGCGGACGCGCGAGGTCGAACCTCGTGTCATCGTCCAGCCAGACAAAGACATGACGGTGTGCCGCGCCAGAGGCGCTCACCGCGGCTGAAGCGGATGCTCCGATCTGGAAGCACGTCAGCCTTGTTCCCGTCTAGGCAGTGCGTGACCGGCCAGGATGGCTTCGTACGCGTCGCGTGCGTCTTCGTCGACGATTGGCTGCTGTGATGAGTATCGGCCGTCGGTCCGGTCACGCTTGGGACCGGACACCCAGTAGTGGTCGCCGCTCTCGATGTCGGAAAAGTTCGCGTCGGCATTGGCGAACTTTGTGCCCGTGACCCGCCGCAGCCGCTTCCCATGAAACGTCAGAGTTCGCCATGACCTGCTAAACGAACACGCGAAATCCAGGCAGGCCCGCGGTCAACGTCTTGACCCGTCTTCAACTGCACGTACATGATGCGCTCGGCCACGGCGGCATCGTAATCAATCGCGTCGGTGCTCGACCGGGCTGAGGGGTGAGAGTCCCGTGGAGTGGATGCCAACCCGACATGCGGCTGCGGTCCTGGACGTTGACGTAGGTGTAGTGGCGGATGTACCCGGACCGGCAGGCGTTGATGCAAACGAGCAGCAGAGCGCGGGTGATGCTTGCGTCGTAGCCGGCCTGTCGAGACAGGACTCGCGCCGTGGTGGCGCAAATGTCGGCGCAGTCCAGGTCGGCGCTGATGCAGCTACGGACTTGGGTGACCATCGGCGAGGTCGGTGGTCTCCAGGCGCCACCGGCCCGGAAGGGGACGGTGGCCGCTGGAAACGGATCAGAGCTGGTCGAGTAGCCGGTTCATGGTGACGATCTCGGCCTGCTGAGCGTCGATGATGTCTTGGGCGAGCTGCTTGGCGTCCGGGTTCTGGCCGTTGGTGGCCTCTTGCTTCGCCATGGCGATGGCGCCATTGTGGTGCTCGATCATCCCCGCGAGGAACAGGCGGGCGGCCTCGTCACCGGTGGCCCTGTCGAGGGCCTCCATGTCGGCCCGGCTCATCATGCCTCCGCCCATGTCGTGGTCCATCGGCATCGACGGGCTCCGGTTCTCGCCCCAGCCGGCGAGCCAGCCGCTCATCTGGGCGATCTCGGGAGCCTGGGCGGCCTTGATCTGGGAGGCAAGACCTGTGACCTCGATGTTGATGCCTTCTGTGGCCAAGACGAGGTCGGCCATTTCGACGGCCTGCTGATGGTGCGGGATCATCATCGCCGCGAACATGACGTCCGCGTCGTTGTGCGGACCGGCGGCCGGGGTGGCCGACGGCGTCGCGCCCGTCGTCGATGGCGACGTCGAGGTCGGGGCGCTGGCGGTGCCGGGCATGTTCGCCGTGTCGTTGGGCGAGCAGCCGGCGAGGCCGATCACCGTGGCAACCGCGGCCGCGGGCAGGGTCAGGCGCAAAAAATTGAATGAGTTTACAGGCATGGCAGGCATATCCTTCTGGGTAGCTACTGAGGAATAGGACGGAACACGACGGGACGGTGCAGCCCTCTCAGCGCAGCCGAAGCACAACTGGCGTTTCGACTGGCGATGGGTCGCACCGATCGGTCAGGTCCTGCTGACGGACAGCTGGGCCAGACTCCGCGGCTGAGGTAGCCAAGAATTTCGTTGAGCTAGTCTCAGGTGTAGAAGCCGCCGCACCCACAACCCGGGCCCGGCCCCCGGCCGGGTCAACACCCACCCGCTCATCAGCAGGATCAGCGCCGCCAGGCACGTCAGCCCCATCACAGAATGATCGGCGCAGCCGAGGCATCCGCCGACCTCGGAGACTGGATGGCCGACCCCGGTCGAGGGGGTCAGATGTGCGTGGTCCCCGCCAACCGCGTCCTCGTGACTTTCGGCGTGCACCGCGGACATCAGGAGCGTGGCGTCGGTGGAACTCGGGCTAGCCGGATGGCCGGCGGCGGTGTGGTTGCTCGACAGCTGATGCATGGCGAGCAGGCTCAACGCCATAGCCACGACCCCGAGCAGCAGCCAGAGCCGCTGTCGGGCTCCGACGGCCACCCCAATTCGCACCATGTCCAAACCGTACCCAGCATTGACCGGAATATCGCCACCGCACGCGACCACGCCTGGCAACAGGCCCGGCCACGCGTGACCGCCGCCCCAGTGGTTGCTGGACAATGCGCGGTCCCAGATGTCGATCCTGATGGCGTAGCAGCAGGGCACGATGCGGGGGTCACTCCACGAGTCCCACAGGAACGTGGTGCTGAGCGCGGCGACCTCGCGCCACTCCTCGACGTCGACCTCCTTGTCGTCGGGTGGCCCGGCGAGCTTCATGCGAACGAATAGACAGTGCTTGCTACACAGCCACCGGCGGATCAACAGGTGTGCTGTTCGTGTTCGGGCGACACGCCCGCGGTAAACCCGCGAGCGGCGGATCCCAAGGTGCGGCCACAGTGTTCCTGATGGACCCTGAAGCCCTGCAGCTGGCGAGCATCTTGACAGGACATCCCTTGCCAGACCCCGGTTGGACCTTTCGCGGCGGGCTTCAGAACGAGTTGGCCGACAGGATTCCCCCGGGCCACCGCTGCCGCTGCCCGCAAACCAACCCTTCTAGGTAAGCGATACCCCCTAGGGGTATAGTGGTGAACATGGACATGAACAAGCACGAGAACGGACACACCTCGACGCCGTCGCGGGTGAAGGACCCCGTCTGCGGCATGGATGTTGACCCGACGACGAGCGAGCACCATCTGGTGCACGACGGAACCACCTACTACTTCTGCTCTGGGCAATGCCGGAACAAGTTCGACCTCGCCCCTGATGCCTACCTGTCCCCGGCAACCGGTCACCCGACTGGACACGGCCACGGCGGCAACGCCGCGACGCCGCCACCCGGAACGGAGTGGACCTGTCCGATGCATCCGGAGATCCTGCGACCCGGTCCGGGTTCGTGCCCGATCTGCGGGATGGCTCTCGAGCCGGTCATGGTGACAGCCGACAGCGGGCCAAGCCCGGAGTTGGCCGACATGACCCGCCGTTTCTGGGTCGGGGTAGCTTTGTCCATCCCTGTGGTGATTCTGGGGATGGGCGGAGACCTCGTCCCAGCAATTCACGACGCCATCTCCCCGCGGGCCTCGGCCTGGGTCCAACTTGTTCTGGCAACCCCCGTGGTCTTGTGGGCCGGCTGGCCGTTCTTCGTGCGCGGGTGGACCTCGGTCCGCACATTGAAGCTCAACATGTTCACCCTGATCGCGATGGGCACCGGTGTGGCCTGGCTGTTCAGCGTGGTCGCCACCCTGGCGCCAGACCTCTTCCCTGAGGCGTTCCGGATGGACGGTGCCGTCGATGTCTACTTCGAAGCAGCATCCGTCATCACCACCCTCGTCCTCCTCGGGCAGGTCCTGGAACTGCGAGCCCGTGAACAGACATCCGGAGCGATCCGCGCCTTGCTCGACCTCACCCCAGACACGGCACACCGGCTCAAGTCGGACGGAACCGAGGAGGAGGTGACTCTCGATCAGGTCACCGTCGGTGATCGCTTCCGGGTTCGACCCGGCGAGAAAGTTCCTGTTGACGGGGACGTCGAGGAAGGCCGATCGACCCTTGACGAGTCGTTGGTGACCGGTGAGTCGATGCCAGCCACCAAGAAGGTCGGCGACAGCGTCATCGGCGGCACCATCAACCAGACCGGGTCGCTGATCGTGCGTGCCGACAAGGTCGGGCGGGACACCATGCTGGCCAGGATCGTGCAGATGGTTGCCGAAGCGCAACGCTCGCGGGCACCGATCCAGCGGGTGGCGGATCGGGTGGCTGCGTGGTTCGTGCCTGCCGTGATCGCCATCGCGATCGTCGCGTTCCTGGTGTGGGCAACGGCGGGTCCCGACCCGCGGCTGGCCCACGCGCTCGTGGTGGCCGTATCCGTGCTGATCATCGCGTGCCCTTGCGCCCTGGGTTTGGCCACGCCAATGTCGATCATGGTTGGGGTGGGGCGAGGCGCCGGGCTCGGAGTCCTGATCAAGAACGCGGAGGCGCTCGAACGGATGGAGAAGGTCGACACGCTCGTCGTCGATAAGACCGGCACCCTGACCGAGGGCAAGCCGTCTGTGACACGCGTGGTCACCACCACCGGGTTCGAGGAGCACGAGATCCTGCAGTTGGTGGCCGCTGTCGAGCAGGCCTCCGAGCACCCTCTCGGTCTGGCGATCGTGAACGCAGCCCACGCTGCCGGCCTGTCCATCCCGAACGTCACCGACTTCGACGCTCCGGTCGGCAAGGGCGTCGTGGGCACCGTCGAGGACCAGCGCATCCGCGTCGGCAGCGCCACGTTCCTGACCGGTGAAGGGATCGACCCGAGCGCACTGACGGCACAGGCGGACGAGCTGCGCGCCGACGGTGCCACCGTCATTTTCGTCAGCTCCGGTGACCAAGTGGCCGCGATCATCGCCATCGCCGACCCCATCAAGGAGACCACCCCGGCGGCCGTCGAGGCGCTGCGCGCCGAAGGCATCGAGGTCGTCATGCTCACCGGCGACAACCGGGTCACCGCCGAAGCGGTGGCGCGTCGCCTTGGCATCGACCGCGTCGAGGCCGAGGTCCTGCCCGACCACAAGGCAGATGTCGTCAAACAACTCCGTGAGGACGGTCGCGTCGTCGCCATGGCCGGCGACGGCGTCAACGACGCCCCAGCCCTGGCTGCCGCCGACGTGGGTCTGGCCATGGGATCGGGCACTGACGTGGCCATCGAGAGCGCGGGGATCACGCTGCTGAAGGGCGACCTGACCGGGATCGTGCGAGCACGAAAGCTCTCCCAGGCAACGATGCGGAACATCCGGCAGAACCTGGTCTTCGCCTTCATGTACAACGTCGCCGGCATCCCCATCGCGGCAGGGGTTTTGTACCCCGCCGTCGGGCTGCTGCTCTCACCGATGATCGCAGCCGCGGCGATGGCGCTGTCATCAGTCAGCGTCATCGGCAACGCACTGCGCCTGCGCGCCCAGCGCCTATAATCGGCACTGGCGCACCGTGCACGACCAACCACTGCAATCCTTCCGGGGCCGCGGCCCAACGACGTCGCCATCTGCCGATGACCAGAGGCCTGGCCCGCATCCGTGGCCGACATCGGCACACCCCAGATGAGCATCGGAGTCACCGTGTTCCAAAGCATGACCTCGCTGCCGTGTCATTGATCTGCGTCAGCGTAGATCTCGCGGCATGCTCCTCAGATACGGCTCAGGGCAAGACCGCACCACCGTCAGCATCCTCGGCGCCGGCACTGGACCACGTTCACGGGCTCGGCGTTAATCCTGCCGACGACACCTTGTACATCGCCTCCCACTCCGGGGTCTACCAGGTCACGCAGGACGGAGCCGTCGAACGTGTCGCGGATCGGTACCAAGACACGATGGGGTTTGCCGTCGTCGGGCCGGGAAACTTCCTGGCCAGCGGGCACCCCGACCTGATCGAGTCCAACGACGCAGCCAAGACGTGGACCGCCCTCTCGCTCATTTTCCATGTCTGACCGTGATCGTTGGACCCCGTCCCGGCTGCCAGTGGCAAACCCTGAACGGGTGGACGTACCGGATAGCTCCCGGCGTCCCACAAGTAGGAACGATAAACGACGTGCGAAGACGGCACTGGTCCTGGGTTGAAGCACGCCAAGTGGTGCTGTCGAGCACGGCGAATTGGTCCCCGGACTACGGCGTCCTTCGCTGCCAGCCCCGTCGAAGACGTCGAGGCGCCCAACGCCCTCGAAACCAGCATCCTCGCCACCCTCGACCCACCCCCTCAACCTCGACAAGCGGCCGAAACGAGATGAGAACCCGTTCCAGCGCCCTCGCCGCCAACACAACCGCAAGTGAGCGCGCCCAACGAATGACTCGCGCCATTTGGCGCTCTGCACTTGCCGGTCCAGCCGACAGGCCACCCTCGCGCACCGTGCGGCAGATGAGGTTGATCTGCGTTCTAGTCGGCGCTGACGGTTAGCGTTGGCTTGTGTTGACCGACATCCGCAGGAACGTGCCGCTTGGCGTCCCGGAGCCACGCGAGGTCATTGCTGTGCCGACACCGAAGCCGGCTGGTGGGACCGCCTTTCGGGTCTAATGCCCCAAGTGCTCACCCATGACATCGGGGCACGTCATCCCAGCAGCGATCCCCGCCTCCTCACGACCGGCGGGCGCACAGTCTGCCGCCATACTTACCAAACGGGGTCAGAAACGGATGTGTGCTGACCCGCCAGCCGCTACCGGAACCAAGCCCTCCCGAGACCCGGCAGGCACCCACTAGATCCGATTGTTCCTTCTCCCGGCTCCGGCTCAGTGGTGCCAGTAAGTGAGCGACTAGCCTTCGCACTGGTGACCGGCGCGGGGCAACTGGTGTTGGTCGATGGCCTTTCGCTCGCCAAGGTGCCAGTGAACATGGAGGTCTGGGCGCGATCGGCTAGTCACGGTTGGCGCTTGTCAACGGCGGTACGCGCAGTTCGCCGCGCGTCTGCCGGGTCGGTCGGGTTTCGGAAGCAAATTCCCCAAGATCACACCTCAGGCGGGAGGACAGCGCCCAAGAGTGCTCATGGACAAGTCCAACCCTCAGGTGGACGATGTTGCCTGGATCCGAGCGTGGAGTAGTTCATGGACGATTTGACTCTGTATATGGCAGGCCTTGTGGCGGCCGGCCTAATCCTTGGCGCGATCGTCGGGGCGATCGACGAGGACGGGGCCTTCCGAACCGGGTTCCTGACGGCACTAGGGGTGATCGGTCTCGGGGGCGTCCTCACGCTCTGGAACCAGATGAACTCGGCATGTCAAATGCGTGAAAGAGCCGGAACTCTTGACGCCTCCTCCGCCTGCGAGGTGGAGGCATGGGCAGGCATGGGCGGGCTGGCCTTCGGCCTCGCCGCATGTGGGGCGGCCTACGCCGGCGTCCGTGGGTGGATGAGCAGTCGGCGCTCTCCGGGCGGCTGACCTGACCGTCCGAGACCGCCCATGGGCGGGTACCCACCGCTGGGGTATTGCGGCGTTTCGGTGACGCGTGGAATGCAGCGACATCGCAACGGTGGTGGTTCTGGGGGAGGACCTCTCTGGAGAAGGACTTCGGACTTCCCGAGAGGCGCGCACGAAGGCGCTAAGGAAGAGTCAGGCAACTATCCCATGCCCTACAAGGCGCATGCTCGCAATGCAAAGGCGAGGGCAGCGCCGCAACTCAAGGCGGGCAACCTCAGCAAAGACGAGACGGAACGGATCGACCGCAAGGCGGACAGGAAGCATGACGACTCAGCTGCCATCCAATCCCTTCACCCCCAGCACACAGAGCGCGCGGACCGCGGCATGACCGGATGTTCAAATGTCGCTTGCTGGGGGTGGCAGCAACTGGCTGACATCGTAGTTGGCTATCAACTTGGCGAGTGCTCGGGGGGTGACTCCTGAGTGATTGGGGACATCCGGATCTGCTCCAGCGCGGAGGAGCGCTTCGATGGTGTCTCCTTCTCCACCGGAGTTGAACACGGCTCTGAAGAGAGGCGTGTTGCCGAACTTGTCTTGCGCGTCGACGGTGGCGCCGGCGTCGAGGAGGGGCTGTGGCTACGGCTGAGTTCGACTCTTGGGCGGCGAAGTGGAGCGGCGTGAAGCCGGCGTGGTCGGTGGAATTTACTAGATCGCCAGCGGCCAGGCGCGCATGGATGCCCTGAACGTCTCCCTCCAGCGCGCGATAGTGCAGCTCACAGCGACCCATCCGGTCCATTTGCCCAGTGTGCCGGTAGCCGCTCACGCTCACCCAGCCGAGCGCTGCTCGCGGCAGTTGCCGACGTTTCGACCACCCCGGGGCATCATTGGTGCGTGGTGCGTCCTTTGTAACGGCACCAGGGATGGGGTCAGGGCCTTCTACTCATCGAGTCGAGGATGGCCAGCTTCCCGTGGGCGCACGGTCGGTATCGGACGGCCACTCGAGGATCCTTGACGGCTACGGTTGTCTGTTGCGTTACCTCGCGATTGCCATCAAGGTGACGCGAAGCATCCGTTGCCCTTGCCTGCCTCCGCGGTGAAGAATCGCACCGTGGTCTACCTCTCACCTGATGTGCCCCGCTGGGAGCCGAGGTCAGAGGCTGAACTCCATGTGGCCATAGCTTCCGGCCTCCTTGAGGAGAATCACTTTCTGGATCTGAAGCGCGAGGTACCTTCAGGGAAATCAGGGAATGCGGAACTCGCCCGCGACTTGGTGCAGTTCGCGATTGACGGCGGAGCGGTGCTCATCGGCGTCGATGAGAAGGGCGGACCTTCTGACGAACCGGCCCTGACGCCCACGCCCCTCAAGGGCCTCGCGGAGCGGATCGAACAGATCGCACGCTCAACCCCAGACCCTCCCTTAGAGGTCACATGTCGAGTGATTCAGTCCGACGCGGACCCGACTCTGGGCTACGTTCTGGTAAGGGTGCCAATCTCGCGCGTCGGGTTACACATGGTCAACCACGTCTACTTCGGTCGAGGCGACAAAACCAAGTATCGCCTGTCCGATCCGGAAGTCCGCCGCCGCCTAAAGGATTACGAACTGGATCTGCGGGCAGCAGAGGCGGAACTGGACAACTACGTCGGACGTGACCCGATTGTTAGGTCATCGGTTGGGGAGCCCCCGGTCCGTCTGTTCCTTACAGCCGTTCCGCTCGCCAATCGGACACCACTCTTGGGAGATCTGCTGAGCGGCTCTGACTACCATGGGCTGGTCTACAGCCTGATCGAGTCCGTCGGTGAGGCTGACAAGAGCAACCTTCACGGTTTCTTCAGAACAACAAGGGAGGCAACTCCGTCATACGACAAGCTGAGTTCTCCCGCGCGACGCACGGATGGGGTAGCAGCCAGCTTTGGCCTCTCCGTGGAACGTGACCTTGGCAACGGCGACCCTGTTGCGCAATTGCCTTGGGCTGTTGGGGAGGTTGAGTTCTCCTACGACGGTCACGTCAGGGCGATGGCCGCGCCATTCTCCTACGTCCGTCGGGACCAGGTGTTGGTCGATTCTGCTGGAATCGCGAGGTTCACGCGACTGTTCCCTGGCTTGGTGGAGTCCGTCGCCAACATAAGTGGCTATACCGGTTCATGGCTTCTAGGAATGTCTGTTGGGGGGCTCGCTGGGCTACGCGCGGATATCGCCCCGTACAGCGTCCCGTACGAGAATGATCGCTATCAAATGACGGCTGCGGCGACTCTAGAGGAGATCCAGCGAACTCCAGGCAAGGTCACCAGACGCCTGTCAGAGCGACTCTTTCTAGCGCTCGATGTGGCTGATCAACACGAGCGCTTCCTTACAGATCAGTAACCCTTGCAGGTGTCCTACGCGCGCGGCGGCGCGCTCGTTCTCCGCCGCGCCCTCGGAAGGTGCCAGCTCCCGGACCACCTACGTGCAGCGGGTGAGGGTGGCGAGGGGCGAACTCGCGACTGTGATGCATAGGAGAGCATCGATCCCTCGCAGAGCAGCTTGGACTATCTCGACACGCCACACGCGGGAACCGCCGGACAAGTCTGCCAGCCACCACAGCCTCGGCGTTCACCTCAGCCAACCGCCCCGCAACCGCGTCGCCGCGCTCTTCAAGGTACCGAACCTCGACTTCCAGCAGGCCACGCGACGCCATACCCGAAGCATCGCCCCAGATGACAACCCGAGAAACGACACACCGATGACATCTCAATGACGACAAGTCCGGCAGGAACCTCCACGGCGGCAAGCCGCAGCCTGCTGGTCGCCTTCCCGATCCTCGGCCGGGCCTGGGTGGCCAAGAACGGTGTAGATCTGGCAGCGCGTGGGCGCATTCCCAGCTAGAAGCCGCGGAGCCGTACCCGCAGAACGCCCCACCAGACACGAGCGGGGCCTTGGGTGATACCGGTGGCGTGGTGAGCAGCCCCAATGAGGAGTCGTTTGGCGTCGGAGGGCTGCGCTTGACGGTCGAGGTGAGGATCGACGTTTCCCTCAACGCCTTCTTGACCCGGTCAATGGTCCGGCGTCGGCGCCCGGCACCCTCGAGGGAGCCTCTAGCCGCTCTCCGGTGCTGGTGCTCCTGCCGTATTGGAGGGCTGGTGCGATCACCCATCGGTCAGCCCGGGCCGCTCCGACAGGTTCGGGTGCTGTCGCCACAACGTCGTGCCCTCCAACTTGCGATCATCGGCAGTTCCGAACGTCCTGTCTTCGGCATGAGCGATTGTTCACCGAGGGTCAGCGGAATGTTGGCGCTTCACGCGGAGGGCTACGCGACTATCAACTGCCCTCCACGAGTCGGGACAGTCGCTCGGCGATCTGGCGGTCTCGATCCTTGGCGGCGTGCTGATACAGCTGTGCCGCCACAGACGTGGAGTGACCCAACCTTGCTTGCAGTTCGGCGGTCGTGGCTCCCACCTGGGCAGCCAAGGTCGCGCCGGTGTGCCGGAGGTCGTGCCACGTGAGGTCGTCCCGTCCGGCAGCCGCGCGGGCCTTGCTGAAGTAGTTGTTCATACCTGAGTGCCAGATGTGGCCGCGTCCCTCGCTGGGGAACAGCAGCGCGTCCGGCGACGGGACGGACGTACTCCGCCAGGTGCTCCTCGACCACCGGCCAGATGTGCGGCGGGATCGACACGTCCCGGACGCCGGCGTCCGACTTGGGTGGGCCGACGACCGGGCCGCCCTTGAGGAACACCACGGCCCGGCGCACCCGGATCAGGTGGCGTTTGACGTCGATGTCCTTGCGCCGCAGTTCGGCCAGCTCGCCGTAGCGCAGCGCGCACCAGGCCGAGATGATCACCGAGGCCCGCAGCCGCGGCGGCATTGCGTCGGCCATTGTCTCGATCTCGGCCGGCGTCGCCGGCTCGACCTTGCGCTTGGTGGTGGCCGCGCCGGCGCCGCGGATGTGGACCGGCGAGGCCGCGATCAGCTCGTCGTCGACCGCCGAGTTCATGATCGCCCGCAGCAGCCCGTACGCCTTCGTCCTGGCCCTCGGTGCCGCCGATGCCAGCTTGGTGTGCCAGGTGCGAACGTCGGTGCGGGTGATCTGGTCGATCGGCCGGTCGCCGAACGTCGGCACCAGGTACGCAGCCAGCACCTGCTCGTAGTCCTTGCGGGTCAGCGCCCGCAGCGGCTCGCCCTTGGAGTTGCGCCGCTCGGCGATCCACTTCGCCGCCGTACTCGCCGAACCTCACCTTGGGTTCGGCCTTGCGGCGCGCCGCCTCGAGCCGCTCACTCCGGCGAGACCCAGCGCACCTCGTCGGCCGCCGCGTCCTCGATCATGCGCCGCTCGTTGCGCAGCCAGACCACGGCCAGGTCCCGGTTCTCGAACGTCGACCGGCGCCTTGTGCCGGCCCAGGTCCGGACCGACGAAGCTAGCCTGGTACCTGCCCGAAGGCAGCCTGCGGATGTGCCCGAACTCGCGCCGTTCAGCCATCTGGGACCTCCATTTCCTGTCGCATCGCGTGCGCTCTACGTGCGCTAAGACAGCATATGTGCGACTATTTCTGCCCACCAGTGCAGCGAGGTGATTGAGGTGTTTGACCTAGTCACTAGCCTGAAACTGCTGGTGGGCCCACTGGGAATCGAACCCAGAACCCGCGGATTAAAAGTCCGCTGCTCTGCCAATTGAGCTATAGGCCCCCGCCTGCTGGCGCGCAGTCACTCTACCGGGGTTGCGCCCCCGTCCGCCGACGTCTCCGGACCGCTACTTCACCGTCACCCGGTTACCACTGCCGACCAGCTCGCGGTTCTCGATCGCCCGCGCCTCGACCTCATTCTCGTTGCCGTTGATGGTGAGGAAACCGATCGTGGATCCGCCGTCGACTTCGTTGCGGTCGCCGGTGATCACCAGCGCGTCGACGCTGGCGACGCTCAACTCGTTGTCCTCACCCGCCACAGACGCAAGGGTGACCTCAGTGACATCGATGTCGTTCCGGTCACCGGCGACGTCCACCTGGGAGACGGCACCCGCCCTGACCTCGTTCGCCTGCCCGTGCACCTGCAGCAGCGCGATCGTTCCGGCACTCGACACCTCGGCTCGGTCGCCGCTGACGCTCACCAGCGGGCACTCCCCCGTCAGCGTGTACCGGCCGGACCCGGTGATCCCGTACGCCAGGCCGGACTCACAAGTGGTCGTACTGCCGGGCTGCAGGGCCATCCACCGTGAGGATGAGGTGGGGTCCGCACTGGGGCTGGTCGACTCGCTTGTGCGACGTTGGCACCGGCGTGCCGACGCTGACCGTCGGAGACGGCGTCGGCGCTCCAGTGCAGCCGGCCAGCACCACGGCGGCGGCGATGAACCACGGTGTCCTCATGACCCTGAGGCTAGAGCAGCGCGACAACGCCGCGAGATGACCAACCCGTAACCGACCAACGGAGCTCAACGGCGCCGACCTGGTCGCGTCCAGCCAACCCGGTCGGAGGATCGACTCACAGCGGCGCCAGCTCACCCTGGCCAGAGTTCGGACCGGTAACCCAGGGCACACTGGACCCCATGGATTGGTGGGGCATAGCCGTCATCGTGCTCGTGGGTGCCGGGATCGTCGCTTATGGCTACGTCGACGACAAGCGCAAGACCCGTGAGCGCGACGCCGCCATGCAGGCGCCTCCCAAGCGCGACATCCCCCGCTTCGAGCCGAAGAGCCAAGCCCCCGAGTACCTGAGCGAACTGCAGGCTCGGAAGCGCCCGGAACGGTTGGCCAGCACCGATCTGAACTCGCTCACCCGCACCGATCTGAAGGCTGCCCAGGCCGCCGCACCGAGCATCGCGGCCGGCATTCCGTCGGACAGTTTCGTCACCGATTCCCCCAGCGGGTGGGCCGTCGCCGCCAATCCCCTGGTCGCCGTGTTGGCCGACCAGGTGAGCACCGTCCGCGAGCTGCTCCCCCTGCTCGAACGTGCCCACAAGAGCGGGCGTCCGCTGGTTCTGGCTGCGCCCGAGCTTCAGCCGGGAGGTGCTCGACACCCTCGCCGCCAACACCGTTCAGGGCAAGGCTCAGTGCCTGCCCGTCGTGGTGGACGCCGAGCAGTCTGAGCGCGTGGCCGCCTTGACCGTCGCGACGCCGCTTCTGCACACCGACCTGCAGTCCGGCTGGGCGCCCGACGAGGCGCTCGGCAGCGTTGGGACGTGGGTGAGCGACCGCAAGACCTCCTGGTTGCTGGCTGAGTAGTCGGTTGCGGCGACGCTCTCTGGTTCTCCGCCGGAGATCCGGGGCGAGCATGCGGATGACGTGGGCTATGACCTCCTGGGTGTCGACACGCTCGACACAGCACTCGTCTCGAACGATGCCCTGGTGCGACCGGCGATAACCCGGGTTTCGACAAGCCCGACCGGCGACCCCCTGGCTTCGACGGGCGACACCAATGGGTTCTCGACAAGCTCGACCGCCGAGAGATCTCAACCAACGCTCAAGGTGTGTTCAGGATTGCCGCGGCTGCGAACACGCTCGCGCGAACCCGACCCACCAGCAACTCAGGCGTAGCCCAGTTCGTCCAGTCTGTCGTCGTCGATGCCGAAGTAGTGGGCCACCTCGTGCCAAACCGTGATCCGCACCTCGTCGACCACCTCGGCCTCGTCGACGCAGATGTCGAGAATCGCGTCGCGGTAGATGACGATCCGGTCCGGCAGGACACCCGCATACAGCGAATCGCGCTCTGACAAGGGGATTCCGTCGTAGAATCCGAGCAGGTCGCCGTCCGGCTCAGGAGCTCGGGGTTCGATCACGACGACGCAGTTCTGCACGAGCGACGCCAACTCGGCGGGGATCAGGTCGAGGGCCTGGTCGACCAGTTGCTCGAACCTCTGCTCGCTCATCGACACCGGCATGCACCAACTGTAGGCACCTAGTGCCGCTCAGTAATGCCATGGCTGTAGTTTTTCCAACTCGATCGGCGTGTCGTCTTGCGTCGGCCGGAGAATCCGTTGCGAAGCGTTGTTGGGGCGGAAGGGCCGTGCGTAAAGTCCTGCGCAGCTTGAGGCAGCTGGGACAGATGGGACAAAACCCATGATCGCTGCCTCTCGCCGTCGATCGACCAACGAGGGAGTGACCGAAGCCCATGCGCCAGCGCGCCTACGCCACCAGCCGAGCCGTCGTCGCGGTCGCCACCAGCGTCGCGCTCAGCTTCGGCCTGGGTGGCCTGGTGCTCGCCGGAACCGCCGGCGCCGCTGAGCCCTACGTGGCAACGAACGCGGTGAACGTGCGCTCCGGCCCCGGCACTTCGTACCGGGTGATCGGCGTACTCGCGCTCGGCAAGCCGATCAGCGGTACGGCCACGAGCAGTGGCTGGGTCAAGGTCAGCTTCAAGGGCGGCGCCGGCTACGTCTGGGGCGGCTACCTCAAGAAGGCCGCCACGGCCACCACCAGCCCGAGCACGTCCGCGGAGACCACGGGCAAGGCCGGCACCAAGGTGACCACCGCCGATGTGAATGTGCGCACCGGCCCCGGCCTGGACAGCTCGATCGTCAAGGTGTTGCCGAAGGGCAGCACGGTCAGCACCACCGGCACCATGTCGGAGCGCTGGGCCGAGGTGACGATCGAGGGTGCCGCCTACTGGGTGTCTTCGACCTATCTGGCCGACCCGTCGACCACGTCGCCCAGTCTGCCGGCGATCAAGTACACCGCCGTCACCACGGCGGTGCTCGCGATGCGCAAGACGCCCGAGATCGGCGCCTCGTCCGCCGGCGACCTGAAGGCCGGCAGCACCGTGTCACTGACCGGCACACACTCCGGCAGCTACTCCCAGATCGTTCACCAGAGCGCCGTGGTCTGGGTTCTGACCGGCTACCTGAACACCAGTGCGGCCGGACCCGCCGCCCCGGCCCTGCCCAAATCCGCCGGTAAGCGCTACGTGAGCGTCGACGAGGTGAACATCCGGGCCACCTCCGCAGCGGACGGCAAGGTCATCGACACCGTTGAGCTGGGCACCGTCCTGCTGATCACCGGCAAGACCGCCAACAAACGCAGCGAGGTGATCTTCGGCGGAGCAGTGCGCTGGGCGTACTCGGCGTACCTGTCCAAGACCAAGCCGAGCTCGTCCGCCGAGCCAGCCCCCACCACCGGCGACGATCTGGGCAGCGAAACCCTCAACCGCACGAACGCCTACGCCCACGTGATCGTCAAAAGGATCCGGGACAAGTTTCCGCAGATCAAGACCATCTACGGCTGGCGGATGTCCAGCGCCTACTCCTCAGACCACCCCAAGGGACGGGCGCTCGACCTGATGATCCCGTCATACAAGAGTTCGAGCGGCAAGGTACTGGGAGATAAGATCGCCCGCTACCTGCAGGACAACTACAAGACCCTGCACGTGCACTACCTGATCTGGCGGCAACGCCAGTGGAACGTAGAACGCAATACCAACGTCACAACCGGTTGGCGCAAGATGTCCGACCGCGGCAGCGACAACGACAACCACATGAACCACGTTCACGTGACCGTCTACGACGTCAAATAGCTTCCCCAATCCCCCCGGGGAAGAGCCCGCCGGAACTCGCGCAGAGTCCGGCGGGTTCGTCTTGGGAAGCGACCCAGATCAGGCACAGGGGTGGCAGCTGATCTGGGTGCTCGTCGAAAATCAGCGGCGAGTGCGGCTGCCCCGCGCGCGACCGGCGATGTAGGTGATCAACTCGGCACCGGCCACCCGGTATGTGAGTGTTTGTGATCGTGATCCACTTCTTCTTGCTGAGCTTGCCGCCGGTGGTGATACCGCCCTCGGCGTCGACGATCAGCGAACGGCCGGCACCGGGATGGGCCTACTGCGCAGAGCGGGTCGGGCTGTCAGGCCAGCCCGACCCAGCTGAGTCGCAGACTGTCGCCATCGGTCGGAGGGCTCACGGCCGAGCAGGAGCGTGCCGACGACTGTTTGCCACCACACCATCGACTACCGCGGCGAACCCTGCGGCGCCGGGCGAGGCTGCGATCTCGGCACCGATCCGGCGAGCCGCGTCCCGATAGTGAGCAGTTTTCAGCACCCGCCGGACCGCGTCCGCGACCACCGTCTGGGCCGGACGCTGCGTGCGCAGGTTGATCCCGACCCCCGACCAGGCCACCCGGGCGGCCACCTCGACCTTGTCCTCTTTACCGGGCGCCACCACGATCGGCACCCCATGGCTGAGCGCGAACTGGGTGCCTCCGTAGCCGCCGTTGGTGACGAACACGTCCGTCCGTGCGAACAGTTCCGCGTAGGGCAGGAACTCGGCCGCACGAACGTTGGCCGGGAGTTCTCCCAGTTGCTCCACCGGCACTCCTCCGGTGGACACCACGACCAGCACGTCGCTGTCGGCCAGCCCACGGATGGTCGGCAGGATGAGTTCCTCCAAGTCGTCGTTGGCGATCGTGCCCTGGGTCACGTGCACCACCGACGATGCGTCGTCCAGGTCAGCCCACCAGGATGGACGGCCCTGCGCCTCGGTCGCCGCGAAGGCCGGCCCGGTGAACGAGAGGAGTGCGGGAGCGTCCGATCGCGGGTACTCGAACGACGGGACGGTGAGTTGGATCACCGCGTCGGCATGCGGCAGCCAGTCCAGGAACGGCCAAGCCATCGGCGAGCCGATGATCGAGCGCTGCACATCGTCGGCCACCTTTTGCACCTCGCCGAAGACCAGGGTGCGGGTGACTGCGCTCAGCAGGGCGTTGCGCAGGCGTCCGACGAAGCCGGGCATCGGTAGCGTCCCGGTGCCGAACGGAGCCGTGTCGCGACTTGGAAAGGCGAGCGGCAGCACGCCGGCAACAATCACCGGAGGTCGGTCCGAGGCCGGCTGCCCGGCGAGCACCGAGCCGGCAAAAAAGGTCGGGTCGACGATCAGAGCGTCGGCTGGACGAGTGGCCAGCGCGGCCTGAACCGCGGCGTACTGGTCGCGCACCGGACGAATGAAGACGTGCTCCATGTCGAACGCGATCGACTTGACCGGCGATAGCTTCTCGCGTCCGGGCGGCATCGTCTCGACCAACGTCCGGTCATCGAAGTCGGCGAGGCCCGGCAGTGCGATGTGCTCAGCCCCAGCCCCTCGGACGGCGTCGGCGAACCGTGAACCAGTGATGAACCGAACCCGGTCGCCACGTTGGACGAAGTGCTGCACCAGCGGCAGCATCGGCGCGACATGGCCATGAATCGGCACTGACGCGAACAGGATGTCGTGCATAGTCTCCCCCGAGAAGCTAGATTGGCTTATGTTCAACAGTATTCACCACAGGGGTACATTAATCAATATGTCTTCGTCAGATTCCCGCACGTCCCCACGCCCCTATTCGTCGGAACTGCGGGCCAAGCAGGCCGAAGCGACCCGTGACAAGGTGGTCGCCGCCGCCGTCAGCCTGTTCGGCGAGCGTGGCTACGCGGCCACCACAATGCCCGCGATCGCCCGGCGGGCTCATGTGTCGACCGAGACGGTCCAGGCGAACGGTCCGAAGCTGGCTTTGCTGAGGGAGGCGCTCAACGCAGTGACCTTCGGCGGCTCGAACGACACCGATGTACGACAGACCCCACTCGGACGGGCCCTGCTGGCCGTGGTCAGCCCGAGCGACGCCGTCCACGCGGCAGCCGCAGTGCTGACTCAGGTGAACGCCAGCAGCCATGGGCTGTGGCTGGCACTTTCGGAGGCGGCCCGCGGGGACGAGAGCATCGCCGAGGCATTCCGCAGAATGAGCGATGACATCAGGGGTCAGACCGGAGCGGTCCTCGCCGAGTGGACTTCACGAGGGATGCTCCGCGACGACCTCGACCAAGCAGAGCTGCTCGACCGGGCAGTCATGGTGGCATCGGTCGAGCTGTATGACCGCTTCGTGCGGGTGGAGGGACGCTCCACCGACGAGTACACGCGCGTGCTGGTCGGGCTGCTCAGTGACGTGCTGCTCGGGCGTTAGCTATACCGGACAGGTTGTTGAGTCGGTGCAGCTAGCGGGCCACGTTCGCACCCAGCACATTGGTATTGCGGGGCGTGCTGAGAGCGCTCTGCCCCTTCCCGACGGTCCGTTTGAGTGGCGACAGCGTAGCCCGGTATGGTTTGACGGTCAGGTCCCCATCGTTTAGCGGCCTAGGACACCGCCCTTTCAAGGCGGCAGCGCGGGTTCGAATCCCGTTGGGGATACGGGGGGGTGTTGGGGGAAGGGAGGGAAGGAGGGAGCGGGCGGGGGGGAAGGGCGGGGGGTCGGTGCCCGAGGGGCGGCGCAGGCAGGGGGCGCAGGCGGGGAGGAGCCGTCGAGGCCGCGCCACTACGCCGGCCTCCACACCCCCCGACCGAGTGCCGGATACAACGGCCCACCCGAGGCGGTCGTGAACACCCGGGCGTCCGGCTCCGGCCCGACGAACCGCGTCCAGATGCTCCGCCACCCGACTCATCATCGACCGCGCGATCGGCACCACCCGACGAGACCGAACCGTCTTCGGATCCTGCCCGAGTTGCACCGCTCCACCCACCTCGATCGCCGTTTCGACACGACAGTCACCCGCGACCGCAACGGATCCACGTTCTCCCGGGCAAGGCCCACCGCCTCACCCCAACGCAGCCCGCAAACGCGCCAACCAGCACGAGTGCCCGGTACCGCTCGTGCATCCCCTGCACCAGCCGCTCCACCTCCTCCTGTGTCAGGTATCTCGGCCGCTTGGTCTTCTCGGTCGGCAACGGCACCTCCTCAGCCGGATTGACCACTAGACGCCCGTCATCCACCGCCGCGTCCAGGCATTGCCTCAAGCGCGAACACGGCCTTACGCACAGTCGCTGGCGACAACTCCTCAGCCAGCATGTCCGCCACCCACCGCCGCACCTCGCCGTTGGTGATCCTGCACCAAAGGCAGTCCCCGAACCGCGGAAGCACCTGACGGTCCATCGACGTTTCAAGCCGAGCACGCGTCGATGGCCGCAGATCATGCCGAGTCGGCAACCACTCCTTCGCCCAGGCCCTGAGCCGAACCTCGCCACGGCGAGGGTCATGCCACGTGCCCGTCCCCAGCTCCACCTCTAGCTCGGCCTTCCGCCGCTCCGCATCCACCAGCGGCCGAACGTCTCCGCATGCTCACGAGCCGCCGCATCCCGATAGCGCACCTTGTACCGCACCATCCGACGCACCCGCCCGTCCGAGACCCACACGTTGCGTCTCACGCCGCTCAATGGAAGCCACGACGACCCTCCACCTCAAGGCACCCGCTCAGCCACGACTCCACCGCAGCCCGGCTGTACCGAACGTGCCGGCCCATCTTGTACCCGCGCGGACCCTCACCACGATGCCGCCACGAATACAACGTGCCAACCGGCACCGACAACAACTCCGCAACCTCAGACAACGTCAACAACTTCTCAGCCACCGAGCTCACCCTCCCTAGTGGAATAGTTCGTGCTTCGCCCTCCCCGACGATGGGAGAAATGGTGGGGCCAGACCTGCCCCGTCAAGGGCACTCCGTGTCACTTCGTGATTCGCTTCGCTCACCCCTGACCGGCCAGCCCTGACCCACAATGGGCAGCTAATCGGGGACGACGAAGCAGTACGCGATCACGGCGGCACTGCTGAACGGGACTGCTGAATCGCCCGCGCCTTGTCATACTCAGCCCGCCAACGTCGGCGTTCCGCAACCGCGAACATGATCACCTGGGCATAGCTGACACCGTCCCGATCGATCGGCTCCCACACAAAACGGGCGCGACCATCAGAAGTTGAACACCGGCGGACATGCGTTCAGTCTCCGGTGCGATAATGCCCGGCCGACTCCAAAGCGGCCCGCACCACCTCAGCCCGATCGGCGCGATGCCTGGCCAGAGTCTTCGACGACCACTTACGGGACACCAGCACCCGTCGACCACCCAAGCCAAGATGCTCACGACGATGCGCCTTCCCGCCACAGAAGCCGGGCACCAGCCCAGGGCCGGCCTGCTTGGGTTGAATGCCGTACCGCAACCAGTTGGCGCACCGCTCCGAGCACGGCAGATAACGGAGCTCGCGGTGCAGCCGATCCACATGCGCCTGTGTCGCTCGTCCTGGTCGTCACCGTGGCTGCCGGCCACATCCTTGGTGATGTACTTCGTCAAATACCGGATCGCCCGATCCGCTTCCGGCTGGCCACGCACCAAACCCTGAACGTCGAGCTGACTACCGAACCTCATCACATGCGCCGGCCGAGACCCGAGTCCTCGTCGATGCCGTCCAACGCCTCGGCCCAGGTGGGCAACAGCTGACCAGTCACAGGGTCGGCATAGCCATCTCCGGTCCACTCCGGCAATACGTCGGTGTAGACCGGCCTGGTCGAACGCCGGCCACCACACCTGCAGATAGGTGGCGGCCGCAACCTGCCGCAGCACCCTCCGCGGAATCGCACCCCTAATCGCTGCATGCAGATGCGGAGCGAGCCGGCGTTGTGGCTCCACCGCCGAGAAGTACTGCACGTCATAGCCAGCGGCCCGCCGCAGCGTCTTCCAGAACTGATCCAACAACCGAGGGAACAGCATCGCATCCAACGCCGCCCGCCGATAGTTGTAGGACGCGGGGTCGGCCGGCGCCCCATCCAGAATCTGACCGTAGGAAGGAAGCGTCAGAGTGAGGAACATCGACGGCCGGTACTCCCGTCCGTTGTTGCCGGAGAACACCACCCCGACCGTTCGGCTACTCACCGGCAGGTGCGGCAGGTCGGGCACGTCCTGACGACGCCTGGTCGACCGCACCCGACGGTCCCGAGTCATACTGCCGAAATCAGTCCCCAGCTCGTCACCCTCGTCGTCCTCGACCTCGGAATGGGTGTCATCGCCGGTCTCCCTTTCGGGTTCGTCGGTGCGATGCCATCCCTCGGCGCATTGCTGCATCCGCAGCCGGCGGGCCTTGCCGGCGCAAGCCGGGCAGACCGCTTCCCGGGTCGAACCACACGCCAACGCAACCCTGGTCACGGTTCCCGTCTCACGGTCGACGACCCGACGCAGCTGCGGACGGGCACACACCCCTTCCGCCTCCGCCAGCTCCTTAGCCATGACGGCAGTGACCTGCCCAACGGTGGCGAGCATCACGACACCAGCCCGAGTTCCGCGGCGCGCAGGAACTGCTCCAGCCGAACGGCGTGCAAGTTGATGGTCACGCTGCTTCCTCCTGTCCACTTGTGCGGCTACGGCCCGTGCGCGACGGCCTTTCGGCCGGCTCCGGGACGACGATCGGCACCTGGCGCGGCGCGGAATGGGTGGAGGCGATCAGCCGAATCAGCGCATCGGTGACGTAGGCGGCCCGGAAGCGTTCCACCTCGCCCGTCTCGGTGACCGCGAACCCGACACCAGGGGTCGAGCGGCTGATCTGATGAGCGTCCGCGCCGCGCCGCCGGGCACCCTCACCCAACACCATGTCCACCTCGGAGGCTTCATCAAGCCGCAACGCCACCTTCTGCGGAAACATGTGCCGCATCCCGATCGTCTCCTTGCGGGGATCCTGAACGAACGCGAACACGTAGAAGCCGACCGCCCGGCCCACCGCGAGAATCCTGCGCAACGCCGCATCGACCCGCCTCAAGACGTCGCGGTCGGATTCGTAGGCGACCAGGACGGCGAGCTCGTCGATCAGCACGATCACCATCGGATCGGCCGCTGTCGGTTTGTGCTGTCGCACCACACCCGCCAAACGTGCTGCCCGGACCTCACAGGCTGCTGCCGCGTCCTCCAGCATGACCGCCGCCTCGGTCGATGTGCGGGCCAGCCGGGTGAACAACGACGCACCCATGCTCAGCTCCATCGAGCCCTTCAGGTCGGCGCCGTGAAACTCCACCAGACCGGAGTGGATATTCGGCGCTTGCCCGAGGATCACGTTCCACATCACCGATGCCTTGCCGGCTCCCGTCACACCAACGGTGAGCGTCGACACCCGCAGATCCAGCCGGAACGGGTCTCCGGATTCGGCGCGGCCGATCAGCACCGAATCGATCGGGCAGCCGGCTGCGACCGGGTTAGGGCCGACGAAATCGACCATGCCGGCCAACGAATCCGTGTAGGACCACACCAGCCGGCATGCCAGTCCGCAGATCATTCGGCACCACACGCAACGCCCGGGCATCCACCGCAGTCCGCAACCGATCCGCCACCGCCTCAAAGTCGGCCACCGTCTGCCCCGGCACCAGACCGACAAATGCGGTCAGGTTCCCCTGCCGATCCCACCTCGGCCGAGACAGACCCGGCAAGATGCGGCGAACCTCGCCGGTCGAGCGCTCAATACCGACCAGGCCGCACGACTCCATCAACGACGGCCACAGCCGCCGCAGCTGACGCTTGATCCGCTCACGACGCAACGGCTCAGTCACGACTCGGCTGAATGATGCCGGCCACAGACGGTTCCACAGCGCCAACGCGATCAGCACGACCAGGGCGAGAAGCGATGGTCCGTGTGAGGTCGGCACCGAAACCCACCGCGACCAAGGCCGCACCGGACAGCATCAGCAGCCCCGCGGGATGCCGACGCAGCAGCCGGACGAAGCCGCCCAGCCACCACGCGGCTTCGCGCCGAACCGCTAGGAAGGCCCTGGTCACGATCAGGCCGCTTTGCCGTCGCCGCGGCGCACCTCAGCCAGACCGGTCGCCCGCAGCGAGTACGCGATCCGCGGCCGCCCCATCCCCTCCTTCAAATACGGAGTAACCGTCAGCCCCTCCAGGCGCACCGGACGAACCGGCAACCCGCAACCTCAGCCGGCGGCACCGGCTGCACCGGCGACGCGATCTTCACCTTGAACGTCCGCTCCCGCGCATCCGGATCGAAATCCATCACATCCACCACCCACACCGGCTCACCCGTCGCCTTGTCCCGCGACTGAACCCGGTTCTCCTTCGTCGACGCATCGAAATCGACCAACGGCGCCACCGCACCGACCACCCCCACACCATGCGGAAACACATCCTCAAACCTCACCGCGAACGGTCCCTGAACAGCCATCTCTGCCTCCTCTGCCGCGGCACTATTGCCTTGGCTATGAGTCCACTCGGATTCGCACGGACGATGAACTCCCTCATAGGACGTTTTGGGACGAATGCGATACGCTTCTTCGTATCCAAACGTCCCAGGGGGCACTGATGCAGACCAATGAACGGCTCCGGGCAGCGCTGATCGAAACGGGAAACACAGCGACCTCCCTGGCAGATCTGATCGGCGCAGATCCCAAGACCGTGGAGCGATGGGTCACAACCAACCGCATCCCGCATAGAGCGCTCCGACTGAAGGCGGCGCATGCCCTCAATGCCGATGACGCGTACCTCTGGCCCTCCACAGGAGGCGATCCGCAAGGAGTTTCGGCCAGCGAGGCGGAGTTCGTCCGGCTTTACCAAAACCGCAAAGCGATCCAGCAGGAAGCCTGGCGTGACTGGATCAAGCAGGCGACAGACTCGATAGACATCCTTGCGATCGCCGCCACCTTCCTGCACGACAGCATCGATGACACAAACGAGCTACTGCGTGAGCGCGCAGACGCGGGAGTGCTCAATCCGGATCCTCCTCGGAGACCCGCGATCGGACGCCGTTGGCCGGCGCGGGGATGAAGAGCGGA
>CAVRRM010000005.1:0-368997 GCA_963723605.1 uncultured Actinomycetota bacterium | reverse complement strand
CGAGCTGCCCAGTCTGGTCGACGCACTCGAGGCGTCCGGCGTCGTGGACAGCAAGTCAGCGGCCCGAAGAGCGATCGCCGAGGGGGGTGCCTACGTCAACAACACCAAGGTGACGGACGCCTCCGCGCGGTTGACCAGTGCCGACGTGCTGCCCGGCGGTCTGGTGGTGCTGCGCCGCGGCCGGCGCACCGTTGGGGCCGTCAAACTCGGCTGAGAGGTGCATTTCGCCTAGTCAAGTGGACGACACGCCCGGACGTCTGGACCGATTTGACCCTCTGCCAGCAACTCCGTAATGTAATCCAAGCCTTCTCGGTGACACGGACGGCCCGGAGAGATCCGGATCGGCCGAATCAGAAGGACCCAACCACACCAGCACGGTCCAACGGTGTGCCTCCATGCCAGGAGCCACCAAGGTCCGAACGTTGTTGCGGAGCGGGGTGGGGCAAGATAACTCAGTTTGACACTGAGTACAAGCCCTAGTAACGTAGATCGAGTTGCCCCAA
The DNA here is from genome assembly GCA_963723605.1 of uncultured Actinomycetota bacterium. Taxonomy (GTDB): domain Bacteria; phylum Actinomycetota; class Actinomycetes; order Propionibacteriales; family Propionibacteriaceae; genus Micropruina. The sequence goes on along the minus strand of CAVRRM010000005.1, from coordinate 368,494 downwards.
GCGATGGTCACAAGCCAAAGCGCGGTGCGCACCCGAAACTTGAGAACTCAACAGCGTGCTTGAAAGTCAATGCAAAGTGCACCTCTTAGAGGTGTGCGAAATGAATATCCCGTATTCGTGAGGTTCGCCTCTCGGAACGAGATTCCTTTGATTATTGATAGATCCAGCAATGGATCCTGTCAGTGTCAAGCAATCCAAATTAATGACAGCAATGCCGACCTCGGTCGGTGCTGAAAATTTTCAACGGAGAGTTTGATCCTGGCTCAGGACGAACGCTGGCGGCGTGCTTAACACATGCAAGTCGAACGGTGACGAAGAGCTTGCTCTTCTGATCAGTGGCGAACGGGTGAGTAACACGTGAGCAACCTACCCTTGACCCTGGGATAACAGTTGGAAACAGCTGCTAATACCGGATATGAACTCAGCAGGCATCTGCAGAGTTGGAAAGCTCCGACGGTCAAGGATGGGCTCGCGGCCTATCAGCTTGTTGGTGAGGTAACGGCTCACCAAGGCGACGACGGGTAGCCGGCCTGAGAGGGCGACCGGCCACACTGGGACTGAGATACGGCCCAGACTCCTACGGGAGGCAGCAGTGGGGAATATTGCGCAATGGGCGAAAGCCTGACGCAGCAACGCCGCGTGCGGGATGACGGCCTTCGGGTTGTAAACCGCTTTCAGCAGGGACGAAACTGACGGTACCTGCAGAAGAAGCACCGGCTAACTACGTGCCAGCAGCCGCGGTGATACGTAGGGTGCGAGCGTTGTCCGGAATTATTGGGCGTAAAGAGCTCGTAGGCGGTCTGTCACGTCGGAAGTGAAAACTCGGGGCTCAACCCCGAGCCTGCTTTCGATACGGGCAGACTTGAGGAATGTAGGGGAGAACGGAATTCCTGGTGGAGCGGTGGAATGCGCAGATATCAGGAGGAACACCAGTGGCGAAGGCGGTTCTCTGGACATTAACTGACGCTGAGGAGCGAAAGCGTGGGGAGCAAACAGGCTTAGATACCCTGGTAGTCCACGCCGTAAACGGTGGGCACTAGGTGTGGGGAACTTCCACGTTCTCCGTGCCGAAGCTAACGCATTAAGTGCCCCGCCTGGGGAGTACGGCCGCAAGGCTAAAACTCAAAGGAATTGACGGGGGCCCGCACAAGCGGCGGAGCATGTTCATTAATTCGATGCAACGCGAAGAACCTTACCTAGGTTTGACATATACCGGAAACACCTGGAGACAGGTGCCCCGCAAGGTCGGTATACAGGTGGTGCATGGCTGTCGTCAGCTCGTGTCGTGAGATGTTGGGTTAAGTCCCGCAACGAGCGCAACCCTCGTCCTATGTTGCCAGCGGGTAATGCCGGGAACTCATAGGAGACTGCCGGGGTCAACTCGGAGGAAGGTGGGGATGAGGTCAAGTCATCATGCCCCTTAAGTCTAGGGCTTGAAACATGCTACAATGGCTGGTACAAAGGGCTGCAATACCGCAAGGTGGAGCGAATCCCATAAAGCCAGTCTCAGTTCGGATTGGGGTCTGCAACTCGACCCCATGAAGTCGGAGTCGCTAGTAATCGCAGATCAGCAACGCTGCGGTGAATACGTTCCCGGGCCTTGTACACACCGCCCGTCAAGTCATGAAAGTCGGTAACACCCGAAGCCGGTGGCCCAACCCTTGTGGAGGGAGCCGTCGAAGGTGGGACCGGTAATTAGGACTAAGTCGTAACAAGGTAGCCGTACCGGAAGGTGCGGCTGGATCACCTCCTTTCTAAGGAGCCATTGGCGAGGATTAATCACCTCGTCCAAGCGCCGTGTCCTTTCACGACAAACGTTCGTGAGGCCGGCAGGCTACTAGTGGATCATTGACTTGAAGCCTAGTGACCTGGTCGTCAGTACAACCCTTCGGGGAGTGGAACAACGATCATGGAAGCGAAGCCTGAGAGCACGCTGTTGGGTCCTGAAGGGTCGGTTGCTATCAGCAACACCTTCAGTGCGGACCAGCTGAGGTCTGCCGGCGCAATGCCGGCGATCGAACTGGGCCCGCCCGTTTCTTGAGAACTGCACAGTGGACGCGAGCATCTTTGTAGTGAAATAACAAGCTACTAAGGGCAATCGGTGGATGCCTTGGCATCAAGAGCCGATGAAGGACGTTGTAACCTGCGATAAGCCATGGGGAGCTGGTAAACGAGCTTTGATCCGTGGATCTCCGAATAGGGAAACCTCGAAAGAAACCGGAGTAATGTCCGGCGACCTCTACCTGAACACATAGGGTAGTTGGAGGGAACGTGGGGAAGTGAAACATCTCAGTACCCACAGGAAAAGAAAACAACCGTGATTCCGTAAGTAGTGGCGAGCGAACGCGGAAGAGGCCAAACCCAGCATGTGTGATAGCTGACAGGCGTTGCATGTTGGGGGTAGTGGGGCCGCACCGACCGGGCTGTCATCCGGTCAGAGAGTAAGAAAAGAGCGTTGAAGTCGAAGGACTCTGGGAAGTTCCGGCACAGAAGGTAAAACCCCTGTAGACGTAAGCCGCTCTCTCTCGTGCGTCACCCCAAGTAATGCGGAACCCCTGAAATTCCGCATGAATCTGGCGGGACCACCCGTTAAGCCTAAATACTCCTTGATGACCGATAGCGGACAAGTACCGTGAGGGAAAGGTGAAAAGTACCCCGGGAGGGGAGTGAAATAGTACCTGAAACCGATTGCCTACAATCCGTCGGAGCCTGCAAGGGTGACGGCGTGCCTTTTGAAGAATGAGCCTGCGAGTTAGTGGTACGTGGCGAGGTTAACCCGTGTGGGGAAGCCGTAGCGAAAGCAAGTCCGAATAGGGCGATTTAGTCGCGTGCTCTAGACCCGAAGCGTAGTGATCTATCCATGGCCAGGGTGAAGCGACGGTAAGACGTCGTGGAGGCCCGAACCCACTTGGGTTGAAAACCGAGGGGATGAGCTGTGGATAGGGGTGAAAGGCCAATCAAACTACGTGATAGCTGGTTCTCCCCGAAATGCATATAGGTGCAGCGTCGCGCGTTTCTTACCGGAGGTAGAGCACTGGATGGTCTAGGGGGCCCACAAGCTTACCAAAATCAGCCAAACTCCGAATGCCGGTAAGTGAGAGCGCGGCAGTGAGACTGTGGGGGATAAGCTTCATAGTCGAGAGGGAAACAGCCCAGAACACCAGCTAAGGCCCCCAAGAGATTGCTAAGTGGAAAAGGATGTGGAGTTGCACAGACAACCAGGAGGTTGGCTTGGAAGCAGCCACCCTTGAAAGAGTGCGTAATAGCTCACTGGTCAAGTGATTCTGCGCCGACAATTTAGCGGGGCTCAAGCAATCCGCCGAAGCTGTGTCATTCGCGCCATAACCAGGCCTTCGTGGTCCAGGTGCGTGGATGGGTAGGGGAGCGTCGTGTGCGCTATGAAGCGGCGGGGTGACCCAGCCGTGGAGAGCACACGAGTGAGAATGCAGGCATGAGTAGCGAATGACGGGTGAGAAACCCGTCCGCCGAATATCCAAGGGTTCCAGGGTCAAGCTAATCTGCCCTGGGTAAGTCGGGACCTAAGGCGAGGCCGACAGGCGTAGTCGATGGACAACGGGTTGATATTCCCGTACCGGCGAAACAACGACCCTGCCGAGGCGAGTAATGCTAAACACGCAAGAGTGCGCGGCGGACTTCGGTCCAAGCGCATTTGAGTCTGTGACCCAAACTTGTATTAGGCAAGCTGCGGAGGGACGCAGGAAGGTAGCCCATCCCGGGCGATGGTAGTCCCGGGGTAAGTGCGTAGGGCGAGGTGTAGGCAAATCCGCACCTCATGTGCCTGAGACATTATGCCTTTTGGAGCTACGGCTCCTGAAGTGGGTGATCCTATGCTGCCTAGAAAATCTTCGTGAGCGAGTTGTTAGCCGCCCGTACCCTAAACCGACACAGGTGGATAGGTAGAGAATACCAAGGCGATCGAGAGAATCGTGGTGAAGGAACTCGGCAAAATACCCCCGTAACTTCGGGATAAGGGGGACCTAATATGTGACAGGATTTACTCCTTGAGCATTGAGGGTCGCAGAGACCAGGCCCAAGCGACTGTTTACTAAAAACACAGGTCCGTGCCAAGTTGAAAGACGATGTATACGGACTGACTCCTGCCCGGTGCTGGAAGGTTAAGGGGAAGTGTTAGGGCAACCGAAGCACTGAACTTAAGCCCCAGTAAACGGCGGTGGTAACTATAACCATCCTAAGGTAGCGAAATTCCTTGTCGGGTAAGTTCCGACCTGCACGAATGGAGTAACGATTTGGGCGCTGTCTCCACCACGAACTCGGCGAAATTGCACTACGAGTAAAGATGCTCGTTACGCGCAGCAGGACGGAAAGACCCCGGGACCTTTACTATAGTTTGGTATTGGTGATCGGTACGACTTGTGTAGGATAGGTGGGAGACTTTGAAGCGTGGACGCCAGTTCATGTGGAGTCAACGTTGAAATACCACTCTGGTCGTTCTGGTTATCTAACCTAGGTCCATTATCTGGATCAGGGACAGTGCCTGATGGGTAGTTTGACTGGGGCGGTCGCCTCCCAAAAAGTAACGGAGGCGCCCAAAGGTTCCCTCAGCCTGGTTGGCAATCAGGTTTTGAGTGTAAGTGCACAAGGGAGCTTGACTGTGAGAGGGACACCTCAAGCAGGGACGAAAGTCGGGACTAGTGATCTGACGGTGGCATGTGGAAGCGCCGTCACTCAACGGATAAAAGGTACCCCGGGGATAACAGGCTGATCTTGCCCGAGCGTCCATAGCGACGGCATGGTTTGGCACCTCGATGTCGGCTCGTCGCATCCTGGGGCTGGAGTCGGTCCCAAGGGTTGGGCTGTTCGCCCATTAAAGCGGCACGCGAGCTGGGTTTAGAACGTCGTGAGACAGTTCGGTCCCTATCCGCTGCGCGCGTAGGAATCTTGAGAGAGGCTGTCCTTAGTACGAGAGGACCGGGACGGACAAACCTCTGGTGTGCCAGTTGTTCTGCCAAGAGCACGGCTGGTTGGCTACGTTTGGAAGTGATAACCGCTGAAAGCATCTAAGCGGGAAGCACGTCTCAAGATGAGGGTTCCCACAGAGTTAATCTGGTAAGGCCCCCGGAAGACCACCGGGTTGATAGGTCGGATGTGGAAGTGCAGCAATGCATGGAGCTGACCGATACTAATAGGCCGAGGGCTTGTTTCCTACAAAGATGTTACGCGTCCACTGTGCGGTTCCCGAGCAACGGTCGGGAACTCCGATCAAAACTCCATAGAGTTACGGTGATCATGGCGAGCGGGAAACGCCCGGCTCCATTCCGAACCCGGAAGCTAAGCTGCTCAGCGCCGATGGTACTGCAGGGGGGACCCTGTGGGAGAGTAGGACGTCGCCGGACATAAAACACCCCCGTGGTAGTCAGCAATGACCACCACGGGGGTGTTTTGCGTCCCCGACCGCCGACCGGCAGACTTACGGGGTGAATGACAAGCGAGGTTCGGCCGACGACCGGAAGCAACCTACCGATCGTGGCCGTGACCGTGGTACGCCCACCGGCCGAAGCGGGAGGCGAGCGGACGGGCTGAACCCAGGCGCCGGAGACGGCCGCAGAGGGGGGACCGACGGATCCCGTGGTGGCGGTTTTCGAGCACCTGGGCGCGGAGGCGGCAGCGCGAGCCGCGGCGACGGAGGCGAGCGCGACGGCGGCAACCGATCCTCGGGTGGAGGTGCCAGGCGCTCGTCCGGCACCTCGGGCTATGCGGCGGGCAGGCCGGCCCGCTCGAGTGATCGCGGGTCCAGCTACCGCCCCAAGCAAGGCGATGACACCGGCGACAAGCGCAATCAGAGCGCTGGCGATCGCCCCTCTGGTGGCCGCTCCTCCCAGGGTGGTCGCGGTGGCGGGCAGTCGGTTGGGGATCGCCCCGACCAGGGCCGTTCCTACGAGGGTGGTCGGGGTGGTGGTCAGTACTCGGGCAGTGGTCGCTCCGGAGGGACCGGCTACAGCCGCGCTTCGGGTGAGCGGCGGCCAGCGGAGTCGTCCGACGATTCTCGAGGTGGCCACGGAGGTTCGCGTGCTGCCGATGAGAGCCGTCAGGACCGGACCGCAAGTCGTCCTTACCGCTCCACTGGTGGCAGCGGTGACAAGCGGCCCTACCGAGCCTCCGCCAATGACGAACGCCGGCAGTATCGGGGTGGCAGCGGCGGCTCGGGTGGGGGCGACCGGCGGCCCTTCCGCGACAATGCCGGTGCCGGTGGCCCACGGCGGTCGAACCAAGACTCTGCGGCAGATCAACGGCAGCCCTACCGTGGCGGAGGCAGCGCGAGCGGCGATGGCGACCGGCGTCCCTACCGCGCGGGAAGCAGCGCGGGCAGTGGTCAGCGGCCGTACCGCGCCGGGGGCGCCGGCAAAGCCGACGGCCGCCAGGATCGCGGTTCGTCCGGCAATGACCGGCGGCCCGACCGATCCAGTGGCGACCGGCAACAGGGCGAGCGGCCCTACCGCAGCACCTCGGGTGGCTCGGACCGGTCCCGCGGCGACGAGCGCCGCCCTTACCAACGTAACGACGGTGACCGTGGCACGGATCGTTCGTCCAGCCGCGACGATGGCGATCGTGGTTCGGGTCGTTCCTACCGCGGCAGCTCGGGTCGCCCGGATCGCGGCAGCGAGGGTGGCTCGGACCGTTCCCGGGGTGACGACAGACGTCCCAACGCCCGCAGTGAGGGCGACCGCAGCACGGATCGTTCCTACCGTGGCGGCGAGGATCGCCGCCCGTCCGGTCAGCAGGGCGGTCAGCGTCGCAACGACAGCGGCGAGCGCAGACCCTACAGCCGCAACGATGGCGACACACGGGGCAGCGATGACCGGCGCGGCGATGACCGGCGTCCGGGACGAGCTGCGGCGGTGGCTGGAGCGGCAGCTGCCGGTGGCGCGTGGCGCCGGACCGGGGATCGCGACAGCCGCTCGCCGCGCGACGACCGCGAAGGTGGCCGGTTCGACCGCGAGGAACGCGAGCCGCGGGAGATCCCACCAGGCCTGCATCCGAAGGAGAACGAGCCTCCCACGCCTACCGATGTCGACCTGAGCCTGCTGTCCCGCGGGGTGAAGGCCGAACTGCGAGGCCTCAGCGTGGAACAGGCTGAAATCGTGGGAGCGCATCTGGCTGCGGCCGCGGAGTTGATCGACACCGATCCCGCTCTGGCCTACTCCCATGCGGAGGCGGCCAGGCGGCGCGCGGCACGGCTACCGGTGGCACGCGAGGCGGCCGGCACCACCGCCTATGCGGCCGGCGAGTACGCGGCGGCCCTGAATGAGTTCCGGGCGCTGCGGCGGATGACCGGCAGCGACGACTTCATCGCCATCATGGCCGACTGCGAGCGTGGCCTCGGACGACACCAAGCAGCCTTGAAGTTGGTCAAGGAGGGGCTGGATGCCTCGCCCGAGGCGGCCATGCGGGTGGAGTTGAAGCTGGTCGAGGCGGGAGCCCGCGAGGCCCTTGGTCAACGCGACGAGGCCGTCCGGCTGTTGCGACAGGAGATCGAGCTGCTCGGCCCGCGCGGACCGAAGCCGGCCCGGGCGCGGCTGCGCTTCGTCTTCGCCGCGCTGCTGGCCGAATCCGGTGACATCGACGGTGCTGAGCAGTGGTTCGCGGCCGCGATCAGGCTCGACCCCGACGACGAGACCGGAGCGGCCGAGGCGCTTGCGGAACTGCAGGGTGTCAGCATCGAGTTCGACGACTCCGAGGACGTGGACGAGGACAGTCCGGACACCGATCGAGCGACGGACGAGGCGCAGCTGGCCGAGGGTGCCGAGCCACTCGACGAGTCCGTGAACGCGGAGCAACTCGAAAAGTCCTTGGACGCCGAGGAGGCCGACGAGACGCGGCACTCCGAGGACCCCGATCAGATGGACGATCCGGAGACAGCCGCCCAGAGCGCCGACGAAGTGACGGACGAGGACCAGCTGGCCGAGGCTGAGGGCATCGACGAGCCCGAGGCCGCCGAGCAGTCCGAGGACCCCGACCCGCCCGAGGATGCTGAGCAGTTCGAGGATCCGGAGGAGACCCGGTGACCGATCGCATCATCGACGCTCACGACGTCGCGTTCTTCGACCTGGACGGGGTGATCTACCTGGGACCGATCGCCGTGCCCGGTGCGGCCGAGGGCATCGTCGACGTGCGCGCCACCGGAGCCCGGGTGATGTACGTGACCAACAACGCCGCCAGAAGCGCAGCCACGGTCGCCGAGCACCTGAACGAGCTCGGCTTCGCGGCCGGCCCGGACGACCTGATCACCAGTGCCCAGGTGGCCGTCGGGGTGCTCGCCGAAACGCTGGCCGCCGGCAGCAGACTGCTCGTCGCCGGCAGCCAGAACCTGGTCGACCTGGTCCGGAACTCGGGGTTTCTGACCACCCAGAGCGCAGACGACAGTCCGGACGCCGTCCTGCAGGGCTACGACCCGCAGATGACCTGGCCCCGGCTGGACGAGGCCGCCATCGCCGTGCAGCGCGGCGCCACCTGGTACGCCACCAACGACGACGCCACCAGGCCGACCGACCGTGGCGTGGTGCCCGGTCTCGGCGCGGCCCTGGCCGTGGTCGGCATGACCGTGCGGCAGCAGCCCATCGTGTTCGGCAAGCCGCACGCGCCGATGCTTGACTTCGCGATCAAACACACCGCGGCTGAGCGTCCGATCTTCGTCGGCGACCGGATCGATACCGACATCATGGGCGCCAACCGGGCCGGTATGCCGTCCCTGCTGGTGTTCACCGGCGCGCACGGCAAGCGGGAGCTGCTCGAGGCTGGTCCCGGGGATCGACCCAGTTACATCGGCGCCGACCTGCGCGCCCTGCTCGCAGCGCCCCGCACGGCTGCCCAACAGGGGCACGCCTGGCAGTGCGGCACAGCCGTCGCCGAGCTTCAGGACGGTGCGATCGCGCTGACCGGCGACCTGGGCACCCAGACCGGTCAGTTGGACGCCCTGTGGGCCCTGGCGAATCTGGTCTGGGCCACCGGCGCAGACGCCACCGAGGCACTGCTGCTGCTCAACCAGCTGCACTGAGCGCCGGGTAGCCGTCCGGCCGAATTGTGGCCGGAACGGCAGTTGGTCAACAGCCCACCCGGCGGGTGCCCGGCGGTATTCTGAGGGGACCGCGCACGGCGGTCCCCATGCAACGAGGAGCTTCTGTGCCAGCCGGTAGGCAGTCCACCACCGATCTCGCCTTCATCGCTGTCTTCGCCGCACTGATCGCGGCCCTGTCCCTGGTGCCGGGCATTCCGATCGGCCCGGTGCCGATCACTCTGCAGACACTCGGCGTCGCCCTGGCCGGTCTCGTGCTCGGGCCATGGCGAGGCTTCGCGGCCACCGCCCTGTACCTGCTCGTGGGCTTCGCCGGCCTGCCGGTCTTCGCCGGTGGAGCGGCCGGACTCGGTGTGCTGGGCAAACCGAGCGTCGGCTATCTGTTGAGCTTTCCGATCGCCGCACTGGTGGCCGGCCTGCTGGCACGTTGGCTGACCGGCTTCAGCGCCCGGTTGCGCTTTCTGTGGCTGTTCCTGGCGGGTTTCGGCGCGTCCATCCTGGTCATCCATCCGGCCGGAATCATCGGTCTGATGGCGGTGCTCAAGATCGACTTCGCCAAGGCTTTCGCGATCGACATCGCGTTCTGGCCCGGTGACGTGCTGAAGAACCTCGCCGCCGCCGCCATCGCCCTGGCCGTGCACAAGGCGTTCCCGGCCCTGCTCCCAGCAGCGGGTGCCGGTGGCCGTCTGACGTGATCGCACTGCGGGGGGCGACCGTCCGGGTACCGACCCTCACCCCGTCCGGGGCGAAGGTGCTGCTGCACCCCCTGGATCTGGACTTGAACGAGCGCCGGATCGCCCTGATCGGCGCCAACGGATCCGGCAAGTCCACCCTGCTGCGGCTGCTGAACGGCTTGATCCTGCCCACCGAGGGGCACGTCAATGTGAACGGTCACGACACCAGAACCGAGGGGCCGGCGGTGCGGCGCTCGGTCGGATTCACCTTCACCGATCCGCTCAGCCAGCTGGTGCTGCCCACGCCACTGGACGACGTCGAGCTGAGCCTGCGCGCACGAGTGCGGAACCGGGTCGAGCGGCAGGCCGCCGCCCATTCCTGGCTGGCCCGCTACGGACTCGCCGAAGTGGCGCAGAGCAGCATCTACGACCTTTCCGGCGGCGAGCGACAACTCGCCGCACTCGTCAGCGTGCTGGCCGTTGAACCCACGGTGCTGGTCTGTGACGAGCCGACCACCCTGCTGGACCTGCGCAATCGCAACCTGGTGGCCGCCGTGCTGGCCGCGCTGCCGCATCAGGTGATCGTCGCCACCCACGACCTCGAACTGGCCGCCGAGGCGGAGCGGGTGCTGCTGATCGAGAACGGAAGGGTCACCGTCGACGGCGGTCCGCACGCCGCCATCGCCGCCTACCGGCGGTCGATGGCATGAGATCCACCGACGTACTGTTCGGCAGTTACCGGCCCGGCGATTCTCCATGGCACCGGGCCGGTGTCGGCTGGAAGTACCTGGTCGTGCTGCTGCTCACCCTGCCCGCCTTGATCGTGCAGCAACCCTGGCTGACCGGCGGCGCTGTGGCCGTCACGGTGGTGTGCCTGCTGACCACCCGCCTGCCGCACCGGGTCACTCTGGTGCTGTCATCCGGGCTACTCATGCTGTTGGCCGTACTGGCGCTCTTTCAGGTACTGATCGGCCAGCCGGCGTTGGCGTTCGTGGTGCCCGGCAACGTGCTGCTGGCTGTACTGGCGGCGCGCTTGCTGATCGTCACGACCCGCGCGTCCACGTTGATCGACGCGCTGGTCGGCGCCGCTGGCCGGGTCCCCTTCGTCGACGGCGAGCGGTTCGGACTCTCCGTCGGCATCATGCTGCGCAGCGTTCCCTTTCTGACCGGAGCCTTCTACGACGTTCGCGACGCGGCCCGCGCCCGGGGTCTTGAGCGGCACTGGCCGGCCCGGTTGACCCCTGTGGTCGTGCGGGCCGTCGGCTTCGCTCAGGCCACGGGTGACGCGCTCGCCGCCCGCGGCCTGGGCGAGCCGAATGTGCCAAAACGGCGCGCCAGTGCCGGCAACTCGCCGAAACTGGAGGGTGGCGCGGCGACTGGCGGACCGTGGTCGACGGACGAGCCGGAATAGGATGCCCAGGTGACCAGCCTTGACCAGCCCGCCCAGCCGCCGGCCACCGGCCACCCCGCCATCGACGCCGCGCTCGCCGCCCTCGATGTGAGTGGGCCGGTGGGTGACCATGCGGATGGGTTCCAGCGGGTGCACGCCGTTCTGCAAGAGGTGCTGAACCCGAGTCCCGAACCGCTCGGCCGGTGACCACCCGGCTCGACCAGGTTCTCGTCCAGCGCGGACTGGCCCGTTCCCGTGGGCAGGCAGCGGACGCGATCCGCAGCGGACGGGTGCTGGTCAACGGACTGCCGGCGCGCAAGCCGTCCGACCCCGTCGAGGAGACTGACCAGGTCGAGCTGGACGGGGCAAGCCACTACGTCGCACGCAGTGCCCACAAGCTACTCGACGCGCTCGAGGAGACCGGTCTGACCGTCGGCGGACGGGTGCTCGACGCCGGCGCGTCCACCGGCGGCTTCACCCAGGTGTTGCTCGAGCGCGGCGCCGAGGTGGTGTACGCGGTCGACGTGGGTCACGGCCAGCTCGTCGACAGCCTGCGCAGCGATCCCCGGGTGCGGGTGCACGAAGGCCTGAATCTGCGCGACCTGACCCTGGAGGATCTGGACGGGGAACCGGTCGAGCTGATCGTCGGCGACGTGTCCTTCATCTCGTTGACCATGCTGCTCGCGCCGATGCTTGCGACGTTGAAACCGTCCGGACGGGCGCTGTTGCTGGTCAAGCCGCAGTTCGAGGTGGGTCGCGGCGGACTCGACTCGCGCGGTGTCGTACGCGCCGAGGACGTCCGGCTTCGGTGCGTGGACGGCGTCGCCCGGCGGGCGGCCGAACTGGGCTGGGTGGAGGAGTGGCGCGGGGTCAGCCGGACGCCCGGTGCGTCCGGAAACGTGGAGTACTTCCTGCTGTTGCGACACCCCCGGTAAGTGTCACTCGGCCAGGTTAGGGTGATACCCGTGGACAGCACCCGTTACGTCACCGTCACGCTGCACGGCGGTCGACCGGCAGCGGTGAGCGCGGCCGCGGGTTTCATCTCGGGTATGAGCGCGCATGGCATCACCAGCCTGGTCAAGGCCGAAGACCTCGACACTCTCGAATCCGCCGGCGACGTCAGCGAACTGATGGACGGCAACGGCCAGCGCAGCGAACTCGCGGTGGTCTTCGGCGGCGACGGAAGCATTCTTCGGGCGGCCGAGTGGGCGCTGCCGCTCGACATTCCGGTGCTCGGCGTGAACCTCGGCCACGTCGGCTTTCTGGCCGAACTCGAGTCGACCGAGGCCGACAAGCTGATCAGCCACGTCGTCGCCCGCAGCTACACGGTCGAGGAGCGAATGACGATCGACACCATCGTCAGCGACGCCGACGGTGCCGAACTGTGGCGTTCCTACGCGATCAACGAGGTGTCGATCGAGAAGCTCGCCCGGGAACGCATGATCGAGGTGCTGGTCCGGGTCGATGGTCGCGCCCTGTCTCGCTGGGGTACCGACGGCGTGCTGGTCTCGACGCCGACCGGGTCGACCGCGTACGCCTTCTCGGCGAACGGCCCGGTGATGTGGCCCGACATCGACGCGCTGCTGCTCGTGCCGCTGTCGGCGCACGCGCTGTTCAGCCGTCCGCTGGTGATCGGGCCGCACTCAACCGTTTCTATCGAGATCCTGCCGTCCAACGAGAACAAGGCCGTGGTGTGGTGCGATGGTCGACGCACCACCGATATCGCCGGCGGCATGGTGGTGACCACCCAGGTCGGCACTCACCGACTTCGATTGGCCCGGCTGTCGGAGCGGCCGTTCGTCGATCGGCTGGTGCGCAAGTTCGCCCTGCCGGTCGAGGGTTGGCGGGGCGTGGCCGAACGCGACCATGCTGACTGAACTGCGGATCACCGATCTGGGTGTGATCGCCGAGGCGGTGTTCGAGCCCGGCGCCGGGTTCACCGCGGTGACCGGTGAGACCGGTGCCGGCAAAACCATGGTGGTCACCGGGCTTTCGCTGCTGCTCGGCGCCAAGGCCGATCCCGGGCTGGTGCGGCACGGCGCCGTGCGGTGCCTGGTCGAGGGGTCCTGGCAGGTCGATGCCGACACCTCCGACGAGCTGGCCGAACTCGGAGCTCTGGTCGAAGACGGCGAACTGCTGGTCGGCCGTCAACTCAGTTCCACCCGGTCCCGGGCGTTGCTGGGGGGAGTGGCGGTGCCGGTCGCCAAGGCAGCAGAGGTGGTCAATCGCTGGGCGACCATCCACGGCCAGTCCGAGCAGATCCGGTTGGCCAGCCCCGAGCGGCAACGCGAGGTGCTGGACAGCTTCGCCGGTGGCGACCATGCGGCCCTGTTGACCAGGCACGCTGACACCTTCGCCCGCCGGCGGCGCCTCGCCACCGAGTTGGCCGCGCTCACCGGTGCGGCCCGCGAACGGGCCCGAGAACTCGACCTGCTGGCCTTCGGACTGAACGAGATCGACGCGGTCGATCCGCAGCCCGACGAAGACGTCACCCTGGCCGCCGAGGCCCAGCGACTTCAGGCCGTGGACGATCTGAGGCTGGCCTCGCACGCCGCCGGGGTGGCGCTCAGCGGCGATGACGAAGCCTGGAGCGACGCGGCGACGGCGATCGGACTGCTGTCCGCCGCCCGCAAAAGCCTCGAGGGAGCCGTGGCCGACGATCCTGGCCTGGCCCCGCTCGTCGCCCGGCTGGCCGAGGCGGCCGCACTTGCCAACGACGCAGCCGCCGATCTGGCCAGTTACCGCGATCGGTTGGAGGCCGACCCGAATCGGCTCGAGTGGATCGCGGGACGGCGCTCGGCGCTGCAGCATCTGCTGCGCAAGTACGGGGCATCGGTCACCGAAGTGCTGGCCTGGGCGCGTGACGCGGCCGATCGCAGTGCCCGCCTGGCCGCGACCGACGACCGGATCGCCGAGCTGCATGGCCAGGTGCACGACCTGGACGGTGCGCTGACCCAAACGGCCGCCCAGCTTCATGCCGGCCGGGCCGCCGCCGCAGACGAGCTGGCCACGTTGGTGCGGGCCGAACTCACTCAGCTGGCCATGCCGCATGCTCGAATGTTCTTCGACGTAGCGCAGGGTCCACTCACCGCGCATGGTGGCGACGCGGTCACCATCATGTTCACCGCCAACCCTGGTGCCGCGCCCGCCCCGCTGGCCAAGGCGGCCTCCGGTGGCGAGCTGTCCCGGGTCCGGCTGGCGCTCGAGGTGGTCTTGGCGTCCGGTGCCGGCGGTCGGACCTTCGTCTTCGACGAGGTGGACGCGGGCGTCGGTGGTGCCGTCGCTCTCGAGATCGGACGCCGGCTGGCCCGGCTCGCCGAGCACGCCCAGGTGATCGTGGTCACCCACCTGGCCCAGGTGGCGGCCTTCGCCGATCGGCACTTCGTGGTCGCCAAAGCCACCGATGGCCGGGTCACCACCAGCGGCATCGTCCAGATCGAAGGGCCCGAGCGACTTTCGGAACTGGCCAGAATGATGGCCGGGCTGGAGGGTTCCGCGAACGCCCATGCCCACGCTGCCGAGTTGTTGGAGGCGGCTGCCCACTGAGGTTGGCGTGCTTGATCTTGGTGCGTTCAAGGGTCGGTCAGGCGCAGGGGTTCGGGGTCGGGCCAACCAGCCTCAGTCGCAAGCTCCCTCGGCGGCCAGACCCATCCACGACCCAACCCCGAACCCCCGCGCCAGACCTTCACCAAGCACGTCCAGACCTGTGCTGCGACGATCTCTGGTTCCGCTCGCTTCAGCGCCGAGTTTCCGCCTCGCAAATGGAACTGTGCAGTTCCTTCGACATCGCGCTGAGGACCTGCCCTTCGGTCGTGTTGCGCTCCATTCCGCGCGCCTTCGCCCAAAGTGTCCAGACGGCCTGAATCGGCCCGACTTCTGGATGCGACCCGAGTTGGGCGTTCGCGACCCACTCGTTACGAGTGCGAGTCGAGTGCGCGCCGGTTCGCCACGGCGGCGTCCGGCCACCTATGGTGGAATCCCGTGGGGAACGGCAGCAGTACCAAGCACATCTTCGTTACCGGAGGCGTCGCCTCCTCGCTCGGCAAGGGGCTGACCGCCTCCTCTCTCGGAAGCCTGCTGGTCGCCCGTGGATTGCGGGTCACCATGCAGAAACTCGATCCCTATCTGAACGTCGATCCGGGCACGATGAACCCGTTTCAGCACGGCGAGGTGTTCGTCACCGAGGACGGCGCCGAGACCGATCTGGACATCGGCCACTATGAGCGATTCCTCGACGTCAACTTGACCGCCGACGCGAATGTGACCACCGGCAAGGTGTACTCCAACGTGATCGCCAAGGAGCGCCGAGGCGACTTTCTGGGCGACACCGTGCAGGTGATCCCGCACATCACCAACGAGATCAAGGCCGAAATGGTATCCATGGCCACCGAACGGGTGGACGTGGTGATCCACGAGATCGGCGGCACCGTGGGCGACATCGAGTCGCTGCCGTTTCTGGAGGCCGCCCGTCAGGTTCGCCGCGACGTGGGCCGCGAGAACGTGTTCTTCCTGCACGTGTCGCTGGTGCCGTACCTCGGCCCGTCCGGTGAGCTGAAGACTAAACCGACCCAGCATTCGGTGGCCGCGCTACGCCAGGTCGGCATTCAGCCCGACGCCATCGTCTGCCGCTCCAACCGTGACATTCCGGACGGCGTGAAGCGCAAGATCTCCCTGATGTGTGACGTGGACGAAGAGGCGGTGGTGTCCTGTCCGGACGCCCCGTCCATCTACGACATTCCCAAGGTGTTGCACGACGAGGGCCTGGACGCCTACGTGGTGCGCCGGCTCGGGGTGAGCTTCCGCGACGTGAACTGGAAGAAGTGGAACGATCTGCTTGATCGGGTGCACCACCCCAAAGAGGACGTCACCATCGGCCTGGTCGGTAAGTACATCGACCTGCCGGACGCCTACCTGAGCGTCTCCGAGGCGCTGCGGGCGGGTGGGTTCGCCAATCACGCCCGGGTGAACATCCGCTGGATCGCGTCCGACTCGTGCGAAACGCCGGCCGGCGCCGCCGCCCAACTCGGCGAACTGGACGGCATCGTGGTGCCAGGTGGCTTCGGCATTCGTGGGGTGGAGGGCAAGCTCGGCGCGCTGCGCTACGCCCGCGAGAATCAGCTGCCCACCCTGGGGCTGTGCCTCGGTCTGCAATGCATGGTGATCGAGGTGGCCAGGGACCTGTGCGAGTTGCCGGACGCCGCCTCAACCGAGTTCGAGCCCGACACCAACGCCCCGGTGATCGCCACCATGGCCGAGCAGGTGGCGAACGTGTCGGGGGATGGGCAGATGGGTGCGACGATGCGGCTGGGTTCGTACCCGGCAGACCTGGTCAAAGGTTCCCTGGTGGCCCGGCTGTACGGCTCCACCCGGGTCGCCGAGCGGCACCGGCATCGCTACGAAGTGAACAACGGCTATCGCGAACAGTTGGAGAAAGCCGGTTTGCGGGTGGTCGGCACCTCTCCCGACTCCACTCTGGTCGAGTTCGTCGAGCTGGACGAGAAGCGGCACCCGTTCTTCGTCGCCACCCAGGCGCACCCCGAGCTGAAGTCACGTCCGACCAAACCGCATCCGCTGTTCGTCGGATTGATCGCCGCCGCGCTGACCCGCCGGCTCTCCTCGCGGTTGCCGGTCGAGGAAGCCTGATGCGTTCCGACCTGCGCACGCTCAGCGGCGACGAGGCGACTGACGTCCAGGCGCATTGGCAGATTCGCCAGCATCGGGTGCTCGGTGAGGGCGTGGTCTCCGACTATGTCGACGACACCGTGGTCACCCCCACCGGTGATTCGATGAACCGCCAGTACCTGATGCACCCCGGCGCGGTCGCCGTTATCGCCCTGGACGAACTGGACCGGGTGGTGGTCGTCCGCCAGTATCGGCATCCGGTCAGTTTTCAGCTGATCGAACCGCCGGCCGGCCTGCTCGACGCCGAGGATGAGTCGTGGCTGGCCGCCGCCCAGCGGGAACTTGCCGAAGAGGCAATGCTGGCCGCCGACGACTGGCGGCTCCTGATCGACATGTTCACCTCACCGGGGTGCAACTCCGAGTCGATCCGGTTCTTCCTGGCCCGCGGCCTGCGCGACGTTCCGCGTCCGGACGGGTTCGTGGTCGAGCACGAGGAACTCGACATGGAGATCTGCCTGATGCCGTTGGTCGACCTGCTGGACGGCATTTACGCCGGCAAGGTGCAGAGCCCGACCCTGGTGGCCGGGATCCTGGCCCTGGAGGCCGCCCGGCTCGGCGGCCGGCTGGACGCCCTGCGGCCGGCGAGCAGTCCCTGGCCGGCCCGGACCGTTCGCCGCGAACAGCTCGAGGCGATCGCGAAGCTGGCCTGACCGTGCCGGTGCAACGTGTGGTCGGATCCTTTCTCGATCATCTCACCGTCGAGCGTGGCGCCTCCGCCAACACCGTGTCTGGCTACCGCCGCGACCTGGCCAGGTACGCCGAGTATCTCGAGGGTTGCGGGATCCACGAGTTGACCGCAGTCACCGAACCGGACGTGGCCGCCTTCGCCATTGGCCTGCGCGAGGGGAGCGGGGGGCGCGCGGCACTGGCTCCGACCAGCGTGGCCCGCGCCCTGAGCGCCGTGAAGTCGCTGCATCGGTTCGCGGTGGACGACGGGGTGGCGAGCGACAACCCGGCCACCGGGGTCTCGCCGCCGCAGGCCGGCCGACGGCTGCCCAAGGCGCTCGGCATCGACCAGGTCCAGGCCTTGCTGGACAGCCCAGATCCGGCCACGCCGACCGGGCTCCGGGACGCGGCCCTGCTCGAACTGCTCTACGGAACCGGCGCCAGGATCACCGAGTTGGTCAGCCTCGACATCGACGACGTGCAGGCCGTCGTGCACGATCCGGATGGCGGCCTGCGCCTGTTCGGAAAGGGCCGCAAGGAACGGATCGTGCCGGTCGGCTCCTATGCCCGGAAGGCGCTGGACGCCTGGCTGGTGCGTGGTCGTCCCGCAATGCTGGCGAACGCCCGGGCCGCGACCCCGGCATTGTTCGTCAACACCCGTGGCCGACGGCTCAGCCGCCAGTCGGCCTGGGGGCTGCTGCGCGACCACGCCACCCACGCCGGGATCACCGCCGAGATCGGACCACACACCTTGCGGCACTCGTTCGCCACCCACCTGCTGGACGGGGGAGCGGATGTCCGGGTGGTGCAGGAACTGCTTGGCCACGCCTCAGTTGCGACGACGCAGATCTACACCCTGGTGACGGTGGAGCACCTGCGCGAGGTGTTCCTCAGTTCCCATCCGCGAGCCCGCTAGCGGTACCGACGCACCTTCGCCTGGCCGGCTACCCAGTCGAGGGGTAACGGCGACCGGGGAATACCGCAGTGTCTGTGGGCACCGTTACGTTGTGGCCATGAGCGCCTCTTCGAGACACCACACGATCGCGTACGTCGAACTCACCACCGATGACCTCCCGGCGGGCATGGAGTTCTACACAGCAGCCTTCGGCTGGCACTTCAACACCTACGGCCCGGAGTACGCCGGCATCGTCGCCGGTGACGGCAACGGCGAGGTCGGCGGGCTGAACGCCACCGATGAGGGCAGTGTCGGCGGCAGCCCGTTCGTGCTGCTGTACTCCGACGACCTGGACGCCACTGCAGCCGCAGTCGAGAGCGCCGGAGGAACCCTGACGAAGGGGCCGTACGAGTTTCCGGGTGGTCGACGCTTTCACTTCACCGATCCGAGCGGCAACGAACTCGGGGTGTGGCAGGACGCCTGACCGGCGCGGGACATCCCGGGCGAACCTGATCAGCGCTGCCGCAGTCGTTCATCGGGTCGATCTCGGCCCGCTGTCCCGTCATGATCGAGGTGGCCAGCTGCGTCGCCCCGCCAGCCGCACCCTAGGCGTGGGCCCGCTTGGCCATCGTCGCGGGCGCCCTGGTGATGGCCGACCAGGCCGGTTGGGAACCGCTTCTCCGCGGGCTCCGCGGTCGTGATCGGGTGGAGTTGCTCGTTGCTGAGGATGCCGTCCATGCCCGACGGGGCCCTGCCCGTACGTCAGCTGTACCGGGAGGACTACCGTGGAGCGGTGGACGACCAACACGCTCGAGCGGTCCAGGCGGCTATGGTGCCGCTCGTCGCTTCACTGGGAGCGTGGGGTGTCAACGAGGCCTATTGCCTGCCCGGACCCGGCGGTCAACCGGTGATCTGGCTCAGAACGCGAAGCGCGGCGCAGCGTGCCTCCCTCGAGCGGCAGGTGTGGCTCACTCCGCAGGTGCAGGTCACGCTGACCCGCCTCGGGGTTGCGCACGACGTGGTTCGCAGGGTGCGAATCATGCTCACCGCGCAAGAGGACGAGGACCGGCTGTTTGCCGAGTGAGGCACCACCTGGCCGCCGACCGGCGTGGCGCCGAGCCTTCCGAGACGAGGGTATTAGCCTCTTTATCGACACTTTGGAGGCTCCGTGATCGACATCAGCACCACAACCGAGGCCCTGTTCGAGGCCCCCGTCGACGATGGCCGCGCACTCGGCCCCACTGGCCGACCGCTGCCGGACTTCCCCGTGCCGCCCCCGCCGCCCGAGGGAGTCACCCGCGCCCTGATCATCGCCATGTGCAATCAGAAGGGCGGGGTCGGCAAGACCACCACCACGATCAACCTCGGCGCAGCCCTGGCCGAGACCGGACGCCGGGTGCTGCTGGTCGATTTCGATCCGCAAGGCTCGCTCTCGGTGGGCCTCGGGGTGAACCCGCACACCCTCGACACGAGCATCTACAACCTGCTGCTGACCCGCGACCACGACGTGCACGACATCATCGTGTCGTCGGTAGTGGACGGGCTCGACATCCTGCCGGCCAACATCGACCTGTCCGCGGCCGAGGTTCAGCTGGTCTCCGAGGTGGCTCGCGAGCAGACCCTGAAGCGAGTCCTGAACCAGATCCGCGGCGACTACGACATCATTCTGATCGACTGCGCCCCATCGCTGGGGTTGCTGACCGTCAATGCGCTGACCGCCGCCGACCGGGTGCTGATGCCGCTGGAGTGCGAGTTCTTCGCCCTGCGCGGCCTGGCCCTGCTCAACGACACCATCGGCAAGGTGCAGGACCGGCTCAACCCCGAGCTCGAGATCGTCGGCATTCTCGGCACCATGTACGACGCCCGCACCCTGCATTCCCGCGAGGTGCTCGACCGGGTCGTCCAGGCCTTCGGCGACCGGGTGTTCCACACCGTCATCCGACGCACGATCAAGTTTCCCGAGACCACGGTGGCAGGTGAGCCGATCACGACCTACGCCAGCAGCTCCCCGGGGGCCGAGGCCTACCGGATGCTGGCGCGGGAGGTGCTGCAACGATGCCCCGGCGCGTAGCGCTCCCCGGCGCCAAGGAGCTGTTCCGACCCACCGAAATCCTCAACGGTGCCGACAATCGTCCGTCCGGACGGGTCAAGCACGACGAGAAGATCACCGTCTACGTGAGCGCCCAAGAACTGGTCGCCCTGGAACAGGCCCGGCTCACCCTGCGAGCCCGGCACGGCATCGCAGTCGACCGGGGTCGGATCGTCCGGGCCGCGATCGCGCTGATCGTCGCCGACCTGGACGCCAACGGCGAGGACTCCGACCTGATCCGGCAGCTCGACGAATCGTGACCGCCACGACGACCGAACCGGTGCCGGGCTTCATCGTTCGGCTGACCAACTTCGAGGGGCCGTTCGACCTGCTGTTGCAGCTGATCTCGCGGCATCGACTCGACATCACCGAGGTGGCGCTGTCGGTTGTCACCGACGAGTTCCTGGCGCATCTGAAGGCGGGCCAGGCGACCCACGACAGCGGCCGCTGGGACCTCGACCAGACCAGCCAGTTCATCGTCGTCGCGGCCACCTTGTTGGACCTCAAGGCGGCCCGGCTGCTACCCCAGGGCGAGGTTGACGATCCCGAGGACCTGGCCATGCTGGAGGCTCGCGACCTTCTGTTCGCCCGCCTGCTGCAGTACCGCGCCTTCAAGCGGGTCAGCGCCTGGATCGCCGAGACCCTGGCCACAGCAGACCGGCGGCACCCCCGTCCGGGCGGACTGGAGGACCAGTTCCGCTCCCTGTTGCCCGAGCTGACGTTCACCGCCACCGCCGATCAGCTGGCCTGGCTGGCCGCCCGTGCGCTCACTCCGGAACCGGCCGAGCAGGTGTCCCTGAGCCATCTGCACCAGGCCCAGGTCAGTGTGCGTGACCAGGCCGACCTGATCGTGCAGCGACTGCGCGACCTCGGCTCAGCCAGTTTCCGCGACCTGGTCGCCGACGCCGGCGAGCGGCTGGTCGTGGTGGCCCGCTTCCTGGCCCTGCTGGAACTGTTCCGCGAGCGAGCGGTGGCCTTCGAACAGCTGACGCCGTTGGGTGAGTTGCGAGTACGGTGGGTCGGCGGTGACGCGGACGTGATCGCGATTTCGGCCGAGTTCGACACCGAGAACGAACCTCAGGAGGTTATCGATGACTGAGGCCGCGCAGACGCTCCCCGCAGCACCTGACGCCAGGCCGATCACCGCACCGCTCGAGGCGCTGCTGCTGATGGCTACCGAGCCGATGCCCACCGCCGAACTGGCAGAGGCCGTCCGGGCCCCGATTCCGGTGGTCGAGCAGGCGCTCGCCGACCTGGCGTCCTTTTACGACGACACCGAACGGGGCTTCGAACTGCGCTATGTCGCAGGAGGCTGGCGGTACTGGACCAGGGCGGAGCACGCCGATCTGATCGGCGCCTGGTTGATCGAGGGTCAGCACGCCAAGCTTTCCCAGGCGGCTTTGGAGACCCTGGCCGTGGTCGCCTATCTGCAGCCGATCTCGCGTGGCCGGGTGTCCGCCGTCCGCGGCGTGAACGTGGACGGGGTGCTACGCACTCTGGTCACCCGCGATCTGGTGCAGGAGGTCGACCGCGATCCCGATTCGGGGGCGATGTTGTTCGGCACCACCAACCAGTTCCTCGAACGGCTCGGCCTGGCCGGCTTGGACGACCTGCCGCCGATCGCGCCGCACCTGCCTGACGCCGCCGAACTGGACGCGGAACTGCGCCAGGCCCTCCAGCCGTCCGCTGAAACCCCGCCGGTCGAGCTGGTCGAGACCGGGTCGTCGACACGCTCACCCAGTGACCGGGTTTCGACCGGCGCAACCGCCGAGCCGGCCATGATCAGCGAGGAAAGGTGATGACCGAGCCGTCCACGGAAGGAATCCGGCTGCAGAAGGTGCTGGCCGCGGCCGGCATCGGCTCCCGGCGGCACTGTGAAGAGCTGATCGACGACGGCCTGGTCGAGGTGAACGGCCGCACCGTCACCGAGCAGGGCCGGCGGGTGGATCCGTTGACGGACGTGATCCGGGTGGACGGAGCCCGCATTCCGCCGCCGCGCCGGCACGCCTACCTGATCTTCCACAAGCCCCGCGGCGTCGTCTCCACCATGGAGGACCCCCAGGGCCGCAGCACCATCTCCGACTACCTGGGCAAGCGGGTCAAGGAGGGCCTGTTCCATGTCGGACGGCTCGACACCCCGACCGAAGGGCTGCTGCTGATCACCAACGACGGCGACTTCGCCCAGCGGATGGCGCATCCGTCCCACGAGATCAGCAAGACCTATGTCGCCGAGGTCGAAGGTGTGATCGAGAACGTGACCCTACGCAAGCTGACCAGGGGAATCACCCTGGAGGACGGCCCGGTTCGGCCCGACAAGGTGAAGCTGATTCAGCGCGGCGGCACCCGAAGCATCGTCCAGGTGGTGCTGCACGAGGGCCGCAACCGGATCGTCCGGCGCATGTTCGAGGCCGTCGGGCACCCAGTGCACAGGCTCAGCCGGATCGCGGTCGGCCCGGTGCGGCTCGGCCAGTTGAAGGTGGGCGAGCTGCGTGAGCTGAGCCGCGAAGAGCTTGGCGCGCTGATGGACCTGGCTGGGCTGTAGGTCGTGCGGTCAGCGCAGCGGGTGGTCGGTGTCGAGACCGAGTACGCCCTGGTCGGACGCAAGGCCGACGGTCCACGCGCGCCCAGGCTGAGCGGCGGCGAGGCGGCCCAGCGACTGTTCGCACCGCTCGAGCGCGAGCACGCCAGCTCCAATGTGTTCCTGCGCAACGGTGGCCGGCTGTACCTCGACGTCGGCTCCCACCCTGAGTACGCGACGGCTGAGTGTGCGAGCGTGGCCGACCTGCTGGTGCACGAGCGGGCCGGCGACGAGTTGGTTGTTCGGCTGGCCCGGCGGGCCGAGGCCGACGGCGCCGCGGACGACCAGCCGGTGCAACTGCGGCTGTTCAAGAACAACGTGGACTCACACGGCAACTCCTACGGCTGCCACGAGAACTACAGCATCGCTCGGGCGCTCGACCTGCGTGCGCTGGCGGCCGCGCTGACCCCGTTCCTGGTCACCCGGCAAGTGCTCTGCGGTACCGGCCGCTGGACGCCGTCAGGATTCACGATCAGCCAGCGGGCCGCGGTGCTGCACGACGAGTTGTCGTCGATGACCACGCGCAGCCGTCCGCTGATCAACACCCGGGACGAGCCGCTGGCCGATCCAGGCCGGTTCCGGCGACTGCATGTGATCTCGGGTGACTCGAATCTTTCGGAGCCGTCCGCGGCACTGAAAGTGGGCAGCCTGTTGGCCGTGCTGGCCGCGATCGAGACCGCCGGGCAGGCTGGAACGGCCCTGCCCGAGCTCGAACTGGCCGACGTCTCCGGCGCCCTGAGCGCCACCGCCCAGGATCCTCGAGCCGTGCTGACCCTGGCGTCCGGACGGACCATCGGCGCCCTCGATGTGCAAGCCGAGTACCTGGCGCTGGCCGGTGACTCCCCGGTGGTCGAGCAGTGGGCGCGGGTGCTGGCCGCGCTGCAGGCCGGCGCCGAGGAGTCGCTGGCTGCTGAGGTGGAGTGGGTGGCCAAACGAGCGCTGTTACGGCGTTATGCCGACTCGCGCGGGCTGGCGTCCGACGATCGCCGGCTGGTCCAGGTCGATCTGGCCTTCCACGACCTGACCAGCACCGACGACGGCGCGCCGCGCGGGCTATTCCGGCTGTTGGAGGCGCGGGGCGCCGCGGTCCGGCTCACCGATCCGGCGGCGGTCGAAACCGCACTGCTGGCGCCGCCGTCCGACACCCGGGCAGTTCTGCGCGGCCGGCTGATCCGCACCGCGCAGGCCGAACGACGCCGCTACACCGTGGATTGGATGCAGTTCACCGCACACGACCTGCCCGAGCCGTCCGGAGGTCGAGCGGATCACACGGTCACTCTTGGCGACCCGTTGGCGGTCGCGGACGAGGCCGTGGAGACGATGCTCGGCCGGTTGTCGGCGTCCTGGGTCGCGCCAGGACACTGACGGACGCTGACCGTGGCGCCTCGGCCCGTCGACTACAGTCGTGGGGTGCCATCCGCCGTGATCAAGACCTTCCTCGCTGCCGCCTGCTCCGTAGCAATGCTCGCGCTCGCCGCCTGCAGCCAGGCGGCCACCCCGTCCACTTCCCCGTCTGCGGCCTCGCCGTCGGCATCGTCGTCCGCGTCACCGAGCGCGTCGCCGAGTTCGACGATCAAGCCGTCCACCAATCTGGACGCGATCACGGTGAAGAACCCGAAGTTCGGTGAGAAGCCGACGGTCACGGTGAAGTCACCCTGGGCGATCGACAAGACCCGGGTCGACCTGATGACCGCCGGCGATGGCGCCGTGGTCAACCCGTCGTACGTGTTTGCGTACTACCAGGGTGTCAACGGCCGCACCGGCAAGGCGTTCGACGGCAACTTCGGTTCAGGACAGCCCGCCATGTTCAACCTCGAGCAGGTAGTGCCTGGCTTCAAGACCGCCCTCGAGGGCAAGAAGGTCGGCAGCCGGATCCTGGTCGCCATGCCGGGTTCGGAGGGCTACGACTCCAATGGCGGCAGCGCCGACATCGGCGTCGAGGTGGGCGACACGCTGATCTTCGTGATCGACATCGTGGACACCGTGCTCGGCGCCCCCACCGGCAAGGCGATCACCCCCCCGGCCGGCCTGCCCGTCGTGACCGAGAAGGACGGCAAGATAACGGTTGCCATTCCCAAGACCGACCCCCCGACGAAGCTGGTCGCCCAGCCGCTGACCACTGGCACCGGCCGCGAAGTCACCGCCAAGGACGTGATCGCGGTGAAGTACATCGGCTATTCGTGGAAGACCGGTCAGGTGATCGAGGACAAGACCGCCAACATCGATGGTGGCCTGCTCTCCAGCACTATTCCAGGCTGGCAGAAAGGTCTGCTGGGCAAGAAGATCGGCCAGCGCGTCCTGCTGGTGCTGCCGCCTGCGGACGGCTACCCCCAGGGCAGCAACAACCCGCCCGTCGAGGCCGGTGACACGGTCGTCTACGTGGTCGACATCCTGTACGCGGGGGCGCAGGCGGCCTGACCTGCCGGATCGAGCTTCCTCCGCCGGTCGAGCTTGTCGAGACCGGTGATTTCGCCAGGCTCGATCAGCGGGTGGTTTCGAAGCTCAACCAGCGGGTGGTTTCGACAGGCTCAACGAGTGGGTGGTAGCACTGCGTATGCCTCGGGATGTATCCCCGACGGCCCAGCGCGCGTCTTGGGAGCACTGGACGCCTAACCCCGGGTGTCCGTAATCCGAGGGGACTCCCAATGACCCACACCTCCACGCCGCACAAGCTGGTGCGCCTTCTGATCGCCGCGGTGATCGCCATGGCCGGCGCGATCGGCGCCACCACCGTCAGCGCGTCCACCGCAGCGGCGCTCTGTTTGACCCCGGCCATGCAGGGCAACTGGCGCAACATCAGCCCGGCCAACGCCTCGCTGACCAAGGTCAACGTCGTCTTCGTCTGCGACGACGTGCGGCTCTGCGACCAGAACGGCAACTGCACCGGCGGCCAGTCGTACTTCACCCTGCGCCCCTACGGCCGGTGCACACCCACCGACTGTGACTGGGGCACGAGGCGGGCCACCGCCATGACCGACGGCTGGCAGCGCGCCACCTACACCCACAGCTGGTCGACCAAGTACGTGTGGGTGAAGACCTACGTCTACAGCGGCGTCACCTACCTGCGGGTCTACACCTGGACGGATTTCACCGCTGCCGACGGCCGCACCGACTACAGCACCGACGAATGGATGCTGCGGTAGCGCCCGAGTCCGGCCCACAAGCCGCCCAGATTCAGCACCATGGCGGGTGCTGGATCTGGGCTGCTGCTGGCTCCATGCACGCGGGGTCTGGTCAGCTCCGCCGGGTGGCCAGCGTACCCAGGGTGTCGGGACGGCTGCCCGGCTGCGGCTCGCCGGCCGACGCTCACTACGCTGAGCGCATGATCGAGTTACGGACGCCCCGGCAGGTGGATGAGATGCGCCCCGCCGGACGGTTTGTGGCCGACGTGCTCACCGCGCTGACCGAGGCCGCCGACGTCGGGGTCAACCTGCTCGACCTGGACGCCCTGGCCCATGATCTGATCACGAGCACAGGGTGCGATTTCCTGTTACCTCGATTACCACCCGTCCTTCGGCGGCTCGCCGTTCGGCAAGGTGTTGTGCACGTCGGTCAACGACGCCGTGCTGCACGGTTTGCCACACGACTACCGGCTCCGGGACGGCGATCTGCTCAGCGTCGACTTCGCCGCATCGATGAACGGCTGGGTGGCCGATTCGGCTGTCAGCATTGTGGTCGGCCGGCCGCGGGCCGAGGATCTGGCCCTGATCAAGGCCACCGAACAGGCGCTCGCCGCAGCGATCACCCAGGCGGTGGTCGGCAACAGGATGGGCGACATCAGCCACGCCATCGGCGAGACGGCCAGGGCTGCAGGGTTGACCGTGAACCTCGAGTTCGGCGGGCACGGCGTTGGCCGCACCATGCACGGCGACCCGCACGTGTCCAACGACGGACGCCCCGGCCGAGGGCTGAAGCTGCAGCCGGGCCTGGTGATTGCGATCGAGCCCTGGTTCCTGCAGTCGACGAACCGGATCTTCACCGACCCGGACGGCTGGACGCTGCGCAGCGCGGACGGGTCGCGCGGAGCGCACAGCGAGCACACCATCGCGATCACGGCCGATGGTCCGGTGGTGCTGACCGCCCGCGATTGAGCCGCGTGTCCGACCTGTGCCCATTTCCCTTCGAGCCGGGCTGACGTCCGTTCAACCGCCAAGGGTGGCGGGATATCGGCACCGTCTTCGAAACTCTAGTCGGACGCGTTCCGAGCCAGCACCCAGGGGTGCCGGGGGAGGGTGCGGGGGTCGAAGCGCTCCACGAGTTGGGCAGCTGTGACCGGTTCGCGCACTTCGGTGAGGTCGAGCGACACTGCCAGCCGGCCCAGCACGGCCGCTGGATCAATCCCACGCCGGCCCAAGTCGGCCAGGGTGACGGCACCGTCACGCTTGGCCAACCGGCGTCGCTCCGCGTTCAGCACGAGAGGTACGTGCAGGTATTGAGGCACCGATCCGCCGAGCCGGCGGGTCAGCCAGGCCTGCCGGGGCGCACTGCTCAGCAGGTCGTCGCCGCGCACCACCTGATCGATGCCCTGAGCCAGGTCGTCCACCACGACGGCCAGGTTGTAGGCGGGCACTTTGTCGTTGCGGCGCACCACGAAGTCGTCCACCACG
Organism: uncultured Actinomycetota bacterium; assembly: GCA_963723605.1. Classification (GTDB taxonomy): domain Bacteria; phylum Actinomycetota; class Actinomycetes; order Propionibacteriales; family Propionibacteriaceae; genus Micropruina. The sequence continues at coordinate 340,861 of CAVRRM010000005.1, read as the reverse complement.
GCGGTGACATCGCCGGCCAGCAGGTCGTGGACGGTCTCGCTGGCTGCCTCCGCCCGCACCCGAAGGGCGGGCGGTCGGCTTCGCCGTCGCTCGGCCCGGTCGCGCTCGGTGAGTTCTCGACAGGTGCCCGGGTAGGGGCGGTAGCTGTCCCCTTGGGGTGCTGAGGCGGCCTCGGCGATCTCGCGGCGGGTGCAGAAGCACTCGTAGGTGTCCAGCCTTGCGAGCGCTTCGGCGTAAAGCGGCAGCCGTTGCGACTGCCACACCACATCGCCGTCGAAGTCCAACCCGATCGCCGCCAGGTCGGCGAGCTGACCGGCAGCCACCGCCGGTGCGGCGGCGACCCGGGTGACGTCCAGGTCCTCGATCCGGAGCAGGATCTCCCGCCCCGTACTGCGGGCCGCCAACCAGGCCACCAGTGCGGTCCGCAGGTTGCCGACGTGCAACTCCGCAGTGGGGGAGGGAGCGAACCGGCCGGCCATCCCCCCAGCAAAACACATCGCGACAGCTCACAACACGTGAGGAGTTCAGCCCAGCCGGGTCGCGCTGATGACGTGGATCCTGGTGTCGAATCTTGCAGCGTGCCCCGCCCCTCCGCGGTCAACGGCCCGCAATCCGTCCGCCGTCCACGAACGGGCAAGGACCGCTGGTAACGTCGCCTACCGACACGGCAGGGGGATGAACGGGATGGCGCCACGGAAGTCCGAGCGGATCATGAACCTCGCGATCTGCCTGCTGATGGCCCGCCGATTCCTCGACAAGAACCATGTGCGCGAGGTGGTCGAGGGCTATTCCGGGCTCAGCGACGCCGCGTTCGAACGCACCTTCGAGCGCGACAAGGACGATCTGCGCGCGATGGGCGTCCCAGTCGAGACCGGCAGCAACTCGGCCCTGTTTCCGGATGAGATCGGCTACCGGATCCGTCGGCAGGACTTCGAGCTGCCCCCGATCGACTTCAGCGCTGCCGAGGCCACCGCACTTGGCCTGGCCAGCCAGGTCTGGGGCACGGCCACGCTGGCGGAGCAGACGGTCAGTGCGTTGGCCAAGCTCCGAGCGGCCGGCGTCGACCCGGACGCGTCCCGGCTGAGCGGCACCAGCCCTAGCATCGGCGCCAAGGAGCCTGCCTTCGAACCGCTCTGGCAAGCCACGATGACCCGGACGGCGGTCGGTTTCGGCTACCGCGGCGCTCGTCGCGAGGTGGAACCGTGGATTCTCACCTACCGGCGCGGCTCCTGGTATCTGCTCGGCCAGGACCGCACCCGGCAGGCTCCGCGCATGTTCAAGCTGGCCAGGATCGACGACCTGCCGCAGACCATCGGCCGCCCCGCCGCCTATGACCTGCCCGATCTGGACCTGGCCGAGCTGACCCGGTCACTGGAGCCGTCCCCGGCGGACGCGACCGCGGTGCTCGCCATCCGTGGCGACAAGGCACCCGATCTGCGCCGCCGGGGTGAGCAGGTAGCGACCAGCGTCGCGTTGCCGTCCGGGTTCGCGGCCTGGCGGGTGCCGTACACCCAGGACGGCGATTTCGTCGCCGAGGTCTGTGGTGAGGGTCCGGCAGTGCTGGTGTTGGAGCCGCTGGAGTTGCGCCGCCAGGTGGTCGGCCGGCTGACCGCCATCGCGGAGGCCTCGTGAGCACGTCGGTGGAGCAGGTGTCACGGCTGCTCGCTCTGGTGCCGTACCTGCAGGCCCACCCCGACGCCGACCTGAACAGTACGGCGTCGGCCTTCGGCGTCACCCCGCGACGGCTGTTGGCCGACCTGGAGGTGTTGTGGTTCGTCGGACTGCCCGGCGGTATGCCGGGCGACCTGATCGACATCGACATGGACGCCGTGCAGGAACAGGGCCGGATCAGCCTGTCCAACGCCGACTACCTGTCTCGGCCGATGCGCTTCACGATCGAAGAGGTGACCAGCCTGATCGTCGCCCTGCGCGCCGTCCGCGAGGTAACCGGTGGCGCGTCCGGCAAGGCGGTCGACACCGCTCTCGCCAAGCTGTCGACGGTCGCCGGTGCGCAGGAGAGCAAGCGGGTCGGCTTCGCGGTCGCCACGTCGGAGAGTGCGATCCGCGAGCGGTTGGCAACGGCCATCGCAGACGGGGCTGCGGTCCGGCTCAGCTACGACGGCCTGACCCGGGCGGAGACCACCCGGCCGGTGGTCGAGCCGCACCGGTTGAGCGTCCGCGACGGCTACGTGTACCTGGAGGGCTGGAGCCGTGACCGGGACGCGTGGCGCACCTTCCGGCTGGATCGGATCACCGACGTCGAACCGGCCGACGGCGGCGTGAGCGACCACGGTGACCCGCCGGCCTTCGATGGCGGCTGGCTCGAAGTCCGTCCGGAAGCAGCGCTGGTCACCCTCACCGTGACCGACCAGGCTCGCTGGATCAGCGAGTACTACCCGGTCCGCTCGGTGGAGCCTGCCGACCCCGGTTGGCGGATCCAGCTGCTGGTCGCGGATCCGGCCTGGCTGCGGGCGGTGCTGCTGCGGCTGGGGCTGAACGTGCTCGCCGTCGACCCGCCGCAGGCTGCCGAGTCTGCCCGCGCCGCGGCGGCGGAGACCCTCGCCCTGTACCAGGGCCTGCCCGCGATCGGTTAGTCTCGGCGCATGATGTGGGTGCTGATCTTCGGTGGCATCGCCCTGGCCGGGGCGATCACTGTGGCGTCGTACGCCCTGTGGCTGACGCACAAGGCGTCCGACCTGTTCAGCGAACTGCAGATGCTCGGCACCCGGGCCGGCGAGTTGGCCGAGCTGGTGTCGCAGGTGCAGCTTCCCAGCAGTGAGTAGACTCACCCAGTTACTGCAACCCAAGGAGCGCAGAGTAAATGTTCGGCCTGCCCGGCGGTATGGAATGGGTCATCCTGGCCATCATCGCCCTTCTCGTCTTCGGCGGCAGTCGGCTCGCCAGCGCTGGTAAGAACGCCGGCAAGGCGATTCGCGAGTTCAAAGAAGAGACCTCCACGCTGAAGAAGACCGACGAGCCCCAGGCGACGACGCCACCAGCGGTGCTGCCGCCGGCGACCAGCGCCGAGCCGGACGGCATCGTGCACGAGGGCGAGATCGTCCAGGAGCCGAAGGACAAAGGCCAACCGGCCTGACCCGTCGTGGCCCGACGCATCAGCTTCGGGTGGCTGAAACCGCCTCCCACTTCGCCCGACGGCGTGATGTCCCTCGGCGATCACCTGCGCGAACTGCGCTACCGGGTGCTCTTCTCGGCGATCTTCATCGTGGTCGGCATGATCATCATCGCGGTGTTCTACAGCCAGGTGTACCTGTTCTTGACCCAACCGTGGCTGCAGGCAAAAGAGATCCTCAGCGTCACCAACCCTGAGCTGAGCACGCAGATGGTGCTGTCCGGCGTGACCACCCCGCTGACCCTGGCGATGAAGATCTGTGGAGTCGGTGGCCTGGTGCTCGCCGCCCCGGTCTGGCTGTACCAGATCTGGGCGTACATCGTGCCGGCGCTGCTGTCCCGCGAGAAACGGTGGGCGTTGCTGTTCGTCGGCGTCGCACTGCCGCTGTTCCTGTCCGGGGTGGCGGTCGGCTACCTGATCCTTCCGCAGGGCATCTCGGTGCTGATGTCGTTCACCCCGCAGTCGGTGCCGATCACCAACCTGATCGAGATCGACAAGTTCCTCGAACTGATGCTGCAACTGATGCTGGTGTTCGGGCTCGGCTTCCTGATGCCGGTGGTCGTGGTCGGCGCAAACCTGGTCGGTGTGCTGAAGGCGAAGCAACTGGCCAAGGCCCGGCTTTATGTGATCTTCGGCACCTTCGTTTTCGGTGCGGCGGCCACCCCGTCCACCGACCCGTTCTCGATGCTGGCGCTGGCCGTGCCGATGAGCCTGCTCTTCCTGATCGCCGAACTGGTCTGCCACCTGAACGACAGGCGGAAGGCGAAGCGACTGGCCGCCGAGCTCGTGGCCAGTCCGTGACCGCGGCGCCGGCGCGCTGCGACCTGGTGGTCAACCCGACAGCCGGACGGGGACGCGCCGGACGGGCGTTACCCCGGGTCGTTCACGCGTTGCAGGCCGCGATGCCCGGCACCCGGTTGCGGATCGTGGAGGCCGGCAGCCTGGCCGAGTCCGAGAGTGCCTGCCGGCGGGGGGTGGCCGAGGCCGATCTGCTGCTAGTGATGGGTGGGGACGGCATGGCTCACCTCGGCATCAATGCCTGCGCCTCGTCCGAGGTGCCGCTCGGAATATTGCCGGCCGGCACCGGCAATGACCTTTGCCGTGGGCTCGGCCTCCCATTGGATCTCTCCGAGGCGGTGCGGGCGCTGGCGTCGCGAACCGTTCGCCGGCTGGATCTGGCCCGGGTCGAACGTCCGGATGGCTCCACCCGCTGGGTCGGCTGTGTGGTGTCCACCGGTTTCGACTCCCGGGTGGCGCTCCGGGCCGGACAGATCCGGGTGCCCCTTGGCCCGCTGGCCTACGCCTGGTCGGCGCTGGCGGAACTGCGCACGTTCAGCCCGCTGAACTACCGGCTGACCATCGACGGTGTTCAGCGCGACCTGGCGTCGATGGCGGTGTTCGTCTGTAACTCGGAGTTCTTCGGTGGCGGCATGCGGGCCTACCCGGGCGCCGATCCGGCCGATGGTCTACTCGATCTCACCGTGATCCATCCGGTGTCGCGGGCCACCCTGCTGCGGCTGCTGCCCTCGCTGTACACCGGCGGCTTCGTGACGAACCCGGCGGTGGAGCGGCTGCAGGCCACCACGGTGGTGCTGGACGGCGACGGCCTGATCGGCAGCGGCGACGGCGAGCTGCTCGGCGAGGTGCCACTGAGGGTCACCGCGGTGCGGGCGGCGCTCAGCGTGCTCTGCTGATCGAACCCGATAGTCCCACCCGACCGAGCCGAACCTCCCAGCTGGCAGCACCATCCCACCCGGTCGGGCAGGCAGAGCTGGGTCGGCCCGGCTGCACCAGGCCATGCGTTGCGGGCGGTAGGTTGGCCGCGATGAGCACCGAGTCCCACCTGACGGCGTTCGCCGCCGGCTATGGCTTTCCCCTCGACCCCTACCAGCTCGAGGCGTGCGGCCATGTCGAGGCCGGCTCCGGCGTTCTGGTCGCCGCACCGACCGGCTCTGGCAAGACCGTCGTCGGCGAGTTCGCGGTCTTCCTGGCCCTGGAACAGGGCACCAAGTGCTTCTACACGACCCCGATCAAGGCGCTCAGCAACCAGAAGTTCCACGACCTGGTCGAGCGCCACGGCGCCGAGAGGGTCGGCCTGCTCACCGGCGACACCTCGATCAACTCAGAGGCGCCCGTGGTGGTGATGACCACCGAGGTGCTGCGCAACATGATCTACGCCAACTCCCGGACGCTGCGCGGGCTTGGCTTCGTGGTGATGGACGAGGTGCACTACCTGGCCGACCGGTTCCGCGGCGCGGTGTGGGAGGAGGTGATCATCGGGCTGGCCGAAACCGTTCAGGTGGTGTCGCTGTCGGCCACCGTCAGCAACGCCGAAGAGTTCGGCGCCTGGCTGGATGAGGTCCGCGGCGACGTCCGGATCGTGGTGTCGGAGCGCCGTCCGGTGCCGCTGTTCCAGCACGTGATGGCCGGCCGACGGCTCTACGACCTGTTCGCGGACGAGGCGCCGACCGCCCGCCCGCAGCCGGCCGGGCCAGTCGACGTGAACCCGGAGTTGCTCCGGCTGGCCAAGGAGGAATCTCGCGGGGTGCGCGACGATTCGCGGACGATGCGCAGCCGCCGGGTCCGCAACACCATCGAGCGCCGCCAGCCCAGGTCGTCTCTGGTGCCCCGCCGTGACGCCACGGTGGAACGCCTGGACGCCGAGGCGCTCTTGCCGGCCATCTTCTTCATCTTCAGCCGGGCCGGCTGCGACGCCGCGGTGGGACAACTGATGCATTCGGGGTTGCGGCTGACCACGGGCGCAGAGCGGCGTGAGCTGGAGGGGATCGCGGCGGCGCACACCGAGGGGTTGGGCCCCTCCGATCTGGCCGCCCTCGACTATGCCGGCTTCCTGAACGCCTTGCGCAACGGGATTGCCGCCCACCATGCCGGCCTGCTGCCCGCGTTCAAGGAGGCGGTCGAGGAGGCATTCGTCCGTGGCCTGGTGAAGGTCGTCTTCGCCACCGAGACCCTCGCGCTGGGCATCAACATGCCCGCCCGCAGCGTGGTGCTGGAACGGCTGGTCAAGTACAACGGCGAGAGCCACGCCCCGATCACGCCCGGTGAGTACACCCAGTTGACCGGACGCGCCGGCCGCCGAGGCATCGACGTCGAGGGACATGCGGTGGTGCTGTGGCAGACCGGCATGGATCCGCGGGGGCTGGCCGGCCTGGCCTCGACCCGCACCTATCCGCTGCGGTCGTCCTTCGCGCCCACGTACAACATGGCGGTCAACCTGGTCGGCAGCGTCGGACGGGACCGTGCCCGGGTGCTGCTGGAGCAATCGTTCGCCCAGTACCAGTCCGACCGTGGAGTGGTGGGTCTGGCCCGCACCATCGCCCGGAACACCGAGAAGATCGAGGGCTTTCTGGCCCAGGCGGCCTGCGACCGGGGCGACTTCGCCGGCTACGCACGACTGCGGGCCGAGATCTCGGCCCTGGAGGCCGACGCGGCCCGCAACCGTCGAGCCGATCGCCGGGCCGAGTCGATCACGGTGCTGCTGGCGCTGCAGCCCGGGGACATCGTGCGGGTGCCCGCCGGACGGCACACCGGCTGGGCCGTGGTGGTCGACCCCGGCCTGGCCAAGGGTGACCCGCACCCCATGGTGATGACCGAGGAGCGGCAACTGAAGCGGCTCTCACTGGTCGACTTCCCCACGCCGCCGTTGGTGGCCGGACGGATGCGGATCCCCAAGCACTTCGACCCCCGCCAGCCCGCGTCGCGGCGTAACCTGTCCGCCGCGTTCCGGTCGAAGCTGGCCGAGGTGGACCTGTCCGCTCCGCGCCACTCGCCGGGCGCGATGGACGCCGAGGCGGCCGACCGGATCGTCGAGCTGCGCCGGCAGGTGCACGCACATCCCTGCCACTCCTGCCCCGACCGGGAGAATCATGCTCGGTGGGCCGAGCAGGCTCTCCGGGTGGAGCGCGACAACGAGGGTTTGCAGCGCCAGGCGGACCGGCGCACCAACACGATTGCGGTGAAGTTCGACCGAATCTGCTCGGTGCTGGAATCACTGGGTTATCTGGGCGACGGCGGTGCGGACGTCACCGACGCCGGACGGATGCTGGCCCGGATCTATTCCGAGCTCGATCTGGTCACGGCGGAGTGCATCCGGGCCGGGGTGTTCGACGAGCTCAGCGCTGCCCAGTTGGCGGCGGTGTTGTCGTCCCTGGTCTACGAGGCCCGCGGGGGCGACAAGCGCAGGCCGCCGCGGATGCCGGATCGGCCCAGCGAGTCGGCCCAGCAGGCGCTCCGCGGCATCTGGCGCCAGGTCGGGCTGACCGAGCGCGACCATCGGCTGGACCGGGGCCCCGAACCCGACATCGGCTTCGCGGAGCCGATCCATGCCTGGGCCGCCGGTCATCCGCTGGGCGAGGTGCTGGACGATTCCGGCCTGACCGCCGGCGACTTCGTCCGCTGGGCCAGACAGGTGGTCGACCTGGCGGGCCAGGTGGCGCAGGCATCCGGAGCCGGTCCGTTGCGAACCACCTGCCGCGAGGTCGTCGACCGGGTACGCCGGGGCGTGGTCGATGCGGCACCGCTGGAGGACTGAACGGCCACGGGTGCACGCGGCCCGATGGTCGTCGAGATCGGGCTGACCCCGGCGTCGGGTAGCGTGGCGCGGACGTGTCGCCCGCCCTGAGGAGTCCCATGCGCCGCATCGCCCTGACCCTGGTCGCCCTGCTCGTGCTCGCCGGTTGCACCCTGCCCGGCATGGGCCCGGGCCAGTCGAGTGCGCCGCCCAGTGCGCCGCCGGCCACGACTCAGCCGACCGCGTCGGGGTCGGCCAGCCCGTCGCAGACGGCCATGCAACGCCCGGAGATCGCGTCCCGGCAGATCAGCATCAGCGGCATCCCGGCCACGGTGATCCTGAACGAGGTGGTGGTTCGCAACGGCGTCACCAGCCTCACCTGGACGCTGCGCAACGATCAAGCGCGCGGCACCAGCGGGCTGGGCATCCAGATGTCCGGCGACCTCTTCGGCGACGGCCGCACCGCAACGGTGCCTGGCACCGAGCAGCAGGTACCCGACGACATCTACTACGTCGACGGGATCTACCTGCTCGACACTGCCAACCGGCTGCGCTACCTGCCCGCTCGCGACGCCGAGGGCCGCTGCGTCTGCAGCTATGCGCCCTCCAGCATCTTCATCCGGCCGGGTGCCCAGCAATCGTTCGACGCGGTGTTCAAGGCCCTGCCGGACGGGGTGAACACGATCGACGTGGTGCTCGTGCGCGGGGGCACGTTCCGGGGCGTTCAGGTCCAGCGGTGAAGCGGCTCGCCACCGCGGTCCTGGCGATCGGCCTGGTTGCCGTGCCCGCGGCGGGGGCGCAGGCGGACCCCACTGCGTCCCCGATCGACCCGTCCACCGCGGTCACGTTCCCGGTGGTCGCTTTCGATGCGCAGACGGTGCCGTTCGATGCCCAGACGTTGACCTTCGACTTTCCGCAGGCGAGCGTCGACGGCTCGGTCACCGAGGACGGCACGGTGATCACGCTGAAGACGGACGTGTTCTTCGCCTACAACAAGGCGACGCTCAACTCGCGAGCGGCGACGGCGTTGGATCGGGCGGCGGCCCGGTTGACCGAACTGAACGCGACCAGCGTCCGGGTCAACGGCTACACCGACAGCAAGGGTTCGGCGCGGTACAACAAGGGCCTGTCGAAGCGCCGGGCCGAGGCCGTGCTGGACGGCCTCCGGCAGCGGAGCGCCGAACTGAAGGGCGGGATTCGTGCCTACGGCGAGCGTCACCCGGTGGCCACCAACAAAACCTCGAAGGGACGGGCGCTGAACCGGCGGGTCACCATCACCGTGACCGGCTGAACAACTCCTGCACGCACCGGCCGAGTCCGGCACGATCTTCTCCAGAACCTGTGGATAACCGTCCGGACGCTGCTCGCCTGCTTCTACGGTGAGCAAACCGGAAGGAGCTGTTCCCCATGCGCCTCAGATGCTGCCTGATCCCGTTCGTTCTCGCTTTGGCCGGCTGCACGGCCGGCGGCGAACACCCGTCCACGCCGGTGGGCACCACGCCATCCACGGCATCCGCGTCGCCCGTGCAGAGCGAAACGGTGGCGTCGCCGTCGCCGGCTTCCACCGGGCTGCCGGTGATCGCCACCCGCGCAGCGAGCATCCGAGGCAGCCGAGCAACGATCACCCTCAACGAGGTGGAGGTCCGAGACGGCCTCACCTCGCTCACCTGGACGGTCACCAACACCGGAGATCCGACCACGACCCTGCACCTCACCGAGGGGGTCCCGATCGGCCAGAGCGTGTTCAGCGACGGCCGGCGTGCCACCGTTCCCGGGTCGGGCGCCGAGGTCGTCAACGACCTCTCCTACGCGGACGGGGTGTTTCTGATCGACGGGGTGAACCAGCTGCGCTACCTGCCGGCCAGAGACTCCGAGGGCACCTGTGCGTGTTCCCGATCGCAAGCGAATGAGTTCCTCACCGGTGGCCAGTCGCACTCGTTCTCGGCGGTGTTCAGGGGCCTGCCGGCCGGCGTCGAGACCATTGCGGTATCCATTCCGCTCGCCGGCAACTTCACCCGTGTGCCGGTGCAACGATGAGGGCTGCGGTGGGTGTGCTCGTCGCGCTGCTGCTGCTGCTGCCCGCAGCCGCGGCCCGGGCCGAAACCGCGGCACCGCCCGACCCCGAGCGGTCCAGTGACCAGCCCGCTCTGGCCATCACGGCGCCGGCTGATCGGCTGACCTTTCCCGAGGCCAACCTGAATGGCTCGGTGATCACCGACGGCCGGGTGATCACGCTGAAGGCCGACCTGTTCTTCGGCTACAACCGGGCCGACCTGACTGTCAAAGGTGCAGCGGAGCTCGACCGTGTAGCCAGCTGGCTGCAGAGATTGTCGTCCTCGCGCATCCTAGTGGCCGGGCACACCGACAACCGAGGTTCGGGGTGGTTCAACCGGGGTCTGGCGAAGCGTCGAGCAGCCGCGGTGCGAGCCGAGCTGGCAACCCGATTGCCCGGGCCGCAGATCCAGGTGAAGGCGTACGGCGAGGGCCGCCCGGTGGCGACCAACGAGACCATCCGGGGGCGGGCGCTCAACCGTCGGGTGACCATCACGGTGGCCGGCTGAGCGCCGCTAGTCTGAGCCCATGAGCGTCGCGATCCGGGTGATTCCCTGTCTGGACGTCCACGACGGGCGGGTGGTCAAAGGAGTCAACTTCCTCAACCTGCGCGATGCCGGCAACCCGGTCGAACTCGCGGCCGCCTACGGCGAACAGGGGGCCGACGAGCTCACCTTTCTGGACATCTCGGCATCGTCGGAGGGACGAGCGACCACCCACGACATGGTCCGGCGAACTGCCGAGACGGTTTTCATCCCCCTGTGTGTCGGCGGGGGAGTGCGGTCGGTCGACGACGTCGACACGCTGCTGCGCACCGGCGCCGACAAGGTCGGCATCAACACCGGTGCGATCAACGATCCACTCTCGATCGAGGCAATCGCACAGCGGTTCGGCAACCAGGTGCTGGTGCTCTCACTGGACGCCCGCCGCGAGGCGGGGCAGCCGTCCGGATTCGGGGTGACCACGCACGGGGGTCGCACGTCCGCCGGCCTGGACGCCATCGAATGGGTACGCGAGGCGGTCGATCGGGGTGCCGGTGAGGTGCTGCTGAACTCGATGGACGCCGACGGCACCACCAACGGCTTCGACCTGGAAATGATCGAGGCGGTGCGGGCCGTGGTGCACGTGCCCGTGATCGCCTCCGGTGGTGCCGGGAGCGTCCGCCACTTCGTCGACGCGGCCCGGGCCGGAGCGGACGCCGTGCTGGCCGCGTCGGTCTTTCATTACGGCACGCTCAGCATCGCCGAGGTGAAGCAGGGCCTTGCCGAGGCCGGTTTCCCCGTGCGCACACTGACCGCCTCAGCGGGTTCGTCGCCGTCGGGTCCCTGATGCTGTCCGTGCCGACGAACGCCGTGATCTCCGGTGTCCACTAGATTCGCCTTCATGGGTTGCTTGTTCTGCGCCATCGTCGCCGGGGAGATTCCGTCCCGCCAGGTCTACTCCGACGAGTCCGCCGTCGCCTTCCTCGATGTCAGCCCTTGGAAACGGGGCCACACCCTGGTGGTGCCGCGCCGGCACGTGGACGACATCCTGGCCGCCGATGAGGCGCTGACCGAGATCGGTCCGGCGATCAGCGCCACCGCACGCCTGCTCATCGAGCGCCTCGACGCAGATGGCTTGAACCTGCTGTCGAGTGCCGGCGCCGTCGCCGGCCAGGAGGTGTTCCACCTGCACGTGCACCTGGTGCCGCGCTACGCCGAAGATCCGGGGCTTCGCCGGCTGACCACTCACGACCCGAGCATCGACCTGGACGAGGTCGCGGCAACGCTCGGTCGTGCTGCGGGGTGAGCCCGGCCGCGAGGTGCAGCGGGTCGCAAGGGTGCCGGGGTCTGATCGACAACCACCCTGGTCTGCGGGGCACAATGAGGGCATGGCCCGAACCCTGAACGACGATGAAATCACCCGCCAACTCGAGCAACTGCCCGGCTGGTCCCGCGATGGCGACACGATCGTCGCCACCATCGAGGCACCCGACTTTCCGGCGGCGATCCGGATTGTGGACGCCGTCGCCGAGCAAGCCGAGGAAATGGACCACCACCCCGACATCGACATCCGCTGGCGCACCACCAGCTGGCTGCTGACCAGCCACGACGCCGGCGGACTCACCCAACTCGACATCGAGCTGGCCCATCGGATCAACGACGCCGCCAGCGCCGAGGGTGTCGCGCTGTAGCCGCCCGTTCAGCCGTCAAGCGTGACCGTGCAACTGCCGGAAGACGGGCAGGTGATCCGGCCGTCCTGGAAGTCTGCAACGGTGGAATTGCCGGACGCCTTGCCGTCGGCGGTCGGGAAGCCGAGCTTTCCGGCCGGCCCATCCGCGTCGCGGTAGGCCGCGGCCAGCTTTCCGGTCAGCAACCGGGACCCGGTCGCCTTCGACCAGAACAGGTCGCCCTTGCCGAACCGGGCGGCGAGACCGCCCTCGACCGCGACCTCGTTCGCGATCGGGGCGCCCAGGCGTCCGGTGGTGCCGCCCTCGTCGTTCTGCCAGCGGTCGCTGTTGGCCGTGCCGGGCTTCAGTCCGGAGAAGACGGCGAACAGCCGTTCCTTCAGTCCGAAGGCGTCCTTGAACGCTCCGCCGCTGACCGTCCTGCTGCCCTTGCTGCCGGTGATCACCACCGAATCGGCCCGGCCGCCCCAGGCACCGTCCCCATCGCGCGCGCTCACCCGCACGCTGGTCACCGTGCCGAGCGCGCTGTACTTCGCCGAGAGGACCGCGGTCGAGATGAACTTCGACCAGGCCTGGTTCCGCATCCGGCCGTCGTAGGGGTCGGCCTTGGCTCTGAGGTACGGCAACCCGCCCTCCGCGGTGTGGCCGCCGTTGCTGGCAGTGAACATGGTCAGGGCCACCGATTTGCCGTACCTGACCACCTGGTTCACGGTGGCCGCAACGGCCGCGTCGCCCCCACCGGTCTCGGCGCCGCGGCCCTGGTAGACCTGGCAGGCGGCGGTGTCGCAGATGTCGTAGATGGACGTCCGGGGCGAGCTCTGGAACCGGGCGGCGTAGCTGCGGGCAGCGACCGCCTGGGCCCGAACCGCCTGGGCCGGCCATGACGTCGGCATCTCCGACGGCACCACGCCGCGCAGGTAGTTCTCCATGCTCACCGTGTTCACCGTGCGGGCGGACGAGCCGTAGAACCGAAGTGCCACCCTCTGCCGCAGTTGCCGGGTGCCACCGCCGGGCAGCACGACCGTCAGATAGCCCTTGTCGGGGTTGTCGAAGCTCCACACCCGGGCCGCCGACAGCTTCACGCTCCGCTTCACCCAGTCACCCTTGCTGTTCAGGTAGTGCAGCACCCGCGACGAGCCCGACCGGCTGATCCGCCAGCGCCGGTAACCGCTCGAGTTGGGCAGGGTGTAGGCCTTGCCCGCCGAGTCGCGCACCCGTAGCCCGAGTGCCGGAGCGACCTGGAGCTTGGCGTCGTCGTCCGAACTGATCCAGACCGCGATGGCATTGCCACCCTTCAGCGCTCCGATCGTCGTCTTGGGGTAGTAGAACGCCAGGATCTCCTTGTGATTCAGACCCGCGTCGGCCGCACCGTAGGCGCCGTACTGCGACATGCCCTTGCCGTGCCCCCACCCCGAGCCGGTGACCACCAGGTAGGAGTTGAGCGGCTTCACCGCCGAGTCGGCGAGCGCCGGCGGCGCGACCCCGACCAGGGTGGCGCCGATCAGGGCGGTCAGGGTGGCCGCGATCCGGCCCGTGCGCACCAGTCGCATCTGGGGTCACCTTTGCTGGGAAACGTATTCGCCCATGGTCGGTCGGTGCTGCGCAGACGGCAACCACGGTCGCAACCGACGGTTGAGCCTCGTCCTGGTCAGGGGTGGACGGAAAGGAACCGTCCCCGTTCGTTCAGGCGGGCGGGTGAACGGAAAGGAACCGTCCCCGTTCGTTCAGGCGGGCGGGTGAACGGAAAGGAACCGTCCCCGTTCGTTCAGGCCGGGGTCGGGTGAACGGAAAAGAACCGTCCCCGTTCGTTCAGGCGACCCTGGGACTCCGCGAGCGGACTACCCGTCCACATCCTGAAAACACCCGTCCGAAAGTTGACACGGCAGCGCTCGCAGCGAAAACTGTTCTCGTGCGTTTCTTCATCCTCGTACTTTTGTGAGCGTGTCAGCCGCTTAGTCGACCGACACGCACCCTCGCCTGCCGACGCAGCGGGGGTTTTTTCATGCAGAAGATCGCCACAGCTCCCGCAGAAAGGGGACGTAGATGTCCGAGACCATGGCACCACCGATGCTGACCGGGGCTCAAGCCCTCGTCGAATCCCTGGAGCGGGTCGGGGTAGAGGTCATCTTCGGCATCCCCGGCGGCACGATCCTGCCGACCTATGACCCGCTCGGCCTCTCCAAGCTGATCCGGCACATTTTGGTGCGCCACGAACAGGGCGCCGGACACGCCGCCGAGGGTTATGCCCTGGCCACCGGCAAAGTGGGGGTCTGCATGGCCACCTCCGGACCCGGGGCGACCAACCTGGTCACCGCGATCGCGGACGCCTACATGGATTCCGTGCCGATCGTTGCCATCACCGGGCAGGTGAACAGCCCCGCCATCGGCACCGATGCCTTCCAGGAGGCCGACATCCGGGGGATCACCTTTCCGATCACCAAGCACAGCTTTCTGATCACCCGGGCCGAGGACATTCCGAACGCCATCGCGGCCGCCTTCCACATCGCCAAGACCGGACGACCCGGCCCCGTTCTGGTCGACATCGCCAAGGACGCCCAGACCAACTCCGCGCCCTTTGTCTGGCCCGAAGTGATCGATCTGCCCGGTTACCACCCGGTCACCCAGCCGCACGTGAAGCAGATCCGCGAGGCCGCCCGGCTGATCGCCGAGTCCGAGCGTCCGGTGCTCTACATCGGCGGTGGTGTGGTCAAGGCCGGCGGTGCCGAGGAGCTGGCCAGACTCGTCGAGATCACCGGAATCCCGGTGGTCACCACGCTGATGGCCCGTGGGGTGTTCCCCGACAGCCACCAGTTGAACCTGGGCATGCCCGGCATGCACGGCACCGTGGCGGCGGTGGGTGCCCTGCAGCGCGCCGATCTGCTGATCGCACTCGGTACCCGGTTCGACGACCGGGTGACCGGCAAGCTCGACACCTTCGCCCCCAAGGCGAAGGTGATCCATGCCGACATTGATCCGGCCGAGATCTCCAAGAACCGGATCGCCGACGTGCCGATCGTCGGCGACGTGAAGGCCGTGATCGCCGAGCTGAACGGGGTGTTGCGTGGTGCGGATTTGCCCGAGTACACCGCTTGGCGGCGCTACCTCGGGGCTATCAAGGAGAAGTACACGATGCCGACCGAGCAGACCCACGAGGGCGAGCTCGCACCGCAATATGTGATCAAGCGGATCGGTGAACTGACCGGGCCGGACGCCTACTACGTGGCCGGCGTCGGCCAGCACCAGATGTGGTCGGCGCACCTGCTGCCGTTCGAGAAGCCGGGCCGCTGGCTGAACTCCGGCGGGGCCGGAACGATGGGCTACTGCGTGCCGGCCGCGATGGGTGCCCAGGTCGGGCAGCCGGACGCTGTGGTGTGGGGCATCGACGGCGACGGCTGCTTCCAGATGACCAATCAGGAGCTGGTCACCTGCGCCTTGGAGGGCATCCCGATCAAGATCGCGGTGATCAACAACCAGAGCCTGGGCATGGTCCGGCAATGGCAGACCCTGTTCTACGGCCAGCGCTACTCCAACACCGACCTGAAGACGCTGCGGGTGCCGGACTTCCAGAAGCTGGCCGAGGCGATGGGTGCGGTCGGCCTGCGCGCCGAGCATCCGTCCGAGGTGGACGCGGTGATCAACAAGGCGCTGTCGATCACCGATCGTCCCGTGGTGGTGGAGTTCGTGGTGCACAAGGACGCCATGATCTGGCCGATGGTGGCCGCCGGCACCAGCAACGACGACATCAAGATCGCCAAGGATCTGGCGCCCGATTGGGAGGACGAGGAGCTGTGAGAACGCACACTCTGAGCGTGCTGGTCGAGAACAAGCCGGGTGTCCTGGCTCGGATCGCCGGCTTGTTCGCCCGCCGTGGCTACAACATCGAGTCCCTGGCGGTCGGCCCGACCGAGCGCCCGGAACTGTCCCGGATCACCCTGCAGGTCGGCGTCGAGAACAGCCAGTTCCTCGAGCAGATCACCAAGCAGCTGAACAAGCTGATCGAGGTGCTCAAGATCGTCGAACTCGAAGAGAGCGCGGTCCGCCGCGAGCTCGTTCTGATCAAGCTGAAGGCCGACCCCAGCACCCGCAGCCAGATCATCGAGATCGTCCAACTGTTCCGCGGCAAGACCGTGGACGTGCAGAACGACTCGCTGACCGTCGAGGCCACCGGGTCGCCCGACAAGCTGGAGGCCCTGCTCGAGATGCTGAAGCCCTACGGCGTCCGCGAACTGGTTCAGTCCGGTCTGGTCGCCCTGGGTCGAGGCAGCAAGTCGCTGACCGACCGGGCCAAGACCGACCGAATCCGCACCCCCGTCCGCAACGACTTCGTGGCAACAAACTAGGTAAGGAAGAGACCCATGGCAGAGATGTTCTACGACGACGACGCTGATCTCTCGATCATCCAGCAGCGGGTGGTCGCCGTGATCGGCTACGGCTCCCAGGGCCACGCGCACGCATTGTCGCTGCGCGATTCCGGGGTGGACGTCCGGGTCGGCCTGCGGCCTGGGTCGAAGTCGGCGGCCAAGGCCGAGGCCGAGGGCCTGCGGGTGCTGCCGGTCGCCGAGGCGGCGGCCGAGGCTGACCTGATCATGATCCTGGCGCCCGACCAGTACCAGCGCACCATCTACGCCGAAGAGATCGCGCCCAACCTGCAGGAGGGCGATGCGCTGTTCTTCGCCCACGGCTTCAACATCCGGTTCGGCTACATCGAAGCGCCGGCCGGCGTGGACGTCTGCATGGTTGCCCCGAAGGGCCCGGGCCACCTGGTCCGGCGCGAATACTCCGAGGGCCGCGGTGTTCCGGTGATCGTCGCGGTCGAGAAGGACGAGAGCGGTGCGGCCTGGCCGTTGGCGCTGTCGTACGCGAAGGCCATCGGCGGCCTGCGCGCCGGCGGTATCAAGACCACCTTCACCGAAGAGACCGAGACCGACCTGTTCGGCGAGCAGGCCGTCCTTTGCGGCGGCATGTCCGCGTTGGTCCAGACCGGTTTCGAGATCCTGACCGAGGCCGGCTACCAGCCAGAGGTGGCCTACTTCGAGTGCCTGCACGAGCTGAAGCTGATCGTCGACCTGATGTACGAGGGCGGCATCGCCAAGCAGCGCTGGAGCGTCTCCGACACCGCCGAGTTCGGCGACTACGTGTCCGGCCCCCGGGTGATCGACGCGCAGGTTAAGCAGAACATGCAGGCGGTGTTGAGCGACATCCAGTCGGGTGCCTTCGCCAAGCGGTTCATCGACGACCAGGATGCCGGCGCGCCCGAGTTCAAGAAGCTGCGCGCCCAGGGTGAGGCGCATCCGATCGAAGCCACCGGACGTGAACTCCGTGGCCTGATGGCGTGGGTGAAGAGCCACGACGACGACTACGTCGAAGGCACTGCCGCACGCTGAACCGAACGTGAGTGGCCGACACCGCCTGGCCACCCATGAGGAACGGGCGTCATTCCCCACGAGGGAAGGACGCCCGTTCTGCCGTCCGGACGCCGGCTGCATCGACGCCCGACCGTTCCCGCCCCGACCGGTGGCCGCGCTGAGCAGCGCTCCTACCGCCGTGGTGCCAGCGGGTGGGAAACGGGGTTCGACCTGGCGACTCCTCAGAACACCCACAGCGTGCCCTCCCGATGCCGTGACCGGCGGTATTCGCCCACTCGGCGACGCTGCGAGTCGTCACCCGCCCTTCGCCAGGAGGCACCGCTGTTCCGAAGTCGTACACCTGATGTTCACCCGGGCCGCCGGATTCGTTCACTCCAGCGGCGGAGTCTGCCTGTGTGACCCTTGAGTTGATGTTGCTGATTCTGGTCGTCGGCACGGCCATCGCATTCGACTTCACGAATGGCTTCCATGACACGGGCAACGCGATGGCGACGTCCATCGCGACCGGCGCCCTCAAACCCAAGGTTGCCGTCGGCCTGTCCGCCGTGCTCAATCTGGTCGGAGCCTTCCTGTCGGTCGAGGTTGCACTCACCGTGACCAATGCCGTGGTCAAGCTCCAGGACTCCAGCGGTGCTCCCCAGGCCGGACTTCTGGCCAACCACGGCCACGACCTGCTGATGATCGTCTTCTGTGGACTCGTCGGCGGCATCGTCTGGAACCTGCTCACCTGGCTGCTCGGCCTGCCGTCCAGTTCGTCGCACGCCCTGTTCGGTGGACTGATCGGTTCCACGATCGCCGCCCTCGGGCTGGGCGGGGTGAACTGGTTCGGCGACGGCACCAAGCTGGACGGCGTGCTCGGCAAGGTAGTCCTGCCCGGCTTCGCCTCACCGTTGGTCGCCGTGTTGGTGGCCACGATCGGCACCTGGCTGGTCTTCAAGGCCACCGCCGGGGTTTCCGAGCGCTACGCCGAGCGGGGCTTCCGCTGGGGCCAGATCGGCACCGCGTCGCTGGTCTCGCTGGCCCACGGCACCAACGACGCCCAGAAGACGATGGGTGTGATCACCCTGGCGCTGATCGCCTACGGCACCTGGACGGAGACCACGAGCATCCCGATCTGGGTGAAGGTGGTCTGTGCGATCGCCATCGCGGCCGGCACCTACACCGGCGGCTGGCGGGTGATTCGCACCTTGGGCAAGGGTCTGGTCGAGATCTCCTCCCCACAGGGCATGGCCGCCGAGGCTTCCTCGGCCGCGGTGATCCTGACGTCCAGTCACCTCGGGTTCGCGCTGTCCACCACCCATGTCGCCACCGGATCGATCCTGGGCTCCGGGATCGGCCGGAAGGGTGCGTCGGTGCGCTGGGGAGTTGCCGGACGGATGGGCGTGGCGTGGCTGATCACCCTGCCCGCGGCGGGCCTGGTCGGCGCCGCCTGCTTCTTGATCGGCAACGGAATCGGCGGGTACGCCGGCGTTCTGCTGATCTTCGCCATCCTGGTCGGGTTGTCGGTGTGGATGATGCTGCACGCTCGCAAGACCGCCGTGAACTCCCGCAACGTCAACGACGAATGGCAGCCGGACGCGACCCCGTCCGCCTCCGTTCCGGCCGGCCTGGCCGAGTCCAAGTCCTGAAAGGGCCGCTCATGCTGCAACTGTTCGGAAACGCGATCGGTCAGGTCGTACTCGTCTCGATCCTGGTCGGCGCCGGGCTGCCCGCGCTGTTCGCGCTCGGCATCCGGTCCATGGCACTGAGCTCGGGAGGTCCGGCCGAGGTGGACGCCGGCACCCCTGCCCGTCCGGTGATGAAGGTGGTGGGTTGGCTCTGCTTCGCGGTGGTGCTGGCCGTCGTGGCGCTCGGACTCACCGTGATCGTTTCTTCTGGATTCGGGTATCACATATCCTTCCAGAACATCTTCCCGACCCTCGTCAAGAAGTAGTGGAGCATGATGGCTCAACCCAGCGGCCTGTTGGAGCGCATTCTGGAGTGGCTTCGGGCGGGCTATCCCGAGGGAATCCCGCAGCACGACTATGTGGCGCTGTTCGGCATCCTGCAGCGCTCGCTGACGTCTTTCGAGGTCGAAGAGTTGGCGCGCCGGCTGAATGAGAGCGGCGGCGCACAGGTTAGCGACGACGACATCGGCGACCTGATCCGGAAAACTGCACTGGAGGAACCGTCCGTTTCCGACGTCCGGCGGGTGGCCAGCCGGCTGGCCCAGGGCGGCTGGCCGCTCGATCCGCAGGCCGCCGACCGGGCAGCGACCGCGCAGAGAGGTTGAGGCGTGCCGTCCCGGATCGAACGAATCGTCAACTGGCTCAAGGGTGGCTATCCCCAGGGCATCCCGGAGGCGGACTTCGTGCCGTTGCTCGCGGTGCTACGCCGGCGGCTGGGTCATGAAGAGATCGATCAGCTGGCCGAGCGGATCGTCCGCGAAGGACTGGTTCCGGCGCAACGGGTCGATCTCGGGGCCGAATACCTGCGGGTCACCGACGAGTTGCCGAGCGAGTCGGAGATCCGGCGGATCAGCGAGAAGCTGCGGGACGCGGGTATCGACGTGAGCTACGCGCCACCGCCCTGGGCGCGGCAGCCCGGCGCGGCCGAGGCCTGAGTCCGCGGGGCGAAGCGATCGTTGGGCGGTGTGGCAGGCTTGCCGCGTGCCCACACCCACTCCGGTAATCGATCCTGGTCTCACCACGTCCGAGGTGGCCGAGCGGGTGGCACGAGGGCAGCGCAACGACCTGCCGCCACGGTCCGGGCGAACGACCGCCGACATCGTCCGAACCAACGTGTTCACCAGGATCAACGCGATCCTGGCGGTGTTGCTCGCCTTCGTTCTGGCCACCGGGTCGTGGATCAACGGCGCGTTCGGCCTGCTGATCATCGCGAACTCCGCGATCGGCATCATTCAGGAACTGCGCGCCAAGAAGACCCTGGACAGCCTGGCTGTGGTGGGCGAGGCCCGGCCGAGGATCCGTCGCGATGGCGTCACGAGCGACTATCACCGGGATGAGATCGTGCTCGACGACCTGATCGAGGTCGGTCCGGGCGACCAGATCGTGGTGGACGGAATCATCGTGGAGGCCGACTATCTGGAGATCGACGAGTCGCTCCTGACCGGCGAATCCGACCCGGAGGCCAAGGCTCCCGGTGGCCCGGTGATGTCGGGCAGCTTCGTGGTCGCCGGAACCGGCAGTTTTCGCGCCACCAAGGTCGGCAGCGACTCCTACGCCGCCCAGCTGACCGCCCAGGCAGCGAAGTTCACCCTGGTGAAGTCGGAACTGACCCGTGGCATCAACCAGATCCTGAAGGTGATCACCTGGGTGCTGGTTCCGGTCGGCGTCGCCACCATCGTGGTGCAGTTGACCCAGGCCGGCGACGATTGGCGACGGGCCGTGCTGGCCATGGCTGGCGCACTCGTGCCGATGGTTCCCGAAGGCCTGGTGCTGCTCACCTCGGTGGCGTTCGCATTGGGCGTTGTCCGGCTCGGCCGACGGCAGTGCCTGGTGCAGGAACTGCCCGCGATCGAGGGACTGGCCCGGGTCGACGTGGTCTGCGCGGACAAGACCGGCACCCTGACCGAGAACGGCATGAGCTTCGGCGAACTGCGGGTTGTCGAGGGCGTGGATGAGGGTGAGGTGTCTGCCGCCCTGGCCCAACTGGTCGCCGCGGACGGACGCCCGAACGCGTCCATGCAGGCCATCGGCGCGGTTTACCACCCGCCGGCGACAATCTGGCCGGTGCTGGCCAAGGCGCCGTTCACGTCAGCCAAGAAGTGGTCCGGCGCCACCTTCGTCGCACCCGAGGGGGTGGCCGCGAACTGGGTGATCGGTGCTCCGGACGTACTCGCCGCCCCTGGCTCCGCCGTGGCCGCTCAGGCCGAGGAGATCTCGTTGGGTGGCTTGCGGGTGCTGCTCCTGGCCAGCTCGGAACGTCCGGTCGACGACCCGCAGGCGCCGGGTGCGGTGGACCCGAAAGCCCTGATCGTGCTCAACCAGCGGATCCGTCCGGACGCGGCCGAGACCCTCGCCTACTTCGCCGACCAGAACGTGCAACTCAAGGTGATCTCGGGCGACAACGCCGCATCCGTTGGTGCGGTCACCCGTTCGCTCGGCGTGGTCTCGGGCACCGCCGTCGATGCCCGCACGCTACCCACGGACGAGGCCGCCTTCGCCGACGCGGTGAACGACAGCGACGTGTTCGGCCGGGTGACCCCACACCAGAAGCGGGCGATGGTGGCCGCGCTGCAGTCGAAGGGACACACCGTCGCGATGACCGGTGACGGAGTCAACGACGTGCTGGCGCTCAAGGATGCCGACCTGGGCGTGGCGATGGGCTCGGGGTCCGCCGCGACCCGTGCGGTGGCCAAGATCGTGCTGTTGGACGATCGGTTCGCCAGCCTGCCGCACGTGGTCGCCGAGGGCCGCCGGGTGATCGGCAACATCGAACGGGTCGCGAACCTGTTTCTCACCAAGACCATCTACTCCGCGCTGCTCGCCCTGTTCGTGGTGCTCTGGCGGGTGCCGTTCCCGTACCTGCCGATTCACGTCACGATCACCGGTTGGTTCACCATCGGCATTCCGGCGTTCCTGTTGTCGCTGTCACCCAACAACGAGCGCGCCAGGCCCGGCTTCGTGCCCCGGGTGCTGCAGCTGGGCCTGCCAGCCGGAGTCATCGTCTCCGTTGTCACCTTCGTGACCTACCTGACTGTGCTACCCCCGGCCGGTTCCGGCGAGGTAGCCATGCGTCAGGCCAGCACCGCCACGCTGGCCTGCATGATCGTCGCCGCCACCTGGGTGCTGGCCATCGTCGCCCGGCCCTACGAGGCCTGGAAGGTGGCCCTGGTGGTGATCAGCGGCCTCGCTTACCTGCTGATCTTCACCTGGCCGTTCACCCAGTCGCTGTTTCTGCTCGACATCAGCAACTCCCAGGCGATGGGGGTCGGGTTGCTCTGGGGTCTGCTCGGCGCGGCCCTGATCGAGGCACTCTGGTGGATTCGCGGCCGCGTGTTCGGTGAGCCGCTGGTGTTCTGGAAGAAACCGGAGGAGTCCTGACCGTCCATCAAGCACAGTCGTCGGTCGAGCGGCGTCGGTCGAGCGGGTCGAGACCACCCGTCGCTTGCCTGCCGATGGTCTCTCTGCGGGGGGAGTCGAGCCAACCAGCCTCGCTCGCAGGGCCAGACCTATCTACGACTCGACCCCGGACCCCCACTACAGAGCTGGCTGCCGGAGGTGCGGCGCCCGGTTTCCGTCGGTCGAGCTTGTCGGGACCACGGGTCGCCTCCGCCGGTCGCGCTGAGTGACCGCGTCCGTCGGTCGAGCTTGTCGAGACTGGTGATCGCGAGAGCATCGTCGGTCGCGCGGATCGAGTCCCGCGCTTTCCTCTGGGGTCTGATTGCACGGACGCATGAGTCGTACCAGCCGTGTCGATGAGATCGTCGAGTTCCTGCTGTCCGCGATCGTCCGACCCGCCGAACATCACGACGGCGCACCCTGGGGCAATCCCAGGCGCGCCGTTTTTCGTCGCGTTCGTCCGGGTCAACCGGTGATTCTGGCGGCGATCGCGTCGCCGACCTCGGTCGTGGAGCGCTGCTGCGAACCGCGGGCGGCGACGTCGGCGTCCACGGCGGCGTCGATTCGTGCGGCGTCCTCGGTGCGGCCCAGGTGGTCGAGCAGCAGGGCCATGGACGAAATCGTGGCGGTCGGGTCGGCGATGCCCTGACCGGCGATGTCCGGGGCCGAGCCGTGCACCGGCTCGAACATGGACGGGAACGCGCCGGACGGATTGATGTTCGCCGAGGCGGCCAGCCCGATGCCGCCGGTCACCGCCGCCGCCAGGTCGGTGACGATGTCGCCGAACAGGTTGTCGGTAACGATCACGTCGAAGCGCTGCGGATCCTGGACCAGCATGATCATGGTGGCGTCCACGTGCAGGTAGTCGGTGGTCACGTTCGGGTAGTCGGCGGCGACAGCGTTGAAGATTCGGTTCCACAATCCACCGGCGTTCACCAAGACGTTGTGCTTGTGCACCAAGGTCACCTTGTTACGCCGCCGGAGGGCCCGCTCGAACGCGTCCCGGACCACCCGCTGCACGCCGCGAGCGGTGTTCACGCTGACCTCGTTGGCCACCTCGAAGTCGGTGCCGGTCTGCATCGAGCCGCCGACCCCGCAGTACAGCCCTTCGGTGCCCTCGCGGACCACGACGAAATCGATCGGGCCGCGTCCGACCACGGCGTCCGACAGGGGAGTGACCACCCCGGGGTAGAGCTTGGACGGCCGCAGATTCACGTAGTGGTCGAAGGCGAACCGCAGTTTGAGCAGCAGCCCGCGCTCCAGCAAACCGGACGGGATCGCCGTCGAGCCCGGTGCGGCACCGACGGCACCGAGGATCAGCGCATCCGCCTGGGCAAGTTCGGCCAGCACCGAGTCGGGCAACACCTCGCCGGTGCGCTGCCAGCGCTCGGCCCCCAGGTCGTAGTGAGTGAAGGCGAAGGCGTCGTCGCCGGCCACGGCGGTGAGCACCTTGAGCCCCTCGGTGACGACTTCCGGACCGATTCCGTCACCGGGAATGACAGCGATGTTCTGTGGCACCCGGCCACTGTAACCAGGCCGCCCACGATTCTTCACGAGCGTCTCAGTGGCGGTTTCCGGGGTGGAGGGCCGCCCTGCGCTGTACGCCTCGCGAGGCCCTCAGCCCACCCACCCCGGCGCAAATGTCGTGGCGCGGCCGGGTCCAGGCCAGTAGCGTTCGCGCATGGAGGCTGGCACGGCGTCGCGCTGGTCCCGCTATGCGCCCGGCCTGGATGTGCTGCTGCACTACGACCGTACCTGGCTGCGGGGGGATCTTCTGGCCGGTGTGACGGTCGCTGCCTACCTGATTCCGCAGGTGATGGCCTACGCCGAGATAGCCGGACTGCCCCCGATCTCCGGGCTGTGGGCGATCATGGCTCCGCTGGCGATCTATGCGATCCTCGGGTCGTCGCGACAGCTGTCGATCGGTCCCGAGTCGACCACCGCGCTGATGACGGCAGCGGGACTGGGCGCCCTCCTGGGTGAGGTCGGGGGGCCTGAACGCTGGTCGGAGGTGGCCGGGGTGATGGCGATCGCCATTGGTCTGGTGTGCCTGCTGGGTTGGGTGTTCCGGCTCGGCTTTCTGGCGAACCTGCTGTCCCGACCGGTGCTGGTCGGCTACATGGTGGGGATCGCTGTGCTGATGATCACCAGTCAGTTCGGCACCGTCACCCAGCTGACCATCGCCGGCGCCCGGCCGTGGGACGAACTGTTCGCGGTGGTCTCCCAGCTCGGTTCGATACATCTGCCCACGGTCCTGCTGGCCGCGGCCGTCGGAACTGCCCTCGCCCTGTTCAGGCGCTGGCTGCCGACCTGGCCGGGCCCGCTGATCTGCATGCTGGCCGCCGCCGGCTGCGTCCGCTTCTTCGGCCTGGACGCCATGGGTGTGCAGCTGATCGGCACCGTGCCCCAGGGACTGCCTGCCCCCCGAATCCCGCAGCCGAATGACCTCGCCCTGCTCACCGTGCTGCCCTACGCCGTGGGGATCGCGGTGGTCGGCTACACCGACAACGTGTTGACCGGGCGGGCGTTCGCCACCAAGCGCAAGGAGAAGCTGGACAGCAACCAGGAGTTGCTGGCGTTGGCGGCGGCGAATGTGGCGAGCGGCTTCACCAACGGGTTCCCGGTCAGCTCCTCCGGTAGCCGGACGGTGATCGGCGACGCCATGGGCAGCCGCACCCAGCTGTACTCGCTGGTCTGTTTGGGGGTCGTCGTCGCTGCGCTCCTAGTGCTCGGCCCGGTGCTCGCCTGGTTTCCGAAGGCGGCCCTGGGTGCCCTGGTGATGTATGCCGCGATCCGGCTGATCGACCTGCGGGAACTGGCTCGGATCGCGCGCTTCCGGCGCAGCGAGCTGTACCTGGCGCTGGCCACCACTGCGGGCGTTCTCAACTTCGATGTGCTGGGCGGGATCGCCTTGGCGATCGGATTGTCGGTGCTCGATCTGATCCGGCGGATCGCCAGTCCCCATGACGGCATCCTGGGCTACGTTCCCGGGTTGGCCGGAATGCACGACGTCGACGACTACGAGGGCGCCGTCCAGGTGCCCGGATTGGTGGTCTACCGGTATGACTCGCCGCTCTTCTTCGCCAACGCCGACGACTTCCTCACCCGAGCTCTCGCTGCAGCGGACGATGCTGAGCCGGAGTGCCGATGGTTCGTGCTCAATGCCGAAGCCAACGTCGAGGTGGACCTGACCAGCGTGGATGCCCTGGAGACGCTCCGGGAGCAACTCACCGCACGCGGGACAACGTTCGCGCTGGTCCGGGCGAAGTCCGAGTTGGTGGAGCAGCTGACGGCCGCCGGCTTCACCCAGCGGGTGCGCACCGAGCGGATCTTTCCCACCCTGCCGACCGCGGTGGCCGCCTACGCCGACTGGTACCGGCGAGAGACCGGCCAGCTGCCGCCGGGTCTCCCGCTGCCGCCTGGGCCGAGCGCCACGGCCGAGGACGCGGGCTAGCGGGCAGCGTGGCCGGCGACGATCGGTCAACCATCCGTGGGCGCTGGCACCGTGGCGGTCGAGCCTTGCGGGTGAGTGGCGCCGGCTGACCCAGTATTGTGCGGCCATGGCGCTGAGCTTCCCGCTGACTCCGAATGCTGCCCCCACCGCTGCCGACCAGATCGCCCGGATCCACGCCGATCCGGGCTTCGGGGTGCACTTCACCGATCACATGGCGGTGGCGACCTGGCGGCTCGAGTCCGGCTGGGGCGAGGACGCGGTGGTGCCGTACGGGCCGTTCCAACTGGACCCGTCCAGCGCCGTGCTGCATTACGCGCAGGAGGCGTTCGAGGGGCTGAAGGCCTATCGACATGGCGACGGGTCGATCTGGCTGTTCCGGCCGGAGCGCAACGCCGCGCGACTGATCGCCTCGGCGAACCGGCTGATGCTGCCGGAGTTGCCGGTCGAGGACTTCCTCACCTCGGTGGAGGCGTTGGTCACGGTCGACTCCACCTGGGTGCCGGACGCCAAGGGCGGCGAGGCCAGCCTGTACCTGCGTCCTTTCATGTTCGCGAATGAGCCGTTCCTCGGCGTCCGCGCGTCTCACGTGGTCAGCTACGCGGTGATCGCCAGCCCGGTCGGACCGTACTTTCCCGGTGGGGTGCAGCCGGTGAACATCTGGGTGACCGATCAGTACAGCCGGGCCGGCAAGGGCGGAACCGGCGCCGCCAAGTGCGGCGGCAACTACGCATCGTCGCTGATCGCCCAGTACGAGGGCGCCGAGCACGGCTGCTCGCAGGTGCTCTTCGCCGATGCCGGCACTGGGGTCAACACCGAGGAGCTCGGCGGCATGAACATCATGGTGGTGACCAACCAGGATGAGCTGATCACCCCCGAGCTGACCGGCACGATTCTCGAGGGCGTCACCCGCGACTCGATCCTGACCATGGCGGCCGAGTTGGGCCTCACGCCGGTGGCGCGTCCGATCACCCTGACCGAGATCTTCGACCGGATCGACTCCGGCGAAATCGTCGAGGCCTTCGCCTGCGGCACCGCCGCCGTGCTCACCCCGGTCGCCGAGTTCCGGTCCCATCAGGGCAACCACCTGATCGGCGCCGAGCCGGGCCGGCACACCATGCAGATCCGGTCGGCGATTCTTGACGTGCAGTACGGCCGGGCCGAGGACGTGCACGGCTGGCTGCGCCCGGTCGTCCGGTAGTCGGACGAAAGGACCGGACGATCGCAGAGTTCCGCGCCGGCACCGGCGCCTACGTATTCCTCGAAGGCGGCGGCACCGTGCGGATCGGTGCCGACGAGAGCCACTCGGTGCAGGCGGCCCCGCGCGCGGTGACGAAGATCGTCGAAAGCTGACCCGCAGGCGGTTCAGTCCAGGGCGGCCAGGGCCGCGTCGTAGTCGGGCTCCTGGCTGATCGTCGGCGTGATCTGGACGTGCCGGACGATGCCTTCGGCGTTCGCCACGATCACGGTGCGGGCCAGCAGGCCGGCCATCGCACCGTCCACCATGGTCAGGCCGTAGTCGGCGCCGAACGCGCTGCGGAACGCCGACGCAGTCACCACCGCATCGATTCCCTCGGCGCCGCAGAACCGGCGTTGCGCGTACGGCAGGTCGTGCGAGATGCAGAGCACGGTGGTGTTCTGCAGATCGGCGGCCAACTGGTTGAATCGCCGGACGCTCAGCGCGCAGGTGCGGGTGTCGATGCTCGGAAAGATGTTCAGCACCACCCGCCGACCGGTCAGTTCGGCCGAGTTGAACTCGGTCAGGTCGGGCAGGGTGAGCTTGAAGGGGATCAGCGGATCGCCGACCGAGGGCGGGTCGCCCAGTAGGTGGACGGTCGCGTCGCGATAGTTCGTGGTCGCCATGTGACCTGTCTACTCGGCTCGGTCAAGCCCGTCCAGCAAGCGCGGCACGCCGTTGCTCACTGCCGCGCCGCGCTCCGCGCCCTGGTGGCAGGAGAGCCGCCGGTGCTCGATCACTCGGTCAGCGGGTGCCCAACACGCCGTGCAGGATGCCGGCGAGCACCCGGTCGAAGAGATCGTCCGCGGCCCGGCCGGCCGGCTGGGTGCTGACGGCCGCGATCAGCCACCGATGCCGGTGCGGATCCAGGCCGGTCAGGGTTTGCGGACCGGCGGGTCGGCTGGGGGCGGCGAAGAGCGCGGCCGCGCCGTTGACCAGGGCGATCGCCTCCAACTTGTCCCGATCGGGCGCGTCCACCTGGTCGAGCACTGACAGCCCCCAGTCCAGGTGGTCCAGCACGTGGGGGCCCAGGTAACGCAGCGACCCCACCGCCTCGACCAGCCACGGATGCGTGGTGAAGGCCACCAGTTGGTTGCGCGCCGCGGCCGTGAGGTCGGCGATCCAGTCACCGGTGGGTTCAGGGTGCGGAACCTCAGCCGACAGCCGGTCGACCATCTGACCGATCAGTTCGTCCCTTGAGGCGACGTACCGGTAGAGGCCGGCGGCGCTCAGCCCGACCTCTGCCGCGATGGACCGCATCGTGGTTGCAGTCAGCCCGCCGGCATCGGCCACGCGCACCGCGGCCGCGGTGATCTCGTCGAGGGTCAGTGACCGGCTGGGGCCGGGCCGCGCGCGGGGGCCGGGATCGGGCTCAGCTCGGTTCGCCATGTACGTAGGGTATCTGTTAACATCGTTCGCAGTTGGCCGAAAGTGGGTGCAATGTGGACGAGAACATCCGCTACGCGGGTAACGGCGACGTGCGGATCGCCTACGAGGCGTTCGGTGATCTGACCAACGGCGAGCCCTTGCTGCTGATCATGGGCCTCGACTTCCAGATGGTCTGGTGGCCGGACCGTTTGATCGAGCAACTCGTGGCGGCCGGCTACTGCGTCGTGCGGTTCGACAATCGCGACACCGGGTTGTCCACTCATTTCGAACCGATCGCCCAGCCCAACCCCTGGAAGGCGCTGCTGGGGCAAACCGAGGCCCCCTACACAGGTCGCGACATGCTCGATGACGCGTTGGCGGTGATGGACGCCGTCGGTTGGGCCTCCGCGCACGTGATGGGTGGGTCGATGGGCTCCGCCCTGGCCCAGGGCCTGGCGATGGAGAACCCGGACCGGGTGCGCACGCTGATCAGCTGCATGGGTGCACCGGTCGATGTCGGGATCCTGCGTACGCTGCGCTATCTCAGGCCCGGAGTGTTCGTCACCCTGCTGCGACTACGGCCCGGCCCGTCCGACGACGAGCAGATCGAGACCCTGGTGCAGATCTACCGGGCCATCGCCTCGCCCGGTTACCCGTTTCCGGTGGACGAAGTGCGCCAGCAGGCCACGATCAGCCATGCGCGTTTTCCCAGGGACCCGTCGACGACCCAGCGGCAGCTGGCCGCTGGCCGGGCGCACGCCAATGCCAGCCTGAGCACCGTGACCGCACCGACCCTGGTGATCTCCGGCCGGGCCGACCCACTGATCCGTTGGCAGGCCGGCCGCGACACCGCAGCTCGGATTCCGGGCGCTCGGTTCGTCTGTTTCCCAGGCATGGGGCACAGCATTCCGGCCGAGCTGTACCCCGACGTCGTCAAGCTGATCCAGGAACTGTCCGACCGCGCCCACTGAGTTGCGCGGGCGTCTGCAACTGGCAGCTTGGCCGGAGCCTTTGGCAGCGCCCGCAGCGGTCGTGGCCACCCGCGACGTCCAGCACCCGGGACGAGCGGTTTCAGCACCAGGTCTCAGTGCCTGAGACCCCTTGCCCCGGATTGGACGTAGAGAGAGACTCGATTGTCTACGCACTTTCCCCTGTTTTGACCCGAACGAGGCACAATGACGAGTCTTCCCGTGGCACCCGATGTTTTTCACGTCTTCGATACCACCCTTCGAGACGGTGCCCAGCAGGAGGGACTGCGGCTCACCGTCGCCGACAAGCTCAAGATCGCCAAGCACCTCGATGAGCTCGGGGTCAACTTCATCGAGGGTGGCTGGCCGGGCGCCAATCCGAACGACACCGCCTTCTTCGCGGCGGCCGCCGATGGCGAGCTGCAGCTGAAGTACGCCGAACTGGTTGCCTTCGGCTTCACCCGCCGGGTCGGCGCCAAGGCTGCCGATGATGCCTTGGTTCAGGCCCTGATCGACGCCCGCACGCCCGTGGTCTGCATCGTGGTCAAGAGCCACGACGAGCACGTCTACCGAGCCCTGCACACCACGCTGGACGAGAACCTGGAGATGATTCGCGACACGGTCACCCATCTGGTCGCCGCCGGTCGCCGGGTGTTCGTCGACTGCGAGCACTTCTTCGACGGCTACGTGTCCAACCCGGCCTACGCGTTGGAGTGCGTCCGCACCGCCGCCGAAGCCGGCGCCGAGGTCGTGGTGCTGTGCGACACCAACGGCGGCATGCTGCCCTCGCAGATGGGCGACATCGTGACCGCGGCCGGCGCGATCGGCGTCGACCTCGGCGTGCACTGCCACAACGACACCGGCTGCGCCGTCGCCAACACGCTGGCCGCTGTGGACGCCGGCGTGATGCACGTCCAGGGCACCGTCAACGGCCACGGCGAGCGCACCGGAAACGCCAACATCATCACCCTGATCGCCAACCTGCAGCTCAAGTACGGCTGGTCGCTGGTGCCGGAATCGTCCTTGCGCGAAGCCACCCGGATCAGCCACGCCATCTCGGGCATCACCAACGTGCCGCCGAACAGCCGGCAGCCGTACGTGGGCATCTCGGCGTTCGCGCACAAGGCCGGGCTGCACGCGTCCGCGATCAAGGTGGACGCGAACCTGTACCAGCACATCGACCCGACCCTGGTCGGCAACGACATGCGGATGCTGGTCTCCGACATGGCCGGTCGGGCCAACATCCAGCTCAAGGGCGAGGAGTTGGGCTACGACCTGTCCGATCGCGATCTGGCCGGACGGATCACCGACACGGTCAAGCAGCGCGAGATGGACGGCTACAGCTACGAATCCGCGGACGCGAGCTTCGAGTTGCTGCTGCGCGAACAGCTCGAGATGGGTGACGACTTCTTCGAGGTGCTCAGCTGGCGGGTGCTGACCGGCCACGAGGTGAAGCCGGAGGGCGACTCCGAGGCGACCGTGAAGCTGCGCGCCCGCGGCGAGATCCTGGCCTTCGTCGGCGAGGGCCACGGTCCCGTGAACGCCCTGGATATGGCACTGCGGGCAGCCCTGAAGCAGGCCTACCCGCACGTGGACGACTTCGAGTTGATCGACTACCGGGTGCGGATCCTCGACCAGGGCCACGGCACGGACGCGATCGTCCGAACTCTGATCGACACCACCGACGGCGAGCGCACCTGGACCACCGTCGGGGTTGGCACCAATGTGATCGAGGCCAGCTGGGAGGCTCTCTACGACGCCTACCGATGGGGTCTGACCAAGCGCGCCGCCCGGGTTGCCGAGGTAGTCGGCGTCGGCTGAGTGGCCGTCATGCGTCGACGTGAACTTCTACAATCGGGCCATGACTGATCCTCACGCTCGGCTGCGGGTCGGCCATGCCGAGCGGGACGCCGCGATCGTCCTGCTGCAGCAGGCCGCCGACGACGGCAAGCTGGCGCCGGACGAGCTCGAGCAGCGCACCGAATCGGCTCGGGCCGCACGCACCTACGCCGATCTGGACGACCTGCTCGCCGACCTGCGCCCACCGGCACCGCCGGAGGCTCCGGTGCGGTTGCAGCAGGTCGAGTCGTATCCGGTCGCACCGCCGCCGGCCACCGCGTCGACCCCGTCCGGTCCCCCGGGGTTCGCTCCGCAGGATCCGTTGATGATCAACGCCGGGTTCACCGGCGCGAAACGTACGGGTGCGTGGGAGATTCCGCCGTTCCTGCAGGTGCAGGCACTGGCCGACACCGTGCGGCTGGATTGCCTGCAGGCCACGGCCCGCAACGAGGTGATCGACCTCGAGGTGCTGGCCGGCGCCGGCACCGTGGTGCTGGTGGTACCCGAGGGCTGGGGAGTCCAGGTGGATCGGCTCGGCAAGACCTGGGGCACGATCAACTCCTCGGTGCCCAGTCAGGCGTCCTGGGGTAATCCGTTGATCGTTACCCGCGGCTCGGTCGGGCTGGGCACGTTCAAGGCGCGGGGCGCCAACTGGTTGGACCGCCGACGGCTGGGCCAGGACCGCTGAGTCCGGACCCGGCCGCCGGCCTTTCGCAGTAGCGGACCGGGCCTGTCGGGATCAGCTGGCCTTGGCCAGAATCACGCTGGCGCCGTGGTCGACGAAATCGGCGTCCGGCTCGTCGAACCAGGTGTCGCCCTCGCCGAGGTAGCGGAAGGCGACGATGTAGTCCGCCGGCACCTTCACGGTGGCGCTCATGGTGCCGTTCGAACGCTTCTTCAGGGGTACCGCGCCGGGAGTCCAGTCATTGAAGTTGCCGACCACGGAGACCTTGCCGGCCGGGTGGTCGGCGGGCAGGGCAAAGGTGATCGTGCGAGTGGGGGACTTGGCGGTGCCGGTGAGCTTGAGCATGGGGGTCGTTCAGGCCTTTCGAGTTCGTTCTATTGGGTGAGTGGGCACCGGCCAGGCCGGGGAAGGGTGCCCGAAACCAACCCTGCCAGCTATTGGTTGATGTGACTATTTCGAGCGTGTCGTCCGCCGATCGGCCACTCTGCGTCGGTAACGTTGTTCGATTCGGAACCGGGTATGGGATCCACGGAGGGATCCCGTTGGTCGAGTTGGTCGAGATCCAGCCTGCACGAGCGGCGGCCGCCCCGGCGCAGGTGGGCAGCACTGCCAGCGGGTGATTGGTGGTTGCCGTCGGCCACGGCTCCGGCTACTCGACCCGAGTCAGCACCAGGGGTCCCACCTGGACGGGCTCGTTGCCGATCGTCCACCCGTCGGCCAGCGCCTGTTCGGCGCGCTCGAAGCGCTCTGGCGTGTCGGTGTGCAGGGTGAACAGCGGCTGTCCGGCTTCGACCTGGTCGCCGACGCCGGCGGTCCAGGTCACCCCGGCGGCTGCCTGCACCGGATCCTCCTTGCGGGCCCGGCCGGCACCCAGTCGCCACGCCGCGACCCCGACGGCCAGGGCGTCGAGCCTGGTCAGCACCCCGGCTCGGGGGGCCTCGATCACCTTCGTGTGTCGGGCCACGGGAAGCGTCGCGTCCGGGTCGCCGCCCTGCCCGCGGATCATCGCCCGCCAGGAGTCCAGCGCGCGCCCCGAGGAGATCGTCTCGGCCGGGTCGGCATCGATTCCGGCCGCCTCGAGCATGGCCCGGGCCAGGGTGAGGGTGAGTTCGACAACGTCCGCGGGGCCGCGGCCGGACAACACCTCCACGGCCTGGGCCACCTCGACGGCGTTGCCCGCGGCCCGGCCAAGGGGTGAATCCATCGAGGTCACCAGCGCCACCGTCCGGACTCCCGCTGAACGGCCCAGCCCGACCATGGTGCGGGCCAACTTTTCTGCGTCGCTGCGCTCGCGCATGAAGGCCCCGGAGCCGGTCTTCACGTCCAGCACCAGGGCCGGGGTTCCCTCGGCGATCTTCTTGCTCATGATCGACGACGCGATCAGGGGAATCGACTCGACGGTGCCGGTGACGTCGCGCAGGGCGTACAACTTCTTGTCGGCCGGGGCCAGGCCGGGGCCCGGGGAGCAGATCACCGCACCGACCTCGTCCAGCAGCCGGAGCATCACCTCCGGGTCGAGATCGGCCTTCCAGCCGGGAATCGATTCGAGCTTGTCCAGAGTGCCGCCGGTGTGCCCCAGACCGCGCCCGGACAGCTGCGGAACCGCGGCTCCACAAGCGGCGACGATCGGCGCCAACGGCAGCGTGATCATGTCGCCCACGCCACCGGTGGAGTGCTTGTCGACCACCGGACGGCGCAGCGCCGAGAAGTCCATCCGCTCACCGGTGGCGATCATGGCCTGGGTCCAGGTGGCCAGTTCGGATTCGCTCAGACCACGGAACACGATGGCCATGGCCAGGGCTGCCATCTGTTCGTCGCCGACCCGGCCGTCGGTGTAGGCGGGAATCAGCCAATCGATCTCGGCGTCACTCAACTGACGCCCGTCCCGCTTGGCCCGGATCAGGTCCACGACGTCGTAGCTGCCCATGCCGCCCAGTATGGCAACGGCGCGGCCGAGGGCAACGCCCGCGGTGGCCAGAACCTATCCTCGGCGCCCATTAGGCTGATCTCTATGCGCATTGCCCGATACGTCGCCGACGGTGGCGACCCCAGTTACGGCATCGTCGAACTCGCCGAAGACGGCGGTGGTCATCCGAACACCATCTCCGCGATCAGCGGGGATCCGCTCGCCGGACCGGTGAACTACACGGGCGAACGGGTGGCCCTGGACGACGTGCGACTGGTCGCTCCGGTGATTCCGCGCAGCAAGATAGTGGCGATCGGCAAGAACTACGCCGCCCACGCCGCCGAGTTCAACTCCGCGGTGCCGGACGAGCTGCTCACCTTTTTCAAGCCGAACACGTCCGTGATCGGGCCGGGGGAGCCGATCGTCTACCCGCCCGAGACCGAGAACCTGCATTTCGAGGGTGAACTGGCGATCGTGATCGGACGGATCTGCCGCCGGGTGCCCCGCGAACGAGCGGCGGATGTGATCTTCGGCTACACCATCGCCAACGACGTCAGTGCCCGCGACCTGCAGGCCCGCGACAAGCAGTGGACGCGGGCCAAGGGCTATGACACGTTCTGCCCGCTCGGACCGTGGATCGTCACCCATCTGAGCCTCGAGGAGGCCGGCGACCTGACCCTGCGTACCGCACTGAACGGGGCGACCAAACAGGACTCGACCACGGCACTGCTGGTGCGCGGCATTCCTGAACTGATCGAGTTCGTCTCCAGCTACACCACCCTGTTGCCCGGCGACGTGATCCTCACCGGCACACCCGAGGGGGTCGGCCCGATGCAACCGGGAGACTCGGTGGCAGTGACCATCGAGGGGATCGGCACCCTGACGAACCCCGTGGTTGCGGAGAACTGACGTGACCACGCAGCCTGCCAAGTCTTCCTGGGTGGACAACTTCGCCACCGAGCCGACGCCGACCGGTGTCACCTATGACGAGATCCTGCTGGGCGCGGAGCGACCGAAGCTCCGCTCGTCGATGGGCATCGTCACGGCTGTTCTGCTGTTCTTCGTGGTCGGTGCGTCCATCGGCCAGTTGATGAACTGGATCGGCTGGCTGATCCTCAAGCCCGGCGGCGAGTACGTGGACTGGCTCCGCTCCAGCGCGGCCTTCGCCACCCCCTGGGGCATGTTGTCGGGGCACATCGCGCTGGCGTCGCTGATTCCGATCAGCATCGGCGTGGTGCTGTTCGTTCACCACCGGCATCCAGGCTGGCTCGGTTCCGTCCGGCCCTGGTTCCGGTGGCGCTATCTGGTGCTGAGCATGGGCCTGGCACTGGTGGTGTTCAACGTGTTCCTGGTCATGCAGCACCTCGGCGAGCCGTTCCCGGCCCTGCAGCCGCAACCGAACTACTGGCTCTTCCTGGTGGTGATTCTGCTCACCTCGCCGCTGCAGGCCGCCGCCGAAGAGTTCTTCTTCCGCGGCTACCTGCTGCAGTCGTTCAACACGCTGGCGCCCAAGAGCCCGTGGTTCGGCGTGGTCACGGCCGCCGCCCTGTTCGCCCTGTTCCACGGCACTCAGAACATTCCGCTGTTCCTCGACCGGTTCCTGTTCGGTGTGATGGTCGGCGTGCTGGTGGTCAAGACCGGGGGACTCGAAGCCGCGATCGGTGCGCACGTGATCAACAACGTGTTGGCGTTCAGTTACGCGGGGTTGTACTCCACGATCGCTCAGGTGAAGGCCACCCAGACCATCGGCTGGAACGATCTGGCCTGGGACATCGGAGGCTTCGGCGTCTACACCGTGCTGGCGATCCTGATCGGCAACCGGCTGAAACTGGCCACCACCACCCCGGGAACGAAGGCTCCCGAGGGCGTGGACCCCTGGGCCGTGCGCACCTGAGCCAGGTCATGGCGTTCTGATTTGGTGGCCACGCGGGCCATTCGGTAACGTTGTTCTTCGGCTGGTCCGCGAGGGCCGGCGTTGGGGTATGGGGTAATTGGCAGCCCGCCGGATTCTGATTCCGTCAGTCTAGGTTCGAGTCCTAGTACCCCAGCGCAGAAGATTCGCCGGAGCTGCGCTGGCTTTGGTAATCTTCGTCGGGTCGCTCTGCGACCGCTAGGGCCCCGTTGTGTAGCGGCCTAGCACGCCGCCCTCTCAAGGCGGTAGCGCGGGTTCGAATCCCGTCGGGGCTACCAGGCACGAAAGGGCTCCCACTAGGCAAAACGCTTGGTGGGAGTCCTTTTGACTCCTCACCACCAGGCCGCTTGGGACACGAGAGGGACACAGGCCATCACCCCAGCAGCGGATCGAGCCGGTCCACCGCGTCATCGGAGCCGTCCGCAAACAGGCCGCCGTAACGAGTGAGAGTGAAGGCGACACTGTTGTGTCCAGCCCATTCCGAGACCTCCCGGACGTTGCAGCCGGCGGCCACCAGGATCGACACGAAGCTGTGTGGTGGCCCGGGGAACGTAATCCCGTCCAACCTGGCGCCCGCAAGCGGTCCTACCGTGCAACCGGATGAGCGACCGCGCGACACATCAGGACGTTGAGTTGGCTGGCGGACTTGGCTTGCGGGACAGTGACATGAGATGCGCCGAGATCCCGATCAGGGCCGGCTCGGTCTCGGTGACCCGCAGGTGGCCCAGGAGGGTGGCCATGCCGGCTTCGGTGCGAAGTTCGTCGGAAACGCCGCCGGCCGATGTGAAGCCCTCGACCGGCAGCACCTGGATGTCGTCGAACCCGACGGCAGCCAGCTCCTCAGGAATCTCCGCGGGGGTGTGGAAATAGGAGCTCGTGAACCACAACGGATGATCACCCGGATTCTCATGGCGCCCGCTCGACAAGTCCTCGTCCAGGATGGCCGCGAATCGGTTGTCGGCGACGAAACCGTGACGGTAGCCGTCGAACAACGAGGCCCACCGGCCGATGTAGGCCGCAACCAGAGCACCGCCCGGCTTCAGCACCCGGTGCGCTTCCCGCAAACAGGCCAATCGGTCAGCCTGCTCCTGCAAGTGATACAAGGCACCCATCACCAACACCACATCGAAGCTGCCGTCCGACCACGGCAGGGCACGGGCGTCGCCCTGCACACACTCCACCAGCACAGCCGCCGCGTTGGCCCTCTCCCGCGCCCGAGCGACGTGGGACGGCACCAGATCGAGAAGACTCACCTGATGGCCCAACTCAGCCAGCCAGACGGCATAGCGCCCTGTTCCACCCGCAACATCAGCCACCCGAGCCGCCGTCTGCGGAAGGACCCGGCCGACCAACTCCTTGCTCCGCACCCATTCCAGCGAATCCTCAGCGAGGCGGCCATCCTCATCGAAGCGGCCCTCGTAGTAGCCCCGTATGGTCACGGCCCGCAGCATAACCGGGCACGCCGCCCACCCCGGCGAACGAGCACAGTGCGACATGTCCAGATGCTTTGGAGCGGGTGCTCAGGCGTTGGTCAGCGATGATGAGGGGATGGATGACCTTCTCGAGCGTGCTCGCAGGTTCGTGGAGCAACGGTACCCGCACGCGGCCGGAGCCATATTGGGCGGAAGCGTCGCGACAGGCCATTGGAGTGCCACTTCCGATCTGGATGTCGTCGTCCTGCTGACTGAGGAGTTCGAAGAGGTGGCCTTCGTGGAGACCTCGACATTCGAGGGACAGTTGGTGGAGGCCTTCGTCTACGGGCCGGCCGCCTGGCTGTTCTGGACGGAGAAGGGCCGCGCTGAACGGCGGCCCGTGCTGGACTCGATCGTTGCAAACGGCGTCGCGCTCACTGATGGTCCTCTTACCAGTGCCTGCCAACGCGACTCCCAACTTGTGCTCGACGCGGGGCCGGGAGCGCCGGAACCCGATGATCTGAATCGTCGCCGCTACGGCCTTTCCGCTTTGATCGATGACTTGGAGGGCGCGGCCGACGCGGCCGAAGCGCATGTGATCGCGGCAACCGCATGGCGCGAAGCCGCCGAATTGGTCTTGCTGGATCGACGATCCTGGTTGGGAACCGGCAAATGGCTTGTGCGTCAACTGCGGGCCGGTGGCGCTCACCCGTTGATCGAGTGGGCAGAGGCGGGAGTCGACCACCGCTCACTCATCGCAACCTGCCGTGACGTGCTTGACGCCCTTGGCGGATACCTTCAATCCGGTTACCTGCGGGGCACCAAGCCCACCGCAAGCTAGGCCCGAGGCCCGGCAGTGGAATCGAGACGCAGAGCCAGAAGACTACCGTCCACGTCGCGGCAGGTCAGGGCGTTTGGAGCGCTGGCGTTTGCCTCCGATGGCGCCAGGTCAAACACCGTCGGGTCGGCACCGGAGCGGTGCCGACGTGGTGCTCCGGGTAGGGCTGGGTCGTCAGATGGCGCCGGGTTGCGGGCAGACGTGCCCCTCCGGATTCATCGGGTAGCCGCACAGCGGGCAGCTGGGCCGGCCCGCGCCGACCACCTCGAGGGTGCGCTTGGTGAACGCGCGGGCCATGCCGACCGGGATGTGCACCAGTAGCGACTCGGGCGGCTCGACCTCGATGGGCTCGGAGCCGAACGCGTCGGGGTCGACATCATCGACGTCGGCCACGGCGTAAGCCTCGATGATGATCTGCGCGGTCGTCGGATCCCAGCCGAGGCGGATGGCGCCGGTGCGGAACTGCGTGTCGAGCGGCTGTTCGAGCGGGTGGTTGTCGACGAGCTCGGCGGGCATCGAGTCCGGAACCCTGAACGGGTTGCCCTCGGTGGACCTCAGCTCGTCGAGCACCTCGTCGATCTTCTCGGCGAGCAGGGCGGACTGCTCCTTCTCCAGGGCGACGGTCACGATCCGGGCTTTGGTGCGGGCCTGCAGGTAGAACTCGCGGGCACCCGGTCGCCCGACGGTGCCGACCACGAGTCGATCCGGCCAGGCAAACTCATGGACGATTGTGGGCATGCGGACATTTTAGGACCCTCGGCTCCTCCGGTGCCCGGCCGCCGATCCGGGCGACCTCGCAAGATTGGCCATGGCCGACCCGGCCAACCTGTCGAGCATCCTGAACGTCGTCCAGCTCGCAACCGATTAGCCGCAACTGGCGCGCGATTGTCGGCACCATCGAACGAACAGACGGCGGCATCTCCGGTCGTTCCGATCGGGGCGCGACGTAGTCGGTGCCGGCACTTCGTCCCGGCTGGGGGTCGCGGTTGGGTCCCGGCGGCTACCTGTCCAGCTGGGCCGACACCCGGCGTCAGCTGCCGGATGGACGTCACCTACGTCACAGGCAGAGCACCATTCCTATGCGGCATGGGATCCACAATTCCTGTATTGGCAATGGGGGCAACGACATGGTTCCGCTCGAGTAGTGGTGGGGCATGCACGCCGCCCAGGATCGCTACTTTATCGCTCAAGCGGCCGACTGGTTCGACAGTGCTTGCCATCGCGCAGCGCCTCTCAACATTCTCAAGTTGGAAGGCTTGCACATCGCCCGCACGCGCTAGATGCTTGGATCCACGTGAATGTGCGTCAATTTCAGGAGGCGAGCGTGCTTCGAATTTTGGCGTCCTCCAGCGGTGTTTCCGCGGTCCTTCGCCTCTGTTGTCGGCGGTCTCCAGGGTCGCGGGCAATTGTCCGGGCTGGCCTTCCTCCTAACCACCCTGCTGTTGTTTACCGCGTGCACCGGACAGAACGTCATGCCCACTGTGTCAACAACGCCTTCTGCGGGCGCTCCGACTAGTTCTGCACCGTCAAGCACGACAGGTTCGGGCTCCTCCAGTGCAGAGCGGATAGCCGCCGCCCAAAGAAATGGTGCGATCGACGCGCCGACGGCGACTTTGTATAGAATCTACGCCTTGTTCGGCGATGCCCGACTACCACAACCATATCAATCCGCGAACGTCGGACTTGATACGCATGGAACTGCTCGCGGCTGCCACGGGAGAGTATTCAGCAATGTCGCCGGACCAGCAGGGACTGATCGCGCCCCTGTTGATGCCACCTGTCTATGACGAATCGTTGTGGAAAACAGGCGGAGTGAGAAGTACCTCTTTCCCGATCACTTCACCGCCCCGCCCGGCGGCGCCGTCCTGCACTCTGGCCGACAACGGGTGGAGCCGCCTCGACTCCGCCCTCCTCCCCGTCAGGGTTTGGTATCACCCAGGAAGGGAGCAAAGGGCCAAGATTGTCATGGACGCTCTGGAGAGGGACGTTTGGCCACGTCTCACCTCCCTGTTCGGAAGATCGCCCATGGCGGACGGCTCCGAGAAATGCAACGGCGGGGACGCGCGTTTTGACGTGTATCTAGCCGACTGGTTCCAGATGGTTCGGCCGGACTTCGTCGCCCAGGGAATCAATATCAATTACCGGTCCCAATTCACTTGTGACGAGCGGCCATCCTTCGTGCTTCTTCGTGAAGACCTGGTCGAAGAGGAATTGGAATTGACGCTAGCACACGAAATGGCCCACGCCATCATCGCGGGCCTACCATTAGGCAAGCCCTGCGACGAGTACCGGTGGCTTAATGAGGCTACTGGAATGTGGGCTGAGGACTTCGTGTACGGTGCCCACAACACTGAGCATTCAAAGGCGAAGCATTTCCTGCGTAACCCGACATTGCCGCTAGAGTCCGACGATCTCACGTCCATCGCCGGGATCGATCGCGCGTACGGCTCCTACCTGTGGCTGTTCTACCTAAGCCACACGCGCACACCGAAGATCATCCCTGCCATCTGGGCCGCGGCCGCCACGAAGGATGCCTTGACTGCGATCGACAGCAGCATCAACGGTGGCTTCAGGGACGCGTGGAGCAAGTTCTCCGCCCTACTCTGGAATTTGGAGCTGTCCAGCCCGTTCAAGGAGGATCTACTGACCGGACAAGCACAGGTCCAGCAAGACTTCCTCTTGGAAGGGAAGCAGCCGAAAGAGATACTCACGTTTCGAGCAGACGTTCAACATCTGGCAGCCCACTACTACCGATTCTCTTTCTCCGCGGCCAGTCCGGACGTGCGGTCCGTCGGGTTCTACTCCAACACGCGCTTGCAGGACATTTCCGCGGGCGCTCGGGTCACGGCGCAGATCAAACTCGCCGGCCAAGACTGGTCAGCTGAGGACTGGACCGACTCACCGGGCGTGAGCCCGAGGCTCTTTTGCCGAGACTTCGCAAGGGAACGCCTAGAAGAACTGGTGATCATCGTAAGCAACAGCCAATTCAGCGATCGAACCTCCAGGCTTCAGCCCGACGAGGACAGCCGGCTGACCGTAACCAACGTGGGCTGTTGGCGATGGTCCGGGAAAGTGTCTCGCTCTCGCCGCGTCAGCACTGACCCGAGCCTCAACACCGACGTCAGCGCCACCGTCACCCTCGATCGCCTAGCCGACGATCGTCTGGCCAGCCGACAAGGCATTGAGGAGATGCGCTTTACCGTGTCCGGAACAGGCACCGTTCAAGCCCTCAACGCCATCGACAAGTTCGGATGCACCGTCGTCCGAGAACAACAGACCGCCAAGGTGACGCCGAAGGACGTAAACCTATGGCTGTTCGGTCACGCCGTCGACACCGCACAGGATCGAACATATGCCGGAACGGTCGATGCCCTTGACGGTCCCACGCAAATCGTCACCTGCCAAAACACTCCGCCCGAAACAATGAAGGTCGACACCGGCGCACTCTGGGCTGCGACCGACACCCTGGGACCAACCGGCGATCTAATGCAAGGCATGGAAACTCTCGACAATGGCAACGAAACAATCACCTTCAGCTGGGACCTGCGGGCCCAACGACAGCCCTAGTAGCGGACACACCGGAAGGTCATTACGCGGGGCGGCAAGCCTGACTCGAGCGCCTGAGACAATGCACTATCGTCGAGGCGACCTAGTCATTCCGCCCGTCAACCCACACCCTCGCGTGGGGCCGCCGCTCACCTCCTCACAGACGGTATGCGTTTGACGCATCTGCTCGTGAGTGATTGAAACCCCGTGTCCCGGGCCGTAGGCGTGTGAGCGCACATTTCGTCGTCCTCTGCACGCTCCAATTCCGTCATGCGCGCGTACTGTCAGGACGAGACGTGCCCGCCGTACGAATGACTGTGCCTGCGCTGCGCCACATGGGAGGAGCTGCTCAATGACCACCACTCCAACCGCGCCTGCTCCGGGCCATCAGGGCGACGGCTCCATGCGCGCGCGCTCGGGGCACATCGGCTGGATCGTCGCCCTCTCGCTCACGGCCGGGCTCATCGCGGCCCTACTCCTGATTGTTGCCCCATTCATCCCGCCACGGGAAGGCTCCGTGACCGGTGCCATCCTGTGCGGGTTCACCGTGGGATGGGCGCTATTGGCAGTCCTTTCCGCGCGGTACACCGACCAACCCCAACGATGGGCAGCTGGCCCCGCGCTGTTCATGGGCTTGGGTGGTGTTCTCCTGCTCGTGCTCGGCAGCCCAGCCCACTCGGTGCTGAACTGGGTATGGCCCCCGGCGCTGCTCGCGCTGGTGATCTGGATGTTCTTTCGGGTCCGCAGGCAAACTCTTGGCCGAGGTGGACGGAGCCTGCTGTACACGGTGTTCGCAGTGTCACTGGTCGCCTCGATCGGCGGCGCCTACCAGACCGTCCGCGAATCGGCCGACGCCTCCGCGTTCCCGATGCCAGGTCAGCTGGTCGATGTTGGCGGACACCGCCTGCACCTCAGCTGCACCGGCACGGGCAGCCCTACCGTCGTGCTTCAACCGGGCGGAGGCGACTTCTCCTCGGTCATGAGCTGGATAGCACCCGCCGTCGCGGCCCAGACGCGGGTCTGCGTCTACGACCGGGCCGGTCGCGGTTGGAGCGAACCATCAGACCGCCCGCAGGACGCCAGCCAGATAGCGGCGGAGCTCCATACGCTGCTGCAGAACGCCAACATTCCGGGGCCTTACGTGCTGGCCGGGCACTCCTTCGGCGGCCTGTATGCACTCACCCACGCCCAGCGCTTCCCCGGCGAGGTCGCCGGCATGGTGCTGATCGACTCCACCAACCCAGCGACCACCGCAGACCCGGCCAAGGCCACGGCCTACGACAGCAGTTCCGCCGACGCAATCACCGACCGTGTGGCCGCGCTCGCCGCCGCGGCTGCCCGCCTCGGGTTGTTGCGTCTCCTCCCGGCCACCGGCTACGACGATCTGCCTCCGCAGGCTCGTGAGGAGGTCGCAGCCAAGACCGCCACCGCTGACTATGCCTCCGGCTGGATCAACGAGTTCGTCCAGGCCAGCGCCTCCGGGGCCGAGGCCGCGATGCTCACCAGCTTCGGCCATAAACCCCTCGTCGTCCTCACCGCCGGCGCCGAAACCGACGCAACCCACGACGCTGCCCAGAACAAGCTAGCTACCTTGTCGACGAACAGCTCCCACCGCGTCATAGACGGTGCCAGCCACATCGGACTTATCACCGATCAGCAGGACGCCAAAGCCACCATCCAGGCCATCCTCGACGTCGTCACAGCTGTCCGGAACAACGATCCGCTGGCCAAGTGATCTGCCTGGATCACTTCGGGGTGGCCCGACGGCAACGCCGTGCTCCATCACGCCTCCCAAGGGCGGCGCTTCAGTTTGGTTGAGCGTGTTCGACAAACGGCGTATTCGGACCCTCTTTTGGCCAGACACCCCCTCGCCTTGGCGTCCTGCAGGCCGCCACTGAAATTCTCGAGGGCCTCGATCGGGACTATGGCCGGCAGGGTTAACCCGGGTGCAACTGCAGGGGTGACCCGCTTATGCCCGAGCGGCCCGCGCGCGAGTCTTGAGGTCTTCCGAGAGGAGAATGCTGATGAGTGATCACGTGGGTGTGGACGCAGTCAACACGGCGCGGGTTGGCCGGGAGGCCGAAGGTCCTGACGCGTTCAAGGTTTGTATCGTCGGCGCGTCGGGGAAGCTTGGCCGGTACATGGTGCACCATGCCCTGGACCGCGGCTACGAGGTGGTCGCCGTGTGTCGCGAGGTCAGCGTCGCCAAGCTGGAGGAGTTCTCGGGGCGCATCACGATCGTCGCGGGAGCAACGGATGACCGCCACGTCATTGCACATGCTGTCTCGGGCTGCGGCGGTGTGCTCACCGTGCTGGTTCCGCATGGGGTCGACCACTAC
This sequence comes from uncultured Actinomycetota bacterium, assembly GCA_963723605.1. Taxonomy (GTDB): domain Bacteria; phylum Actinomycetota; class Actinomycetes; order Propionibacteriales; family Propionibacteriaceae; genus Micropruina. The sequence continues at coordinate 297,051 of CAVRRM010000005.1, read as the reverse complement.
TCATCGGGAACGGCGCAGGCGGTGCTCGATCATGCTGATCCTGGCGCCCGCCTGGTGTTCTCCTGCGGCTACCACATCACCCGGGATGGTCAGGATGTGTACTCGTGGAAGGTCAAGCTCCTGGTGGGTGTCGCGGGCCGGCTCGCGCGACTTGTCCGGCTGGTTGATCTCGACGACCAGGTGGAGGCGTGCCGACGGGTCTTTGCCAGCGGCACGCGCTGGACGGTCGTGCGGGGCAGCGACCTGGAGGAGGGCCCGCCGCAGGGTCTGCCGGTGTGGAGCCAACATGTGGGGGATCCGATCCTGGAGAGCAATCTGACCCGTCGGGTGGATTTCGCCCGGTTCATGGTGGAAGCCCTGCAGAACGACGAACTCGTCCATCAGGCGCCGGCCATCGTGGGCTGCCAGACGCTATCGGCGTTGGCTCACGCTGCCCACGATTCACCCGCATTGCAATGAAGTCGTTCACTCGTTCCGTCCGCTGATCGGGTTGTCGTCCGATAAACCTCCAAGCTCGCAAGCTGTACCGCGTTGGTGCTACCGAGCGTGCTGAGCAGGCATTTCGGGGCCCACTTCGAAACCGAACCATCGAACAGCCCGACCGCTTCGCGAGCCGTGCATTCACAATTCAAGGAGATTCACATGTCCGCTTTCACTGCGCCGAGTATCGACTCTTCAACACTCCCCAAGGAGTCAAGGAACACTTCGAGCAGGAAGACCGCTGCCTTCGTCGGGTTGCTGTTCCTCATAGCAACCGCGGCGTTCATTTTCGCCGAGTCGATCATCTCGCGGGTGTTGAGCCGGCCCGACTTCCTGGCCGACGCATCCTCCCAAACCACCATGCTGGCCACGGGGGCTGTTCTGCTGTTCGCGCAGTTCGGGGTGGTGGGCATCGCCGTTCTGCTGTTTCCGCTGCTGAAGAAGCATGGCGAGTCGATGGCGTTGGCTCATGTCGGCTTCCGGGTCACCGAACTCGCGGCGAGCCTGTTCTATCTGGCTGTTCCGCTGTTGGCGATCGAACTCGGAGCCGGAGTGCGCGACGGCAGCGTCGATGCGGCTGCTTCGGTGAGTCTCGGGGCGTTCCTCGCTGCGCAGCACACCGTGTCCATTCTGCTGATCTACATCGCCACTGCCGCGGCCGGACTTTGTATGGCCACACTGCTCTACAGATCCAGGCTGATTCCTCGCTGGCTCGCGATCCTTGGTCTGATCACTTACCCCACCCTGTTGGCCGGAAGCGTCCTGGACATGTTCAATGTGGTCGATGTCACCCAGGGCATCGGAATGGTGGCGCTGGTCCCCGGCGCCTTGTTCGAGTTCATTCTCCCGGTCTGGCTGCTCGTCAAGGGATTCAAGGTCCCCGACCGGAACTGAGGCAGCAACATGTGTGCCGGGACCGACGCTCCGTTTCGGCCGGTCCCGGCCCCAGCCAAGCGGACGCCATGACCAGCCATCTTCACCGCTGGCCGGGACTGTTGTCCACCGAGGACGGCGCAGCTGCGGACGCGGAGCCGTGCAAGCTACCAACCAGCCGGGATCGGGTGCTGCTCGTGGACGATCATGCGGCGTTCCGATCGATCGCGCGACAGATTCTGACGATCGACGGGTTCGTGGTTGTGGGCGAGGCCGCGGACGGGTCGGAGGCGCTCCGTGCGTGCGGGGAGTTGCTCCCCGACATCGTCGTGCTCGACATTCAACTTCCGGATGTCGATGGGTTCTCGGTGGCTGCCGCGCTGGCCGGCCGGGCCGACCCGCCCATGGTGGTACTTGTATCAAGCCGATCCCGCGACGACTACGGATCCAGGATCGAGGACTGCGGCGCTCGCGGATACATTCCCAAGGCAACCCTCAGCGGAGATGCGCTCCGGCACTTGTTGCTCCCCCATTGGCCTGTGCCAGCCGAGCCGTGACTCTGTGCTGGCCCCGCGATCCGGAGGCTGGCGTCGTGGTTGAGACCTGCTGCGCCTTGACCGGTGGTATTCCCGGAAATCGGGTTATCGCTGGTCGCGTTCGGGGTGGGACGCTCGGGGCATGAAGGTGATGGTTGCTGATGATGCGGTGCTGTTCCGGGAGGGGCTGTCCCGGGTGTTGGGCGAGTCCGGGTTCGAGGTGACGGCCACGGTCGCCGACGGGCAGGCGCTGCTCCAGCGGGTGGGTCAGGACCCACCCGAGGTGTGTGTGGTCGACATTCGGATGCCGCCGACGTTCACCACCGAGGGCCTCGATACCGCCCGGGCCTTACGGGTGAGCCATCCGGAGGTCGGTGTCCTCGTGTTGTCGGCGCACGTCGAAGCCGCCTACGCGCTGGCCCTGATCGAGGACGGAACGCAGGGTGCCGGCTATCTCCTCAAGGAGCGGGTCGCCGATCTCGCCGAGTTCACCGATGCGGTGCGCCGGGTGGCGCGTGGCGGTCTGGTGATCGATCCGCAGGTCGTGGCGGAGCTGATCGGACGTCGCCGGGTTCACAATCCGCTCGACGATTTGACCGGTCGTGAACGTGACGTGCTGGCGGTGATGGCCGAGGGCCGCTCCAACCAGGCGATCTGCCAACGGCTCCGGCTGAGTCCCAAGACTGTGGAAGCCTACGTACGGGCCGTGTTCACCAAACTGGGCCTCCAGCAGGACACGGATGACAACCGTCGCGTCCTGGCCGTGCTGGCCCACCTGAAGGGGTGAGCGGCGAGAGCCAACGGGAGCGAGCCGATGAGGGCTTCACGTGACGAGCGGTTCCGATCAGGGTCCCGGGAGCTCCGACGCTACGAACTCGGCCGTGATCACGGTCCCGGCTCCGGGTGGACTGGACACTGTGAGGTTGCCGCCGAGCGCCTCGACGCGGTCGGCCAGCCCTCGGAGTCCTGAACCGCGGGTGGGGTCGGCACCACCCACCCCATCGTCACTGATCTGCACTTCGACGCCGGTCCCGGTCGTTCGGACGGCGACCGTTGCGGCGGACGCCTGCGCGTGCTTGACCACATTGGCCAACGCCTCGGACGCAACGAAATAGGCCCCGAGGGCAACATCCTCTGGCAGGACGGGGCCAGCGCCGCACAGCACCGTGGTGGGAACCTGTGAGCGCCTGGCCAGCGTTTCCAGAGCGACGTCGAGGCCCAGGTCCATAGCGGCCGGATGGATCCCGCGGGCGAGCTCACGCAACTCTTCCAGCGACTGCGCCAACTCGTCGCTCGCGGACGTCACAAGCCGCTCAGCACCGGAAGGATCGTCGCGGATGTGGCGGCCGATCAGAGAAAGCTGCAGCGCGAGGGTGGCCAGCCGCTGTTGGGCGCCGTCGTGCAGGTTTCGCTCTATTCGACGCCGCTCAGCGTCCCCCGCGGAGATGACCCGCTCCCGTGACGCCCGCACCTCGGCGAGCTGGTTCTCCGCCTCCGCATGAAGGTGCTGACTCTCCAGCGCAATAGCGGCCGCCCCGCCGACCGCCTCAACCAGCTCCGGGTCATCATCCAGAGACCGGTCATAGATCAACGCGGCGACCATCTCCCCGTCCCGCGTCACTGGTGCCACCACCCGCTGACCATCTGTAGGCAGCGTGACCGGCCGCCCGTCTCCGTCCACAAGGTGCCCGGTACCGACGACGGGGTAGGCGATCACCAGCGCCTGGTCGCCGAGCGCCCTGGCCAGGGCTGACCGCAGATCGGCGGGGTGCATTGCGCGCATCCCCCGGAGCAACTCGACCAAGCCGCCCCTCGCAAGCCGTGAACGAAGCAACCCGGCAAGGAAGGCAACCGGCACCATCACAACCGAGAAAGCCAGAACCGAGAAGATCGCTGGCGGCAGTCTCACACCGACGAGACCCGCGGCCAGCACCGACATGAAGAACAGCAGCCAGACACTTCCCGCAACGCTGGGGAGTAAAGCGCGCCGCCCGGGCCGCGAGGCCTTCAGCCATCGTGCTGCGACCACTCCGACGACGACGATTGCGAGAGGAACATTCAGGCCGCGGTAGATCGAGTCCACGGTGAGTGCGATCTGGGCATCGGGCCGGATCAGAAGCAGATTGCCCCCGGCAGGGGCAAACATCACCGACAGCGGCGCGACGAGGAGCAGAAGCCCTGTTACGGCGCCCGCCAGCACTCGGTCCATCCGCGTCCGCAGCCGACCTCCGCTCAGGAACGTCAGCACGATGGCGACCAGGAACAGCAGCCACACGTTCCGCAGCAACAATCCCGCTGTCTGCATCGGAGGCCAACCCAATTGGAGAAGAAGCGGTGAGGCCAGGAACGCGAAGCCGGTCGCTGTCATCAATCGTCCGCTGTGGTTGTCCGGGCGCCGGCGCCATGCCACCAGCCCACACGCTGCGAACAACCCACCGGCGATCCGGAACACCATGAGCACCTCCGGATAGGGCGCCACCGGACCATACACGAGGAAATGAATGAACACCCACGACTCCGCCACGACCCATGCGCTCCACGCCGCGATCCAAAAGGCGACATTGTCGACCGGAACCGTGAAGCGTCGGGCAACTCTCGCGCCCTCGGGGCTGAGCGCAGCGGTCACCGGCCGCACCCTGGTCATCTCGCATGGCCGATCATCGGCACGCCCCTCGCTACAGAACCAGCCACAGCGGTAGCGGCGAGACCTGTTAGGAGCCCAACTGTAGCCCTGCACAAGCGGCCCCACGATGCGCTTGAGGCTGGGAGTAGTCCTCAGCAACTACTCGATCCAATCGTGGTGCACGCCGACCCTCGCGGCGGCAAACGTGTGGTGCGATCGATTGCGAAAGAAGGTACGGACAGGCATTGCCGCCGCAGCGGAACTGACCAGAATTCCAGCATCGACATTGGGGCGAGCAAGGAGCGTCCGCCTCGCTGCGCCGATTCCGGTCGGCGGACGACTCGGGGGGTCGGACGTGACCTGTCTGGGCGGGCGACAATCAGCCGATATGTAGGTACTCGACTACTCGGCGCATCACAACCAGCGCACGGCGATCTTGTCGATACCCCTCGCGGGACCGGGCGGAGTGGGACGATCGATCATGGGTTCTGCGCTTCCCGACCCGTCGTGGTCGCGGTTGTACCGCGCCGGCGGCATTTCCGCGCTGGTGTACGTGCTGCTTGTGGTGCTGCCGGTGGTGCTGGTCTTCGTCGCCCCGCTGCCCCCAACCGAGGGAGCAGCGCTTTTGGCATTCATCGCGACCAACAAGGCGGTCTACCTGACCGAACTGGTGTGTTTTGTCGGGCTCGCGGTGCCGGCGCTGGTCGTGTTCCTTGCCGTCACGGTGGCACTGAAGGATCTCGACCGGACCACGGCAGCCATTGGGGGCCTGTTCGGGATCGCGTCGGAGGTGATTGCGCTCGCGCTCGGCAGCAGCCCGCAGTCACTGCACGGCGGGCTGGTGCTCCTCAGCGACAGCTACGCCGCGGCCGGGAGTGACTTCCAGCGCGCCTCCCTGGCAAGTTCGGCCGACACCTTGGTTGCAGCTACCAACGCCGTGTCGTGGGCCGGGATCCTGACCGCAGCAGCGATCCTGCTGTTATCGCTGGTCATGCGGGGAGGCATCTTCGGCATGCCCACGGCTGTGCTGGGAATCCTCACAGGGGCTGTCGGCATCGTGTGTGAAGCCTTCCGGCCGCTGATCGGACCGGTGTATCTCCTCTACGGCTTGGCGTTGCCGGTCTGGTTCGGCATTGTTGGGTGGCGCCTACTGAGGATGAGTCATCCGCAGCGGTCCACGCCCAGACCTGTGGGTGTGGGTCACTCCTGATCGAAGCCCCAGCAGCCCGACCTCACCTCAAATGCCGACGGCTCGGCAACCTGCTCCCCACGCGGGGCCCGCGCTAGACCTGCTCACCTGCCCGTCACCGTCGGCGAACTGTGGATGGTGGGCTACCAATGGCTGCGCGGCGTGCGCCGGCCATGATCCCGGAACGCTGCGATGATCGGATCCGGACCCGCCACACCAAGCCTATGACCAGCCATCCCAGCCGCCTCTTGACGCAGAGGGAGCCAGATCCGGACGTATCCCGGCTCGGTCACCGCACCAATCCTGGAACGTCTGCGACCTGATCGTCCAGGTCGGGGGTGGGAAGGCCTAACCCTCCAGGTTCACGGCAACTTTGATCGTGCTGCCGGGCCTGACCGCCGACCCTGCCTCCGGTTCGATGCTCATCACCTGCTCGTGCTCAAACCCGGGTGCCTGCCGGTCGAACACGAAGTCGACGACCAAGCCCAACTGTCCGGCGGAGAGTACGGCTGCTGAACCACCGACCGCCGCCTCGTCGTCGCCCTGGTCGACCTGGGTCTTGGTCTGCCATTTCGGGATCACCACCGCACCAAGCAACTCGACCAGCGAGGCGACGGTCTTCTCAAGCACGTCGATGCGTTCCCACGAGATCCGTTCGAGTGACCCCATCTCGATCCGGAGACCCTCGAGTGCAGACTTGACCGCTGTGCCCGCCACGGTGAGATCTCCCGTGACGACGGTGTCTCCGTCGATGGTCACCCCGCCCGGGTAGTCGCCGTTGAAGTTGATCGTCAACCCGTCATGGGTGTCGTGAACGAGGGCCCGCCGGTTCGGGCCGTGACCTTGTTGATGCCGTTCTGCCGAATCCAGCATGAGGTCGGTGCCGGCAACCTTGAGAACTCGACCCTGCACGACAACGAAGGTGCCATCCACGTCGTCCAGCCGCACGTCTGTAGCCATTGCTGCCTCTCATTTCTCGATCGATTGTGGACCAGCGCCAGATCGGGTCGCCCTGGCTCGCCCGTGCAGGGCCTCGCGGAGACCTGCGAATCGTCTTCTCGACACGCCGGCCTTCAGTCGAATCCTTCCCCCCTGAGCCAGCGCAGACACGGCCGCCGCCATCGTGTTGAAGGGGCGGAAGAAGTCGCCCTCGCTCGGCCCCGTCCAGGCGTAGTCGACCCAGACCAGACTGCCGGGACCGGCCCGTTCCACCTCACCGGTGTCTGAGCCGCGCGTTGGTCGGCGCTGATCCCGCATGTCCAAAGTGATCGCGGTGTTCAGAAAGTGATTGTTGATTCGGACGAACCCATCATGGCCGTCGCTGTTCATGACCGACCCGTTCGCCAACCGCTCGGGAATCATCCGACTCGCGTCGCCGAAGCCATCGACAGCCGAATCCGGGCCACCGGCGAAGATCACCCCTTCCACCCACGCACCGTACTGACCGGCGTCATCAGAGATCACGAACAGGATCGTGTTTCCGTTTGTCGTCACATATTGATCGCGGATCCCGCTGCGCAGACCGCGCCCCATCAGGGCCTCGTTCCGCTGGAACGCGTTCAGCCTGAACTGTTCGAAGGTGAGCTCAGGGTGCAGCCAGGTGTCGAATGCCTCCATGACCGCGAAGTCGCCCTGTTGAAGCACGGCAAGGAAGAATCCAGGAGCGTCGCCATTGCTCCCTCGGTTCACGAACCGGAAGTCACCGAGCCGCAGCCCAAGATCCTCCGCCATCGCTTGCTGGCACCAGCCGGGCAGATGAATTTGGGGTCCACAGGCGAAGTCAGGGGCGACGCCGTAGTTGAACACCCCGGCGACATCGGAGAAGCGGCCGAACTGAATCAGGTCGAACGCCAGGGCCGGGTCCCCGCAATCGAGTTCCGACCTCGCGGTCGGCATGAAAGACGTTGGGACGGCCACCCCGAGCTGTTGGTCGTTCTTCTCCCTCAGCTTGCTGCTCAGTGAGACCGGGCCCGGGTCGATCGCCCAGGTCGAAAAGTTTCCGCCGGCCGAGATCAGGTAGCTGGGCGAGCCGGCATAGACCTCCTGGTCCTCCGCTGTGCGCCCGGTGACGTCCACGTCGTCAAGCGGAATCCGGTGCAGTCGCTGGAAGAACCGCCGGTGCGCATCGTTGACCAGCAGGTCATGGATCGACGCGGGAAGCCGATAGTCGGACAGGGCGTAGATGACCGCGTCGTGACCCTCCTTGAGGTCGGTTCTGATGTGCATGCCCCGGGCCGCATAGATTCTGGTGTTACCGGCCAGGATCGCGAAGTGCTGCACCAGCGGGTCGGCCCCGAAAGTCGTCTCCAGGAGGCTGATCTGCATGAAGCCCCGATCGTCGTGCGCCGATCTCTCGACCTCGTTGCGTCGTCGGAAGGGCACCATCCGCCGCAGATCGTTGCTTGATATCGCCATGTGCGCCGAGACGTAGTCGAGTGCCATTCGGGCTGCGAGCCGAACTTCATGATCGTAGGCAAAGCTGTGCAGATTCAGAATCGCGTGCCTGGTCTCCGACTGGTACGGCTTGGCGTTGTACTCAGAAAAGTCGTCCCGAAGGATGTTCCGCAGCAGGCTCAGGACGAGATCCATACAGTTGGGCCCGCCCAGAACGTCCCCATTCCGGCGATTGTCATATCGCCGCTCGTGGGTGCGTTGATAGAGCAACTGGTTGGTCAGGTAGCGGGCGGTGATGATCAACAGAATGTGGTTCTCGGTCTCGCCGATCCTGATGTTGATACCAAGTGGACTGACGAATCCCGCTCTGCTCCAGTCGTCCGGCGTTCCCTCGCTGGTGAAAGTGTCATCCAGTCGGGGCCGGTGGATGCGGCCACGAGCGAGCAGCTGGGTGATCAGAAGCTCGCGTGCCCCCGGCGTCAACTCCTCGTAATATCGATAGGCAATCTGCAACAGATGCATCTGAGACATGTCGTAGTTTCCTTCTGGCGGGTCGCCGAAGGCCACATCGAAAGCCCCGTCGACGCCGGGGCCGAACGTTCCACACCAGCCCGGATTCGACACCATGATCGCCTCGGACACCATCTTCAGCGACAAGGCGTCATGCTCCCCGGGGAAGTAGTCCGGGTAGGCGATCACCGCCAGGCTCTGAGCAGTGGGAATGACCACGTCGGGCGTGTCGTCGGGGTAGGTCTTGATCTCGGTGAGGTTCGCGAACGCGTCGGCCGGCTCGAAGTGCCCTCCGAGCTGCCCGCCCGGCACAAAGTGAATGGCATCGATATTGATCGTGCCCACTGCACTGCCGATGGCTGCGGCCGCTCGCGCATCGAAGCGACTCGCGGCGTCCGCCACCAAATCGGGACCACCCGGGTGCAGCTCCCCGGCGTTGGTCAGGTCAATGAAGGTCTCATCCCGGCCGCTCTTCTCGGGGTCCTGAGGCACCGGCCGAGTCCTTCGATACAGCGGCCGGGTGCTCTGCGCCACGGTGTAATTCGTCCTTCCCAGAGCGTCGATGACGTCGCTGAGCGACGGCCGCGTCGTGTCGGTGACGAACTGGACCACAGCAGCAATCGTCTGGATGCTCGAGCCGGAGTCAATGCCGACGAACTGCCCAGCCGCTCGAAGACTCTTCATCCGGTCTCCTACCCGTCGAGGTGGTGTGGACGGGGCTGCCGGCCGCCTGGCCCTGATGATGTCACGAGGGGCAGTGGTGCGCGACGCTTCGGCTTCAAACCAGCGAGGGGCTTGCCGTTGACCCGGCGGGTCAGGAAATCGCCGCGAACTTCGCCAGCCGGTCAAAGCCGGCGACCGCGTTGTTTCGGTACCGCTCGAGGGCCGCAGTGACGTCGGGGTCGTTGGCCAGCGAGGGTGGGATTCGGCCTGGATTCAGCGTTGTTCGGTTGGCCCACTCCTTGATGTCCGGCTGCGCGGTGAAGGCTTGCGCCGCGCGGCTTCCCAGTACTTGCATGCGGCAGAAGCTGGTCGTTGTGTCCGGCAGGCATGACGCCGGGCACACGCGGTTCTTTTCGGCGTCTTCGTCGCGGGTGGCCTCGACGTAGCCGATGATGGCCGCACCAAAGCAGGGAAAGCCCGAGCGTACGGGCTGCAGCGTGATCGCGTCCCGACTCCACACCGGAATCACTGGGGGGTACTTCAGACCCGACGCGGCGCAATGCACAACCAAGGCGTCGGGTGAGACTCTGGTGTCGCCGCCGGTAAGCGTGATCCGGCCCTTCTCGATCTGACGAATATGGCCGAGGCGGACGACGTTCTCGATCCGGCGAAGCAGGTCGACCTCCCATTGTGCGATGGTCGGCGTTTTGGCCATGGTGGGGCTGAACGACTCGTCGATTCGAATCATGACGCCCGCGGTCTCAAGCCGGCGGAACAGGTCGTCTGGTGAGGTGGCGGCGGCAGCCGCGGTGAGCGTGTCAGCGACCATGCCCATGAAGATGGCCGGATCCGGCTGAACCACCGACCGGTTGAGCATCCAGGGATCGCGCGGCCGGATCCAGCAGATGGCGGCCGGATCGACACCGTTGGTGAGTAGCCAGACGCACGCATCCGTTGCGGTCTTGCCCGATCCGACGATCACGAACTCGCTGGGAGCCTCCGCGAGCCGGGCCAGATCGTTGACCCGGATCACCCGAGCATCCCTGACCTCGAACGGGGGCGGGGTACAAGCCGGAATGTCGGGTGACAGGTAGTTCGCATCGACAACTCGGCACGGCCCGTCGACTTCGTACCCTCTGCCGGAGATCAGGGAGACGAACCGGTTGCCACCGAGGTACTCGCAGCCCGGGTAGAAAGCCACCCTTCCAGAGGCGGCCATCCGGCCGAGCACCAGCTGATAGTAGGCGATCACCTCGGCTGCGGTCGCCCGCTCATGCAGGCCCTGCTCTGGCCCGGTCAGCTGGGTTCGCCCGGACCCCAACATGGTGGAGGCGACTCCGTAGAACGCCGAGGCCTGATGCAGGCGCACGAACGGGTAGGCGTCCAGCCAATGACCGCCGGCCGCATGGCGGCGGTCGACCATGACCACTTTCGCGTCAGAATGGTCGATCAACGCGTCGACGAACGCCATCGCTGCGGCACCCGCACCAACCACCAAATAATCAGCCCGCATAGCGCCCCATGCGCCATGCTTTCCCTCGACCGGTGCGACGTCAAGTACCGGCCGAAACGGCCCGACGCCATGGCACCAGCAGCTGATGAAAGAGGCCGACGGTATCCTCCCTGCATGAGCGTCGAAGCCCCTGATCGTCGTGTGTCCCACCGTCCGGGGGAGGCGTCAGGGCCGCCCGTGGAGCGTCGCGGTGAGGTGTGGCACCTGCGGTCAACCGAGGCGGTCCGGCAGGTGCTACGGCAGAAGGACGCCACGACCCAGGCCGGCTTCAGCGCCGAGTTGATGCCTGCCGGGGTGGGGGAGCGACCGATCCTGTTCATGGATGGTGAGGCGCATCGCACGAATCGCGCAAAGGTCGGGCGCTTCTTCGCGCCGAAGACGGTGGCGAACCGCTACCGCCAGGTGATGGAAGACCGGGCGGACGCGCTGGTCGGCGAGGCCCTGGCGGTCACCACGTTCCAGCTCGACCGGCTGAGCCTGCGCTACTCCACCGAGGTGGCGGCGCAGGTGATCGGACTGACCAACTCCAACGTCGACGGCCTGGCCAAACGGCTTGAACGCTTGTTCGCGCAGCCCGACTGGAGCCCTCATGCGGAGGTCAAGCAGGGTCATTTCAGGAGCTTGGTGCGAACGGTCCGTGGCCAGGCGCCGATGCTCGCCTTCTACGTCGCCGACGTCCGACCCGCCACCGCTGCGCGCCGGAAGGCACCGGCCGAGGACGTGATCAGCCACCTGCTCGCCGAGGGCTACAAAGACCCGGCCATCCTGATCGAATGCGTCACCTACGGCGCCGCGGGTATGGCCACCACCCGCGAGTTCATCTCGATGACGGTTCTGCATCTGCTCGCGGACGCCGACCTGCGGGCCGAGTACCTCGCGGCCGATGAGCCGGCACGCTTCGACATACTCCACGAGATCCTGCGCCTTGAGCCGATCATCGGGCACCTCTACCGCCGGGCCACCCGTGATCTGGACATCTCCGTCGACGGCGAAACTGTGCAGATCCGCAAGGGCGAGCTGATCGACCTCTACGTCCGGCAGGCCAACAGCGACGAGTCCGTGGTGGGTGAATGCCCGCTCGACCTTCGTCCGGGACGTCCAATGCCGCGGGGGATCGGCCCGGAGGTGATGAGCTTCGGCGACGGCCACCACAAGTGCCCAGGCAACGCCCTGGCCATCCAGGAGACCGACATCCTGCTCTCGCGGCTGCTCCGGCACGACCTGGTCGTCGCCCGCGCACCCACCATCGGCTGGCACGAGCTGATCGCCGGCTACTCGCTGCGGGACTTCGTGCTCACCGTGCCCAAACCGCTCCAGGTGACCAACGGCCGCTGAACCACGAGGGCGGCCCAGACGTTCTCCAGCCGCCAGATCAGGCCACCGACGCGATGGCCAGGAACGTGAAGATCACGAAGTCGATCGAGAAGTGGAGGACGACCGGCCACGCCAGCCCGCGGGTCTCGATCATGGCCCGTCCCAGGAGCAGGGCGACCCCGCCGGTCGCGAGGAGACCCATCGCGCCGGACGGGATACCGCCGTAGAAGTGGCCGACCCCAAAAAGCAGGGCAAGCACGATGACGCCCGCACCGGGCCCGATCGCTCGCTGCAACATGGACAAGGGCCCGGCGCGGAAGGCCGTCTCCTCCCAGAACGCGTTCAGCAAAGCCGCGATCGCACCGATCGCAATCATCGGCAGGGCCCTTCCGAGATCAAAGCTCGAAGGCAGGATCGGGAACCCGAACCACACCATCAGCCCGACCAGACACAGCACCGCGATCGATCCGAACCGACGCCAGCGAAGGGGGGTTCCGTCCTTTCGCCGGGTTCGCGTTTCCGCGTTCAGGTCGCCGACGCGCGCGAACAACTCCCGGCTCGAGGCACCGAGCAGAGTGGCCCACGCGAGTACGAGTAGCCCGAGCACGGCGTACAGAACACGGGTGGCGAGCAAGGCGACCATCGGCGCCGTGGATTCTGGAACCAGGAACTGCCACAGCGATGACGCCAGCAGGGCCGGAAGGATGGCGAGCAGCGCGTTCACCGCAACCATGACGGCGAGGAAGCGCTCCAGCGTGTGCAGCACGGGAACAGCCCGCGACACCGCCCAGAGTCCCATCGTCAGCCCGACGATCGCCCACGCCATCCACGGCACTTCGAGACGAAGGAGTTCGTGCGCGACGATCTCTGGGAACCGGCTGATCAGCAGGGTCACCAGCAGCGCGGTGATGACCTGTGACCGGCGGACGGTCGGATCGATCCACGGTGGGGCCCCGGTCTCGGCCTCCTCAGGCATCGTCGTTCCGATCGATCACAGGGCGAATCGTCGCATGTCGGCGCCTTGACTGTCTGTTGTGGTTAGGCCCAGGTCGCCAGACCCTGAGCGGGCGCTCGGGCGAGGCATTCATCACCGTTTTTCGACGGTGCCGGAGGGCTACCATCGGTGACACTCCCAGCGAACAGGAGGTCCATCGTGATCACTCCATATGTCTGCGTCGCGGACGCCCGAGCGGCCATCGACTGGTACTGCCGGATCTTCGCCGGTCGGGTAACGATCGAACCAATCGTGATGGAGGACGGCAAGGTTGGGCACGCGGAGCTGATCCTGGGTGGTAACAGCCGCATCATGATGTCGGAGTCCTATCCCGAGTACGGTGTCGAGCCGCCCGATCGTGATCGTGGTGCACCCGTGTCGCTACACCTCCGGGTCGCCGACGTGGCAGCAGTGGCGGAAGCGGCCAGCGCCGCGGGAGCCACGATCGACCGAGGGCCATCCACAGACGAGCACGGCACCCGGGTTACGCTGCACGACCCGTTCGGTCACCGCTGGATGCTGAACGATCAGGATTGACCTGCAGGAGTAGCACTTCGTCTCCCTCGGGTGGCCCAGCTAGGCTCACCGGGGAGCTGCTCCTCGAGTGATTGGGATGTCTATGGCAACGCTGGCAATCGTTGGAGCGGGCCCGGGACTGGGTGCCGCTGTCGCGCGCAAGTTCGGCCGCGAAGGGTTCGCGATCGCGCTGGTTTCGCGTGACCAGGCCAAGCTGGATGCCATGGCGGCCGAGCTCGTCGACGGTGGGGTGACCGCGCGCGGATACTCGGCGGACGTGCGCGATGCCGGAGCCCTCGAGGCGGCCCTCACCTCCGCGGCCGGGGACTTGGGTCCGATCACCGCGCTGCAGTACAGCCCGCTCCCGTCCCGCTCGTACCTGGAACCGGTGCTCGACCTCACCCCCGAGCTCGCGCTCGAGTCGCTGCGCTTCTCAGCCTTGGGACTGATCACGGCGGCCCGTGCAGTATTGCCCGCGATGCGCGCCGCCGGCGACGGCACCATCATCCTGATCAACGGCGGCACGTCGGTGAAGGCGCGACCAGGTTTCTCCGGCACGTCGGTGGCGTTCCCGGCCGAGAGTGCGTACGGCGAAATGCTGCATGAAGCCTTGGCCGCCGAGGGCGTCCGCGTTGTCCAGCTGGTGATTCCTGGCTCGATCCCCAAGCTCCAGGTCAGCGACGGAGTCGACGGAGTCGCAGAGCGCATCTGGCAGTTGCACACGACGCCGGGCGATTTCAGGACGATGCTCGTGCCGCTTGATGAGGGGCGTGAGTAGCCCGGTCGGACCCACGCCGAGCTAGTCGATCAACCCGACCGCGGCGTCGAGGTCTGACCGAAACGGTCAGCCGGCGAATCGACGCTGGGTGCTCCAGGGTTCGACAGTCCAGCGACCCGGGCGGCGAGGTGCTCGAGCGCCATGGCCCAACCGGCGGCCCCGGGCGAATCGGCGGGGATGCCCTGGTGGGTGAGGATGAGCCTCGTCCGGCCGCCCTCAGCAACGAACTCGAGCTCCACCCGGGTCTCGGGGTGATCGTCGTTCGCTTCTGTGTAGACCAGCCGCCGGGGCTCGATCACTTCGCGGAACTCGCCGGCGAACGACATCCGGATCGGGCCGTTCGGCGTCTGGACCTCCATCACGAGCGTTCGGCGGCCACCGGGGCGAAGGTCCATTTCGGTGACCTCGACGGTGGCGCTCGTCGGGCCCGTACCAGGCAGCGAACTCTGCCGGATCGGTCCACATCCGCCACAACACGGCGCAGGAGACGTCGAAGGTTCGGGTCAGGCTCACTGAGTTCTCGAATTGTTGCCTCATGTTCGGTTCTCCCCGATTCGGTCCAGGTGTGCCTCGAGCCGGTCGAAGCGCAAGTTCCAGGTCTCACGGCAGGTGGTTGCCCAATGCATCGCGGCGTCCAACCCGTCGGGGGCAAGGGCGCATGGACGGAACTGAGCCTGGCGTCCCCGCTGGACCAGACCAGCGTCCCTGAGCACTTTCAGGTGCTTGGAGACGGCAGGCAACGACACGTCGAACGGCCGCGCGAGTTCACCGACCGTCGCCTCTCCTTCGGCAAGCCGGGCCAGGATCGCCCGCCGTGTCGAGTTCGCGAGCGCCGCGAACGTGGCATCCAACCGCTCGTCTGTAAGGCTCGTCATTCTCCAATACTTTCCCTGGTGGTTATTTAATGCTTATGGAAAGTACCATGGGCGACGAATCGGGGGCAACCGGTGGCGCTCGCGTCGAAGGGGTCCAGCAGTTCCGTGCACCTCGGCATCGCTCGGGGGCCGATGGCAGCAGGGGTTTCCTGTTGTTGCACCGTCTGAAAGAGTCGACCGATGGGTGTCGGACGTGGTGCTGAGCTGGCGCCTGGATTCAATCGGTTCTGGTGGGCCGAAGCCGTCTCCGGGTTTGGCACCGCGATCACGTTGCTGGCGCTGCAGACGCTGGTGGTGGTGACTCTCCAGGGTGACGCACTGCAGGTGGGGTGGCTCAACTCGGCGCGATGGCTGCCGTACCTGGCGTTCGGACTGGTGGTGGGAGCACTGGTCGACCGGGTCCGCCGCCGTCCGGTGATGATCGCCACCGACCTGGTCCGGGCCGTGCTGCTCGGGGCTATCCCGGTGGCCTGGGCATTCGGCCTGCTCAGCTTTCCCCTGTTGCTGGTTGGCGTCATCGCCTTCGGCACGGTGTCCCTGGTCAACGACGCGGCCTCGCAGTCTTTCGTGCCCCGGCTGGTGGCTCGACAAGACCTGCAGCGCGCCCACGCTCGCCTGGACGGCGCCGACGCCGTCGCGCAGACCGCAGGACCCGCGGTTGCCGGCGTCCTGATCCGGTTGGTCGGTGCACCGTTGGCCGTGCTGGTCGACGCCGTCAGCTACCTGTTCTCGGCGATCATGCTGCTCACCCTGCGCAGCGTCCCGGAACCGGCGGCGAGCCAGGGACGGTGGAGCTTCCGGGGGCTGGCGGGGGAGATCTGGGAGGGTGCGCGCTGGGTCTACGGGGGCTCGGGGCTGCGCCGGATGGCGGTCGCGACGCAGGTCTGGTTCGCGGCTCAGGCCGTGCTTCTGGTGGTCGTCGTGCCCTTCGCCTATCTTCAGCTGTCGTTGACTCCGTTCGAGCTTGGTCTGGTCTTCGCAGTGGCCGGCCTCGGGGCCCTGGTGGGGGCCACGACGACAACCCGGATCGGTCGTCGGCTCGGCACCGTGGGCACGATCATCTGCACGTACCTGCTGAGCGCCGTCGGGGTGGTGATCATGTTGTCGGCCGGGCTTGCGCCGACGGCGTCCACGGCTGCCGTCGTACTCGCCGTTGGCCAGCTCTTTCACGGTGTGGCGATGGGGGTGAGCAACTCCCACGAGATGAGCTACCGGCAGGCGCTGACCCCTGACCATCTGCAGGCCAGGACCAACACCACCATGCGCTCGCTGAACCGGGCGGTGGTGGTCGTGGTTTCGCCGGTCGCGGGAGTTGCGGCCGACCGGTTCGGTTTCGGTCCGGCGCTGGGGGTGTGCGCCGCGATCTTCACCGGCGCCGGCCTGATCCTGCTGTTGTCTCCGCTGGCGCGCGCCCGGCTCGATTGAAGGAACTCCCGCGGGCACTGGCCCGGACCGCGCTGACCGCGTCTCTCCACGGGCGCCTTGACGATCATGCGGGCCAGGAGTCCGGCACACCGCGCTGGCCGACCCTGTTTCGCCCAGCCCGCAGCGCGGCAGAAACCATTAGGACCGGCTGTGGTGCGCGAGTTTGACTAGGATCCATGCGTGGGCAACGTGCGCTGGGGAGTCGTCGGCGCCGGTGACGTCGTCGAGCACAAGAGCGGTCCGGGCTTCCAGCAGGCCCAAGGTTCCGAGTTGGTCGCGGTGATGCGCCGGGACGCCGCCTTGGCGGAGAACTTCGCGGTCCGGCACCAGGTGCCTCGTTGGTACGCCGACGCAGATGCACTCATCGCCGACCCTGACGTGGATGCGGTGTACATCGCCACTCCGCCCAACTCGCACCGTGACTACGTCGAACGGGTTGCGCGGGCGGGAAAGCCGGTCTATGTCGAGAAGCCGATGGCCAGGACGGCGGCAGAGTGCCAGGCAATGATCGATGCCTGCGCCCTGGCGAATGACGGCCGGGGGGTTCCTCTGTTCGTCGCCTATTACCGGCGGGCGATGCCACGTTTCGAGACCGCCAGGAAGCTGATCCACAGTGGGCGGCTGGGGGAGGTCCGTTCGGTACTTGTCCGCAACCAGCGTCCGGCGCCCCAGCGGTCGGAGCTGACCGCGTGGCGGCTCGACCCGCAGGTGTCCGGCGGCGGCTACTTCGTGGACCTCGCCTCGCACACCCTCGACTGGCTGGACCACGTGTTCGGCCCCATCGTCACCATCGACGGCGACGCCTCCCATTCGCTCCCTGAGGTGGCGTCGGTGGAGACGGCCGCGACCGCCGCATTCACCTTTGCGTCCGGTGTCATCGGGGTAGGCCTGTGGGACTTCGCCGCCAACGAATCAATGGACCGGATCGAGGTCATCGGCACGGAGGCCACTTTGACTCTCTCCAGCTTCAGCCCCGAACCCCTGGCCCTCACCAGAGAAGGGGTCACCACACGGATTGCGGCGCCCTACCCGGAGGTCGTGCAGTTGCCGCTGATCCAGCGCATCGTCGACTTCCTGAATGGACGGGCGGGCGACCCGCTGAGCACCGGCACAACCGCTCTCAGGACCGCGCGGGTGATCGATCGAGTACTGGCGCGTCATCGGGAACGGCACGGTGTCAGCTTCGGCTGACCGCCCCGATCCGCTGGTCACGATCCACCGTCGGATACCTCCTGGCCGGTCAGGGATCGCCTCCGCGACCGGCAGCTCGATCGAGATCGCCGCGCCCGATCCGGGTACTCGCCCCGCTCCACCTGGCCAAGGGCCCGGTCAGGTCCGCTCGGTGTCCGCCGACGGAATCGACCGGTGATCGGCCGCCTTCCCGCAGCTTGATCGGCCGGCAACGCTGAATCGGGTCCAATTTCGGCGGGCCATGACCGCCCAGCGAACGCATTCCAGCGCTCGGCGCGGGTCGGTCTTTCGGCATCAATGCCTTCGAAGAGTCATCCACCGTTGTCAGATGGATTTGCGCTCGCGTCCCTGCTGAAATGTAACCAGATGAAACATCGGGAATTCGTGTCGCCGAAACCCCGGACCATTTAGCAGGTACGAAGTTGAGCGGGCGGGCGCTCCGCTGAGCGACAGGGGCCGGACGCGACAAAGGGCGGATGCTGGGGGGCATCCGCCCTTTATCTCTTCGCACTACGCGGCTTGGACGCCCGGGGGGGCAAACGCCAGTCGTAGCTTCGAGCCTACGGTTCGGGGGGGAATCTTGAGGCTCGAGGATTCGACAGTTGGGGGGTTGAATCCGGTAACAACATTGCACCAGTTATTTGGACAGTCGTCAAATCTTCCTTTGCCACCTGTCCAGGTCCGTTTCGGGAGCATGCCTAGCGGGGTAGCATGTTTGGCGGGGGAACACACGGGGGAGTTCGATGACAGTTGCGGCGGAGCGTGCGCGGGCTAGGGCGCACCAATTCAACCAGCGGCGCCAGATGCTTGCCCGGGCAGCACTCAGCACCCTCGCCGAGCGCGGTTTCGCCAACACCGGCCTGCGCGACATTGCGCAGACGTCCACCTTGTCGCACGGAGTTCTCCACTACTACTTCAGCGACAAGAACGACCTGATCGCCGAAGCGGTGTGGGCCTACAAGTCCAGCTGCGCACGACGCTACGACGACATCGTCGCCACCGCGACAGACGCCGACGAGTTGCTTCGCCGGGTAGCCGACACCATGGCGGCCACCCTGCGCGACGAGGCGGTTCTGCACCGCCTCTGGTACGACCTGCGCAACCAGGCCCTGTTCGAGCACGGTTTCGGTGACACCATCGTGAAGATCGACGACCTGCTCCAAACCATGGTCTGGTCGATCGTGCAGAGGTATGCCGAACTTGCTGGCGCCGAGCCCACGATCGACGCAGGGATGGCATATGCGCTCGTGGACGGACTCTTCCGCACCGAGCTGATCCGGTTCTCCCGAGGCGACACCGAGGCAGTCGACCGGTTGCGCCGCAACTGCTCGGTGCTCATCGCGAGTGCTGTTTGATCGACGGCACCCGTCCGACGAAACCCGTAGTTCGCTCCGAACGAATGAGCGCGCACAAAGATGTGAGCACAGTCAGGTTGCGGAACTGTACATAAGTCCGGCTCCGACCTCGGTCGGTGCGATGCGCTTCGTCACCGGGCGTACCAACGATCAAATCTCTCTGCGCATCGTCCTAGCCGGCGCCTGGTTCGATGTAGTTGAGCGGCGCTGAAGGGACGAATGTGTCGCCCACCAGTGAATTCGCATTTCTGCAGGGTGGGCAAGAAATTCGCGGCACGGGCTGGCCAGGTCGAAGATTTTGTACGCTTCGGACCCGAACACGAGCGACTTGTTCGAGCATCTCTCGTTCAGCCTATATTTCTTGCATCGAGTGCTTTCGATCGCCGGAGCCTGCAACAAACTCAACGCGGCAGAGAGTGCCTTTGGCCCAACGGGCGCTAAACCCTCTGGGCGGCCGCGCCCGTTGCAATCCCGACCGGTCAACCAGGTGAAAGACCTTGTCACAGAGCAACACTGTGCTGAGGATTTCGGCCGTTGCAGCTTTCATCGACCAAGCCGAACGGCGCACCGCAGCCCTGGAGTTCGGCGACACTTTCAGCAAGCCTCCGCCGGCGGCGTCCCACGTGGCAAGGTGGCGCTGCTGGGCAGCGGTGCCCGAGCAGAATCGAGGTGCCCCCATGAGCAGCGGACGCTCTGACGGCGCGGACTCAACCTCCGACGTGATTGCGTACCCGGACTGGTTGCGGCTGGACAACTCGGCCAAGATCTGGCCGGCACTGCTCTCGCCTCGGCACAGCACCATGTTCCGTTTGACGGCCTGCCTGACCGAGCCGGTTCGGCTGGCTTTGCTCGAGGCGGCCGTTGCCGACCTGGTGACCCGATTCCCCTACTTTCATGTGCAGCTTCGTCGGGGCTTGTTCTGGTACTACATGGAGACGCACGGGGCACCGATACCTTCGGTCGAGGCCGACTCGGTCAATCCCTGCATGAACGCCGATGTGATCGGCAAGGGTCACGTACCGCTGCGGATCCGCGCCTTCAACACCAGGATCAGCGTCGAGTTCAGTCACATGATCACCGACGGCACCGGGGCGCTGACCTTTCTGCGAGCCTTGGTGACCCGCTACTGCGAGTTGGCCGGGGTGCCTTCCTCCCCGATCGAGGGGCTGCCGCGGATGGGCGAGACGGCCGACCCTCGCGAGTGGGAGGACAGCTATCCGGAAGCGATCGTCGCTTCCACGTCCGGGCTGCCGCGGATCCCCGCCCCCGAGAACTCGTTCCGGGTGCCCTCCACCCTGCTGCCGGTCGGCACCTACCGGGTGATCAGCGGTCTGCTCTCGGCCCGCGGGGTGGTGGCATTGGCCAAGGAACACGGAGTCAGCCTCACCGAGTACCTCGTGTCGGTGCTGCTCTACTGTCTGCAGGACATCCAGGAACGGCGGGTGACCACCCATGGACGCTGGGAGAGGCTCCGACCGATCCGGCTCACCGTGCCGGTCAACCTCCGGCCGATGTTCGATTCCCGAACGATGCGCAACTTCTTTCTCTTCGTCGACCCGGCGATCGATCCGCGGCTCGGTAGGTACACCTTCGAGGAGATCGCCGACCAGGTGCACCATCACATGCGGTTCAACTTGCAGAAGAAGCGCATGCGGCTGCTGATCACGCGCAACGTTCGTGGCGAGCAGTCGGTGCTGAATCGCCTCCTTCCCTCGTTCGTGAAGGACGCGGTGTTGCAGGTCGTGTTCCATTTTCTGGGCGACCGGCGCTACTCCCTTGGCGTGTCGAACCTCGGCCGCGTGCAACTGCCTCCCGAGCTCGGTGAGGCGTTCAGCCATTGGGTCTTCGTGCCCCCGCCCAGCCCGGTTTCGAAGGTGAACTGCGCGGTGATCACCTGGCAGGACACGCTGTGCGTCAGTTTCGGCAGCATGGCCCGCAGTACGGAACTGGAACAGGAGTTCTTCCGCTTCTTCAGCGCCCGCGGACTGCAGGCCTATGTGGAATCGAACGCTGAGTGGTGTGAACACGGGACGGGGGGCAAGTAGCCATGCTCTATTGCGAGGCCTGCGGAGTACGAATCGAGCCCGACCACCGAGCGTGCCCGCTTTGCTCGGGCCAGTTGCTCCAGTCGGACGAGGCCCTGCTGCCCACCAGCCAGGCGTTCGCCCGAGAGCACGAAGCGGTCGTGTCGCCCTCCGACCTGCTGAGGCGGCGCCTGGGCGTGGTGGCGTTGGTCCAGGCTGTGGTTCTGGTGCCGACAGCTCTGGTCTGCGTGCTGATCGACGTCCTCTACGGCGGCAGCGGTTGGTCGCGGCTCGTGCTCGCGTTGTTGATGCTCGCCCTCGGCCTCGGCGTGACGCCCCGGCTGTTCTACCTGAAGCCGGGCGTGATTGCGCTGGTCGATGTCGGGCTGATCGGGGCATTTCTCGTGGTGGTCGACCTGATGGGTCCATGGCGGGGCTGGTCGTTGCGGGTCGGTCTCCCGATCCTTGGCGCGGTGTCGCTCGCTGTGGTGCTGGGTTGGCTCGCATTGCGGTACTACCGGGACAAGACCGGCTTCGTGATCGCGACCTTCTTGGGCATCGGCCTGGGCCTGTGCCTGGTCATCGACGCTGCGGTGAGCGCCGGTATGAGCGGGATTGTCGAGTTGCAGTGGAGCCTGATCATCGCCGCCACCGTCGGACCCCTCATTCTTGCTGCGGTGATCATGCAGCTGATCCTGCCCAGATCGACCCGATTGAAGCGTTACCTGCACTGGTGAGAACAGCGGGTCCGCGGCGCGGCGTCACCCTCCAACTGGCAGCTGGCCCACACCGGCCAGGCGTACGCCGCTCCGCACCACCGAGGCGTGTGCCGAGTCGCGGATCCGTCCCGGCCGGTTCAGATGTCCGTCACGGTGACGAACGGGGAGTCCTCGACAGGCTCCGGCAGGTACGCCGGTTCGGCCGCCGCCCGCTCGACCAGCATGGCGGCGCCCGACAGGGCCAACCCGGCAACCGCAACATCCCGGGCCCGCAGCCGCCCGCTGAACAACATGGCGGCGACGCCGCCACCCACCCAAACCGACGTGCAGGCGAAGCAATCCATCAGGCCGGCCAACGGGGTGCCGTCGACCGACCGGCGCAGCCCGACCAGGGCCTCGCCGGGGCCGTCCTCGGACACGATCATCCGGCTGACCCGCCAGGTGGCCAGGGTGCCAAGTCCGAGGGCGACCAGGGTGCCGAGCCGATGCCGGCCGGGACTCTCGACCCGGCCGGCATCATGAGCGCTGCGGTGCATCAGCTCACCCGTTCGAAGAAGCCGGTCCGCATCAGCCCGACCGCATCGCGGGGGTCGACGGCAACCACCGGGGCCGCCGCCGACACCGCGTAGTGGCTGCCGGTGACCGGCCCGTCGACGACCGCGGTCACCCGCCGCCGCCAACGCAGCCGGACGGCCGCGGGGCGCGCCATGGCCGGCCGAGCGGCGGTTCCCGGCGGGGAGCCGGGCATCGGGCCGGATGCTCTCGGCGGCACGCGCAACGCCGCTCGATTGTTTCCGCAGCAGCCCATTTCACACCCCGATCCCCAGCGTCATCTCGCTGGCGTTGCGCACCCATTGCCCGCAGTTCTCCAGCGTCCGCTTGCTGGCCTCCAGCCGGATCAGGTAGCAGCACGGCACCGGGAAAGCGTCGTCGGTCCGAATCGTCAGCCGGAACTTGCCACCGCCCCAGATCGGACGGATCGCCCCGCCCGCCAACGCGTCGGCATAGTTGCTGGCATCAGGACCGCCGCTGATGCAGGTCAGCGTGCCGAGCGCCAACAGGTTGACCAGGCCAGAGTTGCCGTAGTGGCTGGTCAGCGTGAACCAGCCCAGATGCCCGTCGGGATCCGTCACCTCGAAATCGATCTCGGTCATGCTCCTCGGTTCGGGCCCGATCGTGTCGCAGGGACCGACCGGAACCCCGTTGACACTCACCTGGCCGATCTGGGTGTCTGGCTCGACCGTGCACAGGTGCAGGCCACCGCAGTTGTGGCTCGGGTCGTGACCGAGCGGGGTGATCACCCGGTTGTCGATCACCAGGACGCATGCGGCCTGGGTCTCGCGATCACAACCGAGGACCGGCTCGGGACCCTTGAACTCGTCCGGCCCGGTCTGGGTGAACTGGACCACCCGGAGGTGGTGCCGGCCGTCGGCCAGTTTCGTCGAGTCCAGGTTGAGCAGCAACTCGTAGTTGGTCGACATCCAGTACCGGCCGCCGCCGGGCGCCCAATCCCCGTAGTTGGTGTCCTCGAAGTGCCGACGGGTCTCGAACACCTGGTAGGCGCCGACGGTCACCGGTGCGAACGACTCGCTGCCGACGCTCGGGCCGGGGAACAGCTGCCAGTACCGGGAGAAGGCCGTTGCTGCTCCCATCGGGAGTGGCAGCCAGGTCGCTCCGCCGTCGGCGGAGTGTTCGAAGGCGTAGTAGTCGATACCGACCAAATCGCTCGGGTTCTGACTGATCGGCACCATGCCGCCGAATGGAATGTCGAGGGCCTGGTCGATGCCGTCCACGCCGGTGACCAGATAGCCCTCCACGGCTGCGGGGGTGGCTGGGGCACCCTGGTTGCCGGCCACATGATGCATGCCGTTGTCACACACCGCGTCGAGGATCAGGCAGTCCTCCTCGGGAGGTTGCGGCAGGCAGCAGGCCTCGCCGTTGGCCACCAGGGTGACCTCGAGTTCGTCCGGCACGTCCCAGCGGGTCTGGCTGACCCCTTCGTACAGCACGGTGACCGGGCCCCGGCCGCAGTCCTGCACGGCGCGGAAGACCAGATCGGGATGGCAGTCACGCCACGGCGACCACGGTGCCCAGGGCCAGATCGCCAGTTTCTCCAGCTCGGGCGCGGACGGCAGCGTGGCGACCAGACGCTCGCGCACCTTGTCCAGCACGCCGGGGTCGAGGTCGCTGAGAGCCTGGGACGCGGCCGCTGCCATGCCGAAGTCGGTGCGATCAAGCAGCGGACGGAAGGTGCTCAGTGACGGCTGGTTCGTCGGCGCCGCCAGCCGGATCTCCGGGCTCAGATCGAGCACCCGGCTGACCTGACCGGCCAGCTCGTCGTCCAGCTGCCACGGGCGGACCCGGAACCACCACCACCACGGGTACAGGCCACAGCACCAGCGGAACGTCATGCTGAACGACCCGTCCGGCTCGGTGGTGGTGCAGGCCACCTCGTCCCGGCTGGTCCAGATGAACCAGCGGTCGATGTCGTCCACACAGATCTTCGCGCCGGGTACGCCCCGGCCGTCCGGACACACCAGGCGACCCTTGATCGTGATGGTGCGACACCAGCGCTTCCACCAGCCCCAGTGGAAAGGCCCGATCTTGATCGGCGCGACGGTGAGTTGCTTGAGGTCCTCCCACATCCGCGCGGGCACGTTGATGCCGAGCGTGTCGGCGTCCAGGATCTGGTGATCGTCGGCGTCGGCCGGGCCGATCGCCACCTTGACCCGGCCGGGTTGGCCGGGAAACGCAAGTTCGGCGGTAGCGGCGGTCTTGCCGCCGATGACGATGATGCTGCTGTCGGTGTGGCCGTCGGCAGCGCGGCCGACCACCTTCACCTTGTCGGTACGAGCGAGCCCGGTGAGCTCGCGAGGGTCCAGCGGGACCTTCAGTACGAAGTTGTCCGGCATGGGAACTCCTGTCTTCGGGCAGGGCGGGGTGTCCTGCTGCGTTGATCAGGAGCGCGCGGACGAGGGGCGGCGATACGCGCCCGCCCAGGGCACAACTGCGTAGCCGGTGGTCGCAGGACGGGTACCTGCCCGCGCGGAGTGGGCAAGACTGCGTACCGGTCAGCGGATCAGCCGGTGCGGCACCTCCAGTCGCCTCAGCTGGTCGGATTGTGTAGCGCGAAGAACGAGGTCAACCCGACCGCACGCACCCGGCTCGAGGCCCGGCCTGACCCGACGACGTGCAACGCCTCTTGACCCGGGCGATGGCGCGGGCCGGCGGTGCACAGTGGTGGCATGGAAATCGCGACCCTGCAGCGGTTGTCGGCCCGCACCTGGCCAGGGCTTGAGCAGCACCGGCTGGGGGAGTGGGAGCTACGCGCCGCGGGCGGGTTCACCGGGCGGGCCAACTCGGCCCTGCCGATCGGCGATCCGGGCACCGAGCTGACCCGGGCGATGGCGCAGGTGACGCAGTGGTACTCCGAGCGCGGCCTCCCGCCGCGATTGCAGGTGCCGGCGACACTGTCGGATTCGGGCGGACCCGGGCCCGCCGACGGAGTCTCCGGCTGGTGCGATCTGCAGGGCTGGCACGCCGACCCCTGGACGCTGGTGATGGTGCGTGAGCCGGGCCAGGTTCCCGAACCGAACGGTGTGCAGTTGCACTGGTCGGACGGGCCGGACGTGGCCTGGCTGAACCTCTACCACTACCGCGGCGCCGAGCTGCCGCCGTCGGCGCTGCGGGTGATCACCGCGGCTCCGGCCCGCTACCTGACGGCGACGCTCAACGGAGCGGTGGTGGGCATCGGACGGGCTGCTCTGGTCGAGAGTCTGGTTCTGCTGACCGCCATCGAGGTGGTTCCCGAGCATCGCGGCAGGGGCCTGGGGACGCTGATCACCGAGGCGCTGGCGTCCCAAGGAGCGGACGCCGGTGCCTGCCTGGGCATGCTTCAGGTCCTCGCCGACAATGCCTCGGCCGTCGCGTTGTACGACCGACTCGGTTATCGGCGACACCACCGCTACCGCTACCGCTATCCACAACCCATCTGAGCCTGTCAGGTGCGGATTGGGCGGACGAGATGACCCAGCACGAGTAAGCCGGGGCGCTGCCGGCGTGGCTTCGGAGGGGCTCCGCGAGCCTTGAGGGGGCATCGAGACCCGCCATCGGCGTGTCGAGCGTGGACAAATCAACCGGTAGGATAGGGGTTGTTCAAATCTCCCTTTGGAAGGACCGTGGTGACAACAGGCCACCTCCTCAAACCGGCCCTGGCCACCTCCGCTGACACTCCGAGAACCGGCCGGTGGGTTGCCGGGGTTGCTTCCGCGGCTGCCCTGCTGGTGCTCGGCGGTTGTGCGGTGACGCCTGCAACGGCCGGCCCGGTGACTGCGCCGAGCGTCGTGGCATCCCGGTCCACCTCAACCACCAGTTCCCCGTCTGCGACGCCGACCCCGCCTCCGGCTGTCGACCCGGCCAAGGTGAAGTCCGTTTCGGCGGCACTCTCGAAGTCCGCGAAGGCCTCGATGCAGGTGAGCGACCCGCTCGCCCACCTCAGCCCGTCACTGCGCAAGCAGTTCAAGGCGTGCCTTCCCACCACGCAGGGCCCCGGGTCGTCCGGCAACTGCGCCAGGCTGCTACAGAGCCAACTCAAGCAGGTCGGCCTCTACCCATTTGGGGTTTCGAGCTACGTCAGCGTCGCCGGTGTGAACGCAGTGCTGAACTATCAGCGCTCCCGCGGCCTGAGCGCAGACGGGTGGGCCGGCAAGGACACCTGGCTGGCGCTGGCCCTGAAGAAGCCGACGGTGTCGGCGAAGCTGCCCAAGACCTGCTTCACCAAGGGCGTCGTGCTCTGCGTCGACCAGGCCCACCGCAAGCTGACCTGGCTGCGCAACGGCAAGACGATCAAGACCTTCAAGGTGCGTCTCGGCGGCTACAACGAGCATGCCAAGACGCACATCTGGCGTAACTTCCCGACCGCGAACGGTACCTGGCGGGTCTTCAGCAAGCAGGTCAATCCGGTGTCGGAGACCTACGGCAGCGGCGCGATGCCGTACAGCACGATGTTCCACCCCGACATGTACGTGCACTACTCGCCGGGCTTCAACAGTGCCGGCTATGCGGGCTCCAGCCACGGCTGCGTGAACATCCGGTCGATGAGCGACGCGATCTGGATCATGAAGCACACGCCGATCGGCTCCAAGGTGCACATCTACTCGCCCACCGCCTGAGCCTCAGAGACCACCCAATGACCGGACGCCCTCGGGCGTCCGGTCATTGGCGTTGTCTGGTCGGCGTCAGTAGCCCAGATACCGGTCGGGGCGATGGTTCAGCGTCAGCACCAGGCTGAGCAGCACGGTGCCGGCGGCAGACCAGAGCACCATCGGTGCCGGCAGCACGGTGAAGCTGGCCATCAGCACCAGGCTGTCCATGGCCAGCTGCACAATGCCGGCCGGCCAGCGGTAGCGCTCCTGCGCGATCATCGCGACCGTGTTGAAGCCGCCGAGGCTGGCCCGGTGCCTGAACACGATCAGCATCCCAAGCCCGGCCAACAGGTTGCCGGTGGCGATCGCGTAGATATCACTGAGCGGTAGCACGGGTAGCAGCCGGCTGTGCAGCTCGGTGAACGCCGACACCAGCACCAGCATCGCCAGGGTGCGCAGGGCGAACTCCCAGCCCTTGAGCCACCAGGCCAGCGCCAGGAAGGGCAGCGTGGCCACCAGGTAGACGACGGCGAACGGCGATCCGACCAGGTAGCTGAGCAGCAGGGCGAGCCCGGCGGTGCCACCGGTCACGGCATGCGCCGAATGCAGCAGGTGAATGCCGAACGCGACCACATAGGTGCCGACCAGCAAGCCGAACGCGTCCTCGATCAGGCTGTGCCGCAGGCTGGGTGCTGCACCGGCCGTCCGCGGTGGTGTGATCGTCATGGGAAGACCCTTCTCTCGTTGCTTGAGGGTCGCTGATGGAACGCACTTCGAGCAACACAAGCACTTGCTGCTGAGCATTGTGCTCGGCACTTGACCCTGCAGGGTACAGACTGCGCAGCATGACAGAGATCGATGACCTGGATGCACGAATCCTGCTGGCACTGGACGACGATCCGGACGCCACCACGCTTGGCCTGGCCAGGTCGCTGGGGGTCGCTCGCAACACGGTGCAGGCGCGACTGAAGCGACTGGCCCGAACGGTGCTGCGCGGCTTCGGTCGAAGGGTCGATCCGGCAGCACTGGGCTACCCCCTGGTGGCGTTCGTCTCGTTGCGGATCAGTCAGACCAACAGCGACCAGGCGGTCGCTGGGCTGTCCGCCCTACCCGAGGTGGTCGAGATCCACTCCACCAGCGGAGCGGCCGACCTGCTGGTCCGGATCGTTGCGCGGGACACCTCGCACCTCTACCGGGTGACCAATCGAATGCTGCGTTTTCCTGGCGTGCAGCGCAGCGACACGGCGATCTCGCTGGCCGAACTGCAGCCGCTGCGGATGCGCCCGCTGCTCGAGCGGGCCGCTCAGCTTCCGCGTCCGGTCAAGGACGGCTGAGCGCCGGTCTCGGGGCGGCTGGCGTCAGCGCGCGCCGCTCCACTGCGCGCGCATCGCGGCCGAGCGGGACTGCCGCAGCGACCGCCACTGCACCACCATGCCGAACACCGCGAGGGCCAGGGCGGCCACCGTCCACAACCACGACTGGCCCTGCGGCAGGCCCTCGCCGGCTGCCTCCAACATGCTCAGGTTGACGGTGCCGGCCAACAACATCACGCCGCTGATCACCAGGTTCGCTCCGGACAAGGCCGTCAGCACGATCAGCAGGATGGCGGGCAGGTCGCCGATCAGGCCGATCACCAGCAGCGCCACGCCGGCCAGCGCGCCGACCAGCCAGACCAACCCGGCAGACCGGACACCGAGTGCCAGCATCACCGCGACACCGATGCTGAAACCGATCGAGGCCAGGCCCAGCAGCACCCCCACCTGGTAGAACGCGTAGGCCAGAGCGCCGAACAGCAGGGCGCCGAGAATGGCCAGGATCCAGACCGCGACTGCGCTCACCGCCCCGTCGATCGGTAGGGATGCACCGAGCGCCCCGCCGAGGGCGAAGCCGAGAACCGCGCCCAGCAGTGCGATCACGACCCGTAGTGCGGCATAACCGGCGAAGGTTGCGATCAGCCCGATCAACAGGACCAGAACGCCCACGACGATGTCATTCATGTCATCGAGGGTAGGCGGCCCGCCCCAAGCGGGGTCAGCCCTCGCGGGACCATCCCAAGCGGGATCAGCCCTCGGCCCCGCTGCGCCGCAGGACGTCGCTGAGTCGCTCGGCGCCGGCCATCACGGCGGGAGCGTGCAACCGTCCGGGCTGGCGGGAAAGGCGCTCGATCGGGCCGGAGACACTGACTGCCGCGATCACCTTGCCGGAGGGGGATCGGACGGGCGCCGACACCGACGCGACGCCGGCCTCGCGCTCGCCGACCGACTGGGCCCAGCCGCGGCGCCGCACGGTGGCCAGCGCCACCGCGGAGAACGACGAGCTGAGCAGGCCGCGCTGGATCCGTTCCGGGTCCTCCCAGGCCAGCAGCACCTGGGCCGCCGAGCCGGCCGACATGGTCAGCTGCGAACCGACCGGAATGGTGTCGCGCAGGCCGGCCGGCCGCTCGGCGGCCGCGGCGCAAACCCGCATGTCTCCCTGGCGCCGGAAGAGTTGGGCAGATTCGCCGGTGATGTCGCGCAGCCGGGCCAACACCGGCCCGGCAGTGGCCAGCAGCCGATCCTCGCCGGCCGCCGACGCGAGCTCGGTGAGCCGGGGGCCCAGCACGAATCTGCCTTGCAGGTCGCGGCTGACCAGACGATGATGTTCGAGGGCGACGGCCAGCCGGTGTGCGGTCGGCCGAGCCAGGCCGGTGGCCGTGACCAGGCCGGCCAGGGTGGTCGGTCCCTGCTCCAGTGCGGTGAGCACCAGGGCCGCTTTGTCCAGTACGCCGACACCGCTCGAGTTGTCCATAGTCTGATACTGCCGTCTCGAATCATGATATGCAAGTGTGGGCGGCGTATCGTGACCAGAGAACCTGGTCAGCGTCGTCTATCGGAGGCAAGGCATGGGCAAGACCCTGAGTGACAAAGTGTGGGAGAGCCATATCGTCCGCAGTGCGCCGGGGGAGCCCGACCTGGTCTACATCGACCTTCACCTGGTGCACGAGGTGACCTCGCCCCAGGCCTTCGACGGCCTGCGCCTCGCGGGTCGTGGCGTCCGGCGCACCGAGTTGACCATGGCCACCGAAGACCACAACACGCCGACCTTGAACATTCTGGCTCCGATCGCCGACCCGGTCAGCCGGCTGCAGGTCGACACCCTGCGCAAGAATGCCGACGAGTTCGGCATCCGCAGGCATTCCCTGGGCGACAAGGACCAGGGCATCGTGCATATCATCGGCCCGCAGTTGGGCCTGACCCAGCCCGGACTCACCGTGGTCTGCGGCGATTCGCACACGTCGACTCACGGAGCCTTTGGTGCGATCGCGTTCGGCATTGGCACCTCCGAGGTCGAGCACGTGCTGGCCACCCAGACCCTGCCGCAGGCCCGGCCCAAGACCATGGCGGTCAACGTGAACGGCACTCTGGCCGACGGGGTCACGCCCAAGGATGTGGTGCTCGCCCTGATCGCCAAGGTCGGCACCGGTGGAGGCCAGGGCTATGTGGTGGAGTACCGCGGCAACGTCATCCGCGAGATGAGCATGGAAGGTCGTATGACGATCTGCAACATGTCCATCGAGTGGGGAGCGAAGGCCGGAATGATGGCCCCTGACGACACCACGTTCGACTACCTGAAGGGCCGTCCGCACGCCCCCGAGAACGCCGACTGGGACGCGGCCGTCGAGTACTGGCGCACCCTGTTCACCGACGACGACGCCGTCTTCGACGTCGAGGTCGACCTGCCCGCCGACCAGCTGACCCCGTTCGTGACCTGGGGGACCAACCCGGGCCAAGGCGTCCCGCTCGGCGGTGCCGTGCCGGCCCCGGAGATGTTCGACGACCCGGTCGAGCAGTCCGCGGCGCAGCGCGCCCTTGAGTACATGGCGCTCGAGGCCGGCACGCCGATGCGCGAGATCCGGGTCGACACCGTGTTCCTCGGCTCGTGCACCAACGGCCGGATCGAGGACCTGCGGCTGGCCGCCTCCGTGATCCAGGGCCGCCGGGTGGCCGACGGTGTCCGAATGCTGGTGGTACCCGGCTCGGCGCGGGTGCGGCTGCAGGCAATGGACGAGGGCCTCGACCAGATCTTCAAGGACGCCGGCGCCGAATGGCGCGAGGCGGGCTGCTCGATGTGCCTGGGCATGAATCCCGACCAACTGGCCCCCGGGGAGCGCTCCGCGTCCACCTCGAACCGCAACTTCGAGGGCCGCCAGGGCAAGGGCGGCCGCACCCACCTGGTGTCGCCTCCGGTGGCCGCCGCCACCGCCGTGCGCGGCACCCTGTCGTCCCCCGCAGACCTGTAAGGAGCCAGCTCGATGGACAAGTTCGACTCGCATGTAGGTGTCGTGGTGCCGCTGCGCCGCGGCAATGTGGACACCGACCAGATCATTCCGGCGGTGTACCTGAAGCGGGTCACCCGCACCGGGTTCGAGGACGGACTGTTCGCCGCTTGGCGCAACGACCCCGACTTTGTGCTCAACAACCCGGTCTACGCCAATGGCTCGATTCTCGTCTCCGGCCCGGATTTCGGCACCGGCTCCTCGCGCGAACATGCCGTCTGGGCGCTGCAGAACTACGGGTTCAAGGTGGTGATCGGCTCCCGCTTCGGCGACATCTTCCGGTCGAACTCGGGCAAGGCCGGGCTGCTGATCGCCGCGGTGCCGCAGGAAACCGTCGAGCAGCTCTGGACCTTCGCCGACGCGAATCCGGGTGCCGAGATCGAGGTCTCCCTGAAGGACAAGAAGATCAACACCGCCGAGGCGAGCTACGACTTCGAGATCGACGACTACACCCGGCATCGCCTGCTCGAGGGTCTGGACGACATCGGCCTCACTCTGCGGCACGAGAACCTGATCACCGAGTTCGAGGCGCAGCGTCCGTCGTTCCTGCCCCGAACGCTGCCGGTCCGAACTGCCGGCTGAACCATTTCGGAGCGCCTAGGGGTGCTGGTTGGGTGCGGTAATCCGCTGTTCGAATCGCGCTGTCCGATTGAGCGTCGCTGAGCCGTCCGCCAGTTGGACCTCGAAAGATAACGAAATCGGGTGTTCTCCGTTATCAAACCGGATATTGAGGCGTGAAAATCGACCCCCTTTGTTGCAGTTTGGACACGGCCGCCGAATGCCCAGGTACCGGTCCAACCGGGCCAGTAATCTGTTGCGACCCGCCCAGGAGGAGTCACCATGTCCCGCGTCGCGCTGCCGCTGGCTACGGTGAATCGCGCGCCCGTCGAGCCGCAGTTCCGCACTCTGGCCACCCTGCTGGCACCCCTCCTGCGACTGGTCACCCGGCAGGACTGGCGCGGGGGTGACAAGTTGCCGCGCACCGGCGCGGTGATCGTGGTGGCCAATCACATCTCCAACTTCGATCCGCTCGCGTTGGGCCACTTTCTGATCTGGCACGGACGGTGGCCGCGGGCGTTGGCCAAGAGCGAACTGTGGAACATTCCGGTGATCGGCTGGCTGGCCCGCAATCTCGGCCAGATTCCGGTCGAGCGGCGCGGCCTCAGGGCCAGCGAATCACTCAGCGCTGCGGCGGCGGCGCTGAGCCGTGGCGAATGCGTGGTGATCTATCCCGAGGGCACCATCACGGCCGACCCGGAGGGCTGGCCGATGACCGGACGACCCGGCGCCGGCAGGCTGGCCCTGCAGACCGGTGTCGAGGTGATTCCGATCGGCCAGTGGGGTGCCCAGGAGGTGATGCCGGGCAAGCGAGCGTCCATGCCCCGGCTGCTGCCTCGGCACACCATGCGGGTGCTGGTCGGTGACCCGGTCGACCTTGACGACCTGCGCGAGGCCCGGGAGTCACCGACGGCTGCCGCCGAAGCCAGCCTGCGGATCATGGACGCGGTGACCGCCCTGGTCGGCGAGTTGCGTGGCCAGACTCCTCCGGCAGACCGCTACGACTTGCGGGCCGGACGTCGGCTGCCCCGCGATTGGGCCGGCGAAGCCGTCTAGTTGTACTGACCGGGTGCCGAGCCACCGGGCCGGCATCCCGGCCGACTAGGGTGGCGGGTGCATCGCGGACAGCAGGAGGAAGCATGGCGCAGCGCACCCGGGTGGGCATCGTCTTCGGTGGTGCGAGCCCCGAGCACGACGTGTCCTGCCTCACCGCCGGAGGTGTCAGCCGAGCCATCGACGCCGACAGGTTCGAGGTGATCGGCATCGGCATCACCCCGTCCGGACGTTGGGTGCAGGTGCCTGCCGACGAACTGCGGGCGATGCACAAGTCCGGTGACGAACTACCCCGGCTGAGCGAGTCACGGCAGACCGCGGTCCTACTGCCTGGCGAGACCGGTGCGGCCGCCCGGATCGCCACGCTGGAGGGCGACCAGCTGACCGACGTCCGCAACTTCGACGTGGCGTTCACGCTGCTGCACGGCCCGTTCGGCGAGGACGGCACGGTGCAGGGCCTGTTCGAGATGCTCGGCCTGCGCTATGTCGGGTCGGGCGTCGCCGCCAGCGCCAACGGCATGGACAAGGACCTGATGAAGCGCACCCTGGCGTCGTCGGGGCTGCCCGGATGTCGCTTCGTGACCTTGACCTCCCGGCAGTGGCTGCAGGATCGCGAAGCCTCGGTGGCGCGCATCGAAGCCCTCGGCTATCCGGTCTTCGTGAAGCCCGCGCGGGGCGGCTCCAGCGTCGGCATCACCAAGGTGGACACCGCCGACGAGCTGGTGGACGCCATCGTCCTGGCCCACAAGTTCGACCCGAAACTTGTCATCGAGGCAGGCGTGATCGGTGCCCGCGAGGTCGAGTTCGCGGTGCTCGGCGGCCGCGGCGGCGCACCCCGGGTGTCGCTGCCGGGGGAGATCGTGATGCGGCAGGACGGGGCCTTCTACGACTTCGCCGCCAAGTACGTGTCCGACCAGGACGCGATCCTCAAGGTGCCCACCGACATGGACGACGAGCTGCGCCGGAGGGCCGCCGACGTCGCTGCCCGCACCTTCGAGGCGATGGGCGCCGAGGGACTGGCCCGGGTCGACCTGTTCGTCACCGCCGACGGGCATGTGCTGGTCAACGAGATCAACACCATGCCGGGGTTCACCCACATCTCGATGTTCCCGGCCCTGTGGAAGGCGTCCGGCATCGACTACACCGCGCTGATCACTGATCTGATCGAGCAGGCCATGGAGCGTCCACTCGGCCTGCGCTGAGCAATCGGTCGACCAACGGGGCCGACCCCGTTGCGCCTCGCGCCGGGCTGCGGAGCGGGCCATGACATTCGTCCTACCCAGGTGTGGACAGGATCCACCTGACGGCGAGGTCGGCCGGCTCGTAGCGTGATTGTCGTGGTCAACGACAGGAGATCGAGATGAGTGCCACCCCGCACCAGGGTCGAGGCGGCGCAGCTGGCCCGCCGAAACGGCTGGCTATGGAAGTCCGCGGGAGATGAAATACCGAATGGTGACGTCGATCTCGAATGAAACGTTCAACTGGGCCTCTGGATGAATCGACGTCACCATTCGGTATTTCCCCGTGCGGTGACATAGAAAACGAAGCCGGCTCAGGTGGGTTCTTCGATCGCCGGTACCTCGTGGTCACGAATGGTCATGGCGAGGTAGATCGCCGACCCCACCCACACGCCCACCAAACCGATCCAGTACGAAAGCGTGACGTGCTCGCCGAACACGGTGATGCCGAGCAGAAACTGCATCGTCGGCGCCACGTACTGCAAGACGCCGAGCACCCCGAACTGCAACCTGGGCGCAGCCACCGCGAAGAACCACAGCGGCAGGGCGGTGACCGCGCCGGCGGCCACCAGCATCAGGCTCATCGTCAGCGAGGTGCCGAACTGGCCGTTCGGGCCAAGCCACAGCAGGTACGGCAGGGCGAGGGGGGTCAGAAAAGCAGACTCGATCAGCAGACCCTGCAAGCCGGTCAGTTTGGAACGCTTCTTCACCACGCCGTACAGACCGAAGGTGCAGGCCAGGGTGAGCGAGACCCACAGGCCCTGCCAGTTGCCGGCCGAGATGATCGCGACGCCGAGAAGCACGACGCCGCCACCGATCCGAGCGCCCAGTCCCAGTCGCTCTTTGAAGAGAAGTACCCCGAACATCACGTTGACCAGGGGATTGATGAAGTAGCCCAGGGACGCCTCGACCACATGCTGGCTGTTCACCGCCCAGATGTAGACCAGCCAGTTCAACCCGATCAGCCCGGCCGCGGCGAGCAGGCTGGGTAGTGCGGCGCGCGTGAAGACGGCCGTGCGCAGCCACGTCCAGCCGCCGCGCAGGCCCAGCAGCACCGCCAGCACCAGCACGAACGACCAGACGATCCGGTTGCCCAGGATCTCCAACGGCCCGGCCGGCTTCAGCGCGACGAGGAACAGGGGCAGGAACCCCCACAGCACATACGCCGTGATCGCGGCACCGAGCGCCTGGTTACGGGAGATGGGGGACACCCGGCGATCGTTCCACCGTCCACGCCCTAAGCTCAACTTCATGGCGGGACGAACGGTGGGCGAGACCGGCGAGTTCGAGTTGATCGGCTCCATCACCTCCGGTCTGCCCGGCGGACCGGCCGTTCGGGTGGGTCCCGGTGACGACTGTGCAGTGTTCTCGGTGGACGGCGATGTGGCCGTGTCCACCGACACCATGGTCGAGAACGTGCACTTCCGACGGTCCTGGTCGGGCCCCTCCGATGTCGGCCGCAAGGCGGTCGCTGCCGCAGTCGCCGACCTGGAGGCGATGGGCGCCCGTCCGGTCGGACTGGTGATGGCGCTGACCGTTCCCCCGGAGCTCGAGCTGGCCTGGGTTACTGAGTTCTCTGCCGGTGTTCGTGAGGAGTGCGCGAACGCGGGCGTGCTGTTGCTGGGTGGCGACACCACCCGCGGCCGCGACATCACCGCCACAGCGACCGTGTTCGGCGACCTGCAGGGCCGCGACCCGGTGACCAGAGCGGGCGCTCGTCCGGGCCAGGTACTCGCCTATTGCGGACGTCTTGGCTGGGCCGCGGCCGGATTGACCGTGCTGAACCGCGGCTTTCGCTCGCCCCGAGCCGTCGTTGTTGCACATCGGGTGCCGGAACCGCCCTACGGCCAGGGCATCGCGGCTCAGCAGGCCGGGGCCACGGCAATGATCGACTGCTCGGACGGACTGCTGGCCGACCTTGGTCACCTCGCTCGGGCGTCGGCCGTGGCGATCGACGTGGACACCTCAGCCCTGGATGTTGCCGAACCGCAGAGTGTGGTGGCTGCCGCGGTCGGTGGTGGAGATCCGCTCAACTTCATTCTGACCGGCGGTGACGATCACGCCCTGCTGGCCACCTTCGCCTCAGACGCGGTGCCGGACGGCTGGACGGTGATCGGCCGGGTGCTCGAGGGCGATCCACTGGTCACGGTGGACGGTGCCGAGTGGGCGGACGCATCCGGCTGGCGGCACTTCTGAGTTCAGCTTCGACGCACCAGCACGGGGCCGACGAGTAGGCGGTGCGCGGTCGTCGGTCGAAGGAGAAGAACGACGCCAGGGCCGCGCGCGGACCTCGCCAACCGCTACCCGCTCTGGAGTCCGACCGGGTAGATCCGCGGCTCGAGGGCGCGGATCAGTCGCCGGTGCTGCCGGCCGACCCGACCACCGTCCGGGGGTCGGCCGCCGCGGCCCAACTGCCGTCGGCCAGCCGGACGATCGCCATGGCGTGGCCGAAGGCGGAGTTCATCGGCGACGTGATCGCGACCTGGTGACCCCGCTCGGCCAACGCGGCCGCCCAACCCACCGGTGCGTTGCCCTCGACCGCCACCTGCACCTGTCCGGAGGTCCAGGTGTCGAAGCCGGACGCCGCCCGGATCGCCCAACGTCCGGCATCGATGGCCTGCTTCGGGGGCTGGCCCTCGCGGAACAGCCGCACTGCCAGCTGCAACAGAATCTGCGGCTGCGCATCGCCGCCCATGGTTCCGAAGACGGCACGCAGCCCGCCGGCATCGCTGGCCATCGCGGGCACCAGGGTGTGTGGCGGCCGACGTCCCGGCTGCAACTCAGCCGGGTGGCCGGCGATCAGGTTGAACCCCAGGCCGCGGTTGTGCAGGTTGATCTGGGTGGACGGCTCGGCCAGGTGGCTGCCCAGCCCGGAGGCGTTCGACTGGATCAGCGAGACCGCCATTCCGTCGCCGTCCCTGACACACAGGTAAGTGGTGTCACCGTCGCCCCCGGGGGTGCGACGAGCGCTGGCCCGGTGCCGGTCGATCAGGCCACCCCTGGCTGATCCCGCGGCCAGCAGGGCCGCTCCGTCGGCTCCATCGAACAGCACCTCCGGACGATCGAAACCCGTAGCCGTGGCGCATTCGACGAGCAGGTGCGCCCACTGGGCGTCGTCCGGATCGGGCAGCTCCAGCGCCGCCGCGAGGGCGGTCGAGGCCTCGAACAGGTAGCCCTGGGACGGTGGGGGAGCGACCCAAAGATCAACGTTCCACGCCCGGACGGCCAGCGGCTCGACCCATTCGGCGGACGAGGACTCAAGGTCGCCAGCTGTGATCGTCGATCCGGGCAGCGCCACCAGGCCCAGGCCGAACTCGCCCTGGTAGAACGCGGTGCGGCCTTTCGATGCCACCTCCCGCAGGGTTCTGGCCACTCCCGGACGGCGTACCGTCGCTCCCGTAGCCGTCGCCTGACTGCTCAGTTCGGGGAGCGCGGCCCGGGCGGTTTCGCTCAGTCGTCCGATCGCCTCGGCCAGCGGAGCGCTCGCCGCGAATCCTTCGTCGGCGAACCCGATTGCCTCGTTGAACAGCTGTGCCAGCGGCACCGATCCGAACCGCTGGTGCAGGGCAACCAGTCCGTCGACGCAGCCGGGCACGGTCACCGACCGCGGGTCATCGAACAGCGGCATCGAACGCAGTCCCTGCGATCGCATCGCCTCGGCATCGGAACCAGACCCGGCTCGGCCGGCGGAGTTCACGCATGCCACCCGATCGTCGGCCCAGACCAGGGCGAACAGATCGCCGCCCAACCCACACAGGTGCGGCGCGGTGACGGCCAGCACCGCATTGGTCGAGATCGCCGCGTCCACCGCGTTGCCGCCGGCGCGCAGTACTGCCAACCCCGCGTCCGTTGCCCGCGAGTCGGCACTGGCGATGAACCCCGGTCGGTTCCTCATCCGGGAATGCTAGCTGCCCTGCCGCGAGGGAGCTGGACCGGGGCGTTGCGCACCGAGGCCTGCCGGCAGCCACACAGGCGGCCTGCCGGAGCTCGGCCGGGTATCACCGGGGCAGCCGCGGCCTCCTCACATCGTGGAAGG
Source organism: uncultured Actinomycetota bacterium (assembly GCA_963723605.1). GTDB lineage: Bacteria > Actinomycetota > Actinomycetes > Propionibacteriales > Propionibacteriaceae > Micropruina. Next base: position 258,735 of record CAVRRM010000005.1, on the reverse strand, counting down.
AGAGTCGGCAGATGACCGCGCAGCCCGCAGTACCCAGCGAACCGCCCGCCGATGCCGTGGCATGGGCCGCCTGATGCTGCCCGATGGCAGTTGGGCGTCGCTGGACGGACCGCTGGAGCCCGGTGTGCCGCTGGTGCTGATGTTGCACGGCTTCCGCGGTGGACTGGCCAGCATGAGCTCCCCGATGGGCGGCCGGCCCGGATGGCAGGACGCGCTGCTGGCCTCGGGTTTCAGCACCCTGAGTTATGCCCAGGTTGCTCCGCGCGGCACCCTGGCGCCGAATCTCGATCAACTCGCAGCTATCGCCGGTGGTCCGCTCAGCTGCGATCCTCGACTGCGCAGGCTGCCGCTGGCCATCGTCGCGCACAGCCGCGGGGGGCTGTTGGCCCGGCTCTTTCTCGATCGGGCGGTGGGCACCCCCGCCCTGCACAGCGTGCTCGACCGCATGCAACACGTGATCACCCTGCACGCGCCCCATGGTGGCTCCGGTCTGGCCGCTCTCGCCGTCGGTGTGGATCGCACCGCCCGTCGGCTACAGGCGGCGGTGGCCTCCCTCGGGTTGCGCCCGGCGGTGTTGGCCGCGTTGCGCTCGATCTCGGCGTCGCCGGCAGTCGCCGAACTCGCCCCGGGCAGCCCGACCCTGCGTGCCTTGGCCAGCCGGCCGGCACCCGCCGGTATCCCGTGGCACACCTTCGGCGGGATCAGCGCCGATCTGGGACGGATCCGGGCGCTACTCGACCCCGTGGAGACACGTGGTGCGGTGTCTGCGCCCGCGATGCTTGTCGGCGCACGTGGGTTGACCGAGGTGCTCGCCGTACTGGACCGGCTGGCGCTGCTCACCCCGGCTCTGCGCGAGGGCGAGGGAGATGTGGTGGTTGCCGATGCCTGCACCCGGTTGCCGTTCGAGGCCAGTCACACCGTGAACCGGCTGACCCACCTCGAGGCACTCTGGGACCCGGGCTTGCACGCGCAGGTCGCGGGGGTGCTGCGAGCCGAGGCGTTGCTTGCCGCCGCCTGACGCCGACGGCCGACAACCCTGATCAGCCGGATGAGGCAGGGCCAATGCCGCTCGGCTGGGCCAATGCCGCTCGGCTGGGCCTCCCACGGTCGCGCGCGAAGCGGCACCCGGACGATTCCGGGACGGGTGCCGGGCCTCGACCCCTGGTGGGCGTCGAAGACTGGCGGCGTGGGCACTGGGCGGACGCCCAGCTGTGGCTTAGGGTGGCGCCATGGCGACCCGCGCGTCTTCCCCACCGCGGTCTCGTAACAGCGCCTCGCGCAGTTCCGCACCGCGGTCGTCCGGAAGTAAGAAACCACCTGCCCGCTCGTCCTCGCGCGGTCGTACCCCCGCGAAGAAGAAATCTCCCGGTGTGCTGCCCGCAATCGGACGCGGCATCGCCGCGGTCTGGAACGGCCTGGCCCGGGGCATCGGGGCGGTGGTCCGCGGCATCGGGCACAGCGCTCGCGACCTCGATCCGGCACTGCGGCGCGACGGAGTCGGACTGGCCCTGATCGGCCTGGCCGTGCTGATCGCCGCCGAGTTCTGGTTCGGCATTCCGGGCACATTCGGGCGCTGGATTCACATCGGCGTCAGCACCGTCTTCGGCACCCTCAGCGTGGCCCTTCCGCTGCTCGCCCTGGCGATGGCCTGGCGCACCCTGAGGCACCCCGAGCACAACGGCCCGGCCGGACGCCAGATGGTCGGCTGGACCTGCGGCCTGATGGGGCTGCTCGGCCTGATCCATGTCTCCAAGGGCATGCCCCGGTTCCCCAACGCCGAAGCTGTCCGGGAGGCCGGCGGTTCCCTTGGTTTCATCGCCTCCACGATCGTGGCCGACCTGGTCAGCGTCTGGGTGGCGGTTCCGCTGCTGATCCTGTTGATGCTGTTCGGCGTACTGGTGATCATCGGCGTCCCGTTGCACGAACTGGCCGCCAAGTTCGCCGAGTTCAAGGCCAAGCTGCCGGTCAAGCCGGCCCCGGCGCCGGCCCTCACCTACGGCGTGGACGAGGCGTACGACACCCCGCTGGTCGGCGACGTCGAGCCGGCCGAGATCGATCATTGGGCCAGCGACGAGCCGGATCCGGCGGACGAACCTCCGGTCACCGCCGGCAAGGCGCCGATCGCAGAGCAGCACGAGCTGCCGGCTCCCGAGCACAGCCACGCGCCGGCCCGCGCCGAACAGCTGCAGCTGACCGGCGACGTCCAGTACCTGCTGCCCGAGCCCGTGGTGCTCAAGCCGGGCTCGGTGCCCAAGGCGCGTACCCAGGCCAGCGACGCTGTGGTCGGACGGCTCACCGAGGTGCTTCGCCAGTTCGAGATCGACGCCACCGTCACCGGGTACATGCGCGGCCCGACGGTGACCCGCTACGAGGTCGAGCTCGGCCCAGCGGTGAAGGTGGAGAAGGTCACCGCGCTGGGCAAGAACATCGCCTACGCGGTGGCATCCGCGGACGTTCGGATCCTGTCGCCGATTCCCGGCAAATCGGCGATCGGCATCGAGATCCCCAACGCCGACAAGGAGATCGTCTCGCTGGGCGACGTGCTGCGCAGCCCGACCGCGCGCAACGACCACCACCCGATGACCGTGGGATTGGGTAAGGACGTCGAGGGCGGCTACCTGGTCGCCAACATGGCCAAGATGCCGCACCTGCTGGTCGCCGGTGCCACCGGCTCGGGCAAGTCGAGCTTCATCAACTCGCTGATCACCTCGGTGATGATGCGGGCCACGCCTGATGAGGTGAAGTTGCTGCTGGTCGATCCCAAGCGGGTGGAACTCACCCATTACGAAGGCATTCCGCACCTGGTCACCCCAATTATCACCAGCCCCAAGAAGGCCGCCGAAGCGCTGCAGTGGGTCTGCCGCGAGATGGACACCCGGTACGACGACCTTGCCGCCTTCGGGTTCCGGCACCTGGACGACTTCAACAAGGCGGTCAACGCCGGTGCGGTCAAACTGCCGCCGGGGTCGGAGCGGGTCCTGGTGCCCTACCCCTACCTGATGGTGATCGTGGACGAGCTGGCCGACCTGATGATGGTCGCCCCGAGGGACGTCGAGGACTCCATCGTTCGGATCACCCAGTTGGCGCGGGCCGCCGGCATCCACCTGGTGCTGGCCACCCAGCGTCCGTCCACCGACGTGGTGACCGGCCTGATCAAGGCCAACGTGCCGTCCCGGCTGGCCTTCGCGACCGCGTCCATGACCGACTCCCGAGTGATCCTGGACTCGCCCGGTGCCGAAAAACTGGTCGGCCAGGGCGACGGGCTCTTCCTGCCGATGGGGCAGTCCAAGGCGATCCGGGTGCAGGGTGCCTGGGTCACCGAGGCCGAGATCCGGCAGGTGGTCAAACACGTCACCGAGCAGCTCAAGCCGCAGTACCGCGACGACGTGGCCGCCCCCGCCGAGACCTCGACCAAGGTCGCCGAAGACATCGGTGACGACCTGGAGCTGGTGCTCGAGGCGGCGACCCTGGTGGTCAACCTGCAACTCGGCTCGACGTCGATGCTGCAACGCAAGCTTCGGGTCGGCTTCGCCAAGGCCGGCCGGCTGATGGACATCCTGGAGACCAGGGGAGTGGTCGGCCCGTCCGAGGGATCCAAGCCGCGCGAGGTCCTGGTCAAGCCCGACGACCTGGACGAGGTGCTGGTCAACCTCCGGCAGGGCTGACCGCCCGCCGGTCGAGCTCGTCGAGACCAGCGGCTCAGGGCTGCTCTGGCTGGGTGTTCGCAGGGTGGGGTCCTCGGTCCGGGCGGGTTGCGTCGACGACGGTCCTTGGTCACCCGGCGGAAGCCGGCACCTCCCTGGTCGAGCTCGTCGGGGCTCAGCCCATGGTTTCGACCTGCTCAACCGGTGGATCGATCAGTGAACCTGTTGTGGGTCGCGACCTGGCCCAGCGAGCGGTCGGTGTCGCAACCGGTCCGCTGATTCTGCTGACAAGTGGCTGGGGTAGATTGCCCGGGTGAGTGAGCGCGTCCATCTGGTGAGTCTTGGTTGCGCGCGCAACGACGTCGATTCCGAGGAACTGCTGGCCCGGCTGGAGCAGGGTGGCTTCGAGCTGACCGAGGATCCCGAGCGGGCTGCGGCCATCGTGGTGAACACCTGCGGCTTCATCGAGGCGGCCAAGAAGGACTCCGTCGACACCCTGCTGGCCGCTGCGGATCTCAAACAGACCGGCGTCGCCAAAGCCGTGGTCGCGGTGGGCTGCATGGCCGAGCGGTACGGCAGTGAGCTTGCCGCGGCGTTGCCCGAGGCCGACGCCGTGCTCGGCTTCGACGCCTACCCCGACATCGCCGACCGACTGCGCTGGATCATGGCCGGCGGGGACGTCCAGGCCCATCAGCCCCGCGACCGGCGCCGGCTGCTGCCCCTCGCGCCGGCGGAGCGGCCGGCCTTCGTCGACCAGGTGGTGCTTCCTGGGCACGGCGCACCGGCGACCGGTCCGCGGTTGCTCCGCAAGCGGCTCGACAACGCCCCGATGGCGCCGCTGAAAGTCGCGTCCGGCTGCGATCGCCGGTGCACCTTCTGCGCCATCCCCAGCTTCCGCGGCTCGTACATCTCGCGCGGCCGCGACGAGCTGGTCGCCGAGGCCCGCTGGCTGGCCTCCGAGGGGGTCAAGGAGCTCTTCCTGGTCAGCGAGAACACCTCGTCCTACGGCAAGGACCTGAAGCTGGGAACACGGGCGTTGCAGGACCTGTTGGCCGACCTCGCCGAGGTGGACGGCATCGAGTGGATCAGGGTCTCCTACCTGCAGCCGGCCGAGCTCCGCCCCGGCATGATCGAGGGCATGCTTTCGGTCGACAAGGTGGTGCCCTACCTCGATCTGTCCTTCCAGCACGCCGCCCCGGCCGTGCTGCGGCGGATGCGGCGGTTCGGCGACCCGGATTCGTTCCTCGCCCTGCTCGAACGGGTTCGCGCGGTGGCGCCGCTGGCCGGCGTCCGCAGCAATGTGATCGTCGGCTTCCCCGGTGAGACCGAAGCCGATTTCGCCACCCTGATGGACTTTGCGTCCGCGGCCCGGCTGGACGCCCTCGGCGTGTTCGGCTACTCCGACGAGGACGGCACCGAGGCCGAGCACCTGGCCGACAAGCTGCCCGAGGAGGTGATCGCCGAGCGCCTGGAGACGATGTCGGAACTCGCCCAGGAACTGTGCGATCAGCGCGCGGCCGATCGGGTCGGCGAACGCGTCCGGGTGCTGATCGAAGAGCCGGACGGGGTCGGCCGGGCGGCGCATCAGGGCCCCGAGGTGGACGGTTCCACCCGGGTGTCGAACGTCAGGCATGCGGTGGGTAGCCTGGTGGATGCAGTCGTCATCGCAGCCGACGGCATCGACCTGATCGCATCCGAGGCATCATGAGCAGCCCCCAACCGAGCGCGCTGAACCCGGCCAATGCGCTGACCGTGCTGCGTATGTTGCTGGTTCCGGTCTTCGCCTGGATGCTGCTCAGTCACCCCGCCGACCTGTGGTGGCGGCTGGGCTCAACCGCGGTCTTCCTGGTGGCCATCCTGACCGATGCCCTGGACGGTCGGATCGCCCGCAAGTACAACCTGATCACCGACTTCGGCAAGATCTGGGATTCGATCGCCGACAAGGCGCTGACCGGCATGGCTTTCGTCGGATTGAGCATCCTGGGTGAGTTGCCGTGGTGGATCACGGTGCTGGTGCTGATCCGGGAGTGGGGCATCACCTGGATGCGGGTGGTGATGCTGAAGTACGGCGTGATGGCGGCCAACCGTGGCGGCAAGCTCAAGACGGTGCTGCAGAGCATCGCGCTGATCTTGTTCCTGCCCGGCCTTCCGCTGATGCCGGTCTGGCTGCAGGTGATCGCCTGGCTGGTGATGGCCGCTGCGGTGCTGCTCACCCTGGTCACAGCGCTGGACTACATCCGGGAGGCGATCACACTGCGTCGTGCCGGGCTTGCCGAACAGGAGAAGACATGACCGAGCGGCCGCTCGCCGAAATCGTCGGACGCACCCTGGCCGAGCGCCAGCTGACCCTGGCCACGTCCGAGTCGCTCACTGGAGGACTACTCGGCGCCACGATCACCGCGGTGCCGGGCGCCTCGCGCTACTACCTGGGCGGGGTTGTGGTCTATGCCACGGAACAGAAATCGCGGATCGGGGGAGTCAACCCGGCGGTGCTGAAGGCACAGGGCGTTGTTTCGGAGCAGACCGCCGTCGAGATGGTTTTCGGCGTCCAGCAGAAGACCGGTGCCGACTATGCCCTGGCCGCTTCGGGCGTGGCCGGACCGGACCCGCAGGAGGGTCATCCACCCGGTCTGGTCTGGATCGCGGCGATCGGCCCGACGATCGGATCCATCCAGCCGCCACCGACCGCGTTGCGGTTCGAGTTCGACGGCGATCGTTTGGAGATCCGGGAACGGACCGTCAGCGCGGCGCTGCAGATGCTGCTGCATCTGCTCGACCCGGCCGAGTGGGAACAGAAATCTTGAGCCGAGCGTTGTCAGGATCATCGAATGAACTCCGTGGATGGGTAGAGTCGTGGGCATGATCGCTGTCGAGGCCGGCCGGCCGCTCCTGCTGCGTGAGCTGCTGGGCGAGTCGTTGCGCGAGCTGCGCAACGCCGACCAACGCACGCTGCGTGAGGTGTCGTCCTCGGCCAGGGTCAGCCTCGGTTACCTTTCAGAGATCGAACGCGGCCAGAAGGAACCCTCCAGCGAGCTGCTGAACGCCATCTGCGGAGCCCTCGGGGTACCGCTGTCGTCGGTACTGCGCCGGGTCAGTGACAAGTTCGATGACCAGCGCCCGGTCACTCATCTTGGCGTGCGTTCCGTCCGCGTAGCCGCCTGAGGTGCGCGAAGCGGAACTCTGGTCCAGGCTGACCCAACATTTCGGGCGCGTCTCCGCCCTGGTGTGGGCCGAGAGCCACGTGATCGGTCAGCTCGGTAGCCGCACCGTCCGTGAAGCATTGTCCGCGGGCGTGCCGTGCAAAGAGATCTGGCGGGCGGTCTGGCAGAACCTCGAATTGCCGGCCACCGAGCGCTGAATCGCGGCGTGTCGCCCGGTCACTTTCGAACATCTGTTCGGTAGTGTCGTGCACAGGTTGAAGCAGTCACCTCCCAGTTACCCACAGGCCGAACCGGGCTCTGACGCTTTTGTCAGACCCCGTTCGTAGGGTGAAAGAGAGTCGGCGCAGGCAGCCCGGTACACACGAGGAAGGCACCCAGGAAAATGGCGATTGCAGATCGCGAGAAGGCGCTCGAAGCGGCCCTCGCCCAGATCGAGAAGCAGCACGGCAAGGGTTCGGTGATGCGGCTCGGTGACGAGATCAGGCAGCCGATGGAGGTGATCCCGACGGGGTCGATCGCCCTCGATGTGGCGCTGGGCATCGGCGGCCTTCCGCGCGGCCGCGTGGTCGAGATCTACGGGCCCGAGTCGAGCGGCAAGACCACGGTGGCATTGCACGTGATCGCCAACGCGCAGGCCGCGGGTGGCATCTGTGCCTTCATCGACGCCGAACACGCTCTCGACCCCGACTACGCCGCCAGGCTCGGGGTCAACACCGATGCCCTGCTGGTCAGCCAGCCCGACAACGGTGAGCAGGCGCTCGAGATCGCCGACATGCTGGTCCGCTCCGGCGCCCTGGCGCTGGTCGTGATCGACTCGGTGGCCGCGCTCACCCCGCGCGCCGAGATCGAGGGCGAGATGGGCGACAGTCACGTCGGCCTGCAGGCCAGGCTGATGAGCCAGGCTTTGCGCAAGATGACCGGCGCCCTGGCCGGAGCCAACACCACCGCTATCTTCATCAACCAGTTGCGCGAGAAGATCGGCGTCATGTTCGGCTCGCCCGAGACCACCACCGGCGGTCGGGCGCTGAAGTTCTACTCCTCGGTGCGGCTCGACGTCCGGCGAATCGAGACCCTCAAGGACGGTTCCGACATGGTCGGCAACCGCACCCGGGTCAAGGTGGTCAAGAACAAGGTGGCGCCGCCGTTCAAGCAGGCCGAGTTCGACATCATCTACGGCCACGGCATCAGTCGCGAGGGCAGCCTGATCGACCTCGGTGTCGAAACCGGCATCGTCCGCAAGGCCGGCGCCTGGTTCACCTACGAGGCCGACCAGTTGGGTCAGGGCAAAGAGAACGCCCGCACCTATCTCAAGAAGAACCCCGAGATGGCCAATGAGATCGAGACCCGCATCCTGAAGCACATGGGCATCGGCGAACAGCCCGATGTGCCGGCGGGCATCGACCCGGTCACCGGCGAGGTCGCGTTCTGAGCCAGCAGCCGCACGACGGGGCGGACGCCGACCCGGTCTCCGTCGCGCGCGAGATCGCACTGCGGCAGCTGGGCGTCCGCGACCGAACCCGGCGCGAACTCGAACAGGCCCTGGCCAAGAAGAGGGTGCCGGCCGAGGCCGCCGAAAAGGTGTTGGATCGGCTCACCGACGTGGGCCTGATCGACGACCAGCGGTTTGCCGACAAATGGTTCGAGGGCCAGCAGCGGCGTCAACGTTCCTCGCGGGCGCTCCGGCAAGAGTTGCGCACCAAGGGTGTCGATGCCGACGTGGTCGACCAGGCGGCCTCGTCCGCTTCCGACGACGCCGACCTGACCGCGGCTCGGGCGTTGGTGGCGAAACGCCTGCCGGCCATGCAGCGGCTGCCCCACGATGTTCGGTATCGCCGCCTGGCCGGGCAACTGGCCCGGCGCGGATTCGGCTCCGGGGTGATCTCCACGGTCCTGCGTGACCTACCCCGCCAGGGCGACGCCGACGGGCCGGACGACCACGTGTGAAGCCGGGTAAACCGCTCCGACAAGGTGTCCAGCTTGCTCGCAGGGCCGCTGGCGCCTAACCTGCCCGTAGGTGTGTCACGCGACTCATCAACCCATGTGATCGACTTTTTCAACGGGCCAGAGCCCGACTGTAACTGTAGTTCCGACCACCCCCTAGGCGGAGCGGGACGGCGGTGACCGGACGCAAGTCCGCCATCGCCTGATTGACATGTTGATAGCGACGTTTGGCGTACCCCTGTTATGCACGTGACGACGGGAGGTATCCGATGGATCCCACGCAGCAGCTGCTGGTGATCGTCGCTGTCCTCGCCCTTGTTCTGGTCGGGCTCACCGTCGTGGTGGTATCGATCCTGCGCAACCAACAGCAGGCCCAGAAGCAGGCTGCGCGACGTGCCGTCGAGCAGGAGAAGCAGGAGCGCAGCCGGCTGCAGACCCTCGTCTCCAGGGTGGACCCCCTCGCCCGCAGGGCGGAGGCCGACGAGATCATCACCGCGGCCCGCTCGGAAGCCGAACGGGTCCGCACCGAGGCAGCTCGAAGCCGAGCCGAGGGCGACAAGGCGGTCCGAACCGAACGTGAGCGGGTCGACAAGCTGCTCGGTGAGGTCGAACGCCGTGAACGCCGGGTCGCCGCTCGTGAAGACCAGCACGCCGGCTTGCAGCGCAAGCTCGACGAGCGCCTCAGCGACCTCGACGTCAACCTCGGCGCTCTGGAGAAACGCCGCGGCGAACTCGACGAGGCCGAGGCCGACCAGCGCCGCGAGTTGGCCAGGGTCGCCGGCATGACGTCTGAGGAGGCCAAGGCCGAACTGCTCACCCACGTGGAGCACGAGGCCCGGCTGCAGGCCGTGCAGCTGAGCCGCGAGATCGAGTCGGAGGCCAAACGCGACGGCGACGCCAAGGCACGCCAGATCATCGTCGGTGCCATCCAGCGGTTGGCCACCGAGCAGACCACCGAGTCGGTGGTCACCACGGTGCCGCTTCCCGGCGACGAAATGAAGGGCCGCATCATCGGTCGTGAGGGCCGCAACATCCGGGCCTTCGAGCAGACCACCGGTGTCAACGTGATGATCGACGACACCCCTGAGAGCGTGCTGTTGTCGTCCTTCGACCCGGTGCGCCGCGAGGTGGCCAGGCTCACCCTGACCGAACTGGTCGCCGACGGACGCATCCACCCGGCCCGGATCGAAGAGGTCTACGAGCGCAGCAAGCGACGCATCGACGAAATCTGCCTGCGCGCCGCCGAAGATGCGGTGGCCGAGGTCGGACTGACCGACCTGGACCCCGGCCTGTTGCCGACCATCGGTGCCCTGCAGTACCGCACCAGCTACGGCCAGAACGTGCTCAAGCACCTGGTCGAGTGCGCTCATCTGGCGGGCTTGATGGCGTCCGAGCTGGGCATGGATCCCGCCCCCGCCCGACGCGCCGCGTTCCTGCACGACATCGGCAAGGCCCTGACCCACGAGGTGGAAGGTTCGCACGCCAAGGTCGGTGCCGACCTGGCCAGACGGTTCGGCGAGCATCCCGACATCGTCAACGCGATCGAGGCGCACCACAACGAGGTCGAGCCCAAGACCGTGATCGCCGTACTGACCCAGGCGGCCGACGGCATCAGCGGCGGCCGTCCGGGCGCCCGCCGCGAGAGCCTGGAAGTCTACGTCAAGCGGCTGCAGCGGCTTGAAGAGATTGCCCGCGCCCATCAGGGTGTCGACAAGGTGTTCGCCATGCAGGCGGGCCGCGAGATCCGGGTCATGGTGCAACCCGAAGCCGTGGACGACGCCGAGACCCACGTGATGGCGAAAGAGATCGCCCGCCAAGTCGAGGACGAACTGACCTACCCGGGCACGATCAAGGTCACCGTGGTCCGCGAATCCCGGGCCACCGAAACCGCCCACTGATCAGCGCCGGTCGCCCGCGGGCACCACGGTCTCGACAGCCTCGATCAACGACCAGGCTCGAGCGGCGGCGAATCAGTTCGCCGGTGTCCAACCGGGATCGCGACCCAACTTGCCGAGCAGCTTGTCCAGCGCGCCTGCGTCGTCGGGTACCGGCACGGCCGGCCCGCAGATTCCTTCGCTGTACAGCGTCGGTCCCCAGGCTTGACTGCCCGCGTCCAACTGGATCGCCTCGGTGTCGCTGATCGGATCGGGTTGGCCGGTCGCACGCGCGACGTCCCAGCCGTGCACGGCCAGGTCCCAGCCGTAGAACTCGGCCAGCGTGCCGCCGATCGTGGCTGGGCCGAAGTAGCCGTCGAACTCGGTGTCGGCGACACCGTCGGTCTCGAGGGTTGCCAGCGTGCTGGTGGCGTGGGCCTGCCAGGCCTGCAGCGGGTCGCCGGCCGGGGCATCGCCGGCAGCCAGTTGATGTCGGGCCAGAAAGTCGCGTTCGGTGTCGATCACATGGCTGACCACGTCGGCGACGGACCAGTCCTCGCACGGAGTTCTGGCGTCCCAGCGGCCATCCGCGGCGGCCAGGATCCGCCCGAAGCGATCGGCGTGGGCTCGGAACAGGTCGATGTTGTTCATAACTCGACGCTAGTCGTGCAGGCGTCCCGAACTCTTGTGATAATCCGACGCATGACCGACCAGACGTTTGCGGGTCGTTCGGGCGACCTCGTGGACACCGCGCACCTGACCTCGGCATCGCAACCCTCACCGCCGATCCATCGCTACCAGCCCTCGGCGGCCCTGGCGGAGCTGATCGCGCGCTACTGGATTCCGGTCTGGTCGCTGCCTGAGCCGTCCACCCAGAGCACCCTGCAGCACCCGGTCTGCCTGATCGTGGTCAGCAACACCTACGCCAGGTTCTACGGCGTCGCCCGTGGGCTGTCCCAGGTCACCCTGGACGGTGACGGCTGGGCTGCCGGGGTGATGTTCCGACCCGCCGCCGGCCGGCTGCTGCTCGGCCGTCCGGTCAGTGAACTGACCGACGGCATGATCGGGTTGAGCGAACTCGACACCCTGGACGGTTCCGCTCTGGCTGCCGAGATTGACGACGCCATGGCGCCCGACCCGCGCGCCGAAGCCAGCCATCACCGGGCCATCGCGGTCTACGAACGCGCGCTGGCTCGATTCGTTCCGGTGGACCCCCAGGGGCAGCTGATCAACACCATCATCGAGTGGCTGGGCGACCACCCTGAGGTGACCAGGGTGGCCGAGGTCGCCGACGCGTTCGGTCTCACCGGGCGCAGCCTGCAGCGGCTGGTGTTGGACCGGGTCGGGCTGAGCCCCAAGTGGCTGATCCAGCGTCGCCGTTTGCACGACGCGGTCGCCGAACTCAAGGGCGGGGGCCGGAGGCTGGCCGAGCTGGCAGCCGAACTCGGCTACGCCGACCAGGCCCACTTCACCAACGACTTCAAGGCCGTCACGGGGCTCACTCCTGGCCAGTACCAGGCCGATCAGCACTGACCGCTGGCCCGAATGCGGTTCAGCCAGAACCAGCCGGTAAGCTTTCGCCCCGTCATGACGATTACCGCACAGCCCCGCACCTATCAGGTGGTCACCTACGGGTGCCAGATGAACGTCCACGATTCCGAACGGATCGCCGGACTGCTCGAAAGTGCCGGGTACACGGCTATGGACGAGGGCGAGCAGGCTGACGTTGTGGTGTTCAACACCTGCGCGGTGAGGGAGAACGCCGACAACCGGCTGTACGGCAACCTCGGCCACCTGGCCCCGGTCAAGGCCGCGCATCCGGGTATGCAGATCGCCGTCGGTGGCTGCATGGCACAGAAGGACCGTGACCTGATCACCACCAAGGCTCCGTGGGTGGACGTGGTCTTCGGCACCCACAACGTCGGCTCGCTGCCGGTGTTGTTGGAACGGGCCAGGATCGAGCAGGAGGCCCAGGTCGAGATCGTCGAGGCGCTCGAAGCGTTCCCCTCCGCGCTGCCGACCCGGCGTGAGTCGCCCTACTCGGCGTGGGTGTCGATCAGCGTCGGTTGCAACAACACCTGCACCTTCTGCATCGTCCCCGCGCTGCGCGGCAAGGAGAACGACCGGCGCCCCGGGGACGTGCTCGCCGAGATCCAGGCGCTGGTGGCCGAGGGTGTGCAGGAAATCACCTTGCTCGGCCAGAACGTGAACAGCTACGGCGTCGAGTTCGGCGACCGGCTGGCGTTCGGCAAGCTGCTGCGGGCCTGCGGCGGAATCGACGGTCTGGAGCGGGTCAGGTTCACCTCGCCGCACCCGGCCGCCTTCACCGACGACGTGATCGCCGCCATGGCCGAGACCCCGAACGTGATGCCGAGCCTGCACATGCCCCTGCAATCCGGCTCCGACCGGGTGCTGCGGGCGATGCGCCGCTCGTATCGCTCGGATCGCTACCTGGGCATCATCGATCGGGTGCGGGCCGCGATGCCGCACGCCGCGATCACCACCGACATCATCGTCGGGTTTCCCGGCGAAACCGAGGCCGACTTCGCTGAGACGCTGCGAGTCGTCGAGGCCTCGCGGTTCGCCGCCGCGTTCACGTTCCAGTACTCCATCCGGGCTGGCACACCTGCTGCCACGATGCCCGACCAGGTGCCCAAGAAGGTCGTCCAGGAACGCTACGAGCGGCTGGTCGACCTGGTCGGAAGCCTGGCCTGGAGCGAGAACTCCAAGCTGGTTGGGCAGCGCGTCGAGGTGTTGTTCGCCGCCGGCGAGGGTCGCAAGGATGCCGCCACGTCCCGCATTTCCGGACGTGCCCGGGACAACCGCCTGGTCCATGTGGCGATTCCCGAAGGGGCCGAGCGGCCTCGTCCGGGCGACATCGGCAGCGCCGAGATCAGCTACGCCGCGCCCCACCACCTGGTGGCGGACGGGGGAGTCTCCGGTTTGCGACGTACTCGTGGCGGCGACGCCTGGGACGCGCGTCACACGCCCCAGAAGCGGATGGTCGGCCTAGGTCTGCCCACCCGGGTGGCGCCGGTACCCGCCGGCTGACGGCCCGCCGCGCCGGACGGCGAACTGCTCGGCCGCTACCCTCGTCGAAAGCCGTGAGGAGATTGTCATGCTGACCCTGCTGAATCTGGTCTACGTCCTGCCGGTGGTGATCGCGCTGATCATCGCCGGAGTGATGGTCAACGGACGCCTCGCGGGATCGGCGCGAACCCTGATGTGGTCCGGCATCGCGCTGACCTGCCTGACCCGGCTGGTCAGCCTGTTCACCCCCTACCTGGTGATGAACCGCGGTTTCACCCAGCTCTACGGTGTGGTCAACATCATTACCGCCGTACTCGGCGCGGTGGGTGTGGTGCTGCTGGTGGCCGCGATCGGCGCCGCCGCGGTCGGGTTCCGTCCGGCGATCGGCCAGCCGGCATCGCCCGGCCAGCCGGGCTGGCCGCAGAACCAACCCGGGCAGCCGGCCGGTTTTGGCCCCCCGCCCGGCGCCCCCGGCCGGCCGGATGCCGGCTACGGTCAGTCCGGCCCGGGCCATGGCCGGCCCGTCGACAATGGCCAGTGGACCGCTCCCGGTCAGTGGGGCAACCAACCCTGATCTGCTGGAGAGCTCCCCGCGCAGCGAGCCCACGACGCTGGGGCGGGCTCCCTAGTGCGGCTAGAGTGCCCGGACAGGTCAAGGGGGTCCAGGTGAGCGAGCAGACCGGCAGGTCCGGAACCGATTCTCAACTCGGTTATCGTCCGTCGATCAGGTGGGTGCGACACCGGGGCGGCTTGAGCGCCGGCTGGATCGTGCTGTTGGCGCTGATCGCGACCGTACTGAGCGCGGTGCCGGCGCAGGCGGTGGTCCGGGTGACCCCAGACATCCAGCGGCTGCCGGTCGGCTCGATGCCGCAGTTGCCGTACGTGGACTGGGCGGCCAGACGGATCGTCGACGGCTCGCGAGCGATCAGTATCAGCGGTATCCAGGGCCGGGTGGTCGAGTTGCACAAGGTCGACGGCGGCTATCTGCTGCGACGAGACCTGGACGACCGCTCGCAGGATCTGGTCTTCGTCTCCACGTCCGGGTCACGTAAGGCCATCGTCAAGCTGTTGTCACCACGCTCGATCCGCGTCTCGCTGGACGGCGGCAAGGTAGCGCTCAGCCGGTTACGGGTCGATCGCGGGGAGCGGGTGTACGCCGACACCGTGGTGCTGGCGCTGCCTTCCGGAGCTGTGCTGTCCGTCCGGGACTTCGGCGTCTACCAACCCGAGTTGCACCTGTTCGGCACCGCCCGGGTGTTGCTCACCGTCGCCGATGATGCGGGTGGCACCCCGGCCGTGCACTGGTGGACTCCGGCCACCGGCGCAACCGAGGTGGTGGCGGCGTCGTCGTCCCTCGAAACGGCGGACCTGTCGGCCTGGCAATGGGCGATCCGACCGCTGGACGGGGTGAACACCTATGGCGTGCGGCCGATCCCGCCCGATTCCGGCGCAGGTTGGCGGGTGAGCCAGGAGGACTTTGGTCTCGGCTCCTGGTCGACCGACGACGCGCTGATCTGGGGCAACAACGAGGAGACCGATCGCGAGCAGGGGTACGGGTCGTCGAGCTACCTGATCAACCGGGCCGACAACGGGCTGCTGCTGTTGTCGATCGGCAACATCGTCGATCCGTGGGCGACCTGGGAGTCCGACAGCGCGTTGCTGCTGCGATCCGCGTACGGCTCGGGCAGCGCCCGCCGCTATCAGTTGATCCGCTGCCGGCTCTCCGGCGCCTGCTCACGGATCGGAGCGCCTTCCACGACCCCGGCACTCTCGATCATTCCAGCGACCCGCCGGGGCTAGATCTCGCCGAGCACCTCAGCGAAGGCCTCGCCGATCACGTCCAGACCTTCGTGCAGCAGGGCGTCGTCGATGCTCAGTGGGGGCAGGAACCGGAACACGTTGCCGAACGATCCGGCGGTCAGCACGACCAGCCCGCGGGCGTGGCAGGCTCGGGCGACCGCGCCGGTCAGGGCGGCGTCCGGGTCCTTGGTGCCCGGACGGACCAACTCGACCGCCATCATCGCGCCACGGCCGCGGATTTCGCCGATCGCCGGGTACCGCGCGGCCAGTGCTCCGAGCCGGTCACGGAAGATCCCCTCGATCTGGCGAGCCCGGCCGGGCAGGTCGTTGGCCTCCATCTCTTCGATCGCGCCGAGGGCGGCGGCGCAGGCCACCGGGTTGCCCCCGTAGGTTCCGCCGAGTCCGCCGGGGTGCACGGCGTCCATCAGTTCGGCGCGGCCGGTGACGGCGGCCAGCGGCAGTCCGCCGGCGATGCCCTTGGCGGTGGTGATCAGGTCGGGCACCACGCCTTCGTGGTCGCAGGCGAACCACTCTCCGGTGCGGCAGAACCCGGTCTGGATCTCGTCGGCGATCAACACCGCGCCGTGCTCGCCGCACCAGCGCGCGAGTCGCGGCAGAAAGCCGTCCGGCGGCACGATGAAGCCGCCCTCGCCCTGGATCGGCTCGATGATCACGGCGGCCACCTGGCTCTCACCGACCTGCACGTGCACCATCGACTCGAACTGGGCGAAGGCCTCCTCGGCGACCCGTTCGGCGTCGCCCGGCCACCGGTAGGGATAGGCCATTGGCACCCGGTAGATCTCGGAGGCGAACGGGCCGAAGCCATGCTTGTAGGGCATGTCCTTGGCGGTCAGCGCCATGGTCAGGTTGGTGCGACCGTGGTAGGCGTGGTCGAAGCAGATCACCGCGGTGCGACCGGTGGCGACCCGGGCGATCTTGATCGCGTTCTCGACGGCTTCGGCGCCGGAGTTGAACAGCGCGGACTTCTTGGCGTGGTCACCCGGGGTGAGTTCGGCCAGCTTCTCGGCGACCTCGACGTAACCCTCGTAGGGCGTGACCATGAAGCAGGTGTGGGTGAACCGTTCGACAGCCTGCTGAACCCGCCGGACGACCGCCGGCGCGGCGTTGCCGACCGTGGTGACCGCAATGCCCGAGCCGAAATCGATCAACTGGTTGCCGTCCGCGTCGACCAGAATGCCGCCGCCGGCCTCGACGATGTAGGCCGGCAGGGTGGTGGCCACCCCGTTGGCCACGCTGGCCCGCTTGCGCGCGGCGAGTTCAAGGGAACGGGGTCCGGGTACGGCGGTGACCAGGTTGCGGCGCTGCTCAATGGGCATGACGACTCCTCGCTGCGAGCGGATTCCCCTTCATCTTCCGGTTGGCGGAGCCATGCTGTCGAATACTAGTTTTCTTGGCTGGACATGCCTGTTGGGCATAGGATGATGAATCATTGGGGACGGTTCTTTTCCGTTCAGCGGCTGAATGGCTGGGGACGGTTCCTTTTTCCGTTCAGCGGCTGAATGGCTGGGGACGGTTCTTTTCCGTTCAGCGCTGAGTGAATCAACAGGCATCGTTCCCGATCAATCAGCATGAGGAGCGGCGTGGAACTCAGAACGGTCAGCTATTTCGTCGCGGTCGCGGACGCGGGCTCGGTCAGCGCCGCCACCCGGTTGACCCACATCACCCAGCCGTCGCTGTCGCGTCAGTTGCGGCAACTGGAGCGTGAGTTGGGGTTGGAGCTGTTCACCCGACAGGACGGACGCCTGGCCCTGACGCCCGGCCGGCCGGCAGTTCCTGCCCACCGCTCGGGAGTTGCTGAACCAGGCCGAGTCGACCCGTGCGGCAGCCGCCCAGATCCGGGCCGGCAGCCTGCCCACGCTCACCGTTGCGGCCCCCGCGGTCACCCTGAACGACGTGGTGGCGCCGTTCTTCGCCACCTTCGGCCCGGACGACCCGATGCCCCGGGTGCTACCGCTGGACGCCGCGGACGAGTACGCCGCGCTCGACCGCGGCGCCGATCTGGTGATCGGCACCCGGCCGCCGCCGTCGAGGCTGGGGCGCACCCGGGTGGCCGCGTTGCCAGTCAGTGCCTATGTTCGCGCCGACCATCCGCTGGCCCGACAAAGCGCCATCAACCTGACCGAGCTCGCCGAGCATGAACTGCTGGTGCCGAACACCGACAGTCACGCCCGGCGGGCTCTGGACGCCGCTGTAGAGGTGGCGGCGCTGCCCGTCCGGCTGATCGAGTTCGACTCGTCACAGGTCGCGCAGGCGGTGGCGGCCGCGGGCCGTGGCATCGCAGTGGTGTCGGACGATCCGCGCTTCGGCCTGGCCCAGTTGACGGTGAGCACCGGGCCGGGCGAGGTGCTCAGGATCGGGCTGCACGCGGCCTGGCAGCCGCACCACCATGGCGCCGAGCAGTTGGCCGCGCTGGCCCAGCGACTGAAGCGATTCGTCCGGCAACGGTACGGCCAGGCAGCCTGAACTGGCGGTCGCCGGGGTCTGTCCAGGAGGAGCAGCGCCCAACGTTGCGCGGCCAGGTCCTGGGGTTCATCGGTCTGCGGCGATGGCTTCCTGCAGTCGTCCGATGATCACGCTCGAACTGGTGGTGGCCAGCGCCACCTCGTGGCCGGCGGCCCGGGCCGCCCAGACCAGCGGGATGATCGGCAGCAGCACGCCGAAGGACGGCGGGGCGGCGAACAGGATTCTCATGCGGTCGAGTCTGCCGGTGTTCTCGCTGCGCCTGAATCAACGGGGACGGTTCTTTTTCGTTCACCCGGTTTGAACGAAAAGAACCGTCCCCGCTCGTTCACCCGCCCGTTCACCCGGTTTGAACGAAAAAGAACCGTCCCCGCCCGTTCACCCGGTTTGAACGAAAAAGAACCGTCCCCGCCCGTTCACCCGGTTTGAACGAAAAAGAACCGTCCCCGTTCGTTCAGTTCGGCCGCACGCGGCCAACTCGGTCAGCCCTCGAAGCCGTGGTACTGCATCACGTGCTTCACCCGGGTGTACTCCTCGAGGCTGTACATCGACAGGTCCTTGCCGTGCCCGGAGTGCTTGAAGCCGCCGTGCGGCATCTCGGCGACCAGCGGGATGTGGGTGTTCACCCAGACGCAGCCGAAGTCGAGCCGCATGGACATCCTCGCCGCGGTACCGGCGTTGGCCGTCCACACCGACGACGACAGGCCGTACACCGTGTCGTTGGCCAGCGCGATGGCTTCGTTCTCGTCGGCGAAGCTCTGCACGGTGATCACCGGGCCGAACACCTCGGTGCGGATCAGCTCGTCGTCCTGCTGCAGGTCGGCGATCACGGTGGGCTCGTAGAAATACCCGTCGCGCACGAGCTGCCGCCCACCGGTGACCAGCCGGCTGTGGGACGGGGCCCGGTCGACCAGGCCGGAGACATGGCTGAGCTGGCGCGGGTTGTTGATCGGGCCGTAGAGAATGTCCTCGTCGTCGGGGTCCCAACCCGTGCGGGTGGCGGCCGCCGCCGTGCCCAACGCGGCCACGAACTCGTCGTAGACGCCCTGCTGGCAAAGCACCCGGGTGGCCGCGGTGCAGTCCTGACCCGCGTTGAACAGGCCGGCAACGGAGATGCCCTCGATCGCTGCGGCGAGGTCGACGTCATCGAACACCACCACGGGTGCCTTGCCGCCCAGCTCGAGGTGCGCGACCTTCAGGTCGGCCGCGGCCGCAGTGGCGACCGCCATACCGGCCCGGGTGGAGCCGGTGATCGACACCATCCGGGGAATCGGATGAGCGGTCAGGGCCGCCCCGGTCTCGCGATCGCCACAGATCAGGTTGAGCACGCCCTTGGGCAGGATGTCCTGCAGCTTCTCGGCCAGCCACACCGATGAGGCGGGCGTGGTGTCGGACGGCTTCAACACCACCGTGTTGCCGGCGGCCAGCGCGGGAGCGAGCTTCCAGATCGCCATCATCATCGGGTAGTTCCAGGGCGCCACCTGACCCACCGGGCCGATCGGCTCGCGACGGATGGACGAGGTGAAGCCCCGCATGTACTCCCCGGACGCCCGACCCTCGAGCAGCCGGGCGGCTCCGGCGAAGAACCGGACCTGGTCGACCATCGGCCCGATCTCCTCGGACGCGGTCAGGTTGCGCGGCTTGCCGGTGTTCTCGATCTCGATCTCGACCAACTCGTCGGCATTGCTCTCGATCACGTCTGCGAAGGCCAGCAGCGCGGCCTGGCGCTCGCTCGGAGTACTCCAGCGCCACTTCTCAAAGGCCGTGCCGGACGACTGGAAAGCGGCGTCGACGTCCGCCGGGCCCGACTTCGGCGAGGTGGCGTAGACGGCGCCGGTGCTCGGGTTGACGATCTCGAGCGTCTCGCCGGACGCCGCCGGCCGAGCCTCGCCGTCGATGATGTTGTGCAGGACTGTGAGCTCAGCCACCGATTACCTCTTCGTTCGTCAGTGCGTGGGTACCACTGTGCCGCGGCGTGCCGCTGGGCATGGGGATACCTCAAGGCTGACTACTGGACGCCCATGCCGTCAATGACTTTTCCCGCATGGTTCCCATGCCCGCGGGGCATCGAGCCGAGCGACCGTCACCCGGACGTGAAGGTGGGGCCGGAATCCGAAGAGTCCGACCCCACCACTAGATAGCGTTCTCGTCCGAAGATCAGCCGATCAGCTTTGCGGAGCGTCCGGTGCGCCCGATTGGGCGCGTAGTTGCTCCCTCAGGAAGTCCTGTCCCTGATCGACGTGGCCTGCGTATTTTCCGTCCGTCTTCGAGTCGATGAAGTCGCCACCTTGATCGATGGCACCGTCAATCTTGTCTTCGTGGCCGGAAATCGCGCCCTTGATCTTATCGACGAAGTCCATTCGGCCCCCTTTCTCTCAAACGTCCGGTTCAGGCCCGGCTACCTCCATTCTTACCCCGGTTGCCGTTCCCAGCCAAGGGTCTGAGGTCGCTGCGGCACAATGAGGCGGCGTGTCGACCCCCCTCCTGGTGCTGAACGGGCCCACTGCCAGCGGTAAGACGGCGCTGGCCGTCGGGCTCGCTCAGGGGCTCGGTTCCCGGGGCCGGCCGGCCGAGATCGTGAACGCCGACTCGATGCTGGTCTACCGGGGCATGGACATCGGCACGGCCAAGCCGACGATGGCCGAGCGGGGTGGCATCACCCACCACCTGATCGATGTGTTGGACGTCACCGAGACCACGAGTGTGGCCACCTTCCAGCGCCTGGCCCGGGCAGCCATCGCCGACTGCCGGGCCCGCGGAGTGATCCCGATCCTGGTCGGCGGGTCAGCCCTCTATGTGCATGCGATCGTTGACGTTTTCGACTTTCCCGGCACCGACGCCGCCGTTCGGGCCCGGCTCGAGGCAGAACTGACCGAGCTGGGTTCGGCGGCGCTCTACCGGCGACTGGCCGAACTGGCGCCGGACGCCGCGGCCGACATGCAACCTGGCAACGGACGACGCATCGTCCGGGCGCTGGAGGTGATCGAGTTGACCGGGTCCTGGCAGGCCACGCTGCCCGACTGGTCCTATGCATTGCCGGACGTGGTTCAGTACGGCTTGGAGCTGCCCCGCGACGTGATGGACGAGCGGATCGAGGCCCGCGTGCACCGGATGTGGGCCGACGGGTTGCTGGCCGAAGTGCGCGGCCTGGTCGACCAGGGACTGCGGAACGGGCTGACGGCGCGCCGGGCGCTCGGGTATCGGCAGGCGCTGGCGCAGCTGGACGGTGAGCTCTCCGAGCAGCAGGCGATCGAGCAGACGGCGGCCGGAACCCGCCGATTCGCCCGCAAGCAGCTGAGCTGGTTCCGGCGCGATCCGCGGATCACCTGGGTGCCCGCAGGCGAGGGCGAACTGGCTGATCGACTGGTGGCGACACTGCCGGTTTGACCAACGTCCGGTGGTGGGATGCAATTCCTGGGTGCTCGACTTCGCCAAGGGACACGGAACGCTGAACGACTTCGTCTGCTTCAGCGATCCCGACGGCGCCCTCGAACTCACCGACCAGCAGCTCATCTATCTGTGCGACCGGCGGGCGGGTATCGGCGGCGACGGTACCCTGCGCGCCGTCCGGGCCCGCAACGTACCCGGCTACGAGGCCCACGGCGACGCCTGGTTCATGGACTACCGCAACGCGGACGCATCCATCGCCGAGATGTGCGGCAACGGACTACGGGTGTTCCTGCGCTTCCTGCTCAGCGAGGGACTGATCGACGCCTCCCCGATCGACATCGTCACCCGGGCTGGAGTGCTGCACGGTGAGTTTCTCGACGGCGACCTGATCAGGGTGTTCATGGGCACCCCGACGGTTGCTGCCGAGCACGTCATGGTCACCGCCGGAGGGCGAAGCTTCGAGGCCGCCGTTGTGGACGTCGGCAACCCGCACGCCGCGGTCATGCTGACGTCCGGTCGAACTGGACGGCGTCGACCTCGACCGCGAGCCTGGCTACCCGTCCGAGGTGTATCCGAACCGGGCGAACGTCGAGTTCATCGAACCGGTCGGCGACCACCACGTCCGGATGCGGGTCTGGGAACGCGGCGTCGGCGAGACCTTCAGCTGCGGCACCGGCACCGTCGCCACCGCCGTCGCGGCCGCTGCGGCGACAGGGGAGAGCCTGGGCACCTGGCGGGTGGATCCGCCCGGCGGCCCGCTGCAGGTCGACCTCACCCCGCAGGGCGCCTACCTCACCGGACCCGCGGTGATGGTGGCACGTGGCAAGGTGACCCTGTGACCGATCTTCGCTACGACGACGCCGACGACCCCGAGGTCGAGGATTACGACGGCGACCAGCTCGAGCTGGCCGAGCGGCTCTCGCTGCGCCGGGTGGCCGGCATGTCCACCCAGCTGGCCGACATCACCGAGGTCGAGTACCGCGACCTGCAACTCGAACGGGTGGTGCTGGTCAGCGTCTGGACCGCCGGCACCCAGACCGACGTCGACAACGCCGTGGCCGAGCTCAAGCTGCTCGCCGAGACCGCCGGCTCCGAGGTGCTGGATGCCCTGATCCAGCGCCGACAACATCCTGACCCGGCCACCTTCATCGGCCGCGGCAAGGTCGACGAGTTGCGCGAGGTGGTGATCGCCACCGGTGCCGACACGGTGATCTGCGACGGCGAGCTCGAACCGGCCCAGCTGCGCAACCTGGAGGACCGGGTGGGGGTCAAGGTGATCGATCGCACGTCGCTGATCCTCGACATCTTCGCCCAACATGCCAAGAGCGCCGAGGGCAAGGCTCAGGTCGAGCTCGCCCAGCTGCAGTACCTGCGCCAGCGGCTGCGTGGCTGGGGCGGCAACTTGTCCCGGCAGGCCGGCGGGCGGGCGGCCGGCGGCGCCGGTATCGGTGGCCGGGGTCCCGGCGAGACCAAGATCGAAACCGACCGGAGACGGATCCGCACCAGGATCTCGGTGCTCCGCAAGCGGCTGCGCGAGATGGACGAGGTGCGTGCCACCAAGCGGCAGGAGAGGCAGCGCAACGAGGTGCCGTCCGTGGCGATCGTGGGCTACACCAACGCCGGCAAGTCATCGCTGCTCAATCGACTCACCGGCGCCGGCGTGCTGGTCGAGGACGCCCTGTTCGCCACCCTGGATCCGACCACCCGGCGCTCCGAGAGCGCCGACGGCCGGGTGTACACGTTGACCGACACGGTCGGCTTCGTCCGACACCTGCCGCACGACCTGGTCGAGGCGTTCCGATCCACGCTGGAAGAGTCGGTGCTGGCCGACCTGCTGCTGCACATCGTGGACGGATCCGATCCCGATCCGGAAGGCCAGATCCGGGCCGTCCGCACGGTGCTGGGCGAGATCGGTGCCGCGAACATTGCCGAGCAGCTGGTGATCAACAAGGTCGACCGCGCCGATGCGGCCACCCTGACCGCTCTGCGCAGCCAGTACCCGGGCGCGCTGTTCGTCTCGGCCCGCACCGGTAGCGGCATCGGCGACCTCAAGGAACGAGTCGAGCAGCGGCTGCCCCGCCCGGCGATTGCGGTGACGGCGCTGCTGCCCTATGACCGTGGCGACCTGCTTAACAAGATCCACCAGTCGGGGGAGTTCACGTCGATGGAGCACACTGCCGACGGCACCCTGGTCGTCGTGCGGGTGAACCCGAACCTGGCCGCGGAACTCGGCGAGTACGCGGTCGCTGACGACTGAACGGCCCGGGATAGGTTGATCCGGTGCCCGATGAGGATCTGACCGAGGCGATCCTCGGCGCCGCCGTGCAGGGAATCGAGGGTGCTCAGCGTCCGGGACAGCATGAGATGGCCGCGGCCGTCGCCGAGTCGCTCGGTGGTGGGCGATCACCTACTGGTGCAGGCCGGCACCGGCACCGGAAAGTCGCTTGGCTACCTGGCGCCCGCCCTGGCCCACCTCGTCCGCGCCCCCGAGCACCGGATCATCATCGCCACCGCCACCCTGGCCCTGCAGGCCCAGTTGGCCCGCAAGGACATCCCGACCGCCATCGAGGCGTGCCGGCAGGTCACCGGCAAAACCGTCAGCTCACGCCATTCTGAAGGGCCGGACGAACTACGCCTGCCTCTACCGGGTACGTGACGGGCTCGGGCTGGATCAGGAATCGCTGCTCGGCGGATCCGCCCTCGCCGAGGTGCTGTCCGCAACGGCGACGGATGCCACGTCCAAGGTCGGTGCCGAGGTGGTGGCGCTGCGCGAGTGGGTCGAGGACGAGGCGAAGGACCGTGGCCTGGCCGATCGTGACGACGCCCCCAGCCACGGCACGCAGGCGTGGACGCAGGTCTCGATCCCGGTGCGGGAATGCCTGGGCGCGCAGCGCTGTCCCTACGGCGGTGAATGCTTCGTCGAGCGCTCCCGCGACAGAGCCCGTTCCGCTCAGCTGGTGGTGACCAACCACGCGCTGCTGGCAATCGACGCGATGCACGGCGGAACTGCGCTGCCCGAGCACGACGCGGTGATCATCGACGAGGCGCACGAACTGGTCGGCCGGGTGACCGGGGCGGCGTCGCACGAGCTCAGCCCGCAGCTGATCGAGCGGGTCGGCCGGCGCTGCCTGGTCTGGTTGGACGACGAGCTGGCGCTGGAGTTCCTGGACGCCGGCGAGGCATTCAAGGCAGCCCTGGACGATGCGCCGCTCGACCGGATCGAGAATCCGGACGGCGCCCTCGGAGCGACTCTGCGACTGGTTCGTGACGTCTCTCGCCGGGTGGTCTCGGCGATGGGTGGCGACGAGTCGGACAACGACCGCAAACAGGCGGCGGCCGCGGCGAAGGAAGTCTTCGACATCGCTGAACGCCTGGCCGCGCTGGCGCCGCACGATGTCATCTGGGTTTCGGAACGGGAACGGTTCGGGCGGCAGGTCAACCAGGCTCCGTTGTCGGTCGCCGGGCTGATGCGGGAGGGCATCTTCGCCAAGCACCCCGCGGTACTGACCTCGGCCACCCTCACCGTCGGCGGCAACTTCGACGCCGTGGCGCGTTCGGTCGGCCTGACCGAGCCGTACGCGTCCGACAGGGATCAGGGCGATGCCGAGCCGGAACTCCCGATCTGGCTTGGGCTGGACGTGGGTTCACCATTCGACTACCAGCGCCAGGGCATTCTCTACGTGGCCAGGCAGTTGCCGCCGCCCAGCCGGGAAGGAATCGCTCCGGCCACGCTTGCCGAGGTCGCCGAGTTGGTCTGGGCCGCAGGCGGGCGGACCCTGGGGCTGTTCGCCTCGCAACGGGCGGCAGAGGCGGCCGCGGTGCACTGCCGTCGCGAGCTGCCCGATCTGGAGATCCTCTGCCAGGGCGATGCCCAGTTGGGCGAGCTCACCCGCACCTTCGTCGCAAAACCGGAGACCAGCCTGTTCGGCACCTTGTCGCTGTGGCAGGGCGTGGACGTTCCGGGGGACACCTGTCGGTTGGTGATCATCGACAAGATTCCGTTCCCGCGGCCCGACGAGCCACTGCTCCAGGCGCGGCAGCGCGCCGTCGCGGAGAGTGGCGGCAACGGCTTCATGGCGGTTGCGGCCACCCATGCGGCGCTGCTGCTGGCCCAGGGGTCCGGACGGCTGATCCGCCGGCTGAGTGACCGTGGCGTTGTGGCCGTGCTCGATCCACGGCTGGTCACTGCCCGCTACGGCACCTTTCTCAAGGCGTCCATGCCGGACTTCTGGCTGACCACCGATCGCGAGACGGCCATCGGGGCACTGCGCCGGTTGGTCGAGGAGTCCTGAGTCGCTGACTAGCCTTCGCCGCCGGGGGCCTGGTCCTTGATCTCGTCGTAGCCCTGGGTGTTGGGCAGTTCGGCCATCGCGTAGTGCAGGTGCACCACCCCGGTGGGAAATACCGCCGACCCGACCAGCTTCAGCGGCTGCAGATCGCTCTGATCGAACAGGCGGGCTCCCTTCCCGGCCACCACCGGGTGCACCAGCAGGCTCACCTCGTCCAGTTCCCCGGCCTTCAGCAACTGTTGGACGATGGAGACCGAGCCGGCCACCAGCACCTTCTCCACCCCCGGCTCGGTGCGTAGCGCCGCCACCCGGGCCAGTACGTCGTCGGTCACCTCGACATTGCGCCAGCCGAGATCGCCGGTGTCGTGGGTGGCCACCACCTTGCGCATGTCGCCCAGTTGCTTGGCGAAGCCGGCGTCCACCTCGCCCGCGTTCTCACGGTCTGGCCAGGCGCCGGCGAAACTGTCGTAGGTGGTGCGGCCGAGCAGCAACACGTCGGTGCCGGCGTAGTCACCGGCCACCGCGGCGCCCATGTGCTCGTCGAAGTAGGGGAAATGCCAGGCGGGATCGATCTCGGCGACGCCGTCGAGGGAGATGAACAGGGTGGAGAGCACTGTGGTCATCTGGCCAGCCTGTCAGGTCAACCGGGGCTGGAAAAGGCGATCACCGCGCACGGAGGCGATTGTTGCGGGGGTTGTGCTCCAGCTCGACCAGGCCGAGGTGCTCGAGCAGGGGCGGAAGGTAGAGGCCAAAGCGTCCGCGGTAGCCCTTGCGGAGGCCGTACCAACCGCCGACCGGGTTGTCCGGATCGCGAGCCCAAGCCTCCACCGTGCCGGGGCGCGCGGGCTTCTGTTCGTCCGCGGCGCCCAGTTCCACCCAGTCCGCGCGCTCGACGAGCATGGCGTGCAGGTCGTCGATGGCCTGCAGTCGATAGGTCAGCCGGGTCTTGCCAACCTGGCAGACCAACTGCGGCGGATCGGCGTCCGGATCGCGATAGAGCTGATACTCCGAGGTGCCTGGCGGTGTGAGCAGAACCCAGGGATCTTCGCGTGTTCCTTCGCCGGTTGCCATGGCAGTCCTTTCGGTTGCGCCCAGTGTCGCCCACCGCACCGGTTCTGGGTAGTCACATCGTCGAAGCTGCGCAGGGGCGCGGCATCAGCGGCTAGATCCGGCGAAGCACCGCGACCACCTTGCCCAGGATGGACGCGAGATTTCCGTCGATCGGGGCATAGGCCTGATTGTGCGGCAGCAGCCAGACCTGGCCGTCAGTGCGCTTGAAAGTCTTGACCGTCGCCTCGTCTTCAAGCAGGGCGGCCACGATGTCGCCGTTGTTGGCGGTGGGTTGCTGGCGAACCACGACGAAGTCGCCATCGCAGATGGCCGCGTCGATCATCGAGTCGCCCTTGACCTCGAGCATGAACAGGGTGCCCTCGCCGACCAGTTGCTTGGGCAGTGGGAAGACGTCCTCGACGTGCTCCTCGGCGAGAATTGGGCCGCCGGCGGCGATCCGTCCGACGATCGGAACGTTGACGGCGGTCGGCATGGCGTCGCCGATGCCGGTGATGTCGACCATCTCATCCGCTTGCGCGGCCGCACGCTGGACGGCCGGTTCGGCCGCGGCCAGTGCGGCGCTGATCGACTCGGGCAGCCGCACCTCCATGGCCCGCGGCCGGTGTGGGTCGCGACGCAGGTAGCCCTTGGCCTCCAGCGCACGCAGCTGGTGCGACACGCTCGAGGGTGATGCCAGGCCGGCGGCCTCGCCGATCTCGCGGATGGTGGGCGGATACCCACGAGTGCTGACCGCCAGGTGGATCAACTCCAGGATGCGGCGCTGCCGCGGGGTCAGTCCCTCAGTGTCGGCGGGACCGTCGGGCAGCTGGGCGATCTTCGCCATATCCAGCTGCTGGGCGACTTCGGCATTGCTCGGCCTGCCCACCGTCATCTTCGGGGGCTGCTTGGGCGGACGGCCGCGTCGTGGGGTCTTGTCGAAAGGATTTCTGCCAGCCATGGGCCACAGATTAGGCATTCGAGCGCAACGATTCAAACATTTGTTCGAGCGTGTCGTTCGATTTCCTGAGCGTCTGGTGGCGGGGTGTCGAGAGCCGGACGTGGGCGGCGATCCGACCCGCGACGGTCCCTGGCGCGAAAACTGTCGGACCCTGCTGGTGAACTGTTCTCAGCACCGCGACACGGTGGAACGCCTGTACGAATAGTGCTTGCGCTGGCAGCGACCACGCGGTAACAATAGGTTCGAACGTATGTTCGAGAGAGGAACTGAGATGAGTGCGATGCTGGTTGAGCAGCAGGTGACCACGCCGGTCACGTCCCGTCCGCGCTGGCGGCATGTGCCGCAGGCACGCGGTCCGGTCGCCCGCCCGAGTCACCCCGGCGCCCCGGGTGGTCGGCCGATGAATATCGTCATGCCCCTGGTTCACGTCCGGCCGGCGAGCGCCGTCGTCCAGCCAACCTGGCAGCTGACCAGGCGGGGGCTCAAGGCTGTGATGGCCCTGTTCCTGGGCATGGTGGCGCTCGCGACGATCACCCTGATCGGCGCCTTCTTCACCGTCTCGAATGATCCGTTCCAGCCGGCCACCGGCGCGGCCGCTGTGATCAGCCAGGGCTGATCCGGCTCCGGCGTGCCTGGCCCCCGGGGGGTGCGGCCGGCACGCCGAATCGGCCACTCCGTTGCGCCGATTGAGGCGTTCCCAACGCGTTGAGCAGCCAATCTGGAAATACCTCGGAGCGTCGCACCCGAACCGGTTGCATAGTGCCTGGGTCGGGCATATCCTCTAGATGTAGTAGTTACATGACTGTGGTTCATCCACAGATTGTGGTTATATCCACAGTCCTATCCACAGTCTCTGCACATGGCGATCCACAGGTGATCGCCTCAGGTGACGCAAAGGGGGTCGGCCGATGTACTGCCCGTACTGCCGTCACACCGATTCCCGGGTGCTCGACTCCCGGGTCGCCGAAGACGGTGCGGCAATTCGCCGCCGCCGCCAATGCCCCGCCTGTGAGCGACGGTTCACCACGCTCGAGCAGATGCAACTCGTGGTGGTGAAGCGTTCGGGTGTCGTCGAGCCCTTCTCCCGCGAGAAGGTCGTCAACGGCGTCCGCAAGGCGTGCAAGGGCCGTCCGGTCTCTGAGGCCGACCTCGCCCGTCTCGGCCAGCAGGTCGAGGAGTCGCTGCGGGCCAGCGGTCAGGCCGAGATCCCCGCCGACGACGTCGGACTCGCGATCCTCGGCCCACTCAGCACCCTGGACGCGGTCGCCTACCTGCGGTTCGCGTCGGTGTACAAGCACTACTCGTCGGTCGAAGACTTCGAGGCCGAGATCGACAACCTGCGCACTCAGCTGTTCACGTCGCGCTGATCGCAACCCCACCACCGCTGGAGAAAGGCACACCATGACCGAAACCGCACGGGCTTCCGGCCGGCGATCCAACAAATCGTCCGGCCTCACCGTGAACCGGGTCTTCACCGTCGAGGGCGTTCATCCCTACGACCAGGTCACCTGGGAGAACCGCGATGTCATCCAGACCAACTGGAAGACCGGCGAAACGGTGTTCGAGCAGCGCGGTGTGGAGTTCCCTGACTTTTGGAGTGTCAACGCCTCCACCATCGTCACCACCAAGTACTTCCGCGGCGCGGTCAACACCGCCGTCCGCGAGACCAGCCTGCGCCAGTTGATCGATCGGGTGGTGCGCAGCTACCGGCGGGCCGGTGAAACGGCGCACTACTTCGCCACCGAGACCGACGCCGAGATCTTCGAGCACGAACTCACCTGGATGCTGCTGCACCAGTACTTCAGCTTCAACTCCCCGGTGTGGTTCAACGTCGGCACCAAGTCGCCGCAGCAGGTCAGTGCGTGCTTCATCCTGAGCGTCGACGATTCGATGGACTCGATCCTGAACTGGTACAAGGAAGAGGGGTTCATCTTCAAGGGCGGCTCCGGAGCCGGCCTGAACCTGTCCCGGATCCGCTCCAGCAAGGAGTTGTTGTCCTCCGGCGGCACCGCGTCCGGTCCGGTCAGCTTCATGCGCGGAGCGGACGCCTCAGCCGGCACGATCAAGTCCGGCGGCGCCACCCGGCGGGCCGCCAAGATGGTCGTGCTCGATGTCGATCACCCCGACATCGAGGAGTTCATCGAGACCAAGGCCCGGGAAGAAGACAAGATCCGCGCCCTGCGCGACGCCGGCTTCGACATGGACCTCGGCGGCCGCGACATCGTCAGCGTCCAGTACCAGAACGCCAACAACTCGGTGCGGGTCAACGACGAGTTCATGCACGCGGTCGAGGCGGGCGAGCCGTTCGGCCTGCGCAGCCGGATGACCGGCGAGGTGATCCAGACCGTGGATGCCCGCACCCTGTTCGTCAAGATGGCCAAGGCCGCCTGGGACTGCGCCGACCCCGGCATTCAGTACGACGACACCATCAACGCCTGGCACACCAACCCTGAGACCGGACGGATCACCGCGTCCAACCCCTGCTCGGAATACATGAGCCTCGACAACAGTTCCTGCAACCTGGCCAGTCTCAACCTGCTCAAGTTCCTGCGCGACGACAACACCTTTGACGTGGAGAAGTTCGTCAGGGCCGTCGAGCTGGTGATCACGGCGATGGACATCTCCATCTGCTTCGCCGACTTCCCGACCGAGGCGATCGGCAAAACCACCCGCGACTACCGGCAGTTGGGCATCGGCTACGCCAACCTGGGTGCTCTGCTGATGGCCATCGGACGGGGCTACGATTCCGCCGGCGGTCGTGCCCTGGCTGCCGCGATCACCTCGCTGATGACCGCGACCAGTTACCGGCGCTCGGCCGAACTGGCCGGCATCGTTGGGGCCTATGCCGGGTACGCCCGCAACGCCACCGCTCACCAGAAGGTGATGCGCAAGCACCAAGCGGCGAACGACGAGGTGCGCACGTTCAACGAGCTCGACTCGTCCATCCACGCCGCCGCCACCGGCGAGTGGGCTTCGGTGGTCACGTTGGGGGCCAGCAACGGCTTCCGCAACGCGCAGGCCTCAGTGCTCGCCCCCACCGGCACCATCGGCTTCATGATGGACTGCGACACCACCGGCATCGAGCCCGACTTCTCGCTGGTCAAGTTCAAGAAGCTGGTCGGCGGCGGGTCGATGCAGATCGTCAACCAGACCATTCCGCGGGCCCTGCACCAGCTGGGGTACACCGAAGAGACGGTCGAGGCCATCATCGAGTACATCGCCGAGCACGGTCACGTCGTCAACGCCCCGGGCCTCAAGGTCGAGCACTACGAGATCTTCGACACGGCCATGGGTGAGCGGGCGATCCGGCCGATGGGCCATGTCCGCATGATGGCCGCGGTGCAACCGTTCCTGTCCGGCGCGATCTCCAAGACGGTGAACCTGCCCGAGTCCGCCACCGTCGATGAGATCGAACAGGTCTACCTCGAGGGTTGGAAGCTCGGCCTCAAGGCGCTCGCGGTCTACCGCGACAACTGCAAGGTCGGCCAGCCGCTCAGCGACGCCAAGAAGAAGGACGACAAGGCGGTCGCGGTGGCCGAGGCTTCGGTGAAGGTCGAGTACCGGCCCCGCCGGCAGCGGTTGCCCAAGTCGCGGATGAGCCGCACCACGTCCTTCTCGGTCGGCGGCGCCGAGGGCTACCTCACTGCCGGTGCCTACGACGACGGACGCCTCGGCGAGGTCTTCCTCAAGCTCGGCAAACAGGGCTCCACCCTGGCCGGGGTGATGGACGCCTTCTCGATCGCGATCTCGATCGCGCTGCAGTACGGCGTGCCGCTGGAGACCTACGTGCAGAAGTTCACCAACATGAAGTTCGAGCCGGCCGGCATGACCGACGACGCCGACGTCCGGATGGCCCAGTCGATCATCGACTACATCTTCCGTCGCCTGGCGCTGGACTACCTGACCTTCGACGAGCGGGCCGAGTTGGGCATCCACACCTCCGCGGAGCGAGCGCGGTACGTGGAGACCGGTTCATACATCTCCGAAGAGGACGAGGCGAACCTGATCGAGTCGGAGTCGCTCAAGAACGACGCCGGCGACGAGGTCTCGATCCACGAGGACGGCCCCAACCAGCCCGCCCTGCTGGAGGCCCGTCCGCACTCGACCGCCGAGGTGATGGAAAAGATTTCCGGCCTGGCCATCGACGCCCCGCTGTGCATGACCTGCGGCACCAAGATGCGCCGGTCCGGCAGCTGCTACATCTGTGAGGGCTGCGGCAGCACCAGCGGTTGTAGCTGATCGCTTCGGTTGAGCGTGTCGAGACCCGGTGCTTTCGACAGGCTCAACCGTCAGTGGCGGTGATCGGCGGCTCAGGTGAGATGCCGGCGTTCACCGCACTGACGGGCCGTTCACTCATTCGGCCGAAGGTGACGAGCGGCGAACCTGGCGGGCGATGAACCACGCCAGGGCGGCCAGCAGAACTGCGCAGGCAACGATCGCGGCGATGGGGGAGCGCTGCCACAGCAGGGCGAGGGCCTCCAGGCCGACGAAACCGATGGTTCCGTAGAGCAACGCCCAAACCACCGATCCGACGACGGTGGCAGGTAGGTAGCGGATCAAGGGCATCCGGGTGGCGCCGGCCGCCAGATTGACCAGCGTCTGCACTCCGATGGTGAGAAACGAGAGGCTGACCGCCGGGGCACCCCAGCGGTTGATCCGCTCGACTGCGCGGCGGTAGCCCTCGGAGTCCATCCAGCGGGAGACCCGGGTGCGCTGCGCACCGGTGTTGGCCAGCCGGCCGAGCCAGTAGGTGGCGTTGGTACGCGCCATCACGATCACGAACAGGGCTGCGACGATCACCGGGAAGGGCGCCTCCCACGTGGTCGGATCCACTCCCCACCCCCTGCTCTACGGCTGGCCCAGTCTAGGCGGGTCGAGTCGTCGTTCGTGCGCCGGCCCGGCTGCCCGGGCCAGCCAGGCCATTCCGCCGGCCAGCAGAATCAGCCCGGCCGCGGACGCCGGCTGCGCCGGATGGAGCAGCGTGCCGAACCGCCAGATCAGACCGGTGCCGATCACCAGCAGTAGGTACGCGGAAATAACCCAGCGACTGGGGTGATCCCCGAGGCGAGGGACAAGGGCGTACTCCACCCGTCCGATCAGCGGCACCACGAGCACGATCACCGTGTACGTGGCGATCACCACCGCGAGTTGGGACACCAGCACAGGGGTTGCCCCTGGCAGCAGCCGGGAGACCCCGAACAGCAACCCGCCGGCGATCACGATGCACGGAATGTGCCACAGGTATGTCGTGACAGCCAGTGCATTGGCCGTCGCTAGACCCCGCTCGGTCCGCTGCGACAACCGGGCGGCCACCCCGGCCCGCTCCAACAACCCGAGTGCAGAAGCTTGGGCGGCCCCCAGCACGGCCATCGCCACCGTCGGCGGCAGGACGTTGGCGTTCGGGATGTCGCCAAGCCCGATGGCCGAACCCGGGTAGCCGAAGCCGAAGATCAGTACCGGAATGATTATCGCCGCCGACCCGATCACCAGCCACGGCACCCAGACCGGGCCATGCCTGAACCAGCCCCGGTGATAGCCGATGCCCAACTGGTGGCACAGCGGCCACACGATCAGCAGGTTGGCAAAGCGCACCTCGACGTTGCCCACCGCGAGCGACCAGGCGTCGACGCCGACCGCCAACCCGGCCAGCAGCACCAGGGGCACCCAGGGCAGACGGTCCTGCAGGGTGACCATCAGTGGCGCCATGCCCACGATCACCAGGTAGACCGCGATGAACCACAGCAGCTGGGCGAACTGGACGCTCAACCCGATGCTCAGCCCGGTCGGACCGAACCATGCCGCGACGGAGCTGACGAGGGTGGTGAACCCAACGAAGAGCAGCAGCGGGCCGACCAGCCGGAGCGCCCTGGACGCCAGGTAGTAGGTGTAGCCACGGCTCTGCCCGCGGAGCTTGTCGACCACCAGCGCGTTGGCGAACCCGCCGGCGATGAAGAACAACGGAATGCTCATGAAGAACCAGCTGGCTGTCCACCACGCGGCGTGCGGCAACGGTGCCCAGGGCAGTACCGTCGGCCGGCCGTCGACCACCACGATCTGATACAGCAGGCAGTGGAAGGTGACCACGACCAGAACGGACATCGCCCGGGCCAGGTCGATCAGGTGGTTGCGTCCGGTCATCGGCCGTCATCGTACGCGCCCCACCGCTGCGGGGTACGCAGCCGGACACGGCTGGACGCACCACTAGTCTGACCCGAGTGCAGGGAGCGTTGACCGGATTCTTCACGATCGCTGCGATCGTGATCACCGGCGTCCTGCTGGCCCAGTTCAGGGTGCTGGGCACTCTTCATCGCGCCCTGCTCAATCGGCTGGCGTTCCTGGTCGCCTCACCGGCCCTGATCTTCTCGCTGGTCTCGCAGGCGGATCTGGCCCACCTGTTCTCCAACACCCTGCTGGTGTCCCTGCTCGCAATCGCCGCGGCCGCGGTGGCCTACCTGGTGGCCGCACGCCTGCTGTTCGGCCGGTTCGGCGCCACCACGGTGATCGGCACGCTCTGCGCCTGTTACACCAACGCCGGCAACCTCGGCCTGCCGATCGCCGCGGCGATCATGGGCGACATGACCTGGATGGCGCCGATCATGCTGGTTCAGGTCGGCCTGATGCAGCCCCTGGCGATGGCCTTGCTCGACACCCGCAGCGCCAGGCATGCGGGGGAACCTCTGGCTTGGCACACCTACCTGACCCTGCCGTTCCGCAACCCGATCACCACCGCGGTGCTGGCCGGCGCCGCCATCAACCTGGCCGGGATCACTGTGCCAACGCTGCTGATGACGCCGATCGAGCTGGTCGGTGCCATCGCGGTGCCGGCGATGCTGATCGCCTTCGGCATCTCACTCCGGCTCGATCCGCTGCCCGGTCGCGGCGAGCACGCCAACCAGGTCTGGCTGATCCAGGTGATCAAGGTGCTGCTGCAGCCGCTGGTGGCCTGGCTGCTGGGCGCCTTCGCCTTCGGCCTGGCGGGACCCGAACTGCTCGCGGTGACGGTGGTCGCCGCCTTGCCGGCGGCCCAGAACATCTACGTGATCGCGGCTCGCTACGAGGTTGGCGAACTGCTGGCCCGTGACTCGATCTTCTGGTCGACGATGCTCGCGGTGCCCACCATCACCCTGGTCGCCGCCCTGCTCGGCGGTGGATAGAGCCGGATCGTCGCGGTGAGCCGCAGCGGCGCGCCGAGGTTTCGATCCGGTTCCCTCGCGAGGGGCCGCGGGCTAGGTTGGACGCGTGGACGACCCGAACAGCGGTGGCGAGGTGCACGCGTTCGACCTCGACCGAAGCACCGACGAGGCCTGGACGGAGTTCTCGGCGCGCCTCGGTGAGGTGATCTCGCACATGGACACCGGCGCCACTTTGCGGATCGGATCGCTGGCGACCGAGCAGGAGGGCACGTCGCCGTTCGTCCTCTTCCGCTGCGAAGGGGTGCAGGACCTGGTTCTCGAAGCGGCCGGAAACGCGTCCCTGAGCGAGGAGTTCCAGCTCAGCTCCGAGCAGTTGGAGGCGTTGGAACAGCAGGGCTGGAGCCCGCCCAACGTCGACGCCGCCTATCCCACCGAGAACTACTGGATGCTGGGCAATCAGGAGGAGTCCGCCGAGATGGCCGGCCTGGCCACCACGGTGCTTCGTGACGTCTATCGGGTTCCGCATCCGGCCTTTCTGGCGCCCGATCAGCTGGCCGAGATCCTGACCCCGCCCGGCGCCAAAGAGGCGCCCACCACCGAGTTCGAGTCCGAGGACCTGATCGCGCACGTGATCAGTGGCAAGGCCCAACTCGATCGAATGATCGAAGCCGAACTGGTCGAGCTTCTCGGCCACCAGCCCCTCCAGGATGCGGACGGCGATTTCGCCTTGCGGGTCGGTTCCACAATGGTGTTCGTCCGGGCCACCACCGACGCCCAGGAAGTGCTGGTCTTCTCGGCCGTCGTCCACGACGTCGAGGGCCGCAGCCGCGCCATGGAGGTGCTCAGCGACCTCAACACCGAGGCCCGCTTCGTCCGGTTCATGCTGATCCGCGACCGGGTCTTCGTGTCGCTGTCGATCTTCGCCCAGCCCTTCGTGCCGGCCCACCTGCACCAGGCCCTGCGGGCCGTCTCCGTGGTCTCGGACGAGATCGACGAGCATCTGGCGTCCAAGCTGCGAGGACGCACCACCTTCGCCGGCGAGGCCTGAGCCCGCCTGGCGAAATCGTGGCGCTCAGCGTTCTGAATGTCGGCAGAGGTGGCTAGCGTGGAGCCATGTCAGCAACACTTCCTGATCTGACCGAGTCCGAGCTCGCCGGCATCGATTCCTGGTGGCGGGCGAACAACTACCTGACCGTCGGTCAGATCTACCTGATGGGCAACGCGCTGCTGCGCGAACCGCTCCGGGCGGAGCACGTCAAGCCGCGGCTGCTCGGGCACTGGGGAACCAGCCCCGGGCTGGCCTTCATCTATGCGCACGTGTCGCGGCTGATCCGGCACACCGGGCAGGACTGCCTCTACGTCACTGGTCCCGGTCACGGCGGCCCCGCTCTGGTCGGGGCCTCCTATCTGGAGGGCACCTACACCGACGCGTTCCCGCAGATCACCCAAGACAACGAGGGCCTGCTCAGGTTCTTCCGGCAGTTCTCGGCGCCGGGCGGCATTCCCAGCCACGTCTCGGTGACCACCCCTGGTTCGATCCACGAGGGCGGCGAACTCGGCTACGCGCTGATCCACGCCTTCGGTTCGGTGTTCGACAATCCCGACCTGCTGACCATCGCTGTGGTCGGCGACGGTGAGGCCGAGACCGGCCCCTTGGAGGGTTCCTGGAAGGGCATCTCGTTCCTCAACCCCGACCGCGACGGCGCCGTCCTTCCGGTGCTGCACCTCAACGGTGGCAAGATCGCCGCCCCCACGGTGCTTTCCCGCAAGCCTCCTGCCGAGGTCCGGGCCCTCTTGGAGGGGCACGGCTATGAGGTGATCGAGGTCGAGGGCCACGACCTGCCCGGCATGCACTA
The DNA here is from genome assembly GCA_963723605.1 of uncultured Actinomycetota bacterium. Taxonomy (GTDB): domain Bacteria; phylum Actinomycetota; class Actinomycetes; order Propionibacteriales; family Propionibacteriaceae; genus Micropruina. The sequence goes on along the minus strand of CAVRRM010000005.1, from coordinate 222,128 downwards.
CCGGTTCGCTGAAGCGCTCGGCCAGGCCTACGCGACGATCAAGCAGATCCAGGAGCAGAGCCGCGAGGGGGCTGGGTTCACCGAACGTCCGCACTGGCCGTTGATCATTCTGCGCAGCCCCAAGGGCTGGACCGGACCCGACGTCGTCGACGGCATCCAGGTTCAGGGCACCTGGAGGGCCCATCAGGTGCCGCTGTCGGGCGTGCGCAGCAACCCAGAGCACCTGGCCCAGTTGGAGCAGTGGCTGCGGTCGTATCGTCCCGAAGAGCTCTTCGATGAATCCGGACGCCCGGTCGACCTGGTGCTCAGCGCCAATCCCGACAAGAGCGCGTCCATGTCGGGCACCCCGTACGCGAACGGCGGGTTGCTGACCAGGCCACTCGACCTGCCCGACTTCACCGAGCTGGCGGTTCCGGTCGAGCAGCGGGCAACGGAACGGATCGAGTCCACCCGCAAGCTCGGCGAGCTGATGCGTGAGGCCTACCGGCGCAATCCGAGTACATTCCGGCTGTTCTGTCCTGACGAGACCAACTCCAACCGGTTGGGTTCGGTCTTCGACATCTCGGATCGAACCTGGATGGAGTCGGTCACCGACGACGACGTCAGCCTGAGCCGGCACGGCCGGGTGATGGAGGTGCTCAGCGAGCACAACTGTCACGGCTGGCTCGAGGGCTACACCCTGACCGGGCGGCACGGGCTATTCGCCACCTATGAGGCTTTCGCGATGGTGTCGGCCAGTCAGACCATCCAGCACGGCAAATGGCTGCAGGAGGCGTCCCACCTGCCCTGGCGGGCCGACGTGCCGAGCCTGAACATCCTGCTCAGCTCAACCGCCTGGCGCAACGACCACAACGGCTTCAGCCACCAGGGTCCGGGCATGTTGCAGGTAGTGCTCAACGGCGGGCCGCAGCATTCCCGGATCTACCTGCCACCGGACGCCAACTGCCTGCTGTCGGTGGCCGATCACTGCTTCCGCAGCAAGAACTACGTCAACCTGATCGTGCAGGACAAGCAGCCGCAACCGCAGTGGCTCACCATGACCGAGGCGATCGAGCACTGCACCCGGGGGGCCTCGACCTGGGAGTGGGCCGGCACCCCGGAGGATGCGCAGGAGCCGGACATCGTGTTGGCCTGCGCGGGCGACATTCCGACCCTGGAGGCGGTCGCGGCGGCCGAGCTGATCAAGGCGCACCTGCCCGACATCCGGTTGCGCGTGGTGAACGTGGTCGACCTGATGTCGCTGACCCGGGTGAAGGATCACCCGCACGGTATGAGCGATCTCGATTTCAGGGAGCTGTTCACCGACAACCGTGACGTGATCTTCGCCTTCCACGGCTACCCAGGGGCGATCCACCAGTTGGTCCACGGCCGTCCAGACGCCGATCGGTTCCGGGTCCGCGGTTTCATCGAGCAGGGCACCACCACCACGCCGTTCGACATGGTGGTGCGCAATCGGGCCTCCCGCTACCACCTGGTGATGGACGTGCTGAACAACATGAAGGTGACCCGGCGTGGCTCGGCTGCCCTGATGAGGTTCTGCGAGAGTCAGCTGGCCAGGCACGAGCAGTACATCGTCGAGCACCTGGAAGACATGCCGGAGGTGCGGGACTGGAAGCTTGGGGCTGGCGTGTGAAATACCAGTAAGGTCACCTTCATGGCGCAGTACGGGCACCTGACCACACTCGATGCAGGGGAGTGCCGCCTGCTGTTGGCCACCCGAACCTTCGGACGGGTCGGCTGGAACTCGGCTGCTGGCGTGCAGATCCTGCCGGTGAGCTACGGCCTGGTCGGCGACGTGATCGTGTTCCGCACCCAGGCCGGTTCACCGTTGGCCGAGTTGGTGCGTCCGCTGGAGGTGGCGTTCCAGGTCGACGATCTGGACGTCGAGACCTCCACCGGCTGGAGCGTCCTGGTGCACGGTACGTCCGGGGCGTCGGTGGCCGAGCTGCCGTTCAACATGCCGGCCCCCTGGCCGCCGGGTGAGCGTCCGATGGTGATCGGCATCGCGCCTGACCACTACGCTGGACGTTCGATCGCCGCGAACTGAATCAAGGAGCGTCCATGGCCAAGCCGTACAGCGGCCCGCCGCCGATCCTGGTCGGCTATGACGCATCGGACGACGCCGTCCGGGCGCTGGAGTACGCCGCTCGGGTGGCCGCGGCCAATAAGGCGATGCTGCAGCTGGTCTACGTCGCCGACGAAACCGTGGTGAACAGCCCGTGGGGCCTGGTCTCCGATGGTGCCGGGGCGCAGAACGCCGCCCGCCGGCTGCTGGCCGAGGCGGCCTCGGTGGCGCACAGCTTCGGCGCGGCCAAGAAGCGGATCCGCACCAAGGTGGCGGTGGGCACCCCCGTCGGGGTGCTCACCCAGCTCAGCAACAACTGTTCGGCGGTGGTGGTCGGCAGCCATGCGGGCAGTTCCGGAGGCCGACGGTTCTCCGGCTCGACCGCGGTCGGCCTGGCCGCGGCCGTGCGCTGCCCGCTGGTGGTGGTGTCCGATTCGGCGAACTCCGATCCGGACGCACCGATCGGGGTTGCCCTCGACGCCGACGGTTCCGGTGCCCAGGCGCTGGCCTGGGTGCTCGGCAATCCGCTGTTTGCCGGTGTTCCGATCAAGGTGGTCAGCGTCTGCCGGGCACCGCAGAGCCGGATCTTCCGCTCGTCGGTGAGCCAGCAGCAGATCGACGCCGCGATCGCTGACACCGTGACGGCGCAGGCGGCCATGGTCGCCGACGTGGTGGTCCGCCATCCCGGTAAGACCTCAATCGCCACCGAGGTGCGCTACGGCTCACCTGTCGACGAACTGTGCACCTTCAGCGAGGGCGTCTCGATGCTGGTGCTGCAGGCCGACATCCGGTTTCCAACCTATTCGGTGGGTGGCGTGATCCGGGGAACCATGGCGTACGCCCAGTGCCCGCTGGTGCTGGTCAAGTAACCCCCCAGCGCTCCCCTAACTACTTTCCGCTCGCCAAGTTCGGCGAGCGGAAAGTAGTTAGGCGAGCGCCGGAGGGGAGGAATAGGCTGAAGGGCTATGTCCGAACCTGAGCTCGCGCTGGGCGTCGATGCCGCGCTGCCGATCGCGGCCTGGGCGGACGACATCATGGCGGCGATCCGCGCCCACCAGGTGGTGATCATCGCCGGCGAGACCGGCTCGGGCAAAACCACCCAGTTGCCGAAGCTCTGCCTGGCCGCCGGACGGGAGCGGGTCGGCCACACCCAGCCACGTCGGATCGCCGCCCGCAGCCTGGCCGAACGGATCGCCGAGGAGATCGGAACACCGCTGGGCGATGTGGTCGGCTACCAGGTCAGATTCACGGCCAAGACGAGCCGGCTGACCCGGGTCAAGGTGATGACCGACGGAATCCTGCTCGCCGAGATCGGACACGACCGCGACCTGCGCCGCTACGACACCCTGATCATCGACGAGGCGCACGAGCGCAGCCTGAACATCGACTTTCTGCTCGGCTATCTCAAGCAGTTGCTGCCGCGCCGGCCCGAGCTGAAGCTGATCGTCACCTCGGCCACCATCGACACGGCGCGGTTCAGCGAGCACTTCGGCAATGCCCCGATCATCGAGGTGTCCGGCCGCACCTACCCGGTGGAGGTCCGCTGGCGTCCGGTGATCGAGCAGGGCGCCGACCGCGATGTGATCGACGGCATCTGCGACGCGGTCAGCGAACTGATGCTCGACGGTCCGGACGGTGACATTCTGGTGTTCTGTTCGGGGGAGCGCGACATTCGCGATGCCGCCGAGGCCATCGGTGCGCTGGACTGGCGATCGCTGACGCCCCGTCCGGTGGAGATTCTGCCGCTGTACGCACGATTGAGCGCGCACGAGCAGCACCGGGTGTTCGCCCGGCACAGCGGACTGCGGGTGGTGCTCGCCACCAACGTCGCCGAGACCTCGCTGACCGTGCCCGGCATCCGCTCGGTGATCGACCCCGGCTACGCGAGGATCAGCCGTTGGTCGGCCCGAACCAAGGTGCAGCGGCTGCCGATCGAGGCGATCTCGCAGGCCTCCGCCAACCAGCGGGCCGGACGCTGCGGGCGGGTCGCGCCCGGAGTCTGCATCCGGTTGTACGCCGAGGACGACTTCGTGGCGCGTCCGGCGTTCACCGAGCCGGAGATCCTGCGGACGAATCTGGCCGCGGTCATCCTGCAGATGGCGCAGGCGAAGCTGGGCGACATTGCCCGCTTCCCCTTCGTCGAGCCGCCCGATTCGGCACAGATCAGCGACGGCCTGCGGCTGCTGCGCGAATTGGGTGCGATCCAGGACGAGGATCGGGGCGCACGCACCGCCCGGGGCGCGGGCCGGAGCCGCGGCGCGCACGTCCGGTTGACCCAGGTCGGGCACCAGCTGGCCCGGCTGCCGGTCGACCCGCGGTTGGGCCGGATGCTGGTCGAGGCCGAGCGCCAGGGCTGCCTCCGCGAGGCGCAGGCGGTGGTCGCCGGCCTGACCATCCAGGACGTCCGCGATCGCCCCATCGAGCATCGCGACCAGGCCGACGCCTTGCACCGGCGGTTCTTCAGTGACGGGGTGCAGGACGGCGGGCAACCCAGCGACAAGGCCGACCCGTCCGACATCGCGGCATTGCTGCGGCTGTGGAACTACCTTCGGGTGGCCCGTAAGGAGCGCTCCGGCAACGCCTTCCGGCGCATGTGTCGCGACGAATACCTCAACTTTCTGCGGGTCCGCGAGTGGGAGGACCTGAACGAGCAACTCCGCACCGTCTGCAAGGACCTGGGCATGTCGCGCAACGCGGAACCCGCAGCGGGCGATCGGGTGCACATCGCCGTCCTGTCCGGGTTGCTCTCGCACATCGGCCTGGTGGACGAGCGCTCGGTGGCCAGGCCAGGGGAGCGCCGCCGCGGCCCCCGGGAGTACCTGGGTGCCCGCGGCACCCGGTTCGCGATCAGTCCCGGCTCGGCGGCGGCGCGGATCAACCCGCCGTTGGTGATGGCCGTCGAACTGGTCGAGACCACGCGGTTGTGGGCGCGGACGGTGGCCCCGATCGACGAGGCCTGGGTCGAGGAGGTCGGTGGTCACCTGCTCAGCCGGACCTACTCCGAGCCGCGCTGGTCGGCCCGCACCGGCCAGGCGGTGGCCACCGAGCGGGTCACTCTGCTGGGCGTGCCCATCGTTGCCGGCCGGAATGTCTCGTACGGCAGGATCGACCCCGACGAATCGCGACGAATCTTCATCCAGGCCGCGCTGGTCGAGGGTCAGTGGCACACCCGGCACCATTTCTGGCCCCGCAACGAGGCGGCGCGCCAGTCCGCGGAGGAGTTGGCGGAACGGACCCGCCGCCACGACCTACTGGCCGATGACGCGGCCCTGTTCGCCTTCTACGACGCCCGGATACCCGGCGATGTGGTGTCCGTCGGGCACTTCGATCGCTGGTGGCGCGATGCCCGGCGCCGCGATGAGCACCTGCTCGACCTGCCGACGGACGTGCTGCTGCCCGATGCCGACCGGGTGGATGTGACCGACTTCCCCGACCGCTGGACGTCCGGCGACGTGGAGCTCCCGGTCAGCTACGTGTTCGAGCCCGGCTCCGGCCATGATGGCGTCACCGTGTCCATCGAGCTCGCCCAGCTGAACCGCGTCACCGCCGAGGACTTCGGTTGGCAGATTCCGGGGCTGCGCAGCGAACTGATCACGGAACTCGTCCGGGGCCTGCCGAAACAGTGGCGGGCGAAGCTCGTACCGGCCCCCGACACCGCCCGCCGGGCCGTGGCCTGGCTGAACGAGCACCCCTCCCGCGGCGAATCGCTGCCGGACGCGCTCGGCCGGGCCATCGCGCAGCTGACCGGCGTGCAGGTGCCGCCCGACGCCTGGCGGCTGGACGCGGTGCCCGATCATCTGCGGGTTCGATTCGTGGTCACCCGGGATGGCGCGGAAGTGGCCACCGGCAAGGACCTGCCCGAACTGGCCGAACGTCTCGGTTCCAAGGTGCGCGCAGAACTGAACGCAGGTGCTGCCGAGCACACTCACGCGGGCGCCACCACGTGGACCTTCGATCCGATCGCCGAACGGATCGACGACCTGGTGGTGGGTTATCCTGCCTTGTCGGACGAGGGTTCGTCGGTCGGCGTCACCCTCTTTGCCACGGCGGACGAGGCCCACCGATCGCACCTGCTCGGGCTGCGCCGGCTGGTCGCGCTGACCAGTCCCGATCCGACCAACTGGGCGGTGTCACGGCTCGGCAACCCGGTCAAGTTCGCCCTGGCCGCGTCACCGTACCCGACGGTGCCGGCGCTGCTCGCCGATGCCAGGCTCAAGGCCATCGACAGCCTGATCCGAGGCGCCGGAGACCCCTGGTCGGTGCGTGACGGCGCCGCCTTCGCAGCCCTGCGCGACCGGGTCCGGGCCGATGTCGCAGACCGGATGCTCACTGTGGTGAACCTCGCCGGTGACGTGCTCCAGCGGCACCAGCGGATTCTGCTCGAGCTTCCGGACGCGGCCCCGTCCGTCCGCTCCGACGTGACCGAGCAGCTCAGCGGGCTGGTGCACCGGGGGTTCATCGCCGCGACTCCCGACCCGCATTGGCAGCGGCTGCCGCGCTATCTGACCGCGATCGAGCTGCGGCTCGCGGCGGCTCGGGCGAACCCGGCCCGCGATCGGGTGAACGCGGACGTGATCGAGCCCTTGGAGGACGAATACGCGGCCCTGTGTGCCCGCTACCCGGCCGGGCCGCTGCCCCCCGACGTGGCGGGTGTCGGCTGGCTGCTGGAGGAACTGCGGGTCAGCCTGTTCGCCCAGTCCCTGGGCACGGCGGCGCCGATATCGGCCAAACGGGTCCGGACGGCGATCGCCTCAGTCGTTCCGCCGCGCTGATCGACCGTCGATCGAGCCGGTCGGGATGACGACTAGGCTCGACCGGCGAACAGCCGATCGAGGAACAGACTCGATCGACGGACGAACTCGACCCCACAGTCTCGGGGACTACGCCCTCGGCGAAGCTGCCCCCGGCCCGGCCGGTGGTGCGCGGTAGGGTGGCGACGTGATCGATCCGCGGTTGCTGTACACCTTTGACCCCGACGTCTGGTCCAGCCTGGACGGCAAACGTCCGGTGCTGATTCACCTGTTCGAGGGGTATGTGGACGCGGCCTCCGTCAACCGCACACTGTCCGGCCACATCCTCGAACACTGCCAGCACGAGGTGCTCGCGGAGTTCGATCACGACCAGCTGCACGACTACCGCAGCCGCCGTCCGCAGATGGTGTTCGACACCAACAAGTGGGTGTCGATGCACGATTTCTCGTTGCTGCTGTACAAGGTCACCGACGCCTCAGGCAAGCCGTTCCTGCTGCTCACCGGCCCCGAGCCCGATACTCAGTGGCGCCGGATGACCCAGGCCGTGCTCGGCATCGCCGAGCGGCTCGACGCCACCATGCTGCTCACCGGCAGCGGCGTACCGATGGCCGTGCCACACACGCGTCCGACGCTGGTCACGTCGCACTCCACCGACCCCGAGAAGGCCAGCGGCAACCCGCTCTGGATCGATCGGATCCAGATTCCGGGCAGCTTCTCAGCGGTGCTGGAGTACCGCGGTGGGGTCAGCGGCATCACCGGACTCGGTTTCGTCGCCCACGTGCCGCACTATCTGGCCCAATCCACCTTTCCGCAGGCGACGGCCGCCGTGCTGCGCCGGATGAACAATGCCGCCGGACTGGCGATTCCGATGGGCGACCTGGTCAACGAGGCCGACCAGCAGCTGGCCACCATCGCCGCCGAGGTGCAAGAGGACTCCGAGTTCCCGGCCGTGCTCGCCGCGCTCGAGGAGCAGTACGACCAGCTCTCCGAATCCGGACGCTCCGCGGTGCCGACCGCCGACGAGATCGGCGCCGCCGTGGAGCAGTTTCTCGCCGAACAGGACGACCCGGGCGACGGACGGTCCTGAGCCGTGCCGCGCACCACCGACGAGCTGCTCGGGCTGCTCGAGCTGGAGAAGATCGACACCGACCTGTTCCGCGGGCCGCAGCCGGTCACCGTGCTGCAGCGTTCCTTCGGCGGCCAGGTGCTGGCCCAGGCGCTCGCCGCCGCGTATCGCACAGTGGGCCACGAGCGCTTCGCGCATTCGCTGAACGCCTACTTCCTGCGTCCCGGTGCACCCACCCACCCGATCCTGTACCTGGTCGAGATCACCCGCGACGGCCGCGCGTTCAGCCAGCGGCGGGTGGTGGCCAGGCAGAACGGCCGGCCGATCTTCTCGATGGTCTGTTCGTTCCACGTGCACGAGGAAGGCCTCGATCACGCCGACCCATTCCCGCTCGACGTCGCGGCGCCGGACGACTGCCGCCCGGCGGCGGAGGTGCTGGGGGAGCGCTCCGCCCGGCGGGCCGCCTTCTGGGAGGCCGAGTGGGGTGCTCTGGACGCCCGTTACGTGATCGAGCCGCCGGCCCAGCCGGGGTCCAACTCGGCCCACCTGCAGCTGTGGATGCGGGCCCGCGACCAGATGCCAGACGATCCGCGGATCCACCAGATGGTGCTGGCCTACCTGTCCGACATCTCGTTGCTGTCGGTCAGCACCCTGCCGCACGCGGTCGAGTTCATGTCACCTCGCATGCAGGCGGCCTCGATCGACCACGCGATGTGGTTCCATCGCCCCGTCCGGGCGGACGAATGGTTGCTCTACGACCAGGTGTCGCCGTCGGCCTCCGGAGGTCTCGGCTTCTCGCAGGGCCGGATCTTCTCCCGCGAGGGCAACCTGGTCGCCAGCTGCGCACAGCAGGGACTGATCCGGGTGGTGGACGCTCCCGCCAGCTGACCCCGTTCGACTTGGGCCCTGGTGCAGGTGGCGGACGAAGCAGGTGCAGGCATCCGTCGGTGAGTGCCCGTCGGCCGCTGCCGACTCCGACCAGTCACAGGTGGCCGGGCACTCCATCGCCGACCATGCCCTCACACGGTGGCCGGGCACTCCACACCCGCCCAGGGGCAGCGCAACGGCCCGCCCCGGGGGATTGGGACGGGCCGTTGCGGGTGTTGGATCAGGCGGCCAGGTCGTGGGCCGTGCGCAGCTTGGCGATCGCGTGCCGCTCGATCTGCCTCACGCGTTCGGCCGTGATGCCCCAGACCGCGGCGATATCGGCCAGCTTTGCCTGGCGGCCGTCCAGCAGGCCATAACGGCGCCGGACGACATCAGCGGACCGGTCGTCGAGGGACGACAGCATGCCGTCGAGGCGAGCCCGATCCTCGGCGTCCAGCACCATCTCGTCGGGGCCGGGGGACATCTCGCGGGCGAGCAGGTCGCCCAGCGCGGTGTCACCGTCCTCTTCGACCGGGGCGTCGAGGCTGACGTGATCGCGAGCCAACCGCAGCAGGTCGATCACCTGCTCCTCCCGGAGACCCAGCTCGTCGGCGATCTCGATCAACTCGGGCTCGCGGCCGAACCGGCGCTCCAGCGTCCGGCGAACCGCCGACACCTGGTTGACCTGCTCGGCGACGTGCACCGGAAGCCGGACGATCCGGCCCTGCTGCGCGATGCCGCGGGAGATCGACTGGCGAACCCACCAGGTCGCGTAGGTGGAGAACTTGAAGCCCTTGGAGTAGTCGAACTTCTCCACGGCCCGGATCAGACCGGTGTTGCCCTCCTGAACGAGGTCGAGCAGCGGCATCTGCGCACGTCCGTACTTGCGGGCCACGGACACCACCAGCCGCAGGTTGGCGGTGATGAAGCGTTGCAGAGCGGCGTCACCTTCGGCGGCGACGCGCTCGAGTTCGTCGGTGGTCGCCTTCCGGCGGGACCGGGGAGTGTCGTCCACGGTTCCGGCGAGCAGCGACTTGGCGTACAAGCCGGCTTCGATCCGCTTGGCGAGGATGACTTCCTCTTCGGCGGTCAGCAGGGGCGTCTTGGCGATTCCGTCCAGGTACAGTCCTACGGCGTCCTTGCCATCGATTCCGTCGGTGCTCCGGATCCGGTGCGCGGTCGAGATCATGCTTTTCCTTTCGGTCCGTGATCAGTACAACGCAGCCCACGAGGCGTTGTTTCACGTACCGCCCCCCAATGAACCCTGAACGCATCCCGGGGGCACAAACCAAGACCACGGTCGTACTGCGACGCCGACCCAGGGGGGTATCACGCGTGCCGGGCGCCGGGCATCCGGCCGTCCGGCGACTGAAGAAGGCGTGGCTAGGTTGCTCGCCGACCGGGACCCGGACACCCTCGCCGCAGGTTCAGGCGTCCGGTGCCACCTGGTCGATGATCCAGGCCAACTCGAAGGCGAGGTCCTTCCAGGCCTGGTAACGGCCGGAGACGCCACCGTGGCCGGCCACCAATTCGGTGCGCAACAGGATCGGACGAGCCGGGTCGGGCACCACCGTCCGGCGCAACTGAGCGACCCACTTGGCCGGCTCGGTGACCTCAACCCGGGTGTCGTTGAGGCTCGTGGTGGCCAGGATCGCCGGATAGCCGACCGGCGAGATGTTCTCGTAAGGCGTATACGACTTCATGCACCGGTACACCTCGGCGTCGTCCAGCGGATTGCCCCACTCCTCCCATTCGGTCACGGTCAGCGGCAGGTCGGGGTTGAGGATCGTGGTCAGCGCGTCGACGAACGGCACGTCGGCATGGACGGCGCGGAACGCGTCCGGGGCCAGATTGAGCGCCGCGCCAACGGTGAGCCCGCCTGCCGACGCACCCTGAGCGGCCAGCCGGTCGGCACTGGTCCAGCCGGCCTCAGCCAGATGCCGGGCGCAGGCCACGAAGTCGGTGAAGGTGTTCGGCTTGGCCAGCAAGCGGCCCTGCTGGTACCAGGCCCGGCCGAGCTCGCCACCGCCACGCACGTGCGCAACAGCCCAGACGAATCCTCGGTCGAGCAGGCTGAGCCGGGGGATCGAGAACCACGGCATCATCGCCGTCTCGTAGGCGCCATAGCCGTACAGAACCGCCGGCGCCGAACCGTCTCTGGCCACGTCCGCGCGATGGACGATCGACATCGGCACCCGGGTGCCGTCCGGCGCTGTCACCCACTCCCGGTACTGCACGTAGGCGCCGGACTCGAAGCGTCCATGCACCGGATGTTCGAGCACCTCGGTCTGCTTCAGCACCCGTCGTGCGCCGGTGTCGAGGCGGTACTCCTCAAGCCGGCGCGGGGTGACCAGAGATTCGTGCACCAGCCGGATCCGGTCGGTGGCCGGGTCGTCGGCGGAGACCGCCCCGGCGCTGTAGACCGGTTCGTCGAACGCGATCGGGACTGGTGGACCCCACCCACCCTCGGCATCGCGGCTGAGCACCTCGATCAGCGGCAAGGCGTTGGCCCGGGAGCTCAGCACCAGATGATTGGCGTAGGCGCTGAGACCCAGCAACCGGACGCCCGGACGCTCAGGCACCAGCGTGCGCCAGTGCTGCCGCTCGGTCGCGTCGAACGGCGCCTGGGCCAACTCGAACTCAGTGGCTCCGTCGTTGTGCACCACATAGAGAGCGTCGGTGCCCACTTCAACGCTGTATTCCAGCCCCGCCCGCCGCGGCGCCACCACCCTGGGGGTCGCCGGCTCCGCGACGTCCAGCAGCAGGTACTCGCAGGTCTGCTTGCTCTCACTGGCGAGCACCACGCGGGTGCGGTCGCGTGACTCCTCAACCCCCAGCCAGAACCGCTCGTCCGGCTCTTCGAGCAGCAGGACGTCGGCGGCACCGCCCAGGGTGTGCAGCCAGACCCGGTCCGGCCGCCAGGCATCGTCCATGGTGAGGTAGACCAGCCGGTCATCGCCGCACCAGCAGCCGCCGCCCGCCACGACAACGTCCGGCACCTCGATGGGGGTGCGACCGGCCAGGTCGATCACCCGCAACCGGTACCGCTCGTCGCCAGAGAGGTCCTCGCTCCAGGCCAGCCGGCGCCCGTCCGGTGAGACGTCGCACAGGCCGAGGGCGAAGAAGCTCTGGCCGTCGGCGAGCCGATTCTCGTCGAGCACGACCTCTTCACCGGTCGGGGAAACGGTCACGTCCGGGATCGCGTCGGCGTCGCGGGCGGGCAGCCGGCAATGGATCGGGTAGTCGAGACCTTCGACGGAACGGCTGTAATACCACCAGGTCGAACCGTCGGTGTGCCGCACGAACGAGGGCACCGTCAGGTCGGTCTGCCGGGTGCGCGCGATGATGTCGTCGTACAGCTGGTCGCGCAGCTCGGCGAGGTGCGCGGTGCGCTCGACGGTGTAGGCGTTCTCGGCTGCGAGGTAGTCCAGAAACTCCTCAGCGGCCTTGTCACTCATCCAGGCGAAGTCGTCCTCGAACTCGTCCCCATGGTGACTGCGCAGAGTGGGACGGGCTTGGGCGCGAGGCGGTTGCGACATGCTGAACACCCTAGCCAGCACCCCTCACGAGGGGCTGTTTGGATTGTGCTCGATCGCGTGACAGAATGACTCAGGCGCCAGCCATTGACAAACCCCTGATGACGTGCGCCCAAAACCAAGAATCCGAAAGGCTACTTGTGTCACCACGCTCCAGCGCCAAAGCCTTGGCGGAATCCGTTCCCGATCAGGTTGAGGCCCCCAGCCGGCGTCGCGCCGGCACCGCAGCGAAGGAGCCGGCTACTGCCCGGCGCACCCGCAAACCGGCCGTTGCAGCCGCCAAGCCCGGCGTCGAAGACGAGGCCAGTGCAGACGTGATCGTCGCTCCCGAAGACCTGGTGGACGAGGTCAAGATAGAAGACCTGGAGGCACCCACTCTTGAAGCAGCCGTGTTGACCCCGGCCGCGGTCGACGTGAAGTTCGCCCGCGAGGGTGACGACGTGGTGCTCACCGTCGGAGGGAAGCGTCGCTCTCTCGACGACGTGGATGACGCCAACTTCGAAGAGGCCAAAGAAGCCGTCGTCGAGAAGGAACTGACCGAGGACGAGGGCTTCACCGTCTCCGACGCCGACGATGCCGACGAGCCCGAGCAGCAGGTGCTGGTCGCCGGCGCCACCGCCGACCCGGTCAAGGACTACCTGAAGCAGATCGGCAAGGTCGCCCTGCTGAACGCCGAGCAGGAGGTCACGCTCGCGAAGCGGATCGAGGCCGGCCTGTTCGCCGAGGAGTCGGTCAACACCGGCCGGACGATCTCGGCGTCCGATCAGGACGATTACGAATGGATCGCCGCCGACGGCAAGCGCGCGAAGAATCACCTCTTGGAGGCCAACCTTCGCCTGGTGGTGTCGCTGGCCAAGCGCTACACCGGTCGCGGAATGCTGTTCCTCGACCTGATCCAGGAGGGCAACCTCGGCCTGATCCGCGCGGTCGAGAAGTTCGACTACACCAAGGGCTACAAGTTCTCCACCTACGCGACCTGGTGGATCAAGCAGGCGATCACCCGGGCCATGGCCGACCAGGCCCGCACCATCCGGATCCCGGTGCACATGGTCGAGGTGATCAACAAGCTTGCCCGGGTCCAGCGCCAGATGTTGCAGGACCTCGGCCGCGAACCCACACCCGAGGAACTCGCCAAGGAACTCGACATGACCCCCGAAAAGGTCGTCGAGGTGCAGAAGTACGGCCGGGAGCCGATCTCATTGCACACGCCGTTGGGCGAGGATGGCGACTCCGAGTTCGGTGACCTGATCGAAGACTCGGAGGCGGTCGTTCCGGCCGAAGCGGTGAACTTCACCCTGCTGCAGGAACAGCTGCATGACGTGCTCGATACGCTCAGCGAGCGCGAGGCCGGCGTGGTCAGCATGCGGTTCGGGCTTACTGACGGCCAGCCCAAGACGCTGGACGAGATCGGCAAGGTCTACGGAGTCACCCGCGAGCGGATCCGCCAGATCGAGTCGAAGACGATGAGCAAGCTGCGCCACCCCTCGCGCTCGCAGGTGCTCCGTGACTACCTCGACTGAGCGGTGACCACTCCTGCAGAGAAGGTCGCGCAGCCCACCTGGGTGCCGACCGCCGTGCTGGGCCTGATGATCGTCGCCAACGTGCTGTCCGGCTACCTGCTGACCATGCGTTCGGTCGATCACTTCGCGCTGCCGTCCTCGAGCGGTGCCGATTGTCGCCGGCAGCCACACCTATCCCGAACGCGTCGCACTGGCCTGGGTGGCGTGGCTGACCGCCTTCGGTGCGGCGATCGGCCTGGCCCTGCCGTTGCTCAAGCGCCAAGTCACTCGGCCGGGGTGGATCGTGCTGGTGATCGGAACCCTGGTCTCGCTCAATGCGGCCCTGATCATCTCTGCCCTGCCGCAACCGTCGTACTGATGCGACCCGTCATCCGGCTGGCCAACCACACCGACCTCGACGACATCGCTCGAACCCGGGCGCTGGCCTGGGCCGAGACCTACCCCGGGCTGATTCCGAGCACCGTGATCGAGGCCCAGGTGGACCGAGTACCCGCCGTCGTCCGGCACCTGCAGCAGGCGCTTGACGACGGATTGTCGGTCTGGGTCGCCATCGCCGATGGTGCCATCGTCGGCCACGCGCACGCCACCATCAGCGACGATCCGAACGCTGCCCAGCCTCTGGAGTTGGCATCGCTGTACCTCCTCCGGCGGGCCCAGGGCATCGGGCTCGGACGTCGGCTGCTGTTCACCGCACTGGGCGACTCCCCTGGTCAGCTCTGGGTTCTGGAGAGCAATGAGCGGGCGATCCGGTTCTACCGCACGGCGGGTTTCGAGGCTGACGGTGCCCGCCGCAAAGTGGCACCCGCATTCGAGGGCGCGGAAGAGATCCGGATGGTGCGGGGCTGAGGCTCAGCGTAGGGCGGCGCTGAACGCCCGGTGCAGCCGATCGCCGAACAGCACGAACCGGACCACTTCGATACCCGGCTTGGGATGCGCCCGGACAGTCTCCACCGCGATCCGGGCGACGTCGTCGGCCGCCCAGCCGTAGACGCCCGCGCTCACCGCCGGAAACGCGACCCCGGTGGCGCCCAACTCGGCCGCCACGTCCAGGCTGCGGCTGAAACAGGACGCCAGCAGCGCCGGATCGGTCTGGCCGCGGTGGGCATTGGGCCCCACGGTGTGGATCACCCAACGACAGGGCAGCTCGAAGGCCTCGGTGGCGACCGCCTCGCCGACCGGTAGGCCGGTCGGCCAGTTGGTGTCACGAACCCGGCGGCAGGCCTCCAGCAGCTTCGGTCCGGCGGCGGTGTGAATGGCTCCGTCCACTCCACCCCCACCCAGCAGGCTCGAGTTGGCGGCATTCACGATCGCGTCCAGCGTCTGGGTGGTGATGTCTCCGTTGACGGCTTCGATGGTGCTCATCCGATCACCTTGGCAGCCGCTCACGAATCTGGCCAGGGCGGGCAGTACTCCCCATGGGCGAGGAACCCCAGCGTGCGCACACTATTGTTTCGGGCATGCCCGAACTGAATCATGAGCGTCTGAACGCGGCCGTGGCGGCACACCTTCCGGTGGCGATGGAGGCGCAAGAGGCGCTGTCGCAGGTGGTCGACCTGAACGGTCCCTACCAGGCTGACATCGACCAGGGCACGGTGACCATCGCCGGCCGTCCGCTCCGCGTGGTGCTGCTCGGCACCGTCTCGAAGAGCAGCAACACCTGGCTGTGGTCATGGGCGAACCAGGGCTTCTCGCCGCAGGTGGCGTCGATCGCTCCCGTCCATCGGGCCGCCGAACTCGCCGGGCCATGGGGCCTGTGGGAACTCGGGCAGCCTCAGTTCGAGGTGGCGGACGTGATCGACACCGGCCTGGGCGCGGGCGCCAGCGTGGCCCTGCTCACCGCCCCGCTGGTCGGCGCCACCGCCTTCTACTCCGCCGACTACGGGGCCGGCTTGGCCTACTTCGGCATCACCGACCCGGCCGTCCCACGGCCAGCCGCCCAGGGCGTCACCTTTCCGCGCCGGATCATGTCGGCCGTCGATCTGCTGCCCGGCTACGCCCGCTCCCAGGTGCTGACCTACGCGTCGGTGCACAACCTGCGGGTGACCGGCGACGAGCGCCAGCTGAAGGTGTACATCGGCCCGGACGTGCTCAGCGTCGAGTTCGACGATCAGGGCCGGATCAGCACCATCCGGGGCAGCCTGAGCCCCTCCCCGCTGCAGTGACCGACCTGGCCGGGCTGGCGCCGGGCTTTGCGTCGACCATCATCGAGGCGGTGCGCAAGGAGTACCCGAACGCCCCTCGCCACGTGATGACGGCCCCGGACGACCACGCAACACCCCGCCAGCTGCATCCGGCGTTCTACGGCTGCTTCGACTGGCACTCCGCGGTGGAGATGCACTGGGCGTTGGTCCGCCTGCTGCCACTGCTGCCCGCCGACCAGCGAGCCGCCGCCGAGCAGGTGTTGGACGAGCACCTGACCTTCCCGAACCTGTCCGTGGAGGAGAACTACCTGCGTAGCCATCCCGGCTTCGAGCGTCCGTACGGCTGGGGGTGGGTGCTGGCCCTCGCCGAGGCTGTGGACGGTACCCGGTGGGCGGCCCCGCTGACCGGCCTGGCCGAGGTCGTGACCGACGGCTTCGTCGAGTGGCTGGCCGGCTCGCCGCTGCCGAACCGGCAGGGCACCCACATGAACACCGCGTTCCCGCTGGCCCGGAGCTGGCCGTGGGGGATCCGGCTGGCGGACGCGGGTGAGCCGGCGCTGCGGGACGCGATCACGTCCGCGGCCCGGCGCTGGTACGGCAACGACCGCGACTATCCGGCGTCCTGGGAGCCGGACGGCAACGATTTCCTGTCCCCGGCCCTGGCCGGGGCGGAGCTGATGAGCCTGGTGCTGCCGGCCGCGACGTACCAGGCCTGGCTCGACATCGCGCTGCCCGACCTGGTGGCCGGTGCCACCAGCAACCTGCTCCGTCCGGTCACCGACATCGACGGCACGGATGGCCAGTCCGCCCACCTGCACGGGCTCAACCTGCACCGGGCCAACTGCCTGCGGGCGATGCAGCGCTCGATCGGCGATTCCGCGGTGCTGGAGCGGGCGGCGCAGGCGCACGTGGAAGCGGCCCTGCCGATGGTCAGCGGCAGCGGCTGGATGGTCGAGCACTGGCTGGCGGCGTACGCGGTGCTGGCCCTGTCGGCGTAGCTCGACGGTTCGGCTCTGCCCACCGGCGCGGCTCCCGGTGTGCTCGCGGTCGCTTCGGGCTGGAACGACGAACGCCCCGGACGTTGCGTCCGGGGCGTTCGTTCGACTTCGTCAGTTCAGCTTGTCGGTTTCGTCGTGAATGGTCAGCGCAACCTGCTTGATCCGGTCCGAGTGGGCCTTGGCATGGTGCGCACAGAACAGCAGCTCACCGCCGTGCAGTACCACCCGCAGGTAGGCCTGCGCTCCGCACCGATCACAGCGATCCGCCGTGGTCAGCTCCTCCACCGCTGTCGTGCTCATCCGCATTTCCTCCCTGTTCTTACTTGAGTCTACCAATGGCAACTCTTTGCGAGGTCGGATTGTTCCGTGCCCAGACAGTACCCCCGCACACCAGCGCCGCGAATCAGCCCGGGGTCGTCGGGCGCGGCACGACTCACGACTGTTACCTGGTCGACTTCCCCGATGGAGTTCATCGGCCGCTGCGGCGCCGGGTCCACCATCGTGTCCGAAGCTGGCGCTAGCCTTCGGACGTGACCATCAAAGGCAAACCGGCCGCCGAGGGGCGTGACTACGAGGCCCGGCACCTGCTCGTTCTGGAAGGCCTTGAAGCGGTGCGCAAGCGGCCCGCCATGTACATCGGGTCCACCGACACCAGAGGCCTGATGCACTGCCTGTGGGAGATCATCGACAACTCGGTCGACGAGGCGCTCGGTGGCTTCGGCGAATCGATCACGGTCGACCTGAACGTCGACGGCAGCATCACCGTCAACGACACGGCCCGCGGCATCCCGGTCGACATCGAGCCGCGCACCGGACTCTCCGGCGTCGAGGTGGTCTTCACCAAGCTGCACGCCGGCGGCAAGTTCGGGGCCGGTTCGTACAACGCCACCGGCGGCCTGCACGGCGTCGGCGCGTCCGTTGTCAACGCGCTGTCCACCCGGCTCGATGTCGAGGTCGACCGCAACGGCGCCACCTGGGCGATGTCGTTCCGGCGCGGGGTGCCTGGCACGTTCACCGGCGACGGCCCGGACGCTGCCTTCAAGCCCGGCGCACAGCTCGCCAAGGCCGGACGGGCTGCCCGGGGCAAGACCGGCACCCGGGTGCGGTACTGGCCCGATCGGCAGATCTTCCTGACCGATGCCGAGTTGTCCCTGCCGCATCTGGTGGCCCGGGCTCGGCAGACCAGCTTTCTGGTTCCCGGCCTGGAGTTGGTGGTCACCGATGCACGCTCGGGCGAGCCGAGCACCGAAGTGTTCAAGCACGACGGAGGCATCTCTGAGTTCTGCGAGTTCCTGGCCGCGGACGCCGGGGTCACCGAGGTGCTGCGCCTGCAGGGCACCGAATCGTTCACCGAAACCGTGCCGATGCTCGACGCCGACGGCGCCATGACGCCCACCGACGTCGACCGAACGCTGGAGGTCGACGTCGCCCTGCGCTGGGGTGCCGGGTACGACACCACCGTCCAGTCGTTCGTCAACATCATCGCCACCCCCAAGGGCGGCACCCACGTGCAGGGCTTCGAACGGGGCACCGTCCGGGCTTTCGCCAGGGCGCTGGAGGGCACCCGGTTGCTGAAGGCCGGCGACGAGGTGGTCAAGGACGACATTCTGGAAGGCATGACCGGGGTGATCACCGTCCGGCTGGCCGAGCCCCAGTTCGAGGGCCAGACCAAAGAGGTGCTCGGCACGCCACCGGTGACCCGACTGGTGGCCAAGGTGGTGGAGCGCGAGCTGGTCGAGTTCCTGACCTCCACCAAGGCGGCGCAGCGCACGCAGGCCCGCGCCGTGATGGAAAAGGTCGTGTCGGCGTCCCGAACCCGGGTCGCAGCCCGGGCGCACAAGGAGAATCAGCGTCGCAAGAACGCGCTGGAGTCCAGCTCGTTGCCGGCCAAACTGGCCGATTGCCGCAGTGCCGATCCCGAGCGCACGGAGCTGTTCATCGTTGAGGGCGACTCGGCCATGGGCACGGCAAAGCTGGCCCGCAACTCGGAGTTCCAGGCGCTGCTGCCGATCCGCGGCAAGATCCTCAACGTGCAGCGGGCCAGCGTCGGCGACATGCTGAAGAACGCCGAGTGCGCGTCCATCATTCAGGTGGTTGGGGCGGGCTCCGGCCGCAGCTTCGATCTCGAGCAGGCCCGCTACAACAAGATCATCTTCATGGCCGACGCCGACTCAGACGGAGCGCACATCCGTACGCTGCTGGCCACGCTGTTCTTCAAGTACATGCGGCCGATGGTCGAGGCGGGGCGGGTGTACACCGCGGTGCCTCCGCTGCACCGGTTCGAGCTGACCAATCCACGAAAGGGCCAGGACAAGTACCTGTACACCTACAGCGAGGCCGAATATCAGCGCAAGCTCGCCGAGTTGACCAAGCGAGGGGTCGGTTTCAAGGAGCCGCAGCGCTACAAGGGGTTGGGTGAGATGGACGCCGACCAGCTCAAGGACACCACGATGGACCCCCGGCATCGCACGCTGCGCCGAATCGGGGTCGAAGAGGGCGAATCGCTGGACCTGGCGCTTGCCACCTTCGAAAAGCTGATGGGCAACGATGTCGCCCCACGCAAGGAGTTCATCATCGCCGGCGCCTACGCACTCGACACCGATCGGATTGACGCATGAAGCCAACCGTGCTGTTGCGGGCAGAGCAGCGCGGCACCGAGCGACGCACTCCGATCACCCCGAAAGATGCCGCGGTGCTGATCGAGGCGGGTATCGACGTGGTGGTGGAGAGCGCACCGCGACGGATCTTCTCCGACGACGCCTACGAGGCGGTCGGTTGCCCGCTGGTTCCGGCCGGGTCGTGGCTGACCGCCCCCGACGAGGTGGTGGTAGTCGGCATCAAGGAGCTGCCGGACCAACCCGCGCAACTGCGACACCGGCATGTGTACTTCGGCCATGCCTACAAGGGCCAGGACGGCGCCGATGAGTTGGTCGCCCGGTTCGTCGCCGGCGGGGGACAGTTGCTCGACCTTGAGTATCTGGTCGACGAGCGAGGTCGTCGGGTGGTGGCGTTCGGCTACTGGGCGGGCTTCGTCGGCGCCGCGCTGGGCGCACTGCACCTGGCCGGCCGGCTTCCGGTGCCGGTGCAGCCGATGAACCTGGACGAGTTGGCGGGTGAACTCGAGGCTTGCGAGGAGCGGCTGGCGGGTACCGCCGGGGTGGTCACCGGAGCGTACGGAAGGGCCGGCCGCGGGGCCGTGGACGCACTGCTGTTGGCCGGAGTGGTGGCGTCGCGCTGGGACCGCGACGACACCACGAATCTCAACTCAGACGCCCTGGTCAGCCATGACCTGCTGGTGCATTGCGTGCTCGCGACCAAGCCCCAGCCGGCGTTCCTGGTCGAGGCGGATCGTGACCGGCCGGCGCGAAAGCTGAAGGTGCTGGTCGACGTGACCGCCGACGTCACCTCGGCACTCAACCTGCTGCCGGTCAGCGACCGTCACACCAGTTGGAACGAGCCCGTCCGGCGACTCTGGAACGATCCGGTTCCGCTGGACGCGATCGTGATCGACAACCTGCCGTCATTGCTGCCCAAGCAGGCCAGCGAGGACTTCTCGCACGCACTGGTGCCGTTGCTACCCGGACTCTTTGCGGGTGATCCAACCTGGGCGCGGGCAGCCGATCGGTTCAGCGCAGCCGTCCGGCAGCTCGGCTGAGCGACGGCCGCCTCAAGCAGGGGAGCAGCAGCAGGCGGGCCGGCCGAGCATTTCTGCTGGCACGGCCCGCCTGACCTGCGGTGATCACTGGAGCGCTGCGACCCGGTGACGGGCCTCGAGCAGTTCGCGGCGGTCCTGGATCGCGTCGAACGTGTCCGGAGCCAGGGAACTGCGGGTGCGCTGCGGGCGCTCGGCCCAGCTGATCATGGCCAGGCCCCAGTTCAGGGCGAGCCGGTCGAGAACGCTCAGTTGTGAGAGTTCGGTAGTAGGGAGCTGTTCTTTCGTGATTTGGACGGTATTCATGATTTCACCTGAGAATGTCGAAGTGGGGCAAAACAAAGTCACGTGGCGACATTAAACAATCGCACGCAGGCACGCCGAATAAAGGCGTCTTAGGGTCAGGAGGTAGCGCGTGACGGCGAGAGCGCAGCGGCGCTCAGCCTTGTCAGGCGCGAGATGTGCGCTCTAGGGCGCGGATGGTCACCGATCGAGAAACACGGTGCCGCCGCCCACGAGGTCGGCTCGGGGTGCGACAACGTCAACGATGCACAAGTTGCGTCGTGTCATCAAAGTCCGGCCTCCTTTCATTGTGTGCGGCCAGATAGAAGATAGACGAACTGCCCGAAAAATACAACTTAATCCACGAAGTTGTGCAGATTGTGTCCGGCCGGCGACCAACGTCAGATACCGGCGCGGTTCGGAACGCGGGTTCACTAGGGTGTAGCCATGTTCGACGACCTGCTCGACGCGAATCGCCGGTATGCCACGTCCGCCCCCCGGGGTTTCGACGGTTACGCGCACGCCGGTGTCGCCGTGGTCACCTGCATGGATTCGCGACTGCAGCCGTTGGAGATGATCGGGCTGTTCCTCGGCGAGGCGAAGATCCTCCGCACCCCGGGCGCGCACGTCACCCCGGACGCCTTGAACGGCTGCATCCTCGGGGTCAATCTGCTCCGTGTCCGGCGAATTCTGGTGATCGCCCACACCCGGTGCGCGATGGCGTCCTGCGACGACGACGAGATGCGGGCCCGCGTCGCGCAGGCCAGCGGTCGCGATGCCGCCGGCCTGTCCGTCGGTGCCGAGCCCGACCAGCAGGGTCGGCTGCGTCGCGACGTGTCGCTGATTGCCTCCCATCCGTTGATCGCCGGCCGCGCCGAGGTCGGCGGGTTCAGCTACGACGTGGACAGCGGCCTGCTCACCCAGATCTGCTGACTGGCCACTCGCCTTCCGGCCGGAACAAGGTTTCCGGCCGGTGCCGGGTGAACGGAAACCCGCCAACGCCCCCGCGCATGCCGCAGATCTCGTCGGTCGAGCTTGTCGACGCCAGGGTTTCGACAGGCTCAACCATCGAACCGCATGCCTGCGTGATGCGTGGAGCTGGGGGAGGGGTGAACGGTTTGGAACCGTCCCCACTGCCCGGTTTGGAACCGTCCCCAACTGCCGTCAGGGGTGGTAGCGGGTCGAAACAGCCGCGATCGGCTGGCCGGCCGGGGTGCCGGACGCGTCCCGCCTCGGATCGATCGCCGGCAACTCGATCGGTGACCCGCTGGCCGCCGCCGCCACCGCCGGCGTGGCGCCGACCCAGGCCAGTTGCAGCACGTCCTCACCCTTGAGAAACCGCTGGCAGCGCACGCCCCCGGTGCCTCGGCCCTTGCTCGGGTACTCCTCGAACGGAGTCACCTTGACGCTGCCGGCGTCCGTGCCGGGCAGTGCGCTTCCCGACCCCGCCACCGACACCAGCACCGAATCGGCCATCCGGCTGGCGCCGAAGTACACCACGTGGGCGCCGCCGGCGAGCTTGACCCCGGCCATGCCACCGCCGGAGCGTCCCTGCGGACGCACGGACGCGGCCGCAAAGTGCAGCAGTTGAGCGTCGGAGGTGACAAAGACCAGTTCGTCGAGGTCATGGCCCAGTTCGACGGCGCCGACCACCCGGTCGCCGTCGTCCAGCCGGACGATCTCCCACGCGTCCCTGGCCAGCAGTTCGGGGTTCACCCGTTTGACAACTCCGCGTGCGGTTCCGAGCGCCCAGCCGTAGGTGGCATCGCCGAGGCTGGTGACCGCAAGGATCCGCTCGTGCGGCTGCAGGCTGAACAGTTCGCCGGCCGGAGCGCCGCCCTGCAGGTTCGGCGCCTGCGCCGTGCTGGGTACGGACGGAAGGTCGATGGTCTGGCCGCGAACGACCCGGCCCAGGCTGGTCAACAAGCCGAACTCGCCGCGGGCGGTCGATCGGCAGGTGCTGACGATCACGTCGTGGACGGCCCGACCCCCGCCACTGGGCAGCGGCTCGTCGGTGTCGGTCCGGGCCAGCAGGCCGGCGGAGCTGAGCAGCACCCGGCAGGGATCGTCCGCTATCTCCAAAGGAGTCGCGTTGGCCTGAGTGGCCCGCTGGGCGGCCACCGTGCCGCCACCGGAGGCCAGTAGCACGGTGCGGCGTGGGGTGCCGTGGGTGCGGGCGACTTCGTCCAGTTCGGTCGAAACGAGGGCGCGCAGCCGGGTCGGGTCGTCGATGATCGCCTGCAGTTCGGCGATCCGGGCCAGCAGTTCGTCGCGTTCCTTCTCGAGCTCGATCGCGCTGAACCTGGTCAGCCGGCGCAGCTGCATGTCCAGGATGTAGTTGGCCTGCAGCTCGGTGAGGTCGAACGCCTCGATCAGCCTGGTGCGGGCGGACGCCACGTCGTCACTGGACCGGATGATCGCGATCACGTCGTCGATGTCGACGATCGCGATCAGTAGGCCTTCGACCAGATGCAGCCGATCGGAGGCCCGGCCGAGCCGGAACTTCGTCCGGCGCAGGGTGGTGTCCAGCTTGTGCTCGAGGTAGACGGTCAGCAGCTCGCGCAGGCTGAGCGTGCGCGGCTGGCCGTCCACCAGGGCGACCGCGTTGATGCCGAACGAGTCCTCCAGCTTGGTCGCCCGGTAGAGCTGCTCCAGCAGCGCCTCGGGGTTGAAGCCGTTCTTGACCTCGATCACCAGCCGGGTGCCGTTGGCCAGGTCGGTCAGGTCTTTGATGTCGGCGATGCCGGTCAGCTTCTTGGACTGGACCAGGGTCTTGATCTGATCGATCACCCGCTCCGGGCCGATCATGTAGGGCAGTTCGGTGACCACGATGCCCTTACGCCGGGCATGCACCTGTTCGATCCGTGCGGTGGCCCTGATCCGGAACGACCCGCGGCCGCTCAGATAGGCGTCGCGGATGCCGTCCAGGCCGACGATCTTGCCGCCGGTCGGCAGGTCCGGTCCGGGCACGAACCGCATCAGCTCTTCGGCATCGGCGTCGGGATGGGCGAGTAGGTGCTTCAGCGCCTGGACGCACTCGATCAGGTTGTGCGGGGGAATGTTCGTGGCCATGCCGACCGCGATGCCGGTCGACCCGTTCACCAACAGGTTCGGGAAGGCGGCGGGCAGAACGACCGGCTCGGTCTCCTTGCCGTCGTAGTTGGGCCGGAAGTCCACCGTGTCCTCGGCCAGCCCGGCCGTCATCGCCGACGCCGCGGGCGCCATCCGGCACTCGGTGTAGCGCATCGCGGCGGGACCGGCGTCCAGAGAGCCGAAGTTGCCGTGCCCGTCGATCAGCGGCAGCCGTTGCGCCCAGGGCTGGGCCAGCCGGACCAACGCGTCGTAGATCGCCGTATCGCCGTGCGGGTGCAGCAGGCCCATCACCTGGCCGACCACCCGGGCCGACTTCACGTGCGAACGGTCAGGGCGGATGCCCATGTCGTCCATCGTGTACAGAATCCGGCGCTGGACGGGCTTGAGGCCGTCGCGGGCGTCCGGCAGGGCCCGGCTGTAGATCACCGAGTAGGCGTACTCGAGGAAGCTGGTCTCCATCTCGTCGGAGATGTCGACGTCGACGATCCGTTCGATCAGGTCATCGTCGGTCGGGGGACGCGCCACCACCGCAGCCAACTCCTTCGTTCAGCCCCTGCTCAGGCATTGTTCGGCTGAGGCCGATTCTGGCCCCACCCGGCGTCGTCGTCGGGACAGACACGCTGCCGCGCCGCGGTCAGTCACCGAGCACCGGACGCAGCCGCGCGGCCAGGCCACGCCCGTCCGGCGCCTCGACCCAGGTGCTGTCACTGTCGGCCAACTCCTCGGTCTCATCCAGCGGCATGTTGGTGCCGTGGGCAAGCACCTGCTCGGCGGGGGACAACTGGCGGATCGCCACCGCGGCCACATGGTCGGGATGGGTGTGGGCGAACTCGGCGTAGATCTCGGGGTCGTGCTGGCCGTCGTCGCCGACCAGCAGCCACGACAGCTTCGGAAACTCGGCGGCCAGCCGCAACAGGCTGGTGCGCTTGTGCTCCATTCCGGACCGGAACCACCCAGTGTTGGTCGGACCCCAGTCGGTGAGCAGGAGCGCCCCCTTGGGATAGTTGTGCCGCTGGAGGAACCGGTTGAGAAAGTCGTAGGTGTTCCAGGCGCCGGTGGACAGGAAGACCATCGGGGCGCCGGGATGGGCCGCGAGGTATTGGTGGTAGAGCCGCGCCATTCCGGGGATCGACTGCCGGTTGGACTCGTCGCGGACGAAGGTGTTCCACGCCGCGATCATCGGACGGGGCAGCCACGTGGTCAGCACGGTGTCGTCGATGTCGGACACCAGCCCGAACTCGGTGTCGGGGCCGACCACGAGAACCTCGCAGTCGACCGGCGGGGCCTGATCGGTGCGCAGCGTCACCGTTTGCCAACCGGGGAGCAGGTCGTGCTGCACGATCCGGTGGTCCAGGTAACCACCGCGATCGGAGGTGACCGCCACGGTGCGGTCGCCGACGGCAATGTGCACCTTGACCCGTACGCATGACGCGGTCAGAAAGTTGCGCCAGCCGCGACGCTTGACGAACTCCTTGGTGGCTCGGCCGAGTTGGCTGCGCGACCAGTGCGGCACCAGCACGACCCGGCCCAGCACCCGGACGAAGTCGGGCGAGCCGTATCCGGTGTAGGCAATTACCTGCTCGCGCCAACCCAGCGCGCGGAACATCGCTTCCAGCCGGCGATCGAGGAACTCCTCGACCCGGGCGGCGATGAAGGGTTTGGTGCTCACCGGCCCCAGGCTAGTGGTCCCGGCCTGTGCTGCGCCGGGGTGCACCCGCTGAAGGCGGTGCCGTACGCAGGGCCGCCGGACCGACTTGGGGCGGTTTCGGGCAGCGTGACAAGATGAGCCGGTGAACTCGCTCGCCCTGCCGGCCGAGCTGCGCCGTGACATCGACGCATGCGGCTACTTTCCCGATCTGATCGCCGAGACGATGGCGCTGGCCACCGCGGGGGAGCCGGTGCTGCAGCACGTCGTCCATCACGAGGCCACCTTCGCCAGGGACGAGATCCAGCGGCACCTCTCGGTGTTGGTGCTGACCCCGACCCGGCTGATCGTCGGCCACACCGACGAGTCGGACACCCCGGGCGAGGCCGGCCAGGCCATGTCGACCACCGAGTCCGTGCGCCTGGACAAGATCACCTCGGTCGCCCTCACCCGGGTGGTCGTGCACCCGGAACGGCACGGCAGCAAGCGCTCGGCCACCACCGAGACCTGGCTGAGCGTTGGCTGGGGAACCGCCAGCCGAGTCGAGCTGGAGCCGGCCCATTGCGGGGACCCCGAGTGCGATGCCGACCATGGCTACACCGGCACGTTCGCGTCCGAGGATCTGACCGTGCGGATGAGCGTGGCCGCCGATGGCGCCGATAATGTGGCGAAGCTGGTCACGTTTGCGACGGCGCTGCAACTGGCCGGTGGCGGTGGCCGGTGACCCAACCGGTGGTTCCGGCCTACGGCAGATCGACCCTGGCCGACCTGCTGCCGAGCGTCAGTGCGGTGCTGGGACTGCCTGGCCGCGACAACCTGTTGGAGCTGCCGGATGCCGAACGCTTCGTGGTGCTGCTGGTGGACGGGCTGGGCTGGCACCTGCTCGACGGGCGTGACCCGCTGGCGCCGTTCCTGTGCGGGCTGCGGGCCCAGGCGCGTCCGATCACCTCGGGCGTGCCGAGTACCACCGCCACGTCGGTGACCAGCCTGGGCACCGGGCTGACGCCCGGCCAGCACGGGGTGGCCGGCTACACCTTCCGGTTTTCCGGCGGTCTGCTCAACGCGCTGTTGTGGCAGGACGGCCTCGACGGGCTCGACGTGCAGCCGCAGTTGACCCTGTTCGAGCGGCTGACGAAGGCCGGGGTCTACTGCTGCACGGTCACGCCGGCCCGATTCCGTGGCAGTGGGCTGACCACCTGCGCGCTCCGGGGTGCCGACTTCCTTGGCTTTCCGGACGAGGCAGGGGTGGCCCGCCGGGTGGAGCTGGCCGTGCAGGCGTCCGAGGTGGCAGAGCGCAGCCTGGTTTACCTGTACGACCGGAACCTGGATCATGCCGGGCACCGAATGGGTGTCGGCTCGGCCGAGTGGGCGACCGAACTGGTCCGGATCGACCGGCTGGCCGCCGCCCTGCGCAATGCGTTGCCCGACGACGTCCGGCTGATCATCACCGGTGACCATGGCATGGTCGACGTACCGGGTAACCGGCGGGTCACCATCGAGAACCATCGGGACCTGATGGCGGACGTCCGGCTGATCGGGGGGGAGGGCCGGCTGCGGCAGCTGTACGTGGCCCCGGGCACCGACACCGCGGTGGCGGCGCGCTGGACGGAGCGGCTCGGCGACGATGCGTGGGTGCTCACCCGCGACCAGGCGATTGACGCGGGCTGGTTCGGAACGATGCAGGCACGGCTCGCCGACCGATTCGGTGACGTGCTGGCGGCCATGGCCGGCGACGGTGCACTGATGACCAAGACCCAGCCCAACGAATACAGCCTGGTCGGCATGCATGGATCCCTGACCGAGGCGGAGCTGACCGTGCCGTTGCTGATCGGCTGATCGATGGCGCAACTGATCTTCTTCACCGGCCCGATGAACTGCGGCAAGTCGACGCTGGCCCTGCAGACCGACTTCACCGAGACCCAGGCCGGACGGGTGGGCCGGTTGTTCACCCGTGACGACCGGGCCGGCTCGGCGGTGATCTCGTCCAGGATCGGGCTGGGGCAACCGGCCATCGAGGTGGGCGACGAGTTCGACTTCTGGGCCTACGTGATCCAGCAACTGACCCAAGGGCAGCGGATCGACTATCTGATCTGCGACGAGTCGCAGTTCTTCACCCCGGCGCAGATAGACCAGCTCGCCCGGACCGTCGACGAGCTGCAGTTGGACGTGTACTGCTTCGGCATCCTGACCGACTTTCGCACCGAGCTCTTCCCGGCCACCAGACGGCTGGTCGAGTTGTGCAACCGGATGGAACTGCTGCAGGTGCGACCGCGTTGCTGGTGCGGGGAGCCGGCCACCCACAACGCCCGCACGGTGGCCGGCCGGATGGTCACCGTAGGCAGTCAGGTGGTGGTCGGCGACGTGGTGGCGGAACCGGGCGATGTCGCCTACGAGGTGCTCTGCCGGCGTCACCACCGCCGCCGGATGACAGCCGCAGTCGCCCGGATCACGCTGAACCCGGAACCGCTGCCGTTCGACTAGTGGTGTGCGTGCCGGCGCCGAAGGTTGCTCCGGCCGGCGCCCAAGGCCGGGTTACTCCTTGGGCTTGGGCGATCCGAACATGATCTCGTCCCAGCTCGGCACGGACGCCCGTTTGCGCTTGATCGGCCGGGACGGCTCATTCGCCGTCTCGTCGACCAGGCTGGGCTGCTCGGGGTCGGTGACCGGCTCGACCACGGGGCGCTTCCGGCCGGTGGGACGGGTGGCCGGCGCCTGGGGCGAGGGGGCCTCGGAGAAGTCCGACTCGGCTGTCGGCGCCTCGGCTTCGACCCCTTCCGCCACCTGACCGGAGGTCTCGAACGAGTCGTCGTCGTCCAACGGCACGTCGCGCAACGTTTCGTCGGCCAGCGGGGAGTGTTCGAGGTGCGCCTGGGCGAAGGGGGCGTCCTCGTCGTGGACGCTGGCCTCCGGCTCGTCACGCAACGGCTCGTTGACCAGCGGGGAGTGTTCGAGGTGCGCCTGGGCGAAGGGGGCGTCCTCGTCGTGCACGCTGGCCTCTGGCTCGTCACGCAACGTTTCGTCGCCCAGTGGTGAGCGTTCGACATGCAACTGGGCGAACAGGGCGTCCTCGTGGTCCACGTCTTCGTCCGGGCCGGGTTCGGCGTCGATGCCGACCTCGATCACGTCCACGGTCTCGACGATCACCAGATCGGGTTTCTTGGGCCCGTTGTCCAGCGCGGGGGCGGCCTCGGACTCGGGATTCGGACGGACCAGCCCGGCATAGATCTGCACCGAGTCCTCGTCGAAACCGGAGAGCATGTCGTAGAGCACGTCCATATTGGAGCGGTCGCCCGGCACGATGTCATACACGCCGTCCACCTCGGCCAGGTCGCCCTCGGCGAAGGCATCCTCGTTGTCCGGGTTGCCGTCCTCGTCGTCCAGCAGTGCATCGTCCTCGAACTCGTCGTCATCGACGATGTCGGGGGTGACGGCGAACTGCGGCTGAATCGCCCGCACGATGGCGAGTTCGTCGTTCAGGTCGACGGTGTGGTCGTCGTTGGGCTCGTCACCGCGCCGCCGGCGTCCGGGCTGCGGGCCGTGCGAGCTGGTCTGTTCGCCGGTGAGCCAGCGTGCGTCCGCGTTGGCCGCGACCGAGAATCGTCCGGTCTGGTCGTAGTCGAAGTCGGCTTGCCGGTGGGCCGCGCCGGATTCGTAGGAGAGCCGCACCGTCCAATGCCGATCGCCGCTGCGCCAGGCGTCCCAGTCGACCGAGTCGGCATCCACCCCGCGGGAGAGCAGCCGGTCGGTGACCACCGCACGCAGGGTGCGGTGTGCGACGGCGTCCCCCGGCCGCCGGACGGGGTTGGCCTGGGCGAGGCCGGCGATGTGTTCCCGCTCGGCGATCACCGGTGCTGCGAACGGTTCGATCTGCTCAGGGGGGACCCCGGCGGCCTGCGCCACCGCTTCGAGCGACTCCCCGGATCTGATCCGGGCCTGGATGTCGCGCGGACGCAGTGCACTTTCCATCTCGATCTCCAGTTGTCCCATGCGTGCTCGGTCGTTGCGCAGGGCGGCCCGAAGCCGTTCGTCGGCCGGGATCGCCACCTGTTCGCCGCCGTCGACGACGACAATCAGGTTCCTCCCGTCGGGGCTGAGCCCCAGAGGGTGGGCGGTGCGCATCGCTCGATCGCTCTCCTGTGTTCGTGCTACGCCGTAACCTACCGGGTCGAACGGCGCACAGGCCCGCAGGGAATGCGGGAGGGCGTCCTGTGGTTGAGATACCGGTCGGTCGACCGCCCTGTTTTGGGCAGGTGTGATATGTATGCGTGCGACACATTGAGGATCACAGAGGTAATTAATACTGAGCGCTCGGACCCCTGGGCGGCGCTCTGGATGGAGATTACGAGAGATGGCCACCGATTACGACGCCCCCCGCAAGACTGACGAGGAGAGCGAAGACAGCATCGAGGAACTCAAGACCCGCCGGAACGACAAGAACTCCGGCAAGGTCGACGAGGACGAAGTCGAGGCTGCCGAGTCCTTTGAGTTGCCCGGTGCGGACCTGTCCCACGAGGAACTGACCGTCCGGGTTCTGCCCCGGCAGGCCGACGAGTTCACCTGCTACTCCTGCTTCCTGGTGAAGCACCGCAGCCAGATCGCCGTGACCCGCAACGGGCACTTCTACTGCGTGGACTGCGCGGACTGATTACCTGACCGTCCGGCGGGTCAGATGCCGTAAACAGTGAGGAGGATCACCCACCGTCTTGAGGGGGTAATCCTCCTCACTATTCGGGGCAGGCATCCCCATGCAGCGGCGTCGTCCGTTCAGATCCGGAAGTTGACCCTTGAGTGGGTCGGCGCGGGCGAACCCATTGCCTTTTCCCACCGATTCGCCGCGAGCCGGTTGGTGAGCAGCTGCGCCATGCCGATGCCGATGCCGCCGGCCAGTGCCCAGATCAGCGCCTCGCTCAGCGGCGTGGCCGGATCGTTGGGGTCGGGCGGCTCGTCACCTGTGGCCACCTTCCAGGCGCCCCGGACCGCTTTCTGGGCAACCACGGCGGTCAGCGCACCAATGGCGCCGGCATAGATGTTCCACAGCAGTCGCTGCGACATGGTCATCGGGGTTCCCTCTCGGTCGGCCTGGGTGGCTCGAGTCTAGCCACGGACGAACTGGCTGGTGTGGACGCTTCCCGCGGCACCGTCGAGAAGTGGTCGAGAGAGCCCCGGCCGCGGCACCTTGGTTGGCGGTCTTGCGAGGGACCGCACTAGGTTGGCCTGGTGAGCAGCCCGGAATCGGCGTACTACACCGAACGGGTGCGAGTGCCCTTCTCGTACTGGGCGATCGCGATGTTCTTCGGCTTGACCTTCGTCACTGCGGTGACCTTCATGCTCGGCGAGGCGATCCTCGTGTACAGCACCCTGGCCACCATCGGACTGATCTCCTGGACCCTGATCGCCTGGGGGTCGCTCACCCTGACCGTCGACTCCACCGGCGTCCGAGTCGGCCACAGCTTTCTGGATTGGCCGTACGTGGGCCAGGTGGCCGCAGTCGACCGCGAGCAGCGGCAGCGCATCCTGTCCCGGGAGGACGTTCACCTGGACCTGCGGCCCTACGCATCGGGGGTGGTGGTGATCGGTGTCGCGGACGACGCGGACCCGCACCTGTGCTGGCTGGTCTCCAGCCGGAATCCGGAAGCTCTGGTTCGAGCGATCGACGACAACCGGCCCTCGGGCGCCGCAGAGCAGGCCGGAGAGTCAGCACTAGACTCCGGCGGGTGACCGGGTCCGAAATGGTTGAGGTGCCGCTGCTGCGGCTCGACCCCGGTGTTCCGCTTCCCAGCTACGCCCACGAGGGCGACGCGGGCGCTGACCTGGCCACCGCCGAGGACGTGCTGATCGAACCCGGTGAGCGGGCCCTGGTCGGCACCGGCGTCGCGCTGGCCCTGCCCCCGGGCTGGGTCGGACTGGTGCATCCCCGCTCGGGCCTGGCGGCCAGACATGGGTTGACCATCGTGAATGCCCCAGGCACCGTCGATGCCGGCTATCGCGGCGAGATCAAGGTGTGCCTGTTGAACACCGACGCCCGGCAGAGCGTAGCCCTGCGCCGCGGTGACCTGATCGCCCAGTTGGTGGTGCAACGGGTCGCGCGAGCCACCTTTGTCGACGTGGCTGAGCTACCGTCGAGTGTCAGAGGCGCGGACGGGCACGGGTCGACTGGCGGAATCAAGGGGTGGCTGGACGCCACCGAATCAACGAAGGAGCAGGCGTGATCTTTGGACGCAAACGCAAGGCCGACGCGGCCGACGAGCCCGACGAGGAGTTGACCGCCGCGGAGCAGGCCGACGCCGAAGCCGACGACGCCGAGAGCAGACGAGGCCGTCCTGGACCAGTCGGACGAGGACCTGCCGGCCGAGCTCCGTGAGGAAACCGACGAAGCCGCCGACGGACGACGATGACGAAGATGCGGACGAGGGGGATGCCGACGACGTCGACTGGCGGGCCGACGGCCCGTTCGACTTCGAAGAGGTCGACCTGGCCGCCGACGAGGTGGAGCGCCTCGATCTCGGGTCGCTGGTACTCACCCCGTGGGAAGGCATGGGCCTGCAACTGCAGGTCAACGAGGCCACTCAGCAGGTGATTGCGGCGTTGGCGTTCTGGGAGCAGTCCGGCCTCGAACTGGCCCTGCTGGCCGCGCCGACCAACGGTGGCCTGGCCGACGAGCTGCGTGAAGACCTGACCGAGGAGGCCGAACAGGCCGGCGGCAGTTCGTCAACGGCGAAGGGTCCGTTCGGGCCAGAACTGCGTCGGGTGCTGCCGGTGGAAGGGCCGTCCGGAGAGCAGATGTTCCAGGTCAGCCGAACCTGGTTCGCCGAGGGCCCCCGCTGGCTGTTGCGCGGCACCCTGCTGGGCGAGGCCGGGCTGACCGAGGACGACGACGGTGCTGCTGAACCGTTCGTCGAGTTCTTCCGCAATGTGGTGGTTCGCCGGGGCGAGTCCCCGATGGTGCCCGGCGAAGTGATCGCCATGACGATGCCCACGGTGCCGCAGGCCTGAGCCATGGAACCCCGCAACCCATTCCGACGCGCACTGGACTGGCTGAGCCGGTCCACGAAGGACCTCGACTCCGAGAGGTCGATGCGGGCCGCGCAGGAGTCGGGGGCGGAGACTGTCGCAGAGTGCCGGGACCGGCAACGGGCCACCCTGCGTGGCCGGATCTCCGTGCTCACCCTTCGCCCTCGCAGTGGCACCCCGTGGCTGGAGGCCGAGTTCACCGACGGATCCGGCGCGGTCACGCTGATCTGGATGGGACGGCGTGAGATTCCCGGCATGGTCGCGGGACGGGAGTTGCGCGTGACCGGACGGGTGTCCTGGGTGGACGGCCGGCGCCGGATGTACAACCCGCAGTACGAATTGCTCTGACCGCCCCGAGCCGAGCTGTGTGAACGGTGGGGACGGTTCTTTTTCGTTCACCGGGCGCGCGACCCGAGCTGGGTGAACGGTGGGGACGGTTCTTTTTCGTTCACCGGGCTCGCAGACCCGAGCTGTGTGAACGGTGGGGACGGTTCTTTTTCGTTCACCCGGCTGCAGCGACCCGAGCTGGGTGAACGGTGGGGACGGTTCTTTTCGTTCACCGGGCTGCGCGACCGACTTGTCCGGACGGCGGGACGGAAGAGGGACGGTTCCTCTCGGTCCAGCTCGTCCACGAGTGACCGTCGTCCAACGCTGGTGAACGAAGGAGAACCGTCCCTGGCCGTTCAGGGTCGACCGTCCCCGCCGTTGGGCGGTCGATAACTTGAACGACTGAGAACCGTCCCCGGCCGTTCAGGGGTCGACCGTCCCCGCCGTTGCGCAGTCGATAACTTGAACGACGGAGAACCGTCCCCGGCCGTTCAGCCGTCGGTGAGTGAACGAAGGAGAACCGTCCCCGGCCGTTCAGGCGTCGATGATCACGGGTGCGCGGTCACGAGGGCTGAGGTAGTGGGCCAGGTCGGCCTCGAAAGCGGGATCGACCACGAATAGCAACTCATCGGACGCCTCGACGGCGCCGTCGCGCTCGGGGGCTCGGGGGGTGCCGTCCCGGATGATCGCCACCAGCACCGCGTCGCCAGGCAGGGTCAGATCGGCGACTCGGACGCCCACCCGCGGGCTGGTCTCGGGCAACGTCATCTCGACCAGATTGGCCTGACCGCCGCGGAAACTGAGCAGCCGGACCAGGTCGCCAACGGTGACCGCCTCCTCGACCAGCGCGCACATGAGGCGTGGTGTCGACACGGCCACGTCGACGCCCCACAGGTCGTCAAACATCCACTCGTTGCTCGGGTGGTTCACTCGCGCGACGGTGCGGGGCACGCCGAACTCGGTCTTGGCCAGCAGTGAGTGCACCAGGTTGGTCTTGTCGTCACCGGTGGCCGCGATGGCCACGTCGCAGGTCTCCAGTTCGGCCTCTTCGAGCGAGGCCAACTCGCAGGCGTCCGCGAGCAACCATTCGGCTTCGGGCACGCTGGCCGTCTTGATCGCCTCAGGTGCCCTGTCGATCAGCAGGATCTGGTGCCCGTTCGCGATCAACTCGCGGGCGATGGAACGTCCGACGTTGCCGGCTCCGGCGATGACGACCCGCATGCCAGCCCCTTTCAGTGCTTCGCGGGCGGGGCGCCGAAGAGCTTCTCGACGTCCGCCTCACGGGCGTTGGCCAGGGCGACGAACAACAGGTCGCCATCCTGGAAGATGGTGGCCGGGGTGGGCACCTGGCCCACGCCGAACCGGATCAGGAACGGGATCGGGCAGCGGGCCGCCTCTTGCATCGCACCGATCGTGGTGCCGACCCAGGCCGGATCGGCGTGCATCTCGGACAACCGGACGGCGCCGGACGGGTCGCGCCACTGCGGTTCGGCACCCTCGGGCAGCAGCCGGCGGAGCACCTGGTCGGACGCCCAGCGTACGGTCGCCACCGAAGGGATGCCCAGCCGCTCGTACACCTCGGCGCGGCCCTCGTCGTAGATTCTGGCCACCACGTTGTGCACCCCGAAGGTCTCGCGCACGACGCGGGCGGCGAGAATGTTGGAGTTGTCGCCGCTGGAGACGGCGGCGAAGCCGTCCGCTCGTTCGATGCCGGCCTTGATCAGTACGGTGCGGTCGAAACCGACACCCTTGACCGTCTTGCCCTGAAAAGTCGGCCCGAGCCGGCGGAACGCGTCCTGCACCGAATCGATCACGGCGACCGAGTGGCCACGCCGTTCCAGGCTGCGGGCCAGCGACGAACCGACGCGTCCACAACCCATGATCACGATGTGCACGACGCAGCCTCCTGCCTTGTGGACGAGCCCTATGGCCGCGCCCATCAGTATAGGGAGAAGGGTCCCGCACCCTTCCGGATGGCCATCGCGTGCATGCATCCCTGGGGCGGCTTATAGTCAGCGGACGTGAGCACCACCGATGCGGTCAAACGGCTGCTGGTCGGACGCAAGCTGGCCAGTACCCAACTCGGCGAGACCCTCTTGCCGAAGCGGATCGCGCTGCCGGTGTTCGCCTCGGATGCGCTGAGTTCGGTGGCCTACGCCCCGGACGAGATCCTGCTCACCCTGTCGATGGCCGGAATCGTGGGCTTCGCCTACTCGTGGCCGATCGCGGTGGCGGTCGCCTTCGTGATGCTGATAGTGGTGCTGTCCTACCGGCAGAACGTGCACGCCTACCCCTCCGGAGGCGGCGACTACGAGGTGGCGACGGTCAACTTCGGTCCCAAGGCCGGCCTGACCGTGGCCAGTGCGCTGCTGGTCGACTACGTGCTGACGGTCGCGGTGTCGACCTCGTCCGGCGTCCAGAACGCCAAGGCGGTGCTGCCCTGGGTTGAGGGGCACGAGGGCCTGGTGGCGGCCGGCCTGATCCTGTTGTTGATGGCGATGAACCTGCGCGGCGTGCGTGAGTCCGGCAACGTGTTCGCGATCCCGACCTACGGGTTCATGATCGCGGTGCTCGGCATGACCCTGTGGGGGCTGTTCCGGATCTTCGTCCTCGGCGATGACCTGGCGGCGCCCAGCAAATCGCTGGACGTGGTCGGGTCGGCGGTCTACGACCCGTTCGTCGGCTTCGCCATGGTCGCGCTGCTGGCCCGGGCGTTCTCGTCCGGGTGTGCTGCCTTGACCGGCATCGAGGCGATCAGCAATGGCGTGCCCGCGTTCATGAAGCCGAAGAGCGCGAACGCCGCCACCACCCTGACCCTGCTGGCCAGCATCTCCATCTCCATGCTCGGCGGCATCATTCTGCTGTCCAACCTGACCGGGCTGAAGCTCGTCGACCCGGACGGTCACAGCCACTTCGTCGAGAACGGCCAGATCGTCGAACGTGACGTCGGCACCGCGATCGCCCAGCTGGCCGGCACCGTGTTCGACAACTTCGCGCCCGGTTTCTACTTCGTCATCACGGTCACCTTCATCATCCTGTTCCTGGCCGCGAACACGGCGTTCAACGGCTTTCCGGTGCTCGGCTCGATCCTGGCCAAGGACGGTTTCCTGCCCCGCGCCCTGTACACCCGCGGCGACCGGCTGGCCTACAGCAACGGCATCCTGCTGCTGGCGGCGGCGGCGATCGGTTTGGTGCTGGCCTTCAACGCGTCCGTGACCGCACTGATCAACCTCTACGTGGTCGGCGTCTTCGTGTCGTTCACGGTCAGCCAGGCCGGCATGCTGCGGCACTGGAACCGGCACCTCAAGACCGAGGTCGATCCGGCCGTACGCCGGCACATGAAGCGGTCCCGGATCGTCAACGCGATCGGGCTGACCTGCACCGGCGTGGTGTTGATCGTGGTGCTCGCGGTGAAGTTTCTGCTCGGCGCCTGGATCGCGATTCTGGCCATGGTGCTGCTGTTCGTGATGATGCGGTCGATCAACCGGCATTACACCAAGGTGGACGCCGAGATCGCCGTCGAGCCGGGGGAGCGCAACCTGTTGCCCAGCCGGGTCAGCGCGGTGATCGTGGTGATCGGCATCAACAAGCCGACGGTGCGCGCGGTGAACTTCGCGAAGGCGACCAGGCCGAGCTCGGTGGAGGCGGTCACCGTGTCGGTGGACGCCGACGAGACCAAGGTGCTGCTGGACGAGTGGTACGCCGAGGATCTCGGTGTGCCGCTGCGGGTGATCGCCTCGCCCTACCGCGAGGTGGTCGGCCCGATCCTCGAGTACATCAAGGGGCTGCGCTCGGACAGCCCCCGCGACGTGCTCTGCGTCTACATTCCCGAGTTCGTGGTGGGGCACTGGTGGGAGCAGTTCCTGCACAACCAGACCGCGCTGATCCTCAAGACCCGGCTGAACTTCATGCCCGGAGTGATGGTCACCTCGGTGCCGTACCTGCTGGCCTCGTCCAAATATGCGATCGACCGGGCCAAGCGCGGCAATCCGGCGGCCTGGCGGCGGGCCGGCACCGGCAGCGTCCGCAGCGGCCAGCACCTCTCCGAGTGACATGCGACCCGGCGAGCTGATCGGCCCGGTGCGAGTGGGCCCGGTGGCCCACGGCGGGCATTGCGTGGCCCGGCTGGACGGCCGGGTGGTGTTCGTCCGGCACGTGCTGCCCGATGAACTGGTCACCGCCCGGATCACCGAGGTGTCGAAAAGGTTCGCCCGGGCCGACGCCGTCGAGGTGCTCGAACCGTCGCCGGAGCGGGTGCCGCCGCCGTGTCCGAACGCCGGCAGCTGTGGTGGCTGCGACTTCCAGCATGTCCGGCCCGAGTTCCAGGCGGAACTGAAGCGCCGGGTGCTGGCCGAGCAGTTGCAGCGACTGGCCGGCATCGATTGGGACGGCGTCGTCGAGCAGGTGCCGCCGGTACTCGGCTCCCGTACCCGGATGCGCTTCACCACCACACCGGACGGCCGGCTGGGCCTGCGGGCGCATCGATCGCACACGGTCGTCCCACTGCCGGACGACGGCTGCCGGATCGCGCACCCGCACATGCCGGGCGCACCTCCCGGCACCGGCGAGATCCCTCGCGGCTCGGCACCTGCGCGGCAGCGCGGATCGAGCCAGCGGACCGGTCGATCGATCGAGTCCCCGGAGTTTTTGGGGGTGGTCAGTGCAGAGGGTGGCCGGCTGTTCTCGCCGCAGTCGCGGACGATCGTCACCGAGCAGGTGGGGCAGCGTTCCTTCGAGGTGGCGGCGGACGGGTTCTGGCAGTCCCACCCGGCCGCGCCGGCAGTGCTCGCCGCGGCGGTGCTGGACGGGTTGCGGCCGGCCGCCGGCGAGGTGGCCTTCGACCTGTACTGCGGCGTCGGTGTGTTCGCCGGCGCCCTGCTCGACGCGGGCTGCCGGGTCTGGGGTGTCGAGGGCAATCGGACGGCGGTCGAGCGGGCCCGTTGCAACGTGGTGCAGGCGACGTTCCAGTGCGGCGATGTCGAGCGGACACTGCCCAGGCTGCCCGACCGGGCGGACCTGGTCGTATTGGATCCACCCCGGGCAGGCGCAGGAGCGGCCGTGATGGCCACCGTGGCCGGTCTCCGGCCGCGAGCGATCGCCTACGTGGCCTGCGACCCGGCCGCCCTGGCCCGCGACCTTGGCACCATGGCCCAGTTCGGCTACCGGCCGGCTTCGATCCGCGGCTTCGACCTGTTCGGCATGACCCATCACCTGGAAGCGGTCGCCATCCTGCGCCCTTAGACCGCCGGGCTGCGGGCAATCCGGACGCGATCCTGTCGACGACCCGCGCGTGCCGCCCGCCATGGAGGTATCAGCGCACGCCTTGGCCGGCACCTGAGAGTGCGTACCCAGCGCCGAATCGGGCTCTGGCGCGAAACCGGCGATCAGCGGGGAGGCCGTCATGCCGAAAACCATCCGATTCTTCCAGGACGCCCTGACCGTGGACGCCGGCCTCGCCGGCTTTCTGCAGGCTCAGGGTGGCGACGTCCTCGTGCTGGGTGCGCGCAACGTCACCCTGGTAGAGCTGGTGCCGGCGTTCAACTACGTGATCGCCGCTGACCGGCTGACCGTGCCGGCCGGCGCCGGTTTCGAGCTGATGGGGGTCAACGGACCAGACATCGGCATCTTCGCCCGCGAGCTTCGAGGGGCACCGCTGGCCATCACCTCCGCCGGAGCGGACGGCTCGCCCGGCGAGCCGGGAGAGTCCGGGGAGAGCGGCATCGAACGACCCGGCGACGATGAGGGGGACCTGCCCATCGACGATGGCACCGGACGTCCCGGGCGGCCGCGGCCGGGCGGGGGGCGTCCGGTCCGGATGCCCGGCGGCGACGGGGGCCCGGGCGGCGACGGTGGACGTGGCGGGGACGGCGGAAACATCACCATCCGGTACCGCGCGGCAGACCACACGCCCACCGGGCTCGCGTTGGCTGGCCGGGGTGGCCCGGCCGGTGCTCCCGGCCGCGGCGGGCCGGGACTGCCGCCCGGAAAGCGGGGTGGCCGGGGCAGGCCGGGCGGGCCTGGCGAACCGGGCGTCGTCGACATCGCCGAGGTGCCCGAGGACGAGATCTGGACGGCGCTGGGCGCCGAGCCGCTGCGCGAATGGGCCGCCTACCGCGCCGAGGTGGCCGGCTACTTCTTCCGCCGGTTCGATGCCGAATCGCAGCTGCTGGCCCTGGACGAGGTGCGCGCTGCGCTCACCCTGAACCCCGCTGACCCGACCGCGCTCACGATCAGGGACCGGATCGCTAATCGGCAGACTCCGTCCGGCTTGTCGCGGGATCTGGACATCGCCCCGGATTTCCGAGGCCTGACGTCGAACCTCGCCGCGGAGATCGCCGTGGTGCAGAACTCGTTCCAGGCCTATGTCTCGGTGGTGAACCTCGAGACGATCGCCGAATCGATCCGCGACAGCCTCACTTTGATGGCGGGTCAGCTGCAGAATCGCCGGGCCGAGGCGCAGGCCGACGTCTCGCTCGCGCAGCAGGACGTCCGGATCGCTGAGGCGGAAATCTCCAATATCGACCTGCGGATCAAAGACCTGGACGACCAGATCGAAACCATCCGGCAGGAACGGTTCAGCATCGCCGGCGTGCTGTCCGACGTCGGGTCGATCGTCGGTGTGATCGCCGGAATGGCCACCGGCGTTGGCGCGATCGTGTCGGTGGTCGGTGGGCTGGCCACCTTGCAGCGGGTCGCCGACGGCGTCGACCTGGTGCAACTGTTGACCTGGCTGAAGGAGAAACCGGATCCCAACAGTCCCCGCTCCGAGGACATCGAGGAGATCAAGGAGCTGGGCGGCGGCTTCAAGGACCTGATCGAGGGCACCAACTCGTTCATCAGCTTCGGCAAGGTGATGGCCGACCTGGAGAACGCCATGTCGCTGCCTGGCCAGGACGCGATCGGCAAACTGGTCAAGCAACAGATCCTGCTGACCCGGGAGAAGATGGTCGGTCAGCTGCGCCAACGGCAAGCGGTCGGACGGGTGCTCGCTGCCCAGTTGAGGGTCGGCAATCTCGACTCCGAGATCACCCAGGTCAAGGCGACGCTGGCGTCCTGGAGCGCCGACGCCGCGGGGTTGAAGGTCGCCACGGAGCTGTTGATCCGTTCGGCACGCGAGGTCGTCGACATGGTGCTCGAGGACGTCTTCCTGGCCCAGCGGGCGCGCGAGATCTACCAGTTGGATCAGCTCACCGACCTGCGCTTCGACTACGGTTTCCTGCCCCCGGACGCGGAACGCAACCTGACCCCGGCCATGCGGGCCGGCGCCAGTCTGGTCAGCCTGTCGGGGATGGCGATCCAGGTGCTGGCCTGGACCCAGATCTTCACCCAGCTGAACACCGCGCAGATCGGGTTCGACGTCATCCATCCGCAACTGAGCGTGACTATCGACGACCCGGCCCTGCTGGCCGATTTCGCCGCGGGCCGGGCAGTGGAGTTCGGCATCGAGTTGGGCGCCGTCCCGAACGGAATGTTCGAACTGAAGGTCAACGCGATGACGCTG
This sequence comes from uncultured Actinomycetota bacterium, assembly GCA_963723605.1. Classification (GTDB taxonomy): domain Bacteria; phylum Actinomycetota; class Actinomycetes; order Propionibacteriales; family Propionibacteriaceae; genus Micropruina. The sequence continues at coordinate 181,673 of CAVRRM010000005.1, read as the reverse complement.
GAGTTGGTCGGTGCCAGCACCACCCAGAGCACGAACGTCTGGGTGACTCACTCGGGGGTCTGGAGCATGAAGCGGCGCAACGGCGATGGGGTGACCGATCTGACCCTGCTGCCGCGGTCCGAACTGTTCGGCTTCGGCGCCGGCTCCGGAACGCTCAAGGCCAAGATTCCGGCCAACCCACAGTCGTCCGAGCCCGGCCCGCCGTTCTCGTTCTGGGGCCGCGGAGTCGCGACCACCTTGCGCCTGGAGGTCACCCGACCGTCCACGCTGGAGCTGTCCCAGCTGTCCGCGATCCAGGTGACCATCGACTGCATCGGCTACGCCCCGCAGGGCGCCGGCGGCCTGATGGCTGGTCAGGTGCTGCCGACGCAGGCCCGGTCCGGGCCGGCGATGATGAACGACTGAACCGGACGCGGTCCAGCGAGACTGCCAAAGGGTTGCTCGCCGAGGCCACCAACGGCCGGGCGCGAGGGTCCACCAACGAAGCGGTTGACCATCCTTACCGGCCGTAACCCGCCGCCACTAGAGTGACCACACCGGGCGGAGCGCGCCGCGTTTCGGTTCCGGCAGGCCATGAGATATTATCTCGATGTCGAGATATCTCACGTGGGTGTGACCAGTAGGAGGACAAGATGGGCATCAACAGCTTCGGCGCCAAGACCAACCTCGAGGTCGGCGGTACTACCTACGAGATCTTCGATCTGCATCAGGTCGAAGGCGCCGACACCCTTCCGTTCAGTCTCAAGGTCCTGCTGGAGAACCTGTTGCGCACCGAGGACGGCGCCAACATCACCGCCGACGACATCAAGGCACTGGGTGCCTGGGAGCCGTCCGACGAGCCGAATCGCGAGATTCAGTTCACCCCGGCCCGGGTGATCATGCAGGACTTCACCGGCGTGCCCTGCGTGGTCGACCTGGCCACCATGCGCGAGGCGATCGCCGAACTGGGCGGGGACCCGTCCAAGGTCAACCCGCTGTCACCGGCCGAGATGGTGATCGACCACTCCGTGGTCGCCGACCTGTTCGGCACCCCGGATTCCTTCAGCCGCAACGTCGAGCTTGAGTACCAGCGCAACCGCGAGCGCTACCAGTTCCTGCGCTGGGGCCAGACCGCGTTCGACGACTTCGTCGTGGTGCCGCCGGGTACGGGCATCGTCCATCAGGTCAACATCGAGCACCTGGCCCGAGTGGTCTTCCCGCGCGAGGTCGGAGGCGTGCTGCAGGCCTACCCCGACACCTGCGTGGGCACCGATTCCCACACCACCATGGTCAACGGTCTCGGTGTGGTCGGCTGGGGCGTCGGCGGAATCGAGGCAGAGGCGGCCATGCTGGGCCAGCCGGTGTCGATGCTGATTCCGCGGGTGGTCGGCTTCAAGCTCAGCGGCAAACTGCCCGAGGGCACCACCGCCACCGACCTGGTGCTGACCATCACCGAGATGCTGCGCAAGCACAAGGTGGTCGGTAAGTTCGTCGAGTTCTACGGCTCCGGGGTGGCCGAGGTGCCGCTTGCCAACCGCGCCACGATCGGCAACATGAGCCCCGAGTACGGCTCCACCATCGCGATCTTCCCGATCGACGACAAAACCGTCGACTACCTGCGGCTGACCGGACGCGACGAGCAGCAGTTGCAGCTGGTCGAGGCCTATGCCAGGGCCCAGGGCCTGTGGCACGACGCCGGCCACGAGCCGCGGTACTCCGAATACCTCGACCTCGACCTGTCCACGGTCGTGCCGAGCATCGCCGGGCCGAAACGTCCCCAGGACCGGGTGATCCTGTCCCAGGCCAAGGAAGGCTTCAACGAGGCCCTGCGCGCCTACGTGGCCGACGATGTCGAGGGTTACGACGAGTCGGTGGCCGAGACCTTTCCGGCGTCGGACGCACCGAGTCACTCCGGCGACGACGACGCCCCCGAACCCCATGCATACGGCAGGAAGGTGGCAGCGGGGCTCGGCCGGCCGTCCAAGCCGACCCGGGTCACGCTCGCCGACGGCACCAGCTTCGATCTCGACCACGGCGCGGTGACGATCGCGGCGATCACGTCCTGCACCAATACGTCCAACCCCAGCGTCATGATCGGTGCCGGGCTGCTGGCCAAGAAGGCGGTCGAGAAGGGCCTGAGCCGCAAGCCGTGGGTGAAGACCTCGCTGGCCCCGGGCTCGAAGGTGGTGACCGACTACTACGCCGCGTCGGGCCTGGACCACTACCTGGAGCAGCTCGACTTCGACCTGGTCGGCTACGGCTGCACGACCTGCATCGGCAACTCCGGCCCACTGATCCCCGAGGTGTCGAAGGCGATCAACGACGCCGACCTCGCCGTCACCGCGGTGCTGTCGGGCAACCGCAACTTCGAGGGTCGGATCAACCCCGACGTGAAGATGAACTACCTGGCCAGCCCGCCCCTCGTGGTCGCCTACGCGCTGGCCGGACGCATGGACATCGACCTGATCAACGAACCCCTGGGTGAGGGCTCCGACGGCCAACCGGTCTTCCTGAAGGACATCTGGCCGAGCACAGAGGAGGTCGAGCAGGTGGTGAACAGTTCGATCAGCTCCGACATGTTCACCAGCCGCTACGCCGACGTGTTCGCCGGCGACGAGACCTGGCGCTCGCTGCCGACCCCGACCGGTGACGTGTTCGAGTGGGACGCCGAGTCCACCTACGTCCGCAAGCCGCCGTACTTCGACGCAATGCCGGCCGAACCCAGTCCGGTCACGGACGTCGCGGGCGCTCGGGTACTGCTCAAGCTGGGTGATTCGGTGACCACCGATCACATCTCGCCGGCCGGTTCGATCAAGGCCGACAGCCCGGCCGGCAAGTACCTGACCGAGCACGGGGTTGAGCGCAGGGACTTCAACTCATACGGCTCGCGGCGGGGCAACCACGAGGTGATGATCCGGGGCACCTTCGCGAACATCCGGCTGCGCAACCAGATGGCTCCCGGCACCGAAGGTGGTTTCACCCGTGACTTCACCGTCGCCGACTCGCCCGTCACCACGGTCTACGACGCCGCCCAGAGCTATGCCGCACAGGGCACCCCTCTGGTGGTGCTGTCCGGCAAGGAGTACGGCTCCGGGTCGTCCCGTGACTGGGCGGCCAAGGGCACCGCGCTGCTCGGCGTGAAGGTGGTGATCGCCGAGAGCTACGAGCGGATCCACCGGTCCAACCTGATCGGCATGGGTGTGCTGCCGCTGCAGTACCCCGAGGGCGAGACCGCCGAATCGCTCGGCCTGACCGGAGAGGAGACCTTCTCGTTCACCGGCATCGAAGAGCTCAACGACGGCAGCACGCCGAAGACGGTCAAGGTGCAGGCCGACGACAAGACCTTCGACGCGGTGGTGCGGATCGACACCCCTGGCGAAGCCGACTACTACCGCAACGGCGGCATCATGCAGTACGTGCTGCGCAGCCTGATCCGGTCCTGATTCGCTGAATCGGACCTGACTTGGCGAAACGGTTGACCCGGGCCGAGCGGGCCCGACACGAGCAGGAGGTCAGGGCGAGGGCTCGGACGGCCGGCGCCGCCAGTCCTGCTGCCGCGGCGAAGGCCGCCGGCGGGGGGAAAGCGGCCGACAGCGCCAAGGCGGCGGCGATCCCGACCCTCCGAAGGTCGAGGAATGTCCGGGCCAGTCGGGCCGGAATCGGGTCGGAGATCGCTGAGCGGGTGGCCTGGTCGATGTTGGCGGCGCTGGCAGCACTCGTCGGCGCGGGCTTTGCGCTCGCCGTTGCCGGATCGATCGTCACCGCCCTGTGCCCCGACGACGACGGCACCTGCACCCTGGGCTGGATGGTCGTGATCGGCATGGTGGGTTACCTGGTCGCCTTGCTGCCCGCCTGTGCCATCGGCGGCCTCGGGATCTGGTTCTGGGTCGCTTACCTGGCGGGCTTCTCACCGCTGCTGGTGCTGGCCTCGATCGGCGATTGGTGGTGGTGGACCGCGCTGGTGCTGCTGCCGCCCCTGGCCGCGATCGCCAGCGCCCCGTTCGGCCGGGATCGGATCTCGCCCTGGCGGCGTTGGTGCCTGCTCGCGCTGGCCGCCGCCGGGGTGGCTGTGGTGGCCTGGTGGTACGGTTTCGCGCGCTGAGCCGAGCAACAACCAGGAGGTCGGAATGGACACGCATTCGAATCCAGCTGGCCGGGTTCTGGCCCGCGGCCTCGGGTTGGTCGAGTCGGCTCGCTGGCATGCGGGGGATGCCTGGTTCTCCGACTGGCTGAGCGGCACCATCTACCGGGTTGCGATGGCGTCCGGCGAGGTGTCGACGGTGGCCACGATTCCCTCGCTGCCGCTGTGTTTCGACTTCATCGGCGATGACCTGATGGTGCTGGACTCGGCCGCGTCACGGGTGCTCCGCGGCCCGGTCGGTGGACCGCTGGTGCCCTGGGCCGACCTCGCGCCGCTGGGCGCGGTCGGCAACGAAATCGTCGGACTCGACGATGGCGGCTGTTACGTGAACCTGGGCAACTTCGATCCGGCGGAGGGATTTCCGACGACTCCGACCGGAGCGATCGCGTACATCGACCCGGCCGGATCGGCTCGGATGGTTGCCGATCAACTCGCCTTTCCCAATGGCATGGCGGTGAGCGCCGACGTGTCGACCCTGATCGTCGCGGAGTCGCACGCGGGCCGGCTGACCGGCTTCAGCATCGGGCCGGAGGGGACACTGGCCGCTCGGCGGGTCTGGGCGCAGGTGCCGGACTCGGCACCGGACGGGATCGGCCTGGCACCCTCCGGTGAGTGCTGGTACGCGGATGTGCCGAATCAGCAGGTGGTCTGTGTCGCGGAACACGGCACCGAACCCACTCGGGTGATCGGGCTCGACCGCGGCGGGTTTTCCTGCGCGGTCAGTCCGGATGGCCGTCAGCTGCTGGTGGTCGGGGCCGAGTGGGCCAACGGCGCGGGCATGGTCGACCCGCACCACGACTGGGACGGTCTGGCGCTGGTCATCGACCTGTGAGCGGTCCCACGCCCGGTCCGTCCCGCCGCGGCCGGTCCCTCACCGGTGAGATCCTGCGACTCGCGATTCCGGCATTCTTCGCCCTGGTCACCGAGCCGCTGTTCCTGCTGGTGGATTCCGCGATCGTCGGGCATCTCGGCACCCCGCAACTGGCCGGCCTGGGCGTGGCCGGGGCGGTGCTCGCGACCGCGGTGGGCATGTTCGTGTTTCTCGCCTACGGCACCACGGCGACGGTCGCCCGGGCCCTCGGTGCTGGAGCCGACGACAAGGTGGTGGCCGCTGGGGTGGACGGCACCGTGCTGGCGCTGCTGCTGGGACTTGTCTTCGGTGCCGTGGTGGCCGCGGCGGCCGAGCCGTTCAGCGCCTTGCTGGGCGCCGAGGGGGAGGTGCTGGTGCACGCCACGACGTACCTGCGGATCTCGGCATTGGGCCTGCCCGCCATCCTGGCGGTGCTGGCGATCACCGGCGCACTGCGCGGGGTGCAGGACACCCGGACCCCGCTGCTGGCATCGATCGGTGCCTTCGTGGTCAACGTGGTGCTCAACCTCACCTTCGTCTACGGGCTGGGTTGGGGGATCGCGGGCTCCGCGTGGGGCACCGTGCTCACCCAGGTGCTGATGGCGCTCGCCCTGGTGGCGGTCTGGCTGGCCCGGGTCCGGGGGTCCGGTTCGCACGTCCGGCTTCAGTTCGGCGGCGTGTTGGCGGCGGCCACCAGCGGCGTGCCGCTGATCGTCCGGACGTTGGCGCTGCGGGCGATCCTGCTGCTGACCACCTGGGTCGCGGCCGGACTTGGCGACGTCACCCTCGCGGCCAATCAGGTGGCGTTCGCGGTCTGGTCGCTGCTCACCTTCGCGCTCGACGCCCTGGCCATCGCGGGCCAAGCGATCACCGGCCGGGGCCTCGGGGCCGGTGACGTGACCGGGGTCCGGGCGGCGACCCGGGTGATGATCCGGTGGGGTCTGGTCGCGGGTGCGCTGATGGGGTTGGTGGTCGCCCTGGCGGGTCCGCTGATCGCGCCGCTGTTCAGCCCCGACCCCCAGGTTCAGCAGGCCGTGGCGGCCGCATTGATCGTGGTCGGGATCGGCCAGCCGGTGTCCGGCTACGTGTTCGTCCTGGACGGGGTGCTGATCGGCGCCGGCGATGGACGCTGGTTGGCCTTCGGCATGACCGTCGTGCTGATCTCCTACCTGCCGGTGATCGCCGTGCTCCGGGTGAACTCCGACTGGCTGATCTCAGCGGGAGCGTCCGTCGCCACGGCGTGGCTGTGGGTCGGCTTCACCGCGTTCATGCTGATCCGGGCGGTGGTGCTCGGCTGGCGCGAGCGTCGGGACGAGTGGTTGGTCACCGGTGGTTGAGCGCGTAGAACCACCCCGCCGGTCGAGCTTGTCGAAACCCAGGATCTCGACACGCTCGATCGGCGGGGGAGCCGGACCGATCGCCGGCTAGAAGATGAAGTAGATCCCCAGCACGATGCCGAAGGCCATCAGCGACTCCAACGTCTGCTGCACCGTCCAGGTGCGCAGGGTGGTGGCCACGTCCATGCCCATCAGCCGTCCGACCAGCCAGAAGCCGGAGTCGTTGACGTGACTGGCGAACACCGAGCCGGCCGCCGTGGCCAGCGTGATGCAGACGATGTCGATCGCCGAGAAGCCGCCACTGGCCACCGCCGGGGCCATCAGGCCGGCGGCGGTCACCAGCGCGACCGTTGCCGAACCCTGAGCCACCCGGAGCACGACAGCGATCAGGTAGGCGGCGAAGATCACCGGCAGGCCCACGCCGGCCATCGAGTTCTTCAGGGCGTCACCGATGCCGGACGCCCGCAGCACGCCGCCGAACATGCCGCCGGCGCCGGTGATCAGCACCACCGAACAGATCGGGCCCAGGGCCGTGTCCAGGATCTTCTCCAGCACGGTGCCGTTCTCGCCGCGACGGATGCCGAGGAAGTAGCTGGCCACCAGCACCGCGATCAGCAGGGCGACCGGGGCGGTGCCCATCATGGTCAGCACCTTGAACCAGAGCGCGTTCTTGTCCACGGCTCCGATGGCGCGGAGGAAGTCGAGGCCGGTGTTGAGGAAGATCAGCACCAGCGGGATCAGCAACATCGAGATCACCAGGCCGACGCTCGGCGGGTGCTTGACCTCCTCCGGATCCGCGTCGCCGAACAGGCCGTGCTCGACCCGGTAGGGGAACATCCGTCCGGTGACCTTGCCCCAGAGATAGCCGGTGACGTACCAGGTCGGCAGGGCCACGGCCAGGCCGATCACCAGCACCAGGCCCAGGTTGGCGCCGTACAGTTCCGTCGCGGAGACCGGGCCGGGGTGCGGCGGCATGAACACGTGCATCACCGAGAAGGCGGCGGCGGCTGGAATGCCGTAGAGCAGCATCGGGCCGTTCAGTCGCTTGGCGATCGCGAAGACGATCGGCAGCATGACCACCAGGCCGGCGTCGAAGAACATCGGGAAGCCCATGATCAGCGAAGCCAGGCCCAGCGCCAGCGGGGCTCGGGCCTCACCGAAGAGGTTCACCATTCGCTCGGCCAACACCTGGGCGCCGCCGGAGTACTCCACCAGCTTGCCGAGCATGGCGCCGAGGCCGACCAGTAGCGCGACCGATCCCAGCGTGGTGCCGAAGGCGGTGACCAGGGTGGGAACGATTCTGTCGACCGGAATACCGGTGGCCAGGGCGGTCAACAGGCTGACGATGATCAAGGTCAGGAAGGCATGAATCTTGAACACGATGACCAGAACCAGCAGCAGTGCCACCGCGCCGGCGGCGATCGCCAGCAGTGGTCCTGCGCCCAAGGTCTGCACCCAGTCGCCCATGACGGAACTCCTCTCGATTTGGTGCCCCAAATCTGTCAGCACACGGCTTGGTGCGGGTACCCCATGGCGGGTCCGAATGAGTTGGCTTGAGAGTTAGTTTCGTGTGGAGGTATGTGGAGATTTGTGGTCTTCGGCACATTCGGATCACGTCGAAGCATTGGGGAACCGAACCGAGGGGTGGGGGCAGGTGGAGATTTCCCATGGCGGGCTGGTTGTCCGACTCGCCGTCCCCTGATCCGCGATCACTGGACGGGCCTCTGCGCAGGGCCTAGAATCGAACAAATGTTCGAACAAGGGGGAACTGATGGCGTCACTGGCCGACCGGCGAAGGGCGATGCAGCAACGGCAGGAAACCACCATCTACACCCCGCCGGGATGGCCCGAGCGGGTGCGGCCACCCGGCGCCCCCGACTGGGAGGTGACCGCCACCGAATACCTGCTCGACTGCTGCCCGGCCGACTACCGGCGCTACCAGTTGCTCCGACGTCACCCGGTGGTGCTGGCCCGGTTCGCCGTCACCTTCGTCGAAGCCCAGGTGCAGGCCGGCCGCGACGGGTTGGGCGGCGTCCGGGTCAGCCTGGCCGACTTCGTCACCCCCGAGGTGATTGCCGACGCCGTGGACGTCTGGGCCCAGCAGCAGGCCTCCCTGGTCCGGGTGCGCCGCGAGGTGGCCCTGGTCGAGGAGGCGCTGCGCGGCAAGAACTTCGTCCGCAAGATGTAGCCGTTGGTTGAGCGAGTCGCTTGGTTGAGCTTGTCGAAACCGTTATCTCGGTGCGCTCGATCATCCAGGACACGTCCGCACGTAGACTCCTGCGCATGCCGCTGCTGGAACGCATCACCACCCCCAAAGACCTGCGCACCCTCAGCTCCGACGACCTGGTTACCCTGGCCGCGGAGATTCGTGCCTTCCTGATCAGCAACGTCTCCCGCACCGGTGGACACCTCGGCCCGAACCTAGGGGCGGTCGAGCTGACCATCGCCCTGCACCGCAGCTTCGACTCACCCCACGACCCGATCGTGTTCGACACCGGGCACCAGAGTTACGTTCACAAAATCCTGACCGGACGCCAGGCCGGCTTCCGCACCCTGCGCCAGCCGGGCGGGCTGTCCGGTTATCCGAGCCGAGCCGAGTCCGAGCACGACTGGGTGGAGAGTTCGCACGCGTCCACGTCGTTGTCGTGGGCCGAGGGCCTGGCCAAGGGTTACGCGCTGCGCGGGGACGAGCGCACCGTGGTGGCGGTGGTCGGCGACGGCTCGCTGACCGGCGGCATGACCTGGGAGGCACTGAACAACATCGCCGTGCAGCCGAACCTGCGGCTGGTGATCGTGGTCAATGACAACGGCCGCTCCTACAACCCGACCATCGGCGGCCTCGCCACCCGGCTGCAGGGCCTGGGCCAGCAGTTGTCCGCGATCCGCACCGATCGGCGCTACGAGCGGGCGCTGGCCAGAATCAAGCGCCTGGTCAACCGCGCCCCGGTGGTGGGCGAGCCCGCCTACGACCTGATGCACGCCGTCAAGGCCGGCGTGAAGGACGTTCTGGCCCCGCAGGGCATGTACTCCGACCTGGGCATCAAGTACCTCGGCCCGATCGACGGCCACGACATCGAGGCACTCGAACTGGCTCTGGTTCAGGCCAGGCAGTTCGACGGCGGCCCGGTGATCGTGCACTGCATCACCCAGAAGGGCCACGGGTTCGCCGCCGCCGAACAGCACGAGGAGGACCGCTTCCACGCCGTCGGGCAGATCGACGAAGTCACCGGAGCGCCGTTGACGACCTCGTCCGCACGCACCTGGACGCAGGCGTTCGGCGACGAACTCGCCCGGATCGGCGCCACCGACGACCGGGTGGTGGCGATCACCGCCGCGATGCTGCACCCGACCGGGCTGACCAGGTTCGCCAAGCACTTTCCCGAGCGCACCTTCGATGTCGGCATCGCCGAGCAGCACGCGGTGACCTCTGCCGCCGGCCTGGCCCGGGCCGGGCTGCACCCGGTGGTCGCCATCTACGCCACCTTTCTGAACCGGGCCTTCGACCAACTGCTGATGGACGTGGCCCTGCACGGTGAGGGCGTCACCTTCGTGCTCGACCGGGCCGGCATCACCGGACCGGACGGGGCCAGCCACCACGGCATGTGGGACCTCTCACTGCTCGGCCTGGTGCCCGGCCTGCGGCTGGCCGTGCCGCGTGATGAGGATCGGCTCAAGGACGCCCTGCAGGCCTGCGTCCGGATCGACGACGGCCCGAGCGCGATCCGGTTCTCCAAGGACCCACTGCCGGCGGCGCTGCCGCGCGTGCGAACCGACGGCAGCCTGGACGTGTTGTTCGAGCAGGGCGAGGATCCCCGCGTGCTGGTGGTCGGCTGGGGCCAGTTCGCCGGCATGGCGGTGGAGGTGGGTGGCCGGCTCGCCCAGCAGGGGATCGGGGTTCGGGTGGTCGATCCGATCTGGGCGCTGCCGATGCCGGCCGGCCTGGTCCGCCTGGCCGGGCAGCACGACCTGGTGCTGACCATCGAGGACGGTGGCCTGGCCGGCGGCCTCGGCTCGCGGCTGGCCCAGGAGTGCCGGTTGGCCGGGGTGAGCGCCGACGTGCACGAGTTCGGCATTCCACAGCGTTTCATCGACCACGGCACCCGGGCCGGGATTCTCGACGAGCTCGGCCTCACGGCGCAGCAGCTGGCCCGGTTCGCCACCGAGATGGTGTCGGCCCGCGACAGCGAACCCGCCTCCGACGAAGCCGAACGACGTAGCTGATCGATGCCGATCCTCAGCTGATTGGATTCGATAACGCCGGGACGAGCCGGCTGCGCCTGCTCAACGCAATCCCGAGGCAGCCCAACACCGCGGTCAGGAACAGCGGAGTGCCCAGCAGCGCGTCGCCGGCGTCGGTGAACAGTGAGATGTCCAGAGACGTCCCGCTGCCGCGGGTGAGCGCGACGTAGGCGGTCGAACTGACGCCGAGCAGGGCGCTGGCACAGAACAGCAGCACCCTCGACGGTAACGGCCACTTCGGTGTTCCGACCCGGGTGATGTCGGCCTCGGTGAGCAGCCGCCAGATCAGGCCGAAGAGCACCGCGCCGATGCCGCTGAAGCCGAGCGCGGCGCTGATCGGATCGTCCAGAATCGCTCGATGCGGGTAGACCACGCAGAGCAGCACGCCGCAGGCCAGTGCCGCCGCCCCCTGCGGATCAAGCCGTCCGGTGAGCGCCAGGGCGGCTGCGGTCAGCAGCAGCACGACCAGCAGGGTGGCTGCGAGTTGCGCGATCGAGTCGTTCAGCCAGGTCAACCCGGTGACCCGGACCAGGTCCGCCATGGCCAGCACAGTCAGGGCGGCCAGAAACATCGCCGCCCAGGGCCGCCCCCGGCGCGCCTGCGGAACCGTCAGCACCAGCCCCACCACACCGACCGTTGCCCGGACGGCCGAGGTGAACCAGTCCTGCCGGGTGACGAAGGCGAATCCGTCCGTGACGGCGTAAAGCCAATCGATGCCGGCCAGCCGAGCCACCTCGCGCAGCACGGAGGTCACCGGAGAGATGATCAGGTAGCCAACACAGGAGAGCGCCACCAGATAGTTGAGTCGGGTGGAATCCTCGTTCAGGTCGGACCAGGCGGGGGCGCGTCCCGCCACCTTCACCAGGCCATAGACCAGCGCTCCGATCGTGCCGAGCTGGATCATGGAACCCACCCAGGCCTCGCGCACGTTTTCGGGGTCGGTGACACCCTGCGCGAGCGTGACCAGCGCCCAGACCATTAGCAGTGCGGCCAGCACCTGGAGCGGTCGCCGGGGCAGCTCACGGGTACTGGCCGCGACCCCTGCGAAAGACGCGGTGACCGCGATCTGGGCGAGCGCAGCACCGGCCACAAACAGAGCGGGCAGGGCGGCAGTGAGCACGGACTGCAGTGCCCCTTCGAGTGCCGTACCGCGCCAGTCGAAGTCGACCACAGCGGCCCGGCTGCTGAACGCCGGTGCGAACAGCGCGGCTCCCAGCGCCGACGCGACCACGACGAACTCCCACCAGGAGTACGACGCCCAACTCCGGCCGATCAGCAGCCCCACCACGACCAGCAGGCCACCGATCACCGGAACGATCATGATCGGGTCACCGACCACCGGAATGGCGAACACGACGCCCACGCCGAGCGTGACCAGCACCGCGGCCACCTTCACCCACCAGGGCAGGTGCAGCGCGGCCGTGTTGAGCAGCGTCAACGACAGCACGAGAGACCCCATCGCCAGTACCGCCGCGATCCCCGGCAGGGTGGTTCCGGTCGAGGTCGTGATCAGGGTGTCCAGGCTGCGCAGTTGACCGGCGAAGATCACCGTGAGGGTGACGATGGCGTACACGGTGAAGGTGGCGTAGACGATCGGACGCAACCCGACCGGCCAGCCCGCGGACCGCGGACGCCCGTCGCGGATCGGCGTGATCACGGTCAGCCAGATCAGGTCGCGAAGCACGCGTCCGAGCGCGGCCAGGGTGCTCACGGCAGCTCCCACCGATATCCGGCAGCGCCGTAGAACAGGAACAGGTCGCTGCTGGTCTGATCGATGCCGAGGGCCGCGCTGCTCTCCAGGTCTGGCTCCTGGGTCGGCCAGGATCCGATCGTGACCCCCGCACCGTCGAGTTGGTGCAGCGTGGTGCGGTCGGTGACCAGCAGGGTGATGCCGCGAACGGCGGTGGCCGTGGCGCGCATCGGTTTGGTCCAGGCGACGGCACCATCCGACGCGCGCAAGGCGATCAGGTTGTCGCCCTGCCGGATCACCGCCACGTCACCGACCGGCCGGATTTCGATCCGGGACCCGGCCACGGGGGTCCGCCAGGCCAACGATCCGTCGGCCATCCGATAGGCCCGGACGATCCCGTCCATCCGGGACGCGATGATCGCCAGTTCGCCGGCCACGCAGAATGACTCGGGCGGGTCGGTGGTCACCGACTGCTGCAGGGCGCCGTCGGAAGCGTAGGTGCGCACGTTGCCGGCCTGGTCGAGAACCGTGACGCCCGGCCCGGTCACCTGCATCGGCAGCCTGATCTCGTTGGGCGTCCGCTGCTCCCAGGCGGCTGCGCCGGTTTCGGCGTCGAAGGCCCGGACCCGGCCGTCGAGGGTGGCCACCACCACCAGCGAGCCCAGCCGGACCAGCGAGGTCAGCGGCACCTGGCTGGCGTCGGACAGCGACGCCTGCCAGAGAAACTCGCCCTGGTCGCCATAGGCAACCAGGTTGCGCTCGGTGGTGGCCGCGACCACCACTCGTCCGATCGCCAACAGGGCCGTGATCGACCCTCCGGGGTGGGCGGCCCAGCGGGCGTTGGCCGGACCGTCCGCCCAGCCGCGGGCGATCAGGTCGCCGCCGATGTTGTTGGCGTAGACGAGCACCGGACCGGGCAGCACCACCGGCTGGATCCGGGGCGTGACGGCCATCGGCGCGAGGCCGTTCAGGTCCCGCCGGGTGGGATTGGCGGTGGGCCCGGCCAGGTTCGGTTGGGTGGTGGTGGCCGCCCGTGGCAGACCTTGCCAGATCGGGGCACGCTGGACAGCGGTCAGCGTTCGGGCATCATCCGTGCCGGCCGTTATGCCGCGACCCTGGCACCAGGAGGTGGACGTGCTGGTCGTGGTCGGATTGCCGCTGCCCACGCTCAGCGTCGACGTGATCACGATGCAACCAGGGTCACCGGCCGCGGCCCGGAAGCTGGCCGAGTAGGGCAACTGGCCATTCGGGGTGGTGCCGGTGCCGATGGTGGCGGTGCCCGAAACAGTCCAGGTCTGGCCGTCGCGGACGTCGGCCGGCAGCACCAGCAGCCCCGGCCGGAAGGCCAGGAAGCGGTCCGGCCAAACCGCCACCCGCAGCTCGAGGCCGTCCGGAACCGCGGCGAAGACCTGGGTGTTGCGGTCGGAGACCTTTGCCTGCGCGTCGGCGATCACGGTGGAAATCCGCACCCAGGTAGTGGTCGCGAACTCGTCGTAGCCGCCCGGGGCGGCGTAGCCAACTGCTGCAGGGCCGCTCTGGGTCATCGAGATGCCCACCGTGGTGTAGTACTCGTCCACCTCGTCGACCCCGTCCGAGCCTTCCAGCAGCACCCGGGTGCCGGACGCGGGAACGTACGCCATCGCCGCCGAGGCGCGCCGCCCGTCGTCGGGTCGTCCGGCCACCATGGGGGCGACCATCAGCGCCAGCACCACCGCGACGATCAGCACCGGGGCGAGCGATGCAGGTTGACGCTTCGGGCTGGACGCCGGCCAGTCGGGCACGCCGGGGGGCGCACCCCACTGGTGAGGCTGGTTTCCAAAGGCCCGGGTCGGAGCGTGGCCAGGGTCTGACACGCGCCAACTATAGGCAGCTGTGGGCTCGGGTAAGGCAGTTCACCAGGTTCGGGCGTCGCTGGGCCGCTGCCCGGACGCGTGGGTCAGGGCAGGTGCTGCACGATCACCGGCACCACCAGGTCGCGCTGCCACTGCCGGACCAACTCGCCGGCCAATGCCTCGTCCAGGGCCTCGGATGTGCTGGGTACCGGCGGCTCCCAGAGCACTCGGCGCAGGGCGTCGGGGCTGATCAGGTTCTCCACCGGCAACTCGAGCTTCTCGGCCAGCGCAACCACCTGGGGACGGACCGCTTCCCAGCGGGCGGCAGCCTCGGGGTCGCGCAGCTCCCAGGTGCGGGTCGGCGGAGGACCGTCCGGCACGACGGTCTTGGCCGGCAGTTGGTCGCGGGTCAGCGCCGCTGCCCGGTCGAGCGCGGCCAACCACCGGGCCCGATACCGGGACGGCGCCCGCCAGGCGAACTCCGGAACAGCGGACAGGTCGACCGCGGCCAACCGCTTGACATCGGGCGAGTTGAGCCGGGCCGCCAAGCTAGTGATGGCCCGGTCGGGCAGGATCTTTCCCGGCGCTCGATCCATGCCGGCCGCGAGCTCGTCACGGGTCTGCCACAGCTCCCGCACGACAGCCAGGGCACGAGGGGTTCGGACGCCGTGCAGTCCGGACGTGCGCCGCCACGGCTCGGCTCTCGGCGGCGGGGCGATGCCGGCACGTTCGACCAGGTGGGCGAACTCCTGGGCCGCCCATTCGGTCTTTCCGGCCGCCGCCAGTTTCTCGACCAGCCAGGCCCGCAACTCGACCAGCAGTTCGACGTCAAGGGCGGCGTAGTTCAACCACTCGGCCGGCAACGGACGCTTCGACCAGTCGGCCGCCGAATGCTCCTTGCGCAGGGTCAGCCCGAAGGCCTCCTCGATCAGGGTGCCCAGCGACACTCGCGGCATGCCGACCAGCCGGGCGGCCAGCTCGGTGTCGAACAACGTCACCGGCATCAGGTTGACCTCCACCAGGCAGGGCAGATCCTGGGTGGCGGCGTGCAGGATCCACTCGTCCTGGGCCAGGACGTCGTTCAAGCCGGCCAGGTCCGCGGGTCCGTCATCGACCCGGAACGGGATCGGGTCGAGCAGCACGGTGGCACAGCCGGCGCGGCGCAGTTGGATCAGGTAGGCCCGGGCCGAGTAGCGGAAGCCCTGGGCGCGCTCGGTGTCGATGGCGATCGGGCCGGTGCCGGCCGCCAGTGCGTCGATCGCGGCCGCCAGGGCAGCGGGTGTGTCGACCAGGTCGGGAACCCCGTCGGCGGGAGTTTCGAGAACCACCGGTTCGGGTGTCTCGTCCACCGTCTCGCCGGGGGTATCGGTCACCGTCGCCGCCGCGACATGACCACGACGCCTTCGGGCAGTGGCGGCAGGCCGGCGGTGGTGCAGAGCAACTCCGACCAGCTCATCAGGTGCCGGGTGACGTCTTCGGCGGAGCTGATCAACGGCGTCCACGAGGCCCGGATCTCGACCTCGGCCCGCGGCGGATCGGCCTCCATCGCTCCGAACGCTCGCGATGAGACTGCGGTCACGGTGCCGCTGGGTGCGGTGTAGGTGGCGTCGTAGCGTTCCAGTGCATCGATCAGCCAGGACCAGCCGACCTCGGTCAGCAGTGGGTCCGCGACCATCTCGGCATCGACTTCGGCACGGGAGTAGGTGACGCAACGGAAGTCGCCGTCCCACGACGGGTTCCCGTCCGGGTCGTGCAGCAGCACCAGCCGTCCGTTGCCCAGATCTTCGCCGCCCACCACCACCTCGGCTGCGATCGCGACCGCATGGGGCGCGATCCGCTGCGGCGCCGGGATCTCTTCGATCACGATCTCGGGGCGCCAGTGCATCGCCTGCAGCGCGGCCACCGCTTCATCGAACAGGCCAGGGCTACCCACCATGGTTTTGCGCGCTCCTCCCACGGATGTGAATGTAGCCGCGGCCCAAGCGTCGGGTCGGGGGACTCGCCGGGGGGAGCGCAACCGTCACGGGGCCGTTTCGGGCTCCAGCGTCAGCGAGATCGAGTTGATGCAGTAGCGCCGGTCGGTCGGGGTGTCATAGCCCTCGCCGGTGAACACGTGACCCAGGTGGGAGTCGCAGGTCGCACAGCGCACCTCGGTGCGGGTCTGCCACATCGACTTGTCCGTGATGTAGCGGACGCTGTCGAGTTCGGGGGTGAAGAACGACGGCCAGCCACAGTGCGACTCGAACTTTGTGTCACTGGTGAACAGCTTCGCGCCGCAGCCCCGGCAGTAGTAGGTGCCCTTGGTCTTGGTGTCGGTGTACTCCCCGGTGAACGGACGCTCGGTGCCCGCCTCCCGGAGCACGTGGTACTCCTGCGGGGTGAGCTTCGCCCGCCATTGCTCCGGCGTGCGGAACTGTTTCGGATCGAGTTCCATCAGGCTCTCCTTTGTGCGTCTCGGCAACCCAGGGTAGTCGGGTTAGGCTGGCCGGCATGGCCGAAGCCCCCGTGCAACTGGATGTCGACGGCCGCTCCGTGCGGCTGTCCAGCCCGTCCAAGCCATACTTCCCTGCGCTCGGCCTCAACAAACTTCAGGTGGCCGAATATTTCCTCAGCGTCGGGCCGGGCATTTTGGCGGCCCTGAAGGACCGTCCGACCACCATGGAGCGCTGGCCCGGCGGGGTAACCGAGACCGCGTCCCTGGTCAGCCGCGAGAATCCCGAGGGGGAGGCGTTCTACCAGAAGCGAGTGCCCAAGGGCATGCCGGACTGGGTGCAGCACGCAACCGTCACCTTCCCGTCCGGACGCACCGCCGAGCAGGTCTGTCCGGCGGACCTGGCCACCATCGTCTGGATGGTGAACCTGGGCACCGTCCGATTTCACCCATGGCCGGTGCGGGTGCCGGAGACCGAGTTGGTCGACCAGTTGCGGATCGACCTGGACCCCCAACCCGGCACCGACTTCAGTACCGCGGTCCCGGCGGCCCTGGCACTGCGTGAGGTGCTGGCCGATGCCGGGCTGACCGGCTTTCCCAAGACCAGCGGCGGCCGCGGTGTGCACGTCTTCGTGCCGATCGTGCCGGCGGACTTCATCGACGCCCGGCACGCCACCATCGCGATCGGACGTGAACTCGCCCGCCGGCTGCCCGAGCAGGTGACGGTGAACTGGTGGAAGGAGGAGCGGGGTGAGCGGATCTTCATCGACTTCAACCAGATGGCCCGGGATCGGCTGATGACGTCCGCCTACTCGATCCGGCCGACGCCTGCCGGCCGGGTCTCCGCCCCGCTCACCTGGGACGAACTACCCGACGTCAGCCCGGACGACTTCACCCTGCTCAGCATGCCCGCCCGGTTCGCCGAACTGGGTGACCTGTGGGCGCCCTTCTACGCCACCGACCCGGCCCCGATCACGTCCGCCCTGGACTGGTACGCACGTGACGACGCCGACGGGGGTGCCGAGATGCCCTATCCCCCGGAGTATCCGAAGATGCCGGGCGAGCCACCCCGGGTCCAGCCGTCCAAGAAGAACGCCGCCAACTGGGACTGAAGCACCGGACCCATGCGTGCGTTGGGGACGGTTCCTATCCGTTCAACTCCCGGCCGGCGGGAGTTGAGAACCGTACCCAACCCCGTTCGGGTCGCTGCTGCACAATGAGCCCATGCAGTTGCCCGTGATGCCGCCGGTCGCCCCGATGCTGGCCAAGTCGGTTCCCACCATTCCCACCGGCGAGCTCTCCTATGAACCCAAATGGGACGGCTTCCGCTCGATCATCTTCCGCGACGGTGACGAGGTTGAGATCGGGTCGCGCAACGAACGTCCGATGACCCGGTACTTTCCCGAGGTGGTCGAGGCGGTCAAGGCGAACTTCCCGACCCGCTGCGTGATCGACGGCGAACTGATCGTGGTGGTGGGGGAGAGGCTCGAGTTCGAGGTGCTCTCGCAGCGGATCCATCCGGCGGCCAGCCGGGTGAAGATGCTGTCGGAGACCACCCCGGCGAGCTTCGTCGCCTTCGACCTGCTGGCCCTGGCCGACGCCGACCTGACCGGCCGGCCGCTGGTGGAGCGGCGGGCCGCCCTCGAGGCTGCCCTCGCCGACGCGCAACCCCCGATCCACCTGACCCCGGCCACCCGCGACCACCAGGTGGCCGAGCAGTGGTTCAGCTCGTTCGAGGGCGCGGGCCTGGACGGGGTGGTGGCCAAGCCGCTGGCCGGCACCTACCTGCCCGACAAGCGGACGATGTTCAAGATCAAGCACCAGCGCACCGCCGACTGCGTGGTGGCGGGCTACCGGGTGCACAAGACCGGTGACGACCTGATCGGTTCGCTGCTGCTCGGCCTCTACAACGACGAAGGTGATCTGGCCTCCGTCGGCGTGATCGGCGCCTTTCCCGCTGCCCGGCGCAAGGAGTTGTTCACCGAACTGCAGCCGCTGGTCACCACCTTCGACGACCATCCCTGGGCGTGGGCCAAACAGGAGCAGGGCAACCGGACGCCGCAGAACTCCGCCGGCAGCCGTTGGAACAACGGCAAGGATCTGAGTTTCACACCGCTGCGTCCCGAGCTTGTCGTGGAGGTGCGCTACGAGCACATGGAGGGCGTCCGGTTCCGCCACACCGCGCAGTTCAACCGCTGGCGTCCCGATCGCGAACCGCGCTCGTGCACCTATGCCCAGTTGGAGGAGCCGGTGAAATACGACCTCGCCGAGATTCTGGCGTTGCACGACTGACTCCGGTCAAAGTTGCTCCGACCTGCGCTGATTCGGGATTTGCTAGTGCCCTGCGCCGTTGGCGTGGGCCACACTACGTAGATGGCAGCCAAGAAGAAGTCCAAGTCCAAGTCCTCGAAGCGCAGCAAGGAGTCGCTGAGTCAGCTGCTCCGCCTGCCGCAGGGTCCGGTCGACCTATCGAAGCTCGACACCGGGGCCACCCACGGCTACCCCGGACAGGGCAAGAAGGACGCCCCGGCCCTGACCGAGGCCCTGGAGCCGGCACTGTCCGACCTGCAGGAGCGGCTGTACGCAAACGGACGCGCCAACAAGGAGGCGGCCCCCAGCGTGCTGGTCGTGCTGCAAGGCATGGACACCTCGGGCAAGGGCGGCGTGATCCGGCACGCGATGGGCATGGTCGACCCGCAGGGAATCCAGCTCACCTCGTTCAAGGCGCCCTCGGACGAGGAACTGAAGCACAACTACCTGTGGCGGATCCGCCGCGCGTTGCCCGACCCGGGCATGATCGGCATCTTCGATCGCTCGCAGTACGAGGACGTGCTCGTGGTGCGGGTCGAGCAACTGATTCCAGTCAGCGAGTGGAACAAGCGCTACGACGAGATCAACGCCTTCGAGCGCAAGGCTGCCGAGGCTGGCACCACCATCATCAAGTGCTTTCTGCATGTCTCGTTCGACGAGCAGAAGGCGCGGCTGGCGGCCCGGTTGGAGAGCCCCGAGAAGTACTGGAAGTACAACCCCGGTGATATCCAGGCTCGGACGAAGTGGCCCGCGTACCAGCAGGCCTACGCGGACGCACTGGAGCGGTGCAACACCGACGTCGCGCCGTGGTTCGTGATCCCCGCCGACCACAAGTGGTACCGCAACTGGGCGGTCGCGCAGTTGGTGAAGGAGCACCTGGTCGGCATGGACCTGACCTGGCCCGAGGCAACGTTCGACGTTGCCGCCGAGAAGGCCCGGGTGGCAAAAGCCTGACCGAAGACGCCGGCCGCCCTGCTCCGATAGCCCACCCACGCCCGTCGCAAACCACCCTTTCTCGGGTAGCCGCGGCCGGGCCCACGGGCGTAGGCATAACTAACCGGAGCGAACGGCGTCGGCGATTGTCGCTCAGGCAGCCCACAAGGCCGCCTCGGCGGCAGAACAAAGGAGGTAGTCATGTCAACGGTGTTGTGGATCATCGCCGCGGTGTTGGTCATCTCGGGAGTCCTGGCCATCATTCGCAAGCAACTGGTGTGGGGCATCGTGCTGATCGTGGTCGGGCTGCTGGTCGGCCCGGGTGGTGTCAGCATCTTCCACTGAGCAATGGACGAGGCCCCGGCCAGGTCGGCCGGGGCCCCGTTCGCACGTGCGCCGGGCGATGCAGTTCAGGCGCTGGCCACGCTGAGGTGACGAACCGGCACGTCCTCCTCGAGGTCGTCGAAGCCGACGTCCAGCAGGTCCATCGCGGCGAACGCGTAGCGGGCCAGGATCAGGTCCATCACCTCGCCCGCCGAACCCAGCGGCTCGCTGACCGAAAGGGCACCGCAGCGCATGGCCAGATCGGCCTGGGCGTGGAACAACTCGGTGGCGGTCAGGAAGAACGACCCGACGGCGATGTGCCGGCGGCCCTGCGCGCGCAAACCTTGAATCGCCTGCGACACCGACGGGCCGGAGCCGTCCGCGACCGCGGTCAGGCAGGGCAGCCGGTGGTGCGTCGACCACTGCCGGGCCCGCCGGGCCAGCAGTGCGTTGCCGCGGACGTCGCCGCTGCGGGCCGAGGAAAGCACGAGGCCGTCCAGCTCAAGCACCCGGTGGCTGCTGAGCGACGAGCGCAGCCGCTGGTCCAGCACGGTGAGCAGGCTGACTTCGGGGCCGACCGGACGGGACACCTGGATGCCGAGGTCGGGGTAGTGACTGCGCAGCTTGGCGGCCTGGCCGAGCACCCGCTCGTCAGGATCGATCGCGTGGGTCAGCTGCAACGGCACCAGGACGATCTCGTTGATGCCCTGCTTGATCAGCTGGCTGACCACCTGATGCGTGGAGGGGGAGCAGTGTTCGAGAAACGCGCAATGCACCGAAAGGCCCGCCCGCATGCGTTGCAGACCCTGTCTCAACGAGTGCGCGACTTGGGCGACTTGGGCGTCGGTGCTGCCCATTCCCACCATCACCAAGGCTGGAGCGGTCATGATGTGCCTCTCTTGCGTCACATGTCCTGCGGCTCCATTGCCGGTGTTCTGTAGCACCAACTTCTCTGGAACAAGTGCCAGATGCAAATCGAACGTCCGGAGTGTGGACTGAATGACCACATGTTGATATGACCGGCCCAAACTGGCCCAATTTCGCTCCGAAAACCTGGGAGAAAGCTGAACGTCTCGCTTGATGGACTCAGCTTCTCATGTCTCGGACGATGGATTCTGCGCTGCCGCGGCTCCCAGGTGCAGGAGATTTCCGTCCGGATCCACCGCGTCGGCGACCCGTTCGCCCCAGGGCATGTCCTGCGGCGGGGTCCGTTCGGTGGCGCCGGCCGACAGTACGGCGGCGTAACTGGCGTCCACGTCGTCGACGTACAGCCAGACCGAGATCTGATCGCCGCGAGTGACGTCCGGAACCCGGCCGATTCCCAGGGCCGCCGGGCCGAGTTGCAGGGCGACGTAGTCGTCGCCGAACTGGTAGCTGACGACCGCGCCGAAGGCCGCTGTGTAGAACGCGGCCAGCCGCGGCAGGTCTGTCGTCCGAAGAATCGGGAACAGTGATTGCACGGTCATCTCCGCACCGTATCCCCGCTCGCGCTACCTCGCGAAGCGAAGATCCACCGTGTACGGCCGTCCGGCTCAGAGCCATCGACACCTCGATGGCGACGTGGCGGCCTCGTGGTTCGTCAGCGGTACGGGTCCGACGATCATTCATCGTCCGCCCTGGGGGTAGCGGTGCGAGCCGAATGCCCGCAGAATCGCTCGTGGAACCCGCGCAGGTGAGGCGGGGCGCGACCTGAGAGGACGGCGACGATGCCGGGTACACGGAGTTGGCGTGGATTGGTCGGTGGGCTGGTCATCGCCCTGGCGGCGATCGGCCTGACCGCACAACCAGCGGTGGCGGACCACACCCCGATCCCCACCTCGGTGACTCTGGCCGGGGCGCTCCAGGAGGAGTTGGGTTGCCCCGGTGACTGGCAACCCGAGTGTGTCGCCACCCATCTGGCGCCGGTTGCCGGCCAGCCGGAGGTCTTCCGTGGAACCTTCACGGTGCCGGCCGGGCGATACGAGTACAAGGTTGCTCTGAACAACTCCTGGGACGAGAACTACGGCGCGGGCGGCGCTGCCGGTGGAAGCAACCTGATGCTCACCGCCACCGGCGCCCCGATCACTTTCACCTACGACCACCGGACGCACCGGATCACCGATGACACGCCCAAGCCCCTGATCGCGGACGCCGCCGCCCACTGGCTGCGTCGCGGCACCCTGGCCTGGGACCTGCCGGACGACCGGGAGGGGTTCACCTACCGCCTCTTCTGGGCCGCCGAGGGCGGGCTGACCAACGACAACGGCACCATTGTCGGTGGCGAGTCGGTGCCGCTGACCGTCCGCGACGCCGGCCTCTCGGACAGCCTCCGGGGGAAGTTCCCGCATCTTGGCGGCTACGAGTCGCTGCGGGTGCCGAGAATGACCCGGGCTCAGCTCGAGGGCATCCTGACCGGACAGCTCGCGGTGGCGTCGTTCACTCCGCAGGGCGAGCTTTCCGCGCTGACCGGCGTCCAGCTGCCCGGTGTGCTCGACCAGCTGTATGCGGGTGCGCGAGACCGCACCCTCGGCCCGACCTGGCGGGCGGGACGACCGAGCCTGCGGCTGTGGGCCCCGACCGCCAAGAACGTCACGCTGCTGCTCACCCGCAACGGAGGCGAACAGCGCGTCGCCATGACCCGCGACGACGACGGCGTGTGGACCGCAAACGGGTCGAACGGCTGGCGCAACGCCCGCTATCGCTTCGAGGTGATCGTCTATGCGCCGACCACCCAGAGCGTGGTCACCAACCTGGTCACCGACCCCTACTCGTTGGGCCTGACCACCAACTCGGCACTGTCGATCCTGGTCGACCTTGACGATCCGGCGCTGCGGCCGTCCGGCTGGAACCGACTGAACAAGCCGGAGCTGCAGGCGCCGGAGTACTCGACCATCTACGAGTTGCACGTCCGTGATTTCTCGATTTCGGACGCCACCGTTCCGGCGAGCCACCGGGGCACCTACCTGGCCTTCGCCGATCGCAACAGCAACGGCATGCGGCACCTGCGCGAGCTGGCCCGCGCCGGGTTGAACACCGTGCACCTGCTGCCGGTCAACGACATCGCCTCCATCGAAGAGGACAAGGCCGCCCAGCAGACTCCGGACTGCGATCTCGCCTCCTACCCACCCGACAGTGAGCAGCAACAGGCCTGCGTCACCGCGATCGCCGGCCAGGACGGCTTCAACTGGGGCTACGACCCGCTGCACTACACCGCTCCCGAGGGGTCCTACGCCACCAATCCGAACGGCGTGGCCCGCAATCGGCAGTTCCGCGAGATGGTCAAGGGCCTCAATGGCGCCGGGCAACGCGTGGTGATGGACGTGGTGTACAACCACACCCCGGCGTCCGGGCAGGATCCGAAGTCGATCCTGGACCGCGTCGTGCCGGGCTACTACCAGCGGCTCAACCCGACCAGCGGCACCGTGGAGACCTCCACCTGCTGCTCAAACACGGCCACCGAGCACGCCATGATGGAAAAGCTGATGATCGACTCGGTGCTCACCTGGGCCACGCAGTACAAGGTGGACGGCTTCCGGTTCGACCTGATGGGCCACCAGCCCAAGTCGTCCATGCTCAAGCTGCGACGGGCGCTCGACCGGCTCACCCTGCGTCGCGACGGTGTGGACGGCCGCGGGATCTTCCTCTACGGCGAGGGCTGGAACTTCGGCGAGGTCGCCAACAATGCCCGGTTCGTTCAGGCGTCGCAGACCGAGATGGCCGGAACCGGGCTCGGCACCTTCAACGACCGGCTGCGCGACTCCGTCCGGGGTGGCGGGCCGTTCGACTCCAACCCGCGCATCCAGGGATTCGCGAGTGGGCAGTACACCGACCCCAACGGCGATCCGATCAATGGCACGACAGCCGAGCAGAAGGCGTCCCTGCTGCTCAACCAGGACCGGATCAAGGTCGGCCTGACCGGAAACCTCAAGGGGTACCGGTTCGTCGACCGCACCGGGGCCACGGTGACCGGCGCGGATGTCGACTACAACGGGTCTCCGACCGGCTATAACGAGGACCCGCAGGAGGCCATCACCTACGTGGAGGCGCACGACAACGAGACCCTGTTCGACGCGCTCGCCTATAAGTTGCCGCAGGACACCGAGATGGACGAGCGGGTCAGAATGCAGACCCTCGCGCTGGCCACCACGGCCCTCGGCCAGGGGGTGTCCTTCTGGCACGCCGGCGGTGACCTGCTGCGCAGCAAGTCCCTGGACCGGAACAGCTACGACTCGGGTGACTGGTTCAACCTGCTCGACCTGTCCAAGCGGGTCAACGGGTTCGGCCGGGGCCTGCCGCCGCGCACCGACAACGAGGCGAAGTGGCCCTACCTGAAGCCGCTGCTGGCCGACCCGGCGTTGCAGCCGAGTGCGGCCGACATCCGCAACGCCAGCCGGCAGGCTGATGCCCTGCTGCGGATCCGGCAGAGCACCCCGCTGTTCCACCTCGGCACCGCGCGGCTGGTGCAGCAGAAGCTCTCCTTCGCCAACGGCGGGCCGGAGCAGACGCCCGGGGTGATCGTGATGCGCATCGACGACACCGTCGGACCAGACGTCGACCCGAGGCTGAAGGGACTTGTGGTGGTGTTCAACGCCACCCCCGAGTCCACGACGCAGACCGTGGCCGGCGCCATCGGTGGTCGCTTCCAGCTGCACGGCGTGCAGGCGGACGGCGCCGACCCGCGCACCAGAACGTCCCGGTTCGACGGCTCAACCGGCAGTTTCACGGTTCCGGCCCGAACGGTCGCGGTGTTCCTCCAGCGCTGACGAGTGACGAGGAGGTCAGAGGTGGCCACATCGGTGCTGTACATGGCGATGTCACTTGACGGTTTCATCGCCGGTCCCAACGACAGCCCAGACAACCCTGGCGGAGTCGGCTTTGACCGGTTGCACGAATGGTTCGAGATGACGGACGAAGGCATCTCCGCTCCGCCCGGGCCGGCCGGGGAGTTGGTCGACGAGCTGAACAATGCTGGTGCGGTTCTGGTCGGACGGCGGACTGCCGAGCAGGTGGACCACTGGGGCGGCGACCATCACGGCTGGGGTGTGCGGATCTTCGTGCCCAGTCACCGGTCGCCCGGACCAACCGTCGCGAACTACCCGTTGGTGACCTACGTGAACGACGGGATCGTCAGCGCGATGGCGCAGGCGAAGGACGCCGCGGGCGATCGTCACGTTCACGTGCTGGGCGCTTACACGGCTCAACGGGCGCTCGAGGCGGGCGTTCTCGACGAGCTGCAATTGAGTGTGATCCCGGTGCTGTTCGGCGGTGGCCGGCGATTGTTCGAGTTGCTGCCGGCACGCGTCGAGTTGGAGATTGTTCGGGTGATCGACACTGCGCAGGCCACCCACATCCGCTACCGCGTCCGACGCTGAGTCGGTGGCCACCCCTAACGTTTGCGGAGGCGCCAGGCCTGTTCGGAGGGAAAGCGCTTGGCCCAGTCGGCCGTCACCGAACCCACTCGGCCGGTCGCGGATTCGGGGGCCCTGATCTCGATGTAGTCGATCACGTCGAAGCCGATGTCGCGGAACAGTCGCAGCCACGAGGAGATCGGCAGGTTGAACTCGATTCCGCCCGGCTCGTCGATGGCTTCGCGCCAATCCAGCCGACCCAGGTCGAAGTAGGAACGCGCCAGCCGTTCGGTGACCGGCAGCGAACCGTCGATCGGTGCACACACCAGGGCCAGCGGATGGTTCCCAAGGAACGCCAGTTCGCCACCAGGGCGCAGCAGCCGGTGGGCCTCGGCGATCCAGGCGGACGGTTCACACCAGATCGCCGCCCCGTACTCGCTGATCGCGAAGTCGAACGACCCGTCGGGCTGGGCCACCTTCTCCGCGTTGCCGTGCACCCAGGTGATGTCGTCGAGCCCATGCAGCTGGCTCAGCCGGCGGGCGGTGGCCAACTGGGCCGCCGAGTTGTCGATGGCATAGACCGACGCGCCGCGACGTCGCATCCACGCCGACACATAGCCCGTCCCACAGCCGAGTTCGATCGCCCGCATCCCATCCATGTCATCGGCAAGCAGCGGCAGCTCCGGGTTGGGAATCTGCCACTCTCCCCAACCTGGCTCCTGCACCCAGGCCCGCTCACCCAGGGACACCCACTGATCGGCCATGCCGTCCCAATGGCGGCGGTTCTCGGCGACGTGTTCGGACAGGTCCTCGCTCATCTGCCGAGCGTACAAGGCCGGTTGGATCAGCACCCGCAGCCTGGTGGGGGAGCGATTGCGCTTGCCCAGAGCCTCAGGATCGCGTCACTGGTACACCACGAATCCTCCAGGCGGGACGGTCAGCTGCACGGCCCGCCCATTGCGTGCCTCGATCTGGATTCCGTCGCCGAGCTGGGTCGGATCGCTCGAGTAGTGGCAGTTCAGGGTGTCGCCGACCTGGTGCAGCCCGGCGTCGAGGGTGATCCAGGCCTGGCGCGGCGTGACCGGGTCGGTGTTGATCGCGCAGATCGTCTCCACGTCGAGAAAGATCCGCGACCAGGCAACCACGGAGGTCATCCGACCTCCCATCACCTTCGGGTAGCCGAACGTTGCACCGTCGCCGGAGATTTGCCGTAGGTACTGGCGGCCCCGGCGCAAACCGATGAACTCGGGTCGACGGCGCAACGCCAGGATCGCGGCGAGTTCACCGAAGGCGGGATGACTCTCGTCGAACACATGTCTTCCCTGGCTGCGGAACGGGCCGAAGTCGCCGCCGAACATGGCCTCGCGAACGAACAGGTCCGCCGCTTCCGATTGTCCTGGCCCGGGCACGGCGATCCCAGCTGCGGTGCTGCCGTCCAACGACTGCTCCGTGCCGTAGTAGACGCACGGGATTCCCAGGGTGCAGGTGGTGAGACCGAGCACCGCCACGACCAGGTCCGGCCCGTCGTCGGCGGAACAGAACCGCGCCTTGTTCGGACCCTTGCGGACCTGGTCGTGGTCGTCGAACGCGGTCACCACCTTGTTCCGGAACCAGACGTGGGAGTCCTTGTTCACCAGCATGGAGTTGCGGAACAGATCGAAGTATTGCTGCGGATCCCGCCAGCCCTTGGTGACGTACTCCAGTTTGTCCGGAATGTCGTCGATACCCAGAGCGGCATCGATCCCGGTCTGCTCCAGGGTCAGGTAGGCCCTACTGCGGCCCCCGGTGATCTCGCCCAGCAGGTAGAAGTTCTCCTTGCCGATGCTCATGGCGTATTCGTGGATGACCGCTGCCAGGTACCGGGCCGCGCCCGGGTCCATGTGCTTGACGGTGTCCACCCGCAGCCCGTCGAGGTCAGCCTCACCGATCCAGTACTCGTAGGCACGGGTGAGTGCGATCAGTGCCGGCGAAGGCTCGTAGGCGTCCGCCGACCCGTCGCCGAGACGGACATCCTTGAGCACCTCGAAGTCGCCCTCCAGGAACTCCGGATCGTTGTCCCAGTTGGTGATGTGACCTTTGCCGGTGAACGTGGCCGGTCGGTACAACTCCAGCGGCCATACCCCCGAGTCCGGGTGCGGCGGCGCCCCGCCGGCCGGGTCGGCGAAGGGGACGGTGGGGTGTCCTGCCTCGTCGCGGAATCCCTGAACGGGGTAGGTGTTGCCGTCCCAGCGCGGATCCAGGAACTGGCCACCGTGTCCGTCGGGCGTCCAGTAGCGGTCGGGGGAGTAACTGAACACATCGCCGGTGTGGTTGAGGATCACGTCGAGCACGACATAGATGCCATTGGCGTGAGCAGTGTCGACCAGCTGCTTCAGGTCGGCGATGGTGCCGAAATGCGGGTCGATCTCGAGAAAGTTCTGGATGCCGTAGCCGTGATAGGAGTCAATCCCAGGTACCTGGCGAAGCACCGGGCTGATCCACAGGGCGCTCACCCCGAGCCGTTTGAGGTACCCGATCTTGGACGTGACGCCGGCCAGAGTGCCGCCGGCCCAGGTATCGGCTGCGGCCCGCCACGAGGCTGACGCGGCCGCCGACGCCAGCACCCCCTCCCTGTCGCCAGGGGTCAACAGGGGCGTCGGCCCGGCGACCGGCTGGCCGGCCAGGTCCAGATAGCCGTCCTCTCGGCCGTCGGAGAACCGGTCGACGAGCAGAAAGTAGAACACGTGATCCTCCCAGGCGGCCGGAGAGGGGTGATGCGGACGGGCCGCCAAGGCGGCGAAGTCGACATCGGCGATGCGCTGGAGGGACATGAGGTCTCCGTCAGGTCTCGCACCCAGGTGCAGGTGCGGCGGCTGGTTCAGCGGCGGGAGCCGCGGGTGCGGGTGACTACCGCAGGGTCGAACAGCTGTGAAACTAGGACCGGCACGCTCCGACCTGAGAACAAGTCGGCACCGTGTGTAGAGACGTGATCGTAAGCCGCCCAGCGAACCGGCCGGCCCGATCTCGCGGGCTGGCCGGAAGCACTGGTTTCGACAGGCTCTACCGGCGGTGGTCGCCGATCGAGGTGCCAATGGTTTCGACCGGCTCAACCAGCGGTGCTCGCCGGCCGAGCGGGTCGAGACCCACGCCGCCGGACAAACCCGAACCAGTTCCAGCGGCCTGGACAGTGACAACTGCAGGTGCAACGTTGGTGCGCATGCGCGAAGTCATCAGCACCCAAGACGCACCCCGATCGCCCATGTACAGCCAGGGCGTCAAGGCCGGGGGCCTGATCTACGTGTCCGGGTTGACCGGTATCGATGTCGCCACCGGTCAGCCGGCAGGTCCAACAATTCAGGACCAGACCAAACAAGCACTCAGCAACTGCCGCGCGGTGCTGAAAGCTGCCGGGGCCAGCCTTGACGACGTCCTCGAAGTCGGCGTCCTGTTAGCCGATCCCGACGACTTCTCGGGCATGAATGAGGAGTGGACCACCTGGTTCCCGACCCAACCGCCGGCCCGCTATGTCGCGAAACTGGGCGCCGTCATTCCTGGCGTCCTGGTATCGATCCGCCTGACGGCGTTCCATCAGTAGACCGCACCCGGCCTTTCCCCGAGCGGCATGGCGCGCCGTCGGCTTGCGCAGCCTCGCAGAAGAGTTTCACCCAGATCTGGCGGACCAGCCTGGGCCGAGCTGACGTCCGGTTGATCACCCAGCCGACCGGTGCAGTGGGGTGTGGTGGTCGAGGGCCGATTCCAGGACTGCTTCGCCGTGGGCGGCAGTGGCAAGGCGGGCCCGCACGGCGTCGACCTCGGCGGTCGGGATGGTGCCGCCGATGATGGTGACGCCGTCGGTGCTGTGCGGGGTGTCGGAGACGGCGCGGTGTCGGGCCAGCAGGCCGAAGACGTTGGTCATGGTGTGGTCGGGGGTCTCGACCCGGAACCGATCAATCGGTTCGCAGACCACTGTGCCGGCCCGCTGCAGGGCTTCGGCGACGACGACGGCGAGGGTGTTTCTCACGTCGGCCGCGGATGGTCCGGCTGGTGGATAGCCGCTATCGGTGACGGTGATCCGGACGTCGGTGACCTGCCAGCCGTGCGGCCCGGCGGCGAGGGGGCCGGCCAGGTATCCGAGCAGGGCCGTGCGGAACGCCTGGACGGTTCCGTAGACGTGCAGCGGCAGCGACCGGTGGTCGGTGGTGACCTCGATCTCGACCCCGGCCCCGGGTGGGATGGGCTCGACAGTGACGCCGAGGGTGTAGCCCATCCGGTGGCCGGGGTCGCCCATCCGGCGGATCGCTGCACCCCGACCCGCCGGACGCTCGAGACAGATCACCGTGGTTGCCTCGAAGTCCACCTCGATGCCGTAGTCCAGCGCCAGGGTCTGAGCGAGTACCTCCTGCTGGACCGCCCCGTAGACGCTGACCCGCAGCGCCCCCGCGCGGTCGGGCCGAAGCCTGATCAACGGGTCGATGTCGGCCAGTTCGAGCAGCGCACGATGCAGTTCGCCCGCCTGGGCGCGGTCGCGGGCAGTGATGAGGGTCTGCAGGGCGGGCAGAGGAAAAGAACGCCCAGCCGGTATCAGACGCGAACCGAACTGGTCGCCGATCCGAGCGGCGACGAGACCGTGGACTCGGGCGATCTGACCCGCCTCGGTC
Organism: uncultured Actinomycetota bacterium; assembly: GCA_963723605.1. Classification (GTDB taxonomy): domain Bacteria; phylum Actinomycetota; class Actinomycetes; order Propionibacteriales; family Propionibacteriaceae; genus Micropruina. Next base: position 151,643 of record CAVRRM010000005.1, on the reverse strand, counting down.
CGAAGACGACCAACAGGTCCGCCAGGTTCGTGCACCTCCAAAGCGGTGACGGTACCGACCCGGTCCGGCGCTAGTTCGACCCTGTCGCGGACGGCCAGGCAGCCGGCACGCATCCGCACTGAGCAGATCCGTTCGCCGGCCGAGGTGCGCTCGATCTTGAAGACCTGACCAGACGGTCGGGTCTCGGCCGGCGGGGGATCGGGCGGCAGCAGGTCTGTCAGCACATCGATCAGTTCGGCGACGCCGGCGCCGGTCCTGGCCGAACCGAACAGCACTGGGTGAACCGCTGCCAGCCGGGTGAGCCGCCCGAGCGAGTCCCACAACTCGGGTGTCGATCCGGCCTCGCCACGCCCAACCCAGTCGGCGAGCAGCGCCTCGTCATGCTCGGCCAGTTGAGCGACGACGGCGGTTGCTGTGGCCGGGTCGTCCCACTGCGCCGGCTTGAATCCGGCCGTGGCGGCACCCGGACCGTCGACGGTGCCGAGCGGCACCACCGCGGGCGTGAGCCGGTGACGGATCTCCTCGACAATCCGATCGGGGTCGGCTCCGGTCCGGTCGATCTTGTTCACGAAGAAGACCGCAGGTACCTCGAGACGCTGCAGCGCCCGGTAGAGCACGACGGTCTGGGCCTGCACACCCTCCACCGCCGACACCACCAGCACCGCGGCGTCGAGCACAGCCAGTGATCGGTCGACCTCGGCGATGAAGTCCGGGTGACCCGGGGTGTCGACCAGGTTGACGGTGACGCCGTTCAGTTGAAAGGTCGCCACCGCGGTTCGGATCGTGATCCCGCGACGGCGTTCAAGCGTCATCGAGTCGGTCTGGGTGGTGCCGGCGTCCACGCGTCCCACCCGGTCCAATGCCCCGCCCGCGAACAAGAGCGCCTCAGTCAGGCTGGTCTTGCCGGCGTCGACGTGGGCCAGCACGCCGAGATTGAGCGACCGACGATCGCCGGCCGCTAGGCCTGAGTGAAAATCATCTGATTGTGCAGCTGCCGTGCTCGAGCGTGGTCGATTCATGGATCCTCGTGTGCCAGAAAGTGAACGGTGGGCATGCGAGGTTCGGCATGATCGACCACCTTTCTAGCGCGAGTTCCATCGGCGTCAGCCGCACACCTGCCAGTGCAACCGGCCCTCGACGTCTTGTCAAGCCGTCGTCGAGGAACCCGACCCGATCAGGCCGTGCTGGCGGGTTCTCATTCCCGCCGACGCTGCCGAGCAGGCCAAAGGTCCCCTTCGGAAGTGACCCAAGGGCGGTGTGCCGAAGCTCTCCCTGCGGCATCGTGGACGATGGGCCGCGTGCTCGTGGATCGCCACCCCGGGACCGAGATCGGAGACACGACCATGATGTCCAGCGGTGACTTCGAGGGTGTTGAGTCCGTGGCGCTTCTGAGTGAACTCGATCCGGACAACTGCCGGCGACTACTCGGCGAGCACGCGATTGGGCGCGTTGCCTGGACGTCTACTCACGGGCCGGAGTTGTTCCCGGTGAGCTATGCCTTCGACGACGGCATGGTGTTCTTTCGCACGTCACCGTACGGCGTGTTGTCCGCGTTGGGTCGACCCACGCAGGTGGTGTTCGAGGTCGATGAGTTCGATGCCACCCGGCGCAGCGGCTGGAGCGTGATCGTCCGGGGTAGTTCGGCCGCAGTGTCAGTGCCGATGCGGACAACCGAGGCGTGGGCTGGATTTCGCCCGCTGCCCTGGGTCGGCGGCAGCCGCAATCTCGTCATCGGGATCACCCTGCAGCAGATCAGCGGCAGGCAGTTCGGACATCGTGAGGATGGGCACTAGCGGCCATCGGCATGCCGGTAACGCTGTGCGTTCCGGCAACCGGAACGGCTTCGCCGGCAGCCTTCAGTCGCTTCTGCGTCTCAGCGTCGACCGCGGTCAGGACGAGTCGTCAGCTCGGGCACGTTCGGCTTCATCCACCTGCACGGTGCGCAGATGAAGCACGAGCAGCAGGGCCGTGACGAAGGCGAGAGCAGCAAACCCTGGCACCAGTTGGGCGGACACGACCGTGGAGGTCGGATCTGCCGCTGAGCCCCAGAACTGGTCGGCTGCGACGCTGATCGACTCAAGCACCCAGAAGGTGAGCGTGGCTCCACCCAGGATGATGCCGGCGGGGCGGCCGGACCACCACCAGGTTGCGATCACCACAACTGCCGGCAACCAGAAGCCGAGATCCTGAACGAAGATCGGATTGGTGGTCAGGCCGGTGCCGTCCAGCAGAGCGCCCGGACGATCGAGCAGATCCGGAACGATCCTGGCCAGCCACAGGGCGGCGTTCGCCACCGCAACTGCGAGCAGGTAGCCGGCGAGGAAACGCCGGACTCCGGTCTGCTGACGTACCTGCTGGCCGACGGAGCGGACCAGCCCGATCAGTGAGAACAGGGCAAACGCCAGCATCGTCACGTAGAGCAGGAAGGCGCGATTGTAGGGAGTGGCAAATAGCAGGAGCACGGCGTTGTAGACCAGATACGCGACCGCGCCCAGCCGGAAGGTCAGCCCGACCAAGCGGTTGGGTACCCGGGCCACCGCCCAGGCCAGCAGAACGGCTGCGAACAGGACCGTGGCCGCCGTCCCGCGGGCGCTGCCCGTCGGTGATGAGAGTCAGACGGTGAGAACTGTCGGGACCGAAGTCCCGGCTAGGTCGCCGGGCAGGTGTTTCGCCCGATGGCTGTGGGCCGGGGGCAGCGAGTTCTACTGTCTACTCATGGTCACGTCGACTGCCGGCTCACCTGAGAGTCCGATTGCAACGCCGAGGCCCGCGCGCGCGCCAGAAACTGTTCCGAGCGCCGAAACACCGTCCTTGGAGGAGGTGCAGCGGTGGTTGGGCCCACTGTTGAGGGCCAACCAGGCGATTTTGGGCGAGCTGTCCCTTCCCCGGGTGCTGCAGCTGATCACCCGCGCGGCCCGAGAGGTTGCACACGCGAGGTATGCCGCCCTGGGCGTGATCGGATCGGACGGCGGGGTGGAGCAGTTCGTCGTGGACGGCATCGACGAGGCCACCCAGCGGCTGATCGGAGATCTGCCCCAGGGACACGGACTGCTTGGCGCCATGATCGAGGGTGACGCGGCGATCCGGGTGCCACGGATCGCCGACGACCCGCGCTCGTCAGGATTCCCGCCCCACCATCCGCCCATGGAGTCCTTCCTGGGCGCTCCCATCAGGTTTCGCCAGAACACCTACGGCAACCTCTACCTGACCGATAGCGAGTCCGGCTCGTTCAGCAGCGAGGATGAGGAACTGATCAGAGCGTTGGCCACCACCGCTGGCATCGCCATCCAGAACGCCCGGCTCTATGACGACTCCAGACGGCGACAGGAGTGGGCTCTGGCGGCCGCCGAGATCAACGCCAACCTGTTCGATCCGGACGCGGACCAGGACCCGCTGCAGCAGATCGTTGACACGGTGCTCCGGCTGGCCGAGTCGGACGTGGTGTCCCTCGTGCGCCACTCCGAAAGCCCCGAGCAGCTGGTGGTGGTGGTGGCTGCCGGACAGGCCGCGGATCGTATCGTCGGGCTGCGCTACCCGGTCCGGAACTCACTGGCCGCGCTCGCCATGTCGACCGGACGTGGCTTGGTGCTGGATGACGCCGAGGGCCACGGGTATCAGGTCCATCAGGTTCGCTTCGTGGACGTCGGCCCGTTGCTAGCGGTGCCGTTGTCCGGACGATCTGGTGCCCGCAGCGCGATGATCATCGGTCGCTCCCGGGGCGGCAGGCAGTTCGGCGCCGCCGACCTGGAGATGGCCGAGGCGTTCGCCACCCATGCCGCGATCGCGCTGGAACTCGCCGAGGTGCGGGCGGATCGAGAACGTCTGGCCCTGTTCGAGGATCGGGACCGGATCGCCCGCGACCTGCACGACCACGTCATCCAGAGGTTGTTCGCCGCCGGACTCAGTCTGCAAGGACTGGCCGCGGACGCCAACCCGGAGCGGGCCAGCGCAACTGGTCGGCGTGGTCGAGGCACTGGATGCCACGATCCAGCAGATCCGGACCACGATCTTCGAACTGCGCGACCCCGCCGCCGGCGCGCCTGAGGCGCGAGCCACCATCCTGGGAGTCGTGGTGGAGGCGTCGGTCGCGTTGGGCTTCATGCCGCGGGTGGCCTTCATCGGTCCCGTCGACACGGCGGTGGACGGCGCCTTGCTCGACGACGTCCACGCGGTCGTCCGGGAGGCCCTGACCAACGCCCTGCGGCATTCGCGGGCCACCGACATCGGGGTCGAGGCCAAGGCGATCGGTGGTGTGGTGAAGCTGACGGTGATAGACAACGGGGTTGGCATCCGACCTGGCGGACGACGCAGCGGTTTGCACAATCTGGCCGAGCGGGCATCGCGAAGGGGAGGCTCCTGCCAGGTCATCCCCGGCGCTGACGGAGGCACCGAGTTGGTCTGGACGGTACCTGTCACCTGAGGCCGAACGGGGCCCCCCGCCCTCGTCCCGCAAGGGCGGGGGGCCCTCCGACGGCTGTCCCCCCTCGATGCGTGACCTGGCCCCCCAGCCCGGCCGCGCGCCTTCCAGCAGAGCATCGCCAAGCCGCCACGCCCCCCGGCACCCAGTCGGCTGGAAAAATCCTGATCGGTCTGCTCTTGGGTCCGAGTGTTGTCGCTGAGTGATGCGTCAGGCAGGGTCCAAAGTCCCAACTCACCGGGCGAACGTCTCTGGGCGGCGAGCGCGGCGCGGGTTAGGGTTTTCGCCTGTCACCTGGAGGTGATCGCACGTGGAGCACGCCGTTCCGTCTGAGTCGGGTTCGACCGCCCCTGCGATTACGCGTGTGTTCCTGCTGGACGACCACGAGATCGTCCGGCGTGGAGTGACCAACCTGCTGGCCAGCACCGGCGACCTGGTGGTGGTCGGTGAAGCCGGCACCGCGCGCGACGCCCTGCGCCGGATCCCGGCGGCCCGACCGGACGTCGCGGTGCTCGACGCTCGGCTTCCGGACGGCAGCGGCATCGACGTCTGCCGCGAAATCAGGTCGCGGCACCCGGAGGTGCGCTGCCTGATCCTGACCTCCTTCGACGACGACGAGGCGCTGTTCGCCGCTGTGATGGCCGGGGCGGCCGGGTACCTGTTGAAGCAGATCGGCGGTTCCTCGCTGGCCGACGCCATCCGGACGGTGGCCGACGGCAAATCCCTGCTCGATCCGGCGGTCACCGGAAAGTTGCTGGACCGGTTGCGCCGGGGTACTCAGGAGCCGGACGCCCGACTGCGCCAGCTGACTCGTCGGGAGCGCGAGATACTGGACCTGATCGCCGACGGATTATCCAACCGTCAGATCGGCGAACGCCTTTTCCTAGCCGAGAAGACGGTCAAGAACTATGTCTCGGCGATGCTGGCAAAACTGCATATGCAGCGCCGCACCCAGGCTGCTGTGCTGGGTGCCGAGGTACGCAAGCGGAGTCTCCCGCGCGAAACCTGACCGGCGGGATCGTCAGCGTCCTACTCCGACTTTCGAGCGGTCAGCTCGTGGTCAGCAGACGACCGTCCTGCCGGAACACGCACTCCATCTCGTCGACCGATACCACGACCATGCTGGTCTGCACGCAGTCCGGCCAGTCCTCCGGCGGCCCACTCGGGTTGTGATCATCGGCACTCACCTGGGCGGTGCCGTGAATCGTCACCGTCTCCAGAAGGTGCGGGTCGACGTACTCCTCCACCTCAAACGAGACCCACTCGCCATCGGCATAGCGGCCGAGTTCGTGATAGGCGGGCACCCGGATGACGATGTCACCGGCCGCAGTCACCGCGTACGTGACCACGACTGCGCGGGGTCCGCGCCCGCTCGGATAGCCGAACCGGCCCTCTTGGTGGTGGCGGAGCAGTGCGAGCGACTGTGCTCGCTGCGCGGCGGCGGCAATCGATCGTCGCCTGGAGCCGAGATTTGGGGTGGACATCTACGCAACCTCCTGGGGGGACGCCTCGTCCCCCCATCGTGACGCATTCGGCACCTGGCGGGAGTGCTGCTTGGTCCCGATTTGCCGGGACCTTGGTCCCGACCACCTCAGCCTGGAGTCGACCTACGGCTGCGCACGGACCGAAGAATCCCACTCGTCAGAGCTGTTGCACCTTGTCAAAGAAGGATTCGTGCGGGTGGGCGATGGGGGGGTTCGAACCAGCCCGGCGACTCCCTCGCCCATAGTCAGGAAACCACCTGATCGGCCGCTCGCTGAATCATGGCCACTGCTTCGTCGACGCTGAACTTGCTGGTGTCGATCACAAGGTCGTAATAGTCGTTGCCGGTGGGATCGAAGCTGTAGCACATCAACGAGATCTCGCGCCGAACCGCGTCCTCGACGATCTGCCTCTTCGCCGCCCGCTCTTCAGAGATGCCTGCCAGGGCGGCCGCACGGGTGACCCGTGCCGCTACAGGGCCCACCAGCTTCACGTGCAGGGCGCCCGGCACCCCATTCAGCAGGAAGGCGCCGTTGCGTCCGAGGACGATGCCGCCGACCTTCGCCTCGTCGGCGACGACCCGACGGTTCTCCGCGGCGGCATCGGCGAGCGTCTTGGCTGCGATGGTCACGTCGGTCGACGTTCCGGAGGGCGAAGCCGCCACCGGGCCCGATCCCAACAACAGGCGTTCGAGCCCCCACAGGTTCTCGCGTTCGGCTTCGGAAGCCTCGATCTCTTCGCTGGAGAAGGCCTGCTTGTGCAAGGGCAGGTTCATCGTAGACGCGAGACGCTGGGCGATTTCTTCCATGCCCGATCCGTACAACTCCCAGATGGTGACGATCTTCTTCGGGGTGGTGCCCGTTGCATCGGCGGCGGCTGCGATTTCCGCTGCGGTCTCCAAGGCGTTGCGCTCAGCCAAGATCGCCGAGTTACTCAATACTGCCTTCTTCGACAACGGATACCAGAAGATCAGAACCAGAGCCACCAATCCGTAGAGGACGCCAGGAACGAGGGTGGACAGTAGGTAGATGCCGTCGACGGTCCCCTGCGATTGGGTCCCGCCACTCTTGGCGATCAGTGAGTCGTAACCGATCCAGCCCAACGCCCACCCGCCCAGACCGCCGGCCAGCGCCTGGCCGACCTTGCGGGACCAGGAATAGACGGCATAGACGGTGCCGTCCTCACGGACCCCGGTCTGGACGTCCTGGTAGTCGATGATGTCGGCGATGAACGCCCAAACCAGCGTATTGAGCCAGGCCAGACCCAGCCCCGCAATGAGGATTCCGGCGATATAGACCGCGCCGTTGCGGGCATGAAGGAAATACAGGATCAGGAACACAGCGGAGGCGAACAGCATGCCGATCGCGGAGACTTCCTTCTTGCCGAAGCGTTTCGCCATAGGCGTGGCAAAGGGAAGCAACAGCAGTATCGGCGCGATCGAAAGCGTCTGGGAGATACCCTGCAGCGCACCGTTTTGGAAGTACACCAACCACAGGTAGGACGACAAGGCCCCGGAGAGCATGGTGGCCATCAACAGCGCAAGGGCCGCGACGATCAGTGCGAGCAACGCCTTGTTCTTGGCCAGACCGGCGAGCATATGCCCGACTCCGTGCACATTTTCGCCCGCCGCCACGGGCTTCGCGGCAACCCGTTCGGTGACCATGTTGTAGTGGATCGTGTACCAGACCACCGCGAGCACCGAGAGCACACCCGCCACGATCATGAAGTTGGTCCCGCTGACTGCCTGCTTGATGGTTCCGTCGGGAGCGCTGACGCTGACGTAGATGAAGAGGGGAACCAGCAGTGAGATCGCTATGTTGGCGCCCTGGCCACCCAGGGTGCGGAACACGGACAGCGAGGCACGATCGGCCGGGTCCGGCGAAAGCGACGCTGCCATCGACCCATAAGGGATGTTGATGTACGAGTAGGCGCAACTCCAGAGCAGATAGGTGACGAAGACGTACACCAACTTCAGGGTGTCATTCAGCTGATTCGCGAACGGCAGGTACAAAAGGAAGGAGGCGATCGCCACCGGGAACATGCCGCGTTTGATCCATGGCCGGAACTTTCCGTCCTTGTGGGGCTTGGAGCGATCAACGGCAACCCCGATGGCGACGTCGACGAAGGAGTCGAGTAATCGCACCAACAGCAGGACAGTGCCCACTAGCGTGGCGCTCACGCCGAGCACATTTGTGTAGAAAACCATCAGGAACGTCGAGGCCAGGGCGAACGACATGTCGTTGCCCAGGTCGCCGAACATGTAGCCGATCTTGTCCCGAGCCCCGAACGGTTTGACCGACGTCTGGGCGGCGCCAGCAGGAGCGGTTGTTGTCATGATCCCTTCCCCCTTGAAGCCGAACGGGAAGTGCTGGCAAGGATCGCTAGGGCCGCCCATCTATACGTGGAGCGTACGCCCGAGCCGCTCGGGCTGCTGGAAAACTGGGTCATGCCTCGTCATCCCCAGCATCCGGGCGACCGGCCGGCGGCGCTCAAGTCGACACGCGGATCGCCAGGCAGGCGTGGCCACTGGGCATCTGGCTCAGTCAGGTTCGGGCTCAGCAGGCTGCCGACCGTCTGGTCGCGGGACTGGACTGGCGGGAAACGGGCTTGGTGTTCACCACCAGGACAGACTCACAGATGGACGCGGCGAACGTTCGGCGTGACTTCCGCCGCGCTCGGTCTGGTCGCGGGGATCGATCCGGCCTATTGGACGCCGCGGGAGCTGCGGCATTCGTTGTGTCGGTCCTGTCGGATGCCGGGGTTCCGCTTGACGCGATCTCTCAGCTGGTGGGGCACCGTGGAACGACGGTCACGGAGCTGTCTATCGGCACCAGTTGCGGCCGGTGATTCAGACGGGTGCGACAGTGATGGATTAGCTGTTCAAGCCCAAGAGTCAGCCGGGCTCGACCGGCAGCTAGACAGGCAGGGCGTCACCGATGATCGTGACTGCAGCTGGTCGGGGAGCGTCGCGCCTTGTCAGGCGGGGAATGCTGCGGTGGGCGATACTGGGTTCGAACCAGTGACCTCTTCGGTGTGAACGAAGCGCGCTACCACTGCGCCAATCGCCCGCGAGGACTCACGATAGCCGATCCTGGAACCTCCGTGCACATCGACGTGGGGGACTCGCGACGGCCCTGCCCGGTTTGCCTGCCCAGTCGGCGGGTTGTTATGGTTGCATGCGCACCACGACCTGCAGGGGTCGCGGAACGCACGCGGACGTGGCTCAGTTGGTAGAGCATCACCTTGCCAAGGTGAGGGTCGCGGGTTCGAATCCCGTCGTCCGCTCGGAGTTGGTCTCGTACCTGCCGCGGCGAGGCCGGTTCTTACCGGTGGAGTGGCCGAGAGGCGAGGCAACGGACTGCAAATCCGTGTACACGGGTTCAAATCCCGTCTCCACCTCGGGCGGTTGGCGCAGTTGGTAGCGCGCTTCCCTGACACGGAAGAGGTCATCAGTTCAAGTCTGGTACCGCCCACCGAGAGATCGGGCTTGTCAGAGCGTGATTCCTGATTTGGGATTCACGATCTGGCCAGGCCCGTTCTCGCGTCTGCCAGCCAAACGGCTAGCCCAAGTTCTGCTGGCTTGCCATCGAAGATTGCATCGCCTCGCGCGCCGTCTGTGAGCAAGAGATCCTTGGTGATCGGATCTGACCAGGCGCAGTCACTGCAGCCTGTCGGGACCGACGATCAGTCAGCACCTGAATGCTCCGCGAGCCGGCCTGATCAGCGGTGAGCGGCGCGACACCTGGGTCTTCCACTGGATCAACCCGGAAGCTCTCAGGCTTGAGCGTCCTTTCTGCATCAAGCCGACGTTCCGGCCGCTGTATGAGGTCGGGGGTCAGCCCGGGCCGGTGAGTTCGGCGGCAAGGGCGCGGACCCGGTGGTCGATGTCGTTGCGGACTAGCCGCATGCGTTCCATGCCGTTGATGCCGCGCAGGGACGGCTCGTCGGTGATCCAGGTGTCGATCGTGCCCCGCATCCCTGGCGGCGAGTCGACCACCGCTTCTTCGCCGATGATCACCATCCGGTCGACCCGGGCCACCAGGGCGGGATCGAGAGGTTTGGGATACTCCCCGGCCATCGTCGCGCCGATCTCCTCCACCGCCCACCGGGCTTCCTCGTTGAGGCTGCGGGCGGCTCGGGTGCCGGCCGAGAACACCTCGATCTTCTCGCCGGCATAATGTCGCAGCAGTGCGGCGGCGATCTGCGACTTACCGGCGTTCTTCACGCAGACGAACAGCACCGACGGGAGTTCCGGGCTGGCCGTCATGCCGCCCGCCGCGGCTCGACGCCCAGGTCGCGCAGTAGTCCCTCGACGCGGCGTTTGATCTCGTCGCGGATCGGACGCACCGCCTCGACCCCGTGTCCGGCGGGGTCGTCCAACGTCCAGTCCAAGTAGCGCTTGCCGGGGAAGTAGGGGCAGGCGTCGCCACAGCCCATGGTGATCACCACATCGGAGGCCTGGACGGCCTCGGTTGTGAGGATCTTCGGCTTCTCGGCCGAGATGTCGATGCGTTCCTCCAGCATCGCGTCCCGGACGGCCGGGTTGATGCTGTCGGCGGGTGCCGAGCCGGCTGAGCGGACCTCGACTGCACCGCCGGAAAGCGAGTTGGTGTAGGCGGCGGCCATTTGCGACCGGCCGGCATTGTGGACACAGACGAACAACACCGACGGACGGTTGGTGGTCACGGGTGGCTCCCTTCGCTGACGGGATTCTTTTTAGTGGTGGGCGACGAGCACCGGCAGGAATTGAGTGATGGTCGCGGCCCCTCAAACATCATCCGGGCGCCGTGGACGGTACGGCTGATTTCCTCGCGATCGAATACACCGTCGTAGGAGTAGGCCAGGTCGTCGATGATCGCCCGATACGGGTCGCTCTGCTTTGTGGTGCTCACGATGGGCTCCTTTGTCCAACGATCGATGGAAGGGCTGAGTAGCCCGTGGCGCTCAAGGTGCGCCGCAGGTCATGGATACGGGTCTCGATTGCCCTGTAGGCGTGGTCGAAAGACGCTGTCGATGACTCCGGTACCGGATCGGGAATGGACCAGTGCCTCCGCTTCCAACGCGCCGGGAGAGTTTCGTGCACGTGATCACAGACAGCGATCACCAAGTCGTCCGCGGTGAGCGTCCCGGTCACCTGCCGCATGGTGTCGTCGACGTTCAAACCATGGCGCGCCGCCTCCCGCAGCGTCAACGGGTGTGGGGCCGCCGCCGGATCGGTGCCTGCGTCCACTGCCGGCACCACGCTCACCTCGCGCCACAACGCCGCCGCCAACTTTGACCGAGCCGAATTGCGAGTACAGACGAAAGCCACCCGCCGCGGTACCGGCATCCGCGGCGCCCCCACCGCTACCATCGCTACAACTTCCGGCACCTCATGACGCAAGGACAGATAGCTCTTGCGGCCGTCATGCTCACCTTGCCGGCGCACCACTAACCCCGCCTCGACCAGGACGCCCAGATGGTGCGCCACCAACGGAGTCGACAATCCCCACCGCCTGGCGATCTCACCCGGCGCCAAGTCCTCGGTCAGCAACGCCTGCGCGATCGACAACCGGCTCTCATCCGACAACGCCTGATGGGCGAACAGCACCTTCATGCAGATACCTTAACGCACGTTTAGGTAGATGCGCGTGGCTTGATGGTGCGGACTGGCACCGCTCACCCGGAGCGCCGCGTCGCCGGCAGGGTCAGTTGGTTGCGGTGGTGGCGGTAGTGCTTTGGTGCCCAGTCCAAGATGTCAACTCGTGACATGCTGGATCTGAAGTACGGGTCCCACTCGGCGGGTACGTGCGCGGTGAGTCCCAATTTCTTGTCCGAAGCTGCCGTCGCCCACCGCAGCAGCCAGTCCGTGTCGGCTCGCATCCACCGGTCCGTGCGGTGTGGCCCGACCAGCCGCGCCCCGCCCACGGGAGCTACGAAGTTCACCCAGTTGTAGGGCCGGGTCAACGCCGACAGCAGACGGGCGTAACCGACGCCAAGGGGTCTCGGTAGCCGTCCCAGCACACCGAAGAGCGGGACGAACACACGCGCGATCCGCTGGCCGAACCACATGTGAAACAACAGCTGGCCGTTCGTCCAGCGCGTGCCATCGCTGGGCCCTTCCAAGTCCGCCGGCCCTGCCGAAGCAACCACATGGCTGTAGTCGTCACGGATCCACCGCAGCCCTGCCAGCGTCTCCTCACTCACAGGCATGCTCCAGTGTGCGACCTGGAAGATGCTGACGAGAAGGGGCGGTGCGATACGTACCGTTGGCCCGCACGGGCGGGCAGTTCCAGACCGTCCGCCTTGGTCCGCTGGCGATCACCGACCCCTTGGACGGATCAGTGCTCCAGGCTCCCGGTTCTCCCCGACCCTTCCGGCCAAGAAAGTAGTGGGAGGCATGCCTCCGCCTTCCGGAGTGCAGAAGAAAATCGCTTGCCTCAACGTGTTGACCTTGGAGTACGGTCCAAGGTTTAGCCTTGTCATATGGGACCAATGAAGACGCCAACGAAGAGCTATCGGGTAGCCGAGTTGGCCGCTGCCGTGGACGTCAGGGCGGACACGATCCGGTACTACGAGAAGGCCGGCCTACTGCTAATCCCGGCCAGAACCCCGGCGGGCTATCGGGTCTACCAAGCAGATGCAGTGGACCGATTGCAGTTCATCCAAGGCGCACAACGCCTGGGGCTGAAGCTGCGCGACATCAAAGACTTGCTGGCCATCCGCGATACCGGCGTGTGTCCTTGTGAACCGGCAGAGGCACTGCTGCGCCGCCGACTAAGCGATCTGGACGCCGAGATGGCCCGGCTGAGCGCGTTGCGCGACCAACTGGTGGCCATGGTGGAGGCGCTGCCGGACCAGGATTGTCCGCCACCGCTACCCGGTAACTGGTGCCCGCCAGAACAGAGAGGAGGTGACTTGCCATGATCGAAACGACCGTGTGGTGCGACTGCTGCCCCGAATGCGGCTGCGGCTGCGGCTGCTGACCCCGGGGGCGGTGCGGCCAGCGAAATTGCCGCACCGCCAGACGGGCAGGACCTGACTGACGCGAGGATCCGACCGCGGCGATGTCCCCGCTGACCTAAATCCCGGCTAACACTCCACCGACGGCACTCAAAGGCTGCTCGACTACCGTCAACACCAGCCGGGGAGATTCCCGGCACCCGACCCGAGACGACGCCCCCACAGAGACGTCAACGCCTCAGACTCGACGAAACAGACCCGCACTGTCGCACATCACCCAGCGCGGAAATGCCGCACATCACTGGGCACAGGGCACCGCCCCCGTACAGACACCGCCCCCAGGTTGCTGCTGCTGAATAGGGCGTTTGTACATCAACGCGCCGCGTTCGCCAGCGATCGCCGCTCCGGTCCGCTTCTCGCTGCGGTCCTCGGATCGATAGTGAGGCGGTCTGAGGGCCGCACAGGCCACCGGGCATCAGGGTGATCGAGCCAGTGGACAGCGCGTTCCCTACATCCTCGGCGTCACGCCACACCAGCGATGGCGACGCCACTCAGCGTTACTCGACCCATGAATTGCCCGTCTTTGGAGAGCACATACGTATCGGAGCCCTGTGGCTCCTCAGCTACGTCCAGCCGATCGTGCTTGCCGTTAAGCCCGTACCATGCGACCCCCGCGTCTGAGATCGTCAGCTGCGCCGTTTGCTGCCAGAACTCGATTTCATGGCCGGTTATCGGGTCCCTAAATTTGGCGTGCTCACCAACACCTATCTTGGCAATAATCCTGCTGGTGCGGAGCGGCTCCCCAATGTTCTTCGGTGGCGTGCCAGTTATTTCGCCCGTCACAGCGACCGGCGATTCGCAGGGGGAGAGAAGCTTGACGTCGGCCATGCCGACGCCTAACTGAACTGTCAAATCGAACACGTCGCCCATGCCATGGCCTCTCGGTGGCTCGTGGGGTAACACTAGCGTCATCACGGGCACCGCTTGCGATGCGCGTGGTGGCATTCTTACCCAGTGCAGCCACCTCGAGTGCGCCTCGCTGACGCCGCCAAACAGGGATCGAAACGACGGGGCCGTAGCGCTGCAGGGGTCGTTTCGGCCGACTCTCCGAGTGCCTCGTCGCAGTCGAGTCCGTCCAGGGCTGTCTGCCTTTCCAAAAGGTGTCCCGACGGGGACCGAGGAAAGGCCTCCGCTGCCGCGCCGACCGAACATCGGGACACCGACTAGGACCGGCTGGGCGTCTGGCCGCATGCCCAGGTGCTGTCCACCTCTGGGCTTGGCATCAGTTCAAGTCTGATACCGCCCACCAGGTCGGCAATGGCCGGTTCCCCGTCGGGAACCGGCCATGGCTGTGCCCCACTCAGGCGAGGGGTCAGCTCGCTACTTTCGGCAGCGTGAGTTTCAGCTGCCAGGACGGGTCCATTGCCGCCGGATCGCCCATCGCGCTGGCGAGCCGAAGGGCGATCTTGGACGACATCCAGACCTGCCGCGCCGCGTTGCCGCCGTCCGGCACTGGGCCGGATATTTTTTTGAACCCCCGCTTGGTCAGGATGGCGGTCGCCTGGGCGGATCCCAGGTCACCGGCCACAACGGTCGGCACCTTCGTGCGATGCAGCTTCGTGAGCGCCTGCTCCAGGTCCGCCTGTTGAGCCTGTGCCGCCTCGTCCACGGACGGGAACTCGTCAGCCCTGCGCGCCTGCAGTGCGATCACGTCCAGCGGGCGACCAGTCGATCGGGCGCTGAGCCGTGCCCGGACGGCTCCGCCGGATCCGGACGAACCGAACGCGACCTCGGCGCGGTCGTGGTTCAACCACTTGGCCGCGCTCCACAACACGGTGGCGTCGCCGAGCGGGTACACCAGCCAGCTGTCTTCGCCGCCCATCGCGATCCGGATCGCCGTTCGTCGCCGTTCGGGCACCCCGGTGAGTGCGTACACCGAGCAAGCCAGCTGATCCATCAGGAACCGGCCATGGATGGCGTCGTCGACCGCCTCGCCCGATACCGCGAAGGTGGCGTGCCCGAACCTGAACTTCAGCGGAGCGACGCTGGTCGTGGCGCCGGCGCCGGTCAGCATGAGGAGCGCCTTCCAGGTCAGCGGGCCGTCGTTGCCGTCCGGGGCGAGTCCGTGGGCCGCTTGGAACTTGGCCACGTCGCTGAACCCCAACTGCTCGAGGCGGCCCTTGAGGTCGGCGGCGCGACGGCGGTCTCGACCCGGGTCGTAGCCGAAATGCCAACGCTCGGACGGAACGGTGCGCCGCCAGCCGAAGGCGTGTGCCTGCAACTTCTCGCCGGCTTTGGGCCGGCTGCCACCATCGCCGCCGTCGGTCAGCCACAGGTGAGCATCCGACGGGTCATAGCGTCCGGCCGATGTGGTCTGCAGATCGATTGCGACCCCCCGCACATGCGGTGCGGTCGGACTCGGCCTGGCCGCCAGCGGCCCGATCCCCAGCTTGTGCCGACGGTACAACTCGGCCTGCTTCTTCATGCTGCGGTGGAACACGGCTACCCCACCGGCGGGCATGCCCGCGGCCCGCATCCGCACGTACGACGCGGCTGCGTCCGCCCGCAACTTGTTTCCACCGGGCAGTTCGAACAACAAATTCTTGGCCATCGTGCCCCCCTCAGGTCACCCCGGCTGGTGTCCACACCCCAGTGATGCAGTACCGGCTGGTATCTACAGGACGCGGATGGGCCGCCGGTGATGCACCTAGCGACCCATTTTCCTCTCCTTCGCCCAAAACCGCCAGGAACGACCTGGGCCTCTCGATACCGCCTGGGCGCATGCTCGTCGATCAACTGGAGCGGCGATCGGCCCGGTGGAGCCGCCTTCGAAATCGACCGGACTGTCGTCGCCGTCCGGTAATACGTCCTGTTGAGCCGTGTGACCAAGGCCGCAGAGTCCCTCCCAAAGTCACCCGCGAGGGGGACAGAACCGGGTAGAACCCGCAATGTCTGATGCGTAACCTAATCGGCGGGGGGACAACCAAAACCTTGTCGGGGGAAATCGCAAGGGGACTGGTTGCCAAAGGGGGATAGACCGAACAGGTCCAGACATCCTGACGTAGCAAGACCGGGTTCCGACCGGGGGGATCGGAGCCCGGTCTTGTCATGTCCGCACCCTCGCACTCAGCCCGGACGCCATCGGTGTCACTGAGGCTGACCCTCTCGCGCTCGCCTAACTACTGTCCGCTCCCCAACTTCGGCGAGCGGACAGTAGTTAGGCGAGCGCGACGGTGCAGTACCTCACGGGTGGCTCCCGGGACGGCGCCGCGGCAGCGATTGCGGCACAATGGACGCTGCGCCCGAGGTCGGGCGACGATCCCTGATCCGGAAGGAAGTCCTGTCGTGTCTGTCTCCATCACCGTGGTGCGCCCCGATTCGCGCGAAGCCCGGGTGGTCGAGACCGAGACCACCGGACTCGACCTGTTCGCAGCCGACCGCACCGTGGTCGCGATGCGGGTCAACGGCGAACTCCGCGACCTGTCCCGTGCTCTTGCTCCCGACGACGAGGTGGAGCCGGTCGGCATCGACTCGCCGGACGGCCTGAACATCCTTCGCCACTCCACCGGCCACGTCACGGCGCAGGCCGTCCAATCTCTGTACCCCGACACCAAGCTCGGCATCGGGCCGTTCATCACCGACGGCTATTACTACGACTTCGATGCCGCGCGCCCGTTCACCCCCGAGGACGTGGCCGCCATCGAGAAGCAGATGGGCCAGATCGTCCGGGAACGGCAGAAGTTCGTCCGCCGGGTGGTCAGCGACGACGAGGCGCGTGTCGAGTTGGCCGCGGAGCCCTACAAGCTCGAACTGATCACCATCAAGGGGTCCGCCGGCGAAACCGAGGGTGCCGGGGTCGAAGTGGGTGGCGCTGAGCTGACCATGTATGACAACGTCCGGCGCGACGGAACCGTGGCCTGGACCGACCTGTGTCGTGGCCCGCACGTGCCGCACACCGGCTACCTGAACGCCTACTCGCTGATGCGCACGTCCGCTGCCTACTGGCGGGGAGATCAGCGCAACGCCCAGTTGCAGCGGGTGTACGGCACGTCCTGGGCGACCCGGGACGACCTGAAGGCCTACAAGTTCCGGCTGGACGAGGCGGCCAAGCGCGACCACCGCAAACTCGGCACCGAACTCGACCTGTTCAGCTTTCCCGACGAGATCGGGTCAGGACTGGCCGTCTTCCACCCGAAGGGCGCCATCGTCCGGATGGAAATGGAGGACTACTCACGGCGTCGGCACGTCGAAGAGGGTTACGAGTTCGCCTACACCCCGCACCTGACCAAGGCGCAGCTGTTCGAGACCTCCGGGCACCTCGACTGGTATGCCGACGGCATGTACCCGCCGATGCACCTCGACGAGGAGCGGGACGCGGACGGCAACGTCCGGCGGCAGGGCCAGGACTACTACATGAAGCCGATGAACTGCCCGATGCATTGTCTGATCTTCCAGTCCCGGGGTCGGTCGTACCGCGAGTTGCCGTTGCGGCTGTTCGAGTTCGGCACCGTCTACCGCTACGAGAAGTCCGGCGTGGTGCACGGGCTGACCCGCGCGCGCGGCTTCACCCAGGACGATGCGCACATCTACACCACGCAGGAGCAGGTCGGGGAGGAGCTCGAGCGGCTGCTCACCTTCGTCCTGAAGCTGCTGGCCGACTACGGCCTGGAGGACTTCTATCTGGAGCTGTCGACCCGCAACCCGGACAAGTCGATCGGCGACGACGAGACCTGGGAGGTGGCCACCCGCACGCTGCAGGAGGTTGCCGAGCGGTCCGGGCTGGACCTCGTGCCCGACCCGGGTGGCGCGGCCTTCTACGGTCCGAAGATCTCCGTCCAGGCTCGCGACGCGATCGGACGCACCTGGCAGATGTCGACGATTCAGCTGGACTTCTTCGAGCCGGAGCGGTTCGAGCTTGAGTACACCGCCTCGGACGGCAGCCGCACGCGTCCGGTGATGATCCACCGCGCCCTGTTCGGCTCGATCGAGCGGTTCTTCGGCGTGCTCACCGAGCATTACGCGGGAGCCTTCCCGGCCTGGCTGGCCCCCGTTCAGGTGATCGGCCTGCCGGTCGCCGAGGAGTTCAACGAGTACCTGGCCGGCGTGCTCGACCAACTCAAGGCGCGCGGCATCAGGGTCGAACTGGACGCCTCCGACGACCGGTTCGGCAAGAAGATCCGCAACGCGGCCAAGGCCAAGGCGCCGTTCGCGCTGATCGCCGGTGGCGACGACCATGATGCGGGTGCGGTGTCGTTCCGGTTCCGGGACGGATCGCAACGCAACGGCGTTCCGGTGGCCGAGGCGATCGAGAGCATCGTCGGCCACGTCACCAGCCGTTCCAACGCCGACCCGACCGCCGAGGGCTGAGTCGATGTCTGAGCCCCCCGGCGGCCTCGTCGTGGAACCACCAGGCGAGCGCCCCGGGGTGCCGGACGCCTTCCAGCGACTCTGGACGCCGCATCGGATGGTCTACATCGGCGGCGAGAACAAGCCGTCGGACGACACCGCCACCCAATGCCCGTTCTGCCGGGCACCGCAACGCACGGACGCCGATGGTCTGGTGGTCCAGCGGGGGAGCACGGCGTACGTGGTGATGAACCTGTACCCGTACTCACCGGGCCACCTGCTGATCTGCCCCTACCGTCATATCTCCGACTACACCGAGGCCACGGACGCCGAGGTGGCCGAGATCGCGGCGCTGACCCAGCAGTCGTTGCGGGTGATTCGCTCGGTCAGCCATCCGGCCGGGTTCAATGTGGGCATCAACCAGGGGGACGTCGCCGGGGCCGGCATCGCCGCGCACCTGCACCAGCATGTGGTTCCGCGCTGGCTGGGCGACATGAACTTTCTGCCGGTGATCGCCCAGACCAGAGCCGTCCCGCAACTGCTGGCCGAGACCCGCGGCCTGCTGGCCGACGCCTGGGGCACCAACGTCTAGGCTTGGGGACGTGTCCACCGGCGAGCCCTACGACACCGAACGGGTCCTCACCCTGCCGAATGTGCTGAGCTTCATTCGGCTGCTCGGCGTCCCGGTGTTCCTCTGGTTGTTGCTGGCTCGCCAGTACGACCTGCTGGCCGTCGCCACCCTGTTCTTCCTCGGCGCAACCGACTGGGTAGACGGATATCTGGCCCGCAAGTACCACCAGCGCTCCAAACTCGGCCAGGTGCTCGACCCGTTCGCCGACCGGATGTACATTCTGGCCACGCTGATCGGGCTGGCCATCCGGGGCATCATTCCGTGGTGGCTGGTGGCCCTGCTGCTGGCCCGCGACGCGCTGATGGCGGGATTCGTTCTTCCGGTGCTGCGCACCCGTGGTTTCATCACCCTGCCGGTGCACTTTCTCGGCAAGGCCGCCACGTTCTGCCTGCTCTATGCGTTTCCGATGGTGCTGCTGGGCGACGGTTCCGAGCCGTGGCAGATGGTCTGCCGGGTGATCGGCTGGGCATTCGCTCTCTGGGGTGCCGCGCTGTACTGGTGCGCCGGCCTGATGTACGTCGGTCAGACCCTGGACGTGCGCCGCCGGTTCCCACCGGTCGGCAAGGGTGACCGTCCCTCGACGACCTCCGCGGTCACCGGTTCGGGATGAGTCCTCAGGCCACCGCCCGCCGGCTGGCGCGCCAGGTCGACGAGAGCATGAACCTGCTCACCGACCTGTCGCGGGACGCACTTGACCCGGCGTACGCGGCAGCGTCCCCGCGCCGCCGGCGCTGGTGGGTGGTCGGTCTTGCGCTGCTGGTGATCGGCCTGATGATCGGCGGATCTGTCGCCGACCGGTTGCGGGCCGCACCGGCGGAGCAGCTGGAGCGCGAGCAGCTGATCCAGCGCATCGAGCGGGCCGGCGCGATCACCGATGCAGTGCGGGAGCGGATCTCAGAGCTGAGCTCGGAGAACCGGATTCTGTCGGATCAGGCGCTGGCCAATGATCCGGCAGCCATCCAGGTACAGAGCCAGATCGACCTGCTCGACCCGATCACCGGCATGCGGGCGGTCACCGGTCCGGGCGTGGTTCTGGTCGCCGACGATGCCCCGGACACCGAACGCCGGGGCAGCAGCGTGGTCGACGTCGACGTCCGGCAGGCGGTCAACGGACTGTGGCAGGCGGGAGCCGAAGCGATCTCCGTGAACGGGCACCGGTTGTCCTCGCGCACCGCCATCCGCGGGGCCGGGGATGCCATCACGGTGGATTACCGATCGCTGACCAGGCCGTACCGAATCGAGGCGATCGGCGACTCGGCGGCGCTGCTGCGGGCCTTTCCGACCACCGGTGGGGGAGCCTGGTGGGCCTACCTGAAACAGAACTTCGGCATTCGGTACGACCTCAGTTCGGCAGGTACTCTCCAGCTGGACGCCGACCCCGGCCTGGGTGTCCGGGTCGCTCAGAAGAAGGCCTGAGGAGGTGCCGCCATGTTCGCCATCGTCGGCCTGATCCTCGGCATCGCGCTCGGAATCTATCTCGAGCCGACCCTGCCGGTTGGCCTGCAGCCCTACCTGCCGATCGCCATCGTCGCGGCCATGGACGCCCTGTTCGGCGGCTTCCGTGCGTACCTGGAGCGGGTCTTCGATGACCGCGTGTTCGTGGTTTCGTTCACCTCCAACGTGTTGATCGCCGCCTTGATCGTGTGGGTCGGCGACCAGATCGGTGTCGGCGCTCAGCTGTCCACGGCCGTGGTCGTGGTGCTCGGCATCCGCATCTTCACCAACGCCGCGGCAATCCGACGGGCCCTGTTCCATGCCTGAGCCGACGCAGCCGCAGCAGCCCGACGAGACCTCGGCCAGCGGCCGACGGGACGGGCCGAGCCACGCCGAGCCCGGGACCGACGTTGATCGGCAGCCGATCGGCTGGCGCGAACTCGTCCGCGACTTCGCGAAACCCGGACGGGCGCAGGTGGTGATCGCCGCGATCCTGCTGGTCCTCGGTCTCGGGGTCGCCATGCAGGTGCGCACCCGAGCCCAGGAGACCGACTACTCGTCCATGCGTCGCGGCGACCTGGTGCAGTTGCTGGACGACCTGAACGGCGAGAGCCGCCGGCTGGAGAACGAGGTCGCCCAACTCGAGGAGACCAAACGGCAACTGCAGGGCGGCGTCGACCGCGAACGGGTGGCCCGGGAAGAGGCCCAGCGGCGCCTCGACGTGCTCGCCATTCTGGGCGGCACCGCTCCGGCCCAGGGTCCCGGCATCCGGATCACCATCTACGACCCGAACGGCAAGGTCACCCCCGAACTGCTGTTGAACACGGTGGAGGAGATGCGCGACGCCGGTGCCGAGGTGATCGCGATCAACACCACGGTGCGGGTGGTGGCGTCCACCTGGTTCGGAGCCGGACCCAACGGTCTGCTGGTCGACGGCCAACTGGTCACGGTGCCGATCAACATCGACGTGATCGGCGACCCGCACGCGCTCAGCGAAGCCACCCGGTTCTCCGGCGGAGTGGTCAGTGAGGTGCAGGGCTCCCGGATCGGAGGCACCGTGAACGTGTCGACCGACGACAAGCTGACCATCACTGCGGTGATCATCCCCGCAGCGAACAGGTTCGCCAAGCCGGCCTGAGTGACATCCGTCGTTTGCGCCACGCGACTTCGGTAGTGTTTGCGCAGGATGTACTGCATTCGGTCCGTGTCCGCCCCAGGCCTAGGAGTTCGCCCGTGTTTCCCGAGGATCTGAAGTACACCGACAAGCACGAGTGGGTGCGCAGTGGTAACGGCTCGTCAATCAGGGTCGGCATCACCTCCTACGCAGCCGATGCGCTCGGCGATGTCGTCTACGTGTCCTTGCCGCAGGTTGGCGAAGAGGTGGCCAAAGAGGACGCTTGCGTCGAGGTCGAGTCGACCAAAAGCGTCTCGGACGTGTTCTCGCCGGCGTCCGGTGTGATCACGTCGGTCAACGACATGCTGAACAGCACTCCCGAGGTGATCAACTCCGATCCGTACGGCGACGGGTGGATGTTTGAGCTCGAGATCAGCGACCCGACCGAACTTGACGAAACTCTCGATGCGGACGCGTACGCCGACTTGGTCGAAGAGTAGGCGAACCATCAACCTCTGGCTTAGCCTGAAGTACCTCGTCCTTTACTCAGCTTCGAGCGCCCTCAACGCAGAAAGGTCACCACGATGATCAAGTGCCCCGCCTGCGGACACGACAACCCCGACACCAACAACTTCTGCGCCAACTGTGGCCACTCGCTGGCCGGCCAGGAGTCCACCGGTGACACCACCCGGGTCGCCGCAGCGGTTGACGCGCCGCCGGCCGAGGAGGTGCTGGGAGAAGACCTCACCGCCGAGGACATCTCGGCGATCAACCGGCTGCCACTCAACTCGGCCCTGTTGATCGTCAATCAAGGTCCCGCTGCCGGAGCACGATTCCTGGTCAACTCCGATGTGACCACCGCCGGCCGCCATCCGCGCTGCGACATCTTCCTCGACGACATCACCGTCTCGCGAAACCATGCCCGGTTCACCCGCCGCGACGGTCACGTCTGGGTCGAGGACGAGAACAGCATGAACGGCACCTATGTGAACCGCACCCTGATCGACGGCCCGGTGGCGTTGCGCCGCGGCGACGAGGTGCAGATCGGCAAGTTCCGGATGCTGTTCTTCAACCACCCGGGCTGATTGCGCGATGCCATACGGTCTACGGAGCATCGGGCAGGTCCTTTCGGTGCTGAAGTCCGATTTCCCGGATGTGTCGATCTCCAAGATCCGTTTCCTGGAGAGTGAGGGGCTGATCTCGCCCGAGCGCGCCCCGTCCGGCTATCGACGCTATGCCGATTCCGACATCGCCAGGCTGCGCTACATCCTGACCGTGCAGAAATCGCACTACCTGCCGCTGAAGGTGATCCGGGAACACCTCGAAGCAATGGATCGCGGCGAGGATCCTCCGCGCCTCGAGCCACTGACCGGGGCCGCCGCGGCCACCGAGGTGCCCTCGCCCCACACCACCGGCGCTCCGCAACAGCGCAGCGCGAAACGTCCGATCCGGGTCACCCGTCGCGAACTGCTGGAGTTGAGCGGCCTGTCCGAGGCCAGCCTGGCCGAACTCGAGCGGCACGCCCTGGTCAGTCCGCGCCGCGGCACGGTCTATTACGGACGGGACGCGCTGACCATCGCGGTGGCTGCCCGCAAGCTCGCCGCCTACGGCATGGACGCCCGCCACCTGCGGGTGGTCAAGCAGGCCGCCGAGCGCGAGGTCGGATTGATCGAGCAGGCGATCGCGCCGCACCTGCGGCGCAGCCAGTCGCCGCAACAGCTGGCTCAGGAGGTCATGCAGCTGGTGATGCACGCTCACGCCGCGATCATGCGATCGACGATGCCCCAGTAGGTGGATCATGCGTGAGTTGACCGTGCTGGAGGTCCGGCTGGAGGACCAGGAGGGTTCCCCCGTACTGATCCTGCAAGAGGTCGAGGGCGATCGTCAGCTGGCGATCTGGATGAGTGCGGCCGGCGCGGCCGGAATCCTCGGCGCGCTGCAGGACGCCGACCCGGACCATCCGTCCAGCCACGAACTGATGCTGGCCCTGATCGCCAGCATGAAGGGGGAGGTGTCGGCCTGCCACATCGTCGGCCACCAGGAGGGCGTGTTCTACGCCGAGTTGATCGTGGACGGACGTCCGGTCAATGCGCGCCCGTCCGACGCGATCGCGGTGGCGCTGCGTGCCGGGGTGCCGATCAAGGTGGCGGATGCGGTGCTGGACAGCGTCGGCGTCGTTCCTGAGCAGCCCGAGGACCCGCCGGCCGGTGAGGATCAGGTGGAGCAGTTCCGGCAGTTCCTCGACTCCGTCAACCCCGACGACTTCTCAACCGACCAGTGACTCTCGTCGCCGGACGATGGGGTTGACGTCGACTCGCGGATCGAATCGAGTGCGAAATCTGCCTGCGGCGCGCGTAATCAGCGAGATCTCAGCCTCGGGAACCCTGAGGTACAGCTGGAGGGTTGCTACCCTGTCACCTACACCCGCGGCGTGTCGTTGACCGTCCGAGAGGCCCGGTTCTAGCGTCGTGGAGGTCAGAACTCCGGCGCGGCCGGGGCGAACACCACAGGCAACGAAGGCGGACGACGTGAACGGTCTGGACGAGTCGGCGGAGCACCCTCTGGACACCCAGGAACTGCTCTTCGACGGCGACTTCTCGCCGATGCCCGAGGACCTGGGGTTCCGCGGCCCGGTTGCGTGTGGCGCCGCCGAGATCACCTACCGCCAACTCGACTACTGGGCGCGCACGGGTCTGGTCGCCCCCGAGATCCGGGCCGCCGGCGGCTCTGGAACCCAGCGCCTCTACAGCTTCCGCGACATCCTGTTGCTCAAGGTGATCAAGCGGCTGATCGATGCCGGCATCTCGCTGCAGCAGATCCGCACCGCCGTCGACCACCTGCGCGTCCGCGGCGTCCAGGACCTGACCCAGGTCACGCTGATGAGCGACGGGGTGTCGGTTTATGAGTGCACGTCCGACGACGAGGTGATCGACCTGTTGCGCGGCGGCCAGGGCATGTTCGGCATCGCGCTGGGCGGGGTCTGGCGCGACATCGAGGGCAGTCTCTCCACGCTGCCCAGCGAGCGCGTCCACGAAGAGGCGACCCCGGAGCTGTCCAACGACGAGTTGGCCGCCCGCCGGAGGGCCCGCGCCGTCGGCTGAAGCGTCCAGCAACCAGGATCACCCCACCTTTGATGGGGCGATCCTGCCGTTCCCTCCTCGATCCGCCGCCCGCTGCAGCGTCGATGCGAACGCTCCGCGCAGGGCGAACGCCGCCGGTTCCTCGACCGGGCGGCGGCTGGGATAGCGTTGCAGGCGACCGCACAGCGGCACGGGACGCGACTTCAGGAGAGCGAATGGCTGCCTTCAGTACTCGGCACATCGGAGCGGTCGGTGACGATCGCGCGGCGCTGTTGGCAGCTATCGGCCAGCAGTCACTGGATGGGCTCGGCGCCGCCGCGGTGCCTGCACAGATCCTGATGGACGGTCCGCTGAACCTGCCTCCTGCACTCGACGAGGCCGAGGCCGCTGCCGAGCTGGCCGCGTTCGCGGCCGCCAATCGGCCCCGCCGGGCGATGATCGGACTCGGCTACCACGGCACCATCACGCCGCCGGTGATCCGCCGCAACGTACTGGAGAGCCCGGCCTGGTACACCGCGTACACCCCGTACCAACCGGAGATCAGCCAGGGCCGGCTGGAGGCGCTGCTCAACTTCCAGACCATGATCAGTGACCTCACCGGGCTGCCCACCGCCGGGGCCAGCCTGCTGGACGAGGCGCACCGCCGTGGCTGAGGCGATGGCGCTGGCCCGGCGGGTCACCCGCAAGGGCGCGGTGTTCCTGGTCGATGCCCAGGTGCTGCCGCAGACCCTGGCGGTGGTCCGCACCCGGGCGCTGGCCACGGGCGTCGACGTGGTGGTCGTGGACGGTGACCTGGTTGAGGCACTGCAGACCCATGAGGCCTTCGCAGTCGTGGTGCAGGTGCCCGGCGCCGACGGTGGCGTCCGCAGCCCCGACGAACTCCGGGCCATCGCGGCCACGGCGCACGACAACAACGCAACCGTGATCGCCGCGGCCGACCTACTCGCCCTCACCCTGCTGGTCGCCCCCGGCGAGTGGGGTGCCGACATCGCGGTCGGCAGCACCCAGCGGTTCGGCGTGCCCCTGTTCTACGGGGGCCCGCACGCAGCGTTCATGTCCGTGCGTGAAGGGCTCGAACGACAACTTCCCGGACGCCTGGTCGGGCTCTCGGTCGATGCGGACGGCACCCCTGCCCTGCGGCTGGCGCTGCAGACCCGCGAGCAGCACATCCGCCGCGACCGGGCCACGTCCAACATCTGTACCGCGCAGGTGCTGCTGGCCGTGACGGCGTCCATGTATGCCGTCTATCACGGCCCGCACGGTCTGCGAGAGATCGCCGAAAACCTGCACGACAAGGCCGGCCGCCTGGCCGCCGCGCTGAGTGGTGCGGGTGAGTTGGCCAGTGGGCACTTCTTCGACACCCTGACCGTCACTGTGCCCGGACGCGCCGAGCAGGTTGTCGCCGCCGCGGCCGACGCGAACATCCACCTGCGCCTGGTCGACTCCGACCGGGTCGGCATCAGCATCGGCGAGGACGCCACCGAGGCCGACCTGGCTGCGGTGGCGGCCGCCTTCGGCGCTGAACTGACCGACGCAACACTCGGCGACCTGGCCGGTCACGAGCGCGCCATCGACTACCTGAGCCACCCGGTGTTCAACTCACGGCACAGCGAAACCGCGATGCTGCGCTACCTGCGCGCGCTCTCTGATCGCGACTTCGCGCTCGACCGGGGCATGATCCCGCTCGGGTCGTGCACGATGAAGCTGAACCCGACCACGTCCATGGAGGCGATCAGCTTGCCCGGGTTCGCCAACCTGCACCCGTTCGCCCCGGCCGCGGACGCCCAGGGCTACCTGGCCATGATCGCCCGGCTGAACGATGCCCTGGCCGCGATCACCGGCTACGACCGTGTCTCCGTGCAACCCAACGCCGGAAGTCAGGGCGAGTTCGCCGGGCTGATGGCGATCCGCTCGTACCACCTGGCAAACGGCGACGAACAGCGCACCATCTGCCTGATCCCGGCCAGCGCACATGGCACCAACGCGGCGTCCGCGGTGATGGCGGGCATGAAGGTGGTGGTGGTGAAGACCGCCGACGACGGTTCGGTCGACCTGGTCGACTTGAAGGCCAAGATCCAGACCCACGGTGATCACCTGGCGGCGATCATGGTCACCTATCCGTCCACCCACGGGGTCTACGAAGACACCATCACCGAACTGTGCGCCCTGGTGCACGACGCGGGCGGCCAGGTCTATGTCGACGGCGCGAACCTCAACGCTCTGCTCGGCCTGGCCCAGCCGGGGCACTTCGGCTCGGACGTCAGCCATCTCAACCTGCACAAGACCTTCGCCATCCCGCACGGCGGCGGCGGACCCGGCGTTGGGCCGGTGGCAGTACGTGCCCACCTGGCGCCCTATCTGCCGTCCCATCCGCTGTTGGACGAGGCCGGCCCGGCAACGTCCTACGGTCCGGTCAGTGCGGCCCCGTTCGGCTCGGCCGGGGTGCTGCCGATCAGCTACGCGTTCATCGTGATGTTGGGAGCGGACGGGCTGAAGGAGTCCGGTCAGGCAGCCGTGCTGAGCGCCAACTACATCGCCAGCCGGATCGGCGCCCACTACCCGATTCTCTACACCGGCGGGAACGGCCTGGTGGCACATGAGTGCATCGCCGACCTGCGTCCGTTGACCAAGGCCACCGGGGTGACCGTGGACGATGTCGCCAAGCGGCTGATCGACTACGGGTTCCATTCCCCGACGATGAGCTTTCCGGTCTCCGGCACGCTGATGATCGAGCCGACCGAGTCGGAGTCGAAGGCCGAACTGGACCGGTTCTGCGACGCGATGATCGCGATCCGGGCCGAGGCCGATCAGGTCGCGGCGGGGGACTGGCCCGCCGACGACAACCCGCTGCACAACGCCCCGCACACCCAGAGCCGGGTGCTCACCGACGACTGGACCCACCCCTATTCGCGAACCCTCGCGGCGTACCCGGGTGGGCTGGTGCTGGGCAGCGTCGGCACCGGCGGCACCGACAAGTACTGGCCGGCCAGCGCCCGAATCGATGGCGTCTACGGAGACCGCAACCTGGTCTGCTCGTGTCCCCCGATCGAGAGTTACGCGGAGTAGCACCCGTCCGAACGCTCGCCAAGCTAGTTTCCGCTCGCCAACCTTGGCGAGCGTGCAGTAGTTGGGCGAGCGTTGAGCTGGATCGACGTGCGGTGACCCGCCCCGAACGGTGTACGACGACGACTGACCGTCCGGCTAGGCTGAACGCGCCCATTCGACGAAGGGACGCTCGATGCCGGAGTGGTTGGAAAAGCTCAAGGCCAATCCGCAGGTCGCTCATCTGCTGCGCATGCAGGAGCGGTTCACTGCGCGCCTCGGCAACCAGTTCGCGGCCGCCATCACCTACTTCTCCGTGTTGTCGATCGTGCCGGTGCTGATGTTCGCCTTCTCCCTGCTGGGCATGGTGCTGACCGTGTTCCGTCCCGATCTGATGGCCGACGTGCGCTCGCTGATCACCACCCAGTTCCAGAACAACCCGATCGGCACCCAGATTCTCAGCATCATGGAGAATGCGCTTTCCAACTGGGCCGCCATCGGCATCATCGCGCTGCTGATCTTCGCCTACTCGGGTGCAACCTGGGTGGCGAACCTGAAGAGCGCGATCCGGGCCCAGATGCGCCCCGACTTCAGCGAGGCGGAGAAGAAAAGCAACATCGTCGTCGAGACGTTGACCAACCTGGGCATCCTGGTCGCCCTGCTGGTCACCATTCTGGTGATGTTCTCGGTGGCGGCGGCGGTGACCGCGTTCTCCGAGCAGGTGATCGACCTGCTGAACCTGCCGGACGGGCCGTTGACCACGGTGCTGCTCTTCCTGGCGCCGATCCCGGTGTCGCTGGTGATCGGTTTCGGCCTGTTCGCCTTCCTGTACCGCGTCTCCTATCAGCAGCCGATTCCCCGCAACACCTTCCTCAAGGGCGCGCTGAGTGGGGCACTCGGGCTGGCGGCGCTGCAGTACCTGGCGTCCTTCATCACCGGCCTGTTCTCGGGCAACGCGGCGGCCGCCCTCTTCGGACCAGTCATCATCGTGATGCTGTTCTTCAACCTGTTCGCCACGCTGATCCTGATGATCGCCGCCTGGATGGCCACGTACCAGCAGGAGCCGGTCTACCGTTCGCCGCTGGCCAAGGACGTCGGCGATGCGCCGGCCGAGATGGAGGAGCCGGTGCCGATGGTCCGCGAGGCGGTCGCGCAACAGGCGATGAAGGTCGGCATGGGCACCGGTTACGTGATCGGTGCGGCCACCGGCGTCGGGCTGGGTGCCGTCATCGCGGGAGTGCTCGGCTGGTTCGCCCGGCTGCGCCGGCCGTGACCTCGCGAGCTCCGTCGCAGCGTGGCGGGGTCGAGCCCTTCCATGTGATGGAGGTGCTCAAGGCGGTGGCGGAGCGCCGACGCACCCACGGCGACGTTGTTCTGCTGTGCGTCGGACAGCCGTCGACCTCCGCGCCGGCACCGGTGCTGGCCGCTGCCGAGAAGGCACTGCGCAGCGATGTGCTCGGCTACACCGAGGCGGTCGGCACGCTGGCCTTCCGGTCGGCGATAGGCCAGCACTACGCCGATCAGTACCGGCTGGATGTGGCGGTCGATGAGCTGATCGTGACCACCGGTTCGTCCGGCGGATTTCTGCTGACCCTGCTCGCGGCGTTCGATCCCGGTGACCTGGTGGCGATCACCCGTCCGGGCTACCCGGCGTACCGCAACGACATCCTGTCGGTCGGGTGTCGCCTGCTCGAACTCGAGTGTGGCCCCGAAACCCGTTACCAACCCACGGTCGCCATGCTGGAGGCCCTCGGCGAGGCACCGGCCGGCCTGGTCATCGCCAGCCCGGCGAACCCTACCGGCACAGTGATCGACTGGGTGGAACTGAAGGCGATCAGCGAATGGTGTGCGGCCAACCAGGTGCTGCTGATCTCGGATGAGATCTACCACGGCATCAGCTACGGCCAGATCACCCGGAGCGCCTGGGAGTTCGGCCGCGACAGCGTGGTGGTCGGGTCGCTGAGCAAGTACCAGTCGATGACCGGATGGCGGGTGGGTTGGCTGCTGCTGCCCGAGGCGCTGCGGCGTCCGGTGGAACTGCTGCAGGGAAACCTGGCGATCTGCGCCCCGGCGATCTCGCAGGCGGCCGGGGTGGCCGCCTTCGGTCCGCAGGCCCGGGCCGAACTGGACGGCCACGTCCGCCGGTACGCGGGCAACCGCGACCTGCTGCTGGCCCGGTTGCCCGAGTTGGGCATCACCAGCTTCGCCCCTCCGGACGGCGCCTTCTACGCCTGGTGCGACATCTCGCACCTGACCGACGACTCCCAGGCCTGGTGCACGGAGGTGTTGGCGGCGACCGGGGTGGCGTTGACCCCCGGCATCGATTTCGATCCGGCTGATGGGCATCGGTTCATGCGGCTGTCGTTCTGTGGATCCCCCGAAGAACTGGACGAGGGGATCAACCGGCTGGTCGCCCACCTCGGCTGATCGACGGTCGAGCTGGTCCAGACCCGGGTTTCGACAAGCTCAACCATCAGTGAGCAGGATCCGGGGACGATTCTCCATACGGTTCAGCGGGCCACGTCCCCCCAACGGGCACCGGTGATCGCCAGCAGGTCCTCGGGCGACAGTTCGACCTGCAGGCCACGTTTGCCTGCCGAGACGAAGATCGTGTCGAACAGCTGGGCGGCCTCGTCGAGCACTGTGGGCAGGGCCGCCTTCTGGGCGATGGGTGAGATGCCGCCGACCACATAGCCCGAACTTCGGGCAGCGTCGCTGGCCGGGGCCAGCACCGCTCGCTTGGCGCCCACCGCGGCGGCGAAGGCCTTCAAGTCCAGCTGCGTGGCCACCGGAACGATGCCGACAGCCAGTGACGGACGTCCGGCACCAACGTCGACCACCAGGGTTTTGAAGATCCGGAGCTCGTCGACGCCCAGCTCACGAGCCGCCTCGACGCCGAAATCGCGGCTGCCGTCGTGGTGCGTGTACGCGTGCAGCGTGAAACTGATCCCGGCGGCGACCAGCGCCTCGCTCGCGGGGGTGCCCCCCGAGGGTCTGCCGGCCACGGGCTCAGGCTAGTTCGTCCGGGCCCGCGGCGGTGGTTAGGTTGGGCTGGTGCAAGCAGAAGAGTTCCGGGCCAACGCTCATCGGCTGATCGACTGGATCATCGAGTACCACGAACGGCTCGCCACGCTGCCAGTCGAGGCCCGGGTGGCACCCGGCGAGATCGCCGCGTTGCTGCCCGAACATCCTGGCGAGCCGGACGGGTTCGAGGCCCTCTACGCCGACCTTGACCGGGTCGTCGTGCCAGGTCTGACCAACTGGCAGCACCCCGGCTTCTTCGCCTGGTTTCCGGCCAACACCACCTACCCGGCGATTCTGGCCGAACTCGTCTCAGCGGGACTCGGGGTGCAGGGCATGAGTTGGGCCAGCAGTCCCGCGGTCACCGAGGTCGAGACCCGGATGATGGACTGGATGGTCGACCTGCTCGGCCTTCCGGACTGCTTTCGCAGCACCAGCGCCAACGGTGGGGGAGTCATCCAGGGATCGGCCAGTGAAGCCACCCTGACCTCCATTCTGGCGGCCCGCTGGCGAGCAACCGGGGGCCTGGTGAACACCGATTCGGACACCACGCGACTGGTCGCGTATGCCACCTCACAAGCGCATTCGTCCATTGAGAAGGGTTTGCGGATAGCCGGTATCGGCACCGACAGGCTGCGCACGGTGCCGCACGACGAGAACTTCGCCATGGATCCGGACGCACTCGACCAACAGGTGGTGGCGGACCGGGCAGCCGGGCTGGTGCCGTTCTGGGTCTGCGCCACGGTCGGCACCACGAACAGCCTGGCCGTGGACCCCGTCCGGGCAGTCGCCGAGGTGGCCCGCCGGTCGGGGCTGTGGTTGCACGTGGACGCTGCGATGGCCGGCATCGCCACGTTGTGCCCAGAGCTGCGCTGGTTGAACGACGGCGTGGAGCTCGCTGACAGCTACGGCACCAATCCGCACAAGTGGATGGGTGTCACCTTCGATTGCAACCTGTTCTACACCGCCGACCGAACCAGCCTGCTCGGGGCGCTCAGCATTCTTCCCGAGTACCTGCGCACGGCCGCCGCGGAGACCGGTGCGGTGATCGACTATCGCGACTGGCAGGTTCCGCTGGGGCGCCGGTTCAGGGCGCTGAAGCTCTGGTTCACCCTCCGGACGGACGGGGTCGGTCCGGCTCAGGCGATGATCCGCGACCATCTGGCCTGGACGCGCGCGCTCGCTGACTGGGTCGCCACGGATGATCGGTTCGAGATTCTCGCGCCGCATCGGCTCAACCTGCTCTGCCTGGCGCTGACCGCCGGGGACGAGGCGACCGCCACGCTGATCAATCAGGCCAACGCCACCGGCGCGGTGCTGTTCACCCGCACCGTGCTGGACGGACGGGTGGCGCTACGGTTCTCGATCGGCGCCCGGAACACCGCCCTCGCCGACGTGCGGTCGGGGTGGGAGTTGCTACGCCGGCTGGCGCCACCGGCCGGGCACCGGGTCCGAACAGAAGGCCGTCAGCCCCAGTAGCAACCGTCAGCCCCGGCGGCCTTCGTGGGTCGGTCGGGCTCAGCGAACCTCGAGCAGGTCCACCACGAAGATCAGCGTCTCACCAGGTGCGATGGCCCCACCAGCACCCCGATCGCCGTAGCCAAGGTGCGGCGGAATGACCAGCTGACGCCGGCCGCCGACCTTCATGCCTTGCACGCCCTGATCCCACCCGGCGATGACCTGGCCGATGCCGAGCCTGAAACTGAGCGGCTCGCGGCGGTTGTAGGACGCGTCGAACTCTTCGCCGCTGGAGTGCGCGACGCCGACGTAATGGACGACCACGGTGCTGCCGGCCTGGGCCTCTGCCCCGTCACCGACAACGATCTCGTCGATCACCAGGTCGTCGGGCACGTCGCCGGGAAAGTCGACTTCGGGCTTCTCAGTAGTCATGGCACCAGCCTTGCACATGCCTGCGACAGGGCACCCTGAACGACTGGGGACGGTTCTTTTTCGTTCACTTGAGCCGGCGGTGAACGACTGGGGACGGTTCTTTTTCGTTCACTTGAGCCGGCGGTGAACGACTGGGGACGGTTCTCTTTCGTTCACTTGAGCCGGCGGTGAGCGACTGGGGACGGTTCTCTTTCGTTCACTTAATGCCGAGCGTTGAACGGAACGGAACCGTCCCCCATTGTTCGGGTGCGGTGAACAAAAGAGAACCGTCCCCAGTCGCTCAGTACCAGGTCCCTCCAGTCGTTCGGGTGCGGTGAACG
Organism: uncultured Actinomycetota bacterium; assembly: GCA_963723605.1. Taxonomy (GTDB): domain Bacteria; phylum Actinomycetota; class Actinomycetes; order Propionibacteriales; family Propionibacteriaceae; genus Micropruina. The sequence continues at coordinate 118,924 of CAVRRM010000005.1, read as the reverse complement.
AAAGAGAACCGTCCCCAGTCGTTCAGGTGCCGCGTCCCCTCCAGTCGTTCGGGTGCGGTGAACGAAAAAGAACCGTCCCCAGTCGTTCAGGCGCCGCGTCCTCCTCCAGTCGTACGCGTGCGGTGAACGAAAAGGAACCGTCCCCAGTCGTTCAGGCAGCACCCCGTGATCGCGGCGAACAGCCGGACCGCTGCGCTCAATCGGCCCTGGCCGAGACCCGCAACACCCGCGGCGGCCCGATCCGTAGACTTCACAGGTGATCCGCACTCTTGACCTGCGTGGCCGCGCCGTCGACTACCGCACCGTCGTCCCACGAGCACCGATGGACGTCGAGCATGCGGTCGACCAGGTGCGACCGATCTGCGACGCGGTGGCCGAGCGGGGTGCCGACGCACTGCGGGAGTACTCGCAGAAGTTTGATCGCTGTGTGCCGACGGACTTCCGTGTGCCCGCGGCGGCGATCAGCAGCGCGGTGGCCGACCTGACCCCGCAGCTCCGTGCAGCCGTCATCGAGTCGATCCGCCGCCGCCGGGTGGTCGCCGAGGCCGAAGCCCGAGCCGGGGTGCTGCGGGCCGAGCCGGCGCCAGGGGCGGTGGTCGAGGCGCGGTCCATCCCGGTCGACCGGGTCGGCCTGTACGTGCCCGGCGGGTTGGCGCCGCTGGCGTCCTCGGTGCTGATGAACGTGGTGCCGGCCCAGGTCGCCGGAGTGCCGTCGATCGCGGTGGCGTCCCCGCCGCAGGCCGACTTCGACGCCCTGCCGCACCCGACCATCCTGGCGGTCTGCGGACTGCTCGGCGTGGACGAGGTCTACGCGGTCGGTGGCGCCCAGGCGATCGCGATGTTCGCCCACGGCGTGGCCGACCTTTGCGAGCCCGTCCACCTGGTCACCGGGCCGGGCAACATCTACGTGGTGGCGGCCAAGCGCCTGCTGCGGGGCAAGGTCGGCATCGATTCCGAGGCGGGTCCGACCGAGATCGCGATCCTGGCCGACGACAGCGCCACCCCGCGGTTCGTCGCCGCAGACCTGATCAGCCAGGCCGAGCACGACCCCCTCGCCGGAGCGGTGCTGATCACCGACTCCGCGGAGCTCGCGGAGGCTGTGCGAGCCGAACTTGAGCCGCAGGTCGCCGCCACCCGTCACCGCGAGCGGGTGCAGGTCGCCTTGACCGGCGAGCAATCCGCGATCGTGCTGGTCGACGACCTGGACCAGGGCTTGGACGTGGTGAACGCCTATGCCGCGGAGCACCTGGAGATCCATACCCGGAACGCTCGCGCCGTCGCCGAGCGGGTCCGCAACGCCGGTGCGATCTTCGTCGGCCCCTGGTCGCCGGTCTCACTCGGCGACTACTCCGCTGGCAGCACCCATGTGCTGCCCACCGCGGGCTGTGCCTGCCACTCCTCTGGACTGAACGTGAACAGCTTCCTGAAGAACGTGCACGTGATCGACTACTCCCGCGACGCCCTGATGGCCGTCGCCGATGTGGTGGAAACCTTCGCCGAGGCGGAGAACCTGCCCGCCCACGGAGCAGCAGTCACCGTGCGGCGCGCGGACGAGATCCAGGCGTCCGCCGAGGTGACGCAAGGGTCGCGACCGGCTCGTCCGGCGGGTGCGGCCGTCCGATGAAGCCGAACCCGCGTCTGAGTGATCTGCCGCTGCGGCCCGAACTGGTTGGGGAAGAGCCCTATGGCGCGCCGCAGCTGGACGTGCCGATCTGCCTGAACGTGAACGAGAACCCGTTCCCGCCGAGTGCCGAGATCGCCGCCGACCTGGCCGCCGCGATCACCGTCGCTGCCACCGGCCTGAACCGTTACCCGGAACGGGAGGCGGCCGGTCTGCGCACCGCGTTGGCCGGCTACCTGGGTCACGATCTGACCATGGCCAACATCTGGGCGGCGAACGGGTCCAACGAGGTGATGACCCACGTGCTGGGCGCCTTCGGTGGTCCCGGACGCACGTTGCTCGCCTTCACTCCGACCTACTCGATGTACCCCGAGTACGCCCGCAACACCCACACCCGTTATGTCACCGCGCCTCGGCACGACGACTTCACCCTGGACGCCGACCTGGTGCTCGGCGCGATCTCCGAGCACGGCGCGGACGTGGTGATCATCACCACGCCGAACAATCCGACCGGTACCCCCACCCCGCTCGCCGTCACCGCAGCTGTTCTCGAGAACACCGACGCCATCGTGGTGCTGGATGAGGCCTATCAGGAGTTCAGCAGGCACCCCGAGAACACCGCACTGACCCTGCTGCCGCGGTTCGGCAACCTGATCGTCAGCCGCACCATGAGCAAAGCCTTCGCCCTGGCCGGCGGGCGGGTCGGCTACCTGGCCGCGGCCCCCGCGATCGTGGACGCCTGCCGGATCGTCCGGCTGCCCTACCACCTGTCCTCCCAGAGCCAGATCGTCGCCGAGGTGGCGCTTCGGCATGCCGGATTCCTGCTCGGCCAGGTCGATCAACTGCGCCGCACCCGTGACGAGATGTTGATTCGCCTCCCTCAACTGGGGGTCGAGGTGATCGACTCCGATGCCAACTTCTGTTTGTTCGGGCGGTTCGCCGACCGGCATGATGTCTGGCAGCGGCTGCTCAGCCGCGGCGTGCTCGTCCGCGAGACGGGACCAACCGGTTGGCTACGGGTTTCGGTCGGCACGCCGGACGAGACCGAGACGTTCTACAAAGCCCTCGCCGAAGTTCTGGAGGAGATCAGATGACGCAGCGCACCGCGACCGTCGAGCGATCCACCAGTGAGTCCAGCGTGCGCGTCGCGGTCGATCTGGACGGCACCGGTCAGTCGACGATCAGTACCGGTGTCGGCTTCTACGACCACATGCTCACGGCGCTGGCCAAGCACTCCCTGATCGACCTTGAGCTGAGCACCACCGGCGACCTGCAGATCGATGGCCACCACTCCATCGAGGACACCGCGATCGCGCTGGGCCAGGCGGTCAAGCAGGCCCTGGGCGACAAGCGCGGCATCGTCCGGTTCGGCGACGCCACCGTGCCCCTCGACGAGGCCCTGGCCCATGCCGTGGTGGACGTGGCAGGGCGTCCGTACGCGGTCTGTTCCGGTGAGCCGGACGCCCAGGTCTACGCCCTGATCGGCGGCTCCGGGGTGCCGTACGCCGGCTCGATGACCTACCACGTGATGGAATCCTTCGCGATCAATGCCGGCATCTGCCTGCACCTGCGGCTGCTCGCCGGGCGCGACCCGCACCACATCGTCGAGGCCCAGTTCAAGGCGGTCGCCCGGGCCCTCCGGATCGCTCTGGCGATCGACCCGCGGGTGGCGGACGCGGTCCCCTCCACCAAGGGCACCCTGTGACGGCTCCCCGGGTGGTGGTGCTCGACTACGGCTCGGGCAACCTGCACTCGGCCACCCGGGCGCTGGCGTTCGCGGGGGCGGAGGTCACGTTGACCTCCGACATCGACGCCGGACGCGACGCCGACGGCCTGGTGGTTCCCGGGGTCGGCGCCTTCGCCGCGTGCATGGAGGGGCTGCGCGCCGTGGGCGGGCCGGACCTGATCACCGGCCGGTTGGCGCAGGGGCTTCCGGTGCTGGGCATTTGCGTCGGTCATCAGGTGATGTTCGGGCACGGCGTCGAGCACGGCCACGACGCCGCAGGGGTCGGGGTGCTCTCGGGCGTGGTGGAGCGGCTGCAGAGCGAGCGCCTGCCGCACATGGGCTGGAACACCGTTGAGCCGCCGCCGGACACCGTCCTGTTCGCCGGGCTGGCGGGGGAGCGGTTCTATTTCGTGCACTCCTACGGGGTGCGCACCGCCGATCGGCTGCCCGACGCGGCGTTGGTGACCTGGGTGGAGCACGGCGGCGACCGCTGCATCGCCGGTGTGGAGTTTGGGGCACTGTCAACCACCCAGTTCCACCCGGAGAAGTCCGGCCAGGCGGGCGCGGCACTGCTGCGCAACTGGGTCGCTGCCCTGGGCTGAGGTGAGATCCCGGTGTTCGCCGGAACGAGGGCGGCACTTTTGCCTACCTGGGTCACCGCTCTGGCCGAACCCACGCCAGGCCGTGCCACCATGGCCGAATGGACCACCTGACCACCCAACTCAACACTGCCGCCGAGGAACTCCGTTTCACCGGCGCAGTTCGGGTCGACGACGCCGGCACGGTCACCGAACTGGCCTTCGGCCTGGCCGATCGCGCGCACGAACTGCCCAACACCCCGCAGACCCAGTTCGGTCTCGCCAGCGGATCGAAGACCTTCACCGCCCTGGCTGTTCTCTCCCTGGTCGCCGAGGAAACGATGAGCCTCGATGACTCGGTCCGGCGGTGGCTGGGCGACGATCTGCCACAGGTGGACGACGCGGTCACCATCCAACAGCTGCTCTCGCACACCTCCGGCGTCGGCGAATACCTGGACGACGACGCAGAACCCGATGAATACCTTGTTCCGGGTAGCGCGCATACCTACCTCTCACCCGAGGACTTCGTGCCCCTGCTCGACGTGCCGATGTTGAGCGGTCCGGGCGAAAAGTTCGCGTACAGCAACGGCGGCTTCGTGATCCTCGGCCTGGCCGCTCAGCGGGCGTCCGGCGTGCGCTATCAGGATCTGGTCCGGCAACGGGTGATCCAAGCCGCGGGCCTCACCCAGACCGACTTTCTGCGCTCCGACGAACTGCCAGGCACCGCGGCAATCGGCTACCTCTACCCCGACAGCCCTCGCACCAACATTTTCCACCTGCCGATCGAGGGCAGCGCCGACGGCGGCGTCTACTCCACCGTGGCCGACCTGCGCGACTTCTGGACGGCGTTCGCCGCCGGACGAATCGTGTCGCCGGAACTGGTCGAGGCGATGACCAGCCTCGGCCCGGTTCACGACGAGGAAGACCCGTACGGGTTCGGGATCTGGCTGCCCAAACCGGGAGTGTGGCAAATGGTCGGTGCCGACGCCGGTGTCTCGATGGTCAGTGAGCATCATCCCGGCCGCGACCTGACCATGACCGTGGTCTCCAACGAGTCCGAGGGTGCCTGGGCGCTCTGGAAGGCCCTTCGAGCGGCCACCGGCACCGGCGATCAGGGCGGGGTGATCTGAGCAGGAATTAGCGAGGAGGATCACCCACCGTCTTGAGGGGGTTATCCTCCTCGCTGTTTTGAACAACTGTCCTCGAGCGGCAGGTTAGGCTGACAGATCGTGACCACACTGACCCTGCTGCCCGCCGTCGACGTCCAGAACGGCCAGGCCGTTCAACTCACGCAGGGCATCGCCGGCTCGGAGAAGGTGTTCGGCGACCCGCTGGCCGCAGCACTGCGGTGGCAGCAGGCGGGTGCTGAATGGCTGCACCTGGTTGACCTGGACGCCGCGTTCGGGCGTGGCTCGAACGCCGAGGTGGTCGCCGCCATCACCGCACAGATGTCGCTCAAGGTCGAACTGTCGGGCGGCATTCGCGACGACGCCAGCCTGGAGCGGGCCCTGGCCACCGGCTGCCGTCGGGTCAACATCGGCACCGCTGCGTTGGAGAATCCGGCCTGGTGCGAGCGGATCATCGCCGAGCACGGTGACCGGATCGGCATCGCGATCGACGTCAAGGGCACCCGGCTGGCAGCCCGAGGCTGGGTTCGTGAGGGCGGTGACTGGTCCGAGGCGGTTGACCGGCTGTCCGCGGCGGGCTGTGCAACCTTCGTGGTGACCGACGTGGCCTCGGACGGCATGCTGACCGGCCCAAACCTCGATCTGCTTCGCGCCGTCTGCGCGGCCACGGACGCCGAGGTGATCGCATCCGGCGGCATCGCCCAACTGGACGACCTGAGCGCGCTGCGCGAACTGGTACCGCTGGGAGTGACCGGGGCGATCATCGGCACCGCCCTCTACGTGGGCAACTTCACCCTTAGGGAGGCATTGGCTGTCGCGGCCGGAGGAGCCGGGTCTACATTCTGATCGCAACCATGCGGAGGCAATGATGCCCACACCGGCCAAGACCCACGGGTGCACGTGGAATCGGCTCACCGCCGACGACCTGCCCGAGATCGCCAGCCTCATCGAAGCCGAGGAGTACCTGGGTGATGCGATTCATCACCACGACCTTCGGGCGCTGAGCGTTGCCCTGGCCGCCGACCCGGGCAGCGCCGGAGACAACGGGGTGGTACTGCGCAAGCCAAGCGGCACATTGATCGCCTACGCCTGGAATGAGGTGCCGAGCCCGGACGACCGCACCGGGCCGGTCTACCTGCACGGCGGCTGCCACCCAGCCTGGCGGCACGAGGGCGTGCAGCCGACGCTGCTGGACTGGCAGTCCGAGCGGGCGGTGGAGTGGTACCTGGAGACCGAGGGTGTGCAGAGCCCGCTGGAACTCACCATGGTCACCTCCTCGGCCAACCAGATCTTCGCCGACCTGCTGCCGACCAGGGGTTTTCCGCCGCAGAAGTGGTACCACGCGTTGAGCCGCTCGCTGACCCACCCGCTTCGTTCCGACACTGTCGGCGTCGAGTTCGTGCCGTTCGGGCCGGACTGGAGCGAACCCGTCCGGCAGCTCTACAACCACACCCTGACCAGCCCGTCCGATGCCCTGGACGAGGCCGCGTGGCTCTGGGGTCTCGGCTCCGCCGGCATCAGGGACGACCTGTCCTTCGTGGCCGTTGCCGACGGCCAGGCAGTCGGCTGGGTGCTCAACGCCCTGATGGACCTGGCCGGCGAGCGGTCGGGATGGACTGAATACCTGGGCGCCGTGCAGCACTGGCGCAACCAGGGCATCTACCGCGCGCTGCTGGCGAGGAGCGACGAGTCCTTCCGAGCGATGGGTTTGCACACGGTGGGTATCGGCGTCGAGACCGACTCCGATCAAGGCGCCCGGCCCTACCTCGAACTGGGTTACCAGCCGGTGGACACGATGGTCTGGTACGTCAACCACCCGAGCCTGGATACAATCGGGGCCGCGCAGCCGGACGGGGTTTCGGTCGTGCAGCCGGACGAGCATCCAGATGGGACGTAGATGAGCGGGCACTCCAAGTGGGCCACCACCAAGCACAAGAAGGCGGCGATCGACGCCAAGCGCGGCAAGCTGTTCGCCAACCTGATCAAGAAGATCGAGGTGGCGGCACGCCTGGGCGGCGGTGACTTGGCGGGAAACCCGACGCTGTACGACGCGGTTCAGAAGGCCAAGAAGAACTCGGTGCCCAACGACAACATCGACCGTGCGGTCAAGCGTGGATCGGGTGTGAGCGGCGAGCAGATCGACTACCTCGAGATCATGTACGAGGCCTACGGCCCGGGCGGTGTGGCGATCCTGATCGAGTGCCTGACCGACAACCGCAACCGGTCCGCGTCCGATGTGAAGGTGGCGGTCACCCGCAACGGCGGCACGATGGCCGACGTCGGCTCCGTGTCCCGGATCTTCGACCGCAAGGGCGTGGTCGAGGTGGCCAAGACTCAGGGCGGCAAAGAGCTCGACGAGGACGACCTGCTGGAGGCGACCCTGGACGCCGACCCGGAAGACGTTTCCGATGAGGGCGAGGTGTTCAAGGTGATCTCCGACCCGAGCCTGGTCGTCGACGTGCGCAAGGCGGTCGAGTCCGCAGGCTTCGATTACGAGTCGGCCGAAGTGCAGTTCGTCCCGCAATACACGCAGGGGATCGACGCCAAGGACGCCGCTGAGAAGCTGTTCCGGCTGCTCGACGCGATCGAGGACGTCGATGACGTGCAGACCGTCTACTCCAACGAGGACGTGCCCGAGGCGGTGCTGGCCGAGCTCGAGTGACCGTCGCCCGAGCGGGTCGAGCCATCGCCGGCAGGAGTGGGTCGAGACCGTGGATGCGACCCGCTACCAGTTGGGATTGGGGCGTGGCGTCCAAGGCCCCGCTGGGTGACTCGGTTAATATCCGAACATCTGTTCGGCTACGGGAAGTGCTTAGCGATGCGTGTGCTGGGGGTCGATCCGGGCCTGACCCGTTGCGGTCTCGGTGTCGTGGAGGCAGCCCCGGGACGGCAACCGACGCTGATCGAGGCGGGCGTTGTTCGCACCCCGGCCGACGCCGATCTGCCCCTTCGGCTGCTGGCGATCGAGGCCGGCCTGGAGGAGTGGATCGCCCGGCACCACCCGGATGTGATCGCCGTTGAAAGAGTGTTCAGCCAGCACAACACGATGACCGTGATCGGCACCGCACAGGCCGCCGGGGTGGCGATGCTGGTCGGCGCCCGGCACCGGCTGCCGGTCCATCAGCACACCCCGAGTGAGGTGAAGGCGGCGATCACCGGCTCCGGACGCGCCGACAAGGCTCAGATCGGTGTGATGGTCACCCGGGTGCTGAAGCTGGCCGAGGCACCCAAACCCGCAGACGCCGCGGATGCGGTCGCACTGGCCATCTGCCATCTGTGGCGCGGTGCCGGCCAGGCCCGGGTCGCCGCCGCCTTGGAGCGCGAGCGTCGAGGCGAGCGCAGGCCGGGCGCATGATCTCCCACCTCAGCGGCGTGGTGATCGCCGCCGGGGCCACCTACGTCGTGGTCGATCTGAACGGTTTCGGCCTCAAGGCCCTGTGCACGCCGGCGACGGCCGCGAGCGTTCGGCTCGGTGAACCCATCACCCTGGCCACGTCCCTGGTGGTCCGCGAAGACTCACTGACCCTGTACGGCTTCGCCGACGCCGATGAGCGGGACTGCTTCGAACTGGTCCAGTCGGCCAGTGGCATCGGGCCGAAGATCGCCCAGGCGGTGGTGTCGGTACTCAGCCCGGACGCCTTGCGGGCCGCGGTCGCGTCCGAGAACATTCCCGCGCTGACCAAGGTGCCCGGCATCGGCGTGAAGGGCGCCCAACGCCTGGTGATCGAGTTGAAGGACAAGATCAACAGACTTGCCGCTGCTACCGCGTCGTCCACCCCGGCCGCGCCGATGGCTTGGCGCGATCAGGTCAAGGGCGGCCTGGAGGGCCTCGGCTGGTCGTCCCGCGACGCCGATCGGGCCTGTGCCAACGTGGCCGCCATGGTGGACGTCGACCCGGCGACCCCCGTCGCGGTGTTGATGCGGGCCGCGTTGCGGAGCCTGGCCAAATGACCCGGGTCACGGAGGATCCGATGGATCCGCACGTGCACGACGACGATGCGATCGCCGAGTCCGCGCTGCGTCCGGGCACCCTGGCGGACTTCGCCGGCCAGCAGCGGGTCAGCGACCAGCTCGGCCTGGTGCTGGACGCGGCCCGGCATCGCGGATCGGTACCCGACCACGTGTTGCTGTCGGGTCCGCCCGGGCTGGGCAAAACCACGCTGGCGATGATCATTGCGGCCGAACTGGGCGCTCCACTTCGGATCTCGTCCGGACCCGCCATCCAGCACGCCGGCGATCTGGCCGCGATCCTGTCCGGATTGACCGAGGGCGAGGTGTTCTTCCTCGATGAGATTCATCGCATGTCGCGTCCCGCCGAGGAGATGCTCTACCTGGCCATGGAGGACTTCCGGGTGGACGTGGTCGTCGGCAAGGGGCCCGGCGCCACCGCCATTCCGTTGGAGATCCCGCCATTCACCCTGGTCGGGGCCACCACCCGGGCCGGCCTGCTGCCCGGCCCACTGCGGGACCGGTTCGGATTCACCGGCCAGCTCGACTTCTACGACACCGACGCTTTGCGGGGCATCGTCCGACGCTCGGCCCGGCTGCTCGGCATCGAGTTGCTGCCCGGCACCGACGAGGTGATCGCCTCCCGCTCCCGTGGCACGCCGCGGATCGCCAACCGGTTGCTGCGCCGGGTGCGCGATTACGCGCAAGTACGCTCGGACGGCCGGTTGACCGTGTCCGCGGCGAAGGCCGCGCTGGAGCTGTACGAAGTGGACGAACTGGGCCTGGACCGGCTCGACCGCTCCGTGCTCTCGGCTCTGTGTGAACGGTTCAACGGCGGACCGGTGGGGCTGTCCACCCTGGCCATGGCGGTGGCGGAGGAGCGCGAGACCGTCGAGGAGGTGGCCGAGCCGTTCCTGGTTCGGCAGGGCTTTCTGATGCGCACCCCGCGGGGACGAGTTGCCACCGCCCGAGGCTGGGCCCATCTGGGCCTGACCATGCCGAGCAACACCGAACCCGACCTGTTCGGCAACTGAGCCCGCCGCATCGCGACTCGGCCAACGAAGCGCCGGGGGACGTCTGGTGGTTGGGGACGGTTCTCTTTCGTTCACTTGTCCTCGCCGGGGTGAACCAGAGGAACCGTCCCGGTGTCGATGGGTCGGATGGTTGGGGACGGTTCTCTTTCGTTCACTTGTCCTCGCCGGGGTGAACCAGAAGGAACCGTCCCCGGTCGTTCAGGATGGGTCTGGATGGTTGGGGACGGTTCTCTTTGGTTCACCTGTTGTGGCTGGGGTGAACGAAAAAGAACCGTCCCCGGTCGTTCAGGCAGCGGTGAACCAGAAAGAACCGTCCCCGGCCGTTCAGCGGGACGGTACGGACCCGGCCATCGTGCTCGCCGGACCAGGTGGGAGGGCGGATCCGCCGGTTGTCCGCGTCGGAATCGGGCTTTGTGACCGGCTCAGCTAGAGTTGTGCGTCGGCGGTCGTGCCGCCGTTCTGCCATCGAACGAAAGAAACTCCACATGGGTGACATGGGTAGCACTGTCCTGATGCTTGCGCTGATGGGCGCCGCCTTCTATTTCCTGCTGATCCGGCCGCAGCAGAAGCGTGCCAAGAAGCAGCAGGAAATGACCAGCGCATTGGGTGCTGGAACCCGCGTGATGCTGTCGTCCGGCATCTTCGGCACGATCCAGCATCTGGGCGAGAAGCAGGCGATCATCGAGATCGCTCCGGGCCTTGAGATGACCGTGATCAAGGCGGCCATCGTGAAGACGCTGGCCCCCGAGGACGACGAGTTCGAGTACGCGGACGACAACGCGGAGCCCACCGGCACCGTCGAGGATGAGCCGAACCCGTTCGACAACATCGAGCCTTCGGACTTCAACGATCGGCCCGTGGACTTCACCGATCCCTCCACCGCGCCCACCCAGCCTGCGGCCGGGCACGATCCGGTCGATGAGCCGGTGGGCGACGCTCACGACTCCACCCAGGGTGCGCACGGCGACGAGCCGACCGGCCCGCAGAACAACCAGAAGTGACCTTGAGGCGTAACTGCACGTGGCAACCACAAGTAGGCATCACAGCCATCCGCTGCGCACACTGATCGTCTTCCTGCTGGCAACGGCGGCGCTGTACGGCTTGGTGGCGCTCGGCGGCATCTGGACCCCCAAGCTCGGGCTCGACCTCCGCGGCGGCACCACCATCACGCTGACCGCGAGCAACACCACCGGTGAGGGTGCGGTCGATCCGGCCAGCCTGGAGTTGGCCCGCAGCATCATCCAGCAGCGGGTCGATTCGATCGGTGTTGGCGAGTCCGAAGTGACCACGTCCGGTGACCGGCAGATCATCGTCAGCGTGCCGAACGTCCAAGAGGACGAACTGGTCCGGATGGTCGGCCAAACCGCTCAGTTGGCCTTCCGGTTGGTCTACGCCAAGGAGACGGCCAGCGCTCCTGCCAACCCTCAGCCGACCGCGGAGCCAACCACTTCGGCGGCACCCGTGCCCTCTGCTGAGCCCACCGCATCCGCGGTGCCGACGGCCAGCGCATCCCCGAGTGTGAACAAGCGCCCGCTGCCCAAGCTGCCGACCCCGGTGCCGAGCCCTCGTCCCACCACCCCCGGGGCGACCCCGTTGACCACCCAGCAGGTGCTGGACTGGAAGCCGACCGACCGCGACCAGAGCGACTTCACCAACTTCCAGTGCGGCGACCCGTTCCCTGACGTGAACGATCAGCCGCTGATCACCTGTGACGAGGGCCAGACCGCCAAGTTCCTGCTGTCGCCCGCGGCGATCTCCGGCAGCGAACTGACCACCGCCGCGGCCGGCATCCCGCAGGGCCAGGTCAGCTGGATCGTGACCCTGGAGTTCAACAGCATCGGCGCCACTGCCTTCGAGACCGTCACCAAGGACATCGCCACCAGAACCGCCCCGCAGAACCAGTTCGCCATCGTGCTGGACGGCACCGTGATCAGCGACCCGTCGGTCAGCGCCGCCATCCCCGGTGGGCGAGCCCAGATCGAAGGGTCGTTCAACCAGCAGACGGCCACCGCCCTGGCCAACGTGCTGAAGTACGGCGCGCTGCCGCTGTCCTTCGACGTCTCCAGCGTCGACAACGTGTCGGCCAAGCTGGGCGGAGAACAACTCGAGGCCGGCATCATCGCGGGCATCATCGGTGTCGCGCTGGTGGTCCTGTACAGCGTCTTCTACTACCGGACGCTGTCGATCGTGGTGATCGGCAGCCTGGTGATCGCGTTCGGCGTCACCTACGCCTTCGTGGTGCTGCTCGGCCAGGCGATGGGCTTCGCGCTGAACCTGCCCGGCGTGGCCGGCTTGATCGTTGCCATCGGCATCACGGCGGACTCGTTCATCATCTACTTCGAACGAATCCGCGACGAGGTTCGCGAGGGACGTTCGCTGCGCACTGCGATCGAGACCGGCTGGGTGCGATCCAGGCAGACCATCCTGATCGCGGACGGGGTCTCGCTGCTGTCGGCACTGGTGCTGTTCATCCTGGCCATCGGCGCTGTGAAGGGCTTCGCGTTCACCCTCGGCCTGACCACGCTGATCGACATCGCGGTGGTGTTCTGGTTCACCAAGCCGCTGGTGTCGCTGCTGGGCCGCACCAAGTTCTTCGGCGAAGGTAGGCGGTTCTCCGGCTTCGAGGCCGAGCACCTGGGGTCGAAGCACCAACCACCCCTGCATCGACGTCGTCCGGTGGCCAAGCCGCTGCCAGCCGCTGAACCGGCTGAGAAGTCGTCCGCGGCGGCCAAGGCTGAAACCGTCGACGCCACCGAGGAGGCCTGATGAGCACCGCCGAGAAGGCTCCCGAGTCGACCGAGGCGAAGCCGCAGAAGGCCAGCTTCGCGCATCGCCTGTACACCGGCGAGATCGGCTACGACTTCATCGGCAACCGCAGGCGTTGGTACATCGTCTCGGCAGTGATGATCGGCATCTCGATTCTGGCCCTGTCGATCCTGCGGCTGAACCTGGGCATCGAGTTCAAGGGCGGCGCGGACTTCACCGCCCCGGTGGCCGTCACGGCGGAAACCCCCGACCAGGTGCGCGAGGCGGTCAGTGCGCTGAACCTGCCCGACAACGACGACGTCCAGGTGATCACCATCGGCGACAACCAGGTTCGGGTCCAGACCCGAACCCTGACCGTCGACGAGGTCACTCTGGTCAAGCAGGCGATCGCCACGTCGGTGGGCGGAGTTCCGGTCGATCAGGTCGGCTACAGCCTGATCGGCGCCTCGTGGGGATCCATGATCACCCAACAGGCCCTGATCGCCCTGGGCGTGTTCCTGGTGCTGGTGTCGCTGCTGATCTGGGCCTATTTCCGAGACTTCAAGATGGCGATCGCCGCGATCGTGGCGCTGCTGCACGACCTGGTGATCACTGTCGGCGTCTATGCCCTGGTCGGCTTCACCGTCACTCCGGCCACGCTGATCGGCGTGCTGACGATTCTCGGCTACTCGCTCTACGACACCGTCGTGGTGTTCGACAAGGTGCGCGAGAACGTCGCCGACATCACCCACACCAAGTTGACCTATTCCGAGGCGGCCAACTCCGCCGTCAACCAGGTGTTGATCCGTTCGATCAACACCACGGTGATCGGCGTGCTGCCGGTCGCGGCGCTGACCTTCACCGGCACCTTCATCCTCGGCACCGGCCCGCTGAAGGACCTCGGCCTGGCCCTGCTGGTCGGCATGGTCGCCGGCGCGTACTCGTCCATCTTCATCGCGGCGCCGTTGCTGGCCCAGTTGAAAGAGGCCGAGCCCGAGATGATCGAACATCGGGAGAAGCTGCAGCGACGGGCTCAACGGCACACCGCCAAGGAGACCGCCGCCGCGAAGGCCAAGTCGGTGGTGATCACCGACGGCGACGGCCCGTTGGCTGAGGTCGCCGGGGTGGAGCCCGAACGGCTCGGGCTGGTCAGCGCCAACGATCTGGCCCAGCAGCCCCGCACCCAGCCGAACCGAAGCACCCGCGCGAAACGAAAGAAGTGACCGTGGCCCTGAACGACAACCAGCGGCTGATCCTCGATCTGATCGTCGACATACCGGACTTTCCGAAGCCGGGGGTCGTGTTCAAGGACATCACTCCGCTGCTGGCGTCGGCTCAGGGCCTGCGGGCAAGCATCGACGAACTGGTCGCCCTCGCCCCGCCAAGGATCGACGTGGTGGTCGGCATGGAGGCCCGCGGCTTCATTCTCGCCGCCCCGGTCGCGATCGCGCTCGGCGCCGGTTTCGTGCCCGTCCGCAAGCCAGGCAAGCTGCCCGGTGACGTGTATGCCGAGCAGTTCGCGCTGGAGTACGGCCACGCAACCCTGCAGGTGAAGACGGACGCGATTCTGCCTGGCGCGCGGGTGCTGGTGGTGGACGACGTGCTGGCCACCGGCGGCACCGTGGGGGCCACCGCCGCGCTGGTCAACCGGCTCGGTGCCGAACTGGTGCACGTCGCGGTGCTGATGGAACTGGGCTTCCTGCCCGGCCGGGAGAAGCTCATGGAACTCGGCATCGAGAACTGCTCCGCGGTCGTCACGGTCTGACCCGGCCAGCGGCGAAATCCCCTCGTCGCTCGGCAGTATGATGCAGACCTGCCGAAGGGGATCGGGTGAGCGAAAGCGTTCATGGGCCGTACGGGACGGGCGACGGCCTGCCCGGGGAGCCCCGCGCGCAGACCCAGTCGACGCCCAGTTCCGACCAGCCGCGAATGCGCATGCGGCACGCCTTGGCTCGGCTCGGCGCACCCAAGAACTCGCAGGCGGCGGTGCTCGATCCACTGGTGAAAACCCTGCGGGCGAACCATCCACGCTCCGACATCGCGGTGATCGAGCGGGCCTACCGCACCGCGGAGCACTACCACTCGGGCCAGTCCCGCAAGAGTGGCGATCCCTACATCACGCACCCGCTGGCCGTGGCGACGATCCTGGCCGAGCTGGGCATGACCGAAACCACGCTGTGCGCAGCACTTCTGCATGACACCGTCGAAGACACGTCCTACACGATGGCGCAGCTGACCGCGGACTTCGGTCCCGAGGTCGCCACCATGGTCGATGGGGTGACCAAGCTGGACAAGGTCACGTACGGTGAGTCGGCCAAGGCCGAGACGCTGCGCAAGATGGTGCTGGCGATGAGCCGCGACATCCGGGTGTTGGTGATCAAGCTCGCCGACCGGCTGCACAACATGCGAACCCTTGGCTTCCTGCGCCAGGACAAGCAGTCGGTGATCGCCAACGAGACCCTCGAGATCTTCGCTCCGCTGGCGCACCGGCTGGGCATGAACGCGATCAAGTGGGAGTTGGAGGATCTGGCCTTCGCCACCCTGCACCCCAAGATCTACGACGAGATCGTGCGCATGGTGGCCGCCCGGGCGCCGCTGCGAGAGAACTATCTGCGCACCGTGATCGACCAGGTCAAGGAAGACCTCGGCGAGGCCAAGATCAAGGCCACGGTGTACGGCCGGCCGAAGCACTACTACTCGATCTACCAGAAGATGGTGGTGCGCGGCCGCGACTTCTTCGAGATCTACGACCTGGTCGCGTTGCGCATCCTGGTGGAGGCCCAGCGCGACTGTTACGGCGCCCTGGGCGTGCTGCACGCGCGCTGGAACCCGCTGCCGGGCCGGTTCAAGGACTATGTCGCGATGCCCAAGTTCAACCTCTACCAATCGCTGCACACCACCGTGCTGGGGCCCGACACCAAGCCGGTGGAGTTCCAGATCCGTACCCAGGAGATGCACCGGCAGGCCGAGTACGGCGTGGCCGCGCACTGGAAGTACAAGGAGGGCAAGGGGGCCGGCGCCAACGACCTGGCCTGGGTGCGGCAGATCACCGAGTGGCAGAAGGAGACCGAGGATCCGGCCGACTTCCTCGACACCCTGCGCTTCGAGATCAACACCACCGAGGTGTTCGTGTTCACCCCCAAGGGCGACGTGATCTCGCTGCCGGCCGATGCCACGCCGGTCGACTTCGCCTACGCGGTGCACACGGAGGTCGGCCACCGCACCGTCGGCGCCCGGGTCAACCAGCGGCTGGTGCCGCTGGAGTACCAGCTGAACAACGGCGATCAGGTCGAGGTGCTGACCTCCAAGTCACCGAACGCCGGCCCGAGTCGGGACTGGCTGAACTTCGTCGCCAGTCCCCGGGCGCGCACCAAGATTCGCCAGTACTTCATGCGCGAGCGTCGCGAAGAGTCCATCGAGCAGGGCAAGGAATCGCTGGCCAAGCAGTTGCGGCGTACCGGGCTGCCGGTGCACCGGCTGCTGTCCGCCGAGCATGTTGCCGGCCTGGCTCGACACTTCCGGGTGGCGGACGTCACTGCCCTCTACGCCGCGATCGGCGAGGGCACGGTCAGCGCACAGAGCGTCGTCGAGCGGCTGATCGCCGCTGAGGGTGGTGCCGAGGAGGCGGCTGAGGCCAGCGTCGAGGACCACGCGGCGATCACCACCACGCCGCGCCGCCGCCCGGCCCGGCGTACCAACGACATCGGCGTGGTCGTGCAGGGCAACACCGACATGTGGGTGAAGCTGGCCAAGTGCTGCATGCCGGTGCCCGGCGACGACATCATCGGCTTCATCACCCGTGAGGACGGAGTGTCGGTCCATCGGGCCGACTGCACCAATGCCGAAAACCTGCGCGGCAAGCCCGAACGACTGGTCGAGGTCAGTTGGGCCACCCCGTCCGCCGACTCCAGTTTCCTGGTGGCGGTGCACGTGGAAGGGCTCGACCGGGCCGGCCTGCTGTCCGACGTCAGTCGGGTGATGACCGAGCATCACTCCAACATCTTGTCGATGTCGGCGACCACCACCAAGGACCGGGTGTTCACCATGCGGTTGCAGTTCGAGACTCCCGACCCGAGTCACCTGGCGTCGCTGACCAACGCGCTGAAGCGCATTCCGGGCGTCTACGAGGCGAACCGGGTCAAGTCCTGAGCTTCGTCAGCGGCTGAAGTCGGCCAGCGTCGCGCGGGCCTGGTCAAGCCAGGACTGGTACGTTGCGATCGAGTCCCTGGCCTTGTCAGCGGACTTCCGGTCACCACGGGCGTCGGCCTTGGTGATCTTCTCGGTGAGCTTGTCGATCTCGCTGCTGAGCATCGCCACGGTCTCTTCGGCGCGTGCCCGGGCCTCGGGATCGGTGCGCTTCCACTCGTCTTCCTCGGCTTGACGAACCGCGGTCTCCAGGGCGCGCATCCGGTTGTCGAGCCCACGCATCGACTCGCGGGGCACCTTGCCGAGGGCGTTGAACTGCTCCGCGAAAGTACGGAACGCGTTGCGTGCCTCGGCCAGGTCAGTGACCGGGACGATCTCCGCTTCGGCCTTCGCCAGCAGCGCCTCCTTGGCGTCCAGGTTCGCCTTGAACTCGGCGTCCTGCTGGGAGAGCGTGGACGCTCTGGCATTGAAGAACTGGTCCTGCAGACCGCGGAACTCGGCCCACAGTGCGTCGTCCACCTCACGGGGAGCGGCGCCGGCGGCCTTCCAGCGGGTCATCAGATCCCTGAAGGCACCGGACGTCGGCCCCCACTCGGTGGAATCGGCCAGGGTGCGGGCCTCGACGATGATCTGTTCCTTGGCCTGCTTGGCACCCTCGCGCTTCTCGGCCTGCTCGGCGAACTGCGCCTTGCGCCGTCGGGTGTAGGTGGTGCGGGCTGCCGAGAACCGGTGCCACAGCGCGTCGTCGGTGGCCCGATCGATGCGCGGCAGGGCCTTCCACTCGTCCAGCAGTGAGCGGAACCGGTTCACGCCGCCGCGCCAGTCGTTGCCCAGCGCCAGCTGCTCGGCCTCGGTGACCATGCCTTCCTTGGTCGCCTTCGCCGCTTCGACCTGCTTGGCGCGCTCGGCCTTGCGGGCCTCGGACGCCTGCGCCAGCACCGGCGCCAGAGCCTCCAGCCGGGCGGCGAGCCCGTCGAGGTCACCGACTGCATTTGCTCCGGTGACGTTCGTGGTGACCGTGTTGATGCTGTGCCGAGCCTCGTCGGGCGAGAGGGCACCGGAGGCGATCCGGCGCTCCAAGAGACTGACTTCCAACTCGAGGGCCTCGAACCGTCTGGTGTAGAACGCGAGCGCCTCGGTCTCGGAGACATCCGGAATCTGTCCGACGCTTCGCTCACCGTCGGCGGTGCGAACGTAGACAGTGCCGTCGGGGTCAACGCGACCGAACTCGGCCGGGCTGGAAGAAGTCATGTGCTCCATCTTGCCCCATGCCCGGACGTTTGTGGATTCGGCCCACACCCGGGGCCGATAGGCTGGCCGGCGTGTTTCTGGCCAGTTTTCCGAGCGGTCCGTGGCAGGCGAACTGCTATCTCGCCGCCACGGCGGCGGGGCGAGAGTGCGTGATCGTCGACCCTGGTGTGGGTGCCGGCGACGGCGTCCGGCAGCTGGTCGCGGCGCATGGCCTGACCCCGGCGGGGGTGTTGCTAACCCACGGTCACATCGACCACATCGCGTCCGCCGCCGAACTCGCGGACGAGTGGGGGGTTCCGGCCTGGATCCACGCCGCCGACCGGGAACTGCTCACCGATCCGGCGGCCGGGCTTGACCCGTCCGTGGCCCCGCTGCTGGCCGAGGTGCTCGGACCGGAACCCCTGGCCGAGCCGTCCGACCTGCGGTTGTTCGACACCGGCGTGGAGGTGGCCGGGCTGACCTTCGACGTGATCCACGCGCCGGGGCACCGGCCGGGCTGTGTGCTGCTGCGCACTGCCTTGACCGGTAGCCCCGACGTGGACGCGGTGGTGTTCTCCGGGGACGTGCTGTTCGCCGGCTCGATCGGCCGCACCGACCTGCCCGGTGGTGACCACACGGTGATGCTGGACACCCTGCGCGGGCCCGTGCTGGGCCTGGCTGACGCCTCCGCCATTCTGCCCGGCCATGGTCAGCAGAGCCTGATGGGCCGCGAACGCGCAACCAATCCCTACCTGCAAGCCGACTACCTAGGTGGATCCAGATGAGCCGTCCCAAGCCGCTGAGCGGCTTTCCGGAGTTTCTGCCCGCCGGGCGGATCGTCGAGCAGCGGGTGCTGTCCTCCCTGGCCCAGACCTTCGAACTGCACGGATTCGGCTCGATCGAGACCCGGGCCGTGGAGCCGATGGCCCAGTTGGCCCGCAAGGGCGAGATCGACAAGGAGATCTACGTCGTCCGGCGGCTGCAGGCCGAACGCCAGGGCCAGGCCGAGCGGGACGATCTCGGCCTGCATTTCGACCTGACCGTGCCGTTCGCCCGCTACGTGCTGGAGAACTCGGGGCAGTTGACCTTCCCGTTCCGGCGCTACCAGATCCAGAAGGTGTGGCGCGGCGAGCGTCCCCAGGAGGGTCGCTATCGCGAGTTCCTCCAAGCCGACATCGACGTGGTGGGTTCCGAGAGCCTCGCCACCCATCACGACATCGAGGTGGCGCTGGTGATCCTGGAGGCGCTGGAGCGGCTGCACACCGACTTCGGGGTGCCTCCGGCGTTGATGCGGGTGAACAACCGCAAGCTGGCCGAGGGGTTCTACCGGGGCTTGGGCATCGAGGACCACCTGGCCGTGCTGCAGCGGGTCGACAAGCTGGACAAGATCGGGCCGTCCGCCGTTCATGACCTGCTGGTGGACGAGCTGGGGTTGGCCGACGAGATCGCCGCGAAGTGCCTGGAGCTCGCCACCATCTCGGCCCCGGACGAGTCGTTCGTCGACCGGGTGCGTTCGCTTGGCGTCGAGCACGAGTTGCTGGACGAGGGGTTGGCCCAACTCGCCGACGTGGTGCGCGCGGCGGCCGCCGCGGTGCCAGGACGGCTGCTGGCCGACCTCAAGATCGCCCGCGGCCTCGACTACTACACCGGCACGGTCTACGAGACCGAGCTGGCCGGCTTCGAACACCTCGGGTCGATCTGTTCCGGCGGACGCTATGACGCCCTGGCATCCGACGGCCGGATCAGCTATCCCGGGGTCGGATTGTCGATCGGGGTGACCCGGATCCTGGCCCCGTTGATCGCCAAGGGCGGCCTGGCCGCGTCGCGGGTGGTGCCGAGTTGCGTTCTGGTCGCGGTCGATGCCGAGCAGAGTCGTGGTGCGGCGCTGGCCACGGCCGCGCGGCTGCGGGCTCGCGGCATTCCCACCGAGGTGGCCCCCAAGGCGGACCGGTTCGGCAAGCAGATCCGCTACGCCGATCGGCGCGGCATTCCGTTCGTGTGGTTCAGCTCCGACGAGGTGAAGGACATCCGCTCCGGCGACCAGGTGGCTGCCGATCCGGACAGCTGGCGGCCACCGGCGGACGATCTGCGTCCGACCGTCGGTTCCGGCTGAGGCAGTCGGCGACGGGCCACGGGGCGGCCTTACTCAGACTCCGACTCCAGGCCGAACTCCTTGGCGTAGACGGGGCCGAACTGCGTATAGTCCTCCCAATTCAGCGTGTCGGCATCGCCGCCCGCTCGAGCCAGATCGAGGCGGTCGAGGTAGTACTGCCAGCCGGGACCGACATCGCTCACCATGCTCGGATCGTCCACTACCTGGGCGAAGCTCAACGTGGTCTCTCCGTCGCGCTCGGTCAGGACGAGGTCGAGCGTCCAGACCTGAGCGGGGTCGTCGTTGACGTTGTGCAGCCGCAGCCGGCGCGGCGAGTCGCAGACCTCGATCACGTAACTGTCGGTGGGGGCGCCCTCCTCGGCAGTCCATTGAATTTGGACGGTGCCGGTGGCCGGGTCGCCGGTCCAGGTGCCGAACCAGCGACGCAGCCGCTCCGGGTCGACGATGGAGTCCCACACGTCGGTGATCGGCGCGGTGTAGGTGCGATGGAACACCAGGTGCGGGGTGCCGTTGCGATACTCGCGGAAGCCGGTGGTCATGCTGTCTCCTTCGTGGTTGCCGCGGTTGCGGTCGTTGCGGTGCTGCGTTCGCGAACGGTGCGCCGCACCTCGAGTTCCAGAGCGTCCAGGATGTGCTCGCCGACCGGGGGTTGGGGGAGTAGCTCGGCCAGGAACTCCTGCACCGGCCGGAGTGCGGTCACGTTCAGTGCGTAGCGGGTTTCGCGTCCGGACGGTTCCGCGGTGACCAGGCCGGCCAGGCCGAGCAGTCGAAGGTGCTTGCTGACCGCCGGACGGGAAATCGGTAGGGCCGCGGCGAGGTCGACCACCCGGGTGGGGCCGACCGCCAGCCGGCAGAGCAGCCAGCGTCGATGGGGGTCGGCGAGTGCCGCGAACGCGTCCATGAGGGAATGGTAACTGATTAGATACTAATATCCGAGTGTGTGGGGGGTGACAGCGGATTTCTCGAGAGAACGACTGCACGACTATCGCACAACTGTTCTATTCAGGGTTATGCTCGGGTCATGACGATCGACTTTCAGGCGTCGCTGTTCACCAGCCTTGCGGTCGAGGTGCCCAAGCTAACCGGCCGGCTACAGCGCATCCAGCTGGACGACAACGCCTGGATCGACGTGCTGCGTGGCTGGATCACCGGAGCCGACGAGGTCTTCCCGAAGCTGGTCAGCGA
Source organism: uncultured Actinomycetota bacterium (assembly GCA_963723605.1). Taxonomy (GTDB): domain Bacteria; phylum Actinomycetota; class Actinomycetes; order Propionibacteriales; family Propionibacteriaceae; genus Micropruina. The sequence continues at coordinate 97,471 of CAVRRM010000005.1, read as the reverse complement.
CATTCCCTGGCACGCGGAACGCCGCGAAATGTACGAACGCACCGTTGATGTGCCACGGCTGCTGCACATGTACGGCATCGACGAGCAGTTGCCGCACCCGGTGCTGACCCAGGCGCAAGCGGAGTTGAACCGGCACTACGCCGACGAGTTGGGCGAGAAGTTCGTCACCGCCGGTTGCTGCTACTACCGCGACGGCAAGGACTCGGTGGCGTGGCATGGCGACCGGATCGGCCGCAGCCGAACCGAAGACACCATGGTCGCGATCGTCTCGTTCGGCGCGCCGCGGCAGCTGTCGCTACGCCCAGTGGGCGGACGTACGCACAGCTCCCATCCGCTGGGCCACGGCGACCTGATCGTGATGGGCGGGTCCTGCCAGCGCACCTGGGAGCACGCCATCCTCAAGACCGCCAAGCCCGTCGGCCCGAGAATCAGCGTCCAGTTCCGTCCGATCAACGTGTTCTGAGCCAGTCGCCGAACGGCTGGGTTTGCCGAGGACGGTCCAAGTGGGTGCCTATGGTGCCCGAAGCCCGGTGTGGTGGGCGTTCGGAAGCTCAGCGGGACGCCAAGCGTCCAGGTGACCTGGAGTGGGCAGCGAGGGCACTATCCCCACCCGCGGCAGCGAACCCAACCGCCTTTACAGCAGATGGCAAAGGCATCCGTTTCGACGGCCGATGCCCCTCCCGCCTAGAATCGACACCGCGCTCCCGCACCGTCTATGCGGGGCAGAGAAAGGAACATCGCCATGTTGCGGACCCACGAAGCAGGTTCCCTGCGCGCCTCCGACATCGGAACCGAGGTCACCCTGACCGGTTGGGTGGGGCGTCGCCGAGACCATGGCGGTGTCGCCTTCATCGATCTGAGGGACGCCTCCGGAGTGGTTCAGGTCGTCATTCGCGACGAAGTGCTGGCGGCCTCCGGCGCCCACGAACTGCGCAACGAGTACTGCATCAAGGTGATCGGTGCGGTCGAGGCGCGTCCCGACGGCAACGCCAATCTGGATTTGCCCACCGGCGAGGTCGAGGTGGCGATCCGTGAGCTGGAGGTGCTGAACCCGTCCGCGCCGCTGCCGTTCCAGATCGACGAGCGGGTCACGGTCGGCGAGGAGGCCCGGCTGAAGTACCGCTACCTGGACCTGCGCCGCCCAGCCCCCGCGCGGGCGATCCGGCTGCGGTCCAAGGTCAGCGCGGCGGCCCGGCGGGTACTCGAGGGCCGCGACTTCGTCGAGATCGAGACCCCGACGATGACCCGTTCCACCCCCGAGGGTGCTCGCGACTTCATCGTGCCGGCCAGGCTCGCGCCCGGCTCGTGGTACGCCCTTCCGCAGTCGCCCCAGCTGTTCAAGCAGTTGCTGATGGTGGCCGGAATGGAGCGGTACTACCAGATCGCCCGCTGCTACCGCGACGAGGACTTCCGGGCCGACCGGCAGCCGGAGTTCACCCAGCTCGACATCGAGATGTCCTTCGTCACCCAGGAGGACGTGATCGAGCTGGGCGAGGAGTTGGCGAAGCAGATCTGGGCGCTGATCGGCGTCGACCTCGCCACACCCTTCCCGCGCCTGACCTTCGCCGAGGCGATGGACGGCTACGGATCGGACAAGCCCGACCTGCGGTTCGAGGTCAGCCTGACCGATCTCACAGCCTTCTTCGCCGATACGCCTTTCCGGGTCTTCCAGTCCCCGTACGTGGGGGCCGTGGTGATGCCCGGCGGAGCGTCGCAGCCACGTCGCACCTTCGACGCCTGGCAGGAATGGGCCAAGCAGCGCGGCTCCCGCGGGCTGGCCTACGTGACCATCGCCGAGAACGGCGAACTGGGCGGACCGGTGAGCAAGAACATCTCCGAGGCCGAGCGGGCCGGGCTGGCCGAGGCCGTCGGCGCCAACCCGGGCGACTGTGTGTTCTTCGCGGCCGGGGCCAAGACCTCGTCCCAGGCGTTGCTCGGTGCTGCCCGCAACGAGATTGCCAAGCGCTGCGGGCTGATCGAGGAAGGGTCCTGGTCGTTCGTCTGGGTTGTCGACGCGCCACTGTTCAAGCCGGCCGGCGAGGCGGTGGCCGAGGGTGACGTCGCGGTCGGAGCGGGTGCCTGGACGGCCGTGCACCACGCCTTCACCTCGCCGCAGGACATGGCTACCTTCGACACCGACCCGGGCAACGCCCTGGCCTGGGCCTACGACATGGTCTGCAACGGCAACGAGATCGGTGGTGGGTCGATCCGTATTCACCGCCGCGACATCCAGGAGCGGGTGTTCGCCGTGATGGGCTTGAGCCCACAGGAGTCGCAGGAGAAGTTCGGCTTCCTGCTCGACGCGTTCAAGTTCGGTGCCCCGCCGCATGGCGGCATCGCCTTCGGCTGGGACCGGATCGTCGCGCTGCTGTCGGGTTCGGACTCGATCCGCGACGTGATCGCCTTTCCCAAGAGCGGCGGCGGCTACGACCCGCTGACCGGCGCACCGGCACCGATCTCCGTCCAGCAGCGCAAAGAGGCCGGGGTGGACGCCAAGCCCGCCGCGCCGCCCTCGGCCTGACCCACCTGCCGGCGCTGCAAGGTGCGAGTCGCCACGGACAGTTCAGCCCTCCCGGTATCGGGAGGGCTGAACTGTTTGGTGCCGTGTGCGGCCGGGCGGCGGCAGCGGGTCAGCGCAGGTCGTCGCCGTTGTGGACGTCGTCCGCGCTGGCCAGCAGGCCGTACAGCTTGCGCCGGGTGTCCGACAGCAGTGCCGTGGCCTGTTCCTGCTGAGCGGGCGATCCGCTGCGGGTGAGTTCCTGGGCCGCCATGGCGAGCCCGCCGAACTCCTTCCACATGCCCTTGATCACCTCGGGGTGCAGCGGTGCGTTGTCGGCATTGAAGGCCTCCCAGGGCTTCTCGGTGATCTCCTCAGCGGCGGATTGCCCCGCGTCGGTCAGCCGATAGGACTTGGTGCCCTCGTTGTCGAACTGCTCGATCAGACCTTCGTCCTCGAGTTGAGCCAGCGCCGGGTAGATCGCGCCGGGGGACGGCTTCCAGCCGCCCTCGGTGTGCTCGGCCAGCTTCTGGATCATCTGGTAGCCGTTCAGCGGCTCGACAGTAAGCAGCGCGAGCACTGCCTGCCGGACGTCGCCGCGCCGGGCGCGACCCCGTCCGCGCCGACCCATCGGGCCACCGAACGGGCCCATCGGCCCGAAGCCGTGGCCACCGAACCCGGGACCGAACGGAAAGCCCGGGCCGAAACCCCCGCGGGTGTGACCCTCGCCCAGCGGTCCGCGCTGGGGCCGACGGCCCTGGTGTTGTCCGCGGCTCTGGCGCGGACCATCTTCAGTGAAGTCGTTGTTCCTCATCAGGAACCCCTTTCGTATGTGTTACGTTGCATCAACGATATATCGAGACTGTTCGGAACGCAAGTTCAGTAGGGCTTCGGCCAGGGGTCTTGACCAAGGGCCGGCGCCCTGCGGGCCCGGCACGACGGACGCGGTCGGTGCATGCGCCTCTTGTCATGGCATTCACGATCACGCCGGGGGTGTGGTCGGACCTGCACGTCGGACAGCAGTTTGCAGCGGGAGAGTTCGTGCCAGTGCCGGCCCAGCCGGTCCTGGCCGGAGCGCTCCGGCGTGGCCGGACGTGAAGTCGCTACGCCGTCACCATCTGCTGGGAACGAGGGAGGTGATGGGCAGCATCATCGGCCGTCCGGAACTCCCTGCATGGCCCAGCGCACTACCTCGACCGAGAATCGGCCCAATGGACGTCCGACCAGGTCGACGACGAAGTCGGGCACCGGCAGTTGCAACTCCGAGCGGGCCCAACCCGGCAGCAGCGAGACGGCGCCGGCGGCAAGGGTGCCGTAGCCGGGGCGCGCGAGCAGGGGCAGGGGCGGTTCGAGCAGCAGGAACCGGGCCGCCTCTCTCGCGGCCGGGCTGGCCTCCAGTTCCGCGCGGTAGCCGCCTAGTCGCGCGGCAAGCGCGTCCACGTTCAGGGGCGGGTCCAGCACACCCAACAGGCTGGCGGGGACGGCGGCTTGAGCGAGGTAGGCGTCGCATTCGGCGTCGTCGAGGGGGACGGCGCCGAACGCTTGGTGAGCACGCAAGAAGCTGTCCGCCTCGGCGGCATGGACCCAGCCCAGCAGGTGCGGGTCGGAAGCGGCGTAGCTGCGGCCGCGGTGATCCCGGCCACGTATCCGATCGTGAACCGCCCGCACCCGAGCGATCATCGCCTCCGCGTCGGAGATCGTGCCGTAGGTGGTGGTGGCGAGGTAGTGGCTGGTGCGCTGCAGCCGTCCCCATGGATCGGAGCGGTACCCACTGTGGCCCGCGACGCCGGCCATCGCCAGGGGATGCAGTGACTGCAAAAGCAGCGCAGTGATCCCGCCGACGAACATGGATGCGTCCGCGTGCACCTGCCAGATCGGGTCACCCCGGGAAAACCAGCGCCGGCCAGGCTTACCCCAGATCTGTTCGGCCCGCTCGGCCGCGTCGTCGCCGGCCACCTTGGCGCGCAACAATGAGCCGAGTCCCATCTGCAGCCCGTCGAGCACGTCTCCAGTCTCGTCGTCCGGGCAAATCGATGCGAGCACGTCGCTCGCGCCGCCTACACTCGGCGCGGTGGAGGATCTGTTCGGCAACGACGACACGCCAGCCGGCAACCAGGGCGGTGGCTCGCTGAGCACACCGTCGGCCGGAGCGCCGCTGGCAGTTCGGCTACGCCCCCGCACCGTCGACGAGATCGTCGGCCAGCAGCACCTACTCGGGCCGGGTTCGCCGCTGCGACGGCTGGCCGAGGGCGATGCCGCCATGTCGGTGTTCCTGTGGGGTCCGCCCGGGGTCGGCAAGACCACCATCGCGGCGGTGGTCTCGCAGTCGGCCAGTCGACGGTTCGTCGAAATCTCGGCCGTGACCGCGGGCGTCCGCGAGGTGCGGGCCGAACTCGACATCGCCCGCAAGGAACTGGCCCGGGGCCGCTCCACGGTGCTGTTCGTCGACGAGGTGCACCGGTTCTCCAAAGCCCAGCAGGACGTGCTGCTGCCCGCGGTCGAGAACCGGCTGGTCACCCTGATCGCCGCCACCACCGAGAATCCATCGTTCTCCGTGATCGCGCCGCTGCTGTCCCGCTCGCTGCTGCTCACCTTGAAGCCACTGACGGACGCCGACCTGGGAACCCTGGTGGACCGCGGGCTGATCGACGAGCGCGGACTCGGCGGCCGGTTCACGCTCAGCGCGGAAGGCCGTGCCGACCTGCTGCGTCTGGCCGGCGGTGACGCCCGGCGCGCGCTGACTTACCTGGAGGAGTCTGCGGCCGGCGCAGCGTCCGAGGGCAAGAGCGAGATCACTCCCGAGCAGATCGCCCGGGCTGTCGATCGCGCCGCCGTCCGCTACGACAAGGACGGCGACCAGCACTACGACGTGATCAGCGCCTTCATCAAGTCGATGCGCGGATCGGATGTGCAGGCATCCCTGCACTGGCTGGCCCGAATGATCGAGGCCGGCGAGGACCCACGGTTCATCGCCCGGCGGCTGATCATCCTGGCCAGCGAAGACATCGGCATGGCCGCCCCCTCGGTGCTGCAGACCTGCGTCGCGGCCGCCCAGGCGGTGCAGCTGATCGGCATGCCCGAGGCTCGGATCAACCTGGCTCAGGCCGTCATCGCCTGCGCGCTGGCGCCCAAGTCGAACGCCGTGGTGGTCGCGGTGGACGCGGCGTTGGCCGACGTACGGTCCGGTCGGATCGGGCAGGTGCCCGCCCACCTGCGTGACGCGCACTACCCGGGTGCGAAATCGCTCGGACACGGCAAGGGCTACCAGTACGCCCACGACCATCCGCACGGGGTGGCTGTGCAGCAGTACCTGCCGGACGAACTCGTCGACGCCCGCTACTACCAACCGACCGACCACGGCAACGAAGCCGCCATGATCGAACGGGTGGCGAGCCTGGACGAGTTACTCGGCCGGAACACCCGGTAGCCCGCGGACGCCGCCATCGGCCGTCGGGGTTCCCAGCGCCCTTGCGAGCGGCTTGGATGGCAGCCATGACCTCATTCGTTTCGCACACATCGGTCGATTGTGTTGACGCGTACCCCTTGTCGGAGTTCTGGCGCGGCCTGCTCGGCTACGCGATGGATGAGGACGATCCGAACGAGCCTGGCCACGAGGAGTGCCTGATCCTCGATCCGGAGACCGGGCACTCGATCCTCTTCATCGAGGTGCCCGAGCCGAAGTCGGGGAAGAATCGCGTGCACTTCGACCTGCGGCCCCGCCAGGACGGCCGCGACGCCGAAGTGGCGAGGGCGATGGCTCTCGGGGCCACCTGGGTGGATGATCAACGGCTGCCGGACGGCCGGGGCTGGGTGGTGCTCGCCGACCCCGAGGGCAACGAGTTCTGCATTCTGCGCTCCCTGGCCGAGCTGGCCGGCACCCAATAGCCGATCGGGGATCGGGCTTGTCGGGATCCAAGGTTTCGACGGGCTCAAACCGCGGTGGTCGAGATCCAAGGATTCGACGGGCTCAACCGGCGGGGTTGAGCCCGCTCAGTGCAGATAGCTCAACTCGGGGAAAGCCGCCCGGTAGTCCCGCAACAGGGAGGTAGCAACTGCGGCCGAGTCGACCAGCGGATGGTGACTGAGGGCCAGTCGGGCGGCCCTGGCCGAACCGGTGGTCGCGGCCTCGATGGTCCACTGCTCGACCTGTTTGATCGTGGTGATCAGCCCGCGGGCGTAGCCGGGCAGCGTCCCCATCGGCAGGGCGTGGACCCCGGCGCCGTCCACTCGGCACGATGCCTCGATCACCGCATGGTCCGCAAGTTCGGGCAGCCGGCCGGCGTTGGGCCGGTTCAGGATCAGGGTGGCCGGCTGGTCGCGCGCGATCGCCCGGATGATCGCCATCGCGACCTCTTCGTACCCTCCGGAGACCAGGTCTTCCTCGGCCCGATCGAAGCCCCCGGCCGCCGCCCGATTCGCGGCGCCGTAGCTGCGTTCCCGCTCCAACCGGGTGGCGTCCCAGGTGGCCAGGGCCGCGGCCGGCTCGGTCGGGCAGCAGGAATAGAAGCGATTCTGCTGGGCGGCCAGGTAGGCACCCCGCCCGGACTTGCTGGCGGCCAGCGCCTCGCGCCGGAAGTAGAACCAGTGCAGGTACTCGTTCGGCACGGCGCCCAGGTCACCGATCAGCTCTGGGCCGAACAGCCGGCCCTCTTCGACGGACGCCAGCCGCACCGGGTCGGCGATCAGCTCCGGCAGTCGATCGACGCCGTCGGCGCGCAGGGCGGTCAGCCAGCCCAGATGGTTGAGGCCGACGTAGTCCATCGCGGTGGCATGCGGGCTGAGCCCGAGGGCTGCGATCGCGCGGCGGGCCAGTGCGATGGGTGAGTCGCAGATGCCCACCACCCGCGGGTGCACCGCCGACAGTGCTTCGGTGACCATGCCGGCCGGGTTGGTGAAGTTGATCAGCCAGGCGTCCGGGGCGACCTCGGCAACCGTGCGGGCCAGCCGCAACGACGCCGGAATGCTGCGTAGGGCATACGAGATGCCACCCGCTCCGACCGTCTCCTGACCGATCACACCGTGGGCTGTCGCGATCTGCTCGTCGAGCACCCGGCCGGCGACCCCGCCGGCCCGGACCGCGGAGAACACGAAGTCGGCACCCTCGAGCGCCTTAGCCGGGTCGGTGTGCAGGCTGTGTCGCGGACGGCTAGCCGTCCCGGCCTGCGCGGTGAGCACCCGGTCGATCACCGCCAGCCGAGCCGCGTCGGTATCCAGCAGCGACACCTCGTCGATCAGGTCATCGCGGAGCAACGCGGCGTGCACCAGGGGCACCCGGAACCCGCCGCCGCCGACGATGGTGAGCTTCACATCGTCCACCCTAGGGGAGTGCCAACCCGGGAGTTGCCGGGAGTGGGAACCGTCCCCAACTCCGTTCGCCGTGGCGAATCACCCGTTGTGGGCCTTTGGTCGGAGGACCACGCGTGTCAGGATTTCGATCATGACCAGCATTCTGTGGCTGCGCCGCGACCTGCGCCGGGGGGACCATCCGGCCTTGGCGGCTGCCCACGCCGACGGGCCGGTGCTGCCCGTGTTCGTGCTCGATCCAGCCATCTTCGATTCCGCCGGACCCGTTCGGCAGGCCTGGCTGGCGCGCACGCTGCGGGCCCTGGACGAGGGCTTCGGCGGACGCCTGTGCCTGCGCCATGGCAACCCGAAGACGGTACTGCCCGCACTGGCGAAGGAGGTCGGTGCGTCGGTGGTGCACGTGTCCACCGAAACCGAGCCGGACGGCGCCGCCCGGGACCACAAGGTGAGGGCGGCCCTGCAGAAGAAGGACATCGGCTGGGTCGACACGGGCAGCCCATACGCGGTCACTCCCGGACGGATCCGCAATCAGCAGGGCAATCCCTACAAGGTGTTCACGCCGTTCTCCCGGGCCTGGCGCGAGCACGGCTGGCGCGGGCCGGCCGAAGAGCCGAAGGGCCTGAAGCTCGCCAAGGCCGAGGCGGACGACGACGCGTGGGCGACGCTCGACCGAGCCGCCGCGGCGGATCACCTGCCCGACTTGCCCGACCCCGGGGAGCAGGCCGCATTGGATCGTTGGCACGAGTTCCTGGACGACGGGCTGTCGAGCTACTCCTCGCGCCGGGACCGTCCCGACCAGGACGGCACCTCGCGGCTGTCGCCCTACCTGAAGTTCGGTGTGGTGCATCCGCGCACCTTGCTCGCCGACCTGGCCGGACGGTCCGCCAAGGGCGCCGATCGCTATGGCACCGAGCTGGCCTGGCGCGAGTTCTACGCCGACGTGCTGCACCACCACCCCGATTCGCTGTGGCACGATCTGCGCGACGACTTGTTGAGGATCCGGTACGACGACGACGCCGGCCAGATCAAGGCCTGGCGGGAGGGCCGCACCGGCTATCCGCTGGTGGACGCCGGGATGCGCCAGCTGTTGGCCACCGGCTGGATGCACAACCGCGTCCGGATGGTCACCGCCAGCTTTCTGGTGAAGGACCTGCACGTGTGGTGGCCGGTCGGGGCGAAGCATTTTCTCGCTCACCTGATCGACGGCGACCTGGCGTCCAACAACCACGGCTGGCAGTGGGTGGCCGGCACCGGCACCGATGCTGCGCCCTACTTCCGGGTGTTCAATCCGGTCGGCCAGGGCCACAAGTTCGACCCGAAGGGTGACTACGTGCGCCAATGGATACCGGAGTTGCGGCACCTGGACGGGGCCGCCGCACATGAACCCTGGCAACACGATGACGGCTACAGCGGCGATTATCCCGAGCGGATCGTCGATCACGCCGAGCAGCGCAAGGTTGCCCTGGACCGGCTGGCGATCGCCCACGAGGCGGGCTGAGCAACCGCCCTCCGGGTGGAAAAGCCCCTGGTCCGGTGCGTTAGGCTGCGTCAGACACCATCACGATGTGAAGGAACCACCATGTCCGTTGGAGAGATCGCTGGCCTGATCGCGGCCATCGCCGCCGTCGCCCTGGTCGCGTTCGCTGCGGTGCCGCTGCTCAAGTTGGGCCGGGTGCTCGAAGAGCTCCGGCTGGCCGTGCGCGACCTCGGGCATTCGTCCGTGCCGATCCTGCACGAGTTGAAGAGCACGGTGACCGCGACCAACGACGAACTCGGCAAGCTCAGCCTGGTCACCGAGGACGTCTCCAAGGTCAGCCGGCACGCCGTCGTGGTCAGCGAGAACGCTGCTCAGCTTTCCACCCTGTTCTCCGCCACCCTCGGTGGCCCGCTGGTCAAGACCGCGGCGTTCACCCACGGCGTCCGGCAGGCGATCAGGGGTAAGCGAAAGGCGACCTGATGGGACGCCGACTGTTCTGGTTCGCGATCGGAGTCGGGGTCACCGCGCTGCTGGTGGTCAAGGGCCGGGAGTACTACCAACGGTTCACGCCGAAGGGTGTCACCGAGCAGGTCGAGAAGACCGCCCGTAGCGCCCGAGGCTGGGTGGACGACTTCTTCGACACCATGACCAGCGCAATGGACGAGCGCGAGACCGAGCTGCGTGAGGCTCTGGGCCTGGACGAGGAAACCAACCTCGTTCAGGAGACCCCGCGCACCTGACCAACCGCCGGCGTCCGCCGGCAGATCCGATCGGACAACAACATGAAAACCGCCGAGATTCGGCGTCGCTACCTCGACTTCTTCGTGCGTAACGGCCACACCGAGGTGCCCTCAGCGCCACTGGTCTACAACGACCCGACCCTGCTCTTCGTCAACGCCGGCATGGTGCCGTTCAAGCCGTACTTCACCGGCGCCGAGGATGCGCCCTACCGTCGCGCGGTCAGCGTGCAGAAGTGCGTCCGCACGCTCGACATCGAGGAGGTGGGCAAGACCACCCGGCATGGCACCTTCTTCCAGATGAACGGCAACTTCGCCTTCGACGACTACTTCAAGGCTGGTGCGATCGACTTCGCCTGGCAGCTGGTCACCGGCAGCCAGGACGAGGGCAACCTCGGCTTCGACCCCGAAACCGTGTGGGTCACCGTCTACCTGGACGACGATGAGGCCGCCGACCTCTGGCGTGGGGTCGGCGTACCCGACGGACGCATTCAGCGTCGTGGGCTGAAGGACAACTACTGGCACATGGGCATCCCGGGTCCAGGTGGGCCGTGCTCCGAGATCTACATCGATCGGGGTCCCGAGTTCGGCCAGGACGGCGGCCCGGTGGTGGACGAGGACCGGTTCCTGGAGATCTGGAACCTGGTTTTCCAGACCGAGGAACTGTCCGAGGTTCGGGCCAAGGACGACTTCGACGTGCGCGGCCCGCTGCCGGCCAAGAACATCGACACCGGCATGGGCCTGGAACGCACCGCACTGCTGCTGCAGGGCGTGCCGAACATGTACGAGATCGACGAGATCTTCCCAGTCATCCTTCGGGCGGCCGAACTGGCCGGCACCACGTACGGCACCAACCATTCCGACGACATCCGGATGCGGGTGGTCGGCGATCACGTCCGTTCGGCCCTGATGCTGATGACCGACGGAGTCACGCCCGGCAACGAGGCACGCGGCTACGTGCTGCGCCGGTTGCTCCGGCGCTCGATCCGCTCGATGCGGCTGCTGGGCGTCAACGACCCGGTACTGCCCACCCTGCTGCCGGTCTCGAAGGGCTTGATGGAGACCTCCTACCCCGAGGTCACCAGCGAGTGGCAACGGGTCTCCCAGCTGGCCTACGGCGAGGAGGAGGCGTTCCGCCGCACCCTGGCCGCGGGTACCCAGATCTTCGACCTGGCCGCCGGTTCGGCGAAGCAGCAGAACGCCACCGTGCTCGACGGCGATCAGGCGTTCCAGTTGCACGACACCTATGGTTTTCCGATCGACCTGACCCTCGAGATGGCCGCCGAAGCCGGCCTCGAGGTCGATCAGGACCGGTTCCGCACGCTGATGCAGGAGCAGAAGGACCGGGCCAAGGCCGACGCCCGCGCCAAGAAGGGTGGCGCGGTCAACAACGACGCGTACCGCACGTTGCGCTCGTCCGGCGAGACCCCGTTCCTTGGCTTCACCGACCTGAGCGTCGACTCGACCGTCCGCGGCATCGTGTCGGACGGTCGCCTGGTCGATGTCGCGCGCCCCGGCGACCTGGTCGAGGTGGTGCTCAACGAAACTCCGTTCTATGCCGAAGCGGGCGGTCAGGACGCTGACCAGGGCTCCATCACCGGCACCGGCATCCAGCTGGACGTGCTCGACGTGCAGCGTCCGATTCAGGGGCTGGTGGTGCACAAGGTGCTGGTCAACGAGGGGGAACTGGCCACCGGGCAGCAGCTGGTGGCGCAGGTCGATCCGGCCGCGCGGTTCGCCGGCAGCCAGGCCCACACGTCCACCCACATCGTGAACGCGGCGCTGCGGCAGATGCTGGGCCACGGCACCCACCAGGCCGGCTCGTTCAACAAGCCGGGTTACCTGCGGTTCGACTTCAACTCGGCGCAGGGGCTCTCCCCGGCGATGCGCAGCGAGCTGGAGGCGATCGTCAACCAGGCGATCCGCGACGACTTCGAGGTAACCGACCAACAACTGCCGCTGGACGAGGCGAAAGCTCTCGGCGCGCAGGCGATGTTCGGCGAGAAGTACGGCAACGTGGTCCGGATGGTCGAGTTGGCCGGGCCGTGGTCGCGTGAACTCTGCGGTGGCACCCATGTGTCACGCACCTCGCAGATCGGCCTGGTCAACCTGATCGGCGAGCAGTCGGTCGGGTCCGGCATCCGGCGCGTCGAGGCGCTGGTCAGCAAGGACGCCTTCAACCGGTTCGCGGGCGAACGTGCGCTGCTCTCGACCTTGACCGAAACCTTGAAGGTGCAGCCGGACCAGCTCACCGATCGAGTGGAGAAGCTGCTCGCCCAGCTGAAGTCCGCCGAAAAGGAGATTGCGGCCTACCGCACCCGCGAGCTGCTCGCCGGTGCGTCCACGCTGGCCAGGAATGCGACTGACGCGGGCGGCGTCCGGCTGGTCGCCGAGCAGGTGACCGGGGTCTCCGGTGGTGACCTGCGCACCCTGGCGCTCGAAGTGCGCTCGGCGCTCGGCTCCGAGCCCGCGGTGGTCGCGTTGGTCGGCGGCACGAACCAAAAGCCGGTGCTGGCGGTGGCCACCAACGAGGCGGCCCGGGCCAAGGGCTCCAAGGCGGGCGTGCTGGTCGGTCTTGGCGCGGCCGCGCTGGGTGGCCGGGGTGGCGGCAAGGACGACTTCGCACAGGGTGGCGGCACGAACGGCGCCGGCGCAGCGGACGCACTCGCGGCGATCCGCGCGGCGGTGGCCGGGAGTTGACCGAGCCGTCCGGACCGCCGGTCGAGCCTGATTCGCCGAGCCCCCCTCCGCCACCTCCAGCCTCGTTCGCGGAGCAGGTCGTCATCCCGGCGAACGCCGGGATCTCAGCACCGCCGGTCGAGCGTGTCGAGACCAACGATCTCGACACCCTCGATATGCGCGACGGGTTCGATCAACGGGACCTGACGTTCCGCCGGGGGGTCCGGCTGGCCCTGGACTGGGGCAAGGCCCGGATCGGGGTGGCCGCCTGCGACCCGGATGGCACCCTGGCCTATCCGGTCGAGACCGTGCAGACGGGTGCGGCAACGAGGCGGATACCCGAACTGCTGGCCGAGTACCAGCCGATCGAAGTGATCGTCGGCCTGCCGCGCACTTTGGCCGGTGCCGAAGGTATCGCCGCCGAGCAGATCCGCGCCCAAACGGCGGCCTTGATCGAGACGAATCCACTGGTCAGCTGGCGATTGACCGACGAGCGGCTGACCACCGTAACCGCCAGCCGGCGGCTCCAATCGGCCGGCCGCAACACCCGCCGCCAGCGCGCCGTCATCGACCAGGCGGCGGCCGTGGCAATCTTGGAGCAGGCGTTGGCCGTGGAACGTGCCACCGGCACAGCGCCAGGCGAACCGGCGTGACGAGGCGAACGGCGGGCAGAAAGAGCAAAGGACACTGAGTTATGGCGAGACTGTTCCGCGAACTGAGGGATCCCGAGACTGGCCGTTGGCTGCCCAAGGAGGTCTGGTACCGGCTCCGGGGGGCGGTGGCGGTGGTGCTTTCCCTGGCCGTCCTGGTCGGTGGCGGCTGGTTCGTCTACGGCAAGGTCCATGACGCCTGGCTCACCTACCGCACGGTCGAGGACTACATCGACCCCGAGGGGGCCGCCGACGTGGTGGTCGAGATCCCGCAAGGGGCGACCACCAGCAAGATGGCCGAGATCCTGCTCGCCGCCGATGTGATCAAGACGGCCAAGGCTTTCAACTCGGCCGCGGCGAACAACCCCGACTCCCGCACGATCCAGTACGGCCTGTTCAAGCTACGCACCCAGATCCCGTCCGCCACCGCGATCGAGATGCTGCTCGACCCGGCCAACCAGGTGAAGAATCAGTTCCAGATCAGCGAGGGTCTGCGGTACTCCCAGGTGCTCACGTCGTTGGCGAAGACCACCAAGGTGTCCGAGAAGGACTACAAGGCGGCGCTCGCCGATCGCAAGCAGTTCGGGCTGCCCACCTGGATCGGCAAGAGCAACGAGGGCTTCATCTTTCCCGACACCTACAACCTTCCGCTGAAGCCGAATGCGGCGAACGTGCTGAAGCTGCCGATCAACCAGTTCAAGAAGACCCTGGACGATCTGGCCTTCGAGGAGCGCGCCAAGAACCTCGGCTACAAGCCGTACGACATGTTGATCGTGGCCAGCATCATCGAGCGCGAAGTGTTCCGCAACGAGGATCGGGCCAAGGTGGCCCGGGTGTTCTACAACCGGTTGAAGGAGGGCATGCCGCTGCAGTCGGACGCCACCGTCGCCTACGCGGTGAACAAGACCGGGTCGATCTACACCACTGACAAGGAACGGGCCAGCAAGTCGCCGTACAACACCTACAAGTACAAGGGCCTGCCGCCCGGGCCGATCACGGCGCCGGCCAAGAAGGCGCTGGAAGCCGCGGCAAACCCGGCGGACGGTGACTGGCTCTACTTCGTGCCGGTCAACCTCGACACCGGCGAGACGGTGTTCTCGACGACGTACGAGGAACACCTGAAGAACGTGGCGAAGCTGCAGTCGTGGTGTCTGGAGTCGGAGGCGAACAAGAAGAAGTGCACGTGACCCCACAGGCCGCCGTCCTGGGCTCGCCGATCGCTCACTCACTCTCACCAGTCATCCACCGGACCGCCTATGCGCACCTGGGGCTGGATTGGACCTACCATCGGGTGGAGTTGCTGCCCGAGGGGTTCAACGACTTCGTCGATGGTCTGGACGAGTCGTGGCGCGGGCTCAGCGTCACGATGCCGCTGAAGGAGCAGGCCGCGCGCTGCGGGCTGATGGACGACGACGTCCGACTCACCGGCGCCGCGAACACGGTTCTGCTGGGCGGGCAGCGCCGGGTCTACAACACCGACATTCCCGGATTGGTCGACGCCCTCGCCGAGGCGGGACTGGCCCGGCAGCGGGTGGCGACCGTGATCGGCAACGGTGCCACCGCACGTTCGGCGATTGTGGCGCTGGTTCGTAGTGGCGCCGAACTGGTCGAGGTGCAGGGACGCAGCCCCGAGCGGCTGGCCGAGTTGCGCCGCTGGGCCGAGGGGGTCCTGCGGGTCGAGCTTCAGCCCCGCAGCCTCGGCGCGCCACTGGATCCCGAAAGCGAGCTGCTGGTCTCCACGGTGCCGTCGGCGGCCCTGGACGGCCGGCTGGACACCCTCGAGATCGAGCGCTGCCCCGCCCTGCGGGCAGTGTTCGACGTGATCTACCACCCGTGGCCGACGCCGCTGGCGCAGCACGCCGGCCTGGCCGGACTGACCATGCTGAGCGGCCTCGACCTGCTGGTGCATCAGGCCCGGCACCAGGTTCGGCTGATGACCGGCATGGACGTGCCGGTTGAGACTCTGCTGTCTGCCGTGCGGGCAGAACTGCGCCGCCGCGACGGGTAGTGAAAGACTCAAGGTCATGCTCCGTTACCTGACTGCGGGTGAGTCCCATGGGCGCGCCCTGGTGGCCACCATCGAGGGCATCCCGGCGCACGTCCGGGTGGGCACCGGCGACATCGCCGAGGCACTGGCCCGCCGCCGGCTCGGCGTGGGGCGTGGCGCTCGGATGAAGTTCGAGGCAGACGAGGTCACCCTGCTGACCGGCGTCCGGCACGGGGAGACCCTGGGCTCGCCGGTGGCGATCATGATCGGTAACACCGAGTGGCCCAAGTGGGAAACGGTGATGGCGCCGGACGAGATCGACCCCGACCTGCTGGCCGCGCAGGCCCGCAACGCGCCGCTGACCCG
The DNA here is from genome assembly GCA_963723605.1 of uncultured Actinomycetota bacterium. Taxonomy (GTDB): domain Bacteria; phylum Actinomycetota; class Actinomycetes; order Propionibacteriales; family Propionibacteriaceae; genus Micropruina. Next base: position 81,774 of record CAVRRM010000005.1, on the reverse strand, counting down.
TCCCCGACCCGGTCACGCCGATCTGGCCGGCATGCAGAAGTACGACTGGGACGAGGCCCGTCCGATCCTGGAGCGGGCCTCCGCTCGCGAGACTGCGGCCCGGGTCGCCCTGGGCCGGGTGGCGACCAACTTTCTGCAGCAGGCCTGCGGCATCACCCTGGTCAGTCATGTGGTCGAGTTGGGTCCGATCCGAGCGGGCCGGGTGGTTCCGCGACTGTCCGACCGGGACGCGATCGACGCCGACCCCGTCCGCTGCTTCGATGCCCAGGCGAGCGTGGCGATGCAGGCCGAGGTGGCGGACTGCCAGAAGGCCGGCGACACCCTCGGCGGCGTGGTCGAGGTGGTGGTGCACGGGGTGCCGGCCGGGCTCGGCTCACACAGCCAGGGCGACCGCCGGCTGGACGCCAAGCTGGCCGGCGCCCTGATGGGCATCCAGGCGATCAAGGGCGTCGAGGTTGGGGACGGGTTCGACCTGGCCCGCACCCGGGGCAGCCTGGCCCACGATGAGATGCAGCCAACGCCCGAGGGCGTCCAGCGGCTGAGCAACCGCTCCGGCGGTACCGAGGGTGGCATGAGCAACGGTGAGCCGTTGCGGGTCCGGGCCGCCATGAAGCCGATCGCCACCGTGCCGCGGGCCCTCCGCACCCTGGACGTCGCCACCGGAGAGCCCGCCGCCGCCCACCACCAACGCTCGGACGTGTGCGCCGTGCCCGCCGCAGGCGTGGTGGCCGAGGCGATGGTCGCCCTGGTGCTCGCCGAAGTGGTGCTGGAGAAGTTCGGCGGCGATTCGGTCGCCGAAACCGCCCGCAACCACGCGGCCTACTTGGCCCGCCTCGCCGAACGAGGGCTCAGGTGACCACACCTTCCACGATCGCCGTGATCGGAGCCCCGGGCGCAGGCAAGAGCACGGTGGGCCGCCAACTGGCCGCCCGGCTGGCGCTGCCGTTCGTCGACGTCGACGGCCGGATCGAAGCCCAGACCGGCAAGCTGATCCGCGAGATCTTCGCCGATGACGGTGAGGCCCGGTTCCGCGAACTGGAGCGCGACGCGTCTTTGGCCGCTCTCGCCGAACCGGGCGTTGTTTCGCTGGGCGGGGGAGCGGTGATGACCCCAGGGGTTGCGGAGGCGTTGGGCGAGGTGACCGTCGTGTGGCTGTCGGTGTCGGTCACCCAGGCCAGCCGCCGGGTCGGGCTGAACCAGGCCAGGCCCCTGTTGCTGGGCAATCTGCGCGGCACCTTGATCAAACTTCTCGCGGAGAGGACGCCGGTGTACCAGAATCTGGCCACGATCACTGTGGACACAGACCGCACATCCGTCAGGGCCATCGTGGATCAGATCATCAGTGAGCTGAAGGAGGTCGGCGAGTGAGAATCAGCCTCATCGACGTGGCCAGCGAACGCCCGTACCAGGTGGTCACCGGCACCGGAGCGATCGAGTTCCTCCCCCAGTACCTGGCCGACGTGAAGCGGGTCGCGGTCATCCACCCACCCGTTCTGGCCTCCGTCGCCGCACGGATCGGCACCGGCTGCGAGGCCGATGTGCTGTTGATCGAGGTGCCGAACGCCGAGGCGGCCAAGACCGGTCAGACCCTGCAGCGCTGCTGGGAGACCCTGGCCGAGGCCGGGTTCACCCGCTCCGATGCGATCGTCGGCCTGGGCGGCGGGGCGACCACCGACCTGGCCGGCTTCGTGGCCTCGACCTGGCTGCGGGGCGTCCGGTACGTATCGGTGCCGACCACCGTGCTGGGCATGGTGGACGCCGCCGTCGGCGGCAAGACCGGCATCAACCTGGAGGCCGGCAAGAATCTGGTCGGGTCGTTCTATGAGCCGTACACCGTGTTGTGCGATCTTTCGTTCCTGGTCGACCTGCCGGTCGAGGAACTCCGGTCGGGCATGGCCGAGGTGGTCAAGGCCGGGTTCATCGCCGACCCGGCGATCCTGACCATCATCGAGGACGACCCGGGCGAGGCACTGAATCCGCGCGGAGAAGTGATCTGCACCCTGGTCAAGCGGTCGATCGCGGTGAAGGCGACTGTGGTGGCAGCTGACCTGCGCGAGCGGACGTCCGTCGGCCGTGATCTCGGCCGCGAGATCCTCAACTACGGCCACACCCTCGGCCACGCCATCGAGCGGCACCAGAAGTTCACCTGGCGGCATGGCGAGGCGGTCAGCGTCGGCATGAGCTTCGTCGCCGAACTGAGCCGCCGGCTGGGCACTCTCGACCACGACACGGCGGCCAGGCACGGCCGCGTCCTCCGCTCGCTCGGGCTGCCGACCGCGTACCCGAGGGACGCCTGGCCGGCCCTGCGGGAGGCGATGAACCTGGACAAGAAGACCCGGGCGTCCGCGCTTCGGTTCGTGATTCTGGAGGGCCTGGCCCGGGCAGCGATTCTGGACAGCCCGGACGAGGGTGAACTCGAAGCCGCGTTCGCGGCGATCAGCGAGCGCTGATGTACACCCCGCGACACTTCGAGATGCCGGCTGAACTTCAGCAGCGGATTCTGGCCGCACCGGGTGTCGGCGACCTGATCACCCATGGCGGCGACGGACTGGTGGCCACCCATCTGCCGTACGTCTTCGACCCGTCGATGGGACAGCAGGGCAGCCTGGTGCTGCACGTCGCCCGGCCCAACCAGCAGTGGCGCGTGGCCGTTGACGGTGAGGCGCTGTTCATCATCACCGTGACCAGCGACTACATTTCGTCGCTGTGGTACCCGTCCGCGGCCGAGTCGGGCAAGTACGTTCCGACCTGGGACTACGTCACCCTGCACCTGTACGGGCGGCTGATCATTCACGACGACCTGGACTGGACAACCATGGCGGTGAAGACGTTGATGGGTCGCCACGAGCAACGGATCGGGCTGGACGACATGCCGGCCGACTATCTGGGCGGCCAGTTGCGGGCGATCGTCGGAATGCAACTCGAGCTGACCAGAGTCGAGGCGAAGGCGAAGCTGAGCCAGAACCGCACGCCGGAGGACGTCCGCGGCGTGATCGACGGCCTCGACGAGGCCGGCGGCAATGCGACCTCCGCCCTGGTGGCGGAGTTCGCGCTGCCGGCGGCGCAGCGTCGGGCCGCGCTCATCGCGGACGTGGCGGCACGGCATCGTCCGGGCCCCGGGAGCCTCGGTGACGGCCGGTTCGTCGCCACGCCGACGCCCCGCTAGACCGGACGGCGGTCCCGCTGCACGGTTGGGGACGGTTCCTTTCCGTTCACGTACATGAACGGTTGGGGACGGTTCCCTTCCGTTCACGTAAATGAACCGTTTGGAACCGTCCTCCGTTCACGTTGAACGTTCAGGCAAGTGAACGGTTTGGAACCGTCCCCGTTCGTTCAGCGAAGTGAACGGTTTGGAACCGTCCCCGCTCGTTCGCCTGTTCCCGCTATCCCGGCGAACGCCGGGATCTCCGGGCAGGGGCGGCCGGTTCGTCGCCACGCCGACGCCCCGCTAGACTTGCCCGTCGGCTCGCAAACGGTGAATGAAGGGTTTTGACGTGGCTTCCACCAACGATCTGAAGAACGGCATGGTGCTCGACCTCGACGGGCAACTGTGGCAGGTGCTGTGGTTTCAGCACCACAAGCCAGGCAAGGGCAACACCGTGGTGCGCACCAAGCTCAAGCACGTGCTCAGCGGCAAAGTGGTCGACCGCACCTTCAACTCCGACATCAAGGTGGACACCGCCACCGTCGATCGCCGCGAGATGCAGTACCTCTACCACGACGGCGACGGCTACGTGTTCATGGACACCGCCAACTACGACCAGCTCTCCATTCCGGACGACACCGTCGGCGACGCCAAGGGCTACCTTCTGGAGAACGGCACCGCGACCGTCGCCATGCACGAAGGCAATCCGCTCTACCTCGACCTGCCCGCCTCGGTCGAGCTGGCGGTGACCTACACCGAGCCCGGCCTGCAGGGCGACCGGTCCACCGGTGGCACCAAGCCCGCCACCCTCGAGACCGGCATTCAGATCCAGGTTCCGCTGTTCATCACCACCGGCGAGAAGGTCAAGGTCGACACCCGCGACGGCGGCTATCTTGGGCGGGTCTGACCCTTGCCCGCCAACCCTGCGGTGAGTTCCCCGGCACCGCGCAAGCAGATCATCACGCCGGACGGCACGGTGGCCGAGTTGATCGAGACCCGGCCGGCCGAGTCGCCGGCGCGTGGATCGTCCCGCACCAAGGCACGCAAGCGAGCCCTCGACATTCTCTTCGAGGCCGACCTGCGCGGCTCCGATGCCCGCGACGCATTGACCGCGCACAGCGCGGATGCCGACCCGCCCGTGCGTCCGCTGACCGCGGACCTGGTACTCGGCGTGGTGTCCCGTCAGGGTGAGATCGATGAGCTGATCGCCGAATCCCTGGCCACCGAATGGTCGCTGGACCGGATGCCACGGGTCGATCGCTGCCTGGCCCGGATCGCGATCTTCGAACTGCTCGACGGCAGTACCGCCACGGAAGTGGTGCTTCAACAGGCCGTCCAACTCGCCCAGGAACTCTCCACCGACGGCTCGGCGAACTTTGTCAACGGCCTGCTGGCTCGGGTCAGGCAGCGCCTTGCCGCGGATAGCCGGCCCTGACCGCGTGACGTAGCGCCAGATCCGCGTCCGACACGGCGATCCCGTGCCATCACGGCAGCCTCGCCGCGGCGGCACCTCCAACCACGGCGTCGGGTCTGACCGACGCGGCAGCCCGCACCCGGGCTTGGCGTCCCACGGGCCGGGGGTGGCGGGCGGCCGGTGTGGCCTTTGATAGTCTCGGTGGAGTTTGATCCCGCCTCGTGCGGGGAAAGGACGCCCATGCCTTCAGGCTTCTTCGACCACGAACAGACCCCGGCCTTGTTGGTTCTCGAAGATGGACGATCCTTCCGCGGTGTGTCCTTCGGCGCTACCGGCGAAACCTTCGGCGAGGCGGTCTTCTCCACCGGAATGTCCGGCTACCAGGAGACCCTGACCGACCCCAGCTACCACCGCCAAGTGGTGGTCGCTACCGCGCCGCACATCGGCAACACCGGCTGGAACGACGAGGACGACGAGTCCGCCCGCATCTGGGTGGCCGGCTACGTCGTGCGGGACCTCTCGCGGGTGCGCTCGAACTGGCGCTCCAACCGGTCTCTGGACCATGAACTGCGTAGTCAGGGCGTCGTCGGCATCGCCGAGATCGACACCCGGGCGCTGACCCGCCACCTGCGTGAACGCGGCGCGATGCGGGTGGGCATCTCCACCGTCGAACTCAATCCCGAGCAGCTGCTGGCCCGGGTGCTCGAGATTCCCGCGATGGCCGGAGCCGACCTGGTCGCCGACGTCACCCACGCCGAAACCGAAGTGGTTCCCGCCGTCGGCGCCAAACGGTTCACCGTGGCCGCCATCGACCTGGGCATCAAGGACATGACCCCGACCCGAATGGCCCAGCGCGGCATCGAGGTGCATGTGCTGCCCGCCACCGTCACGCTCGAAGAGCTGCGCGAGCTCGGCCCGGACGGCGTCTTCTTCTCCAACGGCCCCGGCGATCCCGCCACCGCCGACGCCCCGATGACTCTGCTGCGCGGTGTGTTGGACGAGGGCATTCCCTACTTCGGCATCTGCTTCGGCAACCAGATCTTCGGACGGGCCCTCGGCTTCGGCACCTACAAACTGAAATACGGCCACCGCGGGATCAACCAACCGGTCAAGGACCTGCGCACCGGCAAGGTCGAGATCACCGCGCAGAACCATGGCTTCGCGGTGGACGCGCCGCTCGACCGGGCCACCGAAACCCCTTGGGGCCAGGCCCGGGTCAGCCACATCTGCCTCAACGACAACGTCGTCGAGGGCCTCGAACTGACCGACGCCGATGACAATCTGATCTCCTTCTCGGTGCAGTACCACCCCGAGGCGGCCGCGGGCCCACACGATTCCGCCTACCTGTTCGACCGGTTCGTGGACGTGATGACCCAGCGCGGCGCGAAGCTCTCAGACGCCACCCCGCAACCGACCGGTGGTCCGGTCGAGGAGAACTGATGCCGAAGCGCACCGACATCAAGTCGATCCTGGTGATCGGGTCCGGACCGATCGTGATCGGCCAGGCCTGCGAGTTCGACTACTCCGGCACCCAGGCCTGCCGGGTGCTGCGCGAGGAGGGCTACCGGGTGATCCTGGTGAACTCCAACCCGGCAACGATCATGACCGACCCCGAGTTCGCCGATGCCACCTACATCGAGCCGATCGAGCCCGGATTTCTGGAGAAAGTGATCGAGGCCGAACGGCCGGACGCCCTGCTGGCCACCCTGGGCGGGCAGACCGCCCTCAACGCCGCGGTCGCGCTGCACGACAACGGCGTGCTGGAGAAGTACGGCGTGGAGCTGATCGGCGCCTCCTTCGAGGCGATCCAGAAGGGCGAGGATCGGGAGAAGTTCAAGGAGATCGTCCAGAAGCTGGACGTGCCCGGCACCAACCCCGAGGTCGCCCGCAGCCACATCTGCCACACCATGGACGAGGTCTTCGCCGCCACCGCCGACCTCGGCTTTCCGGTGGTGGTGCGGCCCAGCTTCACCATGGGCGGGGTCGGCTCCGGGTTCGCCCACGACGAGGACGAGCTGCGCCGGATCGCTGGCACCGGCCTGGCCTCCTCACCCGTCACCGAGGTGCTGATCGAGGAGTCGATCCTGGGCTGGAAGGAATACGAGCTGGAGGTGATGCGCGACAAGGCCGACAACGTGGTCATCGTCTGCAGCATCGAGAACCTCGACCCGATGGGTGTGCACACCGGCGACTCGATCACGGTGGCCCCGGCGATGACGCTGACCGACCGCGAGTACCAGGCCATGCGCGACGTCGCCATCGCGGTGATCCGCGCCGTCGGCGTCGACACCGGCGGCTGCAACATCCAGTTCGCGATCGACCCCGGAACCGGCCGGATGATCGTGATCGAAATGAATCCCCGGGTCTCCCGAAGCTCGGCGCTGGCCTCGAAGGCGACCGGCTTCCCGATCGCCAAGATCGCCGCCAAGGTCGCCGTCGGCTACACCCTGGACGAGATCCCGAACGACATCACCGCCGAAACCCCGGCCTCCTTCGAGCCGACCCTCGACTACGTGGTGGTCAAGGCGCCCAGGTTCGCGTTCGAGAAGTTCCCGACCGCGGAGTCCACGCTGACCACGCACATGAAGAGCGTCGGCGAGGCGATGGCCATCGGCCGCAACTTCACCGAGGCGCTCGGCAAGGCGCTGCGTTCGCTGGAGGACCCGAAGGCCATCTTCGACTTCACCGGCGAGATCACCGAGACATTGGACGAACTCCTGGTCGCCGCCGCCCGCCCCCACGACGGCCGGCTGGGCCTGGTGATGCGTGCCCTGCGAGCCGGCGCGACCCCCGAGCAACTGTTTGAGTCGACCAGGATCGACCCCTGGTTCCTCGACCAGTTGCGGCTGATGGCCGAGGTCGCCAACCACGTCCGCGACTCTCCCGAACTGACCGCGGACGTGCTCCGGCTGGCCAAGCGGCACGGCATGTCCGACGAGCAGATCGCCCGGCTGCGGCACCTCAGCACCGATGTGGTCCGCGGCGTGCGCTGGGCGCTGGGGGTGCGTCCGGTGTTCAAAACCGTGGACACCTGCGCCGCCGAGTTCGCCGCCCGCACGCCGTACCACTACTCGTCCTATGACGAGGAGACCGAGGTGGCGCCGCGAACCAAGCCGGCGGTGCTGATCCTCGGCTCCGGCCCGAACCGGATCGGCCAGGGCATCGAGTTCGACTACTCGTGTGTGCATGCGGCGCTGACCCTGTCGCAGGTCGGCTACGAGACCGTGATGGTCAACTGCAACCCCGAGACGGTGTCCACCGACTACGACACCTCCGACCGGCTCTACTTCGAACCGCTGACGCTCGAGGACGTGCTGGAGGTGTATCACGCCGAGGCCGCGGCCGGGCCGGTGGCCGGCGTGATCGTGCAGCTCGGCGGGCAGACCCCGCTCAAACTGGCTCAGGCGCTCAAGGATGCCGGTGTGCCCATCGTCGGCACCCCACCGGAGGCCATCCACCTGGCTGAGGAGCGCGGCGCCTTCGGCCAGATCCTGGCCGACAACCACCTGACCGCTCCCGCCTACGGCATGGCCACCTCGGCCAAGGACGCCCTGGGCATCGCCCACGAGATCGGGTACCCGGTGCTGGTCCGGCCCTCCTACGTGTTGGGGGGGCGAGGCATGGAGATCGTCTACGACGACCAGTCACTGGTCGGCTACATCGAACGCGCCACGCACATCACACCCAACTCACCGGTGCTGGTCGACCGGTTCCTGGACGACGCGATCGAGATCGACGTGGACGCGCTCTACGACGGCACCGAGCTGTACCTGGGCGGCGTGATGGAGCACATCGAGGAGGCCGGCATCCACTCCGGCGACTCCGCCTGCACACTGCCGCCGATCACCCTCGGCACCGAGACCATCGACCGGATCCGGGTGGCCACCGAGGCGATCGCCCGGGGCGTCGGGGTGCGCGGCCTGATCAACATCCAGTTCGCCCTGCTCGGCGACGTGCTGTACGTGCTTGAGGCAAACCCGCGGGCGTCTCGAACCGTTCCGTTCGTCTCCAAAGCGACCGACACCCAACTGGCCAAGGCCTGCGCAAGGGTGATGCTGGGTACCTCGATCGCCGAACTGCGCGCGGACGGCACGCTGCGCGCCACCATGGATGGCACCGGCACTCTGAACTCGGCGCCTCTTGCGGTCAAGGAAGCGGTGATGCCGTTCAACCGGTTCCGCACCGCGGACGGCGCCTGGGTGGACACCCTGCTCGGACCGGAGATGAAGTCGACCGGCGAGGTGATGGGCCTGGATGTCACCTTCGGCGTCGCCTTCGCCAAGAGCCAGACCGCGTCCTACGGCGACGTACCGACCGAGGGCTCGGTATTCGTTTCAGTGGCCAATCGGGACAAGCGGCACGCGATCTTTCCGGTCAAGCGGCTGGCCGACATGGGCTTCAAGGTGTACGCCACCGAGGGCACCGCGCAGGTGCTGCGGCGCAATGATGTCGACGTCACCGTGCTGCGCAAAGAGACCCAGGGCCCAGGCGCGGACGGCACCAAGACCGTCGTCCAGGCGATCATGGACGGTGAGATCAGCCTGATCTTCAACACCCCGCTCGGCGTCTCCGAGGGCGGTGACCCGCGCCGCGACGGTTGGCAGATCAGGTCGGCGGCGATCCTGTGCGACGTGCCCTGCGTGACCACCGTCCAGGGGTTGTCGGCGGCCGTCCAAGGCATCGAGGCGCTGCGCCGGGGCAACCTGGGCGTCCGGCCGCTGCAGGAATGGAGCGCCGCCATGCGACGTGAACTGGCGGGGGAGCGAACCAACTGATGGATCCGCGGGCGAGCCTACTCGGGGCCGGTTATCGAGGCGTCGTCCGGCCGGTGCTGTTCGGGTCGAACCACGGCGATCCCGAAGCCGTCCACGAGCAGTTGATCGCCACCCTGGCCAAGGTCAGCCGCTCACCCGCTGTGGTCACCGCCATCTGGGCATTGGCCGGCAGCCGATTCAGGGATCCGGTTGCGGTCGCCGGGGTCCGGTTTCCCAGCCGGGTCGGCGTCGCCGCCGGTCTCGACAAGGACGGCCGCGCGGTGCTCGCCTGGCAGGCGCTGGGCTTCGGATTCGCCGAACTCGGCACCGTGACCGCACAGCCCCAACCCGGCAACGACAAGCCCCGGGTGTTTCGGCTCCGACGGTCCGGCGCGCTGATCAATCGGATGGGATTCAACAACGCCGGGGCTGCCCGGCTGCATCGCGAACTATCGCTGCTCGGGGTGTACCGGGGCAACGAAGGGGCCGGGATTCCGATCGGCATCTCGATCGGCAAGACCAAGGCGGTGCCGGTCCAGGAGGCCGTGGACGACTACCTGACCTCACTGCGGCTGGTTGCGCCGCACGCCGACTACGTGGCGATCAACGTCTCCAGCCCGAACACGCCTGGCCTGCGCAGCCTGCAGGACGGCGGCGCCCTGCTGACCCTGCTGCAGGCGCTGACCGCCGAGGCCTCAGGACGGGTGCCCCTGTTCGTCAAGATCGCCCCCGACCTGAGCGAACCGCAGATCGACGAGGTGCTGGCGGCCTGCAGTGACGCGGGAGTGGCCGGGCTGATCGCCACCAACACCACCATGGCCCGGGACGGCATCGACCCCGCCGAGAGCGCGCTGGCCGTGCCGGACGGCGGACTTTCCGGGGCACCGCTGACCGTCCGGGCTCGCGCGGTGGTCGGCTATCTGACCGCGCACACCCACCTGCCGGTGATCGCCTCCGGTGGAATCATGACCGCCGATGACGCTCAGGCCATGTTCGACCTCGGTGCCCCGTTGGTGCAGCTGTACACCGGATTCATCTACGCCGGGCCGGCACTGCCCGTTCGGATCAACTCCCGGACCAGGAGGGAACCATGACCGGATATTGGCAACGACTACGGGCCGCGACCGCTCAGCGCGGAGCGTTGTGCGTCGGTATCGATCCGCACCCGAGCCTACTCAAGGCCTGGGGGCTCAGTGTGGACGCGGCCGGCGCCGAGCAACTTGCCCGCGGCGTGGTCGAGGCCCTCGGCGACAAGGTGGCGGTGTTCAAGCCCCAGTCCGCATTCTTCGAACTGCACGGCTCGGCCGGCGTCGCCGTGCTGGAACGTGTCCTGGTCGACATTGCCCAGGCCGGCGCGATCAGCCTGCTGGACGTCAAGCGCGGCGACATCGGCTCCACCATGGACGCCTACGCCGAGGCCTACCTGGCGGACGGAGCGGCGTTGGCGGCGGACGCGATCACGGTGTCGCCGTACCTCGGCTTCGGGTCGCTGCAGCCCGCCTTCGACCGGGCCCACCGCTACCACCGCGGCGTCTACGTGCTGGCCCGAACGTCGAACCCCGAGGGGGGACAGGTGCAGCTGGCGCTCTGCGGCGACCATCGAGGTTCGGTGGCCCAGGAGATCATCGATGCGGCCACGGCGGCCAACCACGCGTCGGGACAGAATGCGATCGGGCTGGTGGTCGGCGGCACCCACGACCAGCTTGGTTGCGACCTGTCCGAGTTCAACGGTTCGATCTTGGTTCCGGGGATCGGGTTCCAGGGCGGCCGGATCGAGGATCTGCCCGCGCTGTTCGGCGACGCCGTCGACCTGGCGTTGCCCGCGGTCAGCCGTGACGTGATCGGCGCTGGGCCCGATCCTGGAGCACTGCAGGCTCGTGTGGCCGAACTGTTGGATTTACCCTCCTGACTCGGCCAAATGCCCGCCCGCAAGGGTGTTCTCTACCCGCGTTTGTCTGTAAATTGTGGAAATCATTGGACAAGCGGTCCGGAGGTCACCGTGGCTATACCCCAACTGACAACGGAGCAGTTGCAGGCGGCGCGGGCGGCCGCCACCGAGGCGAGGCGTGCCCGGGCGGCCCTGAAGTCCCGCGTCCGCACCGGGGAGTTGACCCTCGCCCAAGCGCTCGATCAGGCCGGCGACAACGAGGTGCTGGCGCATGTCAAGGTGGTCGATCTGCTCAAGGCACTGCCCAGGGTGGGGGACAAGCGGGCGACTCTGGTGATGGAGCGCTACGACATCGCCGCCAACCGGCGGATCCGCGGACTCGGCCGGCATCAACTCGCCGGCCTGAAGGCCGAGTTCGGTGATCGGTGACGTCACTGTCATCTCTGGCCCCACCGCAGTCGGTAAGGGAACCGTTGTACAGGCTCTGAAGGCGCGCCATCCGGAAGTCTGGGTGTCGGTATCGGCCACCACCCGCGCGCCCCGTCCCAGCGAGGTCGACGGCCGCCACTATCACTTCGTCAGCAGCAACGACTTCGACGCCCTGATCGCCTCGGACGGGTTGTTGGAGTGGGCCGTGGTGCACGGGCGGGATCGCTACGGCACCCCGGCCGCGCCCGTCCGGGCGGCGGTCGAGCGGGGGGAGCGGGTGATCCTGGAGATCGACCTGCAGGGGGCCCGGCAGATCAGGCAGCGGTTACCGCAGGCGCGATCGGTGTTCATCGCCCCGCCGAACTGGGACGAGTTGGTCAACCGACTGGTCGGCCGGGGCACCGAGACCGCCGAGCAGAGGGAGCGCCGATTGCTGACCGCCCGCACCGAGTTGGCCGCCGCCGAGGAGTTCGACCACATCGTCGTCAACGACGATTTGGAGAGAGCGGTGGATGACTTGGTAAGCTTGCTTGGCTTGTGAGTTCTGCAGGCTTCAACAGTGGTGCCCCGAACGTGTCTCAGCATGGGGCGGCGGCGCTGCATCAACCGAAGGTCATCCTTTGAGCACACAGATTCCCGAGGGCATCACCAACCCGCCGATCGACGAGCTTTTGGCCCGGGTCGACTCCAAGTATCGCCTGGTGCTGTTCGCAGCCAAGCGGGCCCGGCAGATCAATGCCTACTACAGCCAGCTCGGCGAGGGCCTGCTTGAGAACGTCGGCCCGCTGGTCGAGACCAGCGTGCAGGAGAAGCCGCTGTCGATCGCGCTGCGCGAAGTGAACGCCGGGGTCCTGGAGTGCACCGAGATCGATCCTGAGGCGGAGGCCGCCGCGCGCGCCGCTGCCGAGGCCGATCCTGCTTTCAACGACCTGGACCCGTTCAGCGACGACCTGGCCTGAGCCACGCAGATGAGCCGGATCCTTCTCGGGGTTGCCGGTGGAATCGCCGCGTACAAGGCGTGCCTGCTGCTTCGGTTGTTCACCGAAGCCGGGCACGAGGTGACCGTCGTTCCGACGTCGAGTGCACTCAACTTCGTCGGTGAGACCACCTGGGCGGCGCTGTCCGGACGCCCGGTGCGCACCGAGGTCTGGCAGGACGCCGATCAGGTGCCGCACGTGGCGCTCGGACGGTCCGCCGACCTGGTCGTGGTCGCGCCGGCAACCGCCGACCTGTTGGCCCGGGCTGCGTCCGGCCGGGCCGACGACCTGCTCACCAACGTGCTGCTGACCGCAACCTGCCCGGTGCTGATGTCACCGGCCATGCACACCGAGATGTGGTTGCACCCGGCCACCACGGCCAATGTTGGCACCCTCCGTTCCCGGGGCGTGATCGTGCTCGACCCCGATTCCGGACGCTTGACCGGCGCCGACACCGGTCCCGGCCGGCTGCCGGAACCGTCCGAGATCAATCAGGTGGCGCTGTCCCTGCTCGAATCCGGTGTTGTCGGCGCGGTGCGGGATCGTGACCTGGCCGGCCTGCGGCTGGCGGTCAGTGCGGGCGGCACCCGTGAGGCGCTCGACCCCGTCCGCTACCTGACCAACGCCTCGTCCGGCCGAATGGGCCTGGCGATCGCCCGCGCGGCCGCCTTGCGCGGTGCCGCTGTCACCCTGGTGGCCGCGGCGATCAGCGCTGAGGTGCCAAGCGGGGCAGAGGTCGTCCGGGTAGAATCCACGGCCGACCTGGCAGCGGCGATGACCAACCTGGCGCCGGCCAACGACGTGATCGTGATGGCCGCGGCCCCCGCCGACTTCACCCCGGCCGACCCCAGTGACCTGAAGCTGAAGAAGCACGGTCAGGACGGGCTCACGGTCAGGTTCACCCAGACCACCGACGTGCTGGCCGGGCTGGTCGAGAACCGGCATCAGGGCCAGGTGATCGTCGGCTTCGCCGCCGAGACCGCCAGCACCGACGAGGCCCTGTTGCAGCTCGGGCGGGCCAAGCTCGCCCGCAAGGGCTGCGATCTGCTGGTGCTGAACGACGTCAGTGGCGGCGCGGTGTTCGGCGCCGCGGACAACACCGTCACTATTCTCGACACGGCCGGGGTGGTCGACCGGGCCAGTGGCGACAAGAACCTGATCGCGCATCGGATCCTCGACGCGGTCGTCAATGCAAAGAGGAGCAATCGATGAGCCGCCTGTTCACCTCGGAGTCCGTCACCGAGGGCCACCCGGACAAGGTGGCCGACTCGGTATCTGACGCCGTCCTGGACTCCCTGTTGAAGCAGGACATCGCCAGCCGGGTGGCCGTGGAGACGCTGGTCACCACGGGCACCGTGCACGTGGCCGGCGAGGTGAGCACCACCGGGTATGTCGATATCGCCCAGTTGGCCCGAAAGCGAATCCTGGAGATCGGCTACGACTCGTCCGACAAGTCGTTCGACGGCGCCTCGTGCGGCGTGCTGGTGTCGATCGGCGCCCAATCGCCCGACATCGCTCAGGGCGTCAACGACGCGGGTGAGCACCGTGAGGGCGGGTCCGGCGACGCGCTCGACGCGCAGGGTGCCGGCGACCAGGGCCTGATGTTCGGCTACGCGTGCATGGACACGCCGAGCCTGATGCCGCTCCCCATCCACCTCGCGCACCGCCTGGCCGAGCGGCTGACCGCGGTCCGTCGAGACGGCGTGCTGCCCTTTCTGCTGCCCGACGGTAAGACCCAGGTGACGATTTCCTACGACGGCGATCGTGCCGTTGCGGTCGACACCGTCGTGGTGTCGTCCCAGCACACCGCCGCGGCCTCGTACGACACCGACATCCGGCCGGGAATCCTGCACGAGGTGATCGAGCCGGTGCTGGCCCAGTACGAGATCGCATCAGATCACGTCAACGTGCACATCAACCCGACCGGCAAGTTCGTGGTCGGCGGCCCGATGGGCGACGCCGGCGTGACCGGTCGCAAGATCATCGTCGACACCTACGGCGGCATGGCCCGGCACGGCGGCGGCGCCTTCTCGGGTAAGGACCCGTCCAAGGTTGACCGATCGGCGGCGTACGCGATGCGCTGGGTGGCCAAGAACGTGGTTGCCGCCGGGCTGGCCTCGCGGTGCGAGGTGCAGGTGGCCTACGCGATCGGGCGTGCTCACCCGGTCGGTTTCTACGCCGACTGCTTCGGCACCGAGACCGTGCCGCTCGATCAGATCACCGATGCGGTGCTGGGCGTCTTCGACCTTCGACCCGCGGCGATCATCCGCGACTTGGACCTGCTCCGGCCGATCTACTCGCTGACCACCAACTACGGCCATTTCGGACGTGAGCTGCCCGACTTCACCTGGGAGCGCACCGACCGGGCCGACGCGTTGGTTGCAGCCGTCAAGGGCTAACCGTCGCTCGAGCCCTCTCGTCGGTCAAGCTTGTCGAGACCCCTTGTTGCCCACTTCTCTGCCTAGGTGTCGGTCTGCGGCGGGGGTTCGGGGTCGAGCCAACCAGCCTCAGTCGCAAGCTCCCGTCTCGACCACGACAAACATCGGCCCGGCCAGCACGTCAGTGGGACCCTTCAGTCGCGGGCCATGCCAGCACCTGCACCGGTGCGCGTCGAGCGGGACCGATCGGCATGTCGCCACCGACCTCTAGCATCAACCGGGTGGAGGAACTGAGGGTCGCCCGGGTGGCGGTGGACATGCCGCTGCCGCACCTCGACCGGTTCTTCGACTATGCGATTCCGGACGAGTTGGCTGACGCCGTGGTGCCCGGCTGCCGGGTGCGGGTGCGGTTCGCCGGCCGGCAGCGCGACGGGTACGTGATCGAACGGGTGGCGGTGGCCGAGTCAGACCGGGAGCTGTCGCCGCTGCTGAAGGTGGTGTCGTCGGAGCCGGTGTTGCGTCCCGAGATTGTCGGCGTGGTGCGAGCCGTGGCCGATCACTACGCGGGTACCTTCGCCGACGTCGTCCGGCTGGCGGTGCCGCCCCGGCACGGCCTGACCGAGAAGGCGCAACGTCCGGATCACCCCGTGCCCGTGTGGTCCGGTGACCGGCCGACCCTGGCGCAGTATCCGCACGGCTCATCGTTCGCGGCGGCATTGCAGGCAGGGCGGGCACCGCGGGCGGCGCTCGACCTGGCGCCGGTGCAGGGCACGCCGGGTGACTGGGCCGGGGCGATGATCGAGGCCGCGTCCGCCTCCCTGGCCGGCAACCGCGGGGCGCTGCTGCTGGTTCCGGACGCCGCCGACCTGGCTCGGTTGGCCGACCGGTGCGAGCAGGCCTTCGGTCGTGGCAGCTTCGTCACCTTGAACGCCGACCTGGGGCCGGCAGCTCGTTACCGGGCCTTTCTCGCGGCCGCGCGGGGCCGGGTCAGGCTGGTCCTGGGCACCCGCGCGGCGGTGTTCGCCCCCGTCGCCGAGTTGGGCCTGATCGCTCTGTATGACGACGGCGATGATTCGTGGGCCGAACCGCGCGCTCCCTACCCGCAGGCACGGGTGGTGGCCGGCCTGCGTGCGTCGGATCAGAACTGTGGGCTGCTGTTCGTCGGGTACGCCAGAACCGCGGAGACCCAGGCGTTGGTGCAACGCGGTTGGCTGGTGTCATTGACGGCCCCAGCTGCTGCGCGCCGTGAGGCCTGCCCGGTGGTTCGGGTCGCGGTCGACACCGACCGGGCGGTCGAGCGCGACCCGGCGGCACATTCACGGTTGCCGCACGACGTGTTCACCGCGATCCGGGCCGGGCTGGCCGGCGGACCGGTACTGGTGCAGGTGCCTCGGGCGGGCTACCTGGCGGCGTTGGCCTGCGGCAGGTGCCGGGCGATCGCCCGTTGTCCGGCGTGCGCCCACCCATTGGCGGGGGAGCGCAGCGGTCAGGGCGCAGCGGTGGTCTGCCGGGTCTGCGGCGTGCGTCCGGATTGGCACTGCCCGGAGTGTGGTGGCACCGAGCTGCGTGCGCCGCGGGTCGGTGTCGCCCGCACCGCGGAGGAACTGGGCCGTGCGTTTCCCCAGGCCAAGGTGCTGCAATCCAGCGGCGAGCAGCGGGTCCACCAGGCCGCTGACGAACCGGCGCTGGTGCTGGCCACTCCCGGCGCCGAGCCGGTGGTGGCCACCGGATACGCCGCGGCGGTGTTGTTGGACGCCGATCTGTTGCTGGCCCGCGCCGACCTGAGGGCGGGTGAGGAGGCGTTGCGCCGTTGGCTGGCTGCGGTGGCACTTGTTCGCGGCGCGGCCGACGACGGCACGGTGGTGTTGGTCGGCGATCCTGGGGCGCGAGCCGTTCAGGCACTGGTCCGTTTGGACGCTGCCGGGTTCGCCGAACGCGAGTTGACCGATCGCGCCGAGGCCGGGTTCCCGCCGGTGACCAGGCTGGTCAGCTTCGAGGGCGACGCCGAGGCGGTCGGCGAGGCCGTCCGATTCGTGCAGGCCGAGGTGTCGGCCGAGCTGTTGGGCCCGGCGCCGTCAGGTGCCGGGGAACTGCGGGCCATGCTGCGGGTGCCGTTGAGCCGGGGACGTGCCCTGGTGGCCGCGGCCAAGGCGGTCCAATCCCGGCGCGCCGCGCACAAGGAGGCTGGCTCGTTGCGGGTCCGGGTCGATCCGGCGGTGCTCTAGGCCGATCGCCAATCGAGCGGGTGGTCGCTCGAGCTCGTAGATCACGGTGGTTGCGACAGGCTCAACCGGCTGGGCAGAGCCTCAACCGGCGGGTCACGGTATCGACCGGCGATCTGGCCGCCCGTCCCGCTCCGGATAGGCTGACGACCGTGCGTGTCGTGTTCGCCGGAACTCCGGAGGTTGCCCTGCCCGCCCTGGCGGCGATCAACGACTCGCAGCACGAGCTGATCGCCGTGGTGACCCGGCCCGACGCCCCGCAGGGCCGCAGCAAGCGTCCGGTGCCCAGCCCCGTCGCGCGGTGGGCACAGGAGCATTCGGTTGAGATCCTGCGACCTACCACGCCGCGGAACCAGGACTTCATCGACCGGCTCACCGCACTCGCTCCCGACTGCTGCCCGGTGGTCGCCTACGGCGCTCTGATTCCACCTGAGGTGCTGGCCATTCCGCCCCGCGGGTGGGTCAATGTGCACTTCTCGCTGCTGCCCGCCTGGCGCGGCGCGGCCCCGGTGCAGCGGGCGATCCTGGCCGGCGACACTGCGACCGGGCTGACCGTCTTCGACCTGGTGCCAGCCCTGGACGCCGGTCCGGTCTACCTGCAACAACAGTTCCCGCTGGGACTCCAGGAGACCTCCGGAGACGTGCTCGGCAGGTTGGCCGGACGCGGCGCGGACGCTTTGGTGGAAGTTCTGGACGGTTTGCAGAACGGCACCATGATCGCCGCTGAGCAGCCCGCCGCCGGCGTCAGCCTGGCACCCAAACTGAGCGTCGAGGAGGCCCGGCTCGGCTGGACCCTCCCGGCCGTCCAGCTCGACCGGACGATTCGGGCGTGCAACCCCAACCCCGTCGCCTGGACCACATTTCGCGGCGAGCGGTTCAAGATCTGGCTGGCCAGGGCGCAGGCCGGCACCGTGCTCGACCCCGGCGCGCTCAGTGTCGATCGTCGCAGCGTGAACGTCGGCACCGGCAGGGGAGTGCTGGAACTGCTCCAGGTGCAGCCGGCGGGAAAGCGTCCGATGGCCGCCGCCGACTGGGGACGCGGTCTCGGCGCCGATCCCGGAACCTTCACGTGAGCGCCGGACGGCGGCAGGGCTCGGGCCGCAACAGGGCCGCGGGCGACTCGCGTCGCAGCGGTAGCGGGCCGGGCACCAGCCGCTCGAAGGGCAGGCCCCGCTCCGCAGGCCCGGTCGACCCGGCGCGCACGGCTGCCTTCCGCACCCTGCGTGCGATCACCGCCGACGACGCCTACGCCAACCTGGCGCTCGCCGAACACACCGCCGGACTGACCACCCTGGACGCGGGCTTCGCCACCGAACTCGTGGCCGGCACCTGCCGGGCGCTGGGCCTCTACGACGCCATCATCGCCTCCGCGTCCGGGCGCCAGCTGAACAGCCTGCAGCCGGCGGTGGTCGACCTGCTGCGCCTAGGCACCCATCAGTTGTTGGAGCTGCGGGTGCCCACCCACGCCGCCATCTCGGCCACTGTTGAACTGGCCCGCAGCGCGGTGTCCGAGCGAGTCACCGGGGTGGTCAACGCGATCCTGCGCAAGGTCGCGGCGCTGGACGAGGACGGCTGGGCCGAACGGCTGCGCACCGAACGCTCGGACGCCGACGCCCTGATCGCCAAGCACCCGCAGTGGATCATCGACTCGTTCGCCGCGGTGCTGCCTCCCGCTGAGTTGCCGGCGGCCCTGGAGGCGGACAACCTGCCACCGGCGACGCACCTGGTGGTCCGGCCGGGTCTGGCCGAGGTGGCCGAGTTGGGCGGCACGCCGCTGCGCTGGTCGCCGTTCGGCGCCATGGCGATCGGCAATCCGTCCGATGTGCCGGCCGTGCGGGAGGGTCGAGCCGGCGTCCAGGACGAGGGCTCCCAACTGGTCGCGTGGGCACTGGCGAGGGTGGACGCACCCGCCGGACCCTGGCTGGACCTGTGCGCCGGACCCGGTGGCAAGGCCGCATTGCTGGCCGGACTTGGCCGCGAGGGCGAGCGACTGGTCGCTGCCGAACTGCAGCCGCACCGGGCGACCTTGGTGGCGAGGTCGCTGGCCGGCTATCCCGGGCAGCAGTGGACGGTGATCGCCGCCGATGGCACCCGTCCGGCCTGGCCGCTGAACACGTTTGCCCGGGTGCTGCTGGACGCGCCATGCACCGGCCTTGGCGCACTGCGCCGGCGTCCGGAGGCCCGTTGGCGGCGCACCCCGTCCGACCTGGAGGATCTCGTCCCACTGCAGCGCGCGCTGCTTCGGCAGGCGATTGCGGCCGCGCGGCCAGGTGGGGTGATCGCCTATGTCACCTGCTCGCCACACCCGCGCGAAACCACCGAGGTGGTGGCGGAAGCTCAGGCGGTCGACGTCATCGACGCAAGCACCGTGCTGCCCCAGGTTCCAGACGCCGCCCGAGGTCCGTTCCTGCAACTGTGGCCGCACCGGCACGGCACCGACGCGATGTTCCTGGCCCTGCTGCGCAAGCAGGGTTAGTTCGGAGCTTCGGCCTCAGCACTGGTCAGCTCGGCGTTGACCGGAGGGTGTGCCGTGCTGGTCTGGAGAATGCTGCACAGCGTCCGTGCGATACCCAACCGCGCGCCGACCCAATAGGGTGCAAATCATGACGATGCGGATCACTCCCAGCATCCTGAACGCGGATCTGGCCAACCTCAGCGGCGAAATCGGCCGGATTCCCAGCGCGGACGGGGTGCATATCGACGTGATGGACAACCGGTTCGTGCCCAACCTGACCCTTGGGCTGCCCGTGGTCGAAAGCATCCGGAAGCACACCACGGCGTTCCTCGACATTCACCTGATGATCGCCGAGGTGGACCGCTGGGCACCGGCCTATGCCGATGCCGGTTGCGAATCGGTCACCTTTCACGCCGAGGCGTCGGCTGCGCCGATCAAGCTGGCCCGCGAACTCCGCTCGCTCGGGGCCCGCGCGTCGATGGCGCTGCGTCCGGCCACCCCGATCGAGCCCTTTGCGGACATGCTGGGCGAGCTCGACATGGTGCTGCTGATGACCGTCGAACCGGGCTTCGGCGGGCAGAAGTTCCTCGACCTTGTTCTGCCGAAGATCCGCCGCACCCGCGCGCTGCTCGAGAAGACCGGCGGCGACATCTGGCTGCAGGTGGACGGCGGGGTCTCGGCAGACACGATCGAACGGTGCGCCGAGGCCGGCGCAGATACCTTCGTGGCCGGGTCCGCGGTGTACAGCGCGGACGATCCGGACGCGATGGTGGTCTCCCTGCGCGAGCAGGCCGTTGCCGCGTGCGCACATTGAGCCGCCAACTCGTCGCCGTGCTGGGCCGCGGCGTTGTGCCGTCCGGCGACCCGATCGCCACCGCGGACGACGTTGGCCTGGTCAGGGGTGACGGCTGCTTCGACGCCATGCGGGTGCTCGATCGTGGCGGCGTCGCCGAGGTGGAGAACCTCGATCAGCACCTGGCCCGGTTCGGTCGATCGGCCGCGGCTCTCGGGCTGCCGTTCGACCGGCGGGCGTGGGCTGACCTGATCGGTGACGCGGTGGCGAACTGGGCACTGCCACCAGAGGCCGTGCTGAAGACCGTGCTGACCCGCGGCCCCGACTCCAACCCCCCGGCGCCCACCGGCTTCCTGACCATCACCGAACTCAACCTCGATTCGATGCGCCGGGCGAGGGCGGGCATCTCCGTCCGGCTGCTGAACCGTGGCTACGCCAGCGACACGTTCACCGACGCGCCCTGGCTGCTCGGCGGAGTGAAACTGCTGTCCTATGCGGTGAACAGTGCCGCCCAGCGGGTCGCCGGCGCGTCCGGCGACGACGATGCGCTGTTCACCAGCTCGGACGGGTACGCGCTCGAGGGGCCGACGTCCGCGGTGATCGTCCGACAGGGGGATCGGCTGGTCACCACGCCGACCGGGGCCACCGGCATTCTCGACTCGATCACCGGACGGCAGGTGTTCGGCCGGGCGGCTGGCGAAGGTGTGACGACTGCGCACGGGTTGATTCCGGTCACCGACCTGTTCGATGCGGATGGGGTGTGGCTGGCCTCGTCCATCCGTGGGGTCTGTCCGGTCACCCGGCTGGACGGGCGCACCATCCGTGTCGATGCCGACTGGACCGCCCGGATGGCTGGTTGGGGAGGCTTCTGATCGATGCTCACCGACACCTGGCTGGATCGTCCGGACTGCAGGGTGTTCGTCCGGCGTCGGGAGTCCCGCAGCGGCAGTTGGGTGGTGCTGCTGCACGGCGCCGGTGCCGATGGCGCGATGTTCGACCCGCAGTTGCCCGCGGTTCCCGACGACTGGGGCATCTGCGTCTGGGACGCGCGCGGGCACGGCCGCTCGACCCTGGCCGGACGGTTCCGCTACGCCGACCTGGTGGACGACCTGGCCGCCTTGGTCGACACGCTGCACGCGTCCCGGCTCTGCCTGATCGGGCAATCGATGGGCGGCCACCTGGCCCAGACCTTCGTTGAGTGACGCCATGCCGCGATGGATCGGTTGGTGCTGATTGGATGCGTGGCCAACCACGCCGCGCTCAGTCACGCAGACCGCTCTGCGAGTTGCGCTTGTACCGACGCTCGTCTCGATCTACCCCGTCGCGCGCGCTGGTGCGTCAGGCGGCGCGGGTGTCCTGGCGTAGCAGGCGTCCGGCCGGCTGTACGCCGCCGAGGCCCTGGAGCTCATGGGCCGGAACCGATTCGCCGACGTGATTCGGTTCAACACCGAGGCCCTGCAACCCGATCCGGCCCACCGTATGCCGGTGCCGACCCTCGCCACGCTCGGCGACCACGACAACGCCAAACAGATCCGCGCACAGCTCACCTCCTGCCCGCAGCGGGACCCGTCCGTCCGTTTCACCATGGTGCCGAACGCAGGCCACATCGCGAACCTGGACGCGGCCGATTTCGTCAACGCCGAGATCGCCGGCTTCCTGGGCTGGTGGTGCCTGTCATGGCGGAGAGCCCGCGCGCTGGCTGTGGTCGTCCGGCTGGTTTGGTGCAGTGCCACTGCAATCCGGGCCATGGCTAAGGATTCATCAGTGGAAAGTTATCTGCCTGCTGTCGCGGCTGCACCGAGGTCGGGGCCGCATCCGAAGGATCGCGATACTGTCGCGGCATGCGACCGCAAGCCCGTGCACCACAGCGTCAACCCTTTGGGGTCGATGCGTTCCGACCGCACGACGAGACGGTGCTGCGCTGGCTCGGTATGGCCGGGTTCCTGATCAATACCCGCGGAACCATGGTGATGATCGATCCACTGTTGGGCGGGTTCGACATGCCGGTCCTGATCGACTACCCGATCACCACGGCTGCGGTGCCTCAGCTGGATGCCGTGTTGGTCACCCACAGCGACAATGACCACTACAGCGTCCCCACCTGTCGGCAGCTGGCGCCAGCCACCGCGCAGTTCCACTCGACCCAGTACGTGAACACGCTCATGCGCAGCGAAGGCTTTCCCTCCACCGGCCACGACATCGGCGACTCGTTCGCCATCGGTCCGGTCACCGTGACGGTAACGCCGGCTGATCATGCCTGGCAGAACGAATCACCTGGGGTCAGTAGCCGGGTTTTCCAGTCAGAGGACTGTTGCGGGTTCTGGCTGGAGACTCCGGATGGCACGATCTGGGCGCCCGGGGACTCGCGACTCATCCCCGACCATCACCTGCGCATGCCCCACCCGGACGCGATGCTCTTCGACTTTTCCGATAGCGAGTGGCACTTCGGACTTGATGGAGCGATCGCGATGGCGAACGCCTACCCCCGCACACCGTTGCTACTGCACCACTGGGGCTGTGTCGACGCCCCGGAGTTCGCCCCGTTCAACGCCGACCCAGCGTCATTGACCGACCGGGTGGTCAACCCCGACCGCATCGTGCTGTTGGCGCCGGGTGAGCCGTTCACTTTGCGCCGCATCAACCCCGTGAGTTGATGGTCAGCGACTTTCCTGTTGCGGCAACGAAATCGGCTTTGTCAGGTGCGCGGCCAGGTAGCGCCAAGCCCCGCTTTCCAGCCGCCGGTGGTTCATCGTCCCCTCCAGGCCGGCGAACACCCGCATCACGCCGCGAAAGGGACGAGGGATCCAGTTCTTGATCAACTCGATCTTGCGTTCGTTGTCGATCGCCAACGCCGCGACGACGTTCGACGAGATGTCGGTCACATTGAGCACGTCCAGGCCGCTCGAGGCCAGCTGCACCCGAAGCAGTTCGGCTCCTTCCGCGCTGCGTAGATCAGCAAAGAAGAACCGGCCCCCCGGCCGCAACACTCGGGCGACCTCGGCGAGGAACTGCGCCATGTCCTGATAGCAATGTGAGGATTCGATGTTGATCACGGAATCAAAGGACGCGTCCGGGAACGGCATCGACAACGCGTCCCCGCAGACGAACGTCAATCCCGGGGCAGAACGGTCGCGGTCGCAGAGCGCCACCGCCTTGCCGGAGAAGTCGAGGCCGGTCATCGAGCGAGGATGCAGGTGGCTATTGATGTAGGAGGCGCCACCCCCGCGTCCGGAGCCCACCTCCAGCACGTCGAGGTCGGTCAGATCGGTGCCGTCGATGGCTCGCAGATACAACTGGATGCACAGTCGGTCCGGATTCTGGGTCGACACCGGGGACGAATCGGTCGCATCGGTCGCATCGGTCGCCAGGGTGGCATAGCCGTAGTTCATGAAGGCCCAGCCCGGCGCCTGCACGTGCCTGGCCAGCAGGTCGTAGCACGTGCGCCAGATCAGTGATTGCAGGGCCATGTCAATCCCACCATCGGGTCCAGCTGAAGTCCATCGAGCGCGGCACGTCCCATGCCCCGCGGGTAATGCCCTGAACTGCTTGCCGCTCAGCGACCTGGGCAACAAGGTCGGGCGCACTGCTCACGCCCCGAAGACCGCCCGAAGTCCGGCGAGGAAGCCAACGGGTGCAGCGGCGACGTGGCCGTAGCCGGGGAGGATTTCCTGCTCGAGCCATAAACCGGGGTAGCCGCGATTCTGGAGCTCTTGTCCGAAGTTCTCGACGTGTGGGCGGTAATCGTCATCGGCCGACCCGACCGAGGTGTAGACCCGTGCAGCCAGCTCCGATCCCGGGCCCGGCCAGCCGGCTGGATCGACGAGCACGCGTCCTTGCTCGACGACGGCGGGGCTCGTCGCGATGGTCCGGTTGAACAGCCTGGGACCCTCAAGAAGGACGTGCAGCGCGAAAGCGCCGGCAAGTGAATGCCCCCACAGGGTCCGATCGGTCGGATCCGCGCGGTAGGTCCGCTCGACGAACGGCAGCAGCTCGGTCCGTAATGCCTCGGTGAAGGTGGCGGCGTGCCCAGACTCCGAATCGTCCGGTAGCGAAACGGGTGAGAAGTCGCGGGCGCGGCTCGGGCCGGGGTCGTACGCACTTCGGCCGGGTCGCCCGATCGCGATGACCAGCACCTCAGGCAGGAGCCCACCGAAGTGGGAGATCATCGCGCCCTGAGCGGCGATACCGAACGTCATTGACCCGTCGAGTGCGTAGATGGCCGGATAGACCGCAGTCGAGGACCCGTAGCTGGGCGGCAGCCAGACCGAGAGCTGGTAGTCATCGTCCACCAGGGCCGAGTGGATGACGTGCGCATGACTGTCCGGAATCGCTGCCGGAGCAAAGGACTCATCCATGGATCACCTTTCAAGTGAATCGACGTGTGGGGTCGGCTGTCCCGCAGCGACGAGCCGACCGATTTGGTGCTCCGATAGATGCACCGATGCCGCCGCGATGTTATGGCGAACCTGGTCGACGGTGCTGCCGCCGATGATCGGGATGACGGCGGGGCCGCTCTGCGCCAGCCAAGCGATAACGACGTGATTTGGCGTGGTTCCCAGCTCGTTGGCGACCTCGGATAGCACCTGGAGTCGGGCGTCGCTGTCTGGTCCTCGGTACTGCCAGGGCAATTCCCGGTCTGGCCGTGTGTAGGCACCGTTGAGTAATACCGAGTAGGCAACCAGCGCGATCCGGTGACTGGTCGCGAAGTCGATCAGCTGATCGGTCGCGGCAATCTGTGGCGCAAAGCTGGAGCCTGCTGCGGGCCTCAGATAAGTGTGCCGAAACTCCAGCGCGACCGGCGCGGACCAATCCCGCAGCTCGGCCAGGAGCCGGGCCTCGGCCAGCCGCCACAGCTGCCAATTGCTGAGCCCGATGTAACGGGCCTTGCCCGCGACGACCAGACCGTGAAATGCGGAAACGATCTCTTCGACCGGGGTGTTCCGGTCGTCGGCATGCGCGTAGTAGAGATCAATCACGTCGGTGCGAAGTCGCCGCAGACTGCGCTCGCACTCCCGAATGATGTCGGTTGCGCGCAGACCGAAAGGCGCGTCCGCGTATGCTCCGGCGACCTTCGTGGCCACGAACATGGTCGCCCGCAGGCGGCGGCGTGCCATCCAATCCCCGATTACCGTCTCGCTCTCACCGCCGACGAAGCCTGGTAAGAAGGCGGCGTAGATATTGGCCGTGTCGAGGAAAGTTCCTCCGGAGGCCGCGAACTCGTCAAGCAACTTCCACGCAACATCCGCCGGGGTGCGACTTCCGTAGTAGTCGGTGCCAAGGCAGAGGGCGCTGACCTCCTGCTCGGTGCCCCCCAACTTGACGTGTGGGATCACATTCGACGTTGCCATCACCCCCCAGTTTGCTCGGTGCCCGAAGATGTCGCCTCACCCTCCCAGTCGTGCCGCGACCGGTCAATGAGAAATGCGGAGCACGTGAAGCTCCGTGCACACCGTCCGCTGGGATCGGAGGACAGTTGACTCCACTAAACCGGGCGAAGTTGCCGGATTGGATCGGACGCACCAGCGGAGGATCCCTCGCACTGGTGCGCACTCGAAGATGCTGATACGAATTCCGCTGTGTCGAACACATCTGGAGCGTCCGTTTCGGCCGTCGCCGCGGCGGCGAAGACCGTTGTGACGGGAGCGATCGCGGTGATTGGGGCGCTGACCGCATTGGCCGGCATCTGGTCGTCGAGCATCGTCGCCGCGTTGAACACTGCCGGAGTTATCGGTGTCGCAACCTTGACGATCGGGGCAATCGTTTGGTCGCAAGGCGACTCCGCTGACCCGATCCGCCGCGTTCGAGTTACGGCAATCGCCGTTGGGATCGCAGCGGCGGTGGCTTCTTTCGTCCTATTTGTCGGGCGGCCCATGGAAGGCGACGAACTCGAGGTCGGCTTCCTGACAATCATCGGCGTCGCTAACCTACTGGCTATCGCCACCCTGGGGGTACTGGCATGGAGGACCATCGATTCGAGTGCTAAACAACCCATGAAAGTCTGTCCGATGTGCGCTGAGCAGGTTCTCGCGGCGGCCCGGATCTGCCGGTACTGCGGCACCACCTTCGACGATGGACACCGCCCGAATATTTAGCGCGGCGGCTCACACGTTGTCGACTGCGGAGCGGGGCCTCGCGTTCGCTCACTGAGCGGAGTGGACGAGAAGACCGTCTACCTGCACTTTCCGACCAAGTCGGCGCTGCTGGTGGAAGCGGTGCAAATCGCGATCATCGGTCATGACGACGACGAATCAGCGCCACGGGCCCGGTTCGACGAGGCGATCGCGGAGACCAATGTCAGTGCCAAGCTGCGGCTGCTTGCCGCCACGACAACGGCCATGCATGAGCGCAGCGGCGCCATTCTCACTGTCGCCCTCAATGCAGCAGCGGTCTACCCCGGTGCCGGGCTGTGGGCGTTCGGCAAACGAGCGAACCTGGCCGATACGTCCGCGCTCGCCCAAAGTATCGATCAGGCTGGGGACTGCCGCCGGGCCGCGATGTCGGATGGGCACCACGACGCTCTACATTCGGGCCCCGAACCTGGCAGCTCGCCCGAACCGAACCGGAGCTCGACCAGACCGGCTATCACGACTGGTTGCTCAGCCAACCCCGGCAAGCCTTCCAGCCGTCCTGAACCTCCTCACCGGGGAACTCGACCCCCAGGGCTCGGCGGCCGGTGTCAGTTTGCGGGGGAGGCGATAAGACCGGCGAGGCTGTTCAGGGTCTCGGGAACGAGCCGGTAGTAGGCCCACCGGCCGCGCTGCTGCCGGGTCAGTATCCCGGCCTCGACGAGGATCTTCAGGTGATGCGAAACGGTCGGCTGCGACAGGCCGACTGGCTCGGTCAGGTCGCACACGCAGGCTTCCTGGTCTTCGTGGGCGGCGACCAGTGAGACCAGGCGTAGCCGGGTCGGGTCCGCCAACGCCTTCAACGAGGTCGCCAGGGTCTCGGCGGCAAGCGCGCTCAGCACCTGCCCGGCGATCGGTGAGCAGCACTCGGTCAGCACCGGCAGACCAGTGGAGGTGGGTGGCGCGGTCACGGTCATGGAGGTGAGCATATGTGACCCATTGACATTCATCGATGGGTTGCCTCTAGACTGTCGCATCGACAAGCATCTATCGGTTGAAGGGGTGAGCGGGATGACAGAAGCCGCAGGGGATCTGCGCGAGACGGTGCGACGGCGCTACGCCGAGGCGGCACTGACGGTGACCGGCGGCGGTTCGGGCTGCTGCGGCGACCAGGCGGTCCACCCTGGAACTGGACGGCACGTTCGGCTCCGCACTCTATGCACAGACCGACCGCGACCTCCTGCCGGTGGCCGCCGTAGCGGCCAGCCTGGGCTGCGGCAATCCGACCGCGGTGGCGGACCTTCGTCCGGGCGAGACGGTGCTCGACCTCGGCTCCGGCGGCGGCATCGACGTCCTGCTGTCGCCCGACCCGCGTCGGGCCCTCCGGGTTCGCCTACGGCGTTGACATGACCGACGAGATGCTCGACCTGGCCCGCGCGAACGCGGCCAAGGCCGGGGCAACGAACGTGGAGTTCCTGCAGGGCACGATCGAGGACATCCCACTACCGGACGCCGCCGTGGACGTGGTGATCTCCAACTGCGTGATCAACCTCGCGTCGACAAGCCCGCCGTGTTGCGCGAGATGTTCCGGGTGCTCACCGCCGGGCGGGCGGATCGGCATCACCGATGTCGTCGCCGAGGACCAGCTCAGCCCGGACGAGCGGGCCGAACGCGGCTGAGTACGTCGGGTGCATCGCCGGCGCCCTCTCCCGGCAGGAATACCTGGACGGGCTGACCGCGGCCGGCTTCGCCGACCCGAATGTGCAGTTCACCCACGCCGTTGCCGACCGATGCACTCCGCGATCATCCGCGCCACGAAGCCGTACGACGGCCGCATCGCATCAGCGGTCACGCCTGCGGCGAGTCAGCCGTCGACCGAACCGTCCCCGCTCACCATCGTGGGTGGCTGCTGCTCACCGGCTGAGGCCTCGACCTGTTGCGAGCCGGAAGCAAAGTCGACCTGCTGCGCCGGCGACAGCGCCAACCGGGAGCCGGCGGGCTTGCGGATGTCGCGGATGAGAAACCGCGCGACCTCAGCAGCCTCATTCTCGGGCTGGGCTGCCCGCGTCACACTACGCTCGACCACAGGCGAATAGGAGACCCACGACCGTGACCACCAACAAGCCCTCCGTGCTGTTCGTCTGCGTCCACAACGCCGGCCGCTCCCAGATGGCCGCCGGCCTGTTGACCCACCTCCCGGCGACCGGGTCGACGTCGCTCGGCCGGATCCGAACCGGCCGACCAGCTCAACCCGGTCGCGGTCGCCGCCATGGCCGAGGTCGGCATCGACATCGCCGCCGAGCGGCCGAAGTCCTCACCGTCGGACAGCCGTGCAGGCCACCGACGTCGTCGTCACCATGGGCTGCGGCGACGACTGCCCCGACTTCCCCGGCAAGCGGTACGAGGACTGGGACCTCGCCCGACCCCGCCGGCCCAGGCCCTCGACGCCGTACGGCCGATCCGTGACCAGATCCGCACACGAGTAGAAACGCTCATCGAAGAACTTCGACGCTAGCAACTCCTCAAACCACCCTCACAGGTCCGTGACAGCGCGAGCACACGGACCTGACGGCCGGGTGCCCAAGGCTGGTTCTCGAACTCGACCGACGACGGGAGCGGCGTGACATTTCTCAGCGAGACGGCGACGACGGTGCCGCAGCACGGGCATCCTGGCCATCCCGGGCAGTCGTTGCCGACGAGAGCTCGTCCGCGGCGGTCACACCGCGGTGGTGGCGTGACGTGGTCGGGGTCCTCACCTGGGCGAGCCTGCTGGTCGTGATGGCCCTGTGGGTGCCGGCGGCGGTGTACAGGACCTGACCGACTTGGCGGCCGGCCTGACCAGCACCGGCCGGTTGACCGGCCTGCTCGTCGGCGGACCTGCTGCTGATCCAGGTGCTGCTGATGGCGCGGATCCCGGTGGTCGAGCGGGTCTACGGACAGGACGAGCTGGCCCGCCGGCACCGCTGGGTCGGCTTCTGCCTCGTTCAACCTGATGGTCGCGCACATTGTGCTGATCACGCTTGGGTACGGGTTCCGCGGCGGCAGCAACCCGTTCGTCGAGTTCTACGACCTTGTCCTGGAATACCCGGGCATGCTGCTGGCCCTGGCCGGGACGGTGCGCTGGTCATGGTGACCGTCACCAGCATCAAACGGGCCCGCCGGAAGCTGCGGTACGAGTCCTGGCATCTGCTCCACCTGTACGCCTACCTCGGTGTCGGTCTTGCGCTGCCGCACCAGTTGTGGACCGGCCAGGAGTTCGTCCGCAACCTGGCCACCGTCTACTGGTGGTCGTTGTGGATCGCCGCGGCCGGGGCCGTGCTGCTGTTCCGGCTGGCGCTGCCGGTCTTCCGGACGCTGTTGCCACGGCCTTCGGGTCACCGCCGTGGTGCGGGAAGGCCCGGATGCTGTCTCGGTGTGGATGACCGGCCGCGCGACCTGCACCGGCTGCCGGTGGCCGCCGGGCAGTTCTTCACCTGGCGGTTCCTCACCGGATCGGGGTGGACCCGCGGCCACCCCTACTCGCTGTCGGCTGCCCCGGCCGGCAACCGCCTGCGGATCACCGTCAAGGACCTCGGCGACGGCAGCCGCGCGTTGGCATCGTCGCGCCCGGACCCGGGTCGCTGATCGAAGGACCCTACGGCCGGCTGCACCAGGGCACCCGAACCCGGCGCAAGGTGACCCTGATGGCCGGCGGTATCGGCATCACACCGCTGCGGGCCCTGTTGGAGGACCTGCAGCAGCAGCCCGGTGACGTGACCCTGCTCTACCGCGCCAACAACGAGCGCGACTCATCTTCCGGGCCGAACTCGACCGCTCGCCGCGGCCACGGGCGCCCGGGTGCTGTACCTGCTGGGTCCCCGGGTGCCCGGCCGCGAGTCCTGGCTACCCGCCAGCACGCCGCGCACCTGACCGACGCCAGGCGCTGCACCACTGGTCCCCGACATCGCCGATCACGACGTCTACCTCTGCGGGGCGACGGCCTGGATGGACGCAGCGGAGGCCGCCGCGCCTCATGCGGCGTGCCGGCTGATCGATCCACCAGGAACGGTTCAGCTGGTGAGCGACAGCTCTGAATGAAACGAGGGAGCCATGCGCAAGATCATTTCTCGGTCATGAGCACCGTCAGCGCGCTGGTGCTGCTGTTCAGCTACCACACCAGCACCAATAGCGACGCCGGGTCCGGCACCACCGGGCCGCTTCCGGCGGCCCGAGCCAGTGGCGCCGCGACCACCACGCCGAACGCGGGCGAGCGTCCGGCACCACGCTGGCGGCCAGCGCGGCGCCACGCCCACCACCGAGGCGATGCCCGTCCGGCACCTACACCGGGAAGCGGTGAACACCCGCTGGGGGCTGGTCAGGTCCAGATCACCGTCAAGGACGGCAAGATCATCACGGCGCAGGCAGTGCAGTACCCAACCCAAACGGCAAGGACCAACAGATCAACGCCTACGCCGTGCCGCAACTCAACCAGGAAGTCATCGCGGCACAGAGCGCCTCGATCGACGCGGTCTCCGGCGCGACCGTCACCAGCGACGGCTACATCCATCGCTGCAATCCGCGATCGACCAGGCAAACCTGTGAGCAGCCGCGACCGACCGGGCAACGACCGTCACCGACGGCCCGCCCCGGCATGCGTTCGTCGCGCAGATCATGGGCCTCCCGGTCAGTGTGCACGTTCGCGGGCCGCACGCCGGCCCGCGGTCGCCGCGGCCGTGGACGCGTTCGACGCGCTCCGGCCGGGACGACGACCTGTTCAGCACCTGGAACCCCGACAGCCCGGTCAGCCGGATCCGGCGGCGGGGACCGGCTCGCCGACGCGCACCCACGGATTCGCGAGGTCGCCGCGCTGTGCAACGAAGCCGGCCAGCGCACCGGCGGCGCCTTCTCGGCGTGGTTACCCGGACCGGACGGCCTCCGGTTCGACCCGACCGGCCTGGTCAAAGGCTGGGCCGTCGAGCAGGCCTTGACCCGGCTGGTCGACCAACTCGCAGTGCTCGGCGCGCACGACGTGCTGGTCTCCGCCGGCGGCGACGTCGTCGTGGCTGCGCGCGCACCGACACCCCCGACTGGATGATCGGAATCGAGGACCCACGCGACCGGACCCGCATGCTGGCACCATGCCCCTGCGCCGCGGCGCGGTCGCCACCTCCGGGACCGCCGCCCGGGGCGGCACATCTCGACCCGGCACCGGCGCCCCACCGCGGGTCTGCTGTCCGCCACGGTGATCGGGCCGACCTGACCTGGGCGGACGTGTACGCCACCGCGGCATTCGTCAAGGGTCCCCGCGCATTGGGCTGGCTGGCCACCCTCACCAACCACGCCGGAATCCTTCTCGACACCACCGGATCGATGTGCACCGTCCGCGCCACAACGCCGGCGGTCTAGTCTCCGTTCGCAGCCCCTCGCGCGCCATCGTCGCGGGTCACCCACAACAGTCTGGCCACGTGCAGGGCCAGGTAGGCGATCTCGTCCCGGTTGAGGGTGGTGTTGGTGTCCATGCCAATCAGGTGAGCGATCTTCTCGGCGTAGGACATGGCCTCGGGGTGGGCGTTGGCGATGGCCTCGGAGAGGGTGGCATTCGGGTCCGCGTGCTGCGAGGTGCCGGCGATTCGCACGTACAGGTAGCGCAGGTGGGTGACGAATCGCGCGGTGCTCATGGACGTCCGGTCGATTCGCAGCGTGGTGGAGCTTTCCAGCAGATCGAGAATCCGACTGATCGATTCGGTCATCCGCATGGCGGCCGAGACACCAGGCGCCGCGAACTGGCTGTTCACGAAGTGCATGGCCAGCGCCGCCGCCTCGTCGGCATCCAGCTCCACGCCCAGCATGCCGCCGGCCACCACGATGGACTCGCGACCAACGGCGAGCTCGTCGGGGTAGAGCTGGCTGATCTCCCACACCAGCGGCAATTGCAGGGTTATGCCGTCGGCACGACGGCGGACGGCGAAGGCGAGATGATCCGCCAGCGGCAGGATCAGCGCCTGCGTGACCGGAATGCCGAGCCGTTCGTGGGCGAGTTCCGCCACCTTGCTGGCGGCGCGGACGCACTCCAACGGCAGGTCCGCGACGAACTGGGACAACTGGTCGCGGGCAGCGTCTCCGGTGGCCACGAAGATCTGCTCGATGCGGCCGCCGTCCAGTTCGTCACCTGGACGGCGGCCATGTCCGATACCTCGACCGAGGGCCACCACCTGCTGGCCGTCCGCGCCTACCGCGACGACAGCGTTGTTACTGAGTACGCGACGGACCTGCATTCCCCCTCCCTTCGAGGTTCGAACGTCATCGGCCGAGATCGCTGCCGTTGCTATCGATCACGGTGCGGTACCAGAAGAAGCTGTCCTTGCGGATGCCGGCGGAGCTCCTTGAGGTCGAACTCGTCACGGTCCACGTAGATGAACCCGTAGCGCTTGCGCACGCCCCTGGTGGGTGGAGACCAGGTCATCGCCGTCCAGGGGTAATAGCCGAGATCCACGCCATCACGACCGCCAAGCGCATCTGCTCGACGTGGCGGCGGAAATAGGCGATCCGGTAGTCATCGTGGACCTGGCCCATCCACGATCTTATCGATACCTCCCAGCCGTTCTCCGTGACGATGATCGGCAAACGGTAGCGGTCTCGTAGCCTGCGCATCGTGGTACGGAACCCGACCGGGTCGATCTCCCAGCCAAACTCGTTCCGTGGGCAGATTCGCGTTCTTTACGGCACGGAAGACGCCGACTTCGCCGCCGACGACTGCTGGTCACCCCCTGCGGAGCTGCAGGTCGTACCGTCGTCAGGGACGCGGCGACCGTCGGGGTCGAGTAGTAGTTGAACGCCAGGTAGTCCGGGCGTCCGGCCGCGAGGGTCTCCGCGTCCCCGTCGACGAATTCGGGTGCGATCCCCGCTCACTCATGCAGGCCCAGGCAATAGGGTTGTAGCTGCCCTGGACCGCGATGTCCAGGTAGAGAAGTTGCGGATAGCGTCCTATCAGCCGCGGCGAGGACGTCTTCGGGTTACTACGTCGCGGGGTACACCGACGACGATGTTCGGTGCGGTGGCCGATCTTGGCTGCGGGGAGCATTTCGTGGCACAGCTCCATGGCACGGGCGCTGGGCCACGATCATGTGGTGGTTCTGCTGGTACATGCCCTTCGCGGAGGGGGCCGCTCCGCGGCGGCCGCGCAGTTCCGATGGCACGGCCGTGCAGGATCATCATATTCTGCTCGTTGATAGTCAGCCAGTACCGGACCTTGGAGCCATATTCCGCAAAGAGGACCCGCGCGTACCGGACGAAGCATCGACGGTGCTGCGGGTCTCCAACGCCCCGTTTGTCCAGCGCCTGCGGGCAGGTCGAAGTGGTACACGGTGACGACCGGTTCGATGCCGTTGGCGAGGGAACGCGTCGAACAGGCGGTGGTAGAAGGCGACGCCGGCCCGGTTGACCGGGCCGTCGCCGTCGGGGACGATCCGGGTCCAGGCGATCGAGAACCGGTATGCCTTGAGGCCAAGCTCGGCGAAGAGCGCACCGTCCGCCTCGGCGTGGTGGTAGTGGTCCGCGGCGACGGTGAAGTCGGTCGTTCCTTTCGGGTCGTTGCTCGCGGAGGTGTCGACGTACGGAGGGGCCCTTGCCGTCCGCATCCCACGCGCCCTCCACCTGGTAGGCGGAGGTTGCCGCGCCCCAGAGGAAGTCCGAAAGGAAAGTCCTTCAGAGTGTCTTGAATTTCATGGCCCCGGTCCTTTCGTGGGTCAGCGGGCAACGTTGAGGACGGGCTCGCCGGAGCTGACTTCGCCGTTCGCGGCGGTGTGTGTACGCTATTGAACTTGTTGTGGTTGGTGACCACCATGATGACCGTGGTCGCGTGACCGGCGGCGCGGATAGCGTCCAGGTCTGCAGTGACGAGGTGTTGCCCGGCCTCGACCCCTGCGCGCGCCCCCGCGCTCGCACCGCGTCAGCGAAGCCCCCGACCCTCCATGGTCACGGTGTCAATGCCGACGTGGACGAGGACCTCAACGCCGTCGTCCGTACGGATACCGAACGCATGGCCGGTGCTGCCATGGCGACCATGACCGTTCCCCGAGACACGGTGCCACAATCGCGCCGTTCGCGGGCTCCACCGAGATGCCGGGCCCCATGGCTCTGCGTCGAGAAGACCGGGTCCCCCCGACTTCCGCAAGGGGAACAACGACTCCCCGCCGGCAACTGGCGCGCTCAGTTCGGTCACCCCGGTGTGCACCAGGGTGGCAGTACTTCCGCCCCCGTGCTTGGACGCTTGGGGTTGCGGAGCAACCGCCGTCGTCCACGACGAAGCCTTCTTCGAGCGGGTTCCGGCTTTTCGTACTTGAGGGAAAGGGCGAAGGTCAGCACCGCGGTGACGAAAGTGGCACCGATCACCAGGGCGATGATGATGTTGACAAGGTGCTGAAGCGTGCTCCCCATCACCGATGTACAGCAGGACTGCAGGCAGCCCGGAAGAACCGGTGGCGAAACGGTTGATCTGCAGAATGCCCGCGTCCAAGCCGCCGCAACCACCACCGATGCAGGCGGCGATCAACGGGTACCTCTTGGGCAGGAGGACACCGTACAGGACGGGTTCGGTGATGCCCATCAGACCGGTGATGGAGCCGGCGGTCGCGATCTGCTTGAGCTTCCGATCCTTGGTGCGAAAGGCGACGACCAGGCCCGGCGCACACCCACCGAGATGTTAGACACGATGATGCCGGGGCCGACGATGTTTTCGTGGCCGGTTTGGGCCAACGATGCGATGCCGAGCGGCCCGACGGCGGTGTGCAGACCGAACATCACCATGATCGGCCACAGGGCGCCGATCAGCAGTGCGGGTGCCCAAGCCGCGGTGGTGCTGAGGAATCCGAAGAACTGTCCGAGCTAGCCGCCGAGGAGGCCGCCGATCGGTCCGAGCACGGCCATCGCGAGCGTACCCATGACATCAGGGTGAGCATCGGCACCAGGACGATTTCCAGTGACTGAGGAATCACCCGACGCAGCCATCGCTCCAGCGGTGCCTGGACGAGCACGATCAGCAGGATCGGAATCACCGTGCTCGCTGTAGCTGGTGAGCAGCAGCGGAATGATGTCGAACAGCGACACGGGATTCTTGGCAGCGACCAGGGCCGTCCAGGCCGGATGCACCATGACAAGGGCGACTGCTGCAGCGAGGTATGGGCTGCATTTGAGCTTGACGGCCGCCGAGAAGGCGAGCAGGACGGGCAGGAAGAAGAACACCGCATCGGCCATGAAGTTCAGCACCAGGTAGGTCTGCGACTGGTTGGTGATCACACCGAACGCGAGCAGCAGGCTGAAGGACGGCCCGCAGCATGCCGGAGGCCCCGGCAATCGCGGGGATCACTGGCACGAAGGTTCCAGAGATGAAGTCGATCGCCTTCGAAACGGGGCTCTTGCGCGGTTCGTCAGCCTCGGCCGCACTGCCGTCCGGTTCACCGATGATCTGCTCGACCTCTTCATGCACGTCCCTGACGTGCATTCCGATGACCACCTGGTACATGCCGCCGCTGCTCAGGGCGGTGACGACACCATCGGTCGCGGTCAGCGCCCAGTGTCGACTTCGGACTCGTCCCCAGCTGAAAACGCAGTCTGGTCTGGCAGTGAAATGCCGAGCGAATATTGTCGGTGCCGCCGACCAACTCGACGATCCGCGCAGCGAGCGGTGCATCTTTGGTGCTCATGGTGAACCTCCTTCTCGTGCCACAAGACGCAAAGAAGGACCTGAGCATGGAGAACTGACCTTGGGGATCGGTGTCTCGAGCTCAGGTCCTGCTCCACATCGACGTGGATAACATCCTGGGTCTCTGTCGGCTGCGATCGCTGCCAACACAATGACTGTAAAGCGGGCCGATCGGCACCGGCAAGCGGTGCGGGTGGTACAGCTTGTACCCCTTTGAGCGGCTTATGCTGCAGCCATGGACCAGCGCCGCGAACTGGCACAGTTCCTGCGCGCCAAGCGTGAGCAGACACCTCCGCCACCGGATTCGCTGTTCCCCACGCACGGACGACGCGTTCCGGGTTTGCGGCGTGAGGAGGTAGCCGAGCTGGCTCTGATCTCAGATACGTACTACACCAAGTTAAACGAGCCAAGGTGCCCGGCATCTGTCCGCTGTCCTGGACGGGCTGACTTTCGCGCTGGCACT
Organism: uncultured Actinomycetota bacterium; assembly: GCA_963723605.1. GTDB lineage: Bacteria > Actinomycetota > Actinomycetes > Propionibacteriales > Propionibacteriaceae > Micropruina. The sequence goes on along the minus strand of CAVRRM010000005.1, from coordinate 45,112 downwards.
CACGCCCCAGGAGCGCGGCTATGTCGCCAGCCTGATCCCGGTGGCGGGACATCAAGCGCTACCGTCCGACCCTCTCGCCGATCCATTGACGCCCACCCGACGGCTGCTGGACGCGCTCGGCGACACCCCTGCGCACTGCACAACGAACGCGCCGACATCATCGCCACCAACCCGGCCGGCCGGGCCCTTTACCCCTACCACTTCGAACATGCCGAGCGGCCCAACAGCGTGGCGTTCCTATTTCTCGATCCTCGGGCCAAGGAGTTTTTCGAAGACTGGAGACAGTGGGCTGATCAGGGCGTGCACTACCTGCGCAACGCGCTGGCCCGTGATCCCGGCAGCCGTTGGTGTCGAGCATGGTGGAGCGGCTGCGCGGCCGCAGCGTCGAGTTCAGCCAGGCATGGGAAAGCCATCACGTCGCGTTCCAGCAGTTCGGCACCCGCCAGTTGAACCATCCGGTCGTCGGCCCGATCAAGATCGACTTCCAGGGCTTGCAGCCGATCGGCCACGAACGGATGCGAATCGTTGTGTACACCGCCGAACCCGGGTCGACCTTGCCCGGGCGCCTTCGTCAGCTATCCCGGCCCTAGCCGGCATCGCGGCACAGACCTCAACGCATGGTCCTTCGCCCTGCCGGGTGTCCCGCTGATCGCGCAACCGCGGGACCGATGACGCAGATCACCGGGTGGGGTCGCGCCGAGGGGTACAGCCAGTACCTGCCGGCGGATCGCGGAATGTGGTGGTCTGTAGCCATGACGACAGCGCAAGAAACCTGATGAAGAAGCGAACCCTCGGCACCGGACTGGAGGTCTCTGAGATCGGCCTCGGCTGCATGAGCCTCACCGGTACCTACGGAACCACCGGCGGTCCGGCTCTTGGCGACTCCGATCGCCCTGATCCGCCGAGCCGTCGAGCTGGGCGTCACCTTCTTCGACACCGCCGAGGTGTACGGGCCGTTCCGCAACGAAGAGATCGTCGGTGAGGCGCTCGAACCGGTTCGCGACCAGGTCAAGATCGCCACCAAGTTCGGCTTTGCCTTCGCCGAGAACGGCGGGCACGGCGGTCTCTGCAGCCACCCCGACAGATCCGGCGCGCTGTGGAAAGTCGCTGCGGCGGCTGCGCACCGACCACATCGACCTGTACTACCAGCACCGGGTCGACCCGGCAGTGCCGATCGAGGACGTCGCCGGAACCGTCGGCGAGCTGATCGCGGCCGGAAAGGTGCGGCACTTCGGGCTGTCGGAGGCGGCTGCCGGCACCATCCGGCGGGCCCACGCGGTACAGCCCGTGACGGCGGTGCAAAGCGAGTATTCGATGTGGTGGCGCGAGCGCGAGACGACACCATCCCGGTGCTGGCGGAACTCGGCATCGGACTGGTGCCCTTCAGCCCACTCGGTAAGGGTTTCCTGACCGGCACGATCAACGCCACCACGAAGTTCGCCGACAATGACTTCCGCGGGGAGACCCCGCGCTTCCAGGGCGAGGCGCTGGAGGCCAATCTTGCGTTGGTGGATGTGCTCGACCGACTCTCGGCGCAGACCGGCGCCACCCCGGCGCAGCTCGCGCTCACCTGGCTGCTTGAGCAACAGCCCTGGATCGTGCCGATTCCCGGGACGAAGCAGGTGGTGCGGTTGGAGGAGAACACCGGCGCCGCCGCAGTCGAGTTGACCGCGGACCAGTTGGCCGAGCTGCGAGCCGCCGCCGACCAGATCCAGATCGTCGGTGCCCGCTACCCAGAGGCACAGGAGGCGATGACCAATCGCGAGGCGCCGCTTCCCGCCGATGGCGCCTGACATCCGCCCAGCGGAGTGACTGGGAGCGCCTGACGACGCCATCGTCCGCTCCCGCACCCCGGGCGCTACCGCCACGCTGGTCGTCATTCCGGCTGAGCCGGGTACAACCTGTACCTTCCACGACCACACGCGGCCGCGCAGCATGGACTCAACCGACCAATCACCCAGTAGGAACCTGCCGACGGCAATGAACCGAACATTCACCCAACCGCTCCACCCGCAACCCGCAACGGGGTTGTGGCGCACCTTCGTGGTCGCCTCGACATCGCTGATCACTGTGTTCGCCGCATCGGCCGCTCCGATACCGGTATTCAACGTGTATCGCGCCGAGAACGGCCTGACCACCGCCGATCTGTCGCTCAGCGTGGTGGCGTACTTCGCCGGAACGATCCTGGCGTTGCTCTGTCTTGGCCGCCTCGCGAACCATGTCGGACGCCGCCCGGCGGCGATGGCGACCCTGCTGGTGATGCTCGTCGGCTGCGTGGTGCTGTTGGACGTCACCGGACTCGGCATGCTGATCGCGGGTCGCTTCCTGATGGGCATCGGCGCCGGAATGGCGTCCAGTGCCTTGACCACCTACATCGTCGACGCGGCCCCCGGGCAGCCGGGCTGGCTCGCTCCCGCGGTGACATCGCAGGCCCCGATGGTTGGATTGACGGTCGGCTCCATCGCCTCCGGAGCTTTGGTCCAGTACCTGCCGGGCGCGCGCGTCTGGGTCTTTGTGTTGATGGGATTGCTGTTGGCGGGTTGCCTGTTGTTGATGGTGGGCTGCCGCGAGAGCGGAGAACCCACCCCCGGTGTGTGGCGGTCGCTGCGGCCAACGGTGTCGGTACCGCCGCGCGCACGTCCGTTGTTGCCGGTGGCGTTGAGCGTCTTCGCGGCCACCTGGGCCCTGGGTGCCTTCTACCAGTCGTTCGTACCGACGATCGCACGGGATCAGTTGAACAGTGACAATGCGCTGGTCGTTTCCTTGCTGTTCGCCGCCTACATGGCTCCAGGCGTTGCCGGCGCCCCCCTGGTCGGCCGGCTCCGGCCGGCGACGGCGCAACGACTCGGCATGGTCACCTTCCTGCTCGGTGTGGCCGGCATTCTGGCCTCGCTGGCGGCTGCGTCCGTGCCACTGTTGACGGTGTCCACGGTTGTTGCCAGCCTCGGTCAAGGCATGGCGGTCAGCGCGAGCATGCGCGCCCTGCTCCAGGGATCGACATTCGCGGAACGGCCATCGTTGATGGCTGCCATCTACCTGGCCTGTTACACCGGTGCCATGGTGCCCAGCATCATCGCGGGGCAGTTGTCGCACTACCTCGGCACGGTAACCATCGCGCTCGGCTACGGCGTGCTCGCCCTGGTCAGCACCGGAATCACCCTCATCTGCGCTCGCAATCCGTCCGATGCCTGAGGGGGCGTCGAGGAGAGGAAAACATGGAGAAACTTGCCGCGAAAGACACCTTCAAAGGACCTGAATCCTGGTTCACCGGTGACGTCTACGGGACCCCCGTCTACAGCGGGACGGAGCCTTCGCGCATGTCGGCAACCTTGGTCCGGTTCACCCCGGGCGCCCGGACCCATTGGCATCGGCACGCGTTGGGCCAGTGCCTGCACGGCACCGACGGAGTTGGCGTGGTCGTGACCCGGGACGGAACAGTGATCACCATCACCGCGGGTGACACGGTGTGGACACCCGCCGGCGAAGACCACTGGCACGGCGCGATCGCCGGGCAGATGATGTGCCACCTCGCCATGCTGGAAAGTGACGGAGAGAGCGACCCAACCACCTGGCTGGAGCCGGTTGACGGCATCGAATACGCCCGGGCGATGACTATCGCACAGCCGGTCGAGTTTTCGACGTGACCTTCGAACCAGCTGCGGCCAGAGCATGGCCGCAGCGGAGGGACCCCTGTCAGACGGTGTCGTCGCGGTGTTCCACGACGTTGGTACGCCGGGTGGCCTGAGCATTCGTGACCAATCCGAGGATGATCGCCAAAGCGCCGGCGCCCATGCAGATGTAGCCGATCAGGGTCAGATTGACACCGCTGAGCGAATCCCTCACGGCGAAACTGAGCACTGCGCCGACGACCAGCAGTGCGATTCCGGCTCCAGTTGTAGAAGACATGGCGTCAAGTGTACAGGGCACCAATCGGCACTCGTTGAACGTTGCCGCCGTTGCAGCATCCCCGCGCTCAGCTGCACTCCACGGGCAACGATCAAAATGTGGGTCGGTTGCTCGCTGAAATCAGCCGTCGAAAAGGGACAGCCGGAGTTGCTGTGGGACACCAGCTCGCCTGAGCGCGCACCTGATCCGCCACTCGCCCTTGACGGTGGTTTTGATGTGGTCAATCCTGTCGATACTTGGCTCTCAGCCAACGAAGACTGCCGACGAGGAGGAGTTGCCATGAGCGAACCCGAGGAAAACGCGGAAGCGGACACAGTACGCGTCCACAACCAGGAACCCGCCGAGGGTGCCGAGCAGCCAGGCGAGGTCGATCCCGCCGTGCCGCACGCCGAAGCCCCGGCCGAGGGCGACGGCAACTGAGACGCTGCGCTGCCGCCACTGCTGCGGATGCCCTCACACCGGTGTGCCACAAATCATTAATCTAACCATACTTAAACATTCATCACAATAACTAACAAATAAAAAAAAAAAAAAAAAAAAAAAAAAAAAAAAAAAAAAAAAAAAAAAAAAAAAAAAAAAAAAAAAAAAAAAAAAAAAAAAAAAAAAAAAAAAAAAAAAAAAAAAAAAAAAAAAAAAAAAAAAAAAAAAAAAAAAAAAAAAAAAAAAAAAAAAAAAAAAAAAAAAAAAAAAAAAAAAAAAAAAAAAAAAAAAAAAAAAAAAAAAAAAAAAAAAAAAAAAAAAAAAAAAAAAAAAAAAAAAAAAAAAAAAAAAAAAAAAAAAAAAAAAAAAAAAAAAAAAAAAAAAAAAAAAAAAAAAAAAAAAAAAAAAAAAAAAAAAAAAAAAAAAAAAAAAAAAAAAAAAAAAAAAAAAAAAAAAAAAAAAAAAAAAAAAAAAAAAAAAAAAAAAAAAAAAAAAAAAAAAAAAAAAAAAAAAAAAAAAAAAAAAAAAAAAAAAAAAAAAAAAAAAAACGCCACGGTGTGTTGTAGGGCCCATACGTTTTTTTTTTTTTTATGGTTTGAGGCCCATGGTGTTTTTGGCGCTTGCAACAGCTGATTCAGTAAGTCGTGTGAACAGCGTTTCACCTTGCCGCAAGCACCTGGAGGCCGGTGACCTGGATGCACTATCAACTGTCACCGGGCACAGGTGATCGGTTCCAGCCGCCGCTCACTGCGTCGCGTCGAGCAGGTCGAGGCAGTACCGGGTCAGTGTGGCGCGCTGTCGAGCCGTTGGCACCAGCACGTCGGGCGCCGCGTCGAGCAGGTCGAAGGGCATCGCCGACAGCCCGCGGAACAGCAGCAATTCAAGGGCGTGCCCACGGCGCAGCGTCCGCTCGTCGGTCAGCGCGGCTGGTGCTGCCTCCGCCCGCAGGCCGGCCAGGTAGGCATCGACGATGAGCCGGTCGGTGGCGGCGATCGACTCGGCCGGGCGCTTGCCGAGCACCACGTCGCCGACGAGCAGTTGCCCGAGATCGAAGCCAACCGAGAGCGGCATCCAGAACCCGAAGTCGATCAAGGCGAAGCCGGCTTCGCTGGTGACCAGCAGGTTGCCCGGCGCGGCGTCACCGTGCGTGGTGGTGCGGGGAACGGCGTCGAGCTCGGCGCCCAGGGTGTCGAGTCGTCCCAGCACAGCGTCGACCCGGCGGTGCAGTCCGTCGTCGAAGGCGTCGCGCAGCAGCGGGTGGTGCCACACGTCGGACTGCAGGATCGGCACCACCTGCATCGACAGCCGGCCCCGCACGTAGTCACTGGGGACGTAAGGGAACTCACCCACACCGGCCAGGTCGGCGACTCGGGCGGAGCCGGCGAGCCGACCCAGCAGGTGGGCCGCCCGCCCGAACCGCGCGGGCGTCCAGGGCAGGTCGATCACCGGCACCTGTCCGAGCCACAGCGCGTAGGACTCGTCGTCGAGGTCGATCACTGCGTGGCACGGTGCCATTCGCAGCCCGTCCGGCAGCCTGGACGCCAAGTCGCTGCGGTAGACCCGGGCTTCGGAGCGCCAAGGGACGCCGGCCGCGGCTACCGCTCGGAAGGCCTCGGGCACCCGGGCGAAAACCGGCGACCGCGACCAGGCCTGCACGACCTTGACGAAGAACGCGAACGGCGCGTCGCCGGACGTGGTGGTGGCCGTGCCGCGCACCCACCAGCGGGCCGCGGTGGTGATCGCGTCGACGTCGTAGTCGACCGGGAACACTTGTACTTCGCTGAGTCTCGTCACCGGCCGTCCGAGCTGGTCGGCGACGAGGCCGAGCAGGAAGTCGGGTTCGGGTCGGGCAGCTCCGAGAATCTCGATGGGAAAGCTGCTTGACGACATGCAAATATAGTAAAGTTAGTTGATGATCTCAGTCAAGAAGGGTGCGCAGCCCCACGCCGCGGTGCTGCTCGGCTTGCTGCTCGAACAGTCGCGCGCCGAGTTGATGCGCGATGACCGGCTTGGCCTGCGGGTCTCGCACCTCAGGGTGCTCTCGATGATTCCGGACGAGGGCATCAACGTCACCAGGTTGGCGGCTCGCGTAGGCATGACCAAACAGGGTTGCGGCCAGTTCGTCGCGCAGCTGATCGACTCCGGCCATCTGCGGCAGGAACCGGACCGTGAGGACAAGCGGGTGCGCAGGATCGTCCGCACCCTGGCGGCGGACGAGGCGCTGGCTGAGTCGACGCGAACGGTGGAGGTGCTCGAGCGCAGCTGGGCGCAGGCGGTCGGTCCCGATCGCTACCGGCTGTTCCGCGAGGTTCTCGAAGAGATCGCCCGACTCGCCGCCGAGTCGCAGCCCGGCTCCACGGACATCACACAGCGTCCGCAGCCGGAAACCGATCGCCCATCGACTGTTCGATGACGCCGTGGCTGTGATCGCCAGCTTCCGGATGGTGCGAAGTTTTGCGACAGGCACGTTGCCGGCGACGGTGATATGGCCACCGCTCAGCGTTGGTTCGGACCCGGCCCGCCCTGGTTGCGGCGGCGGAGGTAGCGCTGGATCTCGGCTGCGATCGCGTCACCCTGAGGCTCGGGCTGGGCTTCGTCCCGGCGCTCCTCCAGCGCACTGATGTAGGCGGAGATGTCGCTGTCCTCGGCGGCCAGGTCGTTGACCTGGGCCTCCCAGGCCGCTGCCTGCTCGGGCAGGTCGCCGGGGTCGAGGGGAGTGTCGAGCAGGTCCTCCAGCCGGTCCAGCAGGGCCATGGTGGCCTTGGGGTTGGGCGGCTCCGCAACATAGTGCGGCACGGACGCCCACAGCGACGCGGTCGACAGCCCCACCACCGCACAGTCGGCGGCCAACACCCCGATCACCCCGGTCGCACCCTCGTAGGTGGAGATCTCCAACCCCAGCGCTTCGGCCAGCGCCGGCGTGGCTGCAGATCCGTGCACCGGCACCGGACGGGAATGCGGCGCGTCGGTCAGCATCGCGCCCAGCAGCACGACGATCTCGGGCTTGACCGTGCGCATCGCCGAGACCAGCGACGAGCAGAAGGCGCGCCAGTGGAAGTTGGGTTCGGGGCCGCCGATCAATACCAGATCACGTTCGGGAAGGGACGCCACCAGCACCTCGGTGGTCGGCCACTGCAGGGAGCGCTCACCACCTGACGTGGTACTCACCGTCGGACGGTTCACCTGAAAGTCGTAGTAGTCGTCGGGATCGATGGCGAAGGCCAGCGTGGCCGAGGTCAGCGCCGCCAGGTGGTCGATCACCCCACTGGCGGCGTCTCCGGCGTCGTTCCAACCACCGAACGCGGCCACCACGGCCGGCCGGCGCAGGTGCTTCAACGACTTCAGCTCCGCCATGTCGGCCATGCTACTCACCGTGGCCGGACCCCTTCGGACGGTTCGGTGTGCGGCCCCGAGGTTCTGCAATCCGCCTGCCAGTGGTCACGGAACGCCCGTCGGAAGGGGTTTGTGGCGCACTGATTACAACGATTTAGGATTCACAGCCGCCTGGAGCACGTGCATCGGCCGGCGGCGGGAATCAGTCGTCAGGGTCGTAACCCAGGTTGGGGGAGAGCCACTTCTCGGTTTGGGCAAGAGTCCAGCCCTTGCGCTGCGCGTAGCTCTCGACCTGGTCGCGACCCAGCCGGCCGACCACGAAGTAGCGGCTGTCGGGGTGCGCGAAGTACCAGCCCGAGACGGCGGCTCCCGGCCACATCGCCATCGACTCGGTGAGCTTGATGCCGGTGCGTTCCTCCACCTCGAGCAGCTGCCACAGCACCTGCTTCTCGGTGTGATCGGGGCAGGCGGGGTAGCCGGGCGCCGGACGGATGCCGCGGTACTTCTCGGCGATCAGCGCCTCGCTGTCCAGCGTCTCGTCGGCGGCGTAGCCCCACAGCTCCTGCCGGACGAGTTCGTGCAACCGCTCCGCGAACGCCTCGGCCAGCCGGTCGCACAGCGACTCCAGGAGGATCGCGCTGTAGTCGTCCAGCTCGTCCTTGAAGGCCTTGACCCGCTCGGCGGCACCCAGCCCGGCGGTGACCGCGAAGCCGCCGATCCAATCGGGCAACCCCGACGACGTCGGGGCCACGTAGTCGGCCAGCGACCGGTTCGGCACGCCGTCGCGGTGGTGCCCCTGCTGGCGCAGGTGATGCAGCGTGAGCGCCACGTCGGCGCGGGATTCGTCGGCGTATACGGCCACGTCGTCGTCCACCGACGCGGCCGGGAAGAAGCCCACCACGCCGTTGGCCTGCACCCATTGCTCGGCGATCATCGAATCGAGCATCAGCTGCGCGTCGGCCCACAGCTTGCGGGCTGCCTCGCCCGAGGCCGGATTGTTCAGAATGTCCGGGAACCGGCCCTTCAGCTCCCAGGCGTTGAAGAACGGCTGCCAGTCGATGTAGCGGCGCAGGTCATCCAGCGGGTAGCTGGTCAGGGTGCGGACCGGTTCGTTCGCCAGCATCGCCGGCCGCGGTGGCTGATACCCCGTCCAGTCGATCGGGGTGCGCTCGGCCAGGGCGGCGGCGTACGACAGCAGCGGACGGTCGTTGCGCTTCTGGGCGTGCCGCTCGCGGATCGAGTCGTAGTCGCGCACCACCTCGGCCATGAAGCCGTCTCGACGCTCGTCGGACAGCAGGGCGGCAGCCGTCGGCACCGAGCGGGACGCGTCCTTGACCCAGACCACCGGTCCGGAGTACTTCGGCGACACCTTGACCGCGGTGTGCGCTCGGGAGGTGGTCGCGCCACCCAGCAGCAGGGGAATGGTGAGCCCCCGGCGTTGCATCTCTTCGGCGAACCCGACCATCTCGTCAAGGGACGGGGTGATCAGCCCGGAGAGTCCGATGATGTCGGCTCCGGCCTCTTCCGCGGCGGCCAGGATCTTCTGCGCGGGCACCATCACGCCCAGGTCGATCACGTCGTAGTTGTTGCACTGCAGCACCACCCCGACGATGTTCTTGCCGATGTCGTGCACATCGCCCTTGACCGTTGCGATCACGATCGTGCCCTTGCTGTAGGCGGCCTCACCGGGCTTCTTCTCGGCCTCGATGAACGGCACCAGGTGGGCTACCGCCTTCTTCATCACCCGGGCCGATTTGACCACCTGGGGGAGGAACATCCGGCCGGCCCCGAACAGGTCACCGACCACACCCATGCCGTCCATCAACGGACCCTCGATCACCTCGAGCGGGCGCCCGCCGGACGCGGCCAGTTCGGCCCGCAACTGCTCGGTGTCGGCGACCACGTGCTCGTCGATGCCCTTGACCAGGGCGTGGGTGATCCGTTCCCGGACGGGCAGCGAGCGCCATTCGGCCTGCACCTGTTCGGCCACCGCACCGGTGGAGTTGAACTCGCCGGCGATTTCGAGGAGCCGCTCGGTAGCGTCCGGACGGCGGTTCAGCACCACGTCCTCGATCCGCTCGCGGAGCCGCTCGTCGATCTGGTCGTAGACCACCAGCGCGCCGGCGTTGACGATGCCCATGCTCATGCCGGCCGCGATCGCGTGATACAGGAAGACCGCGTGGATCGCCTCACGCACCGGGTTGTTGCCGCGGAACGAGAACGACACGTTCGAGACCCCGCCGGAGATCTGCGCGCCGGGCAGGTTCTGCCTGATCCAGCGGCTGGCCTCGATGAAGTCAACCCCGTAGTTGGCGTGCTCGTCGATGCCGGTGCCGATGGCAAAAATGTTGGGGTCGAAGATGATGTCCTCGGCCGGGAAGCCGACCTGCTCGGTGAGGATTCGGTAGGCATCGGCGCAGATCGTTTTGCGCCGTTCGACGGTGTCGGCCTGGCCGTCGGTGTCGAACGCCATCACCACGATTGCCGCGCCGTACTTGCGGCAAAGCCGGGCGTGGGCGATGAACGGCTCCACACCCTCTTTCATCGAGATCGAGTTGACGATCGGCTTGCCCTGCAGGCAGCGCAGGCCGGCCTCGATCACCTCCCACTTCGAGCTGTCCACCATCACCGGCACCCGCGAGATGTCCGGCTCGGACGCGACCAGCTTGCAGAACCGGTCCATCGCGGCAACGCCGTCGATCATGCCCTCGTCCATGTTGATGTCGATCACCTGGGCGCCGTTCTCGACCTGTTGGCGGGCCACGTCGAGCGCCGCCGGGTAGTCGCCGTTGGTGATCAAGCGCCGAAACCGGGCCGAGCCGGTGATGTTGGTGCGCTCGCCGACGTTGACGAAGAGCGAGTCAGCGCTGATGTTCAATGGCTCCAGGCCGGCCAACCGCATCGCCCTGGCCGGTTTGCTGGGCCGTCGGGGAGCGGCCGCACTCGCGGCAGCGACGATCATCTCGATGTGCTCGGGCGTGGTGCCGCAGCAGCCGCCCAGCAGGTTGACCAGCCCGTCCGCGGCGAACGCGGCGACGATGGACGCCATCTCGTCAGGGGTCTGGTCGTACTCGCCGAAGGCGTTCGGCAGGCCGGCGTTGGGGTAGCAACTGACGAAGCAGTCGGCGACCCGCGCCAACTCGGCGACGTACGGACGCATCTCGGCCGCACCGAGCGCGCAGTTCAACCCGACCGCGAGCGGACGTGCGTGCCGCACGCTGTTCCAGAACGCCTCGGTGACCTGGCCGGACAGGGTTCGGCCGGAAGCGTCGGTGATGGTTCCCGAGATCACCACCGGCCAGCGCCGCCCGCGCTGTTCGAACAGGGTCTCGAGAGCGAAGATCGCCGCCTTGGCGTTCAGGGTGTCGAAGATGGTCTCGACCAGGAGCACGTCCGCACCGCCGTCGACGAGACCCTCGGCCTGCTCCACGTAGGCCTCGACGAGCTCCGCGTAGCTGACGTTGCGGGCGGCGGGGTCGTTGACGTCCGGCGAGATGGATGCCGTCTTGGTGGTCGGTCCGATCGCACCCAGCACGTAGCGGGGGTGGGTCGGATCCTCGGCGGTGACCTCGTCGCAGGCGCGCCGGGCCAGCCGTGCCGACGCCAGATTGAACTCGTAGGCCAAGTGCTGCATGCCGTAGTCGGCGAGCGAGATCCGCTGGGCGTTGAAGGTGTTGGTCTCGATCAGGTCGGCGCCGGCGTCGAGGTACTCCCGATGAATGGACCCGATGATCTCGGGCTGGGTCAGCGACAGCAGGTCATTGTTGCCCTTGACGTCCTGGCCCCAGTCGGCGAACGGCCGGCCCCGGTAGTCGGCCTCGCTCAGCTTGAACCGCTGGATCATCGTGGCCATGGCGCCGTCCATGAACACCATTCGGGTGGCCAACAGCGCGTGCAACTGCTCGGACATGTCCGGCCGCACCTCGGCCGCTTCGGCGGTGGGTCGGGTCGGGGCAAGAGTGCTCACCGGCGTTCAGTCCCTTCTGATCGCGAGACAGCTAGCCAACTGTACGCGAGCCGGCCGGAATCAAGGCGGGCACGCCGCCCAGTGGGCGGAAGCCCTACCCTTGGGTCCGTGCCCACCTTCGTCCGCTCCCTGGTGGCGGTGGCAACGGCAGGCGCGATCGCGCTCGCAGCGGGCGGCTGCATCCGCACCCCGCAACCACTGCCCACCGGCACGGCAACCAGCACCGATCCCAATCGGCAATTCACCGTGATGACGGCGCAGAAGGCCTCCACGACAGATCCAGCGGGCGTGCGCAACGATTCCGACTCGATGGTGGTGCTCGATCTCTACCAGAGGCTGATGTTGTTGCAGCCGAGCACTCAGTTGCTGAAGCCAGACCTGGCCAAGGAATGCCTGTACACCGCGCCGACGATCTTCGAGTGCTCGCTGCCCAAGGATGTCAAGTTCAGCAGCGGGCACGCGCTGACCAGTTCGGACGTCCGGTTCAGCCTGCTGCGGGCCCTCCGGCTCGCTCCGGCGCAACTGTCGCTGCTGGGTGCGCTGCGCACCATCGAGACCCCGGACCCATGGACGGTTCGGTTCCGGCTGAAGTATCCCGACAACCAGTTCGGCTCCGGCCTGGCCGTGCCAGCCGCGTCCGTCGTGGACGAAGAAGCGTACGACTCGGACAAGTTGCGTCCGGTGACCCAGGCCCCGGTGGGGAGCGGGCCCTACACGCTGGAGTCCTGGGACAACCGAGGGCTCACCATGGCGAAGTTCGGCGATTATGTCGGGCCGCTGGGCACCGACATGCCGAAGATCCGGATCGTCTGGGCCGACTCGGCAACCGCCGAGCAGGCGCTGATCAATCAACAGACCGAGATCGTCTGGCGAACGCTGAGCCCAGCGGCGGTCAACCGGCTGGAGGGCCGGATCAGGGCCTCCCTGGAGGAGCGCACCGAGCCAGGCTTCTACCGTTGGCAACTGCCCCGAACGGTGCTGCAACGGCTGGTCTGGTTGCCGGGCAGCAAGCAGCGGTCCAACGCAAAGCTGCGGGCGGCGATCGCGCTGGCCCTGCAGGACGATCGCACGGCGACCTCGATTCTGCCCGCCATGATCGACGGGCACACCGATGCGTTTCTGGTCGGCGGTGACCCGAAGCTGCCCACGCTGGAGCAGGGCATCGTCCTCACCCTGAGGTTCACCAACAGCTCGCCCGGTATGGAAGACCTCGCCCGGCAGGTGCGGGACCGGCTCGAGAATCGGCTCGGCATCGCGGTTCAGCTGGTCACCGAGGCCGAGACCGCAGACCTCGAGGTGCGAGACTCGGCCCCGCAGGTGAACACCGCCCTTGGCTGGCTCCAGGATTACCTGAAGAATCCGCTGCCCGGCAGCGCCGATAAGCTCGCCGAGCTGGAGGAGCGGATCCGGTCCTCAAGTAAAGAAGACGTCCAGTTGCCGGCGTTGAGCGAAATTCAGAAGCAGGCGGCGGTCGATGCGACCGACGTCCCGATCGCCGAGGCGGACGGGGTGCTGTTCCTGCGCGACCGGGTCGACCTGGTCGGCGAAGCGCTCGGTCCGGGCTGGCAACTCGCGTTGTGGGGAGCACGATGGAGGAACTGAACGGCGTTCGCACCGGTCCGCTGACGGCGGGGGAGCGAGTCACCCTGACCGACCCCAAGGGCCGGCGGAACTCGCTGCTGCTGGTTGATGGCGGCACGTTTCATACCACCCGGGGCGCAATCAGCCACGACGCCCTGATCGGTGGCCCGGACGGCAACGTGGTGACCTCCACGGGTGGGATCGTCTACGTGGCCTTCCGGCCGCTGCTGGAGGAGTTCACCGTCACCATGCCTCGGGGCGCGGCGGTGATCTACCCGAAGGACGCGGCCCAGATCCTGGTCCAGACCGATATTTTTCCTGGCGCCCGGGTGCTGGAGGCGGGAGTTGGTTCCGGGTCGCTCAGCATGCACCTGCTGCGCGCCATCGGTTCGGCCGGAACCCTGTACTCCTACGAGCGCCGAGCCGATTTCGCCGAGGTCGCGCAGCGCAACGTGGACAACTTCTTCGGCGCCCGGCATCCGGCCTGGCGGGTGCGGGTCGGCGACCTGGTCGAGAGCATCGGGCCGGAGCCGGTGGACCGGGCGATCCTCGACATGCTGGCCCCCTGGGAGTGCGTGGACTCGGTGGCCAACGTGCTGGAGGCGGGCGGCATCCTGTGCTGCTACGTGGCCACGGCCACCCAGTTGGGCCGCACCATGGACACCCTGCGCGCCCACGGCGGGTTCACCGAACCGGCCGGCAGTGAGTTGACCGCCCGGCAGTGGCACGCAGAGGGGCTGGCGATCCGGCCGGGTCATGCCACCACCGGTCATACCGGCTTCCTGGTCTTCACCCGCCGGCTGGCCCCGGGAGTTTCCGCTCCGTTGCGCCGGCGGCGTCCGGCCCCTGGTGCCTATGGGCCCGACTACAGCGGCCCGCGGCCGCCCGGGGTGGCGGTCGAGGAGAAATCGGAATGAGCAGCGTCCCGCAGGACCCGGTCCGGCGGGCCGAGGCGATCGCCGAGGCGCGCGGACGGGCCGCCGAACTGGCCGAGCGCAGGCTGGCAGACGCGAGAGCCGATGCCCGCTCGCTCGCTCAGCAGAACGAGAAGCTGAACACCACCCTGCGCGAGGCCCGCGAGTCGTTGCTGGCGCTGCGGGAGCAATTGGAGGCGTTGGCCAGTCCGCCGCAGGCGCACGGTGTGGTGCTCGGCCTCCCGGAGGCCGGCCTGGCGGACGTGTCGGTCGGCGGCCGCACGCTCCGGGTGGCGGTCGCCCCCGAACTGTCGGTGACGCCGCTGCAGCCCGGAACCTCGGTGCTGCTCAACGAGGCGATGATGCTGGTGGCGGTCGGTCCGGAGCCCCCGCAGTTCGACGTCGTCGTCGTACGTGACGTGCTGGCGGACGGCATGCTGCTGGTCGGCGGCGGTGGAGAAGACGAGCATCTGCTGACCGCTGGGCCGGAACTGACCGAGGTTCAGCCCGGTCAGAGCGTCGCGGTCGATCGTCGAGCCGGGGTGGCGCTGCGGGTGGTCGAGCGCAGCGACGTCAACGACCTGCTGCTGGACGAGGTGCCGGACGTGGACTACGGCGACATCGGGGGCCTGGGCGGGCAGATCGAGCAGATCAGGGACGCCGTCGAGTTGCCGTTCCTGCACCGCGACCTGTTCGCCCGCTACCAGTTGCCGGCGCCCAAGGGTGTGCTTCTCTACGGACCTCCCGGCTGCGGCAAGACGATGATCGCCAAAGCCGTGGCCAACTCGCTGGCCGGCCAGGTCGGTGGCGGTGTCGGCAGCCACTTCCTGAACATCAAGGGCCCGGAACTGCTGAACAAGTACGTCGGCGAGACCGAGCGGCAGATCCGGGTGATCTTCGCCACCGCCCGCGACCATGCGGCCGACGGCCGTCCGGTGATCGTGTTCTTCGATGAGATGGATTCGCTGTTCCGCACCAGAGGCAGCGGGGTCAGTTCCGACATGGAAAGCACGGTGGTGCCGCAGTTGCTCAGCGAGATCGACGGGGTCGAGGCACTGACCAACGTGATCATCATCGGCGCGACGAACCGCGAGGACCTGATCGACCCGGCGATCCTTCGGCCAGGCCGGCTGGACGTGAAGATCAAACTGGATCGGCCCAATGCCATGGCCGCCGCGGAGATTCTGGCCAAGTACCTGACCGACGCGATCCCACTGTCGGCAGTGCAGTCCGGCGGAGATCCGTCGCGGCAACGGCGAGCCCTGATCGACGCCACCGTCGATCAGCTCTACCGGCGCACGGACGCCAACCGGTTCCTCGAGGTCACCTACGCCTCCGGTGATCGCGAGGTGCTGTATGTCAGCGATTTCGTGTCCGGCGCCATGTTGGCCAACATCGTCGGTCGGGCCAAGAAGGCCGCGATCAAGGACGTTCTCGCCGGCCGTCCGGACGGGTTGCTGCTGGACCACCTGCTGGACGCCTGCGCCGACGAGGTGGCCGAGAACGAGGACCTGCCGAACACGACGAACCCCGACGACTGGGCCAGGATCTCGGGCCGCAAGGGCGAGCGGATCACCTTCATGCGGACGCTGCGTGGCGGTCGTCAGGTGAACCTGTGACGGCTGGCTCAGCGGTGACTGAACGGCCGGGGACGGTTCTTTTTCGTTCACTCGGAGGGTTGACCGAAACCGGTGACTGGCTGAATGGTCGGGGACGGTTCTTTTTCGTTCACTCGGAGGGTTGACCGAAACCGGTGACTGGCTGAATGGTCGGGGACGGTTCTTTTTCGTTCACTCGGAGCGTTGACCGAAACCGGTGACTGGCTGAATGGTCGGGGACGGTTCTTTTTCGTTCACTTGGAGCGTTGACCGAAACCGGTGACTGGCTGAATGGTCGGGGACGGTTCTCTTTCGTTCACTTGGAGCGTTGACCGAAACCGGTGACTGGCTGAATGGTCGGGGACGGTTGACAGAGCCCCGTGGGATGGTGGGGTTTGGGTGACGGCGTGGCGTTCTGAGTGAGGGGGGCCACCGGCGAGATTCTCGATGTGTACCGCCAAGTACTCATCGAAGGAGATCTCACCGATGGCCTTGTCTGATTCTGCCCTGTCCGAACTGATGGAGGTGTTCCGCTCCGGTGAGGGCACCGATTTCATCCGTGAATGTGTCCGGGTCGCGATGCAGGACCTGATCGATACCGAAGCGACCGGGGTGATCGGCGCCGGCCGCTATGAACGAACCGAGTCGCGGACCACGGAGCGCAACGGGTCCCGCCCCCGGCTGCTCACCACCCATGCTGGCGATATCCAGCTGGCTGTGCCGAAACTCCGAAGCGGCTCGTTCTTCCCCTCGATCTTGTCACCGCGCCGCAGGATTGATCAGGCCCTGTATGCGGTGGTGATGGAGGCCTACGTGCACGGCGTCTCGACCCGCAGCGTGGATGATCTAGTGGTCGCCCTGGGTGGCACTGGCATCTCCAAGAGCGAGGTGTCGAGGATCTGTGCCGGCCTGGACGAGACGGTGGGAGCGTTCCGCACTCGCCGGCTTGATCACACCCGATTTCCCTACGTGTATCTGGACGCCACTTATCTGCATGTGCGCACCGAGCAGGCGATGGTGGTGTCCAAAGCCGTCGTGGTCGCCACCGGAGTCACCGATCAGGGTCGCCGTGAGATCCTCGGCGTCGATGTCGGCGACAGCGAGGACGAGGTCTTCTGGCGAGGGTTCCTCGCCTCGTTGAAGAAGCGCGGACTTGGTGGTGTCCGGTTGGTGATCTCCGATCAGCACGCCGGCTTGGTCGCCGCCATCGGCCGCAGCCTGCAGGGCGTGGCCCATCAGCGTTGCCGGGTGCACTTCATCCGTAATGTGCTCGCCCACGTCGCCAAGGGCGAAGCCGAAATGGTGGCTGCGGTGTTCCGCACCATCTTCGCCCAACCCGATCGCGCATCGATGGGCAAACAGTGGGACAAGGTCGCCGCTGAACTCGCCGGCCGCTACCCCAAGATCGGTGATCTGATGGACGCCGCCAAGGCTGAGGTTCTCGCCTTCGCCATCTTCCCGCGCGAGCACTGGCGCAAGATCTGGTCCACCAACCCGCTCGAGCGGCTCAACAAGGAGATCAAACGGCGCGCCCGCGTGGTCGGCATCTTCCCCAACGAAGCGGCCGTCATCCGTCTCGTCGGTGCCGTCTTGGCCGACACCCACGACGAATGGGCCACCGACGAGCGCCGCTACCTCTCCGAAGAATCCATGGCCAAGATCGACAAATCCAGCAACAATGAACCCGTCGCCCTCAACCAGGGCTGACCGGTCGGCATCGAGATGAACTCAAAGCCCACCACTCCCAGGGACTCTTACGACGGTTCTCTTTCGTTCACTTGGAGCGTTGACCGAAACCGGTGACTGCAACGGGGCGGTTCCTTTCGTTCAATCCAGGTATCGGGGGAGAACCGTCCCGACCGTTCAATCGGGCTGAGGTGAACGAAAGAGAACCGTCCCGACCGTTCAACCTGAGGCTGAACGAAAGAGAACCGTCCCCGACCGTTCAACCCGGCTGAGGTGAACGAAAGAGAACCGTCCCCGACCGTTCAATCGGGCTGAGGTGAACGAAAGAGAACCGTCCCCAACCGTTCAACCTGAGGCTGAGGTGAACGAAAGAGAACCGTCCCCGACCGTTCAACCCGGCTGAGGTGAACGAAAGAGAACCGTCCCCGACCGTTCAGTCGGGCTGAGCTCGCCAACTCCCGTTCAACCGGTGGCACGACTGGCGCTTCGAGCCCGGAGAGATGATCCGCCAGCCGATCATTCCGATCGCCAGGAAACGTCGGCCACGATGGCGAAACTGACCTCGACGGTCGCGCCCGCATTCGAACGGATCCAGACTCCGCCAACCATGGGGTGCCCGACCCTACGATGAGTGCCATGCCGCTGCTGGGAACCGAAACCGAGTACGGCATCCTGGCGTCGGGTCGGCCCGACCTGCACCCGAGCGTGCTTTCAGCCGCGGTTGTGGACGGCTACCCCGGGGCGGGCACCAAACCACGCTTCGAGTGGGAAGGGGCGGTGCCGCTCGAGGACGCCCACAACCGGTTTCTCGGCAACGGCGCCCGCCTGTATGTCGACCATGCCCACCCCGAGTACGCGACACCCGAAGTGACCTCGCCCTGGGCGGCGCTGGTGGCCGACCTGGCCGGGGATGCGATCGTGGCGCAGGGTGCGACGGCCGCGGAGATTTCGCTGGGCAGTCCGGTTCGCCTGTTCAAGAACAACACCGACGGCAAGGGCGCCTCCTACGGTTACCACGAGAACTACCTGCTCGACCGGGTCACCCAGTGGGAGCGGATCGTCGAGGGGTTTCTGCCCTTCGTGGTCACGCGGTTGCCCCTGATCGGCGCCGGCCGGGTCGGGCTGGGCCAGACCAGCGCCGAGCCGGGCTTCCAGTTGTCGCAACGGGCCGACTTCTTCGAGGCCATCACCGGGTTGGAGACGACGATCCGGCGTCCGCTGGTGAACACCCGGGACGAGCCGCATGCCGATCGCGCGCGCTGGCGGCGGTTGCATGTGATCGCCGGCGACGCGAACCGCTCGCACACCTCGACCCTGCTGAAGTTGGGTACCGCTCTTGCCGTGCTGGCGGCGATCGACGCCGGAGTCATCACCCCGGTGCGCCTGGCCGACCCGATCGGCGCGGTGCGCACGGTGAGCCGCGACCTGACCTGCACCGCGAGACTCGAGTTGTTCGACGGCGGTTCGATGACCGCGATCGAGGTTCAGGCCGACTATCGAGCTCAACTGCAGGCTGCGGGTCTTGGTGACCCGGACGTTCTGGAGCTGTGGGGCGACACGCTCGAACAACTCTCGACCGAGCCGCTGTCGTGCACGGCGCTGGACTGGGTGGCGAAGCTCAACCTGATCCAGAGCTTCAGGTGTCGCGATGGCCTGGATTGGGACCATCCCCGGTTGGCCCAACTCGACCTCGCCTACGCGGAGTTGAGCGAGCGCAGCCCGTACGCGGCGCTGGTCAGGGCCGGACGGATGCCGCTGCTGGTCGGCGAACGGGAGGTCGCGGAGGCGATCAAGTCACCACCGTCCGACACCAGGGCGTACCTGCGCGGCCGGCTCGCCGGTGAGCGGACGACGTCGGTGAACAGCGTGGACTGGTCGTGGATCGTACTGAGCGACGGACGAGGGCGCCGCCGGCTGGACCTGGACGACCCATTGGTGGGCACCGAGCAGGACGTGGAGCGGGCCGGCGGCCTGAGCGCGTACTGATCCGGAAACCTCCGGGGCCGGATCGGCCCGGGCAGGATCTGGACAGGCATCGACCGACGGATCGGCCCGGGCAGGATCTGGACAGGCTCGACTGGCGAAGCACGCTCGCCCGGCGGGATGGTCTCGACAAGCTCGACCGGCGGTCACTCGATCAGGTAGTCGTACCGGACGCCGCTGGGCGGAACCTCCCCTGCTACCCGGGTGCGATGCGCTGCCCAGACGTGCAGGGTGCCGTCGATCCACCGGGCTGCCTGGTAGCTGCGTTGCACGACCAGTCCGCCCACCGGCACCTCCTCCTCGGGAATCAGCAGGGCTCCGTCGGGGCCGCCGCCGAGCAGGTCGGTGACGCTGCGCACGACCCGGCGTCCGGCCACGTCCAGCACCGAGCCCCGGGCCAGCAGCACCTGGGCATCGGTTCCAGCGCGGGTCGGCAGCAGCGGGATCCAGTGCGGGGGCGGCGACTGAGCCAGGTGGTAGTCGGGGGCGACGTCCGGGTCGCCAGGCGGTTCGGGCGGACGGGCGCTGCTCAACCGGACCGGAGCCTGCAGCGGGGATTCCCGGGTGTGCTCGATCGCCCAGGCCAGATTGGCCTGCTCATCGCGGGACAGCAGCACCTCTTCGACCACGGCTCCGACCAGAGGCTTCGCCAGCCGTGGCGCCAGGTACAGCAGGTTGCGGATGGTCACGCCCTCGGCCTCGTTCTCGTCGAACTTCATCGAGTGCTGGAACAGGCCCCAGCCGCGGGCGGACAGCGCGTTGGGGTCGCCCAGGTGCCGGATCAGGGTGCGCACGCCGAAGGTGTCGGTGACCACCAGCGAGGTGGCCCGGACGAGACAGCCCACCGGCAGATCGACCCCGATCACGAACCAGTCGTTGCCGTAGCCGGAAAGGGTTTCGATGAGCAGCACCTGGGCGAGATCGGTGTCGGACGGTTGCAGGGCGGCCAGGTTGACGTCGCCGTCCTCGAACTCCCAGAACCGCCGCGCGGGCAGGCCCGGCGCGGTCACCGGCGCCGGCATCGTCGTGCGCACCACGCTCTGGCCGACCTCGGCCGGCGTGGTGCCCAGGTTGACCTCGCCGTTCACGTCGAACTCGTACCAGTCCAACACGTCGCTGTCGTAGCGTTGCGCGGTCAGGGTGGTCTCGCCGAACTGGTCCTCCGACGTCCGGCCCGAGATGGACGCGGTGTACTCGAACCGGGTCGGCTGCCAACTGCTCGCCGCCGGGTCGGCCGCCGCGAACAGGTCATCGACGAGGCGCAGCCAATCGGCGCAGGCGGCCCGCAACTCCGCAACGTCCCCTTGCGCGACGGTCTGGCCGAACCGGGGCAGCGGACGTCCGGCCAGTTCGCCACGCAGGCGTCTCCCGTCCAGACTCCGGCCGCCGTGCAGCCGGGCGTAGCCGCTGGTCGCGGCGTCGGTCTGGGCGAGCGCGTCCTCCGGGTATTCCGGTACCGCGAACGCGGTGGTCAACGCGGGTGCGTAGTTCTGCGAGACGGTCTGCGTGGCCAGCAGGCGCAAGAACAGCCGTCCGGTGTCCACGCCAAGGCGCAGGCCGGCCAAAGTGTCGGCAACAGCCGGCAAGGCCGCCCCCGCCTTCTCGATCAGCGTTTCCAGCGGTGCGGCAGAGGCGTCGAACCGGGGCGCCTGCAGCACGGTGTCCGGCCGGATCGGACCGGCCACGAACCGGGTCGGCCGGGCGGCCACCCCACGCCAGCGCGCGACCACGGGTGTGCCGCCGTCCTGGGCGGCGAACTCGCCGACCTGCCACTGCCGGGCCAGCAACCACAGCGGATCGTGGATCGGCGCGGTCGCCCCAACGGTGACGTCCGGACGCAACGGGTCCGGCTCGAGCCTGAAGAAGCTGGTGATCGATGCCATCTCAGCCTCCCGGCGGTGGAGTGAGGACGTTGGGGTTCGTCGAGGGTGCGTCGCCCTCGGCGTTGAAGGCCAGCACGGCCGCGGGAAGGTACTGCCGGGCGGCGCCAAGGGCGGCCGGCGGCACAGCCCGCAGTTTGGCCAACTCGAGAGTCTCGACCAAGACCTGGTTGAGGCTGCCCACCGTCCAGGCCTGACCAGGAACCGGAGGTACCGCCAGCAGGATGGCGTGCGGCGCCATCGCCTCCGGCGGGTCGTAGCGGAACGCGACCCCGGTGGTCTCGGTTGCGGACGGAACCACCTCCGCCCACTCGTCCAGCAGCAACCCCGCCAACGTGCGGCCGGGGTCGAGCAGGTCGCCGCCGACCACCAGCAACGAACTCGCACCGTCGACATAACTGCTTGCCGGCAGCGCATTCCAGGTGGCGCCGGGGGAGTGCGGAACCTGCGCGACGCTGAGTGCCATGGCCGGGCCGCCGAGCGCTTCGGCCTCGCGCAACGCGATTCCCGCCCGGGCCAGGGGCTCGCGGACCCGCTCCATCCGGGTCAGCCACACCTCGGCCGCGAGGGGGTCGTCGCCGACCAGGGCAGGGTCGTCGCGGGAGGCGACCAGCTCGGCTGCGTTCGCCGCCACGAACCGGGGGAGCGCCACGAAACCGGGACCGAGCAGGGCTCGCAGTTCGCCCGCGAGTTGGTCGGCAGTGCCGGTGGCCGCCGCCGGTTCCGCCTGACGGGCGCTCAGGTCGGCCCTGGCACGGGCGGCCGCGGCTGCCCAGCCGGCGCCAGCCGTCGGGACGCCCGCCTCGCCGACGCCGAGCCCCCAGGTCGACTGCACCGCGACCCGAACCGCGTCCGCATCGTCCGGCGCGGCCACGACCCGGTCCAGGGCCGACACCGCCTGCGCGACCAGCTGCCGGGCGGCGGAGACCCGCGCGGACAGTTCCGGCACGTCCACTCCGGGCACGGGGTCGGCGTGCGGAGGCTGCAGGCCAGATCCGTCCAACGGCTTGGCGGCAGTGACCAGGGCGGCCAGCGAACGGCCCAGTTCGAGAAGTTCCAGTAAGGCCGGATCCAGCACGAGCTCGGCAGTCTCGACCGCGGCCCCGGCCACGATCGCGACCCGGGCGGCCAGTTCGCGCAGGCCACCCTCGGTGGTGGCCATCCGGACGAAGTCGGACGCCGCGATCCGCAGGTCGGGTAGGGCGACCATGGCTCCGGCTTCGGTCAGGGTCAGCGTCCGCCCGGTCGCTGGGCCCAGCATCCGGCCCAGCCAGGCATCCAGCCCCGGCTCGGCGGCGGCGTGGGCGGAGCCTGCGGGACCCGTCCAGCCCGCGGTGGTCGGCGCGTCCGGATCCAGCAGGACGACCACCCGATGGGTCACCGCTGCGCCGGTGCGCGGGGTCTGCAGGAAGTCGAAGTCGGGTGGCGGTGCCAGGCCGCGGTCGATGTCGGCGACGGTACTCACGGCGCGGCTGAGATCGCCGCGGGCGAACTGGTGCACCTGCTCGGCCTGGAGGGCGTCCGCGGCAGCGTCGACCGAGGCGTTCAGCCGGCGCAGCACCCCCGCAGCCTTGTTGCGCAACGCCTCGTCCTGGCTGCCGTCGACCAGGTGGTCGACCGCATGGCCCTCGCTGTTCGCCCAGAGTTCGTGCAGCTTGAGCCCGTCCAGCCGGCGCGCGGCCACCGGCAGGTCGTCCTGCCCGGGCAGCGGGGTGACCTCGCGAGCGTTGGCGACGGCGAAGTCGAGGCCGCGCTCGTGCAGGTCGCGTTCGACCAGATAGCCGAGTACAGCCCCCACGCTGCGGCCGGCTCGGACACCGTCGAAGATCCACCGGGCCAGCCGGATCCGTTCCGAGGTCAGGCTGACCGCGAACGGATCGGTCTCGCCGCCGCCGTGGGCCAGGTGCGCGTTGCGCAGCATCGCCGCCACCTGGGCCTGATGCACCGACGGGGCGTGGATGAATCCGGGATCCTCGATGGCCCTGACCAACGGCCCCGCCTCGTCAGGAACGACCTCGGTGACCGGGGTAGGTTCGTCCGGACGCAGGCCCTCGACCCAGCCGTACCCACCCACCAGCACCCCGGCCGGCGTGACCTCGCGCAACTCCGCCAGCCGGGCCATGGCCAGCGACGTGACCCAGGCATCCAGCCGGTGCGAGGTGGCATCGAGGGCGCCCAGCAGATGCCGCTCGAGGCTCGGCACGGAGGCGTCCGCCAACGCGTCGACCGCCGCCCGGAACGAAGCCATGGACGATGTCGGCGCCGAATCCGCCATCCGTTCCCGGACGGTGCCGCCCCCGCTCAGCTGACTGTCGCGCCGCGCCGTCCAACCCAGGTCGGGATCGCCGAAACCGTAGAACTCGGCGTCCGCGGCCGACAGGTTCAGCAGCCGGGCCGCCGCGGCGGCGTGTTCCCGCAACAGTCCCTGCCGCACCAGCACCGCCAGTACCGACCCGGCCAGCGGGTCCGGATCGGCCGCGAGCGCGTCCGGATCGGCGGCCAGCAGGGCCGCGAGGAAGCCCAGGTCGCCGTCGGCGGCGACCAGCGGCAGGGTGACCGGCCGGCTGCCCGGCTCGTGGACCACCAGAGCACCCGGCACCAGGCCAAGCCCGGCGGACCGGGCCAGCGGCAGGTTGCGGTCGCGGGCCTGTACCCAGAACCCGGCATCGGTCAGGTTGCGGCCGAGGAAGGTTTCCAGGTTGTCGCCGAACCGGGCTCCCACGGAGCGTCGCAGCATCAGGTCGTCGGAGCGTCCATCGAGTCGCATCACGTCGACCAGATCGGCGGCGATGTCGCCGCGGCCGATCCGTGGCGCCAGCTTCAGTGCCGGACGCCAGGCGCCTTCGCGGAGCCCGGCCAGCACCATCCTCAAGCGATTCTGCCGATCGTCACCGACGAACCTGCCCAGCGAGGTGACCGGCAGCAGGCCGTAAGGCTGCCGGCCGATGCGGAGCGTCGGCAGCGGCGCCGGCTGGGCGGACAAAGGCCCGGGCGTGCTCGCGGGCCCAGTCGGCGCTATCGGGATCGGCACCGGCGAACTGAGCCAGCCAATAGCCCCAGGTGGCGGGCCACAGGGCGTCGGACATCGCCGCCGCCAGCCCCGGGTCGGCGGAGGCGGCGTTCGGCATGGTGCCGAACAACTCCGGGTCACCCACTCCAAGCGCGTCGGAGGCCAGCGCCCCGAAGGTGCCCGGGGCCGGGGTGCGGGTCTCGGGGCTCCAGCCCCCGGGATCGGTGCCCGACCACCCGGACGGAACCGCCTCGGAGTTGTTCGTCGGGGTCTCCGGCAGCAGGAAACCGAGGCCGGCGGAGTAGCGTTGCGCATCCAGCAGGCCGCCCAGCTCGGCCGCACCGGCGGACGCGTCAGCGCCACGGACTCCGCTGACCAGCAACAGGTCAACGGGGCCGGTGAGCGGCAACCGAAGTGCCATGCCCAGGGCCTCGGCCGCCTCGAAGTCCACCAGCCAGTTCATGCCCTGATCGACCGCAGCCACCTCGTCGTTGTCGATATCGGTGACCAGCGGGGCGGCCAGGTCCGGCCCGACTGCCGGGTCAATGGTGATCGGCGCTCCGGTCACCGCCCCGACCACCTGCCCGGACGCGTAGGCGGTGGCCGTCCACTGCGTGGGCAGCAGCCGGGCCACCGGGGTGGTCCGGTCCTCGCTGACCTCGACCGGCGAGAACTCCGGCGGGTCGCCCAACCCGGCGCCGTCGGCGATCTCCGTGGCCGGACGTTGGCTCGGATTGTTGGGCCGAGTGGCGCGCGCCACCCAGCCGGCCCGTCCCGGGCCGAACCGGTCGGCGAGCACCTTCCAGGCCCGCTGCTGCCGCTCGAGGTTCGTGCCGGTTCGCCACTGGGTGCGCCAGAACTCCTGTCCGGCCGCCTGCTCCGCAGCGGACAGCCGTGGGTCGTGGGCGTCGACGTGGATCTGGTCGGGGTAGATCCGAACCAGCAGTTCACCGCCGGCGTACCGGGTCTCCAGCCGCACCGGCAACAGTGCGATCGGGTGCGTCGGGGTGCTCAGCTCGGCGGCGAGCCGCGGGTCGGTCACCAGGGCGTCCGCGCTCAGAGGTGCGAGGTCGATCGGGTCGGTCATGATTCCGGCTCCCGCAGCAGCACCTTGATCGGAATGGTGATCCGGGCGGGCAGTTGACGCAGCCGTCCGGCCAGTGCGGCGGCGGTGGCGTCCGATGCCGGCGCGTGGCTGCGATCGGGTGGCGCCTCGCCGACCTCGAAACCGAACCGCGGCGCGCCCGGCTGTTCGGCGATGCTGATCGCATAGTCGTCGGCGTCAGCCAGCGGAATACTGAAGCCGAAGTAGGTGACGTCCGGATCCAGCGACCCGCGGAACACCGGCAGCAGGGTCATCGGCGGGTTGGCGCCCGGTTTGCTGGCGGTCACCACGGCGTCAGGGAAGCGCCGGACCAGTTCGCTGCGCAGCAGCAGCACGAACCGTTCCGGGCGCACGGTCGGCGCGCCAAGGGCACGGTCGCCCCACTGCGCCAGTGGCGGTATGTCGGCCGGCTCGGTGGGCGCCACCGCAGCGTCCCAGAACCGGTCGAAGAAGGTGGCGGTC
Organism: uncultured Actinomycetota bacterium; assembly: GCA_963723605.1. Classification (GTDB taxonomy): domain Bacteria; phylum Actinomycetota; class Actinomycetes; order Propionibacteriales; family Propionibacteriaceae; genus Micropruina. Next base: position 19,267 of record CAVRRM010000005.1, on the reverse strand, counting down.
AAGGGCGAGGGGAACTCGCGCCAGAGCAACTCTCGGCCGAACTCGTGGTTCAACCCGGTCAGGAACGCTTCGACGAAGGCGCCATTGGTCCGCAGGGCGATGGCGGTGTTGGCCGGCACACCGTCCAGCCCGGGCAGCAGCCAGTGCTGGCCAAGATCGGCCAGAGCCGCCGACATCGGGGCATCGAAGTGCGGCACGAAGGCCAGCTCGGGTAGCGGCGCCTCGGGGTCGGACGGCATCGGGGCGTTGCCCGCGTCGAAGATGGCTCCGACCGCGGCGGTGAAGGTTCGTGCCGGGGTCGTGATGGCAACCGCCTCGGCGAACAGGGTCTTGATCGTGACCGTGCCGAGCGCCGGTGGCGCGCCGCTCGGCGGTGGCGCCTCCAGGGCGGCCAGGTGCTTCGCCGCGACCGTGCGGAAGAGAGCCGCCGCGGCCGAATCCACCCGCGGGTGCGGTTGCGGGTGCGGTCGGGGTTCCTCTGGATCGGGTTCCACCGGATCGGGGAACTCAGGCTCCTCGTCGTCCCGACGGCGGTCACCGATCCGGCCGGGCCCTCCTCCGTCATCGGGTCGGCGCAGGGAGCCATCGAGCGTCCGGCCCGTGCCCAGTGGGGCGATCGGGGTGTGGATCGGCGGCCGCCCCGGGCGGGGCCGCGGACGCGGGTGGTCGGGCGGGTCCGGTCGGTCGGGCTCGATCACCACGACCGGCGGATCGGCGATCGGGCCATGGCTGCCGTCTCCGGGCAGTGGGAACGGGCGTGGGCCGGTCGGAGCCGGCGTCGCTGCCAGCGTGAAACCCGGCCTGGCTGGCGCCCCGGTGACTCGGGCCGCCTGCAGGTCGGCCCACGACACCGGCTGCGGGGTCGGCAGGATGGGCCCGACCGCGTCGAAGGTCAGCGGCCCGCATCGGCGCCTCGAAGCTGCGCTCGATCCGGGACGAGGGCACCATCCGGCCGATCCAGTCGATCCCAGGAGTGCTCTGGCCACCGGACCTCGGCCGGCCACGCTCCTCTCCTCGGACGGCCGGGCCGCGCGCCCGGGTGACCCGCCGGACGGCCGATCCGAGGGCCGCCACCGGCAACTGCGCCTTCGTCCATTGGGTGCTGAAACTGTCCACACCGGCCATCGCCGGTGCCACCATCAGCCGACCACGCAGCGGCGCCAGCACGAACAGGCCGCTCTGCGGCGCCAACGGCGCGATGTGCCGCCGATGCAGGCTGGCCGCCATCGCCAGACCGAGGCCGGCCAGGCCCAACAACCGGGTCGCCGGACGAAGGTCGACCGACTGGTCCCAAGCCGCCCCGACCAGGGTTTCCTGCTGTTGCTGGACGACCAGCGTGCCCAGCGCCGCCGCGATCCGGGCCGCCGGGTCGGTGTTCACCTGCTCGTACCAGCGCCCGGTGGCGGCCGGGTCCAGCGCGACCGGCGTGCGGTAGGCCGACCCGTAGCGTGGCGGCGCCAGCAACGGCTCGGAGCGCGGAGCAACGTCAGGGGCGTTCAGCACCCCACGCAGTGCGTCGGCGAACACCGTGGCCAGGGCCGGATCCGACCAGTGCCTGACCGGCGAGTCCAGCGCCAGCAGAGCCCCGCTGAGAAACACCTGGGCGTCGTCGGTGCCGGGTAGGCCCAGTCCGGCTGTCGACAGGTCGACCGCCCGGACGCCGAAACCCGGCTCGACCTTGCGGCCGCGGATCGCCATGGCCAACGACTGGAAGTCGCCGTTGGGGCCGGTGGCGAACCGCCAGTGGTGGTACACCGGCAGCTCCACCGCCGCCATCCCGTCCGACAGCGTCCAGGCCGGCCCCTCAGCCTGACCGGGGTCGTCGCCTAGACCCGCGCGACGGCCGGCCTCGAAGGTCGGCACCACGCAGGCCAGGTACCCGGTCTGCTCGGCGAGCAGCCGTCCGCTGACCAGCCTGGACAGGTTCCGGGCCGGGTCCCCACCCAGTGCGGCCACCAGCGCTGCCGCACCGGACCCGCCGTCCAGCGCAACCTGGGCGTGCGCCCAGGCCCACGAGTCGGCCAGGTCGGGCAGTTCGGCCTCGGGCTTGGCCGGGCCCCCGATCCGCAGCACCGGCAGCGAGCCTCGTCCGGCCGGCGCGAGTTGGACGCCGGGTTGCTCACGTACCACCACCAGGGTCAGCCACGGCCGCAGCTTGCCCGCCACGGCCGACGCGGTGGTGAACAGCCACGGCAGCGCCGGGTCGTCGAACTCCACCAAGGCCAGGTAGTTCGACTCGAACTTCGTCGTACCGGGGGAGGGGTCCATCCGGATCACCTGTTGCGAAGCCACCCCGGTGACGTCGCCCGGGCCGAGCAACTGCACCGGAACCGGTGTGCCCGGCACGTCGTTGACACTGACCGCGACGGTGGTGCCGACGTGGCTGGGCGGGTGGGTCGCCGGATTGTCGGCCGGCAGCGCCAGCGAGCCGCCGCGACGCACCCACGGCAGGAAGGTCAGGGCGGGCTGGCTCATGGCGTCCGTCCGACCATGGCCAACCGCGGGGCGTCTGGACGGGCCTCGCCCACGTACCGCTCGGCGCGCGACGTGCGGGTCAGGGCGCGGGCGGCGGCACTCATCCGCAGCCCGGCCAGTACGTGGTCGCGGCTGGGTTGCTGCGGCTGCTGCTGGACCACCGGTTTCCCGTCGTCGCCGACCAGGATCTCGGTGTAGGCGAACGGTGCCGGCAGGGCGAGGGACGGATCGGTTGCATAGGCGTCGTTACCGAAGCCGACCCCCGCCTCGCGCATCACCATGCCGGGGGCCGACAGCCGCTCGGCGTCGGTCTGCTCGAAGAACTGGCTGTCCGGAAACTCGTCGTGCACCCGGTCGAAGTCGGTGATCGTGGTGGTGCCGACCCGACCCTGGGTGATCCGGAACCGCCGGTCCCGGGCCGGCACGAATGCCCCGACCCGGTCGATGTCACGGTCGAGGTTGAGTGGGACCAGGCCCTGCTGCACGACCAGCCGGCCGAGCGGATGGAGCCACAACCCGTCCGCCGCCGGACTGGTTCTGACCCCGACCAGCTGAGCCGCGGCGGGCGGCACGACGGTCCGCCAGCTGAGCGGGTCGGCGAGCCGTCCGATCAGTTCGGCCAGCACGTCCAGTGCCTCGCTGGCGACGGCATTGCTGCCACCGATCAGGGTCTTGTCGAACCCGACCGTGTAGTCCCACCAGAGGATGCCGAAGGTGGCCTTGCCCGCCACCCGCAGCGGCAGCGGTCCTTCCAGAGTGCCCCGGACGTCCACCTTGAACAGGTTGCGGCTGCCGCGTTTGAGCTGGACGCCGGCCTTGAAGTCGGCGATGAAGTGCGGCGGCCAGAACTGCACCAGCACGTCGAAACCGATGTACCCCTCGAGCGAGAATCCATAGGCGGCCGCATAGAGCGAGGCGGTGGCGCCGAACTGCAGCGTGTTGGGGGTGATCGCGAGGTAGGCCTCGACGATCAGCTTCGGGTTGTCACCGGTGGTCAGCGCTACGGTCACCCGCGGCACCACCGGGAACCCTGCCGGTGGGCTGAACCGGGGGTTGAAACCACCGATGGCCAGGGCGAACCCCAGGCCGGGGGCTCGCCTGAACGCGGCCGCGCCACTGAGCACGAACCGTCCGAACAGCTTGGAGTCGTAGAGCACCGCGTCCATCGCGGCCATACCGGTATCGAGGTCGAACTCGCCGACCACGTCCAGGTTCAAGGTGAGCAGCGGAGCACTTTCCTGGGGCAGCACCGAGGACACCCGGCCGAGCACCAGCAGCCTGGACGATTCGGTGCTGTCGTCCCGCTCCAGCATCAGGGCCAGGTCCGCCCGCAGCAGCGGACGGGAGCTGCCGAAGGTCAGTTTCACCAGCAACCCGTAGATGTGGCAGCCGGCCCTGGGCGGAAAGAAGGTGCGCAGCCCCGACACCATCTCGGGCAGGTTCTTCAGCGGATCGGCCGGGAACAGCAGATGCTTCAACTTGCCGGACGGCAGCGCCGCCCGGACCGCCGCCACGTCCATGGTGCGGTCGGACGCATAGAGAACGCCGAGGCCGTCCAGGGTGATGAAACCCGCGGTCAGGCCCAGGTGATCGATGGTGCCGATCAGGATGAAGGACGTCAGCGGGTTGCCCTGGGCGTCCTTGGTCGAGGCCAGGCCGAGGCAGGTCAGGGTGACCCGTTTGCCGATCCGGAGCACCAGGGCACCGAAGTAGTCGCCACTTGCTGCGTCGTGGTAGATCGCGCCGCCGCCGCTGATCGCCTTGGTGTCGATGCTGATCGCGATGCCGGCCGGCCTGGTGGCGTCCACGTGGGCGTCGACCAGGCGCAGGTTGCGATCCTCGGACGGCTTCATGGTGTCGATGGCAGCCATCAGCCCGAGCCGATCGACCCGCAGGTAGACCGGACCCCAGGTGCAGCTGAAGGACACCAGCGCGCCGACGGCGACCGCCCACCCGGTGTCCGGGTCTTCGGCGCGCTTGCCGGCCAGCCGCAGCACCACCTCGAGCACGTTGATGCCCAGCGCACCGCCCCCGCCCATCGGCAGGGTCAGATCGAGGGTTGACGGTCCGGCCGGCCCGGACGAGTCGAACGGGGGCTTCGGGCCGGTGGCGTCCACCCCGGCCACCCGGTGGAACTCGTGGACGAAGCCCAGGTTCGAGTCGTAGCCGAGGCTGAAGCCGAACATCGTCCGATACGGACGACCGCCCAGCAGCTTGCGCATGAAGCTGTCGGCGGAGGCGCCGTCGACAACCAGGGCACAGTTGTCGAACACGGCCTGCACCCGGGCACCCTGTGCCGAAAGGGTCAGCAGAAAGGAGATTCCGCCCAGTTCGACCCGGGTGCCGACCGATCGGGGCAGGGCGTAGCTGATCCCGCTCTCGTCCGGGGTGGCGACGTAGCCGACGCTCGCCTCCGTTCCTGCGCCGTTGAGGTTGGTCTCGACTCCTTCGCCACTGATCAGCATCGCCGCGCCGGCGTCGCTCTTCACGCCGACCCGGAACCGCCAGGCCGGGTCGCCCTGCTCGCGATTCGGATTCAGTTCCTGGTCGATGCTCAGCGCGCCACCCAGGGCGAGGAACAACTGGTGCGGACGGGCCGGTGTTCCCACCCGCCGGGGTAGGTACAGCCAGGTCAGTTTGAGTTCCTCGGCGTCGACGGTGCCGCCGTGGCGCAGGGCGAGAGAGACCATCCGGCTGGCCAGCAGGTCGGCCGCGGTGGGCCGGACGGCGGAGTCGACGTCCAGTGCGGCCGAGTCCCAGCCGACGATCACGTCGCTGAGCACGTTCTCGTCGAAGGGGTCCTTGGTCTGGTCCACCACCGCGATGGCGGCCACGATGCCGCGGATCAGCCCGTCGATGACCAGGAAGGAAACGTCCCGACCGGTGTTCAGCGTGCTGCCCGACGCACCATCGCGGGTGTCGTCCAGGTCGTCGAGGGTGCGGCCCGGATTCCAGACGAAGGCCAGGATCGTGGCGAACGATTTCAGGAACCGGCCGGGCCGGTAGTCGGGGCCGTTCCGGTCAGGTAGCGCATGATCGCCGGGGCCCAGCGAGCCGGTCAGCTCGGAGGCGATTGCGACCGACTGCAGGATCAGGTACAGCTTCGGCCAGCGCCGGCGTACGTAGGTGCTGCCGAACAGGTCGAACAGGCTGGTGATCAGCGTGTCGGTGCGGCCCGACCAGTCGGTTCCGGACCAGGACTCGATCTGGTCGATGATCGCGCCGAGCAACAGGGCCAGGTTGCCGGCCGCCTCGATGTCGGCCTGCAGGTCGTCGTTCACCGAGTCGCGATAGGCCTTGACCGATGCCAGCGGAGCGGCCGGCAGTTCCAGCTTGGTGGCTGTTCCCGGCGGGCCGCCGAGGTCGCGCAGCACTGCCTCGCGGGCCTCCGCGTGGCCCAACAGGTCGGCGACGAACTGGACGAAGTCGACCACCTCGCCGGCCAGCCGGCGCAGCACCGAACCCGCACTCATGTGTCCGCCCCGGGGATCCGTCGACGAGATATCACGTCGGTTCTGAGCCGCCCCGGTGGTGACTCGACGCCGGGGCCGAGTGGTGCCCGGTGGACCATGTAGGGAGCCATCACGGCGAGTTGGGTGTCCGGATCGATCGCGGACGTGTACACCTCGCCCACCGCCGTCACCTGGTCGCCCTCGGCCTCGAACCGGCACAGGCCGAAGTTCGACCGGAACATCATCTGGCGGGTGTTGCGCATCCGGTCAAGAGCCCGCTGGTGTCGAACCGCGACGGCCTGCATTGCGGCGAACAGGCCGGCCTGGTCTTCGACCTGCTGCTCGACCAGGGCCTCGTCCAGCGGGAACGGTCGGATCGGGCTGGGCCGAACCGCCGTCGGGTCGTCCGGCGGCGGTTGCGGCACCACGTCCGGACGCACGTCGAGCAGCGGCGTGACCCGCCAGCGCCACTCGGGCAGACGGTCAGGATTGAGCCGGGAGGTCTTCTCGTCCAGGCGCTCGCCGTCGAGGTTGTCGTCCAGCCAGCCGTGGGTCGGCAGCAGCACCGGGCTGCGGAGCAGCTTGGCCCTGGTGATGGCGACCAGGTCGGCGTCGGTCCGACCGGTCGGCAGCAGCACCAGGTCGGCCTCGGGCCGGGTCCAACCCAGCCGTTCGACGCCCAACTTGGCCCGGAGCAGCTGCTGCAACAGCATCGCGCTGGCGTCCAGCGCCCGCAGGTAGACGGGCATCACGTTCTTGAAGCCGCTGGAGGTGAACTGGGCGATTCGGCTCGGCGTGGTGTCCGTGCCCTTCCAGTAGCTCATCACGTTCGAGGCGGCGTTGTGCACGTCGCCGGACAACACCACCACCCGGTCGTAGTCGGCCAGCCGGCTGAGCAGATGCTCGAAGGTGCCTTCGTCCAAGGCCCAGGTCTCCAGGGCGTCTGGATCGGTGCCGGGCATCTCCCGCGAGCCCGAGGTGGTGTCGTCGGTGAGGTCACTGGAGTGGATGGCGTCGAAGATCCGATAGATCGCCCGTCCGACGATCTCGTCCAGCACCGGCGGACCGATCACCTGCAAGGGCGCGATCACCACCAGCACCTCCACGCCCGCCGGCAGGGGCGGACGGGGGATCTGGTCGACCAGGGCCTCGGTGGACACGTTGCCGGGCGGGCCGATCTCGCTCACGTAACTGCGCCGGGTCCGATTGTCCAGGGCGACCACCCGATGCTTGGGGCCGTCGATGCTGAAGTGCCATTTGATCGGCGGGTTCACCGCCCCGAACCGGCCGTTCGGCAGGGCCGGGTTGTCAACGTTGTGGGCGAACATCGTGGTCAGGGTTGCCATCGCCGCGGCATTGGGACCCACGGTGACGCCATCAGGGAACAACTCGATGGCCCTGAGTAGCAGGTCGCCGGGCTGCAGCCCGCCCAGTTCGGGCTCGTCGGTCGAGTTCGCGTCATAGCGACGCGGGTCGTTTCCCCAGTCCTGGAACAACGCGTAGGCGACCATGCCGTTGGTGAGAATGGTTTGCCCCAACGCTGTTCCCAGCACCCGGTGCCGCCACTGTGGGTTGAGAAAGAAGTCATCGGTGATGTCGTGGTCGTCCAGCATCATGTACGTCGGCACGTTGGCCAGCAGCCGTTGCACCTTGGCCAGCCCTCGCAGAAAGTCGCGGTGCACTCGATGGCCGCGCCGCCGCGACCTGGCCTTCTTCGCCTTCTTCTCGGCCTGGTCGCCTTCCAACGCCTTCTTGGCCCGCTTCTCCAATACGTCCTTGGTTTCGTACAGGAACTCGGGCACCCGGTCCGGAAAGCCGGGGTCGGGAAAGCCGATCGTCTGTGGGTCGGCGAGCGTGTCCAGCCACTTCAGCTGCGGGCCGGTCTTGGCGTCCGGGTTGGCCAGCAGCTGTGCCCCCGGCACGTCCTCGCCCCAACAGGCCGGCGACCAGACCATCAGGTAGGTCGCGGCAAACTCGCCGAGCGAGATCAGGTGGTTGTCGCCGTCGATGCTGGTGAACTGGGCACTGTTCTGGGTCAGGTGCAGCCGCTGGCCGACCGGAAAGTTCTTCGGACCCGCCGGTAGAGCCCCCTTGGCGGCGGTCTGGGCGGGGGTTTCGTCGACGTAGGACGCGCTCGGGTCGAGTTCCTTGGGCGTGCTTCCGGGCAGCTTGGTTCTCACCTTGTTGACCGGGATTCGCTCGATCGCGTCCCCGGCCGCGCTGCCGATCAGTTCGACGCCCAGCTCGGCGACCCGCAGCATCATCAACGAGCTCATGTCGTCGGCGTAGATCTGGTCTCCACCCAGGAAGAGCTGATGCACCCGGCCTCGTGGATCGCCGACCCGTTCGGCGTTGTAGTCGTCGACCCAGGCCAGCGCATCGCCGTCGTCATAGCTGGGCCGGCGGCACGAGCCGTAGGCCAGCTGCAGGTGGGTCAGGTCCGTGGGTGGCAGAGCGAAGCTGGGCAGCATCCGGTCGGCGTAGCCCAGCGGACCCGCGGTGACGCCGCTGACCTGGTGTTCGGTGAGCAGCTTCAGCGAGTTGAGGTTCTCGGTGCCGCCGTCGGCCTCGATCCATAGGTTGTAGGAATACAGCCGGTCGGGCTGGAACACCTTGCCGGAGGCCGGTGGCAGCCGGGCCGACACCATGCTCAGATACAGCTTGTCGCCGATCCTGATCGCTTCCTTGCCGGGCCGGGGCGGCGCTTCGTTGGGGTCGGCCGGGTCGTCGCTGGAGGCGAACACCGGGTTGGTGGTGTCGTACGCCACCCGACCCTCATAGACGTCAAGGGTGACCTCGGCGGGGCCGCTGAACGCCGTCCACACACTGACCAGCCCCGGGTCCACCCTGCGCAGGATCGGGCCCGCCAGAAGCAGTGGAAGATCCATCAGGTGCCTGACTTCGGGTGGTTCGCAAGCTCTGGCAACCTACCCCCGCAGCGGCCCGCAGGTAACCGGGTAGAAGTGCGTAGCGCGGGAGCCGATAGGCTGTCGGTTCGAACAGGAGAGGTCATGGCCGAGCGAATTCAACGGCAGCGCACGACGCGCGCGGATGAGCCGCTGGTTGAGTCGACCCCGGCGATCACCAAGCCGGTGGTGGATTACGACGCCATCCTGGACGAGATCGACTCCGTGCTGGAGACCGATGCCGAGGAGTATGTCCGCTCCTTCGTGCAGAAGGGCGGCCAGTGAACGAACCAACCCTGACACCAGCGGTGGTGATCGGCGCCGGCTTGGTGGGGGCGTCGGTCGGTGCCGCCCTGACCGAGGCCGGCGTCGAGGTGCATTTGATCGACGCCGTCTCCTCGCATGCCCGGGTGGCCGCCTCCCGTGGTGGCGGCGTGCTCGAGCCGATCGACCCGGCCACGGTCCGGCTGGTCGTGGTGGCGGTGCCTCCGGCCAGGCTGGCCGACGTGATCGCCGAGGCGGTCCAGGCCTATCCGAAGGCCACCATCACCGATGTCGGCTCGGTCAAGGGCACGGTTCTGGCCGATCTGCGCAGCCGCGGGCTGAACCTGTCCCGCTACGTCGGTTCGCATCCGATGGCCGGCTCGCAGCGGGTCGGGCCGCTGACCGCGCGGGCCGACCTGTTCGCCGACCGCACCTGGGTGATCACCCCGCACGACACGTCGCGGGCCAAGGCCGTGCTGACTGTGTCGACGCTGGCCAGAAAATGTGGCGCCCGGGTGGTGTCGATGGGTGCGACCCATCACGACGAGGCGGTCGCGCAGGTGTCGCACCTGCCGCAACTGATGAGTTCGTTGACCGCCGGACGGCTGAACGACGTGCCGGACGAGCATCTGAACCTGGCTGGCCAGGGCCTGCGCGACGTGACCCGGGTGGCCGGCTCGGACCCACGGCTGTGGACCCAGATCATCAGCGCCAACTCCGAGGCCGTCCGCACCGAGCTGGAGGCCGTCCGGGATTCGTTGGACGAGCTGCTGGCCGGCTGGGGCGACGATGATGCGCTGCGCGCCTTCCTGGCCGAGGGCCGCAAGGGCACCAGGGCGATCCCCGGCAAGCACGGCTCCGGCCCGGCCGCCTATGCGGAAGTGGTGGTCACCATTCCGGATGCTCCCGGTGCACTGGCCGGACTGTTCGCCGACATCGAGGCGGCTGGCGTCAACGTCGAGGACGTCCGGATCGAGCACGATCCCGTCCGGGAGGTCGGCTACCTGGCCGTCCAGGTGGCCGAGCCGGTGGCCGGGGAACTCGAGAGCGCCATGACGGCGGCCGGCTGGACGCTGCGCTACTCGGAATCGCTGTGAGGAGTGCCATGACGAAGCCATTGGTGATCGCCATCGACGGGCCGAGCGGCTCCGGCAAGTCGTCCACCGCCAAGGGTGTCGCGCGAACGCTGGGCCTGGCCTACCTGGACACCGGTGCGATGTACCGGGCGGTCACCGTGGCCTACCTGGATTCGGGCGTCGACCCGTCCGACACCGACCGTTTGATCGACGTGGTGGTCGACGCCGACCTGCAGATCTCCACCGATCCCGATGATCAGTGGATCCGGATCGACGGCCGCGACGTGACCGACGAGATTCGCGAGCAGCGGGTGTCGTCCAGCGTCTCCGCGGTGGCCACCATCCCCGAATGCCGGGCGAACCTGGTGGCCCGGCAGCGCGCGATCATCGAGGCGGCCCCGGCCGGCATCGTCGCCGAGGGTCGCGACATCACCACGGTGGTGGCCCCCGACGCCCCCGTCCGGCTGTTGCTGAGCGCCGATCCCGCGATCCGAATGGCCCGGCGCAAGCTCGACCACGGCGGTGTGATCGACGACGAGGCGCTCCGCGACCAGATCCTGCGCCGCGACGCCGACGACTCCGCCCTGGTGAACTTCACCACCGCCGCCGACGGCGTCACCGCCCTCGACGGCTCCTTCCTGACCCTGCAGCAGACCATCGACGCGGTGGTGTCGCTGGCGCGGCAGGCGCAACCCGAACCCGAGGACAAGCGATGACCGAAACCTTCGAGGGATTCGAGCCCGGCTCGGGCGAGTCCACCGTGAAACCGGTGGTCGCCGTTGTCGGCCGTCCGAACGTCGGCAAGTCGATGCTCGTCAACCGGATCATCGGACGCCGCGAGGCCGTGGTTCAGGACGTGCCCGGGGTGACCCGCGACCGGGTCAGCTACGACGCGAACTGGAACGGTCGCGAGTTCGTGATCGTCGACACCGGCGGCTGGGCCCCGGACGCCAAGGGGCTTGCCGCCCAGATCGCCGAGCAGGCCGAACTGGCCATCGCCGCCGCCGACACGGTGCTGTTCGTGGTGGACGCGTCGGTCGGCATCCAGGACGTCGACGAGGCCGTCGTAGGCGTGCTGCGACGCAGCCGCAAGCCGGTGGTGCTGGCCGCCAACAAGGTGGACGACGCCCGCAACGAAGCCGAAGCCGCGAAGATGTGGAATCTCGGGCTGGGCGAGCCGCATCCGGTCTCGGCCCTACACGGCCGCGGCTCCGGTGACCTGCTGGACGCCCTGATGGACGCCCTGCCGACCGCTCCCAGGGAGACCGACGAAGAGCTCGGCGGTCCGCGCCGGGTGGCGATCGTCGGACGTCCGAACGTGGGCAAGTCGTCGCTGCTGAACAAGCTCGCCAAGCAGCAGCGTGCCGTGGTCGACAATGTGGCCGGCACCACCGTCGACCCGGTCGACGAGCTGGTCGACGTGGCCGGCATCGTCTACCGGTTCATCGATACCGCCGGCATCCGCCGCCGGATCAAAGAGGCGTCCGGTCACGAGTACTACGCCTCGCTGCGCACCGCGACCGCCATCGAGCGGGCCGAGGTCTGCGTGGTGGTGATCGATGCCGCCGAGACCATCGCCGACCAGGACCTGCGGGTGCTGACCATGGTCGAGGAGGCCGGTCGGGCCCTGGTGATCGCCTACAACAAGTGGGACCTCACCGACGAGGAGCGCCGGCGCTACCTGAACCGTGAGATCGAGCAGGACATCCAGGCGTTCGGCTGGGCGCCGTCGGTGAACATCTCGGCACTGACCGGACGGGGCGTCGACCGGCTGAGCCGCGCCATCGAGGCGGCCCTGGAGGGTTGGGAGACCCGCATCTCCACCGGCAAGCTGAACGCGTTCCTCGGCCGGGTCACCGCTGCGCACCCGCATCCGGTGCGTGGCGGCAAGCAGTCCCGGGTCCTGTTCGGCACCCAGGCACACACCAGCCCGCCGACCTTCGCGCTGTTCACGTCGGGCCAGTTGGATCCGGGCTACGTCCGGTTCATCAAGCGCCGGCTGCGCGAGGAGTTCGGCTTCGCCGGCACCCCGGTGCACATCGAAGTACGGGCCCGCGAGAAGCGCGGCAAGTAGCGCTAAACGCGAGCCCGTGGCGCGGTCGTTCGGTCAGCTGGACGGGGGCGTCGGCGGCTGCGATTGGCCGGGATTCTGGCCCCACTGGTTTCCCGGCGGGGGCTGTTGCGCCTGCCCAGGGGACGGCGGTTGGTACTGGCCGCCTTGGGGCGGGTATTGCTGGCCCTGGGGCGGGTATTGCTGGCCCTGCGGCGGATACTGGCCGCCCTGCGGCGGGTACTGCTGGCCCTGCGGCGGGTACTGCCGACCCTGCGGCGGGTACTGCCCTGCCGCCCTGCGGCGGGTACTGCTGACCCTGCGGCGGGTACTGCTGGCCCGGGTAGCCGCCGGCCTGCTGGGGAGCCAGCTCCTTGCGCCGAATCTGATCGAGGTACATGTAGGTGTAGTACGACTGCAGGAACGGCGTCGTGAACAACTGCACCGCGAGCTGCAGGATCATGCTGATGATCAGCACCGGAAAGAGCGTGAGTGCATAGGCGGTGAGCTGCCCGGGCGTCATGTCGCTCGGCTGCCGACCCGTCATCGGCGAGGACACCAGCCCGGCGAGAGTGCTGATCAGGTAGCTGATCACCCCGACCGCGAGGGCCGGCACGATCGCAAAGCCGAAAGTGCGCCAGAAGTTTCCCTTGGTCAGGCTCCAGGACCGCTTCAGCGCATTGAAGCCGCTGTACTGCTCGATGGCGATGGCGGGCACGATGTAGAGCAGCTTGATCGACAAGAACACCGACAGCGGAATGCCGACCAGGAACACCAGCACCATCAGCACCACCGCGAAGCCGGCGAGGCCCCGATTGTCGGTGCTGCCGGCGGCGCTGAAGAGGCCGGCGAACAGCAGCACGAAGATCAACTGCACCACGATTGCGACCGCGATGCCCAACAGGATCAAGGCCACGAAGCGGGGCAGGTAGCCCTTGCTGCGGGCGAACAGGCCCTTGAAGTCAGGACGCTGGCCCTGGGCGATCTCGTACGCGCCCAGGCTCATCATGCCGTAGACCTTCAGTTGCGCCAGCCAGACCAGGATCAAACCGACGAAGAGGAAGGCGAAGCCCACGAAAAGCAGAATGCCGCTTGGATTCCCGTTTCCGGCAGCGGCGGCGCCGCCGATGATGGCGACGGTAATCAGAACGACGAGGATGGCTAACAGGGAGGGCCAGATCACAAGCAGCAGAAACAGTCCGAGACGGCTGCGCAATGTCTGGAATGAGGCGGCGAAGAGCCCGGAAATGTCCATCGGGCTCGGACGAAGCATGGGAGTGGGGTTGATCACCTCGGTCAGTCTAAGAGCGACGAGGATCAGCGATCCGGTGACACGCTCGGCGAGATATTTGGCTCGGCTGGCTCGGGCGACTGCGGCACACTCCGGCGGCCGACGAGCCCGCCCTCCGTCGCCGTGCAACGACCCTCCCATGCACTCGACTCACTTTGAGCCCCACGCCCGCGACCGTGTAAGGTGACGGGTCGGGGTTCGCCCCGACGGCGGGCTGTGGCGCAGCTTGGTAGCGCACGTGACTGGGGGTCACGGGGTCGCAGGTTCAAATCCTGTCAGCCCGACCGGTGTTTGGCTTGGTCAGACTGTTGTTTCAAGTTTGAGAACAGTCCCGGCAACTACTGTTCGAGCACGCATTTCCTCAGCAAGCTTATGGTGCGCTAGTCACCCCACGGACATTCGACGCCTAGTCCGACCGATTGCGAGGAGAACACCATGACCGAGCCGACAGCCCCCGCGGCCCACCCTCCCATCGTCCTCGTCCACGGACTGTGGATGACCCCCTCCAGCTGGGACACCTGGGCCGAGCCGCTACCGCGACCAGGGCCACGAGGTCATCGTGCCGGGATGGCCGGGAATCGATGACCGCACCCCGGCAGACGTCCGCCGCAACCCGAAGCCGCTCGAGGGCCGCAGGATCACCGAGATCGTTGACTCCTACGACCGCATCATCCGCGCCCTCCCGGAGCCGCCCATCATCATGGGCCACTCGTTCGGCGGCATCTTCATCCAGATGCTCCTGGATCGGGGCTCGGCATCGCCGGAGTGGGCGTCGAACCAGGTCAACCCGCCGGCGTGCTCGCCCTGCCCTGGTCCACCCTGCGTACCGGGCTTCCGATCCTGGCCAACCCGTTCCGCATCAACAAGGCGAGCAAGTTCTCGCAAAGCGGCACTTCCACTACACGTTCGGCAACGACCTCACCCGCGCGGAATCCGACCGGGAGTGGGAAGTCGAGCGCGGTCAACTCGGTCAACCGGGTCTTCTTCGAGGGCGTGCTGTCGCTGCCCAAGGAGAAGACCGGAATCACCAAGGTCGACTTCCGAAGCCCGACCGGGCCCCGCTGCTGCTGATCTCGGGCGGAATCGATCACGTCGCCCCGCCGGCCATCCAGAAGGCGCGCTCCAGAAGTACCAGCCGGCCCGTCGCTCGTCGAACGGATGGAGTTCCCCGGGCGGACGCACCGGATCGTCAGTCAGGACGGCTGGGAAGAAGTCGCCGACTACGCACTCGCAGTGGGCACTGACCCACGCCCGCCGCACCAAGCCCGACACGGCGACGAACCGTTAGGCCGAGACACGGCCCCGGTCTAGGAGACACAATGCGAGTCACACGGATCGGGGGCCCGACCATCCTGGTCGAGCTCGACGGTTGGCGGATCCTCATCGATCCGACCTTCGACCCCCCAGGACGGCGCTACCCGTTCGCGCTCGGCACCTCCAGCATCAAAACCGGGGCCCAGCGCTCGACCCCGACCAGCTCGGAGCTGATCGACATCGTGCTGGTCAGCCACGACCACCACGCCGACAACCTCGACACGCCGGCCGGCGATCCTTCCCGCCGCCACCCACGTCCTCACGACCATCAGCGGCGCCAGTCGACTGTCTGCCGAACACCCGGGGCTGCGCGGCCGCGAGACCATCCGACCGCGGGGCCCGACAGACCGCGGCTTCATGTCACCGCCACGCCGTGCCGGCACGGACCGCCACTCAGCCACGCGATCGTCGGCGACGGTCATCGGCTTCGCCATCCGTCGTCGAGGCAGACAGAGGTCGCGCTGTGGGTGACCGGCGACTCCGTGCTCTATCCGGCGCTTCGCCGAACCGCTCGCACTCTCGATGTCGACGTCGCTGATCGTCAATGCCGGCGGGGTCGGCTTCCCGCTCACCGGCCCGCTCAACTACTCGATGACCGGCAAAGACGCGCTCCGCCTCATCGCGAGCTCTCAGCCTCGTGTCGCCATCCCCGCCCACTACGACGGATGGTCACACTTCCGTGACGGCGAGGACGGCCTGCGATCCGCAGTCCGCGACGCGCCACGCGGCGTCCGAGAACGCGTTCGTTGGCTGCCCGATGGCGAGTGGGTCGACCTGTCGGAGACCCCGCAAACAGATGCGACGGAGCGCTGAACGGCTCTGAGCGCCGACGAACAGCTCTCTTCGGGCCGGAATCGTCACCCTGGACGAGGGCGAGTTGCAGTTGCATTCCGCTTCTTTCGCGGACCGATCGTGCACCGGACCGATCGTGCACCGGGCCGATCAGTCGCGAGGCTTGGTCAGTTCTCCACCGAAAGTCACGGCATTGCGACACAGGGTGGGGGCCGGCTTGGTGTCTGGCGGCGTACCGGGCTTGTTGCAGGTGACCTCCAGTCGCAGTTCGACAGCCCCGGTCGCAACGAATGGGGTGACAAAGTGGTAGTCGGTCGTCCGGAAGCTCTCGAGGGCCTGTTGCAGGACGATCTTCTGCCCAAGCCTCAGCGTCAGAATCCCGCTGTCGCCCTGGGTGTTCTCAAGCACGAAGTCGGTGAGAGCAATCACCTGCCCGTCCGTGAACACGTGCGAATCGACCCCAGTCGAACCGGGCGATGCGTTGACGCTGAGCCGGTTGGCGTACGGGGCTGTGACCCTGTTGCTTGCCTGGTTGGCGCCGTCGATGGGAGTTTGCTGGCGGTCGTTTCCGCCTGCTTCTTGGACTCCTCAGCATCGTTCGCGGCCTGCTTCGCTGCGGCGGCGTCGGCCGCGGCGCTTTTCACCGGTGCGGCGACGGCCTCCTGCGCGGCCGACTCGATGGTCGGACGCAGTACGAGGAACCACAGCGCGAGCAGGGGCAGGATCAGCGCGAGCAGGATGAGGAGCAACTTGCCGAGCCATGGCGGAAAGATGGGGTCCTGAACGTGGCCGGCCTCAAGGCGGACCTCCGTGCTGCCCTGCGGCGCCACGATGAGGGCGAAGGGCAGTGTTCGCGGGTTCCCTCGCCAAAGCCGATCCGTCGTCTTCACCCGGACATCGACGAAGCTGGCCGTGCCGGGATCGACGGTCAGGCTCTCGGGTCGCGCCGACACCGTGAGCGCAGCGGAGTCCACTGCCGGGATGAGCAGAACTGTCACGGGGGCGTTCCCGCGGTTGTCGATCGCCACCTGGTGCTTGGCGCCCAGGCGGCCATGGGAGGTCCGCGGAACGAGTTCCGCGGTCGTCTCGAGATAGGGCAGGACCTCGACCACTGCCTCGGGCACGACGGCCTGGTCGGGATGCCCGCTCGGCACCACGTGCACCCCGAATCGCAGCGCTCCGGCCAACACGTCGGACGAACGCGGCGGGTGGATGTCGACGGTGGCCACCTGGGCGGTCCCTGGGTAGAGCGTGAACTGCGACGGCTCCACGGTGGTCCAGGCCGCCGGCACTCCGACGATGTCGATCGTGTAGTCCTCGACCACGTCGCTGGTGTTCTTCACCGTGAGGGGAACGGTGACGCGATCGCCCGCCTCGACGGTCACGGCCTCCCTGTCGAGCAGGGCCAAAGTACTCACCTTTACAGGGTTCTCACGTCGACTCCGGACCGTCACCGATCATCAGAGCGGACTTCAGGGCACCTCAGCTGCCCGTTGAGTGCTTGTTGAGTGTGCGTAGAGCGTGCCCCGTCATGCTGCCCGAAGGGATATCAACTCGGAGCCAGACGGTAGCCGGCTTGACCAGAGGGGGGCTCATGGAACGCGTTTCTGTCGTCGTGCACGCTCGCGACCCGATCTTGGCCGCGGGGGTTGCCAGCCAACTGCGGCACCTCCCGGAGGTCCGGGTGCTGCGCCTGGATCAGATTGACAAGGCACGAGTGGCCATCATCGTCGTCGATGCGATGGACGAAGGGGCACTCAACCTGCTCCGTCAGGTGCAGCGCCAGCGACTCTGCCGCACCGTTCTCGTCGCCAGCAAACTCGAGGACGGCGACCTCGTTCCGCAGTTGAGGTCGGTGTCGTCGGCCTGGTCCGGCGCAACGAGGCGACTCCGGACCGGCTGGTCGACGTGGTCACCCGTGCCGCGGCGGGCGAGGGCAGTGTGCCCCCAGACCTGTTGGGTCGGCTGCTGGACCAGGTCGGCAAGCTCCAGCGTCAAGTCCTCACGCCTCGTGGACTGACCTTCACCGGCCTCGCCACCCGCGAGTTGGAGGTGCTGCGCCTCGTCGCCGATGGGTTCAGCACCTGCGAGATAGCGGCCGAACTCTCCTACTCGGAGCGCACGGTAAAGAACGTTCTGCACGATGTCACAACGCGATTGCAGTTGCGGAACCGTTCGCACGCGGTCGCATATGCCCTGCGTGAGGGCCTGCTGTGAAATGCCTCTTCGCGCCGATCCGGGTGCCTCAAAGGCTGTCCGTCGGAGGTCGCAGCGAGTGACCTGCGAGCAGGAACGTTGATGTGCAAGGAGGGAGTGCCATGCGCCGATCCAGCCGCAGGGGCGTTGGCGTGTTCGCCGGCGTGCTGCCGCTCCTGGTCGCGTTGTGCACTGGCGTCGTGCCGACGGCTCCAGCCACCGCCCAGCCCGCCTCGGCGCCAGCACGGCTACCGTCACTCGAGCCGACCGGACCGGCCCCTCGCCTGGCGTTCACAGACGACACCGACCAGTTGGTGATCGAGTTCGCCAGATGACTGTGAAACAGGAGAGACCCCTGGGACTGCGACGAGGCCGATCTGCTCGGGGTGGGTACTCGACACGCCGGTGAGGCATCGTTCAGCGACAATGACCTGGTCTACGTGAGCGACGAAGACGAACCGTCCGGCGAGGTCTATCTACGGGCCAACCTGGGTACCACCACACCTCCGGGGCTCAGCCGGCCTCGCCGGATCACCTGCGACACCTCCACCGAGACTCACCCGGTTCTGTCACCGGACGGCACCAAGGTTGCCTACGCCTCCAACGCCGGCGGCGCATGGAGGGTGTGGGTGGCCTGGCTCTACTCCCTGAGCGAGGACGACGCCCCCCCACCGCCGCTGCCCTGCGCCGACATGCCGCGGGTCAAGGTCGCTGACGGACCCGGGGCAGACCTGTGGCCCACCTGGCTGGGCGACGACA
Source organism: uncultured Actinomycetota bacterium (assembly GCA_963723605.1). GTDB lineage: Bacteria > Actinomycetota > Actinomycetes > Propionibacteriales > Propionibacteriaceae > Micropruina. The sequence goes on along the minus strand of CAVRRM010000005.1, from coordinate 692 downwards.
TCGTGGCGTTCAGCAGAAGCGGTGCGGCGCCGCTGGACCCACTCGGAGACCTGTACGCCGTACGGATCGGGGACCGCGACGATGAGGATCCGATCGGCTCTGCGGTGAGGCTCACGGACGGATCGGCAGCCGAGACTCAACCGCGTGCCTTACACACCGGCGACCGCGAAGAGGAGGACGGGACTGTTCCCGAATACGCGGTTGTCTTCACCTCCACACAGTTCCGCACCGACGGATCGTTGGCGGGTATCGCCGGCCTGAGCCAGACGAGGATTTGGTCTCCGTCAGCCGACCTCACTGTGGCGCGACGATCCCATCCAGGGCACTGAAGCCACCTTCGCGGAATGGAACGAGACAAAGGCGCATTGGATTCACCACCACCCAGGACGACCCGTTCGGCGACGTGGTGCACGTGGACCTGTATCGCCGATGAGAACGAACTCGGCTTCTTCGCGGATCCGCGGTCCCTGACGGCGGTCTCCGCCGAGAGCGGGAGCGCCGAGTCGCACCTGTCGTTCTCCTCGGGGTCAAACGAAGCCGCCATCGAGCGGTTTACACGAAGGCGGGCCCTTTCCGCCGACGTGTCAGACGTCGTCGCAGCCGATGGGTCGTCACGGCGCGTGGTGGCCGCAGAAACCTTCGACATCGACAACAAGCCCGTCGACCGCGACGAGTCAACGCCGGCCTACTCG
>CAVRRM010000004.1:0-422448 GCA_963723605.1 uncultured Actinomycetota bacterium | reverse complement strand
CTAACTGGACTTGAACCAGTGACCTCCGCCTTATCAGGGCGGCGCTCTAACCGTCTGAGCTATAGGCCCGCGTGGGCGGGAACACCAAGAGACAACATTACCGAGTCGGCGGGCAGTGGCTCAACTCGGGCCAACGATCGGGCCGCCGCTGAGCGCGGCGACCCGATCCATCCAGGCTCAGGGACGCTCCGCGGTGGCCTTCCAGCCGGAGTCGCCCTTGCTGCCGTACACGTAGAACAGGTAGGACGTGCCGGTGTAGCGATTGCCGTTGGTGGCCGTCAGCTTGCAGGCGAACTTCACGCTCAGGGACGAGCGGGCGGTGAGGTCGCTCGCGTCCACGGTGGGCTTCATTTTATCGATCGACGAGGTGCCGGACGGGGTGCAGGTGATCGAGCTGCCCTTGATCTTGGCGCCGGACGGCTGGCGGAAGTTCACCCCGCACGCGGCGTTCTTGAGTTCACCGGGCTTCTTGCAGGAGTTGACCAGCTTCGTGGTGGCAGCCTTGAACCCGTCCAGGCCGGCCTTGGTCAGCACCGTCTTGATCTCGTAGAGATCCTCGGGGGAGCTGAGCGACTCGACCACCACCGCGTCCTCGCTGAGCGTGTAGGTGTCGCTGGTGGTACCGAGCGCGTAGCCGCCGGGGAACACGTCCACGGTGTCGTCGTCGGGCACCGCCACGCCGTTGAGGGTCAGTCCGGTGACTTCGGGATTGAGCTGCTTGACGTACATGCGCGCGGTGATCGTCAGCAGGTACCAGCGGCCGTCACGGGTGGAGAGGTTGAACTTCTGGGTGCGGGTGCGGCCGTTGACGGTGTAGTCGGCGGAGATCTCGCCGCTGTACTTGTCCACCTCGCCCTCGGTCAACTGCAGGTCGGTGATCGGCGCGGCCTGAGCGGCTGCCGTCATCACCTCCTTGGTCAGAAAGGTGCGGTCGGGCAGGTCGGTGCGGACCAGGTTGAAGATCGCGTCCGGGTCGGAAGCGGCCAGGGCGTCGTAGTACCGCTGAACGGCTTCGGTCGGCGAGGCGGCACCGGTTCCGGTGGACGGAACGGACGCTGTCGTGGTGCCCCCACCCGGGTTGCCCGTGGTACCGGTGCTGTTGCGGTTGCCCAGCTGCATCAGGCCGAAGATCAGGGCCACCACCAGCACCACCGAGCCGCCGATGATCAGGGGCATCTTCGAGCCCGACTTGGCGGGCGGCTGGCTGGGCGGCGGGGTTCCCCACCCACTGGGGGCGGTGCCGCCGGGGCCGCCGGCTCCGAACTGGGCGGACGCCTGCGCCCCCATGGCCGGCGACTGGAAGCCACCGGCGCCCGGCGGCGGGCCATAGCCCGGCTGACCGGCGCCCGGCTGACCCGGCTGTCCTTGCTGACCCGGCTGACCCGGCTGACCGTACTCAGGCTGCGGAGCGGTCGGTTGCTGCCCGTACGGCTGCTGGCCAAACCCTGGCTGGGCGCCGGCCGGAGGCTGGCCGAACCCCTGCTGAGGGGTGCCGTAGCCGGGCTGTCCCGGCTGTGCCGGCTGCTGGCCGGGAGCGGCATAGCCGCCGGGCGGCGGGCCGTACGGGCCGCCGGCGGACGGTACCTGCGGCGGCACGTTCGGTTGGCCTGGGTCCTGCGGGCGGTTCTGATCGCTCATGACAAACCTTCTGCAAACGGCTATGGGAGTCCGATCAGTCTAGTGATCGTGGGGGTCAGCCCCCAGCCGAGGCTCCGCCGGGCGAACGCCGAGCGACCGTCCAGCCGTCCAACAGCGCCGCCGGACGACCAACTGCAGGACACCCACAGCCCGGCCGAACGGGTTCGGCCGGGCTGCTTTTCGGGGGGAGAGGAATGCTCACAGTGATCCGGAGGCGAACCCCCTCGCGATGAACTCTGCCTGCCGGATCGCCAGCGCCACGATGGTCAGGGTGGGGTTGGCCGCCGCGCCGGTGGTCATCAGCGAACCGTCGCTGACGAACAGGCCCGGCACGTCGTGGGCCTGGCCGAAGGAGTCGGTCACCCCGTCCGCCGGCTTGGCACTCATCCGGGCAGTGCCCAGGTTGTGCGTCGACGGGTAGGGAGGCGTGTGATGGGTGCCGAGCGCACCGACCGACTCGTACAGCAGGTCGGCCCGCGAGAAGCCGTGTTCGCGCATCGCGACATCGTTGGGATGGTCGTCGAAGTGCACGTCCGCCGCCGGCAGCCCCCACTTGTCCTTCAGTTGGCTGTTCAGGGTGATCCGGTTGGTCTCCTGCGGCATGTCCTCGCCGACGATCCACATGCCCGCGGTGTTCTCGTAGGCGTCCATCAGACCGGTGAACTCCGAGCCCCAAGCACCGGGCTCGATGAACGCCGCCAGGAACGCCGGACCGAGCGAGAGGGTCTCCATGTAGTAGCCCCCGACGAACCCGCGGCTGCTGTCGAGCTTCGCCTCGTCGGCGATGATGCCGGCCATCGTCTCGCCGCGATACATCCGCACCGGCTTGTCGAACTGGGCGTAGACCGAACCGGTGGTGTGCCGCTGGTAGTTGCGTCCGACCTGGCCGGAGGAGTTGGCCAAGCCGTCCGGATGCAAACCGGTCGCACTGAGCAGCAGCAACCGGGGGGTCTCGATCGAGTTACCGGCCACGCAGACGATCCTGGCCGCCTGGCGATGCAGGTTGCCCTCGGCGTCCAGGTAGAGCACGCCGTTCGCCTTGCCGGACGCGTCGTGGGTGACTTGGACGGCCTGGCACTCGGTTCGCAACTCACACAGGCCGGTCTCCAGCGCCCGCGGAATCTCGCGCACCGCTGTGCTCCACTTCGAGGAATTCTTGTCGCCCTGGAAGTTGAAGCCGTCCTGGATCGAGGCCGGACGTCCGTCATAGGGCGCCGCGTTGGTCCCGTAGGGACCGGTGGCGTAGAACTTGTAGCCGATCCGTTCGGCACCGTTGGCGAACACCTTGTAGTTGTTGTTGGCCGGCTGCGGAGGCCGGCCGTGCCGATGGGTTGAGCCGATCGCGATCTCGGCCTGGTCGTAGTAGGGCGCGAGGTCGGTCAGTCCGATCGGCCAGTCCAGCAGGTTGGCGCCGTCCACCTCGCCGTAATAGGTGCGGGCGCGGAACTCGTGCTCGTTGAAGCGCGGCGTCGCCCCCGACCAGTGCGTTGTCGAGCCGCCGACGGCCTTGACGATCCAGGCCGGCAGGTTCGGAAAGTCGGTGGCCACCCGCCATGAGCCCGACGTGCTCCGTGGGTCCAGCCAGGCCATCTGGCCGAAGGCACCCCACTCGTCGTTCTCGTAGTCCTCGGGCTTGAGGAACGGGCCGGCCTCCAGCACCACGCAGGGAATGCCGGACTTGGTCAGCTCGTAGGCCAACGTGCCCCCTCCGGCTCCCGAACCGATGATCACGACGGTGTCGGTGTTCTGGTCGATCGCCTTGCCCAGCGACTGGGTCTGTCCGACGGTGGCCATCACCGCTCCCCTTCCGTGCGTGCCGGCTCGTCACCAGGGGCGACCACGAGGAGTTCCTCGGGGCCGTCGTACTCCTCGATCCGCGGGTCGGGCAGCCAGTCCAGGTCATCGAAGCCGCGGTGGAGGTAACCACCCTGATCGAACGACGCGCCCTCGTAGCCGAGCACCTGCCAGATCTCCGGATCGTTGTAGAGCGTCACCACGGTGGTTGCCCGGACCAGCACGAAGAACGGCGCGTCGGTCGCCTTGGCCACGATCGCGTCGGCGGTGGCGTCGTCCGCTTCGGCGAAGCTACCGCCGGCGGCGGCGTCCAGGCTGGCCAGCCCGGAGGCCATCGCGATGGCATCGGGAATGTTGCCCGCCACCTGGGCGAGGATCGCGTCCGCGGTGCGGGCGTAGGGCCCGTCCGGGAACGTTGCGTGCGGGAACGCCTGCTTGATCAGCCGCGTCAAACACGCCTTGGCACTGTCGTCGAATGAATTGGCATCGCCCATGGGGCTACCTCCCGGATCGCCGTCGTTGGTGATGGCGCCACCGTAGGCGGCGGGCGGGCGTGGACGGGAGCACCGTTATCGTCCGGCGAGAACGGACCGCCCCAGGGCTCGGACGAAGGGGTCAGCCGAGGCCGCGTTGCTGCCGTCCGACCCGGGCGGCGGTAGCCCGCAGGGCCCGGGCGACACTCTGGCGCTCGGTCTCGTGGGCGAACCGCGAGGTCGGCCCAGACACCGCCACCGAGCCCAGCAGCACGCCACTGGCGCCCCGCACGGCCGCGGCCGCGCAGGTGAACCCGGCCACGAGTTCACCGAACTCCCAGGCGATGCCCAGCTCGGCGACGGCCTCCAGTTGGGCGTCCAGTTCGGCGCGTCCGGCCATCGTGCTGGCGGTGAACCGCGGATAGGGCTCCGGGTCGAGGTGCAGGGTGCGCTGCTCGTCGGTCATCGTGGCCAGCTGGATCTTGCCCAAGGCGGTGGCATGGGCGGCCTCATGGAAGCCGAAGCCGATCGGTGGCAGCCGCGGGTGGGCCGGTGAGTCGACCGTGTGCACCACCACGATCTGCGTACCCCGGTGAATGGCCAGGTATGCCGCAGCCCCGAGCGAGTTGTGCAGCGCGGCGATCTCGGCGGTGGTCTGCCTGGAGATGCCGATCTGCTGGTGCAGCGAGACTCCGAGTGCGTGCAGCTTGTAGCCGAGTTCGAAGCGCTGCTCGTCGCGCAGGTGGACGAGGTACTCGCCGTCCAGGAGTTCGCGGACCAGCCGGTACACCGACGGCAACGGCAGGCCGGTGTCGTCGGCGATCTCGCGGGCGGTGGCGCCGCCGCGGCTGGCCACCACCTCCAGGATGCCGAGGGTGCGCTGCACCGAACCGCCGCGGCCGCCACGATCTTCCGCACCCGCGGTGACCTGGACGCAGTCGTCCTCGGAGGAACTGATGGCAACGTCGCCGGCACTCACCCACTCAGCCTAGCCAGCCGCTTCTCACGTGGCGAGAAGTACCTTGGAGCACCGTCCGGACGGCGTGCCAGCATGGGCCGGAGCGCTCGACGAGGAGCAAGAAAGGACCTGCCGTGATCTTCATCTGCGTCAAGTGGAAAGTGAAGCCGGAGTACGCCGACCAGTGGGTCGAGCTGAGCCGCGACTTCACCGAGGCGACCCGCGCCGAACCGGGCAACATCTTCTTCCAGTGGTCCCGCAGCGTGGACGACCCCAACGAGTACGTGCTGATCGAGGCGTTCGCCAACGATGCCGCCGAGGCGCACGTGAACGCCGATCACTTCAAGCAGGCCCAGGCGGACCTGCCCCAGTACGTGCAGGAAACCCCGAAGATCCGCAACGTGGTGATGGAGGGCGACCACTGGGACGAGCTGGGCGAGTTCAAGGTCGAGTGACCCTGGGTTCACGCCCCGCCGGTCACAACTTGAACGCCGCGCGTGGGTTGTCGACCACCAGTTCCCGGGCAGTCTCCAGGGCTTCGTCCATGGTCAGCCGATGCTCGCCGACGAGTTTGGCCAGGTATCCGGAGTCGACCCGACGGCTGAGGTCGTGCCTGGCCGGAATCGAAAGGTAGGCGCGGGTGTCGTCGATGAAACCGGAGGTACGGGTGAAGCCGGCCGATTCGGTGACCAGACCGCGGAAGCGCGCCATCGCCTCCGGCGCGTCGATGAACCACCAGGGCACGCCCACGTAAACCGACGGGTAGAAACCAGCCAGCGGAGCGAGTTCCCGCGAATAGACGGTTTCGTCCATCGTGAACAGGACGATCTGAAAGTTCGGGGACGTGCCGAACACCGACAGCATCGGCTGCAGCGCCCGGGTGAACTCGACGGCCATGGGAATGTCACAGCCGACGTCGGCACCGTAGGACTCGAACGTAGGACTGTGATGGTTGCGGTAGACGCCCGGGTGCAGGGTCATCACCAGACCGTCGTCGGCGGCCATCCGGGCTTGGGCGAACATCAGGTGCCGGCGCAGCGTGTCCGCCTCGGCTGCGCTGATTCCTCCTGCCCTGGCAAGCGCGTAGAGCCGATCCGCCTCGGCGGCGGAAATCGCTTCGATCCGGGCGTCCGGATGGGAATGGTCGGTGGAGACCGCACCGTGATGCTTGAAGTGCGCCCGACGAATCTCCATCGCCGACACCCACCCGCTGAGGTCGCCGGTATCCACCCCGCTGGTCTCGCCAAGCTGGTCGATCAGCCGATTCCAAGCGGCCGATGCCGGCTCAAGGTACTTGTCGGGGCGGAACGTCGGTGCGACCTGCCCGGCCCAGGTCGGGTCCTCGGCAAGCTTGGCGTGGCTGGCCAGGTCGTCGCACGGATCGTCCGTGGTGGCCAGAAACTCGATGTTGAACCGGTCGAAAAGGGCCCGTGGCAGGAACTCCCGGGTCTCCAAACGGGCCGCGATCGCGTCGTAGATGTCGTCAGCATTGCTTTGTGAAGGCACTTGATCAATGCCGAAGATGTCGGCCAGTTCCGACTCGAGCCAGAACCGAACCGGGGTGCCGCGGAACGCGCCCCAGTGCGCGCACAGGATACGGAACGCGGCCCGGGACTGTTCGGCGGTGAAGTCGGTCTGGCCAACGCCCAACTCGGACAGCGCCACGCCGTTGGTATGCAGCAGTCGGTTGACGTAGTGGTCGGGGGTGATCAACAGGGAGGTGGGATCTCCGAACGGCTGGTCGTCGGCGAGCCATTGCGCCGGCACATGGCCGTGCGGGGAGATGATCGGCAGATCCCGCACCGACTGATAGATCTCGCGCGCAATCGGACGCAGCGTCGAGTCGGTCGGCAGAATCCGGTCGGAATGCGGATGCAGGGCTGGCATGTGATCTTCTCTCAGTTGTTGTTGCTCGGGGAAACACGTTGGAATCAGGTAGCGCAGTCGGCCTACTGCGGCTCACCGTCGCGCAGCAGGCCGCTCTGCGCATAGACCTCTCGAAGCACCCGCAACGGGGTGAGTCCGACGGCCGGGCCCAGCCAGAAGGGCTCCGGCTCGTCCAGCCGCGCATAGAAGTCATCGATCAACGCCGAATGACTCTGGCCCCAGTAGGAGCGCGCACCGCCGGCCGGGGCGTCGCTGGTCAGCACCCGGCTGCCGCCAGTGGTGGTAAGTACCGCCTCGCCGTTCACCAGCGCGACGGCGCCGTCCCGGCCGGTGATCTCCAACTCGACGCCCGCGTTGGTGTGGTGCGCGTTGGTCGCGAAGAGCACAGAGCGAGTCCCGCCCTCGTGTTCGAGAGCCACGGTGGCGGTGTCCTCCACCTCGATCGTGCCGGAGAGGGCCAGGGTGGCGGCGGAGCCGTGCACGGCCACCGGGTCGCCCAGAAACCAGATCAGCAGGTCGAGGGTATGGATGGCCTGATTGATCAGCACACCCCCACCACCCTCGGACCAGCGGCCGCGCCACGGGGCCGCCTCGTAGTAGGCGGCGGTTCTCGACCACCAGACCGCCGCCCGGCCACCGACGATCGGCCCCAGCCCTCCGGACCGGACCAGATCGTGGATCGCCACCGAGGTGGGGTTGTACCGGTTCTGGAGCACCACACCGACCTTTGTTGAGGCAGCCGAAGCCCGCTCAACCAGCCGCTGCCCGTCCGCGGCGGTGTGCGCGATGGGCTTCTCGGTCAGCAGGTGCGCCCCGGCCTCGATGGCGTCCATCGCGATCGGCACGTGCTGGTGGTGCGGGGTGGTCACGTGCACAACCTGCGGCCGGACGTCGCGCAGCAGCGTCCGATGATCGGTGAACCCCGGTACTCCGAACGCGGCGGCCGTCCGGTCGGCCCGAGCTGGGTCGATGTCACAGACCGCGGCCAGCCGGACGTCCGGATTGCGCTGAATGGCGTCCAGGTGCTGCACCGAGATGTCACCGAGGCCGATCACCGCGGCGGTGACGGGGGGCCGGTCACTCATACGTGATGCCCTCATCCTGCAGCACCCGGACGAACGCCGCGTGCGCACGTCGCCAGTTGTCGGGCCCGGAGAAGCCGCCCAGCGAGTGACCCACCTGTAGGTGCGGCTCGAGCGAGGCGAAACCGTTGAAGCCGTCGGCGGCGAAGGCCCGCATGGACTCGCGGAACTGGCCGTCGCCCTCACCGGCCGGCACCACCGTGCCATCGGCGAACAGGGCGTCCTTGACCTGCAGGTAGTCCACGTGCGGCGAAAGCAGTTGGTAACCCTCGGTGAAGGGATGCACGCCGCACTGCACGAAGTTGGCGTTGTCCCAGGTGAGCTTGAGTGCCGGACTGTTCACCGCCTCCACAATCTCCAGGCAGCGCCTCGGGATGTCTCCGTAGATCTCCTTCTCATTCTCGTGGATCAGGGTGATCCCGGTGCCCTCGGCCACCGCGACCAGATCCTTCATCCGGCTGATCACCTCATCACGATATTGGTCGGGGTTCTCGTCCTCGGGAATGAAGTAGGAAAAGATTCGAATGTACGGGGCTTCGAGCAACTCGGCCACGTCGAGTGCCCGCCGCATACGTTCCAGGTGCGGGCCGTTGTCCGCAGTGATCGGAATCTTTCCGATCGGTGATCCGATGCTGGAAACCTTCAGCCCGGCGGCGTCGAGAGCATCCTTGGCCCGGCGCAACTGCGACGCGTCCAGGTCGAGGGCATTGCGGTCCCACGCGGTACGGAACTCGATGTACTTCAGTCCCAGGCCAGTCACCACCTCAATCTGTTCGTCGAGGTCCGGAGAAATTTCGTCGGCAAAGCCGGATAGGGTCCACATGGTCGATACACACCTTCGGTCGATGGGGGGCAACGTCGCCCGCTGCATTCATTTAGCCCCAGTCACGGACGGCGGGCAACCGTGGCTGACAACAGGTGGCAACATCTGCCTCCCGAGTCCCTGGTCGGGGCCAGCGTGTGCCGCACGCCTTCCATTACCCAATGAAGGGTCGCAGGCTGCTCGATCATGGGGCGACGAAAGCCCGAGCTGACTACCGCGACCATGTTCACCAGCGCACAACTCCGCTGTACCTCGACCTTCGCGAGCTGATCCAGAGCGGCGAACTGGGAGCGCTGCGGCGTCAGCAGGACCTACGACTCGCCCTGGACCGACCAGCACCCGGCCGTGCTCTAGAACGTCGCTGCAGATTCTGGATGGAACGCCCACTCGTGGCTCCGGTCGAGGAGGTCATGCACGGGGTCCGACTGGCCACGCGATCCACCTCTCCGGCCGGACCGGTGACGAGGTCTGGATCACTGACCTCGACGCGGCCGGCCGGCCGCGGATGGAAACAGGTGGCAACGAGTGCCATCCGGATGAACCACACACTTAAAGTCCTGACCACGGAGCACCAACGATGGTGCCAGAGCAAAAGGATCATCAATGTCGACGACCGTGGCACCACCCGAGAAACGCGACGCAATGGCGAAGCAATCCGCGACCTCAGTGATCGGATATGGATTCGGTGACTTCGCCTGCAACCTCTCCATTGCGATGACAACCACATTCCTGCTGTATTACATGACCGACGTGGCCGGCATCGGTGCCGCCGCGGTTGGCACCATGTTCCTGGTCGTGCGACTGTGGGATGCCTTCACCGACCTGTTCGCCGGCCGCATGGTCGACAAGACGATGACCCGCTTCGGCAAGTTCCGGCCGTTCCTGCTCTGGTTCGCCGTTCCGGTGCTCTTCCTGAGCTTCCTGAACTTCAACATTCCTTCGCCCGGAATAAAGTGGCTGGGCCTGTTCGAGTGGAATCTGGACTACACCGGTCGACTGCTGTACGCGTACCTGGCCTACGCGATTCTCGGCCTGGTCTACTCCCTGATCAACATTCCCTACGGCTCCCTGGCCTCGGCGATGACCCAGTCCGTGGGTGAACGCGCCAAGCTGGTCGCAGGCCGCGCGTTCGGTGCCGCCATTGGCGGTGTGCTGCTCACCTACATCATCTCGCCCCAGATCGCGGCGCTGCAGAAGACCGCCCCCAGACTGGCCGAGAACGCCGACGACGCGGCGAAGGCCGCCTATGAGGCCGCGGCTCTGGTCTACCGGCAGAACCTGCAGGGCATCTTCACCCAGACCACACTGTGGTTCATCCTGCTCGGCAGCGTCGCCTTCTTCCTGACCTTCTGGTTCTGCCGCGAGTCCGTCGTGCGAACCACTCCCACGGTATCGATCAAGGACACCTTCGAAACGCTGAAGTCGAACAAGGCGCTTGCGTACCTGTGCGCGGCCAGCTTCTTCTACCTGATCGCGGCGTTCGCCGTCGGCGGCGCCACCGCCTTCTACGCGAAGTACGTCATGAACGACATCGGCCAGACCGCCACCATGGCCCTGGTGAACGTCGGTATCTCCCTGCTGATCACACCGTTCATTCCGGCGCTGATCCGCAAGCTGGGCAAGAAAACCATGTTCCAGTACTGCGGCATCTTCACCGTCGTCGGTGGCGTGGCGCTGTTCTTTGTGCCGACCGGCGCGCTGGTGCTGGCCCTGATCTTCCTGGCCATCAAGGGCATCGGAGCGTCGCTGATCAACACCGTGATGTTCGGCTTGGAGGCCGACACCGTCGAGTACGGCGAATGGAAGTCGGGCCGGCGGTCCGAGGGCGCCACGTACGCGATCTTCTCGTTCACGCGCAAGGTGACCCAGTCCATCGGCGGCGCGGCCGGCGCTTGGGCGCTCGCGATCGGCGGCTACCTTTCCGCCACCGCCACCAACCCGAACCCGGTGCAGCCCGAGTCGGCCATTCTCGCGATCAAGTTCACGATCGGCCTGTTCCCGGCGATCATGGCGATCGTGGCGATGCTGATCTTCTGGAAGTACCCGTTGACCGACAAGCTGTTCCGTCAGATCCGCGACGAGAACGAGGCCCGAAAGCTCGAGTTGGCCGCCAAGGGCCAGCAGCTCTACTGAGTCGAAGAATCGACAGGAGAACAATCCATGAACGACACAGTCATCAACTCCACCGGTCCGGTCGTGACCCTCTTCGAGACGTACGGCTCGGGAGCCGAGCAGGTCGGTGCCCTGGTCGCGGAACTGCTCGGGGTGCAGTTCCTCAGCCAGCAGTACAGCTCGGAAATGCTCGAGCAGGCCGCCGCCCAGAATCAGGATTCAGACGATGGTTTCCTGATGCGCTTCTTCAAGCTTTTCGGTCAGCCGAGTGCCGATCACCTGGACAACATCCTGATTCCGAGCGACCAGCAGGACGACCAGCGGGTGGTCGCGGGAATCAACCGCACGCTGCTCGAGTTCACCGCCGGTGGCGGGGTCGTGCTGGGTCGCAACGGCACGTTCGTGCTGGCCGGCAACCCCAAGGCGTTGCACGTGAAACTGGACGGCAGCGTCGAGCGTCGGGTGGCTCGCGCGGCCCAGCTTGCCGGCATCGACACTGAGCGTGCGGCCCGGCGCCAGGTGAACGAGGACGAGGGCCGGACGGCAATGGCCCTGCGGCTCTACAACTGGGATCCTCGCGAGGACCACTACTACGACCTGATCGTCAGCACGGATCGGTTGTCGGCCGAGGCCGTTGCGGACATCATCGTCGCGGGCGTGCGGGCCAAGGCCGACAGGTCCGCTGACCAGTAACCGCCGGCCGGAGCCCCAGGGGTCGATCACCCCTGGGGTTCCGGCGTCCCCATCGACGACCCACGCCATAGGATCGGGCCTGTGAAGCAGCCCAGAGTCGCGAAGCCGCCGCTCTCCGCCTGGGTGGACGCCAGCAACGGGGTTGCCGGGGACATGCTGCTCGGCGCCCTGCTGGACGCCGGCGCCTCCCCTGCTGCGGTCATCGCCGCCATCGAGTCGGTCCTGCCGAACACCGTCCGGGTCGACGTCAGCACGGTGCAGCGGGCCGGCTTGCGATCCGTCAGGGCCGACGTGGTGGCCTTGATCGCGGACCAGCAGCACCGGGACTGGACCACGATCCGCGGGCTGATCGAGAGCGCCCGACTGCCCGAGCCGGTGCGCCGCGACGCGGTTGCGGTGTTCGGTGCCCTGGCCAGGGCCGAAGCCACTGCCCACGGCATCGATGTGGAGCGGGTGCACTTCCACGAGGTGGGGGCCTGGGATTCCATCGCCGATGTGGTCGGTGTGTGCGCCGCGATCCACGACCTGGGCCTGACCGGGTTGAGCTGTGGTGTGATCGGGGTCGGTTCAGGCACCGTCCGGGCGGCACACGGGGAAATCCCGGTGCCGGTTCCGGCGGTGGTCCTGCTGGCGCTGGGCTGGCCGGTGACGGCCGGTGGCAGCGGCGAGCTGGCCACTCCCACCGGCGTGGCCCTGCTCACCACGCTGTGCACGTCCATGCCGGACCTGCCGGCCGGCGTGCTGGACGGAGTCGGTATCGGCGCCGGCAGCCGTGACGACCCGAACCGTCCGAATGTGGTCCGGGTGCTGCTGGGGCGCTTCGGTGATCCGCGCTCTAGTGCGTTGACCCGGCAAACGGCAGTGGAGCTGGCCGCCAATGTGGACGACTTCGACCCCCGCCTGTGGCCGGACGTGCTGGCCCGGCTGCTCGCCGCCGGAGCCGATGACGCCTGGCTCAGTCCGATCGTGATGAAGAAGGGACGGCCCGCGCACAGCGTGCGCGCGCTGTGCCAGCCGGACGTGTTGCCCGCGCTGCGAGACCTGCTCTTCGAGCTGGTTCCGACGTTGGGCGTCCGCGAGTCGTCGGTGACCAAGTGGGTGCTGGATCGCCGCTGGGTCAGCGTGGTCGTCGGCCAGCGGGATGTCCGGATCAAGATCGGTCTGCGGGATGGACTGATCGTCACCGCAACACCCGAGTTCAGCGACGTCGCGGACGTTGCGCAGTCCTCCGGCTGGAGTCAGCGCCGGGTGCTGGCCGAGGCGATCGCCGCCGCCCAGGCCGCCGGGCTGGTGCCGGGAGCGGACGACCCAGGTACTCGGTCAGCCACGCATCCCCTGCCACCGTCGGCGCAGTAGGTTCATCTTCAGGTAGGCCTGCTGGTACTCCTCAGACCAAGGTTCGGGGCTGAGAGAGTGCAGGCCGGCGATCGTGTCGGCACCGTACTCGGTGATGATGATCGGCTTGTTCTCGGTCGCCCAGTTCTCCAGCTCAACGCGCCAGTGGTCCTCGGCGGCGGCCAGGTCGGCGGTGTCGACGTACCAGCCGCAGTACCGGTTCAGCATCAGCACGTCCGACATCGCGGCCAGCTGGCAGGAACCGTGCGGTCAGTCCGGACCAGGCGCTGCGATCTGGGCGGCCAGGTGTCCGGCGCCGTAGCCATTGTCGATGTTCACCACGGCGACCCCCGGGGCGCAGGCGTTCAGCATGGTGAGCAACGCCGCCAGGCCGTCGAAGGCGGCGCCGTACCCGACGGAGGTCGGCACCGCAACGACAGGCGCGGCGACCAGGCCCGCCACCACGCTGGGCAGGGCCCCGTCCATTCCGGCCACCACCACGATGGCGGTCGCGCTGCGCAGCAACTCCAGCCGCTTCAGGATCCGGTGCAGGCCGGCGACGCCGACGTCCATCACCAGCTCGGTGCGCCGGCCGAGCAGTTCCGCGGTGCATTGCGCCTCCCGGGCCACGGGCAGATCGGAGGTGCCGGCGGCCGCGATCACGACCAGTCCTCCGCTGGGCGCGGGCCGCTCCGGCGGCCACCAGAGCAATCCACAGTCGACCTCGTAGGCGGCCTCGGGCAGCACTTCCAGCAGGGCAGCGGCATGCTCGGGACTGGCCCTGGTGAACAGCGTCCGAGCGCCCCGCTCGCGCAGGGCTGCCGCGATCAGCCGCAGCTGTTCCGGCGTCTTGAACTGGCAGTAGACCGCCTCCGGATAGCCACGCCGCTGCTGCCGGTCCAGGTCAAGGTCGGCGATTGCCCGCAACTCGGCCGAGGGCTGCCACTGGCCTCCGGGGGCTTCGGTCACCGGGTCACCAGCGGCAGGGTGAACGCCCCCGACTGGACGCCGCCGAGGTCGAGGCTGACGAACCTGAAGCCGGCTTTCCTCACCCCGCCCAGCAGTTCGCTGCGCAGCGGATCGGCCACGGCCCTGGCCAGGTCGCCGGCGGGAAGTTCAACGCGGGCCACATCGCCGTGGTGCCGAACCCGCGCCTCGCCGAAGCCCAGCGCGTGCAGCACCTCCTCGGCGGCCTCGATCTGCTGCAGCTTTTCGGCGGTGACCGGCTCGTGATGCGGGATCCGGGAAGCCAGGCAGGGGGCGGCGGGCTTGTCGGCGCACGGCAGCCCCAGTTCGGCTGCAACCCGCCGGACGTCCGCCTTGCTCAGCCCGGCTTGGGCCAAGGGTCGCAGCACCTGGTGATTCGTGGCGGCGACGGCTCCCGGCCGGTCCGGGCGAACGGCGTCGTCCGCATTCTCACCGTAGGCGATGGCGGTCAACCCATAACGCTGGACGACCTGGTCATCGATCCTCTCGAAGAGCTCTGACTTGCAGTGGAAACAGCGGTCCGGCCCGTTGGCGCGGTACTCGGGCCGGTCCAACTCGCGCGTGGTCAGTTCGATCAGCGGCGCACCGATGCCGGCGGCCACCGAGTGAGCGAGCCGACGCTCGGCGCCGGCCAGGCTGGCCGAAACTCCGAGAATGGCCAGCGTCCGTTGCGGCCCCAGGGCGCGGACGGCGAGGGCCAGCAGAACCGAGGAGTCGACGCCCCCGGAAAAGGCCACCCCAAGCCGGGACGGGTCACCCAGGGCAGCGCTGACCCGATCGGCCATGGCCGTCGCCTCGACACTCAGCAGTGGTTCGGTCATGACTCACTCTCCCATCGCGACGCCGGACGCGGCAGGGGCCGGACGCCCGGCCCAAGGACATCAAACCGCTTCGAATCACGCCATCCAATCATTTGTCGGACGTTGCCGCGGGTCTAGCATGAGCGCGTGACGGAGCAGCCGCGCGCCCCGGTCACGATCTACGACGTTGCCAAGGCAGCCGGGGTCGCGCCATCGACGGTCAGCCGCACGTTCGCGCGTCCTGGCCGGGTCAACGCCGGCACCGCAGCGCGGGTTCGGCAGGCGGCCGAGCAACTCGGTTACCGCGCGCACCAGATTCAGCAGGGACCCACCACCAAAACGAAGTTGCTCGGGGTGATGGTCTCCGACGTGGCCAACCCGTTCTACGCCCAACTGATCCGGGGTGCCCAACGCACGGCCACCGAAGTGGGGTACGAGATCCTGTTGGCCGACTGCCGGGAATCCGGCGCCAGGGAGCGGGCCAGCCTGGAACGGCTGATCCCGGTGGTCGATGGATTCATCATCGGCAGTTCCCGGATGTCTGATTCGGCGCTGCGGACGATCGCAAAACAGCGTCCGATGGTGGTGCTGAACCGGGCGTTGACCGACGTACCCAGCCTGGTCACCGACAACGTCGCCGGGGTTCAGGCGGTCGTCCAGCTGTTGCAGGATCTGGGTCACGACGAGGTGCTCTACGTCGCTGGTCCAGAGGCATCCTGGGCGGACGGGGTCAGGTTCCGCGCGTTGCGTGACTTTGGTCCACCGGCGGGGCTGAGGGTGCACCGGATCGGGCCGGTGCTGCCGACCTTCGAGGGTGGCCTGAGCGCCGCGAAGACCCTGCTGGAGCGGCACGAGTGCGCCGTCGTCTGCTACAACGACCTGATCGCAGTCGGAGTCATGCACGGCCTGCTGCGCGCCGGCGTCCGAATACCCGACCAGACCAGCGTGATCGGATTCGACGACATTCTCATCTCGAGGCTGATTCTGCCCACACTCACCACGGTCGCCGCCTCAACCCGGCAGATGGGGGCGACCGCGGTCAGCAACCTGGTCGCGATGATCAACGGTGCCCGGCCCGGCGCCGTCGGGCCGATGACCATGCCGGTGCAACTGCAGGTGCGGGGATCGACCGGTCAGCGCAACCTGAACAGGGTCTCGCCGGCGTTCGGCACCACAAAGGTGTCCGGATCCGCCTCATAGGCGGCCAGATCGAAATCCTCCGGGGCCAGATAGCCCAGGCTGACCTGACGCACCTTGACCTCAGGAATGCCGGTGCAGAGGGTGACGTCCACCCGGCATTGTTCGCCCGCCTCGGCGGAGTAGGTACCGGCGCCGCGCAGGTGAGTGGCGTGCGCCAACACCCCCCAGTGGATCGCCGAGTACGTGTCCCACTGCTTCACGAAGTAGTCCCGGCAGTGGTAGCCGATGTCGTAGATCTCTTGGTGGACGAACGAGATCTCGCGCACGTGGGGGGCGTACAGGATCACCTCGCCGCCGTCGGCGACCACGGGCTCCAGCTTGTAGAAGCCCTTGGCGGCGGTCCAGATGTCTTCGTACTTGGTCGGGATCAGCGAAACCACGCGCTTCACCGGAGCGTCCAGGTAGCGAACGTGGGTCTGTGCCGCCACCTGGGCGGCCGCCGCCCAGGCCGCCTCAGGCGCGCCGAACGCGGCGGCGTGCAGGTCATAGCTGCCCGATTTGGCCACCACACAGAGCGCCAGCTTGGTGGCGGTGATCATCGCCGCGGCCTCGTCGATCAGTGCCCGGACTGGGGTGATCGCCAAGGTACCGATGATCTGCTCACTGGTGATCAAGGCGCCCACCCAGTGGGTGAGGTCGATGATCTCCTGTCCGGCGATGCCGGGAAAGAAGTACTTGTTGCCACCGGAGAAGCCGACCACCTCGTGTGGGAACACGGGGCCGATCACCAGGGCCACGTCATGTTCGACCACGGCCCGATTGAGCGCCACCCGGGCCGACACCGACAGGAGCCCGCCGCTGAGTTCGGCGACCCTTTCGGCGCTGATCTCACCGAGGGTGACGAAACTTTCCGGCTTCCACCATTCGTGGTTGACCACGGTCATTCCCGGGTAGGTCGCTTCCAGCGCGCCCTCGTCGTAGCCCAAGTGGTGGGCAAGTGCGGTTTCGCTCATGGCGACGTGGGTGCCCAGTGCCACCACGGCGGTCAGCCGAGCGACCCGGCCGTTCAGGGCCTGATGGACGGCGCTCAACAGCAGCGGTAGTGGGCTGGACCGGGTGCCGTCCGGAATCACCAGGCAAACGCTCTTGCCGTCAACGTCCACCGCGTCGAGTTGGTCGTGGATGAACCCCCGGACCTGGTCGGCCGTCAACGTTGCATCTGCTCCTCCGATCAGTTCGGCAGCACTGGCAAGTTGCGCGATCAGGTCGGTCATGGCTTCACCCTGCACCTCGGGTCGGGTCGGGGCAACCCATCCAAGGCAACTCGCGGCAAGCGAAGCCCTAAGGCCTCAGCTCCAGCGTTCCTCGATCCGGCCGAACTTCCAGACCGCGATCGCCAACAGCCAGCAGGTCGCGAACAGGCCGACCACCAGGTAACCCAGGTCGCTCACGTCGATGGACGCGATCGCTGCCAGCGGACCCCCGGTGATGTCCAGCTTGTCGACCAGCACCCCGATCAGTTCGATGCCGCCGATCAGCAGCGCGACGGCCACCGACAGCCCGGTCACGGTCAGGTTGTAGTACAGCTTGCGGACCGGGCGGGCCTGCGCCCAGCCGTAGGCGTGAAACATCAGCACCCCGTCCGCGGTGTCCAGCAGGCACATGCCGGCGGCGAACAGGATGGGCAGGGTGAGGATCGCGTACCAGGGCAGGCTGACCGCAGCGGCTCCCCCGGCCAGCACCAGTAGCCCGATCTCGGTCGCGGTGTCGAAGCCCAAACCGAACAGCAGGCCGACCGGGTACATGTGCCACGGGCGGCTCACCAGGGCGGTGGCGCGGCCGGCCAATCGCGCGACCCCGCCGCGCTTGTTCAGCTGGGCCTCGAGCGCCCGCTCCTCCAGGTCGGGGTCCTGCCGCATCCGGGTGAACACCCGGACGATGCCGACCAGCACGACCAGGTTGACCACTCCGATGAGTACCAGGAAAATGCCGGAGACCAGGGTGCCGACCAGCCCGGTGGTCTGCTGCAGGCTGGAGTTCTCGTCCGCCAACGGCCCGGCCAGGGCACTGATCCCGGCGGCCAGCAGCGCGACCAGCACGAACACGATGGTCGAGTGGCCGAGCGAGAACCAGAATCCCACCGACACCGGCCGCCGGCCCTGCGCCAACTGTTTGCGGGTGGTGTTGTCGATGGCGGCGATGTGATCTGCGTCGAATGCGTGCCGCATGCCCAGGGTGTAGGCGGTCAGCCCCAGCCCCAATCCGAACACCTGATCACCCAACCGGTACTGCTGCGGAATCACCACGCCGAACAAGAGTCCCCAGCCGAGCACGTGCAGCAGCAGGATGAAACCACCCATACCGAGCAGCGAGCGCCGCCGTCCATGATCGGGGGCGGTGCCGGCGGGCACCTCGTCAGGGGTCACGGGACGACCCTAGTGACCTGTCTGCGGGCCGGGGAACCGGTTGCCACCGGTTCGTAAGCGGCCAGGACCGCAGTCAGTCTTCGGCGAGGGTGAGTTCCAGGCCGCCGAGAATGTTCGCCGACAGGTTGTAAAGGAACGCCGTCAGGGTGCCGATCGCGGTCAGCAGAACCACGTTGATCACCGCGATCAGGGCCGCGACGCCGAGCACCTTGTTGGTGTTGACGAAGTCCTCGATGCGGATCTGGGTCTGGTCGTTCGGGTTGCTCAGCAGGTTCTGCAGAATGCCGTTCACCGCGTCGAACAGGCCGGACGCCCCGATCACCGACCAGACCACATAGGTGGCGAACCAGAACATGATGCCGAAGGCGATGGAGAACAGGAACGAGGTCTTCATCACCGACCACGGATCGATTCGAGACAGCCGCAGCCGCGCCTTCCGGGTGCGCCGGCCCACCGAACGTGGACCCGACGAGACCGCGGCCGGCCGCGCCGGCTGGGCCGGGGCGTCCGCTTCCTGCTGGACGGCGGGCTGCACGCGGGTCTCGTCCATCTCGCTGGGCGCGCGGGTCTCCGCGTCGTCCTGATCCGGACGGTAGAGGTCTGACTCTCGATCACCCGCGGCGGACGAGCTCCACACGTTGCCCGGAACGGACGTGCGGGTCTTGCCCTGCTGGTCGCTCATAGTTCTCCTCGACCTGTTCAGTCGGTGGGTTGCTGTGCGTCAGACGCATTCGGCCCAACGGTATCCGACCCTGGCACCGAATCTGACACTGCCACCTGGACCGATTCTTCCGCATCGGCGCCACTTTCCGGGTAAAGCGCGATCACCGACACCGAGTCGTCGCCCGCCACAGCCACGAACTTGACCCCCATCGTGTCGCGCCCCTTGGCCGGAACCTCGTGAACCGACGAGCGGATGATCTGCCCGGAAGTCTTGATCGCCATGATTTCGTCGTTCTCCTGGACGACCAGCCCGCCGACCAGAGAACCACGGTCTTCGTTGAGCTTCATCGCCTTGATTCCGAGCCCGCCCCGATTCTGCTGGCGGTACTCCGACACGGCCGTCCGCTTTGCGAAACCACCGTCGGTGACGGTGAAAACGAACCGGTCGTCCTCAGGCATGTCGGCGTCGATTATCGACATGCTGAGCAGCGCGTCGTCCCGGCGGAACTTCATTCCCGTCACGCCGGACGTGGCCCGCCCCATCGGACGCAGCTGGTCGTCGGTGGCTGCGAACCTGATCGCCTGGCCCTTGCGTGAGATCAACAGCACGTCGTCGGCCCACGAGCACAGCTCGGCGCCGATCAACTCGTCGTCGTCCTCACGGAAGGCCACTGCGATCACGCCCGCCTGGCGCGGCGAGTCGTATGCGGTCAACGAGGTCTTCTTGACCAGGCCGCGCTTGGTGGCCAGCAGCAGGTAGGGCGCGTCGGTGTAGCTACGCAGGGTGAGTACCTGGGCGATGTGCTCCTCGGGGAGGAACGACAACAGTCCGGCCACGTGGCCGCCCTTTGCGTCACGGCCGGACTCCGGCAGCTGCCACACCTTGGCCCGGTAGACCCGGCCCAGATTGGTGAAGAACAGGATCCAGTGGTGGGCGGTGGTCGCGAACAGATGCTCCACCTCGTCGTCGGCGCGCAGGGTTGCTCCGCGAACGCCCTTGCCACCGCGCTTCTGGGCGCGGTACTGGTCGGTGCGGGTGCGCTTGGCGTACCCCCCGTGGGTGATCGTGACGATCATGTCCTCGTCGGGAATCAGGTCTTCGTTGGACAGGTCCCCGTCGGCGGAGATGATTCGGGTGCGCCGGTCGGTGCCGTACTTCTCGACGATCTCGGCCAGCTCTTCGCTGATGATCCGGCGCTGCCGCTCGGGCTTGTCGAGAATGTCCTGCAGGTCGGCGATCTGCCGCTCGAGTTCGGTCAGGCGGTCGATGATCTTCTGCCGCTCCAGGGCGGCCAGCCGGCGCAGCTGCATCTCCAGGATCGCGTTGGCCTGGGCTTCGTCGATGTCGAGCAGGCCCATCAGGCCGGTGCGGGCAGCATCCGCGTCCGAGCTGGCCCGGATCAAGGCGATCACGTCGTCCAGCGCTTCCAGTGCCTTGGCCAGGCCGCGGTAGATGTGCGCCATCTTCTCGGCCTCGGCCAACCGGAAGGCCGTGCGGCGCTGGATGACCTGGATCTGGTGCTTGATCCAGTGGCTGATGAACTGGTCCAGCCGCAGCGTGCGCGGCACCTCGTCGACCAGCGCCAGCATGTTGCAGCCGAAGGTGTCCTGGAGCTGGGTGTGCTTGTACAGGTTGTTCATCACGACTCGCGGCTGGGCGTCGCGCTTGAGCACGATCACCAGGCGTTGGCCGGTGCGGGCCGAGGAGTCGTCGCGGATGTCGCTGATGCCGGTCATCTTGCCGGCGTTGACCAGCTCGGCGATCTTGGTGGCCAGGTTGTCGGGGTTGCACATGTAGGGCAGTTCGGTGACCACCAGCAGGGTGCGCCCGGACTTGTCCTCTTCGATGTCGATGACCGCGCGCATGATCACCGAGCCACGCCCGGTGCGGTAGGCGTCCTCGATGCCCTTGCGGCCGACGATCAGCGCGCCGAGTGGGAAGTCCGGCCCCTTGATCCGCTCGATCGCGGCCTCCAGCAGGTCCTCCTTGGACGCTTCCGGATTCTCCAGCGACCACTGGACGGCCTCGGCCACCTCGCGCAGGTTGTGAGTCGGGATGTTGGTGGCCATGCCGACCGCGATGCCGGTGGAACCGTTGACCAGCAGGTTGGGGAACCGCGCCGGCAACACCACCGGTTCGGTGTCGCGGTTGTCGTAGTTCGGCCGGAAGTCGACTGTGTCTTCGGTGATGTCGCGGACCATCTCCATGGCCAGCGGGGCCATCCGGCACTCGGTGTACCGCATCGCCGCGGCCGGGTCGTTGCCCGGCGAGCCGAAGTTGCCCTGCCCGGCCACCAGCGGCGCGCGCATCACCCAGGGCTGGGCCAGCCGGACCAGGGTGTCGTAGATCGCCTGGTCGCCGTGCGGGTGGTACAGACCCATCACCTCGCCGACCACCCGGGAGCACTTGTTCCAGCCCCGGTCGGGACGGTAGCCGCCGTCGAACATCGCGTACAGCACCCGGCGATGCACGGGCTTCAGGCCATCGCGGACGTCGGGCAGGGCCCGTCCGACGATCACGCTCATCGCGTAGTCGAGGTAGGACCGCTGGATCTCGACGTTCAGGTCGATCTCGTCGATCCGGGCCAGGGTCGGCACGGTCTCGGCGTTGTCGGCGCCGTCGCTCGGGACGTCAGGGGTGATGTCGATCGGACCGTCAGTCATCGGTCAGTCTCCAAACGTGAGGTCGGGTTGCGAAGTGAGGTTCCGGCGTCCGCCGGAATGACGAGAAGCTGCCCGGAGTGGGCAGGTAGCTGTTGGGAATGAACGCGCAAAGCCATGGACTTGACCAAGCTCAATCGGCGGGTGATCAAGTGCCCGGTTCGACCGCCGAAAGGTGATCGGTGAAGCGGTCGGAGAACATGTCCGAGGCAGGTGGGTGGGCGTTCGGAAGATCATCCGAGCTCGCGAGGAAGATCTGGAGATGGGCGGCTCGGGCATGTTCTCCGACCGCGGATCCCGGGTGGCTCTCGACGCATTTGACACGGGCATAACCATCAGATGTCGAGGAAGCGGACGTCCTTGGCGTTGCGCTGAATGAAGTGCCGGCGAGGCTCCACCTCCTCGCCCATCAGGATCGAGAACATGTTGTCGGCGGTGGCGGCGTCCTCGAGGGTGACCTGAAGCAGCGACCGCTTGTCGGGGTCCATGGTGGTGTCCCACAGGTCGTCGGCGTTCATCTCGCCCAGGCCCTTGTAACGCTGGATCGGGTTGTTGTTCGGCGCCGGCAGCTTCTTGCCCGCTTCATAGCCGGCGTCGCGCAGCGAGTCCCGCTCGGCGTCGCTGTAGGCCAGCTCGTGCGGGGCGTTGCTCCACCGCAGTCGGTACAGCGGCGGCTGGGCCAGGTACACGTAGCCGTGATCGATCAGCGGCTTCATGAACCTGAACAGCAGGGTCAGCAGCAGGGTACGGATGTGCGCACCGTCCACGTCGGCATCCGCCATCAGCACGATCTTGTGATAGCGCAGCTTGTTGACGTCGAAGTCGTCCTGCACGCCGGTGCCGAGCACGTTGATGATGGCCTCGACCTCGCGGTTCTGCAGGATCCGGTCCAGCCGGGCCTTTTCGACGTTCAGGATCTTGCCCCGGATCGGCAGGATCGCCTGGATCCGCGGATCGCGACCACCTTTGGCCGAACCGCCGGCGGAGTCGCCCTCGACGATGAAGACCTCGCACTCGGCCGGCTCGGTGGATTGGCAATCGGACAGCTTGCCGTACTGCCCGGTCTTCAGCAGACCCTTGCGACTACGGGCGATGTCGCGCGCCTTGCGGGCGGCCATGCGCGCGGACGCCGCCGCCTGCGACTTGCGGACGATGTCGCGACCCTCGGCCGGATTCTTTTCGAACCAGTCGCCGAGCAGGTCGTTGACCACCTTCTGCACGAACGAGCGGGCCTCGGTGTTGCCCAGCTTGGTCTTGGTCTGGCCCTCGAACTGCGGCTCGGACAGCTTGATCGAGATGATCGCGGTGAGACCCTCGCGGATGTCGTCGCCGGAGACCCGGTCATCGCGCTTCTTGATCAGGCCCCAGGTTTCGCCCCAGCGGTTCACCGTGTTGGTCAGCGAAGCCCGGAAGCCCTCTTCGTGAGTGCCGCCCTCGTGGGTGTTGATGGTGTTGGCGAAGGTGTGCACGCTCTCGTTGAACGACGAGTTCCACTGCATGGCCACCTCGAGGCTGAGTCGCTGCTCGTCGTTGGTCGCATCGATCGCGATCACCGAGGGGTGGATGGTCTCCTTGCTGCCGGTGAGGAACTTGACGAAGTCGATCAGGCCGTCGTCGAACCGGAAGGTGTCGCTCGGTGGCTCCTCGTCGTCTTCGACCCGACGATCGGCCCGCTCGTCGATCAACGTGATGGTCAGGCCCTTGTTCAGGAAGGCCATCTCGCGGAATCGCGTGGCCAGTGTCTCGTAGGAGTACGAGGTGGTTTCGAAGATGTCGGCGCTCGCGTAGAAGGTGACCGTGGTGCCGGTGTCCTGGGCCGGCTCGAGCCGCGCCAGCGGAGCGTCCGGGTCACCGAGTGAGAAGGACTGCTGCCAGTGGTAGCCGTCGCGGCGCACGTCGACGGTCAGGTGGGAGGACAGCGCGTTCACCACGGAGACGCCGACGCCGTGCAGGCCGCCGGAGACCTTGTAGCCGCCGTCACCGAACTTGCCGCCCGCGTGCAGCATGGTCAGCGCCACGGTGAGCGCTGAGATCTTCTCCTTGGGATGCTCCGACACCGGGATGCCGCGACCGTTGTCGATCACCTGGACGCCGCCGTCGTCGAGCAGCCGGACGATGATCGTGTCGCAGTACCCGGCCAGTGCCTCGTCGACCGAGTTGTCGACCACCTCCTGCACCAGGTGGTGCAAGCCCCGCTCACCGGTGGAACCGATGTACATGCCCGGTCGTTTACGGACGGCCTCAAGGCCCTCCAGAACGGTGATGGCGCTGGCTTCGTAGCTGCCGGCGTCGACGGTATGGGCCGCCGACCCGACCGTTCGGTGACCGTTGGTCGGTTCACTCACTGGTGTTTTACCCCTTGCTGTTCGGGTCTCAGTCAGACAAACACCGCCGACGACCCGGGCTTGGGAGGTGGCGGTATTCGCAACATTCCTAGTCTACCCTGTCCGACCAGTCGGACCCGAATCTGGAGGGCCGTTCAGGGGCGAAATGTGGACAGAACGGCCGAGAACGGCCCTCTGAGCAGTTTTCCCCCCTGACGTGTCCCCCTGTACCCCCGCCACAGAGGCGCGTCCCTGATCCGCGCAGTGCTCGCGAACCGGCGCGGGGCAACCGGGGTCAGGCCAACGGTCCGGTCCAGGACCAGTGCGGGACCGGGAGGCCTTCGGGTATGTCGGCGGCGGAGGTGGGATGGCCGGTCATCCGCTGCGTCGTGGTCGCGAAATAGTCGTGCAGGGTGCTGCCCAGCGCGCCGGTGATGCCGACATCGGTGAGCGCACCGTCGAAGCAGGCGATGGCCGCGGCGTCGAGCGAAGGATGTGGACCGTTGCAGGCGTGCAGTCGCAGTACGTGACTCTCGTCCGCCATCGTTCGGGAGTAGGTCGCCGGACCTCCGAGCGCCTCGCCCCAGTAGGCCGCCAGCCGCTCCAGATGCTGCGGATGGTTGCCGTGCTCGAACGGGTGCGCGGCCTCGGGGTCCGCGAGGCAGCGGGCGTGCCACGCGTGGGCCAGGGCGAGCAGTCCCGCGGCTCCACCGGCGGCGGCGTAGAGCGTATCCTCCGGCTTCGCGTCCATCCGGCGATCATCCTCCCGGCCCTGCGCGGGGGCAAGCGGTTCGGGCTCGGGCTGACCCGGGCGGTTCTAGACTGCTGCCCGTGACCACGGACCGGCTGCCGGCAGCATCGTCCGACGAGGTGCCGGACGACGACCAGTTGGGTGGCTTCGCGCCGCCTGAGCCGGACGCCGGCCGCCGGATCCGCAGCATTCCCGCGCTGGTGATCGTGCTGGTCTGTGCGGTGGCGCTGGTCGGCGGGGTGTGGTGGGCGGGGGGTTTCGCCCCAGCGACCGGACGGCTGTTCCGGCTGCCGGTGGGCACCGAGGTGAACCTGGGTCCGCTGTCGATCACGGTTGACCGGGCACTGGCCCGGCAGAGCTCGTCCAGGTGGTCGCTGTACGTGTTCGCACGTTGCCGCAACAACACTGACGAGCCGCTGGAGTCCACCGCCGATCGGCTGGTCACCAATGGTTTCTCGGCCCAGCATCCGGTCAGCCGAACCATCGCCGGCGACGGTTCGCTGTTCTTCGGGCCCGGGGAGACCCTCGGCAACTCCAACGTGCTCAACCCAGGCACGCCGATGGTGCCGTGCCAGCTGGTCTTCTCCTTCGACGACTTTCCGGGCACCGACTTCGTGTCCGTCGGTGCTTCGGAGTTGGAATGGATCGACGCCAGCCCGACCGGCGAGGGCGAAATGGTGTGGTCGGCGGCTCGGGTCGGCTACCGGTTCGAGGTACCGGTGGTCACCGAGCCCGACGAGCCCTGAGCCCACCGCTGCAATGCCAGGACGGCGGTCAGCGTGGTGGAGTGAGCACCGGATAGGGGTTGGTTCCCCGATAGCCGGTGCGCATGCTGATCAGCCCCGCCAAGGACCCGGCGGCGTCCTCGGGAACCGTGTAGATCAGTTCTGCGCGCGGCGTTCCCTCGCCCGGCTTGGCCGAACAGTACTCGTCCAGCGTCCGGCTGCCCTCGTAGTCGAGAAAGCTCACCGTCGACCAGCGCCGGCCGTCGACCGCCAGCAGGTCGAGCGAGCACCCGCCGCCGCCGTCGGATGGTGTGTAGTCGACCACGGCGATCACCCAGAGCGCGCCGGCCGGTGCGGCGTTGACCTGGCGGTCGGTGACAAGTTGCTGGGTCACCGTCAGGGAGGTCAGCCGGATCGGCATGCCACCCTCCTGTTCGGGGTTCGCCAGCTCGCCGGCGGCCACTTGGGCATAGCTCGGAGTGTTGCGGGCGTGCAGGTAGGAGAGCCAGCCGACCAGAACCGCCAGCACCAGGGCGGCGGCAGCCGCGGCGGCCACCCACTGCCGGTTTCGCGCGGTCATCGGATCACCTCCGGCCGTCCGGTGACAGCCTTGACGGTGTCGTACCGGGACGCCTCGATCGCCGTGGCGGCCTGTTCCCCAGTGATCCCGAGCGGCACGTTCACCTGCGGGTCGAAGGCATAGATCGGAGGGCGGACCAGGAAGGTGGCGGTGAAGCCGGCGAGGTCGTCGGGGTTGAGCTCGAAGACCACGTCCTGGGTCAGCCGAAAGCCGGGCTGCGGCACCTGCACGGGATCCCTCGGAGTGAAGGTCCGGACACCGTTGGAGCCCCCTGCTTTCCAACTGGTGTTGCGCTCCTGGCCGTCGGTGGCAACGGTCACGTTGACGGCCAGAAAGACCACCGCGCTGCGGCCGACGAAGAGATCGTCCTGGTACAGCACCTGGCCGATCGTCCACGAGTTCACCGTGACCGTCGAGTCGTACAGTCGTCCGGCCTGCCCGACCTCGACCCGGCGTACCGCCTCCTGGGGAAAGTCGCCGGTGAAGGCGTTCAACCCCACCATCGCCAGGCACGCCACAACGGCGATCAGCCAATGGTCCAAGCGGCGGGTCACGGGGTCACCTCGACGGCCACGTCCTGCTCGGGAGGCTCGGAGCGACGCGATCTCTCGGGGGCGTCGGAGACGCCCTCGGGCTGGCCACCCCGAGCGGCGAACAGGGCCAGGCAGGCGTGGAACGAGGTGGCCAGCAGCACCCATCGGATCGGCTCCACCAGCACGTCGACGATCAGATCGATCGGCGGCCCGGCGATCGACCAGAAGGTTGCCGGGTGGCCCCCCAGGGCGGCGAACATCGCCCGCCTCAGCCATTCCTCACCCGCGGTCAGCAGGCCGTAGCTGAGGATGAACGCAGCGAAGAAGACGGACCCCACGCCGAGCACCAGGCGCAGCGACTGCAGGGTGGGCAGGTACTTGTCGTTCAGGTCGCCGAAGAAGGCCTCCTGCAACTCCAGCGCCACCCGCCGCTGCCGATCGCCGAGGTTGACCTGGGACCTGCGCGCGCGCACGGTCACGGGACGTCCGTGCCGCCACAGATCCGCCGCCGAGATCACCTGGCTGCCGAACACCAGGGACGCCAGCGCCAGCCACAGCATCGGTTCGATCACCATCGCGGTGATGCCTGGCCAGACGGTTTCCCACCACAGCGAGCCGAGTTGCTCGAGCAGGCCGGAGATGTCGACACCCAGTCGCCCGAACACCTGCTGCAGACCCCGACCTGGATAGTCCAGCCAGACTCGGAAGGTGCGCTCGTCCACCCAGTGCATCAGGCTGACCACCAACTGGCGGCCGCTGAGCACCACGATCAGCATGAAGAAGCCCTCGATCAGGGCGGCCAGCAGTCCCAGCGGACGGAATCCGGTGCGGTCGAACCAGGCCTCGACCAGCCGCCGGGCCAGGTACAGCGCGACGATCACGCCGATGATCAGCCAGACGGTGTTGCCATTGCCCGAAGGGTTCAGCTGGGACAGCACCGGCCGCTCGAAGGTCAGCCCAAGGAACACGTAATAGTCGATCTGAATGTTGTTGGCCGCGTCGGTGACCACGTCGAACACCGCGTAGATGCCAAGAAACGGCAACAGGGTCATCGAGAGCAGGTGCGAGATCGAGTTGTCGCGTGGATCATCATCCGACAGGGGTATCGCTTCGCGGATCTGCAGTTCCTGGCCGGCGATGCGCAATCCGATAATGATCGCCGACAGCCGCGCCACGAAGCCGATCGACAGCATCAGCAATGACAGCCAGGCACTGACGTCGACCACCATCGCGGCGAGCTGAGCGAAGATTCGGTACCCCAGCCATCCGAACAGGGCGGTGACCAGCAGCTTGGGCAGGCATCGCCACCAGACCAGCCCGGTCGTGGTGACCAACTGGCTCAGCGAGCGCGCAAGGGTGCGAAGTGCCTCCATGGTGGTTGCGATCCTAACCAAGCCGGAGTTCGCGGCCCGATCAGCCGTAGGTGTCGCGGGGCCCGCGGCCGTCCCGAACGCTACGGACGCCGTGCTTCCAGCTCGGTGCGTCCGGCCCCTTGACCGCTATCCGTTGGACGGTGCCGTCGCCGAGTTGGTCGTTCAACCGGGCCACGATCGAGGGTGCCAGCAGCCGCAGATTCGTCGCCCAGGCGGTGGTGTCGGTGCGCACCTGCAGCACCTTGTTCTCGAAGCCGACCGGGATCGAGTGCTCCGCGTTGGTCGGCCCGACCAGGTCGCTCCAGCGTCCCAGCAGATGGTGCAGGTTGACCTCCGTT
Organism: uncultured Actinomycetota bacterium; assembly: GCA_963723605.1. GTDB lineage: Bacteria > Actinomycetota > Actinomycetes > Propionibacteriales > Propionibacteriaceae > Micropruina. The sequence goes on along the minus strand of CAVRRM010000004.1, from coordinate 394,352 downwards.
GCCCAACCGGAACTGTTGATCAGGTCGTCCAACGCCTCGCCGAGCGGCTGCGGGTCGCCGATCGGACGCTCCTTTGCGGGCTTGGGCCGGCGTGCGGGTCTGGCCGGACGCGGGTCCGGAGGCGCCCCCTGGGCACTGCGAGCGATCAGCCTCGCCAGCTCGATACCGGAGGGGTCATGCTCAGTCATGGCGCACCGGCAACATCGTCCACCTCGCTCACCTCGCCACCACCGACCTGAAACCGTCGCCCGCCCAGCCGGGCCGGCACGTCGGCCGGCACGGCTGCGGTGATCAGCACCTGTTCCGCTGCTGAAATCATGCCTGCCAGCCGCTCGCGGCGCAGCGTGTCGAGTTCTGCGAAAACGTCGTCCAGGATCAGTACCGGCTCGACCCCGTCGGCACGCAGCAGGGCGAACGCGCCCAACTCCAGCGACAGGGCGAACGACCACGATTCACCGTGCGAGGCATATCCCCTGGCCGGCAGGTCGCCCAGGCTGAGCACCAGGTCGTCACGGTGCGGACCCACCAGGCAGACGCCACGCTGGATCTCGTCGTTGCGTCGCTCCCCCATGGCCTGGATCAGGCGCGCCTCGATCTCGCTCTGGCTGGTGTCCGGAGTCGGCTTCGATCGCGCACTTGTACGCGACTCTTGCGTCGTTGTTGGTGGGTGCGATGGAGGTGTACGCGGCCGCAACGTGCGGCGCCAGGTCGGCCAGGGTAGCCAGCCGGGCGTGGATCAGTTCGGCGCCGAATCTGGCCAGCGACTCGTCCCACACCAGCAGCGTCGACTCGGCCTCGTCCCGCATCGAACGCGGGCGGCCGGCCAGGGACTTCAGCAGGGTCGAGCGCTGCCGCAGCACCCGGTCGTAGTCGGCCCGGACGCCGCCCAGCCGCGGCCACCGGGTGGTGATCAGCTCGTCGATGAATCGGCGCCGCTCGCTCGGGTCACCCTTGACCAGCGCCAGGTCCTCCGGCGAGAACACCACCGTGCGCAGCGCCCCGAGCAGTTCCCGGGGCCGCCGCAACGGGGCGCGGTTGAGGCTGGCCCGGTTCTGCCGGCCAGGCAGGATCTCCACCTCGAGCAACAACTGGCGCGGATCGTCCAATCCCGCCTGCACCCTGGCCCGGACGATCGCCCGCTCAGCCGTGTGCCGAACCAGAGGCTGCTCGGACGCCACCCGGTGCGACCCCAACGTGGCAAGGTAATCGACCGCCTCGATCAGGTTCGTCTTGCCCTGCCCATTGGCTCCGGTGAACGTGGTCACGCCGGCCTGAAGGGCCACCTCAGCCGTCGCATATGACCGGAAATCAGCCAGCGAAAGGTGGGTCACGAACACGCCGTCACCCTACGACACCGCGCCGATGCCTTCCGCGACAAGCTCAACCGACGGGGAGTGCTCGCGCGAATGCAAGTGGAATGAACCGCTGACCGAGCCGGGGTGTAGTGAGGTTGGGGATGGGGGTTCCGGGCCGGGACGTGGATGGGTCTGGCCGCCGAAGGGAGCTTGCGACCGAGGCTGGTTGTCTCGGCCCGGGACCCCCATCCCCAACCGACCCAACGAACCAAGACTCAGGACGGCGGAGTCTCCGCCTTGACCGCGTGTCCGCCGAATTGGTTCCGCATCGCAGCGACCATCTTCATCGACGGCGAGTCCTCCTGCTGGGAGGTGAACCGGGCGAACAGTGCGGCTGCCATGGTCGGAACCGGCACGCCCAGCTCGACGGCCGCGTTCACCGTCCAACGGCCCTCGCCCGAGTCGGCCGCATAGCCCTCGATGCCGTCCAGGTGGGGATCGTCGCGGAGTGCCAGCACCATCAGGTCGAGCAGCCAGGACCGGATCACGGTGCCCTCGCGCCAGGAGTTGAAGACTTCCGGCACATTGGTCACCTGGCCGGCCGCCTCGATCAGTTCCCAGCCCTCGGCGTAGGCCTGCATCAGCCCGTACTCGATGCCGTTGTGCACCATCTTGACGAAGTGGCCGGCGCCGACCTTGCCGGCATGAACGAATCCGTAATCACCGGCCGGCTTCAAGGCCTCGAAGATCGGCATGGTCGCCGCCACGTCGGCTTCGTCGCCGCCGACCATCAGGGCGTAACCGTTCTGGAGGCCCCAGACCCCGCCCGAGACGCCGCAGTCAACGAAGTGGATGCCCTTGTCGGCGAGTACTTTCGCGTGCTTGGTGTCTTCGGTCCACTTGGTGTTGCCGCCGTCGATGACGATGTCGCCGGGGCTGAGCAGGTCCCGCAGTTGCCCGATCACGGCGTCGACCACCTGGATCGGCAGCATCACCCAGACCACTCGGGGCGAACCGCTCAGCTTGGCGACCATCTCGTCCATCGAGGCGGTGTCGCTGACGTCGGCGTTGCGGTCGTAGCCCACGACGGTGTGACCGGCGAGGCGCAGACGCTCGCGCATGTTGTTGCCCATCTTGCCCAGTCCGACGAGTCCGAGTTCCATGACGTTCCTTCCGGTGGCTTCCGGCGGTTGCCCGTCCGGAGTGGGGTTGGTTGAGCGTAGGTCAGGCCGGCAGCCGCATCAGCATGATCACGTGCCGGTAGTCGGTGAGCGGCTCACCGTCGATCTCGTTCAGCGCGGTCAGCAGGCAGGGCTTGCCGGGCGCGGTGAACGCGAAGTGCACGTATGGGGCGTCGAGAGCCGACAGGGCGTCCGAGAGGTAGTGGGGGTTGAACCCGGCGGCGGTCATGGTCGGGCCGTTGCCGGTCTCGTCGCTGACCACGGCTTCGAGTGCCTCAACGGCCTGGGCCTGGTCTCCGGTGGCAGCCTCGAGGGTGATCGCCTGATCGCCGATCAGCATGCGCAGGGAGGTGTTGCGCTCCGCAACCAGTCCGACCCGCTTCACCGCGGCGATCACCTCGGCGGTGTTGGCCCGCACGGTCAAGGCGGCCTGCACGTTCATCAGGTGCCGCACCTTGGGAAACTCACCGTCCAGCAGCCGGGTGGTGATCTCGCGGACGCCGGCCGCGCCCGCGCCCTCGAAGCCGATCAGCCCGTCACCGGATCCGGTGCCGGAGAGGCTGAGGGTGACCACCTCGCCGGAAGTCATCGACTTCGCCGTCTCACCCAGCACCCGGGCCGGCACCAGGGCGGCACCGTCGGTACGGGTGCTGCTGGGGTTCCAGGGAATTTCCTTCAGCGCCATCCGGTATCGGTCGGTGGCCAGCAGCGAAAGGGTCTCGCCCTCGATCTCCATTCGGACGCCGGTGAACACCGGGAGCAGTTCGTCACGCCCGGCCGCCACGACCACCTGTGACACCGCGCGGGCGAAGTCTTCGCTGGCCACGGTTCCGGTGGCCTCCGGCATGGTCGGCAGAGCCGGGTAGTCGTCCACCGGCAGCGTCTGCAGGGTGAACCGGGCGCTGCCGCAGACCAGCTCCATCCGGGATGCTTCCGCGGTGATGTCGACCGGCTTGTTGGGCAGCGAGCGGGCGATGTCGGCCAGCAGCCGTCCGGATACCAGGGCGACACCGTCTTCGGCGACGTCCGCCTTGACCCCGATCTGCGCGGAGGTTTCGTAGTCGAAACTCGACATCACCACCTGGCCGTCCGCGGCCTTGATCAGCAGGCCGGCGAGGATCGGGACGCTCGGCCTGGTGGGCAGGCTGCGGGCAGTCCACGCCACAGCTTCGGCGAGGACATCGCGATCGAGACGGATCTTCACGTGGCTCCCTTGCTCAGTACTTCCGGGGGTCGATCATATCCGCAGGGTCGAGTCTGGTGACGTCTTCCACACCTTGGGGACGGCGCTGCTTTTATGATCATTTGACGAGTATCAATTCCTCGTAGTCATAGCTGGTGTGAATTCTGTGGACAACCGGTGAAAGTGCTGGTCAGTGCCGGTTTGGGGCTCGGGACGACGGTGTGCACAACCCTGAATCACACGGGTAGTAGTTGCGGACGGTTTGCCGCCCGCGATCGCCCGTCCACAGCTGTGGGTCACCAGAACATGTGGTTCTGCACCGGTTGTCGTCAGCCCGCGGCCTGCTCGGGAACACGAACGTTGAGGCCACTTGGGGCGCTCAGATCCCGGAATTCTGCGGGACGACGGTGTGCGGCTGACGGCGCCGTTCAGCGCTTCGCGGCGCGCTGCTTTATCCGGTTGGTCAACTCGGCGACCTGGTTGAAGACCTTGCGGTCCTCACCCATCAGGTGCCGAATCTTCTTGTTGGCGTGCATCACCGTGGTGTGGTCGCGGCCGCCGAACGACTGACCGATCTTCGGTAGCGAAAGGTCCGTCAGCTCGCGGCACAGGTACATCGCCATCTGCCGGGCCATCACCACGCCCTGCATCCGGCTGGCGCCACACAGCTCCTCGGTGCTGATCGAGAAGTAGGCGGCGGTCTCGGACTGGATCAGCGTCGCCGTGATCGGAGTGTCGTCGCCATGCGGAATCAGATCGCGCAGCACCACTTCGGCCAGTGCCAGGTCGACCTCCTGCCGGTTCAGGCTGGCGAACGCGGTCACCCGGATCAGGGCACCCTCGAGTTCGCGGATGTTGGCCTGGATCTTGGACGCGATGAACTCCAACACGTCAGGACCCGCGGTCAGTCGCTCGGCGGCCGCCTTCTTGCGCAGGATGGCGATTCGGGTCTCGAGGTCGGGCGGCTGAATGTCGGTCATCAGGCCCCACTCGAACCTGCTGCGCAGCCGAGGTTCCAGCGCCTCCAGCGACTTGGGCGGACGGTCCGAGGTGATCACGATCTGCTTCTGCGCGGTGTGCAGGGTGTTGAACGTGTGGAAGAACTCCTCCTGGGTCTGGATCTTCGACTCCAAGAACTGGATGTCGTCGATCAGCAGCACGTCCACGTCGCGATAGGTGCGGCGGAAGTCTGCCGTCCGGTTGTCGCTGATCGCGTTGATGAAGTCGTTGGTGAGTTCTTCGGTGGAGACGTACTTGACCCGCCGGTTGGAGTGGTAGTTGCGGACGTAGTGGCCCAGGGCGTGCAGCAGATGGGTCTTGCCCAACCCCGACTCGCCGTAGATCATCAGCGGGTTGTAGGCCTTTCCGGGTGCCTCCGCGACGGCGACCGCGGCCGCGTGTGCGAACCGGTTCGAGCTGCCGATGACGAACGATTCGAAGGTGTACTTGGGGTTGAGCCGGCCGCCCGAGCGGTCGTCCGCCCCGACGGACGCGGTCAGTACCGGAGCGGGCGGCGGCATCGGCGGCCCGGCGTCGAAGGCGTCGTCGTCCTGGTCCTCGGCGCCGGCGGCGATCACCAGGACGATGCCGACCGGGCGGCCGAAATAGCTGGTCAGACGGCCTTCCACCCACCCCCGAAGACGGGATTCGACCCGGGCGCGGGTGAAGTCGTTGGGCACGCTGATGGTCACCGTGTTCGCGCTCATGCTCTCGGCGCTGGTGTTCTTCAGCCAGGCGCGGGACGGGGCATCGGCCTCCGACCAGACGAACCGCCAAGCGTCGTCCAGGTCGGCCGGGGGGATCGCAGGAGCGGGGCTCGTCAGGTCGGACACCTGATCCCCCTTCACTGCTTGGTCATGGGTCGACCCATTCGTCCACACAAGTTTTCCACAGGGTGTGAACAAGGGTGCCGCTCCCAGGGATGGGGCCGCCCAAGGTCAACGGAGCGAAACGCTAGCCCTCCCCGGGGCCATCTGCAAACCGATTCTCAGATATATTTCGCGCTGTCGGCGTGTCGGCTCGACGAACGTCCGAGGGCCACCAGTTTGCCCAACGGTCACCACGCCGCGTAATCTTGTTTGGTCGCCGCCAGCGATCCATCTGCGTGCGTCCGTCGTGGGCGTATGGGTTCCACAAGACATTGAAACGGGGAGCACTTCCGTGAGCAAGCGCACTTTCCAGCCGAGCAATCGGCGTCGTAGCCGCACCCATGGGTTTCGCCTGCGGATGCGCACCCGCGCCGGGCGCAGCATCATCTCGGCCCGGCGTAGCCGCGGCCGTACCCGCCTGGCCGGCTGACCAGTACCTGACGAGTCGTCAGGTGTTGGCCAAGGCCGCGCGGCTGCGTACCGCTGAGGAGTTCCGCACCACCATCCGTGGAGGTGTCCGTTGCGGACGCCCCACTCTGGTGCTGCACATGAGACGAACCGACAACCCGCCGTCCCGGGCGGGTTTTGTCGTGTCCAAGGCCGTCGGCAACGCGGTCCGGCGCAACCGGGTCAAGAGACAACTGCGGCACCTGGTCGCCGGCCGGCTCGCCGATGCGCCGTTCGGATTGGACGTGGTGGTGCGTGCGCTGCCGACTCCTGGCCCCGTCGCGGACGATCTGAACCAGGCCTGGGACGCAACCACCGCGAAGCTGGCGAACCGATGAGAACCGTCCTGATCGGCCTGCTCAAGGCCTATCGCGCCGTGATCAGCCCGCTCTACGGGTCGGTCTGCAAGTACTACCCGACCTGCTCTGCCTACGCCCTCGAGGCGGTCAGCGTGCACGGCGCCTGGCGTGGCACCGGGCTGGCGATGCGTCGGATCGCCCACTGTCACCCATGGTCGCTGGGCGGCTACGACCCCGTTCCGGGCACCCAGGCCGCCGCTGACTGGGCGACGGAACAACGCACGTCCCATCCCGAACTCCGAGGAGCACTGTGATCCCACGCATTCCGCAGCTCGTCCCGCTGGACCTGTGGTCAGACTTCGTCGGGGCACTGAACACCATGATGGCGCCGCTGTACTACGCGGTGTCATGGATCATGACCAGCTTCCACTCCATGTACGGGTCGTTTCTCGGCCCTGACAACGGCTGGTCGTGGGCGCTCGCGATCATCTCGTTGACCGTGGTGATCCGGACCGCGCTGATCCCCCTGTTCGTGCGGCAGATCCGGTCGTCGCGCAACATGCAGCTGCTCGGGCCGCAGATGAAGGCGCTCCAGGAGAAGTACGCGCACGACCGCGAGCGGCTCGGCCAAGAGACGATGAAGCTGTACAAGGACGAGGGTGTCAACCCGATGGCGTCCTGCCTTCCGCTGGTGCTGCAGATGCCGATCTTCATCGCGCTCTATCAGGTGCTGTGGAACGCTTCACAGGGGCACCCGATCGGCGTGCTGGACGTGAACCAGGCCGAATCGCTGCGGAACGCGACCATTCTGGGCGCCAAGCTGTCCGGCAGCTTCTGGCCGATGACCGACGGTTTCGGGCCCACCCAGATCCTCACCTCGATCCTCGTGATCAGCATGACCGCGGTGTTGTTCGTGACCCAGCTGCAGCTGATGCGCAAGAACATGCCCCCGGAGGCACTGACCGGCCAGATGGCTCAGCAGCAGAAGATCATGCTGTACGTCTTCCCCGCGATGTACCTGTTCATGGGCGTGAACATCCCGATCGGCGTGCTGCTGTACTGGCTGATCTCGAACGTCTGGACGATGTCGCAGCAGTACATCCTGATCCACAACAACCCGGCCCCGAACACCCCCGCCTTCATCGACTGGGAAGAGCGGATGCGGGCCAAGGGCAAGGACCCGGACGAGATCGCCCGCAAGCGCGCCGGCAAGGGCCGCCGCCAGACCGCAGCCGCCGCCGCGGCGGCTGACAACACCAAGGTGACCCGGCAGGGCTCGACCGCGACCAAGTCCCCCGCGTCCGCCACCGAGGACGACTCCGATCAGACCCAGGTGCAGCGCCAGCAGGTGCAGCGGCAACAACCGCAGCGATCCAGCCGCGCGAACCGCAAACCGGGTCAACCCAAACCCAAGCCGACAACTGGCGAAGCCTGAGCCACAGGAGTGACGCAGATGACTGATGTGCAGACCGGGACAGAGACTGACCTCGAGCCCGCTATCGACCCGGAGACCGAGACGGACCCCGCGACGGAGCCGGCGACCAAAGCCGAAACAGACGTCGCGACCGACGTCGAAACGGACGCGGACGGCACGGACGAACCCACCCGGTCCAAGCGCGAGCAGGCCCTGGACAACGAGGGCGAGATCGCCGCGGACTACCTCGAGGAGTTGCTCGACATCGCCGACCTGGACGGTGACATCGACACCTACAGCGAAGGCGGCCGCGCACACGTGTCGATCGTGACCGATGGCGACGTGCTGGTCGGACGCAACGGCGAGGTGCTCGAGGCGTTGCAGGAGCTTGCCAGGCTCGCTGTCATGACCGAGACCGGACATCGCTCCCGGCTGATGCTCGACGTGGCCGGACACCGTGACAAGCGCCGCAAGGAGCTCGAGGTGCTGGCCAAGGACGCCATCGCCGAGGTGGTCGACACCGGCGAGCCCGTCCGGCTGTCGCCGATGAACCCGTTCGAGCGCAAGATCGTTCATGACGTCGTCGCCGGCGCCGGCCTGATCAGCGAGTCCGAGGGTGAAGAGCCCAAGCGGCGCGTGGTCGTACTGCCGAAGGACTGAGCCCTGGGTGGCCCCCTCGGTGCGGCGGGATTCACGTGTCCGGCGACTTGACCGCCGGCGGCTTCGCTCGCTGAGAGTTGGTCGCTGGCGGCCCCCGGCGGTCCTGCCGTTGCTGCCCGCACTTTTGGCAGTGGGCACGACGTGTCTCAGACCAACCGTGAGGCTGCTCGCAGCCGCACCCGCGGCCTCGGTGCCCGGGGCAACCACCGGTGTCGTTCCAGCGTCCACTGTCCGGGTTTCCCGCATTCCTCCGGGTGCAGTAGACAGTGGACGTGGAGATTGCCCAAACCGTGTTCGGGGACCGATTTCGGGTGGCCGAGCAATATGTCGATATATTGTCAAGTAGAGGTGTCGATTGGGGTCTGATTGGACCTCGCGAGGTCGATCGACTGTGGTCGCGGCACGTACTGAACTCCGTAGCCATCACTGGTTTGATTGAACAGTCTTGCACGGTTCTGGACGTTGGTTCGGGTGCCGGCCTGCCCGGAATTCCGCTGGCGATTCTCCGTCCGGACCTCAAGGTGACGCTGCTGGAACCCTTGCTGCGACGGGCCAACTTCCTGACCGAAGTGGTCGGGGAACTCGGCCTGGATCAAACCGTGACGGTGGTTCGCGGCCGGGCCGAGGACCACCACGACTCCTACCGGGTGGTGACCTGCCGGGCCGTGGCAGCCCTGCCCAAGCTGCTCGGCTGGTGCCTTCCCCTGGTGGCGCCGCACGGCGAACTGTTGGCCATCAAGGGTGAGAGCGCGGAACAGGAGTTGGTCGAGGTTCGTCGCCTGCTGCGAACGCGCCGACTGACCGGGGAGGTGGTGTCGGTCCAAGCCCATCCGGAGGCGGAAGCAACCTGGGTGGTCAGAATCCGCTGACTTGATCGGATTCGAGGCGCGCGCAGGCATGAGTGGGGCGGCGCAGCGCGCGACCGATAGGCTCCGAAGTCGTAGGTCGGGCGAGTGTCGAGGGGCTTTCTGTGATCGGGTTGGCGATGGTTTCACGTGAAACGACGCGATTCCAGGTGGCACGATGACCCAGTCCCCCGCTCCCCGCCGGGTCGCGTACGACAGTCCCGAAGTGGAACCCGTCGCCGCCGAGTTGCCCGATCCCACCGTTCCACGTGAAACGGGACCACTTCCGGTTCCGGACTCCACCCGCATCTTCGTGATCGCGAACCAGAAGGGCGGCGTCGGTAAGACCACCACCGCGGTGAATGTGGCCGCCGCACTGGCCGCCGGCGGGCTCCGGGTGCTGGTGATCGACCTCGACCCCCAGGGAAATGCATCCACCGCGCTGGGTGTCGATCACAACACCGGCGTACCTGGCACCTACGAGGTGCTGATCGACGGCGAGCCGATCGAGCAGCACGTCCAAGTCTCCCCCGAGGCCGACAACCTCTGGGTGCTGCCGGCCACCATTGACCTGGCCGGTGCCGAGATCGGGTTGGTCGACCTGCCCGGACGAGAGAGCCGGTTGCTGCGCGCGCTGGAGCGGTTGTTCGAACGCCACACCGTTGACTACGTCTTCATCGACTGCCCGCCGTCCCTTGGCTTGCTCACCCTCAACGCACTGGTGGCCGCCGAAGAACTGCTGGTGCCGATTCAGTGTGAGTACTACGCGCTCGAGGGTGTCTCCCAACTCCTGCGCACCATCGACCTGGTCAAAGGGTCGATGAACGACCGGTTGCGCCTATCAACCATCGTGCTGACCATGTTCGACGCGCGAACCCGCTTGTCAGCCCAGGTGTCAGCAGAGGTACGCAAGCACTTTCCAGCGGAAACGCTGCGCACTGCCATTCCTCGGTCCGTGCGGGTTTCCGAGGCTCCAAGCTACGGCCAAACCGTGATCACCTACCACCAGGCCTCCGCCGGCGCCCAGGCCTATCTGGCTGCCGCCGACGAGATCGCGCATCGCCGGGCACCGTCGAAAGGACACTCATGACCGTCACCAAGCAACGAAGTGGGCTAGGCAGGGGCCTCGGTGACCTGATCCACCGCACCGATCCGGCGCTGGAGCCGCAGCGCGCCACCCCGCTCGCGGTCGAGCCACCCGAGGGCTCCTACTACGCGGAGCTGCCGGTGGGCAGCATCCGTCCCAACCCCAAGCAGCCGCGAACCGTGTTCGACGAGGACGCCCTGGCCGAGTTGGTGGACTCCATTCGCGAGGTCGGCCTGCTGCAGCCCGTCGTGGTTCGCCCCCTGTCGGACGACAACTACGAACTGGTGATGGGGGAGCGCCGGTTGCGGGCCACCCAGGCAGCGGGGCTGGAGACGATTCCCGCGATCGTCCGACCCACCCAGGAGCACGACCTGCTGCGCGACGCGCTGCTGGAGAACCTGCACCGGGCCCAGCTCAACCCGCTGGAAGAGGCCGCGGCCTATCAGCAGTTGCTGACCGACTTCGGTTGCACCCAGGAGGAACTGTCCGGACGGATCAAGCGCAGCCGGCCGCACATCAGCAACACCATCCGGTTGCTCCAACTGCCGGCCCCGGTGCAACGACGGGTGGCGGCCGGGGTACTGAGCGCGGGCCATGCCCGCGCGATCCTGGCGCTCGGCGATCCACTGGCGATGGAGCGACTGGCTCAACGTGTGGTGGCCGAGAACCTGTCCGTTCGTGCCGTGGAAGAGATGGTCGCACTGGGTGAACGCGAGTTGAAGGCGTCACCAAGGGCCCGTGTCGTCCGGGAGCCGACCGAGCGGGCGAGTGCGCTGGCCGAGCGTCTGGTCGAGCGCCTGGACACCCGGGTCAACGTGGTGATGGGGGCCAAAGGTAAGGGCCGGATCGTGATCGACTTTGCCGGCGACGACGACCTCGTTCGGTTGGCCGATCTACTGGGTAGTTCTTTGTCGGGTTAGCTACTCGACCACATAGCGTTTTATCGATATTTGAAGTCGATCAACCTGGATCGGAGCGCTCCGCTGCACATAGCCGGATCGAAACAATTCAGGACGTGGCCACCTCAGGCTCCGCGTCGCCGGCGTCCACCGCTGCCAGACGCCCATGAACGTCCTTGGTGGCGTATCGCTCGGCGACGAAGGACAGGAACGGTACGGTGCCGGCCAGGGCGATCAGGATCAGCCGTAGCCAGGGCCAGTTCACCCGTCGGCCAAGGTCATAGGCCGTGATCAGCAGGATCAGGTAGAGCCAGCCGTGCGGTACTCCGGTCCAGGTGACCACGGTGTCGTCGTGGCCGAAGTACTTCAGCGGCAGGCCGACGCAGACCAGCACCACCAGCAGTACCCCGACCACCCAGGCCATGATCCGGTAGCGCAACAGGGCGGAGCGGACGGCGGGCAGATCGTCGTGGGTGATCACGTTGTCCGAGGCTACCTGGCTACCGGTGGGGGGCTGCACGCAGTCCGCGGCACCGCCGGATCAGCCCAACTCCGAACCAACCGGGGAAGGCCCACGATCGCGACGCCCCATGCTCTGGGCGACTCTGATCGCCATGCCGAGGCCGAACACGGCGAACACCCACCACTGCAGCGCGTAGCCGCTGTTGCGCCACGACCCTTCGCCGGACGGCAACACCACGGTGGCCGGAGCAAGTCCCTGAGCGCCCGCGGCCTCCGGACCCAGGGTGATGAAGCCGGGCATCAGCGGCTGCGTCCAGAGCTGGGCCAACTGCGGCAATCGTACCGATCCGAGCGCATAACCCGTAGCCAAAGGGTGATCGGCGGCGGGCTCTGAGGGTAGGAAGAGGCCGTACTGGGTGAGCTCGCCCGATGGTGGTGATGGCTCCGTCCGACCGGTGGGAAGTGTGCCGCGAACCACCGGCAACACCCGTCCGTCGCTGAGTTGGAAGGCTGCGAGCACCCTGACCACCCCGTCCGGGCCGAGCACCCGCTGCTGCTCGGGCAGGTAGTGACCCGTGGCCGCGACCGGTTTGCCGTAGATGTCACCGACCGTTCCGTCGGCTGCCACGAAATCCAACAGCGGCACGGCCGGCTGCTGTGCCCGGGCCGCCACTGACGCGTTGCCCTGATCGGTGAACACCTGGAGTTGCCAGAAGCCGAGCCAGGTCATCACCGCGGCGACAACCACTCCCAGGCCGATTACCAAAGCCTGCCGAATGCGTAGGGGCATGGTCAGGCCTTGGCGGGCACGGGTCCTCTGGCGTGCGCCTGCTTGACCAGCGCAGCGCACAGATCCCCGAAGTCCTCGTCGGAGGCCTCGACCGACAGCGGCACAAGTGACGTCTCCGTCATGCCGGGAGACACGCTGGTCTCGATGAAGGTGGGGCCGTTCGGCCCGATGATGATGTCGGTGCGTGACAGGTCCCGCAGGCCGAGTTGCTGATGCACCCGCAGGGCCAGGTCGGCGCAGGTGGCCGCGTCGGCGTCCGAGATCTCGGCTGGGCACAGAAACCGGGTCTCGCCAGCGGTGTAGCGGGCGGTGTAGTCGTAGACCCCCGAGCGGGGACGGATCTCCACCGCAGGCAGGGCGCGTGGGCCATCACCGGTGTCGACCACGGTGACGGCCACCTCGGTGCCCTCGATGAACTCCTCGATCACCGCCATCTCGCCGTAGGCGTAGGCGGCCACCATCGCGCCCGGCACCGCCTCAACCCGTTCCACCTTGGTGCAGCCCAGCGCCGAGCCGCTCCGGCTCGGCTTGACCATCAGCGGTAGTCCGAGCCGTTCGACCACGGCCAACACCAGCGCCCGGGCGCCGAGTTCACGAAAGACCGAGTTGGGCAGGGCGACCTGAGCCGGCTTCGGCACGTCCAGCAGGGGAGTGCAGATCGACTTGTCGAAGGCGCGTTGGGACGCCGGGCCGGTGGAACCCACGTACGGCACGCCGAGCAGATCGAGCACCTCGCGCAGCGACCCGTCCTCGCCGTCGCCGCCATGCAGCACCGGGAACACCACCGGGTCGGGGGTGTTTGCCAGCAGTTCGGCCAGACCCGCGTTGACGTCGGACTCGATCACCCGGTGACCGCGGTCGCGCAACGCCTGGGACACCCGTCGTCCGGAGCGCAGCGACACGTCGCGCTCGTGGGACAGTCCCCCGGCGAGTACGACGATGGTGCCGATTTCGCTGCTCATGTGCCCCTCTTCTTCATGTTTCACACTCAGGTGATGTTCGGCGCAGGGCCGGCGGTGATGTCGCGGTACAGGTGTGCGGCGGTGCCGACACCGATGCCGAACGTGGTCAGCATGTCGAGTTCGTCGTGCAGTACCTCACCGAGTCGGCGAGTGCCCTCGATGATCCGCTCCGGCGTCGGAAAGCAGTAGGAGAGCCGCATGTTGCGGCTGCCCAGGCCGTCGGCGTAGAACGCCGTGCCAGGAACGTAGGCGACCCGTGCCGAGACCGCGCGGGGCAGCATCGACTGGGAGTCAAGTCCTTCCGGCATGGTCAGCCAGACGAAGAATCCGCCGGTGGGACGCGTCCAGGTGCACCCGTGCGGCATGTTTTCGGCCAGGCCGTGCAGCATCGCATCGCGACGGGAGCGGTACATGTCGCGGTAGGCGACGATCTGGCCGCGCCAGTCGAACTGCTCGAGGTAGGTGGCGATCGCGTACTGGCTGAACACCGGCGGGGCCAGGGTGGCCGACTCCTGGGCCAGGGTCAGCTTCTCCCGGACAGCATGTGGCGCCAGCACCCAGCCGACCCGGAACCCCGGCGCGAACGTCTTCGAGAACGACCCCAGGTAGATCACCCGCTGGTCGTCCATCGACCGCAGCGCAGGCATCGGTTCGCCGTCGATGGTGAGCAGCCCGTACGGGTTGTCCTCCACGATCAGCAGGTCGACCTCATGGGCCACCGCGATCAGTTCGCGGCGGCGCTCCATGGCCTGGGTGACGCCGGTCGGATTCTGGAAGTTGGGGATCGTGTAGAGGAACTTGACCTGCTTGCCGGCCGCCCGGCAGCTGATCACCGCCTCGCGCACCGACTGCGGAACGATGCCGAACTCGTCCATCGCGACATGGACGATCTGCACCTGGTAAGCGCGAAAGGTGCCGATCGCTCCCACGTAGGAGGGCGCCTCGGCCAGGATCACGTCATCGGGATCGCAGAACGTTCGGGTGACCAGGTCGAGGCCCTGTTGCGAGCCGCAGGTGACCACAACGTCATCGGGGTGCGCGTTGATCGCCTCTTCGGCCATCACCTCGACGATCTTGTCGCGCATGAACTGTTCGCCCTGGCCGGAGCCGTACTGCATGGCCTGGGCACCTCGGTCGCGGATCAGTTCGGCGATCGCCTCTCCGATCGCCTCGCGCGGTAGGTCGGCGATGTTCGGCATGCCGCCGGCCAGCGACACCACCTCGGGCCGATTGGCCACCGAGAACAGGGCTCGGACGGCCGACACGGTGAGCCCATGGGTGCGTTCGGCGTAGGTGTCGATCCACGGGTCGAAGACCGTGTCACGACGAGGTTTTGGTTCCGGCAGGCTCACCGGGCCAGCTTAGCCACGCGGCTTGGGATGACCTTCATTCCGCCGCGCGGTCGGGATGGGCGTCACGGCGCCCGGGATGGCCTCGACGCGCCGGTCACGATACCCCTGCGAGGTCCGTGGCCAGCAGCGCGGACGGTCCGCTCAGATGAACTCTTCGATGGCGCGGATCAGCGCCGCCTTGGTCTTGCCACCGGTGAACGACTTGACCACCTCACCGCCGGAGAAGATCTGAATCGTGGGCAGGCCGAGCACGCCCTGCTCGGTGGGCACCCTTGGGTTCACGTTGGTGTCGAGCTTGTAGAAACCCATCCGGTCGCCGAACTCGCCGGCCAACTCATCGATGATCGGTGCGATCTGACGGCAGGGGGCGCACCAGTCGGCCCAGTAGTCGACCAGAACGGGCTTGTCGGCCCGTACGACCAGGGACTCGAACGTGTCATCGGTGACGGCGGTGACTTCAGCCATCGTGTTCCTCTCGGTAGTGGTGGGTGCCGCTGGATTGGGTTCAGACGTTAGCCGCGAGTTCCGACAGTTCGGCGATGTCGGCCAGCTCGGAGAGGTACCGCTCGGCGTCCAGGGCGGCCGCGCAGCCGGTGCCGGCAGCGGTGATCGCCTGCCGGTAGGTGTGGTCGACCAGATCGCCGGCCGCGAACACGCCGGGCAGGTTGGTCTGGGTGGTGCCGGGCTGGACCAGCACGTAGCCGGCCGCGTCGGTGTCGACCTGACCGTGCACCAGCGCCGAGCGCGGGTCGTGGCCGATGGCGATGAAGCAGCCCTGCACGGCCAGCTCGCGCTGGGCTCCGGTAAGGGTGTCGGCCAGGGTGACCGAGCTCAGCGATGGGCTGCCGTTGAGGGAGACGACCGCGGAGTTCCAGGCGAAGCTGATCTTCGGGTCGAGTTCGGCCCGGGCGATCATGATCTTGGACGCCCGCAACTCGTCGCGCCGGTGCACGACGGTGACCGAGCTGGCGAACCGGGACAGGAAGGTGGCCTCCTCAAGCGCGGAGTCACCGCCGCCGATCACGGCGATGTCCTTGTCGCGGAAGAAGAACCCGTCGCAGGTGGCGCACCAACTAACCCCGCGGCCGGACAGTTCGTCCTCGCCGGGCACACCGAGGCGCCGGTATCCCGAGCCCATGGCCAGGATCACAGCCTTGGCCCGGTGCACCGCGCCGGCGGAATCGGTGACGGACTTGATCATGCCGGTCAGATCGGCCTCGACGATGTCGTCGGTGACGATCTCGGCGCCGAACCGAATCGCCTGCGCGCGCAGGTTGGCCATCAGGTCGGGCCCCATGATGCCGTCGGGGAAGCCGGGAAAGTTCTCCACGTCGGTGGTGTTCATCAGTGCGCCGCCGGACTCCAGGGCACCCTCGAACACCAACGGCACCAGGTCGGCGCGGGCCGCGTAGATGGCGGCGGTGTACCCCGACGGGCCGGAGCCGATGATGATGACGTCACGAACCTCAGACATGCATTTTCCTCGCGTGTGGTGGATCGACCCACAGCCTAACCGGCGGTGGCTCCGTCCTGCAGAACGAGGCCGCGGATGCGGCTATTCCCACCGATGCCGCCGGCGCGGGTTGAATCGTCGGGGACGGTTCTTTTTCGTTCAGTCGAGGTGAACGAAAGAGAACCGTCCCCGATCGTTCATTCCTGCTCGTTCAGTCGAGGTGAACGAACAAGAACCGTCCCCGATCGTTCATTCCTGCTCGGCCCAGAACCCTCCGGGAGCGAACAGTTCCTCGACCAGTTCGTCGAGCAGGTTCAGCTCGACCAGCAGGTCCAGGACGGTGTACCGCTTCCGGATCATCTGCGCCCGCTGGTAGGTGGCCTTGAACTCCGGCCAGGTGAGCTCGATGTCGTAGGGGTGGGCCGGAGCACCGGCGGCGCGCAGCATCCGCTGCAGTTCGGCGGCCGGCATCAGTTGCTCCTGCAGCTTGGGCTTCAGATCGGGCCAGATCGACCGGACCAGCTCGAGCCGCTCGCGGAGTTGCTCGGGAGTGAGGTGCTTGGCCATCGTCTGCACCACCACCTCCTCGACCAGGTGCGGCTGATGGGCGGCCCGGGACCGGGCTTCCATCGCGGCGGCGTCCGGGTACGCGGCCACCGCTGCGTCGACGTCCAACTGGGCCAGGTCACGCTCGAACAGCCGCTCGAAGAGCGCTGCGATCGCCACGCTGCCGACGGCCACCTTGAAGCCGTGCGACAACCGCCGGGGCTTGATGTCGACGCCGTGGCCCTCCATCTCCCACAGGTGGCTGAACTGGTGCTCGGCGCCGGAAGCCGGCCGGGACGACTCGTGCGCCTGCATGGCCAGACCCGACATCACCAGCCCTTCGGCGAGTTCGCCGGTCGCCGCGACGTCGCCGCCGGCCAGCGCCTCGGGCTTGCTCAGCGAGGCCCGCAGTGGGCCCTGAACGAGCCCCCAGACGTAGTCGTCGATCGCCTCGGCACCGAGAGCGTCGGCGATCAGCCAGTCGGCTCCGGCCGGTACCTTACCGAGCAGGTCGCCATAGCCGGACGCGGTCATCACCTGCGGGGCAGCGGCCATCACGGTCCAGTCCGCGAGGCACGCGGCCGGCGCGGGGCAGTTCAGGGTCTGCTTGAAGCCACCGACGGCGATGGACGAGCCGAATGCGGTGTAGCCGTCCATCGAGGCGGCGGTGCAGACCACCAGGTAGGGCCGCTCCAGTTCGCCGGCCGCACGCTTGACGATGTCGTTGAGCGTGCCGGCCCCCACCGCGACGGGAACGGCGTCGATGTCGCGCAGCACGTCGCGCAGCAACTCAACGTTCTCGTACTTGGCGTACAACTCGGGGTCGCCCGGGAACACGTAGGGGTCGACCACCTGAACGCCGCCGGCTGCCAGGGCCTCGATCACCGCGGTACCGGCCGCGTCCATGGTCCGTTCGTCGCCGACCACGACCGCGGGACGATCGCCGAAGGACTGGGTGAACAACGCGGCGACCTGCGCAATCGCGTCCTCGCGGGCGATCACCGCCTTGGTGTCGGTCGAGGTCTGCAGTGCGCGTTCGATCAGATCAGACATCTCTCACTCCGCTCCATCTTTGTGCTGTTGTTGGGGATGCAAAACCGCTGTGGCCCAGCGGCCACAGGGAAAGGTTGGGTCAGTCGTCGGCCCAGTTGTCCTCGGTCCAACCGAGCTCATCCCACGCCGCAGTGGGAATCAGCCGGTCGACCCGGTCCATCACGTAGCTGGGCCGGTGCTCATCGGACAGCGCACGGACGTCGTCGGCCGTCGCCTCGCCGGTGAGCACCAGACCCGAGACCATGCCGGTGTCCAGGGCCATCTGGATGTCGGTCTGCAACCGGTCGCCGACCATCACGGAGTGTTCGACGCGAGCGTCCAGGCCCTCCATGGTGACCTGCAGCATGATCGGGTCGGGCTTACCCAACGATTTGACGCACTTGGTGCGGGTACAGGCCTCGATCGCTGCGGTGATGGACGCGCAGTCCGGCTCGCCCCGGCCGCCCGGGAAGGGGCAGAACCGATCGGGATTGGTCTCGATCAGGAACGCCCGCTTGTAGAACCAGATCGCGTCGAAGGCGATCTGCAGCTTGCGGTACTCGAAAGTGCGGTCGTAGCTGGAGATCACGATGTCGATCTCTTCGGGATCGTCGCTGAGAGTGAACCCGGCCTTGACCAGGGCCCGCTTGAGCGGCTCCTCGCTGATCGGGAACAGCACCGCGTCCGGATGGTGCGCCTTGAGCCACTTCGTGGTGGTCACGATGGTGTTCGAAATGTCTTCAACGGGGGTCGGTAGCCCGAGCTTGGTCAGCTTGCGGGCGTACATCTCCGGGTCCTTGGTCGGATTGTTCGACAAGTACCGGATCGGGAGTTCCCGCCGGCGCAACTCGTTGATCAGCCGAGCTGCGCCGGGCAGGAGATGGTCACCCAGGTAGATGGTGCCGTCCATGTCGAAGACATACGCGTCGTAGAACTCAGTGGGAGCATTGAGTACGTCCGGCGTCATGGCGGTCACCCCCTATTCAGTCGGCTCAGTTGCCCGAGAAGACCAGGATCAACAACGTCGACGACCAGATTGCAGCCGCCGGGGGGTCGATGTGGGTCGTGCCGCGCTGGTGGAACAACTGCGACTGGACTTCAGCGAGGGTCGCCGAGATCATGCCGAACACACAGCCGATCAGGATCGCACCGATCGCCGTCATCCAGGTCGCCGAGGTCCAGGTGGCGTTCCAGTCGAAGCCCGCACCGGCGATCACCGGCATGAACTTCACCGCGGCCAGGCCGCCGATGATGGTGATGTGGTGCTGAACCGGCATCTCTGCGCCCAGGATCAGGAACGCAATGATGATCGCCGAGATGGCGAACGGCAGGGTATGGGCGAAGGCCGCACCCCCTGGCACGTAGTGCGAAAGCATGACCGCCGCACCGGCAGCCATACCACCGGCGAAGAAGCCCAGCGGCAGGTACTGGCTCGGCTTCTCCTGGTAACGCAGCCAGAAGTCGGTGTTGTTCGGGGCGATCTTCTTGAAGAAGGACGATGCGCCCTGGTTGAACTTCGAGGGCACGATCACGCCGTTGCCCCAGATCACCCGGGCCAGCACGTTGGAGGTGAACACGGTCAGCGCGACGGAGTCGATGTGCGAGCCGAACCAGGGGAGCAGGCCGAGGCCGATGTTGAGCAGGTAGCCAAAGACACCGAAGGCGGCACCGACCAGTAGCACGTCGACACGACCGAGCCGGGCCAGGGGCGAGGTGGCGTCCCGGCCCGATTCTATTAATCCCTTCTTCGCCGCATACGCGGCCCCTGCGACGCCTGCGGCGAAGGTGATGTGCGGTCCCATCACGGGCCCGAACGCGATGTAGTTGAAACCGATGTCGCTGCCGGTGCCGACAAAGATGCCCCAGGAGAACAGGATCATCAGGCCGGTCAGGGCAAATGCGAAGTTGCCACCGATGGCGGCACCGAAGTAACCGCCGAACATGGCTGCGATCAGTCCAAGCAAGAAAATTGCTATGTCACTGGTGAACATGTTGCCGTCCTAGTCAGAAGTGATGGAGGGTAAAGCCCGGCTGCTCAGTCGCAGCTGGTTTGCACGGCTTCTGCGCTGTCGCCGCCGGTTTCGTACGACTCGATTGCAGCCACCTTGGGTGCCGAGGAGGAGTTCGGGTCGAAGGTGTAGCCGAGCCACTCCTTCGCCAGCCGCCGGGCCAACTCCAGCCCGATGACACGCTGACCGAAAGCGAGAACCTGGGCGTTGTTCGACAACACGAGTCGCTCGACGGAAAAGCTGTCGTGTGCCGTACTGGCCCTGACGCCGGGAACCTTGTTCGCGGCGATCGCCACTCCCATACCGGTGCCGCAGACGAACAGACCACGGTCGGCCTTACCGTCCGCAATCAGTCGAGCGCCCGCGACGGCGACATGGGGGTAATCGACGTCCTCATCGGAGCCGATGCCGACATCGATGACTTCATCGACCCGGTCGTCTGCCTCGAGGTCCATCTTCAATTGCTCCTTGTAGTCGTACCCGGCGCTGTCAGCCGCGACCACCACTCGCAAACCCATCCGTACTCCTTTGCACGAGGTGAGCGGATCCCACCGACAGGCTCCGCTTGCCCTGAACGTACCAGTGGGCAAGGGGTTTGTAACAGAGTTTGTGATGGCAAAGGCAAGGTTTCCACGGTGAACCGGACCGGTGTCAACCGTTGTGAGCGTTGCCCGCGGGGACCCGGAGGCACCTCGTGCCCGCCCTGCCGTTGACGGAGGTCAGTCGATGCCGGCCTCGGCCTGCAACACGGTCACGCCACGCTCGCGAAGGTCGGCGATCAGGCTGGCCGGGGTCAGGGCGTCGACCACCACCAGGTCGAAATCCGTCATCGAGGCGAAGGTGTGCAGCGCCCGACGGTTCAGCTTGCTGTGGTCGAGAAGCAGGATCGATTGAGCCGACGACGTCATCATCGCGCGCTTGACCTGCACGCAGTCCTCATAGGGGTGGAAGCACTGCAGGTCGCTGATTCCGGACGCCGAGAGCAGGCAGTAGTCGGCCCTGATGCCCGCGATCACGTCCGTTGTGGTCTGACCCAGCATCGCCTCGGCCCAGGCCTGGTATTCGCCACCGGTGACGAACAGCCGGACCCCCGAGCGGCGTTCCAACTCACGGGCCACCAGCATCGAGTTGGTCACCACCGTGATCGGCAGCACGTCGAGCATCCGCAGTACCCACAACGCGGTGGTCGAATCGTCCACCATCACCGAGCTGCCCGGACGGATCCGCTGCGCGACCACCCGCGCGACCTGTTGCTTGAGTTCGGCGTTCTGGTTGACCCGGATGCTCGCGGCGATCTCGTTCAGTCCGGTGGCGACGGCGGTGACCTGGCCACGGTGTCGCAGTAGCACCCCGGCGTCCTCGAGGGCTTCGATGTCGCGGTACACGGTCATCGCCGAGACGCCGGTCAACTCGACGAGTTCATCGACCGATGCCGACCCGTTCTTGACCACCCGTTCGGCGATGATCATTCGACGCTCGCGCAGAGCGCCAGCGGAACCCCGCCCACGACCCTTCACTGCCACTTGAGCGCCTTTGTTCGTCGGTCACATTCATGATGCCTCATGTGGGGTGGTTTTGCGGAAATATCACCCATCAATGCCCGATCTTCTTGCATCTCCACCCGCGTATTTCACGACTGATCGGCGCGGGTTCACTCACTTGGTGCACTCGTGACCTGCGGTGTTGTGGTCGTCAGGCACTTTTCACAATCTTTGCGATGGATTCAACTCACCCAGGCGACAGCCAGGTGACCCACGGGCTAGGTTGGTGGTCATTCCAGGTTCGGCAGTGGCGCCCCACCCTCCCGCCGAGCGCTCAGCCGGCGGCGAACGCCGGGAAACCCGGCGGCGAGTCCGCCGGAGAGGAGTGAACATGGCAACCCTCGCAGTACTCGGTTCGGGCATCATGGCGACCGCACTGGCCACGCCCTTCACCGACAATGGGCACGAGGTCCGGCTGGTCGGCACCCACCTCGACCGCGACATCATCGACTCGATCAAGAGCACCGGAGTCCATCCCAACCTCAACCTCAAGGTTCCGAACGGGGTCACCGCCTACCAACTCGAGGACGCGGCTGAGGCGTTCGAGGGCGTCGACCTGGTGATGAGCGGGGTCAACTCGTTCGGCGTCGACTGGGCCGGTGAACAACTTGCCGGGCTGCTGCGTCCGGGAATGCACGTGCTGGCGCTGGCCAAAGGCATGCAGGCCGACGACGAAGGCCACCTGACCATCCTGCCCAAGGCGCTGATGGCGCACCTTCCCGACGACCTGCGTGACCAGGTTTCGGTCTCCGCGATCGCCGGACCGTCCATTGCCGGCGAGGTGGCGATCCGGCGGCACACCTGTGTGGTCTTCACCGGAGAGAACCCCGAGGTGCTGCAGATGTGGCGCGACATGTACGAGACGGACTTTTACCACGTGTGGACCAGCCCTGACTTCGTCGGCGTCGAGGTCTGTGCGGCGACCAAGAACTGCTACGCCTTCGGCGGTGGGTTCATGCAGGGCCAACTGGACGCCATGAAGGAAACCGACCCGCAGTACGTGAACTTCAACTACGGCGCCGCGCTGTTCGGCCAGGCCGCGGTGGAGATGACCCAGTTCATGGACCTGCTCGGCGGGCAGCGGTCCACGGTGCTCGGGCTGCCGGGCATCGGCGACTGCTTCGTCACCTCGATGGGCGGCCGCAACGTGAAGGTCGGACGGCTGGTCGGCGCCGGCCTGACCTTCACCGAGGCCAAGGCCCAGATGCCAGGAGTCACCCTGGAGGGTGCGGCGGCGATTCAGGTGATCGGCGATGCTTTTGAGCGGCTCACCGAGCGCGGCGTGTTGCAGCCCGATCAGTTCCCGCTGTTGCGGCACCTGCACGAAGTGGTGGCGAAAGATGGGGCCGTCAACGTGCCGTGGAAGACGTTCTTCGGGGCTGACGGGTCCGGGCAGGGATGATTGCTCACCCCTTCAACAACGCCCTCTGGTAGGTCCCAGAGGGCGTTTGCCGTCTCGTCCGTCTCGACGTTGCGCGGTCTGGGGCTCATTGCGCGCGGACGAACCCGCGCAACGAACCCTTACCCGCGCAACGTCCGGCGCTCGCTGCCGGTGGACGGAAGGCAGACCGGCAGGTCAGCTCAGCCCGTAGGCCTGGTGCACCAGAAAGATCGGGTGCTCCACCGCAGCGCCGGACCCCTTGCGGATCTGCCACCGGCAGGTCTCGGTGTCGCACATCGCGAACTCGGGGTTGACCTCTTTGACCTTCTCGAACAGCGGGCGTCCGACCGCTTGGGCGATCTCGTACTTTTCCTTCTTCAAGCCATAGGTGCCCGCGATGCCGCAACAGGTGGCACCGGACTCGACGGCCTCGACCCCCGGGATCAGCTCCAGGATCTCCATCGCCGGCTGGCCCATGCCCTGGCTCTTCAGCTGGCAGGGTGCGTGGTAGACCGCGGTCAGCGGAACTTCCTTGAAGTCGGTGGGCAGTTCGTCCCGGTCGTGCAACTCCAGCAGGAACTCCATGATGTCGCGGATCCGGGTGCTGACATCGGTCAACCGGGAGTCGTCCACGCCCATGATCTCGTGCGCCTCGTGCTTGAGCATGCCGGTGCAGGAACCCGAAGAGCTGATGATGGTCAGGTCGCGTCCGGACGATCGGAGGTCGTCACAGAGCTTGAGCACCTTCTCGGTGGCCCCGTCGAACAGGCCGTTGGACTGCTGGGCCAGGCCACAGCAACCCTGCTTGGGCACCAGCACCTCATAACCAAGATGCTCCAGCACCTCGATCGACTTCTTGGACGTCTCAACCTCGAAGTACCCGCCGGCGCAGCCGTGGAAAAACACCAGGGTGCCCTTGGTGGCCTTGGCGGCGGGCTTCTTGCGCTTCTTCAGCCAGCCGGTGATGGTCTGGGTGTTCGCTTTGGGCATCGGGGCGTCGCGGTGGATGCCCAGCACCTTCTCGACCACCGTGCGCAACGGCTTGATCGACAGCGCGGCGTTGGCCACCGGCGCCATCGGGGTCATCGCCATGCCCATCAGGGTGGTTTGCGAGATCAGTTGGTCGCGCAGCGGCATGTGGTCGGACTTCATCACTGCCCGGGCCTGGCCGTTCAGCTCGGCGATCTTGACCCCTTGTGGGCAGGCCAGCGTGCAGGCGCCGCAGGACGAGCAGTAGTCCAACGAGTGGTCGACCGAGTCGCCGTGCCGGAATCGCTCCGCCTGCGGACCCACGAACTTGGGCCCGGTGAACTTCGGAGTCACGGCCGACACCGGGCAGACGGTCTCACAGATCGTGCATTTGACGCAGTGATCAAGTGAGGCCCGGGCGACCTGGGTCTGCGCGAACTCCAGCGACTCGTGCGCGTTCATGAGGCGGCTCCTTGGTTGGTTGCCCATTGAGTGTTGGCCCCGTCGGCAGCGGCGAGGATGGCGTCGGCGGCCCGGACGGCGCTTGCCACCGCGATGCCTTCGCCGGACTTTTCCTGCCAACGGGTCGCCCCGGCGAGGATGCCGCCGGCGGCGTAGAGGTTGTCGTAGACCGCGTCGCCACCCGGATGGCGGACGAGCATGGTGGCGTCGGTTTCGACGCCGAGGGTGAACAGCGGCTGTGGGTCGCCCCAGTAGTCACCGTGCACCAAGCGTCCCTCCGGTAATCGCAGCGGCAGGTCGAACACCGACTCGTGCACGTTGTGGTACGAGTCCGCGTGCAGTGCGCCGGATTCGAAACCGCCGGTGGCAAGCACGAAGGCGTCGGCGACGAAGTCACGTCCGCCACCCGCGGTGGCCAGCGTCACGCTACGCACACTGCCGCCGACAGCCTGGAATCCGGTCACCATGCTGCCGGGCACCACCCGGACTCCGGCACTCTTGGCCCTGGCCGTCAGTGCCCGGTTCAGCCGCATGCCGGGCACCGATGGTGGCGGCAGCGGGATCTCGAACACTTCCGCACCGATCAGTTCGGCGATCTCGGCCCAGGCGCCGTGGTCGTCCAGGCCGAGCACGGCGGGTAGCCCGACTGTGCCGGCGTCGCCGATCGCCGCCTTGAGGGCCTGGGCGAAGCGCCGGCGGTACGCCGGGTCGTCCAAGGCTCGGGCGTAGGTGAGTCCGGAGGAGTCGATCTCGACGTCGCGGGCGGGAAAGTCCAGCATCACCGAGCGGGCGGTCAGCCGTCCGCCGCCGGGAAGCTCGGTGCGGGCCAGGTTCTCGGCCACCAACTCGGGGTAGAAGTCCTTGAGCTGCCGCAATCCGACGATCACGAAGTCGGCACCATCGACGCAGGCTCCGGCGGTCATGCTCGGCGCAACGAGGGCGGTCGGGCGGATGGCGCCGACCGCGGTTGGCAGCTGCAGGTTCACGGCCGGATCGCCGACCAGCAGGCCGGGGCCGAGCTAGTTCCTGCAGGTAGGCCACCCCGGTGCGGACGCTGTCCGCGTCGAGGTTGGCGTAGGGATGGCCAGGGTTGGCCTGCGCGAAGCCCGCCAGCTCATCCAACGGACGCTGCACCCGGTCGGGGGTGTAGCCCAGGATGTCGATCGTGCCCTGGGACAGCTGAAGTCCCCCGATGCCCTTGTTCAGCAGCGCGACGCGAGCGCCGGCATCCGCCAGTCGGG
This sequence comes from uncultured Actinomycetota bacterium, assembly GCA_963723605.1. GTDB lineage: Bacteria > Actinomycetota > Actinomycetes > Propionibacteriales > Propionibacteriaceae > Micropruina. The sequence goes on along the minus strand of CAVRRM010000004.1, from coordinate 368,974 downwards.
TGGCCGCCACCAGTCCGGCGACGCCTGCTCCGATCACCACGACTCGGGTCATCACACGACCTCCTCATGCGTCGGTGCGGGCAGATGCTCGACATCGAGCGTGCCCTGGAAGATCCAGTTGTCCAGCGCGGTCTGGCGCACCTGGTCGCCGTACAGGATCGGCCAGATGCCGATCCAGCGGTTCGCCAGAAACAGCCGGAGCAGGCCAGTCGCGCGATCGATGTCGATGTGCTCGGTCTCGAGGGCGACCCCGGTCGCGCGCAAGGTGCAGAAGCCGCCCTGACATGGACCCATGCCGAGCCGCAGCTGGCGGCGCAGGTCATCGAAGCTGCCCTTGGGCTGCTTGACCAGGGCCTCGGTGAACATGCCCCGGCTCATCAGCTCGCACTCGCAGAGGATCTGATCCTCGTACCGGTCGTGCTCGCGTTCCTCCAGCCGGTGAGTGATCACGTAGTTCTTGCCGCTCTCCGAGCCGGGCACGTTCTCGGTCGCGGTCCGGCACGGGCGCGGATCGTCCAGTTGCTCGCACATGGCGTCCACGACCTTTTCGGCCATCAGCCGGTACGTGGTGAGCTTGCCGCCGGCGATGGTCAGCAGGCCTTTCAGCCCATCCCGGTCGGAGTGGTCGATGATCGACATGCCGCGGCTCATGTGCCGGGTGTCACCGGAACCGACCCGCGAGTCCTTGACCAGCGGACGAGCGCCCGCCCAGGCATGAATCGCGCGGGCCTTGCGGAAGCCGGGCACCAGCAGCTCGCCGCAGTCCATCATCTGCTGCACCTCGTCCCAGTCGATCTTCAGCTGGTCGGGGTCGTCGGCCTTCTTGTCGGTGGTACCGATGATGCACACGGTGTGCACGGGCACCAGGATGTCGCCGTCGGCCGGGTAGGTGAGCCGGTTCACGACCGCATTGGTGAGCCGGTGGTTCATCGCGATCATGATGCCGGCGCCGGGAACCACCTGAACGTCGGGGCAGCCGGCCATGTGCGCGATCTGGCCGCCCCAGGCGGCCGCGCAGTTGAGCACGAAGTTGCAGTTGATCCGCACCTCTTCGCCGGTCTTCACGTCCGTACAGACCACCTGGGAGACCCGGTCGCCCTCGCGTTCGATCTTCGTCACCTTGTGGTAGGTCAGGATCTCGGCACCGTACTGCTTGGCCGAGTTGGCCGCCCCCCAGACCATCTGCCACCCGTCCACCGAACCGTCCTCGACCCGGAAAGCGCGGGAGATTTTCGGGTTCAGCCGCGGCTCGGCCTTGAGCACGTCGGCGACAGACACCTCTTCGAACGGCACCTTGGTGTCGGTGGCGCCCTTGGCCCAATCGTCGCCCCAGCCCGGGTCGTCCACCTCGGTGGCGACGAAGTAACCGCCGGTGAGTTCGACCGCGTCGGCCTGGATCCGGCTGATGATCGCGTTCTCCTCGGCACACTCGGTGGCCGAGTGCGGGTCACTGATCACGTAGCGTCCACCGGAGTGCAGCAGGCCGTGATAGCGCCCCGTCGTGCCCTGGCCGAGGTCGGCCCGGTCGACCAGGATCGCCTTGTAGCCGCGCATGGCGACGTCGCGTACGACTCCGGCACCGGTGGAACCGCCGCCCACCACCACCACGTCTGCGGAGAGGGTCTTCACTGCGACCTCCGATCGGTTGGCCGGACCATGACGTTCGACCGATGAGTACTGCTGGCAAGGCTATTCAGCCCCGGCGCTGCGATGCACCGACACATCCCTAGGGAGCAGATCTGCACGGTGCCGCGTGGAGGCTGACCTCCGCGCAGCGCCGCTGCCCCATTGTTTTCACACTAAATGCGAGGTTACAACCGGATCATCTCCCGTACTCAGACCTTGGGCAAGAGTGGCAGGTCGGTGCTGAGCTCGAACCGGTGTCGCATCAGCACCACCTGGTACGGATTCCAGGTGGAAAGCGTGTAGCGCAGCACCACCTGGTCGCCGTGCATCGCGACGTCGTACAGGTAGGGGGCATAGGCCGCGCCGGTGGCGTTGGCCTGACCACGGAAGATGGCGTCCCCGACCGGGTCGCTGCCGTCCGATGACGCCTTGATGAACCGCTGCCCCGGGTCGTCGAAGCACATGCCCGACGCCACCCAGTCCAGCAACCGCAACCGCGGCGACCACGGCCCCCACGGTGTTGCCGCAGTGCGCAGCAGCACCGCGGCACCGATCGGGTCCTCGGGGCCGGACATGGTCAGCATCAGGTAGTGACCCAGTTGCTCGACCCAGCGGACGGAGACCTCACCGTGCGCTCCCGGGGTCAATAGCGGCCGGGCGGATGTCTCGTGGCTCGACCAGCGCTGACCATCCGGCGCAGCGGCGTCGGAGCCGGCCCAGTACCGGACGGCCGCCAGGAAGGGTGCCGCCGACCCGGACCGCAGCGCCTCCGCCAGCCCTGGAGTGGTCAGGTCCACCCGGGCCAGCCGCAGGTCGTCCGCCCGATAGGCCCCGCTGCCCCACAGGTAGAGGTGCTCGCCGCGTTGCTGCGCCGACACGTTGATGAACCGATGGGACGAAAAGGTGCCCAGGTGGCGGAATCGCAGCGGACGCCGGCGCTCGGACGGTTGGACGAGCAGCCTCGGCGCCCGGGTGAGCACGCTGCGACCCATCACCTGCGCATCCTGGAAGTGATTGGAGGCGAAGAACGCGTACAACTCGTCGCCGATGCTGAACCCGTCCAACGGCACGTCGTACTCGCGCAGCGTCGTCCGGCCGCCCGCGATCGACAGTGGCGAGCCGTGGAAGCTGACCCGTGGCCGGTCGGCGTCCGGATCGGAGATCTCGGCCAAGGCGTCCCGGGTACCGAGCCAAGGCTGGTCCCAATGGGTGTCGCCGAACAGCATGTAGGTCCGGCCGGCGTGGTCGATCCGCACCCCGAGATCGGTGCCGCGCACCCCCGAGCGTGACGCCGAGGTGGACAGGGTCTGGCGGGGGAGACCGTCGAGCGCGGGCTGGCTGTCCCGCTCGCCGCTGAGCTGGGCCAGCTTCGCCGACGGCTGGGACGCCACCGCGAACGGCGCTGAGTCGGCTAGCCGGATGCAGGCGTGCCGCAGCCAGCGCACCTGGCCGGCCCGCTGTTGACGGTGCAGGTGGTAGAGCGATCCGTCCACCTGCACCAACGCCTGCACCCAACCCGATTTCAGCCTGGTCGCCGCGGTCGCGGTGGCCTGCACAGTGCCGGCGCCCCACTCGTCCGGACCCTCCGGGCCGTCCCACGCCGGATGCTGTGCCTCCATTGCCTCGGCCACCACCCCGATCCGGCGCCAGCGCAGCAGAGCATCGTCGTTGACCGCCCAGGCGTACTCGACCAGCCCGTCCGGTTCCGGCAGCTGGGCGACCAGCTCATGGGTGGCTGACCCGGCCCGGCCACGCTGGCCCAACGCCCCCGGGCCCAGCGCCACGGTGCTGACCGCGTCACCCCGCAGCCAGGGGTTGTCCGGACGCTGCTGGCCCGCGAAATAGTGGTGGATGGTCAGGGTGCCGTCGCCGTTCTGAGTGCCGATCAGCGCCTCCAGCCGGTGTGGCCAGCCGGGCGGCGTCCACCAGGCGGGGCGATCCCAGGACTCCAGCAACGACGCCGGACCGATCAGCGGACGCACGGTCGAGACCATCGGCTACAACCGTTCCAGGACGGCCAGCGCCGTGCCCTCGTCGATCACCAGGTCGGTGGTGGTGCCGGCCCGCAGCGCACCGACGACCGCGGCGGCCCGGGACGGATCGGCCACCACGCAGAATCGCCGCGGCACCCGGCTCAGCTCCACCGGGGTGAGCCCGGACGCCCGGGCGTTCAGTGGAATGTCCTTCCAGGAGCCGTCCTCACGCAGCAGCACGGTGGCCACGTCGCCGACCACGCCGTCGGCCGCCAGCCGACGCTTGTCCTCGTCGTCCATGTAGCCGGCGGTATAGACGTGGGACGGCACTCGGGCGTTCAGGCAGCCGACCCCGAACACCGCCACGTCCAGCCGGCGCAACAGCCCGATCACGTTCTGCACCGAGCGCTCCTGCCACATCGCGTCCTTGGTCGCGGAATAGTCGAAGAAGGCCGGCACCGGGAAGTACACCACCCGCGAGCTGAAGGCGTCGCCCACGCTCTGCAGGATTTCACCGACGTAGGGAATGCCGGACGACCACTGGTTGGTGCCGCCGTTCATCTGCACCACCGTTGAGCCGACCAGCGGCTTGGGTTGCAGGTACCGCACCACATGGGACGAGGTCACGCCCCAGGCGACGCCGATCACACAGTTGTCACTGACCGCCTCGGACAAGAGCCGGCCGGCGAGCCGTGCGACAGAGTCGAACCGGCGGTGTTGGGACGCGCTCTCGCGAACGGCGACGAGGTGCACCCGAACGCCGAAGGCCCGGTCGATGGCGGTGGCCAGCGGGGAGCGGGAGCCGGTCTGGTCGGCCAGGCTGATCCGGACCAGGCCGCTGTGCCGGGCCTCCTTCAGCAGTCGGCTGACCGTCGATCGGGACAGCCCCAACTGGTTGGCGATCGACTCCATGGTTTCGCCCTGGATGTAGTACCGGGAGGCTGCCTGATACATGTCGTCGTAGCGCTCGTTCATCACCCCTCCGGTGGACTGCACGTTCGTGCATAGACCTAGCGCATCCGTGCAAAGATCGCAAGACTGAAGCCTGGCGGTCGGCGTGGACGACCGCTCGACGGGACCAGACGCGATGCAGCGCCGATAGCCCGCGACACCCCTCACATCCGCGCCACCCCCTTTGGGGGGGCGTAGTTTTTCGATGCTCGGGGTTTCCCGGGCATCAAGGCGGGCATCGACCGATGCCCATCGAAGGGAGCTGAACACAATGACTCTCGCAACCATCTTCCTCTCCGAAACCGTGGGCACGGCAATGCTGCTGCTGCTCGGTGCCGGTGTGGTTGCCAACAACATCCTGCCGAAGAACAAGGGTGAAGGAACTGGGTTCCTGATGGTCAACTTCGGCTGGGGCCTCGCCGTATTCTCCGGCGTATTGGTCTCGTACAAGTCGGGCGGGCATCTGAACCCGGCCGTCACACTGGGCATCGTCGCCTCAGGCGCCAAGGAGTTCGTCGCGGGGATTCCGGTCGACTTCATGTCCGTGCTGACCTACATCGCCGCCCAGGTGGTCGGTGCCTTCATCGGTGCCGTGCTGGCCTGGCTGGCCTACAAGAAGCAGTTCGATGGCGACGCCCCGGCGGGCTTCAAGCTGGGCGTGTTCTCCACGGGACCCGAGGTGCGCGACCCGATCTGGAACACCGTCACCGAGATTCTGGCCACCTTCGTCCTGGTCTTCGTGGTGCTCGCCTCCGGTAAGTTCACCGGTGCGATGCCCACCCCGGCGGCGAACCTGGGCTGGCTGGGTGCCCTCGGGGTTGCCCTGCTGGTGGTGGGCATCGGCGCCTCCCTGGGCGGGCCGACCGGCTACGCGATCAACCCTGCCCGTGACCTCGGGCCCAGAATCGCCCATGCCGTGCTGCCGATCCCGAACAAGGGTTCGTCGGACTGGGGTTACTCCTGGATCCCGGTGGTCGGCCCGATCATCGGCGGCGTCCTGGCCGGACTGCTGTCTCACGTGCTGCTGCCCTGATCAGGTAGACAGCGATCACACAGCCTGCCCGGGCGGCAACCGCTGGTGTTGCCGCCCGTGGCAGGGCAAGCTGGAACTCCTACAAAGATGTGGAAAGGAACACAATGGCTGAGAAGTACGTTCTCGCGATTGACCAGGGAACCACGAGTTCCCGTGCGATCGTGTTCAACCATGATGGCCGGATCGTTGGCTCCGGGCAGAAGGAACACGAGCAGATCTTCCCGAAGGCGGGTTGGGTCGAACACGACGCCAAAGAGATCTGGACGAACATTCGCGAGGTCGTCGGCATCGCTCTGGCCGATGCCCAGGTCAACAAGGAAAGCCTCGCCGCCGTCGGCGTGACCAACCAGCGCGAGACCGCGATGGTCTGGGACAAGAACACTGGTGAGCCGGTCTACAACGCGATCGTCTGGCAGGACACCCGCACGGCCAAGATCATCGAGGCACTCGGCGGCGGTGACCAGGACAAGTACAAGGAAAAGGTCGGCCTGCCGCTGGCCACGTACTTCTCCGGACCCAAGGTCAAGTGGATCCTCGACAACGTCGAAGGGGCTCGCGAGAAGGCCGAGGCCGGCGACCTGGTAATGGGCAACATGGACACCTGGGTGATCTGGAACCTGACCGGTGGCGTCGACGGTGGCGTGCACGTCACCGACGTGACCAACGCCTCCCGCACCATGTTGATGGACCTGAAGACTCTCAGCTGGGACGAGGGCATCGCGGCCGACATGACCATTCCGATGTCGATGCTGCCCGAGATCAAGTCGTCCTCCGAGGTCTACGGCGTGGGTCGTCCGGCCGGTCTGCTCGTCGACGTGCCGATCGCCGGCGACCTGGGCGACCAGCAGGCGGCCACGTTCGGCCAGGCTGCGTTCGAGGTCGGCATGGCCAAGAACACCTACGGCACCGGCTGCTTCATGCTGATGAACACCGGTGAAGAGCTGGTTCCGTCCAAGAACGGTCTGCTCACCACGGTGTGCTACAAGATCGGCGACAACAAGCCGATCTACGCCCTCGAGGGCTCGATCGCCGTCACCGGTTCGCTGGTGCAATGGCTGCGTGACAACCTGAAGATGTTCGCGTCGGCTCCGGAAGTCGAGGAACTGGCGGGCAAGGTGGAGGACAACGGCGGGGTCTACTTTGTGCCGGCGTTCTCGGGCCTGTTCGCGCCGTACTGGAAGTCGGACGCCCGCGGCGCGATCGTCGGCCTGACTCGTTACGTGAATCTCAATCACATCGCCCGTGCGGTGCTGGAGTCGACCGCGTACCAGACCCGCGAGGTGCTGGACGCCATGGAGGCCGATTCCGGTGTCACCCTGTCCGAGCTGAAGGTGGACGGTGGCATGACCATGAACGACACCCTGATGCAGTTCCAGGCAGATCAGCTCGGCGTGCCGGTGATCCGTCCAGTGGTCGCGGAGACCACCGCTCTCGGCGCGGCCTACGCGGCCGGCATCGCGGTCGGCTTCTGGAACGGCGAGCAGGACGTGATCGACAACTGGGCCGAGGCCAAGCGCTGGGAGCCGTCGATGGACGACGACGAGCGCGCCCGTCTGTACCGGCAGTGGAAGAAGGCGGTCACCCGCACCTTCGACTGGGTGGACGACGACGTCAAGGAGTGAGTGCAGCCCGATCCGTCGGTCGAGCCTGTCGACACCACGGACGTGCTGATGCCGAGCGGGCCCGCCACCATCGCGGTGGCGGGCCCGTTCGGGTTCCTGCTCTGGTGTGATCATGTACGGACGAGTAGCGTTCGAGTCACCGGGACGGCACCGCAGCCGTCATCCGGCAATCAATGAGGAGATCCATGGCCGGCTCCCTGACCGACGTCGAGTTCGTCGTCGACTCGATCACCACGACGGTGCTCGCCAACGAGCAGTACTTCGGCGAGTTGGACGCGGTGGTTGGCGATGGCGACTTCGGCTATTCGCTGGCCCGCGGCTTCGAGATCGTTCAGCAGAACTGGACCGAGTACGACCGCACCGACCCCGGGGTGTTCCTGACCAAGATCGCGATGGCGCTGTCGGCGCGGATCGGCGGCACGTCCGGCCCGATCTGGGGCACGGCGATCCTCAGGATGGGCACCTCCCTGAAGGGCAGGTCGACTGTCACCGCTGATGACGTGGTGGCCGGGCTGCGCGCCGCCGTCGCCGGTATTCAGGCCCGCGGCAAGGCCGAACTCGGCGACAAGACCCTGCTGGACGCGATGGTTCCCGCGATCGACACCCTCGAGGCGAAGGCGGCCGATGGTGCCGCCCCGGGCGAGATCGTGGCAGCAATGGCCGCCACCGCCCGGCAGGCCGCCGACGACACCGCGCACCTGCAGGCCCGCCGCGGCCGGGCCAGTTACACCGGCGAGCGCAGCATCGGTTCGGTCGATGCGGGCGCGATGGCGATCGCCGTACTGCTCGAACAGCTGGCCAAGGACTGGCCGCAGAGCTGAACCCACGATCCACCCCGCCGGCGGGCCGACGACGGCCGCCGCAACCACCACACCAACAGAAGGGACTTCGATGAAGAAGTTCGTCAACGACCCCAGGCAGTTCGTACCCGAAATGCTGAAGGGGATCGCACTGGCCAACCCGGACACCATCACCTACGTGCCCGAATACAACCTGATCATGCGTTCCGACGCGCCGAACAACGCCAAGGTCAGCATCGTCCAGGGCTCCGGTTCGGGCCACGAGCCCGCCCATGTGATGGCGGTCGGCCCCGGCATGCTGGACGCTGCCTGCCCCGGCGACGTGTTCGCCGCCCCGCCCGCCGACTACGTGTTCGAGACCGCGAAGCGGCTCGCATCCGACAAGGGCGTGCTGCTGCTGGTGAACAACTACACCGGTGACCGGATGGCGTTCGAGATGGCTCAGGAGCTCGCCGAGGCCGAGGACATCAAGTGCGCCACCCTGTTCATCGACGACGACGTCGCCGTGCAGGACTCCACCTGGACGGTCGGACGCCGTGGCGTGGCCGGCAACTTCTTCGTGATCAAGGCGGTCGGCGCCAAGTCGGAGGAGGGCGCGGAGCTGGATGAGGTGATCCGGGTCGGCGAAAAGGTGAACGGGGTCACCCGCACCATGGGTATCGCCCTAACCGCGTGCACCCCGCCCGCGAAGGGCTCCCCGCTGTTCGAGTTGGCCGACGACGAGATCGAGGTCGGGGTCGGCATCCACGGTGAGCCGGGCCGGCGCCGGGCCAAGCTGGTCAGCGCCGACGAGATCGTCGACGAACTGCTGGGCGCGGTGGTGCCCGACCTGCCCTATGCGTCCGGCGACCGGGTGGCGTTGATGATCAACGGGCTGGGCGGTACTCCGATCAGCGAGCTGTACCTGCTGTTCGGCAGCGCCGCCGAGAAGCTGGCCGCGCAAGGTATCACGGTGGCCAAGAGCTACGTAGGTGAGTACTGCACCAGCCTCGAGATGGCCGGCGCCTCGCTGACTCTGGTGAAGCTGGACGACGAGATCGAGGCGCTGCTGAACGCACCGGCTGAGATCGTCAACCGGATCTTCTGAGCTTCGGCGGGAGTTGGGCACGGTTCCTGACTCCCGCCAGGGACGGCTGGAGGGAGTCAGGAGCGGTTCCGGATCTACTTCGGCACGAACTCGGGGCCCAGGTGTTCGGCGACGAAGGCGGCGATCTCCGCCGTGCCGGCGCCGGCGGCGAGCGCCTGTTGGGCGATCAGTCCCAGCTCGTTGGAGGTCGAAAACTCCAGGGCGATACCGTCCGGATCACGAAAGTTCAGATGCGCGCCCATCTCCATGTCGCGGATCGGCGTGTAGGTCACACCGTGTTCGTCGAACCGGCGCTCCCACTCCTCAAGTTCGGCGCGGGACCCGGCGGTGAAGCCCAGGTGGTCGAGTCCGGTCGTGAGTTCGGTGAATGGTTCACCGGGCGCCGCGTCGGGCCGGATCAGGGCCACGCTGAAGCCGGTTTCACGATTCATCAGGATGCGGCCGTAACCCACGTCCAGCACCGGCACGAAGTCCAGCACGGCGCTGTAGAACTGCTGGCTGACGTCGAGATCGGTGACGGTGAATGCGACGTGCGAGACTCCCGCGAAGCTGACCATGGGTCATTGTCGGTGAGGCCTCGGGCGATTGGGAAGATCAGGCTTCGGTGACCGGATCGTCCGACCAGGCGGAGGAATCGTGTTTCAGGTCGTTCAGGTCGGGCTCCGGGTCGACGCTGCTGGCCCGGCGCAGTTCGACCTCGTCGGCGATGGTGGCCCGCAACCGGGCCAGGACGTCGTCGGGGGTGGCCAGCGTCGGCGCGGACTGAAGGAACCGGGTGACCGCCTCCTCGGCCTCGCCGATCGGGTCCGGCATCGGTACTCCTTCTGCAGAGGTTGACCCTGGGTTTGACGCAGCCGGATCGGCTTCGGTTCCCACTCAGTCCACCTCCTTCAGATGCTTGAGCAGCACGGCGAGCCGGGCCCGGCCCCTGGAGCAGCGGCTCTTCACGGTTCCGATGGCGCAGCCGAGGATCCGCGCCGCGTCGTCCATCGAGTATCCCTCCAAGTCGACCAGCACCAGGGCGGCCCGCTGGTCGGCGCCGATCTGGCCAAGCGCCGCGGTCACCTCGTCGGCGATGGCGGATCGGACCGCCGCCGACTCCGGGTCGTCCGGTGCGGTGAGGTCGGCCGATCGTTCCAGGTCGTCCGGCAGGGGTTCGGACGGCCGCGCGGCGATCCGCCGCAACCGGTCGAAGCAGGCGTTCATCACGATCCGGTGCAGCCAGGTGGTCACCGCTGCGTCGCCGCGGAAGTCGCCGGCCCGGCGGAAGGCCGAGATCATCGCGTCCTGCAGTGCGTCGGCGGCGTCCTCGGGTTTGTTCATCACCCGCATGGCCAGGCTCCACAGCCGGTCGGCGTGGCGCTCCATCAGCACCGTGAAGGCGCGGTCGTCGCCGGCCACGTGCGCGGCCAGCAACTGGCCGTCGGTGGGCGCGTCCGGGTCGAGGGGGGTGGCAGCCCGGGCACCCGGGGCGATCACGAGCTCACCGTTGGATCGGTTCCAAGACCACGAGGGTCGGGCAGCCGGATCACATCACGCAGGTTAGCGGCTACACCCCTCGCCGGCCTATCTGGGACGGCTATTGGTCCGTTGGGTCGGTTCGGGACCTACCCACGCTCGATCGGCGGTCAATGCGCTGACACCTAGCCACGGACTTCGATGTTGCTGATGCCGCCCTGGAAGAAGCTTCCGGACTCGGCCGGCAGCGAGGTCAGGTAGACCAGCAGGAACCGGGCCTTGATCGGCGCGTTCGGCTTCAGCACGGCAGTACCGGTCGCCTTCGGGATCGAGGCGACTGCCTTCCAGTCGGTCTGCGACCGCATCGGCGCACCGGTCGCGTCGGGATCGGCGGGAACCCGGACTTCGACGGCGGTGCCGTCGCCGATCACGGCCACGCTGACCTGGCTGACCGTCTGCACCTTGCCCAGGTCGAGCACCAGGCCGACTCCGGGCTTCATCCGGCCAAGCCGTGGGTCGCCGCGGTAACGCTCGGTGAGCCAGGCGGTCTCGGGGTCGTCGTCGATGGCGCGGGAGATGAGCCGGGGATTCTCGGCGTTGCTGCCACCGTCCGCCGATGGGTCGAAGTCGCTCGCCGAGGCGATCGGGATCGACTGGGCGCTGCTCACGGTCGGGGACGCCGACGAGGCCGCAGGCTGCCGGGTGTTCAACTGGCCGACGGCAACCCAGACCAGCGCGGCGGCCAGCAGCAGGCCGAAGAAGCCGATGGTGAGCGCCAGCAGCGTGCGCGGCGGCCGGCCCATGCCGCCGCGTTGCGGGGACGGCACCATCAGGCCGGCGCCCTGGCTGCGGGGCGGCGGGATGGGGGTGAACGGCTCGGTGCTGGGGTCCGGCTCGCGCATGCCGGGGAACTGCCACGGCTGGGTGGACTCACCGGTCTCGTCATCATCGTCGTCCGGGCCCAGAGCCGGACGGGGCAGCGGCGGCGGCATCGGCGCGTTGAACGAGCCGGTCGAACCGCTGGCCGCGCTCAGCGCGCTGGTCGCCTTGGCCGGCAGTCGTCCGGCGGTGGTGCGGATCTGCTCGATCGGCATCCGCAGCCGGCGTTCCAGGTCGGGCGCCGCACTGGCCTGGCCGAGCACCGCGTTCAGCTGCTGGGCGACCGACCGGGCGGTGGTGATCGGCGCCTGCTTGTTGCGTGGGACGGGATTCAGGATGCGATCGCAGAGGGTGTCGAGCATGCGCGGCACCCCTGCCTTCACCTGGGCCGGCGTGAGGGTGCGGACGCCTTCGGTGGGCGCGCCGTTCATGCCGTAGCCGTCGCCGCCGGGCCAGCGGGTGACCAGGCAGGCGTACAGCAGGGCGCCGAGGGCTCGGACGTCCGCCTGCTCACCGGTGTGGTCCTGCGGGGTCTGGTCGAGGGCCGCTTCGACCAACAGTCCGACGATCCGGACGTTGCCCGCCGCCGTGATCACCACCGTGTCCGGGGTGATCCGCTCGTGGAACAGCCCGCGGCTGTGCAGTGCGGCCAGCGCCTGGGCCAGCTCTTTGACCACCCAGGCGGCCTCGACCGGGGACAGCGGACCGCCGGCCAGCACCTGCTCGATCGAGGTGGCGGGTGAATACTCGTAGACGATGTAGGACTCGCCGCCCTCGAAGGCGCCGGCGTCCAACACCCTGAGGAAGGCCGCGTCGGGAGCGCCGGAGGCTCGCTTGGCCACGCCGATCAACTCAGGCCCGCGGGGGTCGCCCGGCGGCAGCAGGTGCATCAGGACGGGGCGGGACAGGCGCTGGTCGAAAGCCCGCCAGGACAGCGCGTTGCCGCGTCGTGCGAGCACCTCGTCGAGCCGGTACCGATCGCCGAGCACCTCGCCGACGGCGACGTCGGCCACTGCGCCGTCGGTGGGTACCTCCATGGTGGGAGGATGACCGTCCTCAGGGTCGGGGTACTGCAGCAAGGGCTGGTCGGACGCCGGCGCCGGGGTTTGGGCCACCGCGATGAACCGGCCGGTGCCGGCCGGATCGGAGTTGATCTCGTCGACCGGGCGCTCGCCTTCGTCGGATTGGCCCTCGGCGTACTCCGCCGCCGTGTGCCCGACGTCTTCGGACAACTCGTCCACCTGTCCGGTGACCACCGGCAGCGGCTCCTCGTCCGCGGAACGGCGACGGAGCGCTCTGAGCACTTGGGTGGCCTCCTCGATGCCGAGCCGCTTGGCGGCGAAGAAGAAGGTCAGCAGCGCGACCACACCGGCGAGGGCGAGTCCGAGCAGGGCCATCAGGGCTCCGTCGAACCGGCCGAAGAACCAGGTGATGCCCCAGGCCAGGGCGGCACCCGGAATGGTCGCTCCGACCAGCTTGGCCACGTGTCGCACCAGGCTGCCGCCGTCGATCGTGCTCAGCCGTTTGCGTAGGGCTCGGTGCGAGATGTAGACGCCGACCAGGTAGGCGATGCTGTACGAGAGCGCCAGCCGGGGTGCCACCGTGTCCACGTTCTGCCAGGCCAGCACCAGGCTGATCGCCAGCACGATGTTGATGCCCGAGATGAACACCTGGAGCAGGAACGGGGTCCGGGTGTCTTCGAGCGCGTAGAACCCGCGCAGATACAGGTACTGAATCGTGTAGGGCACCAACCCGACCGCGAACGCCATCAGGGTCCAGGCCACAAAGTGGAAGTCGGTGGCGCCCTGGCCGAGGCCGAATGCGATCCGGGTGATCGGTTCGGCGAGCACCAACAGCCCGATCGCGGCCGGCACCAGGAAGGTCACCGCCAGCTGGGTGGCCCGGCGCACCTCGTCCGCGACCCCGACCAGGTCCTTCACAGCGGCCAATCGGGACGCCTGAGGAAGCATGGCGGTGGCCAGAGACACGGTCAGCAGCGAGTGCGGCAGCACCCAGATCAGGTAGGCCTGGTTGTACACGTTGCTGCCCGCACCGCTGCCGCCGACCACAGCCGAAGTGGCCAGCCGGGTCACCACAGCCTGGGCCACCAGGGTCAGCGCGACGTAGCCCATCATCCACTTGGCCAGGTGGAACGTGTGGCCAAGGCCGGTGCCCTTGAGGTCCCAGCGCGGACGGTAGCGGAAACCCGTGCGGCGATAGAACGGAATCAGCACCAGGGTTTGGACGATGATGCCCAGGGTCGAACCGCCACCCAGCAGCCACGCCTGCGGGTTGGTGAACGGCGCGGAGGTGTCGACACCGTGACCCCACATCACCGCATACATGCCGAGCACACCGATCTGGACCACGTTGTTCGCGATCGGCGCCCACATCATCGGGCCGAACGAGTCCTTGGCGTTGAGCACCTGGCCGAGCAGAAAGAAGGCACCGTAGAAGAACAGCTGCGGCATGGTCAGGTAGGTGATGAAGATCAGCGAGTCCCAGTGCGGCAGGGCCTGCCATCGCGGGTCGGTCCACAGCGTCAGCAGCCACGGCACCGCGGCGATCATCACCACCGTGATCACGGCCAGGGCGGCGAGAAAGGCCGTGATGATCCGGTTGACGTAGGTCTGGCCGCCGTCGGAGTCGTTTCTGATCGCCCGGACGATCTGCGGCACCAGCACCGTGTTCAGGGCCCCGCCGGCGAACAGCATGTAGAGGGTGTTCGGGATCAGCGTGGCCAGGCCGAACATCTCCACCTGGCGGGTCGAGTTGCCCAGCGCGAAGGCGAGCAGGATCGCCCGTCCGAAACCGAGGATCCGGGAGACCATCGTGCCCGAGGCCATCAACGCGGTCGCGTTCAGCAACCGGCGTCCCTCGGCGGTGGGGGCTTGGCGGCTTTCGTCGCTCACGCCTCCTCCTTCTGCTTGCGGCGCACCTGACGGATCCGGAGCGCGGTCGCCGCCACCAGAACGGCACCGGACACGATCACCATGATCCACCCGATCGTGCCGAGGTCCGTGACCTCCACGGCGATCCGCGTGGGCCGTCCCACCGGTTGGCCGGAGCTGGTCTGCAGGGCCGCGGTGACGTTGACCAACCCGTTCGAGGCGGCCTGGGGACGGACGTTGACGGTCTGGCTCTGACCGGGTGCGACGGTGATCGCCTGGGTGGGCGGGATGCTGATCCGCTGCGGGTTGTCGGAGCTGAACACGATCCGCACCTGGACCGGCTCGGAGAGCTTGTTGCTGACCGTCACCGGGAACTCGTTGGTGCGCGACGACATCAGCACCCGGGGGCTGGCCGACAGGGCGACCCCGGCGGTGACCGCGGACTCGCCGACTTCGGCGTCGACGACGTTGATCCAGGTGTTGGCGGTGGGATTGCCGATCCACCACGTGGATGCCATCCGGGACAGCGTGGCTGGGGCCGACGAGGTGAGTTCGGATTCGGGCACCAGGTCGAGGTAGCGGTCGAAGTCGGCCGACATGGCCTGCAGCTGGCGGAACCGGGTGGCTGACAGGGTGCTGGTGCGCGCCGGCAGCGTGAGCGAGGCCTCCGCACCCTTGGCTTCGTCGTCGAGCAGGTCGTCGATGCTGGTCGGGCGCAGCCAGCTCGGCGCCGCTCCGGCATCGGCGGCCGCCTGCTCGGGGGTGGTGATCAGCCGGAGCAGGCCATGGCCGAGCACTGCCTCGGCGTACTGCCGCTGTTGGCGTTGCACCGGGCCGTCCTCGTCGCCCGGCCCCGCTGCGGTGGCCGCCGGTGCGAGTCGGGCGAGAGTGGACCCGTCCGGGCCCTTGCTGACCACCCGGCCACGACCTGCGTTACCGACCAGGATGGCGTCCGCATCCGCCGAGGCGACGAAGGCCGGGGTGGTCGGACCGGCGACCCCGCGGTGCGGCAGCACCAGTAGTCGCAGGTCGTCAAGCTCGTCGAGTGCATCTTCGTCCAACGCCTCGGTGGCCCGGCTGACCACCTCGGGCGCACCGTTCTTCTCGGCGCCGAGCACGTCCGGATTTCCGAACAGGGTGCGGGCGCCGCGATCCGCGGGTAGCACCCGGAACCGGTCCAGCCAGTTCTGCGCCGCCCGTTCACCGGTGCCGGGCCGAATGCCCTCGCCGTCCACCACCGAGTAGCCGTCCGCCATGTCCAGCACCTCGTCGATCAGGGCCGGGTCGACCAGCCAGGAGGCGCCTGTCCGGCCGGCGATGTCGAGCAGGGTGTCGAGGCGTCCGGTCAGTTCGCCGACCAGGCTCTCGTTGGCGAACAGATTGGGCTGCACCTTGGTCGGTGGCGCCGCGAGCAGCACCAGCGAAGTGAGCGGCAGGTCGTCGTCCGGCGGCACCACGAAGAAGGTGCGGGTGCGGGTGAACTCGACGAAGTTGGTTGACCCGTCGGCAGTGCCGAGTAGCTGCACGCCGAGCGGGTAGATCGCGCCGGGCGAGGTGAAGCCCAGGTCGGCCAAGGTGCCGCTGACCGTGAAGTCCGCACTCGCCCCGGGGTTGAAGGCGACGGCGGGGTCGGTGATCCAGGCGGAGTGCTCCGGTTTGCGGTTGAGTCGTTCGCCCCAGGGATTATTCTCACCGCTGAGCACGCTGCGAAAGGCGGCTGCCTCACGGATCGGGTCGCGGGAGCGCCACAGCACGGCCCGGACGCCGAACGCGGGCTGCGCGCCGGAGTTGGCCACCGTGCCGGTGAGCGCGGCGGTCTGCTCAGGCCCGCTGCCGGTGACCTTGAGACTGGTCAACTGGACGCTCAACTCGGGGGCCGCCGCCTGGGCCGGCGGGCTGGGCACGATCAGCGTGATCGCCCCGGTGATCAACCAGACCAGCGCGAGGACAAGCTTCGCTCGGACGGTGCGGATCACCGCTCCATGGTAGGGGGCCACCCGGGCGTCACCGGTCAGGCTGCGCCCGGCGGAGACAGCCGTTGCGGCAGCCGGCTGAAGTCGCTGGCGGCGATCACCGCGCCACCGGCAGCGGCATGGTCAGCGCAGCAGCGCTGGCCATTGGGCTGACCGGAGCGCTGTACGGCCTAGTCAGCGGCACCATTGGCTGGTCGCCGAGCAGGCCAGGAGCGGCGTCGGCTGCCGGTATAGTGACTCGACGTGCCCACGCTGACCACTGCCCAGCGCAGCGCCCTCGAAGGGGAGCGCACTGGCTCGGCGACCGTCCGACGGCTGGCGGAACTGTTCGCGGCCGCCGGGTACGAGTTGTACCTGGTCGGCGGCCCGGTTCGTGATGCGCTGCTTGGTCGCACCGGCAATGACCTGGACTTCACCACCTCGGCCCGTCCGGACGCCATCGAGTCGATCATCCGCCAGCTGTCGAAGGCGGTCTGGGACATCGGCCGCGAGTTCGGCACGATCGGTTGCGCGGTCGACGAACCGGGTCCGGACGGCATCGTCCACAAGCTCGTGATCGAGGTGACCACGTTCCGCTCCGATCAGTACACCGGCGAGTCCCGCAAGCCGGCGGTGGTGTTCGGCGACCATCTGGGCGGGGATCTGGTGCGCCGCGACTTCACCGTCAACGCGATGGCGCTGGACATGGTGACCGGCGAGTTCCTGGATCCGTTCGGCGGGGCGGCCGATCTGGTACAGCGGGTATTGGTCACCCCGTCCACGCCGCAGCTGTCGTTCAGCGATGACCCGTTGCGGATGATGCGGGCCGCCAGGTTCGTGGCACAGCTCGACTTTCGCCCGGCCCCCGAGGTGGTGGTGGCGATGACCGAGCTGGCCGAGCGGATCACCATCGTGTCCGCCGAGCGGGTGCGCGACGAGTTGATCAAGACCCTGATGGCGCCGAACCCTCGGGCCGGGCTGGACCTGTTGGTCAACACCGGGCTGGCCGAGCACGTGCTGCCCGAGTTGCCGGCGCTGAAGATGGAGCGCGACGAACACAATCGGCACAAGGACGTCTACCAGCACACGCTGACCGTGCTCGACCAGACCATCGACCTGGAGGACAGCCTGGGCGGGCCCGATCTGATCGCCCGGCTGGCGGCGGTGCTGCACGACATCGGCAAGCCACGCACCCGCCGGTTCGAATCTGGCGGCAAGGTGTCGTTCCACCATCACGACGTGGTCGGGGCCAAGCTGGCCACCAAACGCATGCAGGCGCTGAAGTTTCCCACCGACCAGATCAAGGCGGTGTCGAAGTTGGTCGAGCTGCACCTGCGCTTCCACGGCTATGCCGACGCCGACTGGACCGATTCCGCGGTGCGCCGCTACGTGCGCGACGCCGGGGACCAACTGGACCGGTTGCACGTGCTGACCCGTTCGGACTGCACCACCCGTAACGTCCGCAAGGCGGCCAAACTGCGCACCGCGTACGAGCAGTTGGAATGGCGGATCGACGCGCTGTCGGCGCAGGAGCAACTGGACGCCATCCGTCCCGACCTGGACGGCACCCAGATCATGGCCATTCTCGACGTGCCGCCCGGCCCGGTGGTTGGCCGGGCCTACAAGTTTCTGCTCGAGAAGCGTCTGGACGATGGGCCGCTGGACGAGGACGCCGCCCGCACGGCACTGCTGGCCTGGTGGGCGGAGCAACAACAGGCGGGCTGACCGGATCAGACCAGGGCCAACTCGGTGAGCACATCGACTCCCCAGAACGCGGACGGCCGATACCGTGCCTGCACCGATCGTCCGGCACCGTGGGCATCGCGAGCCAGTTCGACCAGCAGCCGTTCGGACTCGGTGATCGGCGGGTGCAGTGGCACGTGCAGCAGCGGTGTGTCGCCGGCCAGCGTGAGCGCGAAGAACGGCATGGCGGAGATTCGGGTCAGCCCAAGGCCCTCGATCAGCGTCGGCCGGACGTCCACGTCGGTGTCGGTCACCGTCTCCTCCCAGCGGTACAGCAGCCGGGTGGGGTCAACGGGGGCCAGGTCGGTGTCCTCCGGAGCGGACGAGCCCGAGTCGTCGACGGTCACCCAGAGCTCGAAGTGCAGGTGCGGCTCGTCCGGACCGTCGGAGACGGACGCGATCGGCGTGCCCTTCTGCACGAAGTCGCCGACGGCGAACCGGACGTCGCGAATGTGCAGGTAGCGGCTGAGCAACCCCTTGCCGGTGGAGTGATGGTCGATGGTGATGTTGCCGCGCCCCGGGGCGAGGTTGACCTCGACCACCCGGCCGGCGTACGCGGCGTAGACACAGTCGCCGGCATCGGCAGACAGATCGATCGCCTCATGGATCTGGTTGAGGTAGGAAACGTCTTCCCCGGACGGGTTGGCCGGGTCCGTGGCCGGAATCACCTGGCGACTGAAACACAGCGGAGCTTCCGGGAGCGGCTTGGGCCGCAACGCGCCGAACTGGCCGTTGGCGTGCCGGAAGCGGAGCGGCAGGTCCAGCGGCGGCACCAGCCGCAGGTCGGGACTCAGGACGGGTTGAAACGGCATCTCACCATCCTCCGTGATTGTCGGTCATGTGGGTAGGAGGCGGCGAAACTGCCTGCCGATACCCGGCGCCATCGACCGGACCTTCGTTCGAGCCTGTCGAAACCGGAGGAACCTCGACAGGCTCGACCGGCGGGGTTCGTTGGTTGAGCTTGTCCAAACCGAAGATCTCGCGGGCTCGATCGACCCGATCCGCTCAGGCGTCCACCCTGGTGGTGGCGATGTGGGCGTGCACGAGGGGAATCACCGCGGCCCCCTCACCGCTGGCCGAGGCGACCCGCTTCATCGACCCGCAGCGAATGTCGCCGGCGGCGAACACTCCCGGCACAGTGGTGGCGTAGGGCTCGGGCGGACGCCCGCCCGTCCAGGCCTGCCAGGGGGTGTCGGCGCCGGTGAGCACGAAGCCGTGGTCGTCCATGGCGACGTCGCGGGGCAGCCAGTGACAGGTCGGCTCGGCTCCGAGCAGCAGGTAGAGCCCCGCTGCGGACACCCGCTCACGCTCGCCGTTGGTCTGGTTCTCGAGTTCGAGCCACTCCAGGTGACTGTCGCCGCCACCGCCCGCAACGGAGGTGCAGGGCCGGACGGAGATTCGTGGGTTGCCCGAGATCTCGTTGATCAGGTAGCTCGACATGGTCTCTTCAAGCGTCGGCCGGCGGATCAGGATCGTCACCGAGTCGGCGAACCGGGACAGGTGCACGGCGGCCTGGCCCGCGCTGTTGCCACCACCGACCACGAAGACCGGTTTGTGTTTCATGTCCCGGGCGGTGGTCGCGGCAGTGCCGTAGCTGACTCCGCGGCCGACCAGGTCCTCGATCGAGTCGACGCCCAGCCGGCGGTACTCCACCCCGGTGGCGACCAGCACGGTGCGGGCCGGCAGCACGGTGTCGCCGAAGCTGACCCGGTGCGGTTCACCGTCCCGTCCGATGGCGAGTGCGGTGACCTGACGGCCGATCATGAACTGGGCGCCGAAACGCAGCGCCTGCGAGCGCGCCCGCTGGGTCAGCCGCATTCCCGAAATGCCGCGTGGGAAGCCGAGATAGTTGCGGATCATCGAGCTGGTACCGGCCTGCCCGCCGATCGGGCCATAGTCCAGCACCAGGGTGCTGAGCCCTTCGCTGGCGGCGTAGACGGCAGCGCCGAGGCCGGCCGGTCCTGAGCCGACCACGACCAGATCGAAGGGGTCCCCGGTGTCGAGCTGTGTGGGTTGGGCGTACATCAGGCCACCGAGATCGGCGTTGCTCGGCCGCGACATGATCACCTGCAGCTGCATCGAGTGCACCACGGGCAACTCGGCGTCCGCACCGATCAGCGCCAGCGACTCGCGTCCGGCCTCGGAGTCGGACCGGTGAATCGTGTAGGGCATGCCCATCTGGTTGAGAAAGTCGCGAATCCGGCTGAGGTCGGCGCTGGGACGGTCGGAGATCAGCCGGGTGCCCTCGATCTCTGAGGTGTTCACCGACGAGCCCCAGTCGCTGAGCAGGTCGCTGATCGCGCTGTGGAACTCCTCGTCGCGTGGCCCCTGGGGCAGCATCAGGTAACCGTCGATGCTGCCGTTGGCCAGGCTTTCGCGCATCACCGCCACCGAGCCGCGGAACCGCTCGAACGGCACCAGCACCAGCCTTCTGGCGGTCGGCACGAAGCGCCGGATCTTGGCGAAGATGTGGGTCGCCTTCTCGCCGTCCGCGAAGTATTCGCAGGCCACCATCGCGATCGGACGTCGGACGTCGCCGAGTCCCTTGAGCGCCTCGACCACTTCTTCCATGGTCGCCGGCGCGACGATCTGGTAGTCGGCGGCGTAGCGCTTGGTCAGCTCGTCGACCATCGTGGCGCGATGCTCGTGACCGATGATGACGATGGCGGGCTTCGGTCGTGGCTCAGGCATGCCTCAGTTTCGCACCCGCCGGCAAGCGAGCGACCGGCGTATCGATGTCAGTCGAAGAAGGCTCAGGCCGCCATGCCGCGCGGCAGCACCACGTCGAAACGGCAGCCGCCCGGAACGTTGACCACACTGACGCCGCCGGCGTGCGCCTCGACGATGCCCTGGACGATGGCGAGGCCGAGTCCGGCGCCCGAGGAGGTGCCGGCGCCGACCCTCGGCGTCCGGGCACTGGCACCGCGCCAGCCCGGATGAAAGACCCGGCCGAGGTCCTCCTCGGGAATGCCGCCACCCTCGTCACGGACGCTGAGCATGACGTGTCCGTCGCCCCTGGCCTCGGCCACGATCAGGATCTCGCCGCCCTCCGGGGAGTGCTGGATGGCGTTCATCAGCAGGTTGCCGATTACCCTGGAGAGCTCCCGGGCATCGCCCCACACGGTCAGGTCGCCGGTGCCGCTCTCGCGCAGCCGCACCCGGCGGGCGGCCGCGACCGGGCTGAGGTCGGCCACCGAGTCGGAGACCAGGTCGAACAGGGAGACCGGCTCGCGGGACAGGGTGAGCGTGCCGGTCTGGATCTTGGACAGCTCGAACAGGTCATCGACCATCCGATCGAGCGTGTCCACCTGGGTGCGCATCTGGCGCAGGTACCGATCCGGGTCGGCGGCCACCCCGTCCTCGAGGGATTCGGCCATTGCCCGCAGCGCCGACAGCGGGGTGCGCAGGTCGTGCGAGATCCAGGCGATCAGTTCGCGCCTCGACTTGTCGAGCATCGCCACCTCGTCGCGGGCGGCGGCAAGCCGCTGCGAAGTCTCGGCCAACTCGACCGACAGCGCGGACAGTTCACGGCCCTCTACCGCCGCGGCCGGCACCACGGCACCCTGGCCGATCTCGCGTGCGGTGGACAGCAGCCTGGCGCTGGATCGACTCATCCGGCGACCGAGCACCCAGGCCACCACGAGGCTCAGCAGAGCCGCGACGGCGATCACCCAGATCAGCACGATGAGGTCGTGCTGGGAGATGTACATCTGCACGGCGATGGCCAGTGTGGCGGCCACCACCGAGAGCACCGTCGCCACCACCAGGACGACCATCCGCACGGTCAGCGACGCCGCCCGGAAAAGGTGCAGCGCCACCACCGCCGCACCGCAGACCAGGCCCGCGGCGAGCGCCGAGATGGCCACGATGACCAGAAAGTCGACGAACCCGATCATGACCGTGGCTCCTGATCGAGCGCGGCTCCGGACGGGTCGAACCGATAGCCAACGCCCCAGGCGGTGACCAGGTACCGCGGGTCGGACGGATCCTGCTCGATCCGTTCACGAACCCGGCGGACGTGCACCGTCACCGTGGACTGGTCGCCGAAGTTCCAGTGCCATACCTCGCGAAGCAGCTCGTCACGGCGGAACACCCGCTGCGGATGCTTGAGCAGAAAGGCGAGCAGGTCGAACTCGCGCACCGGCAGGTTGAGTTCGACGCCGCGGTGCAGGATCCGGCGCAGGCCCGGGTCGACGGCGAAGTCGCCGATCTCGAACGGCGACTCGGGCGTCATTTCGTCCAGGCTGCGGCGCAGCACCGAGCGCACCCTCAGTAGCAGTTCGCGCGGCGAGAACGGCTTGGCCACGTAGTCGTCCGCGCCGGCCTCGAGGCCCTCGATGCGGTCTTCCACCGAGCCGAGGGCGGTCAGCATGATCACCGGAATGGTGGAGTTGCGCCGGATCCGGCGGCACACCTCGGTGCCGCTCACCCCGGGCAGCATACGGTCGAGCACGACCAGGTCGGGCGGGGTGGCCTCTACTCTGCGCAGCGCGGCGATGCCGTCCGACGCCTCGTCCACGATGAACCCGGCCTCGCGCAGGTAGTCGCAGGTCACCTCGCGGACGGTCGGGTCGTCCTCGACCACCAGCACCCGGCGGTCGCTCAACAACTCGTCCCGGTCGGGCACGAGCGGCAGGTCCACGGGCATAGCTCACGATAGGCACAGATGCCCCGGTGCGGCACTGCCAGCAGCCTTCGACGAGGGTTCGTTGCCGAGCCGTAAGGACTTCGCGGGGCCAGCAGGGGGTCGGCCTTACTAGCGTCACGGCGATGAACACCATTTCGCCTGACCAGTCCGGCGTTGCGGCACCGGTCGACGTGGTGTTGCCGTGCCTGGACGAGGCGGCTGCGCTGCCAGGGGTGCTGGCCGGGCTGCCGTCGGGCTGGCGGGCGATCGTGGTGGACAACGGGTCGTCCGACGACTCGGCCGAGGTGGCCAGACGCCTCGGGGCGCTGGTAATCGCGGAGCCGCGCAGGGGGTACGGCTCCGCGGTCCACGCCGGGTTGCTGGCCGCGACCGCCGACCTGGTCGCCACCTGTGATGCGGACGGCTCGCTCGACCTCGCCGGACTGCCTGCCCTGGCCGCCCCGGTGCTGGACGGTTCGGTCGACTTGGTGCTTGGCCGGCGGCTGCCGACGTCGGCCGGGGCCTGGCCGGCACACGCACGTCTTGCCAATGCGGTGTTGGCCCGGTTGGTCCGCCGGGCCTCCGGGCTGCGCCTGCACGATCTGGGACCGATCCGGGTGGCCCGCCGCAAGGACCTGCTGGCGCTCGATCTGCAGGACCGGCGCAGCGGCTATCCGCTCGAGCTGGTGCTGGGGGCTGCCGCCGCCGGCTGGCGGGTGAGCGAGCGCGATGTGGCCTACCACCCCCGGATCGGCCGGTCCAAGGTGACCGGCACCGTGCGGGGCACCTGGCACGCAGTGCAGGACATGCGCCGGCTGCTGGCCGAACAGGCCGCCGTCCGGGTGGAGCCGGCGCGATGACGACCCTGGTGGTGGTCGCCAAGGAGCCGGTACCGGGCCGGGTGAAAACCCGGCTACATCCGCCGTACACCCTCGACCAGGCCGCGGAGCTGGCCGCGGCCTGCCTGTTCGACACTCTCGATGCGGTCGACGTGCTACCGGCCTCCCGCCGGATTCTGCTGATCGACGGACGCGGCCCCGGCCGCCCGGGCTGGGAGGAATGGCCGCAGCCGCCCGGTGGCCTGGACGAGCGGCTGGCCTGGTGCCTGGACCAGCTGGATGAGCCGATCCTGCTGGTCGGCATGGACACCCCGCACCTCGACCCGGGCGTGCTGCAACCGGCCTTCGACTGGCCCGACGACGTGGACGCCTTCCTCGGCCCGGCCGACGACGGCGGGTTCTGGGCGCTCGGCCTGCGCCGGCCCGACGGGGGCCTGGTGCGCGGCGTTCCGATGTCGCGTGACGACACCGGCCAGGTGCAACTGCGCCGGTTGATCGCCGCCGGGCTGCGGGTTCACCTGCTGCCGCCGATGCGCGACATCGACACCGCACCCGACCTGGCCGCCGCCGCCGCCCGGGCGCCGCGGTTGGCCGCCGCACTGGCCGGCTGCGGGGTGCCGCGATGAGCGTCGCGGCAGCCGGCTTCGGCGGCCACGGGTCCCCCTACGAACAGGCAATGGACGGGCACGAGGCGGGCCCGTTGACGCTGCTGCCGGTGTGTGACGCGGCGAGTGGGCAGCGTCCGGTGGCCCTTGAGGTCGATCGCTTCCTGGCCGCCGCCGACGACACCGATGCCGGCGTGCTGGCTCGCACCTGGGGTCCGGTGCTCGACGTGGGCTGCGGCCCGGGGCGGATGGTTCGGGCCGCGCTGCTGGCCGGCCGTCCGGCGTTGGGTGTGGACGTGTCCCCGGCCGCGGTGCGCCGGGCCAACGAGGCCGGTCTTCCGGTTCTGCACCGGTCGGTTTTCGATCCACTGCCACGGGAGGGCAGCTGGAAAACGGTGTTGCTGCTGGACGGCAACATCGGCATCGGCGGCGACCCGGCCCGACTACTCGGCCGGGTCGCCGTTCTGCTCGCACCGGACGGCGTGCTGGTGGCCGAATGCCATCCACAGTCACGCCGCGAGACCCGCTTCGACGCGGTGGTGATGGACGGGCGCGGGCGCTCGGGTGAACCGTTCGGCTGGGCTGAGGTGGGCGCTGGGGCGCTGGGCCGGCTGGCGGGGTTGGCCGGCCTCAGGGCGTCGGGGCGCTGGCAGTCGTGCGGGCGCCGCTTCGTCGCGCTCGTGCGCCGATGAGCACCAGCCCGGCCACCATCACCGCGGCGTCGAAGACCCAGAACCCGGCCAGGTTGGCCAGATAGTCCTGGGGCACCACGGTCGGATTGGCGGGGCCGTTGCGCTGGGTGACCAGGGGCGGGATGGCGAGGGCGGAGACCAGCAGGCCGACCAGGATCCCACCCTCCACGAGCAACACGGCTGAGCGGGGCACCGGCAGTCGTCCAGCCAGAGCACCCGTGACGTTCATCGCGGGCGCCAGCACGCCGTCGTGCAGCACGATCGCCGCGGCGAACCAGATGCCCAGGTTCAGCAGGGCGCTCGGCGAAAGCGCCGGCAGCACCGTGGCAGCGACCGCGAAACAGCCGGCCGCGACCAGGCCGAGCAGCACCCGTCCGATCCGGATCCGTGATGGCCATGCGATCCATCACAGCACCTCGATTCGGGCCAGCCATTTGGTTTGCAGCACGCCCGGCCGGGCGGGCGCGATGATCCGGGCCGGGTAGCCGTGATCGATGTCGAGGGTCGAGCCGTTGAGGCCGAGCGCCACCAGGGTGCGCGGGTCGGTGGCGAACTCAGGGCCGAGGGTGGTCACCCGATAGGCGCCGCCGAGTTCCAGGCTGGTCAGTTGCACGTGCCGCCCGCCCGAGCCGCCGACTGAATCCAGCAGGTTGGCCAGGGGTACCCCCGTCCAGTCGCCGTAGGTGGTCCAGCCCTCGACGCAGGCGATCGGCAGCTGCTGCCCGACCTGAGGCAGCGCGCTGAGCTCGGCGCGGCCGAGCGACCTGGTGCCGCCCCGGCCCGCCAGGGTCAGCCGCCAACCGGGGTCGGCGGCGGTCTGCAGCACTCCGGCCGCGGCGGCGGTCTTGTTCACCGGCATGCCCTGCGGACCGCGTCCGGCGACCCGGGGAGCGACCAGGTTGGTGGCGCTGAAGACCCCGAAGGACTGTCCGGCGGTGACCGCGCCGGTGGTGACGACCGCGGTACCGACCAGGCCGAAGAAGGCGCGGCGGGCGAAGCGGGCCTCCTCCGGTGTTGGCACCGGGGTGGCGGGCTCAGTGCTCATCGGAGGCCTCCCGCCGCCAGTGCTTCACGATCGTGGGCAGCTTCACCGCGATGTGCACGGCGAGCAGGCCGATCAGCACCCAGGCGAGCAGATAGTGGGTCTCGACGAACGGGAACCCCCACGGATACCACTGGGCGGTGTTGATCAGTCCGATCACCGGCTCGACGATCGATACCGCGACCAGTCCGGCGATCGAGGCGCGCTCGATGGCGTGTAGCGGCGAGCGCACCGGCGGCCACTCGAACAGCAACGGGTAGACCGCCCAGAGCTTGGCCACCAGCAGCGGGAGCAGCATGGTGCCGGTGGTCACGTGTAGGCCCTGGGTGAGCTGAAACAGGTTGGCCGGCTGGGTCGGGAAGACGAACCAGTCCGGGGGGTGCTGCAACAGGTAGCTGTAGAAGCCGGTCAGAAAGCAGACCAGGTAGGCCGGACCGAGCAGCCGACCCAGCACCACGACGGTGCGAGGAGTGCGGACCGGCGAGGCCAGCGCCGCGCGCAGTCGGCTGGAACCCCGGTCGAGGGCGACCATGGTGCGGCTGAGCACGGGCATTTGCATTCCGTCATCGTGCGCGGTCACGGCGATCTGAGGGCCTCCAGATCCTTACGATCCACGGACGGGGGTTAGCCGCGGTCACCCGATGCCCGGCTCGGGTGCGGCAGGATCGTAGGATGCCGATCATCGCCGTGGGCGTGCTGCTGCTGGTCACCGCCGGGCTGGTCGCGGTGGTCACCAACGCAGCCATTGTGGTTCCCGGAATGGTCGGCGTCGACGTGCAGTGGTGGAACCTGCTGGCCTGGGCGGTCGCCGGGGTCGCAACCGTCGTGCTGGTGCGCAGCCGGCGTCGGCGCGGTACGACGGCACTGCTGCTGGCCGGAGCGGTCGTGATCGGCGCGGCCGCCCTGAGCGCGCCGCCGAGGTTCTCCGACGACTCCGCCCGTTACGCCTGGGACGGCATCGTCAGCACGTCCGGCATCTCGCCCTACGCCCATCCGCCGGTGGCCGCAGAGTTGGCCGGGCTCCGTCCGCAATGGCTGTTCCCGGCGGTGGCGCAGGGGCCGGACGGTCAGCCGGTCTGCACCGCTCCCGGTACTCGCTTCGCCACTGCGACCCGGGACGGGGCACCCCTGTGCACGGTGATCAACCGGCCCGACGTTCCGACCATCTATCCGCCGGTGGCCCAGGCCTGGTTCGCCGCGGTTCGGGCGGTGGTGCCGCGGGAGGCGGCCTGGTTGCCGATGCAGGTGGCCGGCCTGCTGGTGTCGCTGGCGGTGACGGTTGCGCTGATCACCGGACTGCGTCGCCGCCGCCTGGACGACCGGTGGACGGCGGTCTGGGCCTGGTCGCCGTTCGTGGCCGTCGAGGCGGTCAACAACGCCCACATCGACTCTCTCGGGGTGTTGCTCGCCCTGGCCGCGACCTTCGCGCTGACCGGTGCCGGCCGGTCGGCCCGATTCATGGCGGTGCGGCCCTGGCTGGGCGGGGCGCTGCTCGGACTGGCCGCGGCGATCAAGCTGCTGCCACTGATGGTCGCCCCACCGCTGCTGCGCCGCACGCCGGTTCGCGTGCTGCTGGGCGCGGCCCTCACCGTTTTCGCGGTCTACCTGCCGTTCGTGCTGATCGGCGGCTCGGACGTGCTCGGCTACCTGCCCGGCTATCTGGCCGAGGAGCGCTACGAGGACGGCAGCAGGTTTGCCCTGATCGCGGCGTTGATTCCCGGACCCGCCGCGATCTGGGTGGCGCTCGCGGTGCTGGTCGTCGCCGCCGGGCTGGCCTGGTGGCGGGCCGACCCCGAGCGTCCGTGGCATGCGCAGACGATCCTGGTCGGCATCGTGCTCCTGGTGGTGAACCCGCTCTACGCCTGGTACGCGTTGACCCTGGTTCCGTTCGTGGCTTTGTCGAAGCGCTGGGAGTGGCTGGTGGTGCCGCTGGCGCTGTCGATCAACTCGGGCATGGCGCCGAGACCGCTGGTGCTGGGTGTTGCGGCGGCGCTGGTGACCGTTGGATCGGTGCTGCGGATCGTGCGTCGGGTGCGTGTTGAGCGGAAGGTTGGCTGATGCTGATGTTGGTCACCGGCGGTGCCGGTTTCATCGGATCGCACGTGGTCGACGAGGCGGTGCGCCGGGGCGACCGGGTGCGGGTGCTGGACTCGCTGCGCACCGACGTGCACCCCTTCGACTGGGTGCCAGTGCTCCCTGCCGAAGTGGAGCTGATCAGGGGTGATGTGCGCGACCCGATGGCGGTGGCGAGCGCGCTGCAGGGTGTCGACCTGGTCTGTCACCAAGCGGCCAAGGTGGGGCTGGGTGTCTCGCTGGCCGACGCGGCCGACTACACCGACAGCAACCTGACCGGCACTGCGGTGCTGCTGGCCGCGATGGCCGAAAAGGGGATGTGGCGGCTGGTGCTGGCCTCGTCGATGGTGGTCTACGGCGAGGGTCGCTATCAGGGCGTGGACGGTCACGTACGTCCACCTGCTCGGGCTGAAGCCGACCTCCGACAGGGGCGGTTCGAGCCGCTGGACGCCGACGGCCGGGAGCTGCGGCCGGTCCTCGTCGACGAGGACGAGACGGTTGATCCGCGCAATGTCTACGCGGCGACCAAGTTGGGTCAGGAGCACCTGGTCTCGGCGTGGGCGCGGGCCAGCGGAGGGCGAGCCGCGCTGCTGCGCTACCACAACGTGCTGGGCGCCCGGATGCCGCAGGGCACCCCGTACGCCGGGGTGGCGTCGCTGTTCCGCAGCAGCCTGGAACGCGGCGAGGCGCCGCGGGTGTTTGAGGACGGACGGCAGCGCCGCGACTTCGTCGACGTCCGAGACGTGGCCTCGGCGAACCTGGCGGCGGCGGCGTGGACGGCCTCGGTGCCGGACGGAACCGTCCGGGCGTTCAACATCGGCAGCGGGGTGGTGCACACCATCGGCGAGCTGGCGAAGGGTTTATCGGTCGCCTTCGGGGGCCCGGCTCCCGTGGTCACCGGCGAGTACCGGTTGGGCGACGTCCGGCACATCACCGCCGACTCGTCCCGGGCCAGACGCGAGCTGGATTGGACGCCGCAGCACGATTTCGCCTCGGCGGTGGCCGACTTCGCGAGGGCTCCGCTGAGGCCGCCGGCCGGTCGCGCCTGACGTTGCGCGGGTTCGGGTTCGTTGCGCGGGTCTGGACGCGCGCAACCAGCCCAAAGCCGCGCAACGTCGTCGTCATGGGTCTCCCTGGTGGCTCTTGACGTGTTCGGCGAGTGTCCGGAGTTATCCACAAATTCTTGAGACCCAGCGGAATGCCGTGGAACCCCACTTAGTCTCGTCGCACGTTGACGCCCACCCGAGGTACTACCGACGATGACCGAACCCGTTGTTCCCGCGGCTGCCGCCGTCCGATCGCGCCGCAATCTTCGCTGGATCCTGATCGGACTGCTGGCGATCTGCCTCGGCGGGCTCGGCTCTGCCGTGCTCTACACCAGCGTCTCGGACGCGAGCGCGGTGTTGAAGGCCAACCGAACCATCTACCGGGGTGAGGTGATCGGGGCCACCGACCTGGGCCCGGTCAGCCTGGGCACCCACCTGGGAGTCGACACGGTTCCAGCCGATCGGGCGTCGGAGTTGATCGGCAAGACGGCCCTGGTCGACCTGCCCGGTGGATCGCTGGTGGTGCCCGCCGCGATCGGTGAGCCTGAGGTGCTGGCCGGCTTCTCGCGGGTCGGGCTGAAGCTCAGCCCTGGCCAGGTGCCGATCTCCGCCCTGCCGGCCGGCACGCCGGTCGTGCTGGTGCCGATCGCCGCCGCGAACGGCGGCAAGGTCTCCGGCCCATCGTTTCGAGCGACCATCTCGGTGGCGCCCCTTCCGCTGGCCGACGGAAGCACCTCGCTCGAGGTCACGGTGCCCGATGCCGACAGCGACACGGTGGCTCGCCTGGCAGCAGCCGGTCGCCTGGTCGTGGTGAAGCGGGCCGGCTGATGGCGGTCGTGCTGCTCGCCTCGGCCGGACACGCTCCCGGCGTGACCACCACTGCACTCGGACTTGCCCTGGCGTGGCCTCGTCCGGTGCTGCTGGTCGACGCCGACCGAACCCCGACCCAGGCCGTTCTCGCGGGGTACCTGCGTGGCGAACGGCCTGGTCAGCACGGCTTGGGTGGACTGCTGCAGGCCGTCCGTGAGCGCCGACCACTTGAGCAGGTGATCGACGACCAGACCCTCGAACTGCCGCCGATCCTGGCCACCGAGCAGCCGGTCCGGTTCCTGCCCGGCTTTCCGCACCCCGGCATCGTGGGCCTGTTCGGTTCGGCCTGGGCAGACCTGATGGCGGCGCTGACCGCTCGTGACGGGGATGTGCTGATCGACGCCGGCCGAATCGGACCGGACGGGCTACCCCTGCCACTGGTTCAGGCCGCCGACCTGGTGCTGGTGGTCACCCGCACCTCGCTGGTGTCGTTGGCCGGCCTTCGGCTGTATCTGCCCACGCTGGTTGAGGCGGCGGGGGCGGACCGCACCGCGATGATCCTGATCGGGGCGTCGATGCCGTACGGACGGGCTGAGATTCAGGAGCAGTTCGGCACCACCATTGCGGCGGAGGTCGACCATGCACCGGCATCGGCCGCGGTTCTGAGTGATGGCTCGCCGGTTCCGCGGCGCTTCGCCGGTGGTTCCTACTTCCGCGGCCTGACCTTGGCCGCCACGTCGATCTCCGGCCGGCTCGAGGCGGCCCGCGAGCTGGTCGGGGCCAGGCGATGACCAAGCTGACCACCGTGCCACTGCTCCAGGACCTGCCGTTCGAGACCGCCGTGAGCGCCGACCGGCTACCGGCCCGCAAGCCCCGCAGCGAAACCCGTCCGGACTGGCGTGAAACCCGGCCGGTGACCCCCCTCGAGGCTCGCGTCGAAGCGCCGGCAATGCTGGACTGGAGTCTGGTGGTCGTGCTGCGCCGCAAGGCGTCGGAGTTGATCACCGCCGCGATCGCCGAGCACCACGACAAGCACAGCACCGCGATGCCGGACGTCGACCGTCGGCTGCTCGGACGATCGATCGTCAGGCAGGTAGTTCGCGACCACGCCGAGGACCTGTCCAGCCACGGGCAGGCGCTGTGGCCGATCTCGCTCGAGCACAGCTACGCCGAAGGGGTCGAGAACGCGATCTTCGGCTACGGCCGGCTCCAGCCCCTGTTCGAGATTCCCGACGCCGAGAACATCGAGATCCACGGCCACGACTCGGTGATGGTCCAATACGGCGACGGACGGCGCGAGGCGCTGCGTCCGGTAGCCGACAGCGATCAGGAGCTGATCGAGGCGATCAGGTTCCTCGGCGAATCGGTCAGTCCGGCTCGTCCGTTCGACGACGCGCACCCGACCATGACGCTCGCCCTCGGTGACCGGTTCCGACTCCATGCGATCGGTTTCGGGCTGTCCTACCGGCCCTCCATCACGATCCGGCAGCACATTCTCACCGACATCTCCCTGCGCGACGTGGTGGCGACCGGAATGATGCCCGAAGAGGTGGGCCGATTCCTGCATTCGGCGGTGATGGCCCGCAAGTCGATGGTGATCGCCGGCGACCAGGGAGCGGGCAAAACCACTCTGCTTCGGGCGCTGATCGAGGCGATTCCGGGCAACGAGCGCTTCGGCACCCTCGAAACCGACTACGAGTTGCTCACCCACCTACGACCCGAGCGACGCAACATGCTGGCACTGCAGGCGAAGGTGGGCATGGGCGAGCAGCAGGACGGTCGCCGGCTCGGTGAGTACACGGTCGCCGACCTGATTCCCGAGGCACTGCGGCAGAACCTGTCCCGGTTGATCATCGGCGAGGTCCGCGGATCCGAGGCCGGAGCCATGTTCGAGGCCATGCAGGCCGGCGCGGGCACGTTGAGCACCACGCACTCCCATTCGGCGGCGTCCACCATTGACCGATTGGCGTCCAGGGTCGCGCAGGGCGGAGTGCTGAGTGTCGATGAGGCGTTCCGCCAGGTCGCCCACCACATTCACCTGCTCATCTACGTCAAGCTGGTCGACGACACCTGGCGGGGCGGGCGTCGCACCAGGCTGGTCGCCGAGATCCGACAACTCACCGGCGCGCTGGAGGCCGGTCGTCCGGTCACCCACCTGGTCTACTCGGCGCCGAGCGCCACCTCGCCGTCGATCTTCCACCCCGATCCAGCCTTCGCGGCGGAACTGGCCGAGTTCGCCGACGCTTGGGAGCGGCCATGACAGCCCTGGTCGCGGTACTCGGCGGGCTGCTGGTTGCCGGCCTGGTGCTGGTCGTGGCGGGCTTCGTCCATCCGCAGTCGGCCCGAAGGCCGAACACCGGCACTGGCGTGGCTGAACGGTTGCGGCCGGCGCTGCGCGCACACGGTCCGCGGTCGGCGATCGGCCTGATCGGTGGCATCGCGTTCGCCGCGATCACGGGCATGACGGTGATGGTGATCGTGGTGCCGGTCGCCGTCGTCGGTCTGCCGGTGCTGTTGGGGGCGCCGTCCAATCGCGAGGTCGACCTGCTGCAGGCACTCGACCGCTGGATCCGCGGTCTGGCCGCGATGCTGCCCACCGGTCGCTCGATCACCGACGCGATCCGGGCCTCACAGCGGCACGCCCCCGAACTCCTGGCGGCGCCGCTCGCACTGCTGGTCGCGCGACTCGATGATCGTTGGACCTCTACCGAAGCGCTGCGGGCAATGGCGGACGATCTGAACTCGCCGGACGCCGACGCGGTGCTCGCTGCGCTGTCCCTGGCGGCCGAGCGTGGCGGCACCGGCGCTACGGCCACGCTGAACGCACTCGCCGATTCCATCCAGGACCGGCTCAGGGCGCAGCGCGAGATCGAGACCGAACGGGCCAAACCGCGCATCGTCGTGCGGCAGGTGACAATCGTGACCCTGGTCGTGTTGGTGTTGGCAATGCTGTTCGGGCGCGACTTCTTCGCCCCCTACGGCACCCCGGTGGGTCAGCTGATCCTGCTCTGCCTGATGTCGCTGTACGTCGGCGCGCTCGTAGTCCTGCGCAAGATGACGCTGCCCCGCCGCCGCGACCGCATCCTGCGGAGCCGGCGATGACCGGGCTATGGGTGGCGATCGCGTCAGGAGTCCTGCTCGCCGCTGGCGTGTGGGCAGTCGGCGGCTATTTCGTGCCAGCCCACCCGCGGCTCGGCGATGCGCTCAAGGTACTGGACGGGCGGGGGCGGCCGAACCCGTCGACCGCCGAGGGTGCCGATCGGCTCGGTTCCTGGACCCGCGTTCATTTCCCGGGTGCCGTGGACGACCGGGTCGGTCGGCAGCTTCAGCTCCGCAGCATCTCGGTGGACCGGTTCTACACCTACAAGGCGGCCAGCGCGTTGGCCGGCCTGGCCCTGCCCAGCCTGCTCGGCGTCGTCCTGCTGCTGATCACCGGCACATCGCTGGTGCTGCCGTTGCTGACCGGGCTGGTGTTGGGTCTGTTCGGCTTCTTCATTCCCGACATCGTGATCGGACGCGGTGCCGCCACCACCTCTTCGGACGCCACCGAGGCGCTGCTGACCTTCGTCGACCTGGTCACCTTGGAACGGCTGGCCAACTCCAGCGCCACCCAGTCGCTGCACGCCGCAGCGGCGGTGTCCGACCAGGCCGTCTTCATGGCGATTCGTGACTCGCTGCAGCGCGCCCGCCTCGAGCAGCGGGCGCCCTTCGCTGAGCTCAAGCGCCTCGGCGAAGAACTCGAACTGCCGGCCCTGTGCGACGTCGCCGACGTGATGAAACTCGATGACTCGGGAGCGTCGCTCTCGGGCGCCCTGCGGGCTCGAGTCAAGGAGTTGCGCGACGCGCACCTCACCGAGGCCAAGATCGAAGCCGCTGCCGTCTCCGAGCGGATGACCTTCCTGATGGTCATTCCCAGCCTGATCTTCGGGCTGCTGTTCCTGATTCCACCCCTGCTCAGGCTGCTGAGTAGTTGACCCCAACCCCAAGGAGAATCATGCTCGCCATCGTCCACACCGTGATCGGGTTCCTGATCCATCCGCCGCAGCGCAGCGAGAAGGGCCTGTCCCAGTCCACCGAGAACGCCCTCCTGCTGGCCGGCGCAGTCGGCGTCGCGATCACCGTGGTCGGTGTCGTGACCGCCTACGTCTCCGGAAAACTCGGCGCGCTGAAGTGAGTGAACGCGGGGTCTCGGAGTCCACCCAGTGGGCGATCCTGATCCCGGTGCTGATGTTGGTCGTGCTGGGCACCATCCAAGCCGGAATCTGGCTGCACGGACGGACGGTGGCCGCGCAGGCGGCCGGCGCCGCGGCGGAGCAGGTCGCCTGGGCTCGGGGCTCGAACGGTGACGCCGCCGCCATCGGCCGCCGGATCGCCGAGGCGGGTGGGCTTCAGGAAGCGCAGGTACGGGTCGACCGATCCGTCGACAGCGTGCGGGTCACGGTCACGGCACGGGCAGCGATGATCATCGATCTCGGCCTCGGCGCGGTCAGCGAACATGCCGTGATGCCACTGGAAAGAACCGGGCCATGACCGGCCGACACAGTGAACGCGGCGCCGCGGCAGTGGAGTTCGTGGTGATCGTGCCCGCCCTCGTACTGCTGATCGCGCTGATGGTCGGCGCAGCCAGGGTCTGGTACGCCCAGACCACCGTCGACCAGATCGCCGGCACCGCCGCGCGGGCAGCATCCCTGGCCAGGACGCCGGCCGAGGGCCGAGCGGCCGCCCAACGGATCGCACGCGACCAGGCTTCGACCAGCGGCCTCGCCTGCTCGGCGCTGCGGGTGGACGTCGACGTCCGTGGGTTCCAGGTGCCGGTCGGCCTGCCCGGCTCGGTCCGGGTGAGCGTCAACTGCGGCGTGCCCCTGGCCGACCTGGTGGTGCCTGGCTGGCCCGGCACCTGGCAGTTGCACTCCGAAGGATCGTCCGTGTTGGACCGCTATCGAAGGAGAGGGTGAGATGAATCGTGCACGCTCGATCGGCGCCGCCGTGCTGCTGGTCGCCACCGTGGCCGTTGCCCCGATCGCCCTGTGGCGTTGGGGAGTGGCACCGACGGCGGTCGGCAATCTGCTCCGTCCCGATGACGGCACCGCGCTGCTGGCGGTGCTCACCCTCCTCGGATGGCTGGCGTGGGTCGGCTTCACCGCCTCGGTGGTGGTCGAGTTGCTCAACGTGATCGGTCGCCGCGCGGTTCCGCTGCGGCTACCCCTCCTGGGCGGGGTGCAGTCCATCGCGGGCGCCCTCGTCTTCGCCGCATTGTCGCCGGCGGTGGCGGCAGCTGCGGTACCGACAACCGTGCAGCCAACCGGGTCCGCGCCGGCCACCGCGGAACTGGTCGCTGCACGCGACCCAGCCTCTGCTGGCGGCCAGTCGGCCAACGGCTTCAGCTACCTGGTTCGGGCCGGAGACGACCTGTGGAGCGTCGCGGAGCAGCTGTTCGGCGACGGCCGGCAATGGCGCACGCTGGCCGAGGCGAACCCCGAGCTGCTCGGCACGCCGACCATCGACCTGGTTCCCGGTACCCGATTGGCCATTCCCGCCACGACGGATACCGCGGGGCACCAGCAACAGTCGAAGGTGCGCACGATCACCGTTGCTCGCGGTGACACGCTCAGCGCCCTGGCCAAGAAGCACCTCGGTGATTCGGCTCGCTGGCCACGCATCTACCGAGCGAACGACGCTCTCATCGACAACCCCGACCTGATCGATATCGGCTGGAAGCTGGTTATCCCGTTCCGGTCGACCGCGAAGACCCTGCCGGCCCAGACCCGCCCGCCCCGTCGTCCCGTGACGAAGGTCGATCTGGACACCCGGCGGGTCGACGCGCCGCCGGCCACGACCGCGCCCGCGGCGCCCTCGACCACGGATTCCGGAACCACCCCGACTGCAACGGCCGACCCGGCCGCCGGTGACCCGTCCTGGCCACTCATCGGCGGCCTCGGGGGCGCGACGGCAGCCATGATCCTGGCCGGTCTCGGTCTCAGTCGGCTGAGCCAACTGCGGGCCCGCCCGCTCGGCCGACGAATCAGCCACCCACCGGTTGACGTCCGGCGCTACGAGACCGCGATGGGCCGGCGAGGGCGCCCCGACTCACCCGCGCTGCTGGAGAAGGCTCTGCGGCATCTCGGCGAACACGCGCACGGGGTGGGCCGTCCACTCCCTGCCATCGACCGGGTGGTGGTGGACGAGGTCGGCTGCGCCTTCCATTGGCGTCGACCCGCCGGTGAGCCACCGGCTGGATTCCAGGCGGTCGGCCAGACCTGGGTGCTGTCCGTTCGAGCCGCCGCCGAGCTGCCCGAATCGACGCACCCGGTGCCGTTCCCGGCCCTGGTCACGCTCGGCCGAGACCCGGCCGGGTCCTGGATGATGGTGGATCTGGAATCGCGTTCCCCGCTGGGGTTGACTGGATCTCGGGCCTTGCGGCACGCGGCCGCGGCGGCCATGGCTGTCGAGCTCTCCTGCTCCCCGTGGGCGGCCGAACTGAACCTGACGGTGGTGGGCGGGGATGAAATGTTCATCCGCGCCGCCTGCCCCGAACTGGTCCGGTTCGAGTCCGACGCCCGGGTGGCGGTAGACGCTCTGGAGGAGCTCGTCGACGAGCGTGGCGCCGACGACTCACCGACAGCGTTGCTGCGGGTCGACCCCGACCGCGCTGAGGCTGGCGCCGCCCACGTGACGCTCTTCGCCGACGACTTGGACGCCGCCCTGTGCAGGCGCCTTGAGCAGCTACTCGACGCCGACCTGGGGGTCAGTGCGGTGCTGGCGGGTGCCGCCGACTCAGCGCTGGTGCTGGCTGGAACGGAAGCCGAGCCCTCAGCCAGGCTCGATCCAGAGGCGTTGCCGATCAGCCCGCAGGTGATCCATGCCCACACCCGCGCCGCGATCGGCACCATCTTCGCGGCAACGGACGACTCCGCCCACGAACCGGCTCCGTGGTGGTCCGAGATGGAGGACGCCGACAACGTCCGCACGCTGGTTCCGCGGCGTGGGAGCGATCGCATCCAGGTGCGGGAAGTCGAGTCTGAGCCACCAGCCCACCCCTACCTGATGCTGCTCGGCCCGATCGTCCTGTCGAGCGCTGCCGGACCCGCGCCGGCCCGGTCGCGCCGGCAGTGCGAGGAGTACTGCGCCTGGCTGCTGGACAACCCCCGTAGCACCGCAACCCGAATGACCAACGAACTCGTGGTGGCGGAGAGCACACGACGGTCCAACATGTCGCGGTTGCGCTCCTGGTTGGGTGCTGACCCGGACGGCCGTCCCTACCTGCCCGAGGCCTACTCGGGCCGGATTGAACTGCATCCCGAAGTTAGCTCCGACTGGCAGCGGCTGCAGGTGCTCGCGGCTCCAGGACTGAACCGGCTCACTCCCGAGACGCTGACCAGCGTGCTGGAACTCGTTCGTGGTGCACCGCTCGCCGACGCTGCGCCGGGTCAGTGGCGTTGGGCCGAGGAGTTGCGCACCGACATGGCGTCCATGGCCCGCGACACCGGGGTCGTGCTCACCCGCTGGGCGGTGGAACACCACGACATCGACCTGGCTCGCTGGGCGGCAGCACGCGCCTTGCTGGCAGCACCCGAGGACGAACTGCTGCTGGTCGAACGGATCAACACCGAACACCTGGCCGGCAACACCGGCGAGGTTCAGCGCCTGGTCAGATGGATCACCGGCCAGGCACGAGCGCTCGGCCTGGACCTCGCCCCCGACACGGTCGACGCTTGTCAGCGGGCGTTGGAAGGACGCACCCGGCCGCGGGCGATCCAGTGATCCGCGCCCGCTGAGGGTGATGACGAGCGGACCCGACCGCGGGCGACCCGCCGACCCGCGGGCCGGGTCACAGATGCAGTGAACTGTGCCCGACGGCTGAACCTGCCCAGGCCCCGATCAGGCGGAGGTCGAAGTCGGGCAACAGGTCGTACCGTGGACCGATGGAGTTGCTCGAGCGCGACAAGGCCATGGCGGCCCTGTCGGCCGAGCTGTCCGCCGCGGCGAGCAAGGGCCGGATGGCGCTGGTCTCCGGTGAGGCCGGGATCGGCAAATCCGCTCTCGTCGGCGCCTTTCTGGCCGCCGACGTCCCGGCGCAGAACCTGCTGTTCGGATACTGCGACCCGCTGCTCACCCCGCGGGTCCTGGGTCCGCTGCACGACATGGCCCGCGGCGGCGACGGCACCCTGGCCGCCGCTGTCGCCACCGGTCCGCGGGAGGCGGTGCAGGCCGCGTTCCTCGACCGGGTGTCGGCCTCGCCGGGAACCGCTGTCGTCGTGATCGAGGACGTGCACTGGGCCGACGAGGCGACCCTGGACTTCATCGTTTTTCTCGGCCGCCGGCTGGAACGGCTGCGCTGCCTGCTGGTGCTGACCTACCGCGACGACGAGCCCGCAACCGACCGGCTGCGGCAAGCGGTCGGCAAGTTGTCGGCGACCCCCGTCCGGCGGATCCCGCTGAACCCGCTGTCCGCCGACGCGGTGGCCACGCTGGCCGTCCGAGCCGGCCGAGCCGGCCAGTCGGCCGCCAGCCTGCACGCGCAGACCGACGGCAACCCACTGCTGGTCGCTGAACTGCTCTCCGCGGACGGCGACGGGGTGCCACCAACCGTCACCGATCTCGTCCACGCACGGTTGGCCGCCCTGTCGCCGGCCGCGCGGACGCTGGTCGAGGCTGCGTCCGTGGTGCCCACCCGGGTGGAACCGTGGCTGCTCGATGCGTTGGCGCCGGGGGACTCCGCAGCCTCCGTTGCCGACTCCACCCACGGGCTGCTGGTGCGCAGCGACCAGGCGGTCACGTTCCGGCACGAGGTGTTGCGTCGCGCCGTGGAGAAGTTACTGCCGGCCACCAGCCGTGCTCAGCTCAACCGGCGGGTGCTGCAGACGCTGCTGTCCGCGCCCGGCCCGGTCGATGTGGCCCGTTTGGCGCACCACGCCCGTGAGTGCGGTGACGTGCCCGACATCATCCGGTTCGGCATCGCGGCGGCGGGCCAGGCCGCCGGGACCGGTGCGCACCGGGAAGCGGTTTCCCACTTCCGCTCGGTGATGGCGCACGAGAACCAGGTGCCGCCCGAGCAGCTGCCCGACCTGCTGGAGAGGTACTCGGTGGAGGCCTACCAGGCCGGCTACTCCAGTGAGGCGGTGTCTGTGCGCGCTGCGGCAGTGGCGTTGCGGGAAGCGTCCGGCGACCGGCTGCGGCTGGGCGAAGGGCTGCGCTGGCTGGCCCGGCTGTACTGGTGGGACGGCAGCCGTGAGGCGGCCGAGACCGCATCGGCCCGCGCCATCGCCGTGCTGGAAGAGCTTGGCGGCCCCGGCCCCGAACTGGCGATGGCGTACAGCACTCAGGGCCAGCTGGACATGCTCGCCCACCGGCTCGATGAGGCGACCCGGCGCTCCGAACAGGCGCTGGTGCTGGCCCGCGCAATCCCCGACCCCGAGACCATCTCCCACGCCCTGACCAACCTGGGCTCGGCCGAACTGAACCGCGGCAACCCCACTGGGCGGGTGCAGTTGGACGAGGCGTTCGACGTGGCCGTGCAGGCCGAACTCGACGACCATGCAATGCGGGCGATCGGCAATCTGGCCACCGTTCAGGCGGAGGTGCGACTGGCCGGCCATACGCTTGAGGACCTGGACCGGGCGCTGGCGTTCGCCCAGTCACGCGAGCTGTCCGGCTGGACCCAACATCTGCTTGGCCACCGGGCCAGGGTCCGCCTGGACCGGGGCGACTGGTTCGGAGCGGAGCGGGACGCTCACGCGGCATTGGCTGCGGACGTCGCCGGCGGCCCTCGAGCCGTCGACGCCCTGGTGCCGCTCGGGCTGCTCGAAGCCCGACGCGGCGATTCCGCGGCAGAGACGACTTTGGCTGCGGCGGCCGAGGTCGGCCGGAGCTCCCACGAGCTGCAGTGGATGGCCCCGGTGGCGGCGGCGCTGGCCGAGTTCGCGTGGCTGCAGGGCGACGACGAGGCGGCGGGCGGCCACGTCGCAGAAGTCTTCGGCTGGGCCGAGCGGGTCGACCATCCGTGGTTCGCGGGCGAGCTGGCCCTGTGGAGCCACCTGGCCGGAGGCCCGGACCTCGTCCCCACCACCATGTCGGACCCGCACCGGCTGCTGCTGCAGGAGCACGATCCCGCTGCTGCGGCCGCCGCCTGGCAGGCGCTCGGCTGGCCCTACCACCGCGCGCTCGCGCTGGCCGGAACCGGAAGTGAGGCGGACGCGCTGCTCGCCCTGAGCCTGCTGGACCAGTTGGGTGCCCGGCAGGCCGGCCACCGGCTGCGCCGCGACCTGCAGCGCCGTGGTGGGCTGCGCGTGCCCCGGGGGCCGAACCGGTCGAGCAGCACCAACGTCCACGGCCTCACCGATCGGCAGCTGGAGGTGCTCCGACTGGTCGCCGACGGCCTGACCGACGCCGACATCGCCGATCGCCTCACCCTGTCGGTGAAGACGGTCGGCCACCATGTCTCGGCGGCGCTGGCCAAGACCGGCACCACCTCTCGGCACCAGGCGGCTGAGGCCCTGCGGCCCCGGGCAGCGGGAGCGAAAGATGGGGAGCCCGGGGAGCAGATCTAGGGAGCCGCTCCCGATCCGCGCCGTCCCCCGCTGCTCTTAGCGTGGCTCATGCCCCGATCAATCCGAGCGGGCAGGAGCAGGAGCAGTCATGGACACCGTCTTGATCAAGCAGCGCCAGCAGGTCGCCTGGGCCTCTGGTGACTACGCCACCGTGGCGACCCGGTTTCCGATCACCGCCGAACTGCTCTGCGAGGCGGTCGACGTACGAGCCGGTGAGCGGGTGCTCGACGTCGCGTGTGGCAGCGGCAACGCCGCACTGGCCGCGGCCCGACGTTTCGCCGTCGTGGTCGGCCTCGACTACGTGCCTGAGCTGCTCGAGCAGGCCCGGCGTCGGGCCGCGGCGGAAGGGCTGCAGATCGACTTCCAGGAGGGAGACGCCGAAGCGCTACCGTTCGCGGACGACACCTTTGACGTGGTGCTGTCGACCTGTGGCGCGATGTTCGCTCCCGACCAGGACCGGACCGCTCAGGAGCTGCTCCGGGTCTGCCGGCCCGGCGGCCGGATCGGCATGGTCAACTGGACGCCGGACAGCTACGTGGGGGAGCTGTTCCGGGCGATCGGACGGCAGCTGCCGCCACCGCCGGGCCTGCGGCCGCCGGTTCAATGGGGTGACCTGGAGCGCCTGCGCGAACTCTTCGGCCCGGACGTGACCATTCACGCGCCCCGCCGCCGGTTTCTTTGGCGGTTCCCGTCGGCTGAGTTCCAGGCGGACTTCTTCGCGACCAACTACGGTCCGGCCCACACCGCGCTGCGTGGATTGGGTGCTGAGGCCGCGGCCACCCTGCGCTCGGAGATGGTGCAGATCGCGCGCCGGCTGGACGTGTCCGACGACACCACCCTGGTGCTGCCGATGGACTATCTGGAGGTCGTGGTCGGCGCTGCCGGGTCGAGGAAGCGTGACGCCATGACCCGCCTGGTGACGGTGGCGGCCGTCCAGGATGCGCCGGTCTTTCTCGACCTGGCGGCCAGCGTGGATCGGGCCCTGTGCCTACTCGACGACGCGGTTCGGCAGGGTGCGCAACTGGTCGTCTTTCCCGAGGCGTTCCTGCCGGCCTGGCCGGCCTGGGTCGACGAGGTGCTGCCGGGAGAGGACGCCTCGTGGCACCTGCGGCTGTTGGAGCAGTGCGTGGTGGTTCCCGGGCCGGTCACCGAACGACTGGGAGCCGCGGCGAAGTCGGCGGGTGTGCATCTGGTGATGGGGGTCAACGAGCGCGATCCGCATGGCGGCACGGTGTACAACACCCTGCTCTACTTCGGCCCGGACGGCGCCCTGCTCGGCAAGCATCGCAAGCTGATACCCACGCATGCAGAACGACTGGTCTGGGGCATGGGCGACGGCTCCGACCTGACTGTGCACGACACCGCGATCGGCCGGATCGGCGGACTGATCTGCTGGGAGAACTACATGCCGCTGGCCCGCTTCGCGCTGTACGCCCAAGGCATCGACATCTGGGTGGCGCCCACCCTGGCCACCCACGAGCCCTGGGTGGCGACCCTGCGACACGTGGCCCGCGAAGGGGTCTGCCACGTGATCGGCGTGGCGCCGGCCGCGCGGTTCAGCGACGTTCCGGCCGACGTGCCGGACCGGGACCGGCTCTGGCGGGGCACCGGACCCGACGGTGACTGGATGCTGCACGGGTACTCGGCGATCGTCGATCCGAAGGGCGTGGTGGTGGCGGGTCCGCTGGTGCGCGAGGCGGGCATCCTGGTCGCCACGATCGACCTGGACGAGGCACTGGTTCGGCGCCGCTGGTTCGACCCGGTCGGTCACTACAACCGTCCGGACGTGTTCCGGCTGCACATCGACGATCGCCCCAAGCCGGCAGTGACCCGGGCCGCTCCCGATTCCGGGTGGACGCGGGTCGGCGCCGGGTTCGACCAGTCCGAACCGGTTCACAGCCAGCGACGCACCCTGGCGCAGTAGGCGGCATACTCGTCGCCGAACAGCTCGGTCAGGGCGGACTCCTCCGCCTCGAGTTGGGGTTGCAGCGACGCGATCATGCCCGGCAGTGCGAGCAGGGTGCGGAATCGTCCGGTGCCGGCCGTGACGGCCAGCAGGCCGACCAGAATCGACAGGTACATCGGGTTGCGGGTATAGCCGTAGACGCCTTCGGTGACCAGCGTGCTGGCCTCATCCGGGTGCAGTGGGTCGGGCGTGGTGCCGGCGGAGCCGAACCGCCCGAGCGCGAGCCCACCCAGCGCCAGCGAGCCCGCGCCCAGTACCCCGGCGACCAAGGCCTGCCCGGGATAGCGGCGGCGTCCACCGGCTACCGCGACCATCGCGAGCTGCGTGCCGACCCAGGTGAGTGCGATCACCGGGGGAATGATCCTGCCCATCGTGCCTCCCAGCCGAGCCGCCAGGGATTGCCCCTGCGGCTTTGGCTCAGCATGCCCCGCGGTCGGGCGCGAACGGAACCCCTCGACGACGATCCGCGCCTGGCTCGGCTGCTCCCGTCCCGGGAATGCCTCAGCAACCAGCGGGACGCTCGACCTGCGGGTTACTTCATGGTGCCGGCGGAAACCGATCCCTGCAGTTGACGCTGGAAGATCACGTAGACGATCAGCACCGGCACCACGGTGATCACCACGGCGGCGAACAGGGCGCCGAAGTTGACCGCATAGCCCGCCTGCGAGGCGAATGCGGCCAGGCCCTGGCTGAGCACGTAGTTCTTGGTGTTGGTGTTGATCGCGACCGGAATCAGGAACTGGTTCCACAGGCCGAGAAAGTTGAAGATCGCCACCGTGGCCAGCCCGGGCCGGGCCATCGGCAACATGATCGAGAAGAACGTGGTCCACTCGCCGGCGCCGTCGATGGCCGCAGCCTCGCTGATCTCGTACGGCAGGGTGCGGAAGAACGAGTACATGAAGAACACCGTGAACGGCAGCGCGAAGGCGACGTACGACACGACCAGCCCGGGCAGCGTGTTGACGATGCCGAACCCCTTCAGCACGAAGAACAGCGGCACGATCGCCAGAAAGATCGGAATCGTCAGGCCGGCCAGCATCGCGTAGTAGATCAACCGCCGGCCCCAGAACTCGAACCGGGCCAACACGTAGGCGCACATCGAACCCAGCAGCATCACGATCACCAGCGAGCTGCCGACCACGATCACCGTGTTGAAGAAGTAGTTGCCGATACCGGCTGTCGTCCACGCGTCGGAGTAGTTCTGCCACTGCACGCTGGCCGGCAGGGTGAAAGGTGACGCGAAGATCTCGCTGGTGGTCTTGAACGACGTCATCAGGGTCCACAGCAGTGGGGCGACCACGAGGAAAACCCACAGGCCCAAGACGAAGTGGCTGACTCCGGCGACCGCCCTGTCGCTGCTGGCGGTGGACTGGACGGTGCGCGGACGGAAACCGGTGTCGGTCGGTGCGCTCATGCCATCGTCACCTGGTCGCGGCCGCCGGTGAGGTTGCTCACCAGGAAGACCAGTCCGGCGAACGCCATGGTCAACACACCCATCACAACACCCATCGCGCAGGCCATGCCGAACTGGCCGCGCTCGAACGCCGTCACCAGCAGCCGCTGGCTCATGGTCAGGGTGCTGTTCTCGGGCCCACCACCGGGGTTCAGGGCCTGGGCGAACACAAATGCGTCGATCGCGGTGATGCCCAGGTAGACCCACGCGGTCTGCACGTTCTCGCGGATCAGCGGCACGGTGACCGAGATCGCGGTGCGGAAGCGTCCGGCCCCATCGATCCGGGCGGCCTCGAAGATCTCCGCCGGAATCGCCTTGATCGCCGCCACGAACAGCACCATGTAGAACCCGACGAAGCTCCACATCATCACGAACAGCATCACCGGCATCGCCGTCCGCGAGTCGCCGAGCCAGGCGTAGCTGGCGAACTGTTCGAAGCCCAACCCGGTCAGGATGCCGTTCACCAGTCCGGAGCTGGGGTCGAAGATCAGGCCCCACATGATTCCGACGATGATCGCCGGCACCGCGTAGGGGAAGAACGAGACCACCCGGTAGAACCCGGCGCCCTTGATGCCCTTGGTAGGGCCGTAGCTGGAGCCGCCGACGGTGACCATGGTGGCCAACGCGAGCGCCATCACGATCACCAGCACGGGCAGCACGATGGCCATGAAGATGTTGTTGGTCACCGCTTTGAGAAAGACGCTGTCGCGGGCCAGCCGGACATAGTTGTCGACGCCGACGAAGGCCTGGTTGGCGTTGAAGCCGTTCCAGTTGGTGAACGAGTAGCCCACCGCCTGGAGCAGCGGCGAGACCACGAAGATCAGGTAGATGGCCAGCGGCAGCCCGAGAAAGGCGAGCACGAACGACACCCGGTCGAACGTCCACTTTCCTCTCCGTCGCCGGGTGCGCACCGCCGGCCGATCCACCTGAGTCACTGCGTTACTTGATCTCGATCTTGGTCACCGAGGAGTCGCTCGCCG
Organism: uncultured Actinomycetota bacterium; assembly: GCA_963723605.1. Taxonomy (GTDB): domain Bacteria; phylum Actinomycetota; class Actinomycetes; order Propionibacteriales; family Propionibacteriaceae; genus Micropruina. The sequence goes on along the minus strand of CAVRRM010000004.1, from coordinate 324,279 downwards.
CCTTGTCGGTGATCGCCTGCAGGTCGGCCAGCGTCTTGGTGGCGTCGTTCTTGCCGTCCAGGAAGCTGTTCATCACCACCAGCTGATCCTTGTTCAGGCCGTAGTAGCTGTTGGCCTGCAGGGCGAACACGTTGGTGCCGGAAGCGTCCAGCATCTTCACCTGCGACACCAGCGCGGACGAGCCGAAACCGTCCGCCGGTACCAGGCCCTTGACGATGGTCGGCGCCAGCCGGGTCTTGGAGAAGTTGGTGGCCGCGTCCTTGCTCAGCATCGCCCGCATGAACTCCTTGCCGCCGGCCGGGTTCTTACCCTTGGACGGCACGATGAAGGGCTCGCCCGCCTCGGCGTGCAGGGTCTCGTACGGCATCGCATCGGACGAGGAAACACCCAGCTCGGGCATGCCGGTCATCGTGAACCCGGACTTGGTCTGGCTCTTCATCTCGTTCTCGATCCACGACCCGGACGGGTACAGCAGGGCGCTCTGGGCGTTCGACCACTGGGCCTGCGCCGCGGTGAACTGGGTGCCCGAGCCGCCCGGCTTCATGTAGCCGGCCGCGATGATCTTGCCGAGCCCGCCGAACACGTCCTTGACCGCCTGCTGATCGGTGTAGCAGCCCGGCTTCAGGTTCTCCAGGTTCAACCGGACTTCGTTGCCGCCGGCCTTGATTGCGGACGCAATCAGCGAGGTCAGGTAGTAGGTGGCAGCTTCCTTGCCCCACAGGAACAGGTACTTGCCCTTCTCCTTGGCCTTGGCGCCCAGCTCGTAGGCCTCGTCCCAGGTCTTCGGCGGCGTCCAGCCGTTGTCGTCGAAGAGCGATTGCGAGTACCAGATCGCGTACACGGTCATCACGTAGTTGATGTTGGCGAGCTTGCCGTTGAAGGTGCCCGGCTCCAGCACCCCGGCGTACAGGGTGTCGCGGATCTTGGTGCCCTCGTAGTTGTTGGCGTCGATGACCGTGGTCAGGTCCTCGAGCTGATCGATGATCGTGGCGGTGCCGATCTGGCCGGCCCCGGAGTTGTCGACGACGTCCGGCGGGTTGCCGCCGACGAAGCGCGGCTGCAGTTCCTGGGCGATCGTGGTGGTGGTGGCGATGGCCGCGGTGACGTCCATCTTGGTCTTCATCACGCTCGCTGCGAAGTCGCAGTAGTCGGAGCCGTAGCCACCCTTGAAGATGACCGCGTCGACCGTTGAGCCCTTGGCCACGCCGAAGGGGTTGTCGGCCGAGGTCGAGGCGGCGGCACTGGCCGACGTGGCCGGGCCGCTGGTTGCGCCGGCACAGGCCGAAAGGGCGCCGAGGGCAGCGGCGGCCAGCGAGCCGCCGATCAGGGTTCGCCGGGTGATCCGGGCTGAGGTCATGAAGTGAGCTCCCGTCTGATGGTCCGCAGCATCGCGGACGGTGTGACTGTGTGCCCCCGAAGCCGGACCGGACCCAGGGACGTTGCGGTCATGCTAGGTCCCCGAAGCCGCCAGCAACAGGGGTTTGTTTAGAAACCGAACTAAATCGATACCTAAGCGTGACCTGACCGTTGCACGACCGTGCCGCAGTGTCCGACCGGCGCTCAGCCGTCCAGCCGCAGCCGGCCTGCATAGCGCGCCTTGAGTGCATTGTTGTGGGCGTCGCCCTCGGGCACGTTGGCCGAGATGTAGACCGGCGGCGTGATGCCACGCTGCTGCAGGCGCTCGGCCACGCCGATGGTGAGCAACTGGCCGATGAATGCGGCGGTGATGGACGACACCGCCCCCATCACGATGCCGCCGCCCAGATCGAGCGTGGTGTCGCCGTAGGGGGCGAGGTTGTCGATCACCACGTCGGCGAGCTCGTGCAGCTTCTTGCCGGTGGAGTGCTTCGGCTGTACTCGGGCCGTGTGCAGCATGCTGGTGACGGCGATCACCGGGTGGCCGTTGGCCTTGGCCCGGGTGGCGATGCCAACGATGGAGCCGTTGACCCCCGAGTTCGAGGCGATCACGTAGATGTCGTTGGGATCCTCGGCGTGCAGGGAGAAGAGCTCCTCAGCGACGGTCTCGTCACGCTCGAACTCCGGGTCGGCCAGGCTGGCCAAATCCCGGTCGCCGTACAGCACCACGTCCCGAAGGGACATCTTCGAGGTGGGGATCAAGCCGCCCGCGCGACCGGCGACCTCCATCGCGAAACCTTCCGAATGGCCGGTGCCGAACGCTCGGATCACGCCGCCGTTGGCCACCGCTTCGGCCATCAGGTCGGCGGCCGCGGCGATGGTTCCCGACTGCGCCTGCTCGACCAGTTTCGGCAGCCGGCTGTTGACCTGCTCGGCGAACGCGACGTTGATGTCCATACTTTCTCCTTGTCGGGTGTTGGTTCCGACAGTCAATCACCAGACCGGGGGAGGCCGCGGGGATGCGCACAGTGATCGGCGTGGACGCCGGAGGCACGACCACCCGCGCGGTGCTGGTCGACGAGAACGGGTCGGTGCTCGGCTCCGGCCGCAGTGGCACCGGCAATCCGACCTCGGCCGGTGCCGAGCGGGCTTTGGCCAACCTGACCGAGGCAGCAATCGGTGCCTGGACGGACGGCGGTTCGCCAGCCGCTCCGGAGATGGTGGTGGTCTGCGGTGCAGGTGTGCGTGCGGCGGGCTATCCCGAGGCATTCGAGCAGTTGCTCGCAGTGCAGGGGCCGTCCGTCCCGTCCCGGTTCTTCGGCGACATCCTCGGCGCGTACTGCTCCGCCACCGCAGAACCGGACGGGTACGTGATGGTGGCCGGCACCGGTGCGACGGCCGGACGGATCAGGGGCGGCCAGATCGTCGAGGTGGCGGACGGACTGGGCTGGCTGCTCGGGGACTGCGGCTCGGGGTTCTGGCTGGGCCGGGAGGTGGTCCGCGCGGTCGGCGCGCAGCTGGGTGGATACGGGCCGGTCACCGCACTGACCCCGCTGGTGATCGACCGGATGCCGGACACGTCCGATCCGTTGCAGCCATGGCGAGATCCCGGCCTGCACAAGCTGCTCAGCTGGATCTACAGCGTCCGACCGGTCGAGATCTCCACCCTTGCTCCGCTGGCCTCCGCCGCTGCCGGCGACCCGGTCGCCGACGCCATCGTGGCCCGCGCCGCCGAGTTGATCGTGACCAGCCTGAGCAGTGTGGTGCGCGACGACCCCGGCCCCATCGTGCTCACCGGCGGCGTGCTCGGACCTGGTCCGATCGCGGACGCGGTGGCCGCGCGCTGGCCTGGACGCTGCCTGCTCGCCTCGGACGGCTCCTCCGGCGCGGCCCTGCTGGCCCTGCGCGAGGCCGGGTTGTCGTCCGGTCCGGCGGTGCTGGCCCGGATCAAGGCCGGACTGGTGTCCGCTCGGTTCTGACGGCAGTGGGGGACGGTTCCGATCTCCGTTCACGCCCGTGGCCCCGGGGGCCGCGCCGGGACCCTTCGAACTAGGCTCCTGCCATGGACCCGGCCGACATGCGGATCAGCTACGAACGCGGCACCCTCGACGAGGCGTCCGCGGCCGCCGACCCCGTCCAGCAGTTCGACGGCTGGTTCGCCGCAGCCGAGTCGGCCGGAGTGCTCGAGCTCAACGCGATGACGCTGGCCACCGTGGGTGCGGACGGTCGTCCGTCCACCCGGATCGTGCTGGTCAAGGGCTACGACGACGAGGGCCTGGTCTTCTTCACCAACTACGACTCCCGCAAGGGTCACGAGCTGGCCGCGAACCCGTACGCGGCGCTGCAGTTCCATTGGGTGGCCCTGCAGCAGGTGGTTCGGATCGAAGGACGGGTCGACAAGATCTCCGCCGCCGAATCGGACGAGTACTTCCACAGCCGACCGCTCGGCTCACGGATCGGCGCCTGGGCCTCGCCGCAGAGCGCGGTGATCGCCGGCCGGGAGGTGCTGGAGGCCAGTCAGCAGCAGGCCAGCACCCGGTTCGGCGACGAGCCGCCCAGGCCGGCGAATTGGGGCGGGTACCGGCTGGTGCCGGACCTCTGGGAGTTCTGGCAGGGCCGCCCCTCTCGGCTGCACGACCGGTTGCGCTACCGCCTGGTCGCCGGTGACTGGGTGCGCGAACGACTCGCGCCCTGACGCCTCCTGCGGTCAGGGCACCACCACGACCGGCACCGGTGCGTTACGGACGATCTTCGCCGCGCTCGAACCGAGGAATACGTTCGCCAGCCGATGCGTGGTGGACGATCCGACGATCAGCACGTCACCCGGGCCGAAGTCCACCGAACCCAGTGCCTCCGGCCACGAGGTGCCCTTGGCGACGAACGTGGTCGCGTGCACGCCGCGGCCGCTGAGGTGCTGGACGGCCTCGCTCTGCGCCGAGTCGACCTGCTGCAGCAGCCGCTCGAAGACCAGCTCCTCGTCCTTGCGCACCGGTGAGGTGACCATGGTCCGGTGCCGCAGCGCCACGGTGAGCAGGCGCAACTCGGCACCGACCCGTTGACAGATCTCGGCGACCTGTTCGAGCAGCTTCCAGGTGGCGTCGTCGTCGCGGAAGGCCAGGGTGATCCGGGTCACCTTCGCGTCGGGTTCGGTGCGATAGGCGCGCGGGGCGATCGCCACCGGGCGGTGCGACGAATGCAGCAGCCGGTCGGTCTTGGACGTCAGGCTGACCTGCCCGATGGGGCCCTCGTCGCCAGAACCGACCACGATGATGGAGGCATCCAACTGGTCGGCCTGGGCCAGAATCTCGGCCGGCACCGACCGTCCGGTCACCCAGGTTGCGGCCGAGGTCACGTCCGGGTGTTTGGCGAGTTCGGCCGCCGCCGCGACGGCGCAGTCCTCGCCCTCCTCGGCCGCCCACTGCTCGAAATCGCCATCGGTTGCGCTGCCGGCCACGGTCTCCCAGCCCCGTGGCACCACGGTGAGGGCATGGACGGTGTCCGACTCGGACCGAGCCAGTTGGCAGGCCAACTCGATGGCGCCGGTGTCGTCCTTGTGCGGGCTGTACCCGACCAGGTACGTCATTCGTCGTCGTCCCGTCGCCGCCGACCGCCCGGCTCGGCGATCTCTTCGTCATCGGTGTAGGTGTTGAGCGTGGCGTGTTGCCTGCCCCACAGGAAGTACCAGGCCATGCAGACCGCGATCCAGCAGAAGAAGATCACCCAGGTGATCGCGGCCAGGCCGGCCATGATGTACACGCAGACCAACACGGTGAGAATGGGCACCACGGGGTAGCCGGGCACCTTGAACGGACGTTCGAGGTCGGGATGTGTTCGGCGCAGCACGATGATGCCGATGGCGACCACGGAGAAGGCCATCAGGGTGCCGATCGACACCGTGTCCCACAGGTAGTCGGACGGCACGAAGCCGCCGATCAGCGCGACAATGACCGCGACCACGACGGTGTTGTAGGTGGGAGTCATGGTCTTGGGGTTGACCTTCAGGAACCGCTTCGGAATCAGCCCGTCGCGGCCGACCGCGAACAGAATCCGAGTCTGTCCGTACAGCGTGACCAGGGTGACCGAGAAGATCGAGATCACCGCCCCAGCGGCAAGCACTGTGCTCCAGACCTGGTTGCCGGTGACTTCCTTCAGGATCAACGCCAGTCCGGCCTCGCCCTGGGTCGCTTCGAAGAACTCCACCGGCTTCGCCGCCAGCCCGGCAGCGGCGACGGCGATGTAGGTGCCGGAGACGATGGCGAGGGCTCCGATGATCGCCTGCGGCAACGCCTTCTGTGGGTTCTTCACCTCCTCGCCGGCGGTCGCCACCGCGTCCAGACCGATGAACGAGAAGAAGATGGTGCCCGCCGCAGCGCTGATACCGCCGACGCCGAAAGCGAAGAAGTTCTCGAAGTGATCGGCGTTGAAGGCGCTGAACCCGATCACGATGAACAGGGCCAGCACGCCCAACTTGATCATCACCATCACCGCGTTGACCTTGGCCGACTCGGACGCCCCGCGGAGCAACAGCAACATGCACAGCAGCACCAGGATCACCGCGGGCAGGTTCACCAGGCCACCGGTCGGTTCGCCGTCCGCCCCGGGGATCGGCGAGATCGACAGCGCAGTGGGCAGTTGCCAGCCGACGGTCTCTTGGAGCAACTCGTTGAAGTAGCTGCTCCAGCCCACCGCGACCGCGCCGGTGGCGACCCCGTACTCCAACAGCACACAGCCGGCGATGAAGACCGCGACGAGCTCACCCAACGCGTGGTACGCGTAGCTGTAGGTCGAGCCGCTGACCGGGATCGCGGACGCCAACTCGGCGTAGCACAGGGCCGAGAGGCCTGCCGCGATGCCGGCGATCAGGAACGAGACCAGCACCGCCGGACCGGCCTTCGGCACCGCCTCGCCGAGCACGAAGAAGATGCCCGTGCCGATGGTCGCGCCGACGCCGAACATCATCAGCTGAAAGGTGGTCAGGCTGCGTTCCAGTTCCTCACCCTGATGGTGCTTGTTCTGGAAGACGATCGGCTTGCGACGCCACAACTGCTCACTCAACGGATTGGCCATGGTGTCTCCAGGGGTCGCCGGACGAAGGTGGCCACAAGCTAGTCCTATGCAACCTGCACTGGGAACCCCCGGGCCTCAGCTGCCGCGCGTTTGAAACATGGACCTGAACGAATGGGGACGGTTCTTTCCCGTTCACCTTCCTGAAGAACGAGTGGGGACGGTTCTTTCTCGTTCACCTTCCTGAACGAAAGGGAACCGTCCCCGGCCATCCAGCGGGTGGGCGGGCTGAACGAGTGGGGACGGTTCTTTCCCGTTCACCTTCCTGAACGAAACGGAACCGTCCCCGGCCATCCAGCGGGTGGGGGGCTGAACGAGTGGGGACGGTTCTTTCCCGTTCACCTTCCTGAACGAAAAAGAACCGTCCCCGGCGATCCGGCAGAGTGAACGAAAAGGAACCGTCCCCGGCTATCCACGTGGACGTGGGCCTACTCGTCCATGCTGTAGATCAACAGGGTGTACGGCGCGATGTCGATCTCGGCGTGGCAGGGCAGATTGTCGTAGGCACCTTCGCGCGCGGTGACGTCGAAGCTGGCGAAGTCGCCGAAGGCATCGGAATAGGTCTTGGCGTCGCCGTTGAACCGCAACTTCCACAGCCCCGCCTCGGGCATGCCGATGGTGTACTTCTCGCGGACCCCCGCATCGAGATTCGCGATCACCACCACGTCGTCCTTGGGGCCGTGGTCATACCAACGCTGGAAGGCGAGCATGTTCAGTTCGTCGTTGGTGTGGATGATTCGCAGCCCCGAGCCCTTCAGCCCTCTGGTGGTCGAGAAGAAGTCCCGGCGCAGTTGGATCAGGTCGCGATACAACTTGACGATGCCGTGGTACTCCTGATTCCGGTCCCAGTCCAGCGGCACGTTGTCGCGGAACCAGCCGCCCTCGAGAAACTCCTGGCCTTGGAAGATCATCGGAATCCCTGGCGCGGTGAACACCAGCCCGGCGCCCAGTGTGGAGCGTTTCTGGGCCCAATAGCCGTCCGGATCGGCGGGATCGACTTCCTGCGGCACCCGGGCCTTGCCGTTGGCCACCTCGTCGTGCGATTCGGTGTAGATCACCCGGTCGTAGGTGTCTCCGTAGTTGTTCGCCACCGCATCCGCAACCGCTGGAACCGACCGGTAGGCGTCGCTCGCCACGATGATCGCCTCGCGCACCGGATGCACGAACTTGCCCTCCCACTGGGCGTGATAGGCGGCGCCGCCTGGCTCGGTGCTGGTCACCGCCCGGTCGCCGTGCAGGTCTTCGGCGATCGTGATCGCATCCGGAAAGCGCTCCCGGATCCAGTGATTGATCCAGGCCTGCAGGCTCCAGCCCTCCGGCAGGTCCATCACGCCGGCGTTGACCGACCGCATGTACGGGGTCATGTCGAACCGCAGCCCGTCCACGTGGTAGTCGCCCAGCCACATGCCGGCGTTGTCGCGGATGAACGAGCGCACTTCACCGCGGCCGTAATCGGGACGGGTGTCGCCCCATGGCGTGGCGGAGCGCCAATCGTTGTAGAAGTAGATGCCGCCCTTGCCGTTCTCACTCCAGCCGTCGAACTGCCACAGATCCAGGTCGGACGGGCCGAAGTGGTTGTAGACCACGTCCATGATCACGGCGATGCCGGCCTTGTGCGCCTCGCGGACGAGGGTCTTCAGGGCATCCGGACCCCCGTAGGCGCTCTCGACCGCAAAGATGTGCGCCGGGTTGTAGCCCCAGGAGAAGTCGCCGGCGAACTCGGCGGACGGCATCAGCTGGATCGCGCTGATGCCCAGCCGCTGGAAGTGTTCGATGTTGGCCTGGACCTCCTCGAAGGTCCCGGCCGTACCGTCCTCCTTGGGTGCGAACGATCCGACGTGCAGCTCGTAGATGACCAGCTCGTTGTACTGCGGGCAGGTGAACGAATCCCCCTGCCAGTCGAAGTCGGAATGGTCGTAGACGATGCCGTTGCCGACCGAACTGGTCACCTGAAAGGCGTACGGGTCGATCCGGTACAGCTTGTTCTCGCCATTGGTGATGACGAACTTGTATTCGTGGCCGCGCTGCACACCGTCCACGAATCCGTACCAGAACCCATTGCCCTCGCTGACCAGGCCGTCGACGGCATCCGACCAGTCGTTGAAGTCACCGATCACCCCGACCGCGCTGGCATTCGGTGCCCAGACCCTGAACCCGACGCCGTCGGTGTGGAAAAGCACACCCATGCCGTCCAGGCGGGGTTCCTGCTTCGCCGGCCTCGCCGCGGGGGTCTTGGAGACCGTGCCGGACGAACTGGAACCGGACTGCTTGGCGGCCTTGCCAGACTGGGCGGACTTCGCCGCCAGGCCAACCTTGTCGGCCGCAGAAACCTCGCTGCCGGCTCTCGCCTTGCCGGCTCTCGCCTTGCCGGCTCTCGCCGACCCGGCGGGCTGCGCCTTGGCGGTGGCCTTGGCCGTGCTCGTGGTCGCCTTCGCCGGTGTATTCCTCGCGGCACTCATGGCGCCCAAGCTACCGGCCGGCCAATGGGCCTCGGATCGTCCCGCACCCGGACGCCTGCAGGCTGTTCCACGCTGGCCGCGTCGCCACGGCACGGAATGGCGCCGCCGCCTATCGTTGGTGCATGGCCTTCTCGTTGCGCGCCCTCGGCGGCTTGGGTGCGGTGCTGCTGTTGACCGCCTGCGGTACCACCCCACCGCCCGCGACCACCTCCTCGCCCTCGGTCACCACGGCGAGTTCCCCCGCACCGTCGCCGTCCGACTCCACGTCGGTGTCGTCGCCCGCTACCTCGCCCAGCACCAGCCCGTCCGTCCCCCCGGCGGACAACACCGTCGTCCTGCAGCCAAAGGGCATCGGCGGAGCTCCCTTCGGCACCGCTGAGGAAGATGTGACCGGCCAGCTCACCGCCAAGGCAGGCAAGCCGGACGACTCCTACACCGGCCCGGTCTGCGAGCTCAACGACGCCACCCCGTACGGTCGCCAGCTGCTGTACGGCGGCGTGGCGTTCCTGTTCCAGAGCAAGGCCAAGGGCACCGCGAAGTCGCCGCGCACCTTCACCAGCTGGGTGCTGAACATCGAGCAGCCGCTCCAGCCGACCATGAAGCTCGCGGACGGCTATCCGGCCGAGACCACGTTCGCCAAACTGAAGGCAGCCTTCCCGGCCGGCAAGCTGACCAGGATCGCTCTCGGCGAGAGCGCCGTCTACGTGTTCCGGACGCCTGCCGGCATCTGGTACCGCGGCGACGACAACAAGACCCCGACCGACGTCGGCTCGGGGGCAATGGGCACCTGTGAGTAGATGACCGAGCACCTGCTGGCGGGCCGTTACCGCCTCGAGCACGAGATCGGCGCCGGCGGCATGGGCCGCGTCTGGCGAGCCCGAGACGTCCGGTTGGATCGTGAGGTCGCGGTCAAGACCGTCGACCTCGCCCGGGTGAACGACCCGAGCCTGGCCGGACGATTCCAGCGCGAGATCGTGCTCACCGCGAAGCTGACCAGCCCAAACACCGTCACCGTGTTCGACGGCGGGGTGGACGGTCGCACCGCCTACCTGGTGATGGAACTGCTCCGCGGCGAGTCCTTGGCCCAGGCGATCGAACGGCGCGGTCCGCTCGGCCTCACCCAGACCCTGGACGTGGCCCGTCAGGTCACCCTCGGCCTGGCCGCCGCGCATTCGCTGGGCCTGGTGCACCGCGACATCAAACCGGCCAACGTGATGCTGACCGAGGGGCGGGCGAAGTTGCTCGACTTCGGCATCGCCCAGCTGACCGGGCAGGCCGACCCACACCTGACTGCGCCGTCGATGACCATCGGCACCGCCGCCTACATGTCGCCGGAACAGGCCGCCGGGCTTCGGGTGGACGCCGCGACCGACCTGTATGCGCTGGGCTGCCTGATCATGACCATGCTGACCGGACGGCCGCCCTTCGACGGCAACCAGCCGGTGGTGGTGGCCTCGCAGCAGATCAACAACCCACCGCCACGACTCAGCCAGCGCCGTCCCGATCTTCCGCCGGCCCTCGACCAGCTGGTGGCCCGGCTGCTGGCCAAGAACCCGTTGGAACGGCCCGACACCACCACCACGCTGCGGGCCCTGGAGGCGCTGCAGGCCAATCCGTCCGCACCGACCGTGCAACTGGGTGGCCCGCCTGTGCCCCGGCCATGGGTGGGTGCCCAGCCGACGGCCGGGCCGGTGCCATCCACCCGGGCCTATACCCAGCCGGCACCGACACCCATGCCGGCGGCGCTGCGCCTGCCGGAGAGTCTGCGCCAGCAACCCGGGCCGGGCTGGATCGCCGGTGTCCTGGTCAGCCTGATGGCGGCCGTGCTGGTCGGCGGCCTGGCGGCGAACCTCGCCGGCACCGCGGTGCTGCAGCTCGGCAAGGCCTTTCCGAGCAGGTCGGCGACCCCCTCGGCCAAGGTTTCCAGCACCGCTCCCCGGCCGTCCCCGACTCCGAGCCGAACCAGCCCGACTCCGGACGCCGGCAGTTCGGTTGCGGTGAGTGCGGCGATCCAGGGCGTCGGGCTGGCGCTCAGCCTGTTGCCCGACAGTGCCGACAAGGCCGCCCTGATCCAGCTGTGGAACACCACCAGCGGCCAGATCGCGGCCGGCAAGAACCCGAAGGCCAATCTGGCGACGTTCGAGGCGGCGGTGAAGCAGTCCGATCTGGCCGGCTGGGAGCAACAGGCAGTGCTGGCCGCGACCGGCACGCTCAAGTCGTTGCTCTGAGCACGCTGCCGGAGTGCACCGGCGCGGGTGCTAGATCGAGGCCAGTTTCGCCAGCAGCAATGCCTCCGCCCGGCACGCTCTGGCGAAGTCACCAAGATGCAGAGACTCGTCGATGCCGTGCGGGCGCGAATCAGGGTCGCAGACCGCGGTAACCAGAATCGTGGCCTCCGGAAAGGCGTTCTGGAAGTCGGCGACCATCGGTATCGAACCACCCTGGCCCATGAACACCGGCTGCACACCCCAGGCTTCGACGAACGCGGCCCTGGCCGCTTCCGCGGCCGCACCCTCGAACGGAACCGTGGTGCCGGAGCCGGTGGCGCCGTCGGACACCACCACCTGTGCGCCCCACGGCGCGCTGCGCCGAAGGTGCTCGGTGAGCGCCGCCAGGGCGGCGGTCGGGTCGGCGTCCGGAGCGATCCGCACACTCACCTTGGCCCGCGCGCTCGGGGCCAGGGTGTTGGACGCGTCCGCCACGCTGGTCGCATCGATGCCCAGCACGGTGGCGGTCGGCTTCGCCCACAGCCGGCCCGCGATCGGACCCTCACCGATTAGCCGGACGCCGTCCAGCACCCCGGCCTCGGCCCGCAGCCGGCTCTCGGGGTAGTCGAGTTCGGGGTCGGGCATGGTGCCGAGGCCGTCGATCGCAACGTTGCCGTCGGCGTCGTGCAGGGTGGCCAGCAGGCGGCACAGGGTGGTCAACGCGTCCGGCACGACGCCGCCGAACTGGCCTGAATGCAGGGCGTGGTCGAGGGTCCTGACCTCGACGACGCAGTCGACCAGGCCGCGCAGGGTGTCGGTGAAGGCGGGCTGCCCGACCTGCCAGTTGCCCGAGTCGGCGATCACGTAGACGTCGGCGTCCAACTCGTCGCGGTGGCGCTCGATCACCAACGGCAGCGACGGCGAGCCGATCTCCTCCTCGCCCTCGATGAACAGCGTCACCCCGACCGGCGGGCGACCCTGGAAGGCCCGCAGCGCAGCAAGATGCATCAGTACGCCCGCCTTGTCGTCGGCAACACCGCGGCCGAACAGCCGGTCGTCCTGCCGCCGCACCACGAACGGATCGCCGGTGGTCCACTTCGCTCGATCGCCCGTTGGCTGCACGTCGTGATGGGCGTACAGGCAGATCGTCGGGGTGCCGACCGGCCCGGGAAAGCGGGCGATCACCGCCGGCTGACCGCCTTCGGTGACGACGCTGACCTCCGGGCAGCCGAGCGCCTCCAGGTGGCCGACGATCCAATCGGCGGATCGCCGGACGTCGTCGGCGTGGGCGGCGGACGCGCTCACCGACGGGATCGCGACCAGCGCGGCGAGATCGTCCAGTACTCCCGGCAGCACCGCGTCGACGGCTTCGGTGACGTTCATGGCGGCAGACTAGTGGCCGATGTCCCGCCGGGACGCAGCCGAAGTACCGGTGCCGGGTGGCTCAGGCCTTCGGCAGGATCTCGTCCGGCTCATTGGAGTCCAGCGGGTCCATGCCGGCCAGCAACATCGCCTTCAGGGGTTTCCTCCGATCGGCCGGCCATGGTCAGCAGCGCGAACTGGCCGGCTGGTACCTCAATATGCGGAAAGGAGCGGGCGGGGATCCGTCGGATACCCCTGATCCACCCCTGAAGAGGTTGATTGCCGGCTGTGTCCCGGGAAGGCTTGGTTCCAGGCGTGTGACCGTCACGCCCTCGATCAAGGAGCATCCGATGACCGGTAACACCCGAATCACCCCAGAGAAGGTCGGCCGGATGGCCACCAAGGTTGCCGCCGAGGCCGCCTACGTCGTCACCGGCCTGGCCGACGTGGTCGCCGGCACCGTTAAGGACGTCGTCAACCAGGGCAAGACCACCTACACCGAGCGCAGGGCCGCCGGTGGCAGTCCGGTCAAGGACTACGCCAAGCAGATGCCCACCCAGATGAAGGGCCTGGTCGGCGAGGTGAAGGAAGCCTATGAGTCGCTGTCCGCCCGCGGCCGGGTGGTGCTCAAGGATGGCTTCTCCAGCACCGCGCACCGGCCGGTCACCGTGACCGAGCAGCAGGCGCCGGGAGAGTTCGAGCAGCCGCCGGTCAGCTGAGTTGGCACTCGACAACAGACGCGCCGCCATCACCCTGCCCAATGCGACCGTCAGGTAACAGCGATCGACGTTGATCAACGATGAGATTGCGACTGTCGAACAACCGTGAAACAGCCCTGCGGTGTCCGCCCGGCGGATGGAACGATGAAATCGTGAATATCCAACAGACCTCGGTACACACCTTCGAGGACCAGGCGGTGATGCTCGACGTACGCGAGCCTGCGGAGTGGAAGGCGGGCCACACCCCGAACGCCGTGCACATTCCGTTGGGCCTGCTGCCGGTCCGCCTGGACGACCTGCCGAATGCCGAGGGCAGTCTCCCGGTGATCTGCCGGTCGGGGGTGCGTTCGGCCGAGGCCGTCGCCTATCTGGCGGCCCGAGGAATCGACGCCACCAATGTGGCCGGCGGCATGCAGGCTTGGGCGGAAGCCGGCAAGGCGATGGTCGCCGACGGCGGACACCCGATGGTGCTCTGAGTTCGGCGGCTCGAGCGGCCCGGCCGGGGCAGTTCCCCGGGCCTGGACCGATCCGGCTCTCACCCGAACTGGTCGGCGGGCCGCGACCACGTGCCGGGTCGCCGAGTTTGGGGTCGCGCGCCCGGGTGGGCAAGATGGCCGCATGACGCTCGATGCCGCGAATCCGTTCACCGATCCCTCCCGGTTGCCCTACCAGCTGACCCCCTGGGCTGACGTCCGGCATGAGCACTACCTGCCCGCTGTCGACGCCGGCATCGCCGAACGGCTGATGCAACTGCAAGCGATCGCCGACAACTCCGAGCCGCCGACCGAGGCGAACGTGATCGCGGCCTGGGAGGCGTCGGGTCAGATCCTGAGCCGGGCGTTGGGTGCCTTCTGGACGGTCCAGCCGGCCGACACCAACGACGAGTTGGACGCCATCGACGCCGAGATCTCGCCGAAGATGGCTCGGTTCAGCGACGCGATCTACCTCAACCAGGGCCTGTACCGCAGGGTCAAGGCGCTGGCGGAACGGGTCGAGGCGGGCGAGGTGCTGCTGGATCCGCAAGCGTCCTATTGGTTGGAAACGCACCTGCGCGACTTCGTCCGGGCCGGGGTGGGGCTGCCGGAGAACGATCAGGACCGGCTTCGTGAACTCAACGCGGGCCTGGCCGAGCTCCAGTCGGCGTTTGGCCGCAAGGCCCTGGCCGGGTCAAACGCGGCCGCCGTTCTGGTCACCGACGAAGCCGAGCTGGCCGGCGTGTCCGAGTCGTCGCGGGCGGGGGCCAAAGCTGCCGCCGAGGGCCGCGGCCTGGACGGCTGGCTGCTCGAACTCGACTCCTGCACTCCGCAGGCGATCCTCACCCAGATCGACGACGGCGAGCTGCGCCGGCGGGTGCACCAGGCGTCCGTCGATCGTGGCTGGGACGGCGAGTTCGACACCCGCGACCTGGTCGTCTCGATCGCCCGGGGCCGCGCCGAACGGGCGTCGCTGCTTGGCTTCCCGAGCCACTCCGAGTACGTCGCCGCCGACGCGTGCGCGCAGACTTCCGAAGCGGTGCACGCGATGCTCAACCGGCTGGCCCCGGCTGCCGCCCGCAACGTTCAGGCCGAGGCGGACGAGTTGGCGCCGCTGCAGGCCGAACCGCTACAGCCGTGGGACTGGGAGTTCCGGGCCGAGCAGCTCAAGGCCAAGCGCTACAACTTCGACGCCGGACTGCTGCAGCCCTACCTGGAACTCGAACGGGTGTTGGCCGAGGGCGTCTTCGCCGCCGCGACCGGCCTGTTCGGGATCACCTTCACCGAACGCCCCGACCTGCTCGGCTACAACGGTGAGGTGCGCACCTTCGAGGTGTTCGACGCCGACGGCACCGGGATCGGGCTGTTCGTGGCCGACTATTACACCCGCTCGGGCAAGCAGGGCGGCGCCTGGATGAACAACATCGTCGACCAGAACCACCTGCTCGGCCAGCGTCCGGTGGTGGTGAACAACCTGAACATCACCAAGCCGCCGGCCGGCCAGCCGAGCCTGCTGACCTGGGACGAGGTCAACACCATGTTCCACGAGTTCGGCCATGCCCTGCACGGCCTGCTCTCGAACACCCGGTACGCCTCCCAGTCGGGCACCGAGACGCCGCGTGACTTCGTCGAGTTCCCGTCCCAGGTGAACGAGATGTGGTCGCTGGATCCGGGCCTGCTGCGCCGCTACGCCGTCCATCACCAGACCGGTGAACCGATCCCGGCCGAATGGATCGACTCGCTGCAAGCGGCCGAGCTGTTCAACCAGGGCTGGGCGACCACTGAGTTGCTGGCGGCGTCCATTCTCGACCAGGCCTGGCACTCGACTCCGATCGACGACCTACCGGCCGACGCCGACGGCGTCCTGGCCTTCGAGCGGGCGGCGCTGACCCGAGCCGGCATCGACCATCCGCTGGCGCCGACGCGGTACCGCTCGACCTACTTCCGGCACATCTTCGAGGGCGGCTACGCGGCGGGCTACTACAGCTACATCTGGTCAGAGGTGCTGGACGCCGACACCGGCGCCTGGTTCCTCGCTAATGGGGGCCTGACCAGGGCGAACGGCGACCGGTACCGGCAGAAACTGTTGGCCCCGGGCGGCTCGGTCGAGGCGATGGACAGCTACCGCGACTTCCGCGGTCAGGATCCCGAGATCAGCCACCTGCTCGCTCGCCGCGGCCTGGACGCCTGATCGTCGATCGAGCCGAGTCGTTGATCGAGCCTGTCCTTGATCGGTGGTTTCCACAGGCTCAACGTGCTGGTGGTCTCGACAGGCTCAACCGGCGGCTGGCTCCGACAGGCGCACCGTGGCCGACCTCACAGGATTGGCTGGCTACCGTTGAGGCGTGTTCCACGAGATCTGGGTCCGGGCGACCACTCCACAACCCGCCCTGGCCTGGCAGGTGGTGGCGGTGCTGGGCCTGGCCGCCCTGCTGATCACCTGGTCGCCGCCGGGCTATCGACTGCTCCGGCACCTGGTCACCCTCGTCCATGAGGCCGGGCACGCCTTGATCGCCAAACTTTCCGGACGCAGGTTGCGCGGCATCCGGCTGCACTCGGACACCTCCGGCCTGACGCTGACCCGTGGCCGACCGTCCGGACCCGGCATGGTGGCCACCCTGCTCGGCGGCTATCCCGCTCCGGCGCTGTTCGGTTTGCTGGGCGCCTGGGTGCTCGGCCGCGGCTACGCAGCGGCGTTGCTGTGGGGCATGGTGTTGGCCTGTGCCGTGGTGCTGGTGCTGGTTCGCAACCTGTACGGCCTGTGGGTGGTGCTCGCCACCGGTGTCGCGGTGGCCGCGCTGTCCTGGCTGGCCACTGCGACGGTGCTGGTCTGGGTGGCCACCGCCCTGGTCTGGGCCCTGCTGTTGGCCGCCCCGCGCTCGGTGGTCGAACTGCAGGTGCAGCGTCGCCGGGGCCACGGCCGCGGCTCCGATGTCGATCAACTCTCCCGGCTGACGAAACTGCCGGCTGTGATCTGGGTGAGCGCCTTCTTCGTGCTCTGCACTGCCGCCCTGGTCGGCGGCGGCTGGTTGCTCCTGCGACCCTGATTCCGGCAGAACGAAATAGTGAGCAGGATCACCCCCCCATGACGGTGGGTGATTCTCCTCGCTGGGTGCGGGCTGAATCGGCGAGGGCCGCCAGCCGCTGCTCGATCACCGTCTTGAGCTGACCGGCGTCCGCGGGAATGTCGATCACATACCGGGGAAGCTCTTCGATGCCGTCGAAAGCAGCCGGACGTTCTGGCTCCCGTCCGAGCGCCTCGACGATGGTCGCCGAGAACTTGACCGGCAGGGCGGTCTCGGTGACGACGATCGGACCGTCGACCTCCGCCCGAAGGTCGAGTGCCACCTTCACCGCGTCGGCGGTGTGCGGATCGATCACGACTCCGTGTGCCGCCTCGATCCGGCGGATCGTGGCCAGCCGGTCGGCGTGGGTCGAGGTTCCGGAGACGAACCCATAACGCTCCCGCACAGTGGCGAACGCAGGCGTCTCGGAAAGATCGATCAGTCCGGTCTCGCGCAGGTCGGGGCCGAACAGTTCCGCCGTCCGGGCTCCGTCGCGGCCCAGCAGGTCGAAGACGAACCGCTCGAAGTTGCTCGCCCTGGAGATGTCCATCGACGGGCTGGACGTCTCGGCGGCGCCGTTGCGAACCCGGTAGACGCCGGTGCGGAAGAACTCGTCCAGGACGTTGTTCTCGTTCGTGGCCAGGATCAGCGCCTCGATCGGCAACCCCAGCTGCCGGGCCACGTGGGCGGCGCAGATGTTTCCGAAGTTGCCGGTCGGCACGGCGAACGACACCCGCTGAAGGGACTGCCCGGCGGCGCGGCGTTGATGGCTGACCCGCAGGTAGGCGACCACGTAGTAGACCACCTGGGCCACCACCCGACCCCAGTTGATCGAGTTGACCGCACCTATGCTGTGGTCGGCCTTGAACACCGAATCGCTCATCACGGTCTTGACCAGGTCCTGGCAGTCGTCGAAGACGCCGGTGACGGCGAGGTTGACGATCCGCGGGTCCTTCAGGCTGAACATCTGGGCCTGCTGGAACGGACTCATCCGACCCTTGGGCGACAACATGAACACCGTAATGCCGTGCCGACCGTGCATCGCGTACTCGGCAGCAGAGCCGGTGTCGCCCGATGTGGCGCCCAGAATGGTGAGCACCTGGCCGCGGCGTTCCAGTTCATACTCGAAGAGCTGGCCGAGCAGCTGCATGGCCATGTCCTTGAAGGCCGCGGTTGGGCCCTCGGAGAGGTGGGCCAACCACAACCCGTCCGACAGTTCGCTGACCGGCACAACGGTCTCGCCGAACACGTCGGCGGCGTAGGCCCGCTCGCAGATGCCGCGCAGGTGATCGGACGGGATGTCGTCGATGAACAGGCTGAGCAGCTCGAAAGCGACCGCGGCGTATCCCTGGGTATGCAGCAGGTCGTCCCAGTCGGCCAGGGTCTGTTCGCTCACCTGGGGGTAGTGCTCCGGCAGGTAGAGGCCGCCGTCGGGGGCCAGGCCGTCCAGCAGGATGTCGCAGAACGGCAACCCAGGGCCGGGATCCGCACTGCGGGTCGAGACGTAACGCACCCGTCGAGCCTACCGAAACCGGCGACGGCGGCCGGGGCGCGAACGCCGCCGGCCGCCGTCTGGTCGATCGGTCAGAGCTTGTAGACCCGCATCCACTCGACCTGCATGGTCTGCGGGCCGAAGTCCGCCTTCTTGGCCGGCTTCTTCTGGCGGGGATCCTTGCCCAGGCCGGCGAAGACCTCACCTTGGATGGTGAACTTCCACAGCGTCTGCTCGAAGATCTGCTTGCACAGGGCCCCCGAGACGTCCGCGGTCTTGTCCTCGCCGCAGGTCGTCTTGCCGACCACCGTGGAGCCCACCCGGTAGGTCAGGGTCTTGCCGCGACGCTCGACCGACCACGTGTGCCAGCCCGCCTGGGAGAAAGCCACCCGGTTGGAATCCTGGTAGGCCTCGGCTCCGTTGCACGACAGGTGGCTGACCCCGTAGGACTGGTTGCGGTAGGCCTTGCGGCCGTAGTACTCCAGCACGTCCACCTCGCCCTGGAGGGCGGTCGCGCCGCTGGCGCAGTACCCCTGGTCGTTCTTCATCCACAGCGCCCAGCGGGTGCCCTGAGCGGGCTGGCTGGGTAGTTTGGCGCGGAAGGCGACCCGGAAGTTGCCCTTCGGCAGCGCAACGAAGTCGCTGTCGATCCGTCCGGAGGTGTACACCGGCTTGGCGCACTGCTTCTTCACCGGTCCGGTGATCGAGCCGCAACGCCGGGCGGTTGTGAGTGAGACCGTGCCGCCACCGATCTTCACTGCGCCGGGAACGTAGTTGGCGATGGATTTGCCGGCCTCGCCGGGGCCGTTCATCACGTGCCAGCGGGGGTTGAGCGTGCTGCCGGTGAACTCGTCGCTGAGCGCGCCGACCTTCACCGGCTTGCTCTTGGCGAGCGGGACGACCGGGGCGGCGTCCGCCTGAGTGAGGCCGGTCAAGCCGGCGGCCAAAGCCGCCGTGAGGGCGAGGGCGGTGACCCGCCTCGCGTGTGTGGCCAGGAACATTGCGTCTCCATTCGTCGGGGATCGGACGAATCGAAGCTAGACAATCGGCGGGTCATCTCCACCGGTCTCGAACCTCGCGCGGCGGGGCAGGGCAGCCCTCTCCGGGTGCCACGTTTGGTGTGAGCCAGGCGAAACCGGGGCCGCGCGCCGATGGGCATCGAGCACCCGACAAGTGCGGCCGACCGGCGGTGCGTCTCGACCGGCGGGAGGTCTCGACGGTCGGCCGGCGAGACTATCTGCGGACCAGTCCGGTCTCGTAGGCCAGCAGCACCAGCCCGACCCGATCGCGGCAGTGCAGCTTGGCCAGGAGGCGTCCGATGTGGGTCTTCACCGTGCCCTCGGCCATGTACAGCGTGGTGGCGATCTCGGAGTTGGTCGCTCCGGCGGCGATCTCGATCAGCACCTCACGCTCCCGGTCGGTCAGCACGTCGAGTCGGTTGTCGGCGCCGGGTGCAGTGGGCAGGGTCGGCACCACGTGGTCGAGCAATCGGCGGGTCGCGGACGGGGCCATCACGGCCTCACCAGCGGCCACATTACGGATCGCGTTCAGCAGGTCCGCCGGGCGGGCGTCCTTCAGCAGAAAGCCGGACGCACCGGCCTTGAGTGCCGCGAACACGTACTCGTCCAGGTCGAACGTGGTCAGTACGAGCACCTTGGTGCCGAGGCCGGCCTGGACGATCCGCCGGGTGGCCTCGACGCCGTCCATCACCGGCATCCGGATGTCCATCAACACCACATCGACCGGCTGCGCCATCAGGGCCCGGACGGCTGCCGCCCCGTCCGAGGCCTCGCCGACCACGACGAGGTCATCCTCGGATTCGATCAGCATGCGGAATCCGCTGCGGACCAGGGCCTGGTCGTCGGCCAGGAAAACCCGGATGGAAAGGCTCATCGATGCACTCCTTGTCGGTGATGGACGGGTAGCACGGCGCGCACCACGAAGCCGCCGAGCGCCAGCGGGTGCGCCTCGAGCCGGCCGTCCATGGAGGTGACCCGCTCGGCCATGCCACGAAGCCCGTGCCCGGGCGTGGTCGAGACCTGGATCGGGCCGGGGCCGTTGTCGACCACCTCGACCATGATCTCGGTTCCCGAGTAGGCCAGGGTCACCACCGCGGTCGCGGTGGGTCCGGCGTGCTTGAGAAAGTTGGTCAGCGCCTCTTGCACCACCCGATAGATGGTCAGCTCCAGGGCCGGCGACACCCGTGGGGCCTCGCCGTGCAGCACCAGGGTGGCCCGGTCGGAGGCCCGGTGGACCAACTCGGGAATGTCGGCAAGGGACGGGGCCGGCTCCCAGGCGGGGCGTGGTCGGTCGGGTTCGCTGCGCAGCACGCCGACGATCCGGCGCATCTCGTTCAGTGCCTCTCGGCCGGTATCGGCGATGGTGTCCAGGGCGTTGACCGCCGCCTCGGGGCGTTTCGCAGCCACCGCGCGACCGCCCTCGGCCTGAACGATCATCACCGACAGTGAGTGGGCGACGATGTCGTGCAGCTCGCGGGCGATGGTCGCTCTGGCCCGGGACTCGGCCAGCCGGGCCTGCTGCTCGCGTTCGGCCAGCAGCAGCTGGTACCGCTCCTCTGCGGCCGCGATCCGATCGGCGTGCGCCGCCGACGACTCGCGCACCCGGCGTCCGATCGCGTAGGGCGTGACGATCAGGCCGAGACAGACGAACGCTGCCAGCACGAACAGCACCACGCCGCGGGCGCTGATGCTGAACCCCTCCGCGGCCGTGGCCCAGCGCAACGGCCCGATCACCGATGCGAACGCACCGATCACCACCACCGAGCGGGCCATGATGCCTGGCACCCAACGCGCCACCGAGTAGGCCACGATCGGCAGCACCACCAACGTGGCGGTGAAGGTGTTGACCACGAACACCTGGACGATGCCCGCCACCGTGCAGCCGGCCAGCATCAGCAACGGCGAATGCCGGCGCAGCACCAGCGGCAGCACCATCAACGAAAGAGTGAACATCAGCAGCATCCGCGGCGTGGAGTTCCAGGCCGAGTAGCTGGCGTACGGCAGCACTGTGACCAGGAACATGGCCAGCGCGAGCATGCCGTCCAGCACCCAGTCGTGCCGGTTGGCGCCGGGGGGAAACCACAGTTCGCGGGCGTTCATGTCGTGCCTAGCGTAGGCGTCGCGAGACGGCTGTTGCCCGCAGAACCTAGCCTGGTGTCATGCGTACCCGGAGCGATCGGTTGGTGGCCGTCGCCACCCTCGGCGCTTTCGTGGTGGTGGCCGGCGTGCTCGGCCTGGTCTCGATCTATCTGGGAGCGGTCACCCAGGCCACGTCGGGGGTTCAGCGCACCGCGTCCCTGCCCGAGTACGACGGACGTCCATCCGTGCAGGAGGCCGACGGCAACCGGCCGATCCGGTACCTGGTGCTGGTCACCGACGAGAACGACACGTTGTCGAGCGCGTATCTGGCGCAGCTGTCCGGCTCGCGCGACGCCCTGCACCTGGTGGGCGTGCCGGAGAACCTGCTGGTCACCGACTCGTTAGGTCGAGACGCCACCCTGGCGGCCCAGTTCCGGCTCGGAGCGGCCCAGGCGGTGCGATCGATGGAGAGCCTGCTGGACGTGCGGATCGACCACCTGGTGCAGGTCGACCTGGACGGGTTCACCGGCATCATCGACGTGCTCGGCGGGGTGACCGTCGACAACCGGATGGAGACCGCCGCCGACGGCTGGCACTTCGATGCCGGCGAGCTGCGGCTGAAGGGAGCGGAGGCTTTGGTCTACCTCGGCTCGCCGAAACAGACCATGTCGCGACTGGAACGCTCCCAGGCGGTGTTCGTCGAGATCCTTCGGGGACTGGTCAGCGGCGACGCTCTGACCAACCCGGCCAAGGTGGAGGCGATCGGCGAAGTGCTGAACTCATGCGTGGTGGTGGACGCAGCGTTGACCGCGGGCGAGATCCGCCGGATGGCACTCGACATGCACCTGTCGTCCGATGCGATCGCGGGTACGCCGTTGCCGCTGGCCGGGGTGACTGAGGTGGCCGGCAAGCACGTGGTGGTGGCCGACCACGGCGCCTTGAAGATCTTGTCGGACGCACTGAGGGCGGATCGAGTCAGCCAATGGGCAGCCGCGCGGCCGCAACCGTGGGAGTCACTGGACGAGTTGCCGCCGCGCTGATTCGCGCCGCCGCCCATCGACCCCGGCCGAGGTCGAACTCTCTTGCTTCAGCGCCGGGCAATTCTGCGGACTGAGCATGCACCGTCCCGCCGTCTAGACTCCTTTCGTGAAATCCCTGCTCGGCCTCGCCGTGCTGGCCCTCGCCCTCGCAGCGCTGCTCGAGCCGCGTCGACGCCGGCGGCTGCGGGTTGCCGGCACCTGGGCCGCTGAGACGGATCGGCTCTAGGGCATGCCCGACTCACCCGACGATCCTGCGAGCGATCAACCCGCGTCCGAACCGACCGACGACACCCCGGACGAGCCCGCGGCCACCCCGCCCGTAGCTCCGTCCCGGTTGGGTCGAATCACCAAGCTGGTCGCCGTGACGCTCGCGGTGGTGCTGCTCGCCTACGTGGCGCTGGCCGCCTGGGCCGTGCTCGGGCTGCGTCGCTACCCGGGATGGGTGTCGGCCGGGCAGTCCCCGTCCGGGGCGGCGATGAACATTCTGTTGATCGGCACCGATGCGGCGCCGGGACAGCCCGGCCGGGCCGACACGCTGGTGGTCGTCCATCTGCCGGCGGACCGGTCGGCCGTCTACCTGGTGTCGCTGCCCCGACTGGCTCAGGCATCGCTGCGCCAGGGTGTCGTGCAGCTGAAGACCGCGCGGCTGATCGGCGGCGTGCCGCTCACTGTGGAGGCGGTGCAGCAGGTCACCGGGCTGGTCATGGATCACGTCGTGGAGACCGACTTCGAAGGCTTCGCCGGTCTGTCCAACGTGGTCGGTGGGGTCACGGTCAACAACCGGCACGCCTCGCGGGCCGACGGCGGCCAAGCCATGCCGGCCGGGGCACTGACCCTGCAGGGTTCGGCCACGTTGGCGTTCGTGCGTGATCATTCCGTGCCGGACGACGTCCGCAACGAGCGCCAGCGGGCGGTGCTCAAGGCCGTGCTGGCCAAGCTGCCGGCGGCCCTGGCCAATCCGCTCGGCCTGGCCCGGCTGTCCACCGACTTCATGCAGCATGTCAGCGCCGACGACGGCATCCTGGCGGCCGGCTCGGACGTGATCGCGCGGGTGGTGTCCGGACGCGACCGGATCGTCACCATCGAGGCCCCGTTGCTGCCGCGAAAGAACGACTGGGATCGGGCCCGGCTCGATCCGGTCAAGATGGCCGCGCTGGCGACGGCGATGCGGGACGGACGGATGGCGTCGTACCGACCGGATCAGCCGTGACCGAGCAGCGCTACGACGTCCTGGTGGCGGGCATGGTCTTCCTGGACGTGGTGTTCACCGAGTTACCGACGCCGCCGGCCCCGGGCACCGAGGTGTGGGCGGGCGGCATGGGTTCGTCGCCGGGTGGAATCGCCAACCTCGCGGTGGCGCTGTCCCGGCTCGGTCTGCACACGGGACTGATCGCCGGGTTCGGCGACGATGGCTACGGCGAGTGGTGCCGCCAGGTACTGACCGAGCAGGAGGGCATCGACACGGCGATGTCGCCCAGCTTCGACGGGTGGCACACCCCGGTCACCGTGTCGATGGCATACGCGGACGACCGCGCGATGGTCACCCACGGCCACGAGGCGCCGAAGCCGACCTCGGAGTTGCTCCTGCCCGGGGCCACCGCGCGGGCCGTGATCGCCGAACTGGACGGCGACCCCTGGTGGCGGCGACTTCAAGCGGGCGGTGCGCTGGTCTTCGCCGACGTCGGGTGGGACGGCACCGGCGCCTGGGATCCGTGCATTCTGGATCGGCTGGCCGGCTGCCACTGCTTCATGCCGAACGACCGCGAGGCGATGGCCTACACCCGCACCCGGACCCCCGAGGAAGCCTTGGAGCGGCTGGCCGCCCGGGTCCAGTTCGCGGTGGTAACGCTCGGCCCCGAGGGCGCCATCGCCGTGGACGGCGGCACCGGCGAATGGTCCCGAGTGCCGGCCCTCCCAGTTCGAGCGATCGACCCGACCGGCGCCGGGGACTGTTTCGGTGCCGCCCTGGTGGCCGGCACCCTGGCCGGCTGGCCACTGGACGTCCGGCTCAAGTTCGCCTCGCTGACCGCCGGTCTGGCGGTTCAACAGTTCGGCGGTGCACTGGCCGCGCCGGGCTGGGGTGACGTCGTGGACTGGTGGGCGGCACAGCGTCAGCGGGCGGCCGAGGGAGAGCCGTCCGCTCAGGAACTGGTCGCCGACTACGGGTTTCTGCCCGACATCATTCCCGCCGGTGAGCCCAACCGGGTGCGCCGTGCGGAGGCGACGATCGCGAAGTTCGCCCACCTACCCGACGTGCCCGCCGATCTGGATCACAACCCGTCGACGTAGTCCTTGGACTGCTTCAGCCCCCACTGGGTGTGTTCGCGGACCAGCTTGATCGCCTCGTTCAGCTTTCCCTGCTTCTTCAACTGATGCGCCTACGCCGACCAGGAGGTACTGCACCCGAGCCTCAATGGCTCGGGGTGTCGGCCGAATCGGATCAGCTCAGCCATCCCATGCCGATCAGCCTAAAGATGTGAGGGGGTCGCCGGGTGGAGCGGGATCGGTGGAGACGAAGGGACTCGAACCCTCAACCTCGACCTTGCAAAGGTCTTGCGCTGCCAGTTGCGCCACGTCCCCGATCGGGTGAACCGGATGATCATAGCCGCCCAGACCTGCGGGCTCGTCATCCCGGGTGTCCTCGTCATCCCGGCGGTCGCTGGGACGACGGTTGGCCAGCGCGGGTTGATGCCCGTCCCAATCGACCCGCTCGGCCGGGCCAACTACCCTGGAAGTCATGTGGTCCAAGCGCGAGGTGGTTGATTACGCGCTGCAACGCCGTAACACCCTCCAGGCGCTGCGGCGATCGCCGCGTACCCTTTCGCGCCAGGATGTCTGCGACGCCGACCCGATGCTGATCCGGGCGGCGTTGCACCACGGCGAGGACGCGGACCTGCGCTGCCCGATCTGCGAAGCATTGCTGGTGAATCTGCATTACGTGTTCGGTGAGCAGCTGGGCCAGTACTCCGGTCGCATCAAGTCGACCGCCGAACTGGTCGAGATGCAGAGCGAGTTCGGCGAGTTCACGGTGCGCGTCGTCGAGGTGTGCACCGATTGCGGCTGGAACCACATGATCAGTTCTTTCCTGCTGGGGGACGGCGTGAAGCGTCGCCCGCCCCGGCGCCAACGCACCGTCGAGGACATTTATGGTTGACCGCCCCACCCGAAAACCGGCCAAGAAGAAAAGTGGCTGGCGCACGTTCCTCACCTGGTTCGGGATCACCGTTCTGGTGCTGCTGCTCGCGGTTGGTTCCGTGATCGGCTTCGCCTACGCGACGGTGAAACTGCCGGACGCCAACGCCGACTTTCAGACCAACACCTCCTTCGTCTATTACCGGGACGGCAAGGAGAAGATCGGCAGCTACCAGATCCAGAACCGGCAAACGCTGACCTACGAGCAGATGCCGCAGTACGCCAAGGACGCCATCGTCGCCGGCGAGAACCGGTCGTTCTGGACCGACCCCGGCATCTCGGTGCCCGGCATGGCCCGCGCGGTCATTTCGGCCCTTCAAGGTGAAGAGGTGGTCGGCGGTTCGACCATCACCCAGCAGTACATCAAGGTGCTGTACCTGACCCAGGACAAGACCCTGACCCGCAAGTTCACCGAGATCCTGCTCGCCGCCAAGATGGGCAACGAGCTGAGCAAGGAAGAGATCCTTACCGGCTACCTCAACACGGTCTACTTCGGCCGCGGTGCGTACGGCATCGAGGCCGCGTCCCAGGCCTACTTCGGCAAGCCAGCAGCCAAGCTCAGCCAGGCGGAGGCGATCGCGCTCACCTCGATCGTGAACAGTCCGGGCAACCTCGACCCGGCCAAGGGCCAGAAGCAGGCCGCCGACCTGCTGGAGCGCTATCAGTACACCATCAACGGCCTGGTCGAGATGGGCCGGATGACCGAGGCCGAGAAGGCGGAGATCTACTGGCAGTTGCCGAAGTTCCCCAAGCTGGAGCGCGACTCGCAGATGGGCGGCCCGAAGGGTTTCCTGCTCGACATGGTCGAGAACGAACTGAAGGCCAAGGGCTTCACCGATGAGCAGATCGCCGGCGGTGGGCTGAAGATCATCACCACCTTCGACGCCGATGCGCAGGAGGCAGCCGTCGAGTCCGCGCAGAAGATCACCCTGCAGACCGTCAACGGCAACAGCAAGAAGGCCAGAAACCTGCATGCCGGCCTGGCCTCGATCGACGTCAAAACCGGCGGAGTGCTGGCCCTCTACGGGGGACCCGACTTCGTCAAGGACAGTCGCAACTGGGCCACCACCGCCCGTCCGACCGGTTCGACGTTCAAGCCGTACGCCCTGGGCGCCGCGCTCAGCCAGGGCTTCACCCTCAGCGACACCTTCAACGGTTCACAGTTCACCCCGCCCGGCGAGAGCACACCGGTGCGCAATGCCGGCGACAGCAACTACGGCCGGGTCACCCTGCAGCAGGCCACCACGCACTCGATCAACACCGCGTACGTCGACCTTGAGGGCAACATGAAGAACGGCCCCGAGCAGACCCTCGACTTCGCCCAGGACGCCGGCCTGCCCAAGGTTGCCGGCTGGGTGCCGACCAGCCGGGTGCCGTTGGGGGTGCCCGAGGTGAGCCCGCTCAGCCAGGCCAGCGGTTACGCCACCTTCGCCAACGGTGGCGAGCACATTCCGGCCCATGTGGTCGCCGAGGTGCAGGACCCGTCCGGCGACCCCCTCTACCGTGCGGACACGAAAGGGCAACAGACCGTCGACGCGGACGTTGCCAACGACATTTCGTACGCCCTCACCAACGTGGTCAACGACGGCACCGCCGCCCGGGCCGGCGGGATGGGCTTTCCGATCGCCGGCAAGACCGGCACCTACTACATCCGGGACGCGGCCGGCGGTTCGAAGACCACCGCTTGCTGGTTCGTCGGCATGAGCAGGCAGATCGCCACCGCCGTGGTCTACGTGGCCGGTGACGAGGGCACCGACAACCTGGACACCTTCTACCCGGGCTTCTTCGGCTCGGGACCGCCGCTGAGCACCTGGATGTCGTACATGCAGGTGGCCCAGAAGGGCCTCAAGAACGTGCCCTTCGACGGTCCGACCAAGCGGATCTCCACCCAGGAGCCCACCCTGCCGGCGGAGACCCCGCGTCCGACGAACACGCCGACGCCGACGCCGACCGCATCGAACCCGACCACCGAGCCGAGCACCAAACCGACCGACCGGCCGACCGGGCGGCCCACCACCAAGCCAACGGCGACGGCCACGCCATGACCGCGACCAGGGCACTGGGCGGCGACCTCGGACGCCGCGCAGAGCGCGCGGGTGTCTGGTTCAACCCTCAGCCCTGGGTGTTTCTGGCCGGCACGGTGTCCTACCTGGTGCTGATGCTGCGGCAGGTGCCGTGTCAGCTCGGCGCTTCGGTCTACCAGGCGATGTGTTACAGCGACATCAAGCCGCTGTTCTACTTTCGTGGGCTTTCCGAGGGCAAGGTTCCGTTCATCACTGCGGACGTCGAATACCCGGTGCTCACGGGTGCGCTGATGGATCTGTCCCGACGGATCACCCTCGCCCTGGGCGGGCAGACCGGACCCGATCTGCCCGACTCCGTGGTCAACCAGGCGGCGGCGATCTTCGTCGGAGTGAACGCGATGCTGCTGTTCGCATTCTTCCTGGTGGTGCTCTGGGCGCACCTACGGCTGTCCCGCCCGTGGGACGCGATGATGATCGCCCTGGCTCCGGGGGTGATGACCACCGGACTGATCAACTGGGACTTCATGGTGCTCGCGTTCACGGCGCTCGGAGTTCTGTGTTGGTCCAGGAAGCGTCCGGTCTGGGCCGGTGTCTGGCTGGGTCTGGGCATCGCGGCGAAGCTGTATCCGGTGCTGCTTTTCGTGATCCTCGCGGTGCTCTGCTTCCGTTCGGCACGGCTGAAGCAGTTCTGGCTGGCGATCGCCGGGGCCGCGGCCAGCTGGCTGGCGGTGAACCTGCCGGTCTACCTGATCAGCCCGTCCGGGTGGATGTACTTCTGGACCTTCAATGTCGATCGCGGCGCCGACCTGGGCTCGATCTGGTACCTGCTGAGCCTGGCCGGGTATCCGGTCGCCGACGTCTCGTCGGCCCAGACCGTGCTGATGGTGATCGGCACCGCGGCGATCTGCCTGCTGCTGTTGCTGGCGCCGCGTCGTCCCCGCCTGGCGCAGGGCTTTCTGTTGCTGATGGTGTGGTTCCTGGTGATCAACAAGGTCTATTCGCCGCAGTACGTCCTGTGGCTGCTGCCGTTCGTGGTGCTGGCCCGGCCACGCTGGCGGGACTGGCTGATCTGGAGCGCCGCCGAGCTGATCTACTTCGGTGCGATCTGGGCGCACCTGGACGGCACCCTGTCGTCGGGCTCCGGCGGTCAGGGGTTGTACATGGCGTCGGTGCTGATCCGGATCTTCGGCCAGCTGTGGATCGCCGGCCTGGTGATCCGCGACATCTACCAGCCCGAGTTCGACCCCGTCCGAAATCCGCAGTGGAGCAGCCGGCACGCGTTGCCCGAGCGCACCCTCGACGATCCGGACGGTGGGGTACTTGACGAGGCTCCCGATGCGCGCTGGATGCGGCTCGTCCCATGGCTGCGCTGACCGCCACCCCCGGGTACCGCGATCCGCGCTCGTCGGTTCGCGACGGCACCCGGCTGGTCGTCCAGACCTGGCTGATCACCCGGCTGTTGCTGGTCGGAATGGCGCTCTGGGTCGGCCTCACCACCGGACGTTCAGCCACCGACATGCTGGCCAACTGGGACGTGCAGCACTACTTCGACATCGCCAGGTACGGCTATGCCGCCGACAACGACATCGCGTTCTTTCCCGGCTGGCCGCTGGTGTTGCGGGCCTTCTCCATGGTCGGTGTGCCGCTGCTGGTCGCCGGGCGTCGGGCTCGCGCTGATCTGTTCCGCGCTGGCCGCCGCGGCCCTGTTCAGGTTGGGTGGCCCGATCGCCGCGGTGGTCTGGCTGTTGGCCCCGACCACTGTGTTCACCATCGTGCCCTACACCGAGGCGCCCTTCTGCGCCGCGGCGTTCTGGGCCTGGGAACGGGCCAAGGCCGGACGCTGGGGTGCCGCCGCCACGCTGGCCGCGGTGGCCTGCACGATCCGGGTGTCGGGACTGTTCCTGCTCGGCGCCTTGGTGATCCTCGCCCTCACCGAGGCCGGCCGCCGGGTGCCCGGCCCGGCGACACCCCGGTGGGGTCATCCTGCCCCGTCGCCTGCGGTCACCTCGGCATTGGGTCGGGTGGTTGGGTATGTCAACCGGCTCACCCAGGGGGTGCGGTCCTGGTTCGATCGGCCGGCCGCACACCCCTCGGGGCGCCCATCCGCATCGTCGACGGCGTGGCCGCCACCGCGCCCGCTGCTCGACCGTGCCCGAGATCTCGGCCGTGACGGCCGGGTGCGGGCTCTCGCCTGGCTGAGCATTCCCGCCCTCACCCTGTTCGGCTACATCGCCTACCTGTACAACCTCACCGGTGACTGGAACGCCTGGTACCGGGCCCAGTCGTCCGGCTGGCCGCGTGGCTTCACCTGGCCGTGGGTGTCGCTGCAGCACACCGTCGAGGCGGCCATGTCCAAGGCCTACCCGGCCTTTCCGGAGTGGTCGTGGGTCTTCCGCGCGGAGCTGGCCTCGATGGCCATCGGGGTGATCGTCACGCTGATCTGCCTGCGCCGCAAACGGTGGGCGGACGCGTTCTGGGTGGGTATCCAGGTGCTGGCCTTCTCGTGTTCGTACTGGTACCTGAGCGTCAATCGCGCGGTACTGCTGTGGTTCCCGCTGTTCGTAGTGATCGGCGAGCGGCTCTCGGGTGGTTGGAACGTCAGTCCAGGACGTCGACGATTGCGGATCCTGCTCACCACGGCGACGTTCCTGGTGGCGTGCTGCGTGCTGTGCTGGTGGTCCTGGCTCTTCTTCACCGGGCGCTGGGCGTCCTGAAGCGCGCACCACATGCCTGGTCCGTCGCGAAACCATGCGTCGGTTGACGTGGGGCGCCGCTCAGGCGCGCCGAAGGGGCCCAACTGGCGCGCGGTTTCGCGGCCGATTGTGGTGAGCTTGCCCCATGGACGACCTGATGGCCCTGACCACGGTGATGGACATGAACGCCGGGGTGCTGCGGCAACGCGACCATTCCGCCTCGCGCGCCGCCTTCGACCAGCTGCATCGGACGGGCGCCATCGTCCGGGTGCTGCCGGGCACGTTCGTTGACGCACGCCAGCTCCACGATCGGCGGACGCGTTGTGCGGCAGCGCTCGCGGCCAATCCCGGTGCGGTGCTCTGGGGTGACAACGCGGTGGCGGTGTTGACCAGAACGCTCGGCGACTCGCCGTTTCAGCGAGCCGAGCGGGTGCATTTGGCCCACGCCCACTACCGGCAGCCGAAGCCGGGCATCCGCTGGGTCCGGCGGACCGTACCCGCCGAACACCGGGTGCGGTTCGACGGGTTGCGCTGCCCGTCCGCCGCGTACCTCGCGGTGGAGGCGAGCGGCCACGACGCTGGTGAGCTGATCGAGCGGTTTCTGCGCGAGGGTCGGATCGCGGCCGGCGATCTGGACGCCATCGTGCCCGCCTTCGCCGGGACCCCCGGGCAGGCGGTGCGCCGGCGGGTCGTCCGGGCGAGCATCGATAACCCGTGGTCGGGCGGCGAGCGCACGTTGCAGGCCCTGTTGCGGCAGCACAACGTGAGCGGGTGGGTGGCCAACGCCGAACTGGTGGTCGGGGGGCGGCGCTTCTTTCCCGACCTGTACTTCTCGGACGCGCGCCTGGTGGTCGAGTTCGACGGCTTCCAGATCCACACCAGGCCAACCGTGTTCGAGTCGGATCGCGAGCGGCAGAACGTGCTGGTGCTCGCCGGCTACACCGTGCTGCGCTACACCTGGAAACAGCTGAGCAACGCTCCAGATGCCGTCGTGGCGCAGCTGACGGCCGCTCTGGCCCGCGAAACCACGCGCTACTCAGTGGATGGCGTCGCCTCGTGAGCCATGACAGGCCTGCAAATAGCGCGCGATTTTGCGAACGGGATCCGGGTGGCGTTGGTCGACCGGGCCGATCCCGGCCGGGCCGCGGACCAGCAGCGCTACATGAAGTCCGCAATGCCGTACCTCGGACTGACCATGCCCGAGGTGCACGGAGTCGTGCGGACGCTGATGGCCGACCGGCCGCTACCTGACCGGGTCACCTGGTTGAGCGCCGTCCGGACAGTGTGGGACGCGGCCACCCACCGCGAGCAGCGCTACGCGGCCCTCGGCGTGCTGCGGCATCGCACCTGCCGCATCTGGCTGACGCCCGACGATTCGCTGCTGAATCTGCTCAGGCATCTGATCACGTCCGGGGCGTGGTG
The DNA here is from genome assembly GCA_963723605.1 of uncultured Actinomycetota bacterium. Taxonomy (GTDB): domain Bacteria; phylum Actinomycetota; class Actinomycetes; order Propionibacteriales; family Propionibacteriaceae; genus Micropruina. The sequence continues at coordinate 292,613 of CAVRRM010000004.1, read as the reverse complement.
GGACCTGGTGGACGACACCGCGCACGTCGTCGGGGACCTGCTGCGGTCGGACCCGGGGACGATGAACCCGCTGCTGAGGTCATGGTCGCGGGAGCCGGACCTGTGGCTGCGGCGGGCCGCGATCATCGCCCAACTGGGCCATCGCGAGCGCACCGACCTGGCGCTGCTGCGGTTCGCGATCGAGGGCAGTCTTGACGACACCGACTTCTTCGCCCGCAAAGCGATCGGCTGGGCGCTGCGGGAGTACGCGAAGACCGATCCCGACTGGGTACGCGCCTACGTGGACTCCGAGGACCGGCTGTCTGGGCTGTCCAGACGGGAGGCGCTCAAGCACCTGGGGTGATCGTGCGGCTCGGTTGATCGAGCTTGTCGAGACCCTTGGTGTCGACAGGCTCAACCGGCGGTGTTCGGTGTCGACAGGCTCAACCGGCGGTGCTCGGTGTCGACAGGCTCAACCGGCGGGCTCGGTGACCCCGCAGTCGGGAGCCTCGATCAAGGCCCCCAGCAGGGCGATCAGCTCACCGGCCAGCCCGGACGGCTGGGCCTCGCCGTGCAGCACGCTGAGCCCGACCGTGTTCTCGTACAGGGCGCCGAGCAGTTCGACGACCTGGTCGCTGGGCATCCGCAACCGGGCACCGACCCGCTGCAGCGCGAAGTCGAGCAGGGTGCTGACCGAACCCGAGATGCTGGCGTGCACGGTCAGCCAGCCCTCGCGCAGTTCGGGCGTCCGCATGGCGTGCAGCCGAAGCTCCATCATGGCGACCATTTCGCTGGACGCCTTGGGCATCGCCTCGAGAAAGACCCCGACGGCGTGCCGGATCAGCGCATCGGTGCCGGCCCCGGACGAGGGTTGCTGTGGCAGCACGTCGATCGCCGCCTGCATGCCGGCCAGATGCTGCTCGCCCTTGCGGCGCATCACGTCCAGGCAGAGTTCGTCCTTGGACTCGAAGTTGGAGTAGAACGCACCCCGGGTGAAGCCGGCCCGCTCGCAGATCTCCTCGACGGACGCTCCCAGCACGCCGCGTTCGGCGAACAACTCGACGGCGGCATCCATCAACCGCTCCCGGGTCACCTGCCGGCGGGCGGTGGGTTCGGCCGGCGCCAGCTGCCCGCGGGCTCGACGGTGAGCCTCTCGGATCGCTTTCATGTCCGTCATCCTAGCGGTTGCATACAGTCCTGTATCGAATACACTACCGTATTGAATACAGACTTGTATCAAAGGGGGACGGCAGATGTCGTCGTTGCTGTACCGGATCGGGCGGGCCTGCTACCGCCATGGGTTCCGCGTGCTGGCCGTCTGGCTGGTGGTGGTGGCCGCGCTTGGCGCCACTGTCGCCCTGGTCGGCGGCCCGAAGTTCAACGACAGCTTCAAGATCCCGGGCGCCACGTCCCAGGTCGCGCTCGATCAGTTGAGGATGACCTTTCCGTCGGGTGCCGCCACCACTGCGCAGGTGGTGCTCCTGCTTCCGGAGGGTGAATCGCTCACCGACCGGGCCACCCGCACCACGGTGGAGGACGCGCTCGACACCTTCAAGAACCTTTCCATCGTCACCGACGTGGTGTCGCCCTACAACGAGCACGTCGACGGACTGATCTCGGACAACGGCCGCGCCGGCCTGGCCAGCGTCCAGTTGAACGTGACCGTGACGTCCATCACCGCCGACCAGAAGCAGGACCTGGAAAACCAGGCCGACAAGGTGTCGGCGCTGTTGCCCGGCTCGGAGGTGCATCTGGGCGGCGAGGTGTTCTCGACCCACATTCCGCACATCAGCATCATCGAGGGCCTCGGCGTCGTGGTCGCGATCATCGTGCTTCTGGTGGTGCTCGGCTCGGTCACCGCGGCCGCCATGCCGGTCGGCACCGCGCTGCTCGGCGTCGGCATCGCCGTCGAGATCACCATGCTGGCGTCCCGGGTGATGGAGGTGAACTCGACCAGCCTGATGCTGGCCGTGATGATCTCGCTCGCGGTCGGCATCGACTACGCCCTATTCATCGTGTCGCGTCACCGCGACCAACTGACCACCGGACTCGAGCCCGAGGAATCGGCCGCCCGCGCCCTGGCCACCGCCGGGTCGGCGGTGGTGTTCGCCGGGCTGACCGTGATCATCGCGCTGGTCGGCCTGTCCATTTCGGGCGTGCCTTTCCTCGGCGTGATGGGAGTCTTCTCCGCCGTCGGCGTGTTGGTCGAGGTGCTGCTGGCGCTGACCCTGCTGCCCGCGTTCCTCGGATTCGCCGGAGCGCGGCTGCGGCCGAAGCAGCGCAAGCCGAAGACAGCCGCCGGCAGCGGAAAGCCGCGTTTCGACCTGCGCGTCGCGTGGGTGAAACTGGTCACCGCGGCGCCGCTGGTCACCGTCGTCATCGTGGTCGCCGGCCTCGCCGCGCTCGCCTTCCCGGCCAAGGACCTGCAGCTCGCCCTGCCCAACTCCGGGCGCAACCCGGTGAGCTATGGCGACCGGGTCACCTTCGACGTGATCAGCCGCGAGTTCGGAGTCGGCTACAACGGTCCGCTGGTGATCACCGGAACAATCGTCGAGTCGGACGATCCGCTGAAGATCACCGACGGACTCAAGGCCGAGATCGAGAAGCTGCCCGGCGTCCAGCTGGTGCCACTGGCGACCCCCAACGAGAACGCCGACACCGCTCTGATCCAGGTGATTCCGACCACCGGACCGGACGACCCGAAGACCGCGGTGCTCGTCCAGCAGCTGCGCGACCAGCACGACCGCTGGCTGACCGAATGGGGCATCGACACCTCGGTGACCGGTGCCACCGCCGTCCAGATCGACGTCAGTCAACGGCTGTCGGACGCACTGATTCCGTTCGCCATCTTCGTGGTCGGGCTCTCCCTGGTGTTGCTGACCCTGGTGTTCCGTTCGATCTGGGTGCCGATCAAGGCCGCACTGGGCTTTCTGCTCAGCGTCGGCGCGGCCTTCGGAGCGACCACTCTGGTGTTCAACCAGGGCTGGTTCGGACAGCTGGTCAACCTGGGTGAACCTGCACCGGTGATCAGCTTCCTGCCAATCATTCTGATGGGCGTGCTGTTCGGCCTGGCGATGGACTACGAGGTGTTCCTGGTCAGCCGGATGCGCGAGGAGTTCGTGCACGGCAACACCGAGCGCTTCGTCGAGGATGGCTTCGTCCACTCCTCCCGGGTCGTGGTGGCCGCCGCGCTGATCATGTTCGCGGTGTTCGCATTCTTCGTTCCGTCCGGCGAGGGAGCGATCAAGCCGATCGCCTTCGCTCTCGCGATCGGTGTGCTGCTGGACGCCTTCGTCGTCCGGATGACCCTGGTGCCCGCCGTGATGAAGCTGCTCGGTGCGTCCGCCTGGTGGTTGCCGAACTGGCTGGACAAACGGTTGCCGATGGTCGACATCGAGGGGGAGACGCTGGCCCACCAGCTCAAGCTGCAGAACTGGCCCGAAGCGGGCGGGCACGTCGTCTACGGACGAGGGTTGACCTGCCCGGATGCCTTCTCGGGCGTCGACATCGCCGTGAAACCGGGCGAGGTACTGGTGGTCGAGGGCGACTCCACGGCCCGCCGCGCGCTGCTGATGGCGCTGGCCGGTCGGCTGCCGCTGACCAGCGGCGACATCGTGGTGGCCGGACGGGTGCTGCCCGAGCAGGCCTCCGAGGTCCGCCGGCTGGCCGCGGTGGCGACCACCGCGCACCCGTCCCCGATCCATGATTTCGACGGGCCGCTGCTGTTGGTCGAGGAGGCCGACCAGTTCGCTCGTCCCGAACGGGAGGCGCTCGCCGATCGGCTGCGCACCCTCACCGAGGCCGGCGGCTGTGCCGTGCTGGCCCACGCCCCCGGCGCGGATCTGTCCGACGTGCTGCCGAAGGTGCACACCACGCTGAACCTGCAAGGAGAACTCAGTCATGCCTGAAGCCACTCGCTCCTTTTCGTGGCGAACCCTGCTCGCACTGGTGATGGTGCCGGTGCTGGTCGCCGGCGGCTTCCTGTTGGGCACCTGGAACTCCAGTGACCGGCTGAAGCAGGTGCAGGCCGCCGTGGTGAACCTCGATCAGGGCGTCACCCTTGACGATCAGTTCATTCCGCTTGGCCGGCAGCTGTCCGCCGACCTGGTGGATTCCAGCAAGGAGCAGAACTTCACCTGGGTGCTGGCCGACCAGGCGCACGCCTGGCCAGGGCTCGAATCCGGCCAGTACGCGGCGGTCGTGGTGATTCCGGAGAACTTTTCCAAGGCGGCCACCTCCTACGGCAACGACGACCCGCTGACCGCTGAGCAGGCCACCATCGGTGTGCACACCTCGCCGGTGGCGGGGGTTGCCGACGGCCTGCTCGGCAACGTGTTGGCCAACGCCGCGTCCCGAACGCTGAACGCGACCCTGACCAAGGCCTACCTGGATCAGATCTACATCGGCTTCAACGACACCGGCAAGCAGTTCCAGACCGTTGCCGATGCCTCCGGAAAGCTCGCCGACGGCGCGGACTCGCTCAGCGACGGCGTCGGCCAGGCGGCCAAGGGGGCCGGCGAACTGAGCGCGGGGATGGGCAAGCTGTCCGGCGGATCGTCCGACCTGGTCAGTGGGGTCAAGCAGGTGGAGAGCGGCGCCAACGCGCTGGCGGCCGGGCTGCAGACAATGAACCAGAAGACCGCCGGCCTACCCGATCAGGGCAAGCGACTGGCGTCCGGCGTCAAGGACTATGTCACCGGCGCCAACGCGCTCGCGGACCAACTCGTGGCCGCCGGAAGGGGCACCGTGACCCTGGCGCGGAACCTGTCGACGCTCTCGGGAGGTCTTTCCGAGTACCAACGGGCAATGGCCGGCTACGCCGAGAATCCGGAGTCCTTGGTGCCGGACTGCCCCTTCCAGACCGACGCGGAGTGCACCGCCTACTACCGGGGGGTCGGCACCGGCGCCGGCGCGGCGGCTCAGGGGGTCGCCCCGCTGTCCGAGGGTCTCACCGCGCTGAGCGACGGCGTCAATGCCAGCCTGCCCACCGCCGATGAGGCGGCCGCGCAGGCCAAGCAGCTCGCCGAGTTCCGTACCGGCGGCAGGCAGCTGACCTCCGGCGCCGCCGCGCTCGGCAGCGGCCTCGGTCAGCTGAGCAAGGGCATCGGCCGGGTGGCCGACGGGGCCACCAAGCTGGCCGATGGGTTGCCCCAACTCACCTCCGGGGTACAGCAGTACACCGGCGGCGTTGACGCGGCCGCGGGCGGTGCCAAGCAGTTGGCCAACGGTCTCGACCAGGCCGCGGACGGCTCCGGCAGTCTCGCCGTCGGCGCCCGTAAGCTTTCCGACGGGCTGGCCAAGGGCGCCGACAAGGTGCCGAGCTTCAGCAAGGCGGAGCGAGAGAACCTGGCCACGGTGGTTGCCGCACCGGTGAACACCGAGGGCATCCAGGGCATCTCCAGCCCCACTGTGGCCTGGGTCAGCCTGCTGGTCGCCCTGGCCCTATGGCTCGGCGCGCTGGCCACCTTCTCGGTGATCCGGCCGCTGGATGGTCGGCTGGCGTTGTCCACGGCGTCCAGTGCGACGCTGATCGGCCGTGCGCTGCTGCCTGGCGTGATCGTGGCCGCGGCCCAGGCGATCGTGCTGACCGCGATCGGCACCGCGGTGCTCGGGCTGCCGTTGCCGAAGGCGGCCGCCATGGCCGGTTTCCTGGTGCTGGCCGGGGTCGCGTTCGTGCTGGTCAACCACGCTCTGGCGGCCTGGTTCGGCAACGCCGGGCGGCTGATCGCGGTGGCCTTCGCGGTGCTCACCACGGTCAGCGCGGTGACCGCCGCGGTACCGACGACCTTCGACACCCTGCGTCCGCTGTCACCGTTGAGTCCGGCTCTGGACGGCCTGCGGGCCATTCTGACCGACTCCTCCGGTGCTGCGGGGGCGGTGTTCACCCTGATCGGCTGGGCATTGATCGCGATGGGAGCCAGCGCTGCCGCCGTACTGCGCCGGCGGACCGTGACGGTGGCCGAACTGGGCGCGCTGGCCTGATCGCGACACCGTCCGACGGCTAGGTGTGAGTTTGGCTGCCGACTACCGTGCCCGAAACCCGCACTCTGTCGCGGGCAGTGCGATCCGGCGTCAGTCGTTGATCGCCTCGACGCCCTGCTCCTCGAGCTTTGCCAGGTGCTCGAGCATGTGATTCAGCGCTTCGGGCGAGTGGCCCTCCCACTTTTCGAGTTCGGCGACGATCCGCAGCGCGTCACGGGTGCGGTACGACCGGGTCGGATTGCCCGGAAATCTCTGGTCGGTCAGGTTGGGGTCGTTCTCGAACGGTCCGGTCGGATCGACCTGGTAGATCCGTCCGTCCCCCTCGCCGAGCGCCAACTCCGCACCCCAGGTGGCGGCGTCGATGGTGGCACTGAAGTAGATGAAGTTCGCACTGGTTCGCCCGCCGTAGTTCGAGCTGTACCCAGGGGCGAGCAGGTCACCGGGCACGAGGTCGGCCTTGGTGCCGTGAAAAAACGGACCCGAGTCCAGCGGCTCGGACGACGATTGCGGGTTCGTCCGGTCATCGGCGACGGTCATGACCAGACTGTAATCCGCCCGCGATCAGCAGCACCTGCAGCCATCCGGATCCGGCACCAGAAGGTGGTGCCGGGTCCGGGTCAGTTCGCGCGCAGACTGAGTCAGGCATCAACCCAGGCGCCACGGTGCAGCACCTTGGTCACCCGCAGGTCGTCGTCCAGCACCACCAGATCGGCGGACGCACCGACGGCCAGTCCCTCGGTGGGCAGGCCGACCGCTCGGGCCGGGTTGATGCAGGCCTGTCGGACGGCCACCGCCAGGGCCTCGTCGCGGGGCAGGCCACTGTTGGTCACGGCCAGCCGGAACACCTGGTCCATGGTGGCGGTGCTGCCGGCGATGGTGTCGCTGCCGGCCACCCGGGCGACTCCGTCCGACACCTCGACGTCGAGTGCGCCGAGGGTGTACGAACCGTCCGCCATTCCCGCAGCCGCCATGGCATCGGTGATCAGGGCGACCCGGTCCGGTCCAACGTGCCGGGTCACCTCGCGGTAGAGCGCGGGGTGCAGATGCACTCCGTCGGTGATCAGCTCGACGGTCACCCGCGGGTCCTCGAGCAGCGCCACCACCGGGCCGGGCTCGCGGTGATGAATCGGACGCATCGCGTTGAACAGGTGGGTGGCGACGGTCGCTCCCGCGGCCACCCCGGTGCGGACCTGCTCATAGCTGGCGTCGGTGTGTCCGATCGCGGCCACCGCTCCCGCGTCAACCATCCGCCGGATCGCCGGGATCGAGCCGTCCAACTCGGGTGCGATCGTGACCATGCGGATGCCGCCCTTGGCTGCCGCGAACACCCGTTCGATCTCGCTCAGGTCCGGGCTGCGCAATGCGGACGGCTCGTGCGCACCGCACCGGTTGGCCGACAGCCACGGGCCTTCCAGGTGGATGCCGGCGATCAGGCCGTCCTGGACCTGCTCGGCCAGCACGCTCACCTGCTGCACCAGCTCGGCCTGGTGGGCCGAAACCAGGGACGCGAGCATGGTGGTGGTGCCATGCCGGCGATGCAGGCCAACCGCGGCCCGGGAGCTCTCGTCCGACGCCTCCGGAAAGGCCCCGGACCCGCCGCCATGGGTGTGCATGTCGACGAATCCGGGCACCACCGTGACATCGCCGAGCGCCAGATCGGCAGGCTGCGGCGGCTCGCCCGCGCCGAGCGCAGTGATCACCGTGCCGGTGACCTGCAGCCAACCGGGCTGGAGCATCTCGGTGCCGGTCAGGATCCGGTCAGCGGTGATCAACATCAGTTCAGCCTCTCGCTCGGTTTCGGCTCACAGGCCCTGCCACGCGGGCTTGGCCGCGTAGGTCTCCCGGTAGTAGCCCGCCAGTTGCAGCCGGCTGGCGGCGGCCTCGTCCAGTAGTACCGTGACGTGCGGGTGGTGTTGCAGAATCGTTCCCGGCCACATCGCGCTGACCGAACCCTCGGCCAGATGATGGACGGCCTCGGCCTTGCCGGTGCCGCTGGCCACCAGCACGATCTGCCGAGCCGACATGATCGTGCCGAGGCCCTGGGTGATGCAGTGCGTCGGCACCTTCTCGATGTCACCGTCGAAGAACCGGGCGTTGTCCACCCGGGTCTGCTTGGTCAGGGTCTTGATCCGGGTACGGGACGCCAGCGACGAGCCCGGTTCGTTGAAGCCGATGTGGCCATCGGTGCCGATTCCCAGAATCTGCAGGTCGACGCCACCGGCGGCCGCCATCGCCTCCTCGTACTCGGCGCAGAAGGCGGGGATGTCCTCGGCCAGGCCGTCCGGACCCCGGACGGCGCTGTCGTCGAAGTCGACCCGGTGCACGAAGTCCTTGCGGATCACGTTGTGGTAGGTCTCCGGGTGATCCGCCGGCAGCCCGACGTACTCGTCCAGCGAGAACCCGCGCGCCTTCGCGAACGAGACCTCACCGGCATCGCAACGGGTGGCCAACTCGTCGTAGATGGCGAGCGGGGACGATCCCGTGGCCAGGCCGAGCACGGCGTCCGGCTTGCGCTTGAGCAGGGCGGTGATGACGTCGGCACCGAGCTTGCCGGCCTGGGCGGCGTCCGGGCAGATGACGATTTCCATGAGTGTTGCTCCTTGTCGGGGTTGAGGGTGTCAGCGGGTGGAGAAGATGGCGTCGAGCGCAGCGATCTGGTCGCCGATGACGGCATCGGTGAACGCGATCGAGTCCGGCTGCCGTTCCATCACCAGCACAGGGATGATCGGGTTGCGGCCGGTGGCCTCGACTGCCGGCACGTCGTAGGTGATGATCGGCTGGCCGACCTCGACCCGGTCGCCCTCGGCCACGTGGGCGGTGAAGCCCTCGCCGTCGAGTTGGACGGTGTCGATGCCGAGGTGGACGAGCACGCCGACCTGGTCATCGGTGAGCACCACGTAGGCGTGCGGCCACAGCTTCATGATCGATCCGGCCACCGGAGCGACCGCATCGACGACACCGCGGGGTGGGTCGATGGCGAGGCCGTAGCCGACCAGGCCCGAAGCGAAGGTGGCGTCCGGAACATCCTTGAGCGCCACCGGACGACCCTGGACCGGGGCGACGATGGTGGTCACCGTTGGTGCTGGGGCAACTGCGGCCGGAGCCTGGGTGGCCAGCTCTTCGACCGCTGCGACCTGTTCCACCGGGCCGTTCGGGTTGGCCGCGATGGCACTGTTGATGTCGCTCTTGAGGGCGTCGGCCTGGGTGCCGAAGATGGCCTGGACGTTGTTGCCGACCTCCATCACCCCGGCGGCGCCAAGGCCCTTGAGGCGAGCCTGGTCGACCTTGGACTTGTCGGCGACCTCCATCCGGAGCCGGGTGATGCAGGCGTCAACGTTGACCAGGTTCTCGCGACCACCGAAGGCGGCGATCAGCTGTTCGGCCTTGGCGTTCGCAGGCGAGGTGCCCGGTGTACCGGAAGCGCCATCGTCGGTGAGGTTCGCGGCCTGCTCGGCCTCGAAGTCGGCGTCGACCTCGCGGCCCGGGGTGCGCATGTTCCACTTCACGATGGCGAACCGGAACATGAAGTAGTACAGAACGGCGAACGCGGCGCCCATGATCAGCAGCAGCGGGATGTTCTGCGCCGCCGGTGCGGTGCCGTAGAGCAGCAGGTCGATCAGGCCGGCCGAGAACGAGAAGCCGAGGTGGATGTTCAGGGCGTAGGCGATGGCCAGCGAGAGGCCGGTCAGAACGGCGTGGATCACGTAGAGCGGAAAGGCGACGAACATGAAGGCGAACTCGAGCGGCTCGGTGACGCCGGTCAGGAAGGCGGTCAGCGCGGCGGCGGTCAGGATGCCCAGGGCGACCTTCTTCTGCTTCGGCTTGGCGACGTGGATCATGGCCAGCGCGGCAGCAGGCAGCCCGAACATCAGGATCGGGTAGAAGCCGGACGTCAGCAGCCCCGCGCTCGGATCGCCGGCGGCGAAGCGGGTCAACTCACCGGTGACGACACCGTTGGGGCCGTTGTGGGAGCCGTAGATGAACCAGATGTAGGTGTTCAGAATGTGGTGCAGGCCGATCGGGATCAGCATCCGGTTCGCGAAGCCGTAGAGGAAGGCTCCGATCACTCCGGTGCCGCCGATGAAGGCGCCCACGGCGGTCAGGCCGGAGTTGAAGATCGGGTAGAAGTAGCTGAGTCCGAAGCCCATCAGCAGGCTGGCCAGCGAGGTGACGATCGGCACGAACCGCCGGCCGCCGAAGAAGCCCAGGTACGAGGGCAGCTGAATGTTGTGGTACCGGTCGAAGAGCACGGCAGTCACCAGGCCCACCAGGATGCCGGCGAAGACGCTGTAGTTGATCATCGCCTGGTCACCGGCCTGGTCGACCACGCCCGGCAGCACCACGGGCGACATGGTCTTGAACACAGCCTCGATCACGAGGTAGCCGGCTGCGGCGGACAGGGCCGTCGATCCGTCCGCCTTCTTGGCGAAACCGATCGCGACGCCGATGGCGAACAGCAGTGGTAGGGCGGCGAAGAGGGCCCCGCCGGCAGCGCTCATCGCTTCGAAGAAGGGGCCGATCACGGGGGTCTTGATCTGCCCGAGCAGATCGGGCTGGCCCAGCCGCAGCAGAATGCCGGCGGCGGGCAGCAAAGCGATGGGGAGCATCAGGCTCTTGCCAAGGCGTTGGAGTTGGGCGAAGCCGGGAATGCGGAACCCGGACTTCTTGGCCGGTGCCACGGCCTCTACGGTGGTGCTCATTGTTCTCCTGGATGGACGTGGGTCGACTGTGGCGGACGATTGGTGTAGACCAATGACTCAAGATTGGCATAGACCAATGTCAGACGTCAAGCAGTTGGCCTAGACCAATTTGCTATGGTTCCATTCATGACCACCACACAGCGGGAAACGGCTGCCGTCAAGGTTCCGAAGTACTACCAGGTGAAGAGCGAGATCCTGGGCCTGATCGCCGACCTCGAGCCGGGTACTGCTCGTGCCGACCGAACGCGACCTGGCTACGCGTTTCGCCACCTCGCGCACCACTGTTCGGCAGGCCATCGCCGAGCTCGTGGTTGACGGTCGGCTGGCCCGCACCCAGGGCAGTGGCACCTTCGTCGCGCAGCCGAAGTTGATGCGGGTGCGTCCGCTCACGTCGTTCTCGCAGGACCTGGCTGCCGAGGGCTGGCGTCCGGGCAGCGTGGTGCTCGACATCTCCGAGTTGCCGGCCAGTGCCGAGGCGAGTGAGCACCTACAGGTGGAGCCGGGCAGCCTGATCATGCGGGTCGAACGACTTCGTACCGCGATGGACGAACCGATCGCCCATGAGGTGGCGTTGCTGCCGCGGGTGCTGCCAGACCTGGCCGAGCGGCTGGCCGAGCACGGATCGCTCTACCGGGCGCTGCAGGACGCCTACGGGGTTGCGGTGGCAACGGCCGAGGACACCGTCGAGACGGCACTTGCCGACCCGGTGACCGCCGGCCTGCTGGGTGTGGACACCGGCCTGCCGATCCTGCTGATTCACCGGCTCGGCTGGGACGCGGAGGGCCGGACGGTGGAATGGTCGGAATCCAAGTTTCGCGGTGACCGGTTCCGCTTCGTCTCCCACCAGAAGCTGCGCTAAGGATGCGCGCGACCCGACGTTGCGCGGCTTCGGGCACGTTGCGCGGGTCCGTACCCGCGCAATGAACCCTGCACCGCGCAACGTCCGGGTAAGCGGGCCGTTCGAGGCAGCGTCAGGAGTCGGTCGGTGGTTCGGCGTCCTTGGCCGACTCCGCGATCGCGAGCTGGGCCTGCTGGGTGGCCGCCTTGCGCAGGGCAACGGCGCGATGGAAATCGGCCTGGGTCGGCATGCCGTAGGCCCGGGCGGTGGTGTCGTGCAACTCGACCACGTATCGGTAGATCCGCTCGGCGAACTGGTGGGCGATCTCGCCCGGTGCCGCCTTGAGCGGACGTCCGAAGACCACGTGCACCTCGGGACGGCCTGGCACCGGCGTGTTCGCCCCGTACGGCATCGCCGCGTAAGCGCCGACCAGAGCGATCGGCAAGACCGGCACGTTGCGCGAGATGGACAGCGCCGCGTGACCGGGGGTGAAGCCCTTCATCGCACCGGTACGTGACCGGGTGCCCTCGGGAAACAACAGCAGCGGCACGTTCTCGCTGAGCAGCACGCCGGCCAGGCCCTTACGGTTTCGTAAGCCCTTGCGGTCGACGGGAAACGCGTTGAAGAACAGCCGGGTCGCGGCAGCGGTGTACCACTTGTCGAAGAAATAGTCGGCGGCCGCTCCGGCAGCCAGATTCTGGCTGAGCCGGCGGGGTAGGGATCCCATCACCAATGGTGCGTCCAGATGGCTGGAGTGGTTCGCGACTGCGATGAACGGCGGTTTGAGTATGTCCAGGTTGCGCCGGCCGTGCTCATGCACGTGCAGGATCGACCAGATGTACGGCTTCATCACCAGCTTCTGGGAGACGAACCGAGCAGCGACCCCGGGTGCGGATGAGTAACGGTTGGTGTTGTCGTCGTCAGCCACCGTTTCCCTTCCGCCGATCGTTCACCAGTTTGTCACGCAGTGAACCCCGGATGCCGGTTCACTTTCTGCTCCTGCTCAACATACGGGAGGCCTGCCTCAGCGAGGAACGTGGCGCGAGCCGGGCACCGAGCTTTTGGAGCTTTCACCGCTTGGTGGGTACCGAAATGACCGGTCCTTTGTCCGCATCCACCAAAGTCTCGCGGGCAACTCTGTCGGCTTCCACCCAAACGACTTCTGGGATCACCCAAGCGTTGATTCAGACGCTCGCGGAGATCGGTCCTCACCCCCGCCATGGGCAGTGGGAACGGCACCCTGTGCGGGAGGTGCTACATCAGTTCGAAGGCGGAGCCGTCGCGGCCACTGAGTTGGCGGACGGCGGCGAGGCCACGATCGTTGAGCAGCGCCGCGTCGGTGATCACCTGCAGGGCACGCTCGATCGAGGCGGTCGGCAGGTGTGGCGCAAGCCGTGCCGCCGTGGCGATATCGGAGGTGTGCACGACGAGCTCGACGAGGCGGGTATCAAGGTAGTCCGAGAGCCGCATTGTGCCTAGCCGGACGACAATCACCGGATCGTCATCGACCTTGCGGAGCGCCACCCGGACACGTTCGACCATGGTTTCGATCACCTCCGCCGGCTCATCGCCCAACTCGTGCCCGGCGGCGATCCCACGGGCGGCGACGGCTTCGTGCCCGGAGCGGTCCGACCTGAAGCCGGCGGCCAGGTAGGCGGCCGCGGAATCGAGTTGCAGCTCGTCCGAGCGGTTGGGCAGGTAATCCGTCACGGTCGTGATCGCACGGGTGGTGTGACCGACCAGCGATCGGACGTCCCACACCCCCAACCCGGGCCGGTTCCAGGCGTCATGTGGGATCTCGCTGACCACCGCGACGAAGGCTTCGGCGGTGTCGAAGAACAGCTCGGGGGTGTCCATGACTGACCGTACTGCGAGGAGCCACCGGGCGCGAGGGCACCGGGTCGGTCGAGCTGCTCAACCCGGCCGCTCAGGCGCCGATGGCCGCCTTGGTCTCGCGGGCCATGGCGAGCTCTTCGTTGGTCGGCACCACCAGGACTGCGAACGCGGAGTCTGGGGTGGAGATCGCCCGGGGTTCCTTCGCCCGGGTGGAGTTGGCCTCCTCGTCCAGCGCAACACCGAGGAAGCCCAGTCGGTTCACGATGCCGGCTCGCACCGTGGCGTCGTTCTCGCCGACGCCGGCGGTGAAGGTGATCGCTTCGACCCCGCCCAGAATGGCGATGTACGAACCGATGAAGCTGAGAAGCCGGTGCAGGTAGACGTCCAGGGCCAGTTTGGCGTCCGCGTCGCCCTCACCGATCAACTCGCGGACGTCACGGAAGTCGGTGACCCCGCAGAGCCCGACCATGCCGGACTTCTTGTTCAAGGTGGCGTCGATCTGGTCGATGCTCATGCCCGCTGCACGGGCCAGGAACGCGTGCAGGCCCGGATCGACGTCGCCCGAACGGGTGCCCATCACCAGGCCGGCCAGCGGAGTCATGCCCATCGAGGCCTCGACCGCCACGCCGTTGCGGATCGCCGAGACGGACGCGCCGTTACCGAGGTGGCAGACGATCTGATTGAACGAGTCGTAGGGCTTGCCCAGAAACTCGGCGACCCGCTGGCTGACGTAGCTGTGCGAGGTGCCGTGGAAGCCGTACTTGCGGATGCCGTGCTCGGCGGCCAGTTCGCGGGGCACCGCGTAGGTGTAGGCCTCGGCCGGCAGGGTGGAGAAGAACGCAGTGTCGAAGATCGCCACGTGCGGCACGTCGGGCAGGCTCTTGCGGGCCGCCTCGATGCCGGCGATGGCCGGGGGATTGTGCAATGGTGCGAGCGGCGACAGCGTGCGCAGCGCCTCCAGCATCTGGTCGTCGATCACGGTGGTCGAGTTGAACTGTGATCCGCCGTGCACGGTGCGGTGGCCGACCGCCTTCACCGACGAAAGGGACGGGCCGAACTCGTCGAACATCTGCACCAGCACGGTCAGCGCCCGGCCGTGATTGGGAAATCCGCGGGTCTGGTGATGGGTCTGGCCGTCGACGGTGTGGTCGATCGAGCCGGCCTCGTCCCCGATTCGCTGGATGATGCCGGAGGCCAGCACGTTCTCGTCGTCGGCATCGATCACCTGGTACTTGATCGAGGACGATCCGGCGTTCAACAGCAGGATGGGCGTGCTCATGGGTGGGCGCTCCTTGGGCTTGGGGGACGGGGGGTCGGTCAGCTGGCGTCGGCCTGCGCCTGGATCGCGGTGATCACCACGGTGTTCACGATGTCGTCGACCAGGGCACCGCGGGACAGGTCGTTGACCGCCTTCTTCAGGCCCTGCAGGATCGGGCCGATCGCGACCGCGCCGGACGACCGCTGCACCGCTTTGTAGGTGTTGTTGCCGGTATTGAGGTCGGGGAAGATGAACACGGTCGCCTTGCCCGCCACCGGCGAGTCGGGCAGCTTGGTGCGGGCCACGTCCGGGTCGACAGCCGCGTCGAACTGGATCGGTCCCTCCAGCGCCAGGTCGGGACGCCGTTCACGGACCAGATCGGTTGCCTGACGCACCTTGTCGACATCGGCTCCGGAGCCGGACGTGCCGGTCGAGTACGACAACATCGCCACCCGCGGCTCGATGCCGAACGAGATCGCGGTCTCGGCGGACGAGATCGCGATGTCGGCGAGTTGCTCGGCGCTCGGGTCGGGGTTGACCGCGCAGTCGGCGTAGACGTGCACCCGGTCGGCCATGCACATCAGGAACGAACCCGACACCACCTTCACCCCCGGCTTGGTCTTGATGAACTCCAGGGACGGGCGGATGGTGTTCGCCGTGGTGTTGATGGCACCGGACACCATGCCGTCGGCCATGCCGAGGTGCACCATCATGGTGCCGAAGTAGGACAGGTCCTTCATCTTCTCGCGGGCCTGCTCGACGGTGACGCCCTTGTGGGCGCGCAGTTTCGCGTACTCCTCGGAGAACCGGTCGACCAGAGCGGAGTCGGTGGGGTTGACGATGTCGACGCCGTCCAGTACCCAGCCCATCGCCGATGCGCGGGTCTTGATCGCAACCGGGTCGCCGAGCAGCACCAGGTCGGCCACGCCGCGCTGCATCAGGATCGACGCAGACTCGAGGATCCGATCGTCCGACGACTCGGGCATCACGATCCGGCGCCGGGTGCGGCGGGCCAACTCGTTGAGCTGGTAGCCGAACATCAGCGGCGTCATCACCGACGACGACGGCACCTCGAGTGCCGTGATCAGCTGGGCGGAGTCGACCCGCTCGGAGAACAGCCGTCGCGAGATCTCCACCTTGCGCGCGGACTGGGTGAAGTGGCCCTGAGTGTTGAAGACGTGTTTGGCGGTGGTGTAGGTGCCCAGTTCGCTCATGCCGATCGGCAGGTCGAGATGCATGCCGTCGAACAGCCGCACCACGTTCTCAGGAATTGGGTAGCCACCGGTCAGGATCACCCCGGTGAGCTGCGGAAACGAGCCGGAGTGGTGCGCCAGGATCAGGCCGGGCAGCAGCTCGGAACGGTCACTGGGCACCAGCACGGTGGCCTCGGTGACCAGCCGGCTGAGAATGTTGGGCAGGGTCATGGCGGCGACCACGACGTCTTGTGACTCCCGGTCGAGCAGGTCGGCGTTGCCCAGCACATGGACGGCCCCGACGGCCTCGAACTGCTGCCGCAGGGTCGGGGCGACCAGGATCTTGTCCGCGGGCAAGGCCGCCACCATCACGTCCGTCACCGACTTCAGGGCCGCGACCGCCTCGTCCAGGATCTCGGGGTCGACTCGGTTGGCGATCACGCCGATGGTCTGCACGTGATGGGCGGTGAACTCGTTGAGGGCCGATTCCGCCGCGCTGCCGATCTCTTTGGCGTCCCGGTTGTGGCCGCTGACGACCAGCAACAGCGAACTGTTCAGGTTGGCCGCGATCTTGGCATTGAAGGCGAGTTCGGTGGGGCTGGACACGTCGGCGTAGTCGGAGCCGAGCACCACGATGGCAGCGAACCGAGGACTGATCCGGCCGAACTTCTCGACGATGGTCTCGAGTGCGCTGTCGGGGTCGGCGCGCATCTCGTCGTAGGTGATGCCGCGGGCATCGTCGTAGCCGATCTCGATCCCTGGCTGGCTCAGCAGGGTCTCCAGAATGGCGTCGCGGCCGTCGTTGCGCACCAGCGGCCGGAACACCCCAACCGACTCGACCTCGCGCAGCAGAGTGTCGAGCAGGCCGAGCGCTACGACGGATTTTCCGGTCTGGCCCTCGGGGGCGGCCACATAGATGCTTCGGGTCACAGCCCTCAGGCTAAACCCACGGCCGTTGCACTGTCTGCCGTGGAGTCCGCAGGGCGGGCGCAGCGACCGCCGAACGCGCTTGTCGCCGCCGGGTTCATGGTCCGCACGCTGGTCATCCCGGATGCCACCCGCCGCTTTCGCGGAGACTTTCGGTGTGCGCACCGTGGGAGTCGAAGAGGAGTACATGCTGGTCACTCCCGAGGGCGAGCCCGCCGCGCAATCACCGGTGGTGCTCACCCTGGCCGCCGCCGAGCAGCCGGACGATGCTCCGGGCGGCGACGTGGAGAAAGAACTGAAGCAGGAGCAGGTGGAGATCTCCACCCATCCCCACACCGACTTGGCCGAACTTCTGGACGAGATCCGGTCGGCACGCTCGCGGGTGGACGGCTTGGCGCAGCAGGCAGGCGTCCGAATCGCCGCACTGGGAGCGCTGCCCCAGACGGTGGACTCGACGATGATTCCGCAGGAGCGCGCCCACCGGATAGGCGACCAGTTCGCCCTACTGGCCCGCGAGCAACTCACCTGCGGTTGCCATGTGCACGTCTCGGTTGCCGACGAGGACGAGGGCGTCGTGGTGCTCGACCATCTGATGGGGTGGACCTCGGTGCTGCTGGCCCTGTCGGCCAACAGCCCACACTGGCAGGGCCACAAGACCGGCTATGCCAGTTACCGGTCGCAGGTCTGGGGCCGCTGGCCGACCGCCGGACCCACGGCCCCGTTCGGCGACGGCGGCTCGTACCGGGCGACCGTGGATGCGCTGCTGGCTACGGGAATCATTCTGGACGACGGAATGATCTACTTCGACGCCAGGCTCTCGCAGCGCTATCCAACCGTGGAAGTCCGGGTGGCGGACGTGTGCCTGGAGGCGGCCGATGCCGCCCTGCAGGCGGCGCTGGTGCGGGCGCTGGCCGACACCGCGGTGCGGTTTCCCCACGATC
Source organism: uncultured Actinomycetota bacterium (assembly GCA_963723605.1). Lineage (GTDB taxonomy): Bacteria > Actinomycetota > Actinomycetes > Propionibacteriales > Propionibacteriaceae > Micropruina. The sequence continues at coordinate 274,959 of CAVRRM010000004.1, read as the reverse complement.
CGGAGCCGCCGCGGGTGGAGTTGCTGAAGGCGGCGGCCTGGCAGGCCGGCCGGACGGGGCTCGCCGCTGATCTGGTCAGCCCGATGACCTGGCGGCCGGCACCCGCCCTCGAAGTGGTCGGCCAACTGGTCGACCACGTCCGCCACGCGCTGGTGACCAACGGCGACCTGGCGATGGTCGAGCAGCAACTCACCGAGCTGGCCTGGCGGGGGACCGGGGCCGCGGAGCAGGCGCGCTGGCGTGCGGACGGGGCGGACGACTCCGCGGTGGTGCTGCACGCAGTGGAGCGGACGCTCGGCCAACCGGCGTAGTCGCCGGTCGAGCTTGTCGCCGGTCGAGCTTGTCGCGACCGATCGCCGGTTGACCTTGTCGAGATCAATCCCGCCGGTCGAGCGGGTCGAGACCCCAGGATTTCGACAAGCTCTATCAACGGACCTGCTGCCGGTCGAGCTGGTGGCGACCCAGGATTTCGACAAGTTCAGTCAACGGGCGATTGCGACAAGCTCGATCGACGGGCGATTTCGAGAAGCGCAATCCAAGCCTCAATCAGCCGGTCAGGCCTCGACCAACGCCCGCAGCCAGTTCAGGTCTTCGCGATGCTCGTTCACGTCACCCGGCGTCTCGAGCACGACCGGGACCCCCGCGCTGCGCAACACGTCGCGCACACCCTCGGGGTCGCACTGGCCGTGACCCCAGTTGGCGTGTCGATCGGCGCCGGAGTCGAATGCGTCGCGGGAGTCGTTGGCGTGGATCAGGTCGAGCCGTCCGGTGATTGCCTTCAGCCGCTCAACCAGGCCGAAGAGCTGCTGGCCACCGGCATGGGCGTGGCAGGTATCGAGGCAGAAGCCGACCATGTCGGCATTGGCGGACGCGGCTATCGCCGTCCAGAGCCGGTCGATCGACTCCAGTTGCCGGGTCATCGCGTTGTTGCCGCCGGCGGTGTTCTCGATCAACATCGGCACGGCGATGTCGAGACCGTCGACGGCCTTGAACCAGTTGGTGTAGCCGATTTCGGGGTCTTCGTTGGCAGCCAGATGACCACCGTGCACGATCACGCCGGCCGCGCCGATCTCGGCCGCCGCGGTGAGCTGCTTCTGCAGGTGTTGGCGCGACGGGATTCGGATGCGGTTGTTGGTGCTGGCCACGTTCAACACGTAAGGGGCGTGCACGTAGAGCGCGACGCCGGCCGCCTCGGCGTCGGCCTTCAGCAGGGCCGCGCCGCCTGCGTAGGCGACCTTGGGACCCTTCCAGCCCTGCGGGTCGCCGAGAAAGAACTGGCTGAGCTGCGCGCCCCGGGCCGTTGCCTCGGCGATCGGGTCGGACTGGTCGACGTGTGCCCCCATCGCGATCATGGCTCCGAGCCTAACCGGCCGCGCTGACACTCTCGACCCGGGGCAGGATGGGGTGGTGTTCGTTCTGGTGACCGGTGCGCCCGCGTCCGGCAAGTCCACGGTTTCCCATGCGTTGGCGCCCCGGCTGGCCCTTCCGCTGCTCGCTAAGGATGCCATCAAGGACACGCTCACGGGCGTACTCGGCGCAGCGGACGTCGAGGCGTCACGCCAGCTCGGCCGGGCGGCCGTCGCCGTGCTGAAACAGATTGCCGGCGGGCTTCCGGGTGCGGTGATCGACAGCGTGTGGGTGGATCGATCCGCCGCTCTCGATTGGGCTGAGGCACTGCCGGAACCGGTGGTCGAGGTGTTCTGCCGGTGCGACCGTGCGGTGCTGGAAGAGCGTTACCGGCGGCGCGCCTTGACGACGGAGCGAGGTCACTTCGACCTGGACCGAACCGCCGCAGAACTCTGGGCGGAGCAGTACCTGCGTCCATTGGCGGGGCGCTGGCAGGTGATCGAAGCGGACACCAGCTCGGAGCTGGACCTGAATCGACTGGTCGCGAAACTCCGGGCGGAGGGTCCCTGATGTGCCGCCCTGGGCAGCCCGCCCGGCTCAGCAGCCTCGGCGGGGGCCCAGGTGGTCAGGCCTTGACCACCTTCTTGGTGGTGGCCGCGGTGCGGGTGACGCTCGGGTACCCGTCCAGGGTGCCGGTCACCTTGACCTGCAGCAGGGCGCCCTGGTCGTCTGCCGAAACGAGGTAGCGACGCTCGATCGAACCGTCGATCGGAACGCCGTCTCTGAGCCACTGGTAGCTCACTGCGAGCCCGGGCGGTTTCCACGCGCCGGGAGCCACGGTCAGCACTTGGCCGACGGTGGGGCTGGTGTCGTCGAGCTTCGGGGTGGGCGCGGTCAACCCCGGTTGCACCGCGGCGCTACGCACCGAATAGCGCAATGTCGTGACGTGGCCCGGCCGGGTTCCCTTCACCCGCAGGCTGATTCCGTGGCCGAGGTCCTTCGACGTCACGGTGTAGGTGGCCTTGGTCTGTCCGTCGACGCGCTTTCCGGCCCGGTACCAGCGGTAACTGAACGAGGCGGACGGATCCCAAACGCCCGGCTGCGCGGTGAGCGCCCCGCCGACCCGCAGCATGCCGCCGATGGTCGGCTGGGGCGCAGTGCTGAACGGACGGGCCGCCACCTGCTTCGCGCTGGAGTACGTGTAGTCGGTGGTGTAGCCAGGTTTGGCCGCCCGCACTCGCAGCCGCAGATCATGACCGACATCGGCGGTGGTCAGGACGTAGCCGGTCGTCGTTGCCCCGGCGATATTGGCACCGTCCCGCTGCCATTGGTAGGTCAGCGTGGTCCCGTCCGGATAGCCTCCAGATGTTCCGACCAGCGACCCCCCGACCAGATATTCCCCGCTGACTACGGGTTTCAGGTCGGCAAACACGCCCGCGACGGCAGCGGTGGTCTCGTCCGAGGTCTTGGTGACGGTGGTGCCCCCGAGGGTGGCGGACACGCGCACCTTGAGTGCGTGGCCGAGGTCCTGGCTGCCGACCAGGTACTGGCTGCCGGTGGCGCCGGTGATCGAGGAGCCGGCACGCAGCCATTGGTAGGTCAGCGTCGATCCGGCCGGCATCCAGGTTCCGGCGACGGCTTTCAGGGTCAGCCCGACCCGCGCGCTGCCGCCGATCGCGGGCACCGCGGACGGGTGAGGGCTGAATGCGGGCACGGTGACCTTGGGCCACGACCTGCTGGACGACCGTCCGATGGTGGCCAGGCAGCCACCGAAACTCTTGGTGCCGCACGGTCCGAGCTTGGGTACCTGCAGCACCTTGCCCGTCCACCAGGAGGTCTGCGCCATCGCCCCGTCCCACGAGAGGGAGATGTGCACGTGGTCCTTGTGATTGGCCGTCCACGAGCCCCGGCTGGACATCTTTCGCCAGCCGAGATCCTGGTAGTAGATCGACCAGATCTGCTGGTTCCAGATGATGTACATCACGCCCAGCCGGTAGGCCACCTCGCCGTTGTTGGCGGTGATCCACTTGACCACGTCAGCGACCTTGGCCCGGTCTTTGGCCTTGCGGGAGTCCATGTGCCAGTCGAGCGCGCGTCCCTCCTTGTGCTCGGACGTTCCGCCGCTGCTGCAGAACCTCGAGATACCCCAGGACGACCCGCCCCAGGTGGCGATCAGGGCCTTCAGCAGCGCACTGGTTCCCGGCTTGGCGGCCGGGGTGCAGGTGTTCTGGGCGATGTAGCCGAGGTGGGCGTCGATACCCGGAGTCTGCAGGGTCTTGGGCGGCGCCGGGTTGGTCGCCCGGGCCTGGCCCACCGGGGCGAGCAGGATCAGCAGTGCGCTGGCTGCGGCGATGAGCGGTCGGATCAGGGTGCGCATGAAGGCCTCGAGCGGTCTCGGCGGGTAGGTGGCAGCAGGGTAGGTCGAATCAGGGCCGCAGAACAGGGCCGTCTCAAGCCGGGGAAATCAGTGCGGAGAATCACCCACCGTCTTAAGGGGGTAATCCTCCTCACTATTTCCAGCCTGTCGATCAGCCCAGCCGCAGGTACTGCTCGATCGTGACGTTCGCGCCCAATGCGCGGATCGCCTTGGCCTGGGCCACGCCCACGAAGCGCCAGTGCCACGGCTCGAACCCGATGCCGGTGACCTTGGTCAGTCCCTCGGGATAGCGCAGCACGAAGCCGTAGTCCTGGGCGTGTGCGCGCAACCAGCGCCACTCCCTGGTGTCGTCGAAGTTTGTGCCTCGCCCCGAGGGGCTGCGCAGGTCGACCGCCAAGCCGGTCTGATGCTCACTGGTGCCGGGCACGGCGACGTACCTGGCGGTGAAAGCCCGTCCGTTGACCGCCCGGGAGTGCCGGTACAGGCTCGCCTGAGCGGCGTGCGAGCGGTACCCGGAGACCACCTCGATGCTCAGCCGGGCCTTGCGAACAGCAGCCGCCAGCCTGGCGAACGCCTTGGCCGCTGCCGGGGTCAGCGGGTAGCGCCCGGTCACCTGGGGCTTGAATCCTCCGCTGACCCGGTGCTTGTTGGACACCACCTGGATGCCGTTCACCGTGAAGGGGGTTCCGAGCTGCTTGCCCGTGCGGCCATCGATCGGTTTGACGCTCGGTCGCAGCGACTGGTTCGGCTGGCTGGTCGACGGCGAGTCGGTAGGAGCCGCGGTCGTGGCAGGTGCGGTCGAGGCAGTCGGGCTCGACACGGTGGGGATCGGGCCGGACTGACCCGCTGCGACGCCGGAGTGGTGCACGGCCGCCACCGCGCCGATTCCGACCAGGGCCGTCGCGGCGCACGCGATCACCCAGCGACGCGCCATGTCCACGATCGACCCCTTCTCGTCCGCGCAATCCTGCCACGGCGGACGCCACCGATCGGGCTCACCTCCGGCGCGGCTTCCGGGCCGACGCGAAGCAGTGACCGGCGATAGAATGCCCGCCAGCGTCGCGTGCTGGTGGCCGTCCGGGTCAGGCATGGAGGCGTCCGACCGAAGGAGTGACGATGGTGTCGTCCATGCCTTCGTGCTCGCGTGACTGAGCGCGACACGTCCAGGCTGATCGCCTGGAACCTGCAACTGAGCCGGGTTCATCAACGCCTCCGGGATGCCCTCGAGGTGACCCGTGAAGCGCTCGCCGACGGGCGTCCCGGCACGTCCGCCACCCGCGACCTGCTGCTGTTCTGCCAGGGGTTCTGCACCGCGCTGGACGGTCATCACCGCGGCGAGGACAGCACCCTGTTTCCAGCGATCGAAGCCGCCCACCCAGAGCTGCGGCCCGCCCTGCGAGCCCTGCAACAGGACCACTCGATGATCGCCTACCTACTGCACGACCTCGAGGCCGCCGTTCAAGGCTGTGCACCGCCTGAGCTGCTCGACCGGCAACTCGAGGGCATTGCGGCCATCATGGAGAGCCACTTTCGCTACGAGGAGCGCGCGCTGCTCTCTGTGCTGGCCACCTTGGAGCTGGTGGCCGAGCCGACCCAGGTGCTGGGTCCACTGTGAGGGTCAGGACGCGGCCCGGCCCGATTAGCCGGTGGCGGTGGCCGACCGCTAGAGTTGTTCCTCGGTGCCGTTCCCGGCACAGTTTTGCACACGCCCTCCTGCCATGAGAGATGCTCATGGCCGCTCGAGACCAGAGGAGGTGGAGTTCGCGTATGCGTCAATACGAAGTCATGGTGATCATCGACCCCGACGTGGATGACCGTCAGGTGAACGGCCTGTTGGAGAAGCCGCTCGCAGGCCTGACCAAGGCCGGCGGAACCGTCGACAACCTGGACATCTGGGGCCGTCGTCGGCTTGCCTACGACATCCGCAAGAAGTCCGAAGGCATTTATGCCGTCATCAACATCACCGCTGAGCCTGCCGACGTGAAGGAAATGGACCGTCAGTTCACCCTGAACGAGCAGATCATGCGAACCAAGGTCATCCGTCCGGACACCCGCTAAGGATTCTTGTCAGCCTCGGCTGGCAAGGTCTGAGTGACACTCAACGACCGAAAGAAACACTCATGGCAGGCGAAACCATCATCACGCTCGTCGGTAACCTGACGGCCGATCCTGAGCTGCGCTTCACCCCGTCCGGGGCGGCCGTGGCCAACTTCACTGTCGCCTCTACTCCGCGCACGTTCGATCGTCAGACGAGCGAGTGGAAAGACGGCGACGCGATGTTCCTCAACTGCTCGGTGTGGCGGCAGGCGGCCGAAAACGTCGCCGAGTCGCTGACCAAGGGCATGCGGGTGGTCGTCCAGGGCCGGCTCAAGTCGCGCTCCTACGAAACCCGTGAGGGCGAGCGGCGCACCGTCTTCGAGGTCGAGGTCGACGAGGTCGGCCCGTCCCTGAAGTACGCATCGGCCAAGGTGAATCGTAACCAGGGTGGCGGCAGCTACTCCGGTGGCGGCAACGCCGGCGGGGGCAACTCCGGCGGGGGCGGCGACTCGTGGTCGTCCGGCAACAGCGGTGGCGGCAACAGCGGTGGCGGTAACAGCAACCGTTCGGCCGGCAACGATCCGTGGGCCCAGGCACAAAGCGACGAGCCTCCGTTCTGATCACTCCGCGGGCGTGATCGTCCGCACCCACAGCATTCACGTCATTCCGGCTCTGGCCGGGCTCACTGAGAGGGAGCACCACAATGGCCCCACAGCAGCGCAAGCCTGTGAACAAGAAGAAGATTGCGCCGGCCAAGTCCGTGCGCATCGGCCACATCGACTACAAGGACACCGCCACGCTGCGGAAGTTCATCTCCGAGCGGGGCAAGATCCGTGCCCGCCGGGTCACCGGGCTGTCCGTCCAGGAGCAGCGCAAGGTTGCGATCGCCGTCAAGAACGCGCGTGAGCTGGCCCTGCTGCCCTACGCCTCGACCGCTCGCTGAGAAGGGGTTACACACACATGAAGCTCATTCTCACGGCCCCCGTCGAGCACGTCGGCATCGCCGGTGAAATCGTCGAGGTCAAGGACGGCTACGGCCGCAACTACCTGCTGCCCCGCGGGTTCGCGATCAAGTGGACCAAGGGCGCCGAGAAGCAGATCGACGGCATCAAGCGGGCCCGCGACGCCCGCGAGATCCGCAGTGTCGACCATGCCCGCGAGATCCGCACCCAGCTCGAAGAGCTCAAGGTGTCGCTGCCGGCCAACGCCGGTGACACCGGCAAGCTGTTCGGCGCGGTCACCGCGGCCGACGTCGTGCTGGCCGTCAAGAAGGCCGGCGGCCCGTCCGTCGACAAGCGCTCCGTCGAGATCACCAAGCCGATCAAGACCGTCGGAACCCATGTCGTCGGCCTCAAGCTGACCAGCGGCGTCGTCGCCCACATCAACGTGGACGTAATCTCAGCCTGACTCAAGGCAAACGAAGGGGCGGGGTGATTGACCCCGCCCCTTCGTCATGTCCACGGCACGAGCACATCGAGACCTGTCACCGCACGAGCACGCTCGAGATCTGTCGCCGATGGAGCTTTTCGCGACAATGGCGCCGGCCGGTGGAGCTGGTCGAGACCTGTCAACCCGTGGAGCTGGTCGAGACCACGATTGCGACCGGCTCAATCAGCGATGTTTCGAGGTTCGATCGACGGCGCCCCGGGTGATCAGGTCCACCGTCACCGGAGGCGAGCCGTACGGCGAGTGCTGGGTGATCGTCCGGCCCGGTCGCAGGCCGGCCTCCGACTGATACTGCTCGTACAGGGTGCGCTCCGCGTCCTGATCCCCGGCGTCGGCCGCCACCAGCAAGTTGGCCAGCCGATCGACCAGCGTGGGATCTGTGCCGTAGGTCCACTCGTCCCAGAGCAACAACTCGTCACCGTAGCGGTGGGCGACCTGGAAGATCACGTACCCGGCGACGAAATCGGCACCACGCAGCGGTGCCGGAATGTTCGGGTCGACACCGTACTGGTCGGCGTCGATCCGTCCGGCCCGGTGCTCGAGCCAGACCTCGGCAGCCGTCTCGAACGGCGCACCGGCACCCTTGGGCATGTCTCGGACATCGAAATCGAAGCCTCCCGAGGAATCGACCTCGGGGTCGGTGCGCACCCAGCGGGTGCCGTCGAAGTAGTCGACCACGACGTGATCGTGGTGGAACGGCGGCACGAAGTACCCGGCGAAGCCGACCACCGAGCGGGCCGGGACGCCCTGTGTGCGTAGAAAGCTGATCAGCAGCAGGGAGTGATCGCGGCAGCAACCGGCGAGCCGGTCGGCCAACGGACGCGGGGCGGTCAGGTCGGCCGGCTGCCTGGACTGGTCGAGCTCGAGCATCGCCTCCACCCACCGGGTGTCGATCTCGCCCCGTCGCTCTTCGGGCAGATCGGTCAGTTCGGCACGGTAGTGCGCGACCAGGTTCTTGGACGTGGCACACAACCCGTCGAGGTCAGGCTGCAACGCTTCGACCAGGGCCGCATGAACGCCGGGATCGGAGTATGCGCTGTGCTGGACGAAGGCGTTCGGGTCGGTGATGTCGAGGGTCATCACCCACCATGAACCGTGGCAGGGTGTCACTGTCAAGAGCCGCGCAACGCCGTGCGGATCGAGGGTAGGAGAACCGATGGCGCAGCACCTGCCCTACCGGGTGCTTCTGCGCAGCATGGGCAGATCCTTCGTCGCGCTCGGCGTCATCGGCCGGCTACCGATCGGCGTCTTCCCGATGGCCATGCTGCTGTTCGCCTACAGCCAGCTCGGGTCGTTCGGCCTGGCCGGCCTGGCCACCGCCGCACTCAGCCTCGGCGGTGCCGCCGGCGCGGTGCTGGTCGGTCACCTCTCCGACACCCTCGGCCAACGCTGGGTGGGAGTCGCGGCGACCGCAATCCAGAGCGTGGCGCTGCTGGGTTTCATGTGGACCTGCCGGCCGGACGTTTCGCTCGCCCCGATGCTGCTCTGCGCCGCTCTGACCGGCTTTGCCAACCCCCAGCTGGGCGCCATGGCCAGGGCCCGCTGGTCGCAGTCGGCCGCCCCTCGATCGAATCGGGAGGCGTACACCTCGGCCGCCATGGCCTGGGAGGGTGCGGTGGACGAACTGGCTTTCATCATCGGGCCAGTGCTGGCCACCACTCTGGCAGCCATCAGCGCTCCGCTACCGCTGTTGGTCGCGATCGCGCTGGCCTGGATCGGCCAGGCAGGTTTCGCACTGCACCGCTCCGCGCTGCCGGCCGCCCGGCACGGGCGGGTGCGGCACGAAGCCTCGCCGACCCGGATCGACTGGCCGGTGCTGATCACGTTGTCACTGGCGGCGGGATCGGTCGGCCTTCTGTTCGGTGGCGCTCAGACCAGTGTTACCGCGTTCTTCACCTTCCGCGGCGAGAGTGCGATCACCGGGTTGGTCTACAGCATGATGGCCGTCGGCACCACCGGCATGGGCTTGTTGAGCAACCGACTTCCGGCCAGGTTCGCGCTGACCTGGCGGATCGCCTGGTTCGGCCTCGGCTGCGCGTTGGTGTCACCTCTGCTGGTATTCGCCGGTGGCGCGTTGGCCATGGGTGTGGCCTGTCTCGCGATCGGGGTGATGGTCGGCCCGACCCTGGTGACCATCTACGCCCTGGCCGAGCGGATCGCCCCGCCGGAGCGCCTCTCCACGGTGATGACAGTGATGGCCACGATCGGAGTTGTCGGTGTTGCCGCCGGGTCGGCAGTGGGCGGACAGCTGATCGACGCCTTCTCGTCGCAGGCGGCCGCCTGGATCACCACCGTCGGCGGACTCCTGGTCGGCACCTGCGGATTCGTGCTGACGCGGTTGTTGCGGGCATCCGGTCCCCGCCGGGAGTCGCAGCCGGAAGGCTCCCAAGACGTCGTCTAGGGTGAACCGGTGAGCGATCCGGGAGAACAGCGGCGCGGCCTCAACTGGGGCCGGATCTCGATGATCGTGGGTGCCGTTGCGATCCTGGTGGCGGTTGTGTTCGGCGTCCGGGCACTCTCGGCACCGGTCGAACGCGCGGGCGAGCCAACCATCGCGGTGCCATCGCCGTCCGGAACCCGATTCACGAGTCCGTCCGCTTCACCCAGTGCGACAACGACCACCAGCCCCACGTCGACGTCCACCTCCGCCAAGCCGTCCAGCACTGCGACCAGCACCGTGAAGGCGTCCGGCGACTTCGACTGGTCGAGCGCAACCATGGCCGCGTCCGGCTCGACCGGCACGCTGTACCGCTTCGCGGTCGCGGTCGAGAGCTCGGCCAAGCTCAAGCCCAACGGCGTGGCAATGATCGTTGCCGGCGTGCTCAACGACCCGCGCAGCTGGACCGGTGACGGCAAGGCTCGCTTCGCGCTGGTCGGCCAGGACCAGGCTCAGGTGAAGGTTTACCTGGCCAGCACCAAGACCGCGACCACCCTGTGCGGATCGGACGCCGAATCGGCCTACAGCTGCGTCAAGGGCGACACCGTGGTGATCAACGCCGCGCAGTGGAAAGCCGCGGCGCAGAGCTACTCCGGCGACCTCGCCGACTATCGGGCCTTCCTCACCAATCACGCCTTCGGGCACCTGATCGGCAAGAATCACGCCACCTGCCCAGGCAAGGGCAAGAAGGCTCCGGTGATGCTGCAGCAGGCGGCCGGACTCAACAAGTGCGTGGCGAACCCCTGGCCGTGAGGTGACGTGGCCGTTCGAGCCCCTTTCGTCGGTGGTCGGCGAGCTCATCCCAGGTCAACCGCCCGGCCCGCGTCTCGATCAGCTCGAGCAGCGTGGATCACTCCTCTTCGGGGTCTTTCTCGGCGTCCTCTTGGGTCTTGTGCACGGTGCCTGGTACGTGGTCGGCGGGGCCGTACAAGGCGTAGACCTTCATGGGTTCGTCGCCGATGTTGGTGACGTTGTGCCACGTGCCGGCCGGCACGAGGATCGCCCAGTCGTCCTCGACTTCCCTGGTGAACGTCAGGTTGTCTTCGGCCGGACCCATTTCGACCCGGCCCTTGCCCTGCTCCAGTCGCAGGAACTGATCGTTCTTCGGGTGCACCTCCAGACCGATGTCGCCGCCGACCGGAATCGACATCACCGTCAGTTGCAGGTGCTCGCCCGTCCACAGGGTGCTGCGGAAGTTGTCGTTCTTCAGCGTCTTGGCCGCAATGTCGAGAACGTACGGCTCCTTGCCGTGGTCCTTGACCTTTCGGGCCTTCTTGGTCTCTTTCTTGGCGCTCATCGTGCTCCCTTCCGGATCGATCCCATCCTTGCCGATCCGCGCGCATGGGGTCGACCCTTCGACTCCAACGCCGCCCGAAAGGGTGACCATCCGTGAGCGTGGCCACTCCCGTCGGCATGACCCGGCGCTGGCATCCACTCGCGCACCGGACGCGCGAGGGTCCGGCCACCGCTGCCGCAGCCCAGGGCGGCGCTACGATCCCTTGGTAGCCAAGGAGGCCCAGTGAACGACGCGGTTCGCACAGCGGTGGTGGTCGGTGCCGGAGCAATGGGGTCGGGCATAGCGGCCCACCTGGCAAATGCCGGGGTGCAGGTGACCCTGCTCGACGTGGTGCCGGACGGCGAGCCGGACCGCTCCCGGCTGGCTCGCGACGCCATCGCCCGGCAGGTGAAGTCCGGCGGGTTCATGCTGCCGGTGTTCGCCGATCGGGTCACCCCGGGAAACGTCGAAGACGATGTCGCCGCCTACGCCTCCGCCGATTGGGTGCTCGAGGCGGTCTTCGAGGATCCGTCGGTCAAGCAGGCCCTGTACGCCACCATCGAGCAGCACCGCTCGGCCGGAACGATGGTCACCTCGAACACATCGACGATCCCGCTCGCCACGCTGATCGAGGGCCGGGACGAGAGCTTCGTCCGGCACTTCGCGATCACCCACTTCTTCAACCCCCCACGGCAGCTACCGCTGCTCGAAGTGGTTGCTGGGCCGCTCACCGATCCGGCGGTGGTCGACGCCCTGGTGGCCGCGGCTGATCACCAGCTGGGCAAGTCGGTGCTGCGCTGCCGGGACACTCCGGGATTCCTGGCCAACCGGATCGGCAACTTCTGGATGGCCGTCGCCGCGGCCGAGGCGTTGGCCGGTGAGGTCGACATCGAAACCGCGGACGCCGTCATGGCCAAGGCCTTCGGCACTCCGCGGACCGGCGTTTTCGGCCTGTTCGACCTGGTCGGCATCAACCTGGTACCGCTGATCTGGACCAGCTTCCTCAAGTTGCTGCCCGCCGACGATGCCTACCACCGGTTCGACATCACCACCGACCGGGTTTTCACCGGGCTGCTGGAGCGAGGCCTGGTCGGCCGTCGCGGCCCGGGCGGGTTCACCCGGCGCACTAAGGCCGCCGACGGTCCGGTGGACGAAGTGATCGTCACCGAGACCTTCGAGTACCGGCCACGGACGACCCCGTCCGATCCCGCCCTCGCAGTGCGCGGGCTGAAGGCGGCGTGCGACACCGATTCGGCCGGTGGCCGGTACGCCTGGGCGGTGCTGCGTGAACTGATCGAGTACTGCTGCAGCACGGCAGCGGAGATCGCGGATCACGTCGCATTGATCGACGATGCGATGAAGCTGGGCTACAACTGGGCGGCCGGGCCGTTCGAGCTGGCCGACCAGGTGGGCCTGGACTGGCTGATCGACCGCTTCGTGGTGGACGGACGCCCAGTGCCGGCGCTGCTGGAACAGGCCCGGGCCGCGGGTGGTTTCCGGCCGCGCGCGGGGGTCGTGCTGGCGTCCGACGGCAGCGTGGTCGACTTGCCGGCCGGTCCGCTGAGGGTCGCGCAGGCGGTTGGGGTGCTGGCCGAGAACGACTCCGCCGCCCTTGTCGATCTCGGCGACGGCGTGGCCTGCCTCACCCTCAAGACCAAGCTGAACGTCTGCGAACCGGCAGTCTTCGAGATCGTCGCGAAGGCGCTGGAGTTGGGTGCACGGGGCGGGTTTCAGGCGCTGGTGATCGGTACCGACAATCCCCGGGCGTTCTCCGCAGGCGCCAACCTGAACGTGTTCGCCGAACTTGCGGAGCGCAGCGATCCGAGCGAGCTACGCGCCTTCACCGAACTTGGTCAGCACAGCTTCGCCAGACTGCGCGCGGCGTCGTTTCCGGTCGTGGCGGCCGTGCACGGGTTGGCACTGGGCGGTGGCTGCGAGTTGATGCTGGCCGCGCACCACATCGTCGCCGCGGCCGAGTTGTACGCAGGCTTTCCGGAACGCAAGGTCGGCCTGATCCCGGCCTGGGGCGGGGTCACCCGCACCCTGATTCGGGCGACCACCCGAGGCTTTCCCGACCCGGCCGGACGTGCGTTCGCGCTGACGTCCAGTTCGGTGATCAGCACGTCGGCGTTCCAGGCCCAGGCCGACGGATTGCTGCTGGCGTCCGACGAAATCGTGATGAACGCCCATCGGGTGCTCGAGCGGGCCAAGGCTGCGGCGCTGGAGTTGGTGGGGCAGCAGCGGCGTCCGGAGCCGGACGAGTTCGGTCTGCACGACCCGCGCACCGAGCCCCTTGACGCCAGTTGGGCGCATGCGTCCGAAACCGACCGGCGGATCGTCGGCGCGCTCGCCGGCATGCTGACCGGAGCCGAGAAGGTCACCGAGACCGAGTTGCTGCGGCGCGAGGTCGAGGTTGCCCTCGAACTGGTCGTGCTGCCCGCCAACCAGGACCGGATGCGGCACATGCTGGCCACCAACAAGCCGTTGGAGAACTGACCCCGGATAGCTGCGGCAGGGGCCTCCGCGAGCGGACGGGCGCTGCCAGGATGTCCCACATGGCGAACCCGATCCCTCCCAATCAACCGCCGGTCCCGCAGAACTGGGGATCCTCCGGTGTCCCCACCGGGCCCTTCTCGGACCAGCCGCCGGCGCACCCGACCGGTTGGCCCGCCCCGGCCGGACAGCCTGGTCAACCGACTCGGCCCGGGTACTCCGGCGATCCCGCGGCCCACCCGTCCGGGCCCATGGCCTACCCAGGTGGGCCGGGCCAACTGCCGCCGCAGTGGTATCCGCCGAATCAGCCCATGGCCGGCGGCTGGGGTCCGAGTGGAGCCAATCTGCCGGTGCCTCCGGGGGTGAGCGGTCCGGCGGTTTCGCAGTTGCGGCACTGGGCCGAGATGCCGTTCGTGTTCGGCGGCCTGGCCGTCACTATCGTTGCCGGGCTGATCGCGGTGGGTCTGATCAGTAGCGGCGAGACCGAGTTGCCCACCTGGGCGTTGGCCGCGCTACTGGGGCTGCTCAGCCCGGTGATCGCATTCATCATGATTCGCTACCAGTTCTGGAGCGTGGCCGCGAACGGCATTCCCGTGACGCCGCAGCAGTTGCCCGAGCTGCACGCCATCTACGCCGAGTTGATGGCCAGGATGGAGGTGCCCTGGCAACCCAACCTCTACGTGGTCAACGGCAACGGGCTGCTCAACGCTTTCGCCGCGAAGTGCCAGCTGAGAAGGGCCTATATCACCCTGTACAGCGATCTCGTCGACGTCGCGTACGAGCTGAACGACTTCACCGCGGTCAAGTTCGTGCTGGCCCACGAACTGGGGCATGTGAAGTGCCGGCACGTGTCGCTGTGGCGGTTGATCACCACCAATGTGGTGCGGTTCGTTGGCCTTGACGCCAGCATCATCCGAGCCCAGGAGTACAGCGCCGATCGATGCGCGTCCTACTACGTGCCCGAGGGTGCCCGGACGCTGGTGCTGCTCTACGCCGGCAAGAGGGTCTACCGAAATGTCGACATCGAGGCCTACATGGCCAGCGTGGCCGCCCACAAGGACGGGTTTTGGCTCAAGGTGGTCAACCTCTTCTCCAGCCACCCGGTCGGCTTCCGGCGGATGACCGCGCTCTATCAGGTGCAGAGCCGCGGCTGGAACATTCACGGAAAGATGCTGTGACGCCTGGGACGATTGGTGCGTGAGTTATCCACAGGTGCATCAACAGTGGGGATAACGACATGCGTGTAAGTCGCGGGGGAGACGCAGCCCCGTCGCCGGGCACGATCCGCTGGCGGCCACGGGGCCTGGGTCACCGGCGGCGCTCCGCCCACTGCTCGGGTTCGGAGACCAAGGAGGCTGCGCGTTCGTCACGCTCAGTGATCAGCCTCGCGAACTTCAGCCGCGCGAGCACCTCGCGCCGCACGGCCCGGACTCGAGTCGCGGAGCGCTGCATCGCTTCTGGGCCGACAGTCGACCACCACCGGTCGAGGGTGTCGAACACCTCGGGCGCATCCCGCTTGTCGATCAGGTCACCGGTGACCCGGGCGACCCCGGTCTGACGTCCGGATCGGTCGGCCCGGTGCGCGTGCCCGAACAGGATGATCGCCGTCAAGCCGGCACACCCGAGCAGCGTGAGGCCCACGATGGCCGGCAGTGCCGCGAAGGTGCCGACCTCCCCCCAGCGCAAGGCGAACACGGCCGCGGCGGCCAGCAGCCACAGGCCGCCGAAGGCAAGGTGGATCACCGCGGGAACGCGGGATCCCCAGAGCGATCCGTTGGCACGACGCGGTTCGAGCCAGCACATCAGCGCGACTGCGACGATGGCGAGCAGCCCGGAGGGCAGCATCGCGTCCTGCAAGGCGAGCGCGCTCGTGCGTGAGGTGGTCAGCAGCGCCACTGCAACGACGCCGGTGAAGAACGCGACTCCCAGCGCCACCCGGTGCATGGTGGTTGAGGTGCGCACGCGCGGCACGGTCGGGTCGCGGCGCTCGTTCGCCGCCCCGACCGCCGCGGCTCGGGCCCGCTCGTGCAGTGAGCTGATCCGGGGATCGGAAGCCATCACGGCGACCCGCCAGGAATCCTCCACGGCGGCCTTGGCGTCCCGGTAATCGGCGTCGAACAGGATGAAGTCGATCCGGCCGAGCGTGCGCTCATCCATTCCCGTCACCGAAGGGTGCTGGTCTCCAGCCATGGCGCCTCCCTCGTGCGATGCGGGTCTCGGACGGTGTGTGGTCCAAGAGTAGGCCTCGGCTGGGAATGACGCGGAGGGCCAACTGCCTCGGTTCCGGTGCAGCACTCGCGACAGCGCGAGGGACCGCTGAACGTGGGCGGGCCGGCCGCCCGAAGACCAATTCGAAAGCGGCTGCGGATCAGTTGGATCATTTCGGGCGATCCGGTGGAGCAGCAGCCTCTCGCGCAGGTTGCAACGGTAATCCCGGCCGGGTGTGGTTCGCGGGTGCCGAGGCGGGCCAGCGTGAAGGCACCCAAGGCTTCCGTCGCCACCTGCCCCGGGACAGTGCCTCGCAAAGTGCTGCATTGTGGCTGGCCTCATGAAGAGCACCAAGCGCGCGGTGGTCACCGTTCGCTCCACCGTGGTGAGTTTCTCGAACAGTCCGCAGAGCGCCTGACCAATTCTCCGCGGAGCTGGGCGAGAACGCGACGCCGACGGACGGAAGTTCGTGGGCGACGATCGCGTCGACGACGCCGGACAGGAGGGCTTGACGGCTGCGGAAGTAGTTGGACGTTGAACCCTTGGGCAGTCCGCTCCTCGTCAGCGCCGTGGGTGGAGCGCTGAGCCCGCTGTTCGACCAGTGTCGATCGCAGCCTCAACAGCACGGCTCCTGCTGGCAGTCATCCAGACACTATATGCGTAGTGACAGGGCACTGTGTTGTAGTAGTTTGGTCAGCGGCACTCGGGGGTTGCCAGCGCTGCCGGCGTTCGATGCCCGCGGGATCGGAAGGGTTGCATCATGTCCGCTGACACTCCACTACGGATGGAATCGGCCGCTGGGGAGTCCACCGAGCACCGATCGCCAAGTGCCTTCATCCGGCTGCTCCGGCGAGTCGAGCGTCTGGAAAGTCTCGACCCAGCTGTGGGCCTGGTCGAGCCGATCGCCAGCCGGACCGTGGCCAACGAAGGGCTCCGCCGGTTCCTGCATGGCGACGCCACCGGCATACCGCTCCACATCATTCTCACCGACCTGCCCTTGGGTGCCTTTTGGATGGCCCAGTTCCTCGATCTGTTCCCCGACGACGGCACAAGTCGAGCCGCAACCCGCCTCGTCGGCCTCGGAGTTGTCTCAACCGTCCCGACGGCTTTCGCCGGTCACCGATTGATCCGCGGACCGCGGGGCCCGGCGCTGTCTCGAACCGCCACGCGAACAGCGTGGCGACGCTGATCTTCATCGGTTCGTGGGCGGCACGGGTACACGACCGGCGTGACCTCGGCGTCATCCTCGGGCGACTGGGAGGCCTGGTGCTTCTGGTCGCCGCAATGAGCGGCGGCTACATGCGCAGCGACCGCCCGGTCGTTCCCGGCACGGTGGACGCTGCCGAGGCGAAGGCGCCAACCGGGTAGTGGTTGAGCCAGTCGAATCCGAACGACTACCCTTCGCCGACGATCACCAGCTCGTTGCCCTCATGGTCGGCGACCCGCCAGCGATCCGGCGTCTCGTCAAGCAGCCGGCCGCCGGCGGCGATGATGGTGTCGAGCCGCGTCTGGGCGAGGTCGGATGGCACCGCGAGCTCGATGTGGATCCGGTTGCGCTGCTGGCGCCGTTCCGCCTCCGATCCGTCCAGTTCTTGGAATCCCAGCACGGGGTTGAGTCGCCGCGGATCATCGATGTCGTCGACCCAGGCTCGCCGATCCCGGGTGTAGCCGAGTGCGGCAGCCCAGAACGCGCTGACCGCGGCGACGTCGGCGGCGTCGAAAAATACCTGAACGAACCGCGACAACCCCGGTTCTGCGACGGCCCCCAGTTCGCGGGCAGCGACTTGGACCTGTTCGGCGAGGTCGGTGAAGTGGAGCGCAAGGCCGTGAGCGTCGTCTTCGGCCTGGTCCTTTCCGCTGTCGATGATCACCAGCCCTGGACGCAGGTCGATCATCAGCGGGAAGCCCGCGTCGTCGGCCCGCTTCGCGGCCGCGGCGGCCAGGTCGCACTGTTGCTGCGGCGAGAAGGTCCGGTAGCAGACCATGGCGCTGAACACCGTCTGCCAGTCGTCCGTTGCAGCCGTCTCACCGAGTGCACCGCCCGGAACCAGGTCGATCTCGTTGCCGTCAGCGTCGGAGTGACGGAGTCCGTACGGGCCGGTCGCCGCACCGATGCCCACCTGCTCGACCGCGTCGGCCGGCCGTACCACGTCGATGTGGATCCGGTTGCGCAGCGGCCGCGAGTCGCCAGACTGTTGGATCCGCAGCGTGGGGTCGCGTCGCAGCGGATCTGCCAGCCGGCCGCCGTCCCCCTTCGGGTAGTCAAGCGCGCTCTGCCAGAACGGCGCCACGGCAGCCGGGTCCGCGGATTCCAACACCACGCTCAGCTGCTGCAACACGGCTGGATTCGCGTCCAGCCCGAGGTCGCGCGCGACCGCCGACACCGCCTCGGTGTGCTCGTCCGAGTCGAGCCGTACTCGTACCCCACTCGCGCGCAGGTCGATGACGATCCCTTCCGAGAGTTCCACGATGCGCCCCGCGAACGCAGCGGCCTCCACCAGCGAGGACGCTTCGAACCATGCTGTTGGGTGGCCATCGAGCACCCGCCAATCCGTACCGATCAGGGTCATGTTCGGCACTGTAGGCGATCTCCCGGACGATTTCGTTCCGGATAGTGCTGGCTCCCAGCGGTCATTGCCGGACGCCGTACAGGGCTCTCCGCAGACGCGTGACACCAGCCTGCGTCGATCCTCGAGCGGGCTCAGTGCTCGTGGGCGAGGGCAGGCGAGTTCATGATTACACTGTTGCACGTGCCAGGCATTCCGACGTTGTACGAGTGGGCCGGTGGTGAAGAGGCGCTCGGCCGTATGATCAACGCCTTCTACGACCGGGTTGAGGTGGACGCCCTGTTGAGCGTGCTGTTTCCGGGTGGAGTGTCCGAGGCCCACCGTTCGCACGTCACCACCTGGTGGGCGGAGGTATTCGGTGGACCGGCCGCCTACACCGAACAACTCGGTGGTTACGAGGCGATGCTCGCGCACCATCGGAATCTCAGGATCACCCCTGAGCAGCGGTTTCGCTTCGCCTCTTTGATGAGCCTGGCCGCCGATGACGCCGAGTTGCCGGACGATCCGGAGTTCCGGGCCGCCCTGGTGTCCTACCTGGAATGGGGCACCCGGCTGGCGATGCATAACTCACACGCCGACAACGCCATCGTGCAGACCGCGCCCGTCCCCCGATGGGGCTGGGGCGTTGCGCCGCCGTATCAGCCGTGACCAGGCCCGGGACGTCCGAATGAGGCGGCCGCACTACGCCTGGGTGGTGGCCGCGGTGGCTTTTGTCGCCCTGGTCGGAGCTGCAGCTTTCCGGGCTGCGCCCGGACCGCTGATGGTGCCCTTGCACGAGGACTTGGGCTGGTCGATCACCACCATGTCGACCGCGGTCAGCGTCAACCTGATTCTGTACGGGCTGACGGCGCCGTTCGCGGCGGCACTGATGGAGCGGTTCGGACTGAGACGCGTGACCAGCGCCGGCCTGGTGCTGATCGCCGCCGGAGCCGGACTGTCCGTCCTGGCGCAGGCGCCCTGGCAGCTGATCCTGACCTGGGGGCTGCTGATCGGGCTGGGAACGGGATCCATGGCGCTGGTCTTCGCCGCCACCGTTGCCAACGCGTGGTTCGTGAAACGCCGCGGTCTGGTGATGGGCATCCTCACCGCCGGCGGTGCCGCGGGGCAGCTCGTCTTCCTTCCCGTGGTTGCCTACTTGGCCGAGACCACCGGCTGGCAGGCCGCCTCGCTGCTGATCGCGGCTGCCGCCCTCGCCGTGCTGCCACTGGTGGTCTTCGTGATCCGTGACCGGCCCTCCGACATCGACCTGCCGCCCTATGGAGCGGCCACCGTCCAGCCTCGGCCCGACCGGACCGGCAGTGCGGTCGCTGCGGCGGTGGCTGCGCTCCGACTGGCCGCCCGGACCCGGTCGTTCTGGGCGCTCGCGGCGGCGTTCGCCATTTGTGGCGCGACCACGAACGGGTTGGTCGGCATCCACTTCATACCCTCGGCGCACGATCACGGCATGGACACCACCACCGCCGCCGGGCTGCTCGCCGTCGTGGGCATCTTCGACATCGCCGGAACGGTGGCCTCCGGTTGGCTGACCGACCGATTTGATCCGCGCCTGCTGCTGATGCTCTATTACGGGTTCCGTGGGGTCGGTCTGATGTTCCTGCCGTGGCTGCTCGCCGACACGGTGCACCCCAGCATGATTCTGTTCATCGTCGTCTACGGCCTCGACTGGGTGGCCACGGTGCCACCCACGGTGGCGCTGTGCCGGCGCATCTTCGGTGACCGGGGCACCATCGTGTTCGGCTGGGTCTTCGCCTCCCACCAGATCGGCGCCGCAGCAGCCGCGCTGGCTGCGGGTGTGATCCGCGACACGCTCGGCTCGTACACCTACGCGTGGGTGGGTGGCGCCGGCCTTTGCGCAGTTGCGGCCGTGCTTTCGATCAGCATCCGCCGATCCGAACTGGAGCCGACCGAGCCGAACTCGGCACCGCTCCGGGACACCGAGGCAGAGGCCGCAGCCGACCTGACGCCGTGACCGTGAACACCGTTCGGCGGATGACGGCCCCGTTGTGAGCCGGCCGCCCGACGAACGACGGTTGCCGATGGCGTGGGTCGACAATGGCGACCATGCAGATGCACTCCGACCAGCTCAGCATCGAACCCGGTCAGGTGGCTGCGCTGATCGCCGAGCAGCTACCCGAGTTGGGCGGCCTGGACGTCGTGGAGGTGCCCGGCAGCGGCACGGTCAATGCGATCTTTCGGGTTGGTGCGGCCGCCACCGCACGGTTTCCGCTGCGGAACGAGAGTCCGGACGTGCTGCGCGGCGAGTTGGGAATGGAGGCGTCAGCAGCGGAGGAGTTCAGGCTGGCCAGTCCGTTCCCCGCGCCGGAACACCTGCTGATCGGGGAACCTGGGCACGGATATCCCCTGCCCTGGACGGTGCAGAGTTGGCTGGACGGCGAGATCGCCACGCCTTTATCGTGCGCTGACTCGGTCGCCACGGCCGAAGACCTGGCGGCGCTGATCGGCCGGTTGCGCGACTGCGACACCCATGGCCGGATGTTCCGCGGCGCCGGCCGCGGCGGCCGCGTCCAGGATCACGACCTGTACCTGGACGACTGCATCAGCAGAACTGCGGGGCTGTTCGACACCGACTCGATGCGGCGCCTCTGGGCGGGTTTCCGGACGCTGCCCCGCGAGGACCCCGATCTGATGAACCACACCGACCTGATTCCGGGCAACCTGCTGATTGCGGACGGCCGGCTGACCGGTGTACTCGATGCCGGTGGATTTCAGGCGGCCGATCCGGCGCTCGACCTGGTCTGCGCATGGCACCTGTTCGACGACGGGCCGCGCGAGGTACTGCGGGCGGCGCTGGACTGCTCCGATCTGCAGTGGGAGCGCGGTCGGGCCTGGGCGTTCCAGCAGGCAGCGGGCGCCTACTGGTACTACGCGGAGACCAATCCCGCGATGGCCGACATGGGCCGGACCACGCTGGAGCGGCTGGTCGCCTCGGCTTGATTGCCGCGACGCCGCGCCACTGTCGAACAAAGCGACCCAGATCCACACCAGCGGCCGCTGCCTCATCGGGGTTGCTTCCGGCCGGGATTGCGCGATCGGACCGCAATCAAAATGTAACCAGTAACAATCTTTCCGATTAGGTTCTTTTCGGTTAGCGTATGGGCACCCGGCACAGCAGCCGGAGGTCGCCGTCCACACCTGGAGTCGAACCATGAAGGCATTCAGAGCCATCGCCGCCGGAGCCGTCGCGCTCGTCACTGCGTTGGCCGGCTGCTCGGCCCCGACCACACCGACCCCGTCGGCGAGTTCGTCCGAACCGGCCAAGTCGACCCGAGCGTTGCGCGTCTGGGCGGGTAGCACCACGCCGATCACCATCGACTTCAATCCGTTCCACAGCATCGCCCACCACATCGAGCGGCCGCTGCGGATTCACCACCCGGGGCTGACCGACGCCGAGATCCGCGACCGCACTGTCGACCTGCTCGAACGGGTCTCGCTCGGCCCCGCGGACCCGGTGATTCTCGATCCACAACACCCCTACACTGCCTCGCTACGTGAGGCCGCGGCCGACCCCGAGCGGCTCGGCCGGCTGCGCGACGAGGTCCGGGCCGAGATGGGAGGCAGGCGATGAAGGGAACGCCGACCTGGCTGCGCGCCCAGAACGACCGGACGGCTTTCCGGCTGCTGCTCGAGCACGGACCGCTGAGTCGTTCTCAACTGGGCGAGCTGTCCGGCCTGTCCAAGCCCACCGCAGGTCAGATGATCGCCCGGCTGGAACGCGTCGGGCTGATCGGACCCGCCGGTGAGATCACTGGCGCCCGCGGCCCGAACGCCGTCTCGTACGGCGTGCGCCACGACTCCCTGACCGGGGTGGCGGTCAGCATTCTGGCCGATCGGATCCAGGCCGTCGTGGTCGATCCGACCGATGCCGATCACCCGGTGGCCGAGGTCGCGACGGCCGGGCTGCAGCGATCGCCGGCCCACGACGTTCGGGCGGCGGTCCAGGCCGCCGCTGCGGCGTCCGGGGTGCCGTTGGACTCGGTCAGTGCGGTGACGGTGGGCGTCCAGGCGGCGGTTGACGCGGCCGGCGATGCGTTGTCGTTCACCGACACCCTGCCGGGCTGGCCGCTGCAGGGTGCCCGGGCCATGATCGAGGCGGCGACCGGGCTGGAGGTCACCCTGGAGAACGACGTGAACCTGGCGACGATGGCCGAGCGCTCAGCTGGAGCCATCGAGACCGACTTCGTCCACCTCTGGCTCGGCGACGGAATCGGCGCCGGGCTCTGCCTCGGCGGCACCGTCCATCGCGGCTGGGCCGGAGGCGCCGGCGAGTTGGGCTATCTGGAGGTGCCACGGTCGGCGGCCGCGATCGACCCGGCGGCGGTCGACCTGACCGACCTGGTCGGAGCCCCGGGGGTGTTGGCCGTGCTGGGGGCCGCTTCGACCGAGCGATTGAGTTCGGCACTCGATCGGCTGCCCGACGATCCGGACGCGCTGGTCGCGCTGGCCGACCGGGTCGCGCTGGTACTTCAGCCGGTGCTGGCCGTGCTCGCCCCACCCTGCATCGTGTTGGGCGGCCCCACCGCGGCGGCCGGAGGAGCGCGACTCGCGACCCTGGTGGCGGGGCGTCTCGGGTTGACCGCCGACCGGGTTCGCCCGACCTGCGTGCTGGGCGCACCCGGGCCCGTGCTGCTGGGCGCCCGGACGTTGCTGGTGGCCGGCCTTCGGTCCCGGCTGGAGGAACAGATCGTGGAGGAGGTCGGATGAAGCTCGCCATCGTGGGCGGTGGGTCAACCTACACGCCCGAGTTGATCGACGGGTTCGCCCGGCTGCGCGACGTGCTGCCGCTGGACGAAGTGCACTTGGTCGATCCAGACCCCGAACGGCTGCGGCTGGTCTCGGGCATGGCCCGGCGGATGCTCGCCCGGGCCGGGCACCCGGCCACGGTGGTGGCCACGAACGACCTGGTCGCCGGGGTAGCGGATGCCGACGCGGTGCTGGTGCAGTTGCGGGTCGGCGGCCAAGCCACCCGCAACCGCGACGAGACCTGGCCGCACGAGGTGCAGTGCATCGGTCAGGAGACCACCGGTCCGGGCGGCTTCGCCAAGGCGCTGCGAACTGTTCCGGTGATGCTCAGGATCGCGGACGTGGTCAGGCAGCACGCCCGTCCGGATGCCTGGATCATCGACTTCACCAACCCGGTCGGCATCGTCACCCGGGCGTTGCTGCAGGCCGGTCATCGGGCGGTCGGGCTGTGCAACGTGGCGATCGGTTTCCAGCGCCGGTTCGCGGCGACGCTCGGGGTCGAGTTCGACCGGGTCAGCCTTGGCCACGTCGGGTTGAACCACCTGACCTGGGAGCGCAGCGTCCGCGTCGACGGTGCCGACGTATTGCCCGGACTGTTGGCCGATCGGCTCGGCGAACTCGCCGACGAGGTCGAGTTGCCGCCCGCGCTGCTGGCCCAGCTGGGCATGGTGCCGTCGTACTACCTGCGCTACTTCTACGCCCACGACCAGGTGCTGGCCGAGCAATTGCGCGAGCCGTCCCGGGCCGCAGGCCGTCCAGGCCATCGAGGACGAACTGCTCGCCGTGTATGCCGACGAGTCCGTTGACACCAAGCCCGAGGCGTTGGAGCGGCGTGGCGGGGCCTTCTACTCCGAGGCGGCGATCGAGTTGCTGGCCGCGCTGCGCGGCGACGGCAGCGTCCGGGTGGTCAACCTGCGCAACGACGGGTCGCTGCCCTTCCTGCCCGACGACCACGTCATCGAGGTGCCGGCCCGCTTCGCCGAGGGAGCGTTCGTGGCCGAACCGATCGATCCGGTGCCGGACGATCTGGCCGGACTGATCGGTGCCGTCGCCGGTTATGAGCGGCTGGCCCTGGACGCCGCCGTCCACGGTGGCCGGGATCGGGTGCAGCTGGCGATGCGGGCCCACCCGCTGGTGCTGCAGAACGACCGCGCCGATCGGCTCACCGACCTGCTGCTGGCCGCCAATGCGAAGTTCCTGCCGTGGGCGTGAGCGACCTCGTCGTCGGCATCGACGGAGGCGGCACCAAGACCGACGCGATCGCGGTCACCCTGGCGGGCGAGATCGTCGGCACGCCGCCGGGGCGGAACGACCAGCCCGCACCTGATGAACCTGGCGCCCTCGATCGGGCTGATCGCCGGGTTGGTCGAGGCCGTCTCGGGCGGGATGACGCCGCTCGCGATCGGGGTGTACCTGTCCGGCCTCGACCTGCCCCGTGAGGTATCCGCCTACACCGCCGCGCTCGAGGGCCTCGGCTGGCCGGGAAAGCTGTTGGTCGACAATGACGTGTTCGCCCTGTTGCGAGCCGGCACCCAGCAACCGGACGCGGTTGCCGTGGTCTGCGGTACCGGCATCAACGCCGTGGGTCGCCGGGCCGATGGCGCGACCGTCCGGTTTCCGGCGTTGGGTTCCATCTCCGGCGACTGGGGTGGCGGTCACGGCCTGGGCCAGGAGGCGCTCTGGCACGCGGCCCGGCACGCGGACGGCCGAGGCGAACCGACGACCCTGACCGCGGCGGTCTGCACGGAGTTCGGGGTGGCGTCGATTCTGGACCTGATCGCGCAACTGCACTTCGGCGAACGCGACCACGGAGAACTGTCCCGGCTGGCCCCGGCGGTGTTCGCGGCCGCCGAGCAGGGCGATCCGGTCGCGGGGCGGCTGGTCGACCGCTTGGCCGATGAGGTGGTCATCATGGCCGGCACCTGTCTGCGCCGGCTCGACCTGATCGACGCCGGTGTACCGGTGGTGCTGGGCGGGGGCATTCTGCAGGCTCAGCCGCCCCGGCTGATGGCGCGGGTCGCCGAGGGGATCGGTGATCTGGCTCCGAACTCTCGGTTGGTCCCGCTGACCGCGCCGCCCATCCTCGGTGCGGCCCAGTTGTGCCTTGAGGCCGTGGGTGCCGATTCCACGGCGCTGGCCCGGCTGGAGGCCGAGTTCGTCGGCTAAGTGAGCGTCGGTCGAGGACATTCGTCGGTCGAGCCTGTCCAGACCATCCGCCGGTCGAGCTTGTCGAGACCATCGATTTCGACAGGCTCAATCAGCGGTGCTCCGTCGGTCGAGCTTGTCGAGACCATCGATTTCGACAGGCTCAATCGCCATCGATTTCGACAGGCTCATTCAGCGTTCGCCGGTCATTCAGCCTCTGGGGTGGCAGCCAGGTAGAACCACCGTCCGGCCCGGCGGACGAAGGCCGACCGCTCACTTTGGCTGCCCCGCTCCGGTCCGGCCACCCAGGTCGCGGTGAACCCGACGATGCCCATCAGGTCGTCTTCGGTGCCGTCCACCCGGTCGGTGATGGTCAGCCCGGTCCAGGTGCGGTCCTCGAGGTCGAGCGAGTCCGGGCGGTTGCGTGGGTGCCAGGTGCGCAACAGGTACTCCGAGTCGCCCAGCGCGAAGGCGGTGTAGCGCGAGCGCATCAGGGCCTCGGCCGTCGGCGGCCAGACTTCACGCCGCAGATACGGCGCACAGCACTCGTCGTAGCTGCCGCCACCGCACGGACAGGCTCTGGTCATCCGGTCATGATCGCGGATCAGTCCGCCTTGACCAAGCCGGGCGCATCAGCCCGAGATGGCGCCCGTACATCGCCGCCCGACTCCGCGAGCCGACAGACGGCCGTGGCGTGGTCGCAGTTCGAGAGCAGCATGACGACCGCGGTCTTGGTGTTTCCGTCGGCGGCGGCGATCGCGTCGGCGGCGACGCTCTGGTCGACCCCGGCCGCGGCGCTGACGATCCGCTGGGCGCGGTCGACGAGCTTCTCGTTGGTCGGCTTGACGTCGACCATCAGGTTGCCGTACACCTTGCCGGTGCGCACCATGCTGGCCGTCGACAGCATGTTGCAGACCAGCTTCTGCGCGGTTCCGGCCTTCAGCCTGGTCGAACCGGTGAGCACCTCGGGCCCGGTGGCCACCTCGATGGCCACGTCGGCGTGGCGCGCTGATCTCGGCGCCCGGCGTTGCACGACACCGCGACCGTGGCGGCGCCCGACGTTCCGGGCGTGGTCGAGGCCGCCGATCACGTACGGGGTCCGGCCGCTGGCGGCCAGACCGACCACGACGTCCTGGGGTGAGCCCGACGCGATCAGGTCGCTCGCGGCCCAGTTCGGGTCGTCCTCGGCGCCCTCGACGGCCTTGACGAAGGCCTCGTCGCCGCCGGCGATCAGGCCGACGCACCTCACCGGGGTCGGTGCCGAAGGTCGGCGGGCATTCGACCGCGTCCAGCAGGCCGATCCGGCCGCTGGTGCCGGCGCCGAGGTAGATCAGCCGGCCGCCCTGGCGGCGGGCGGCCACGACGGCATCGACTGCCCGTTCGATCGCGGGCAGGGTCGCGGCGACCGCCAGGGCCACCCGGCGGTCCTCGTCGTTCATCACAGCAAGTAGTGGCGGACCGTCATGGTGTCGAGGTGACGGGTGCGTTGATTGGCGGTTTCGGTGCCGAGAGCAGCGAGCTCCATGAGTGCAGATCCTTGTCAGAGTGGGTGTGCCGGGTTGGCAGAGACTGCGGAGTAGGTGCGGCGCAGGGACTCGTGCGCGTGCGGCAGCGTCTGCACCACCACCACGAACAGGGCGTCCACCACCAGCAGCTGCCCGGTGCGGCTGGCCATCGCCGCCGAGCGGAAGCCGAACTCGCGTCCCGCCGTGAGCAGCACGTGATCCGCCGTGGACGCCACGGTCGAGCGCGGTGCCCCGGTGATCGCGGCGGTGTGCGCGCCGGAGCCGGCGGCCATCGTCAGCGGTTCGACGGATCCGGGGTTCTCCCGAGTGCGAGATCGCCGATCGCCAGGTCGTCCGGGCCGAGCAGCGACGCGCTGACCATGGCCGCGTCGCGTTCGGTGAAACAACGGACGTTGAGCCCGAGCCGGCTCAGCTTGGCGTTCAGGTCCTGCGCCACCAGTCCGGACGCCCCGATCCCGTACACGATCGATCCGGCGGGCCGATCGGATCAGGTCGGCGATCGCCTCCAGGGTCGATCGGGTCGAGCAGCTCGGCGGTCACCCGGAGCTGCTCGGCCTCGAAGGCAGCGAGCTTGACGCAGTACCACCTCGGCCGAGTCGTCATCGGCGATGTCGGCGCCATAGCGGCACCGCGTCAACCGCGTGCGCCGCCGCCGTGTGCTGCCAGCGCCAGCCGGAGTTGCGGATAGCCGTCGAAGCCCAGATGGCGAGCCGTTCGAACCACCGTCGCGGTGCTGGTCGACGCCAGTGCGGCCAGGTCGGAGATGGTGTTGGCCGCTGCCGTGGACGGATCCTGCTTGCAGCACGGTGGCCACTCTGGCCTCGGCCGCCGACATTGTGGGCAGCAGCGCGCGGATCCGAATCATCAGATCGCCGCTGGGGAGCCGGTCGCTTCCGGCTCGTGACTCATGGCCGGCCGATGGTCAGCCGGACGGGTGGAGCGTCCGGCAGTTCGGGACGGGGCAGGCCGTGGCGTCCCGGCGTGACCGAGCCGAGCACGCTCGGATGCCCCGCCCCGGTGCACGTCGGCACGGTCCCCGGCAGGCCGTGGACGGTCAGGAATCCCAGGACGGCGAACGCGTAGGCCTCCTTCGCGGCCGAGGGCAGCCCGAGTTCGTCGGAGGTGCGCACCGCGACACCCGGCAGTTCGGCACGGAGCATGTCCATCAGCGTCGGGTTGCGGGTGCCGCCGCCCGAGGCGATCACCTCCGTCGCTCCGACACCGCGGACGGCGTCCGCGACCGTCCGCGCCGTCAGCGGGGTGAGGGTGGCGATGACGTCCGGAGGCTCGATCGCCGGCAGGCCGTGCAGCGCCTCGCTCAGATAGTCCGAGGTGGAACAGCTCCTTGCCGGTCGTCTTGGGCGCCGGCGCGGCGCGTAGTACGGCTCGGCCAGCAGGCGGTCGCAGCAACTCGCTCGTGCACCGGGCCGCGCGGCGGCCAGCGCGCCGTCCGCGTCGTAGGCTCGCGCGCCGCCGGTCAGCCGCGCGCACGGCCGCGTCGATCAGCGCGT
The DNA here is from genome assembly GCA_963723605.1 of uncultured Actinomycetota bacterium. Taxonomy (GTDB): domain Bacteria; phylum Actinomycetota; class Actinomycetes; order Propionibacteriales; family Propionibacteriaceae; genus Micropruina. The sequence goes on along the minus strand of CAVRRM010000004.1, from coordinate 246,828 downwards.
TCGCCGGGCCGGTGTCGAAGGCGATCGGCGTCGCGGCCGGCCACGGTGAGGTTCGCGATGCCGCCCAGGTTCAGGGCGACCGACGGTGCCCGGCCGGCCGCGCAGCCACAGCACGTCGACCAGGCTGACCAGCGGCGCGCCCTGGCCGCCGGCGGCGACGTCGCGGGGCCGGAAGTCGGCGACCACCGGGCAGCCCGGTCGCCTCGGCGATCCAGGCCGGCTGGCCGAGCTGGAGCGTGCCGTGCACCCGCGCCGCCCTCGACCCAGTGGAAGACGGTCTGCCCGTGCGAGGCGACCAGGTCGGCCTCGCCCGTCGCACAGCTCCTCGGTCCGCCCGCGCGGCCGACGTCGGCGAACGCCTGGCCGATCCGGGTGTCGAGCCGGCACACCTGCTGGCCAGCGTCGTCGCCGCCGGCGGCAGGGCCGCCGCGAGGCGCCTCGCGAAGCTCGTCGGGGTACGCGCTGCTGACCATGCCCAGGGGCGTCAGCACCAGCGTGTCGCCGTCCAGGCGGAGGTCGGCGGCCGCCGCGTCGATCGCGTCGTAGGACGTGCCGGACATCAGGCCGATCACCGCGCACGGGCGTGCTCCTCACGCTCGCGCCGTCAGTCCTGCAGTGCCCGGCGGTGGTCGTCGCCGCGCAGCGTGGCCAGGGCGACCGCGCTGACCGCGCAGGTCGCCATCACGTAGTACGCCGGGATGTCCACGTTGCCGGTGCCGCTTGATCAGCGCGGTGATGATCAGCCCGGCGCGAGCCGGAGAACACGGCGTTCGACAGGGCGTAGGCCAGGCCGAGGCCGGTGTAGCGGACGCGTGGTCGGGAACATCTCGGACAGCATCGCCGGACCCGGGCCCGGCGATCAGGCCGACGACGGCGCCCGCCACGAACACCGCCAGCGCCCTTGGCCGCCAGCGCGGGCGCCGCGGGTCCTGCAGGAGGTTGAGCAGCGGCAGGGCGAGCACGGCGATCAGCACGGCGCCGGTCAGCATCACCGGCGCGCCGCCCGATCCGGTCGCTGAGCAGGCCCGGCCGGGAGGATCGTCGGCGGCGAAGCCGACGTTGGCGAGGACCGTGGCGATCAGGGCCTGCTGGAAGGTCGCGTCCAGCGTGCGTCTGCAGGTACGAGGGCATGACGACCAGGAAGGTGTAGCCGGCCGCCGACCAGCCCATCAGGCGCCCGATGCCCAGCAGCGATGGCCCTGGCGACCTCGCCGGCCGACGGCTTCGCACGGCACGGTGGCCGCGCGCGGTCGCCCGCGGTCGGCGCTCGACCCGCTGGAAGGCCGGCGTCTCTTCCAGCTTGCAGCCGCAGCCACAGCGCGACCAGCCCCAGCGGCAGCGCCAGCAGGAACGGCATCCGCCAGCCCCAGGCGGTCAGCTGCTCCGCGGTCAGCGACCGCGGCCAGCACGCGCCGAGACGCCGGCGCCGGCCAGCAGGCCGAGCGCCACGGTGAACGACTGCCAGGACCCGTACAGGCCCGCGCCGGCCCGGCGGGGCGAACTCGGTCATCACCGAGACCGCGCCGCCGAACTCCCCGCCCGCCGAAGCCCTTGCAGGATCCGGACGAGGGTCAGCAGCCACGGGCGCGGCGGCGCCGACCGTGGCGTACGTGGGCAGCAGCGCCGATCAGCGTCGTGGCGCCCGTCATCAGCAGCAGCACCAGGATCAGGGTCGGGCGGCGGCCGATCCGGTCGCCGAGCCGTCCGAACACCGCGGCGCCGACCGGCCGGAAGAAGAAGGCCAGCGCGAACGACGCGTAGGTCTTGACCAGGCGCCTCGACGTCGCTGCCGCCCTCGGGGCTGAAGAAGTTCGCGGCGATGATCGGTGGCGAAGAAGCCGTAGACCCCGAACTCGTACCACTCGATGAAGTTGCCGACCGAGCCGGCCACCAGGGCACGGCGTGACTGGCCGGCCGTGGCTGCGGGCCGCGGTTGCTGGGTGGTGGTCATGTGGTCTCCTGGGACGCATGGGTAATTGGCTGTGAAACTATCTTACATCTGCCGTGACCACAGGATGTCAATAAGTTTCAGAGTCTAGTACTCGAGCTGCGCGTCGCCGGGTTACTCGCCGGCGAGCAGGGCGATCTCTTCGTCCACGTAGGGATCCTCGCGGCCGGACGCTGTCAGGTCGGCCTTGAGTTCAAGTTGCGCGGCCAGCGCCTCTTCGGTGCGGCCCAGGTTGCGCAGGGCCCAGGCGACCATCCAGCGGGCGACGTCGGTGGCCTGCACGTCGGAGCCCTTACGGCGCTCGTCCAGAGCCTCCTCGAACGACGCCAAGGCGAGCTGCCATTCGCCCGCGTCGCTGTAGGCCATGCCCAGGTTGTTCAGCACCGAGGCCGTCCAGGCGCGTGCGGCGGGATCGGTCGAGGCCCGGGCCCGATCGAGGATCGTCCGGGTGTACTCGACCTGCTGCTGGCCGTCGAGGGTCAGCGCCACCATGTGCATGGCGTCGACCGCGAGCGCCTCGAGACCGGCCGTATCCGCCGCGGTGACCGCGGCCCGGAACAGGGGCGCGGCCCCTTCGAGATCACCACTGGACCGGTATACCCGGCCGCGTTCCAGCAGAACCCGAACATGTACCTCGGAGTCGATCGAGTCGATGCCGTCCAGTACCGCCAGAGCGGCACCGTAATGCTCCTGCAGCCCCAGCGCGCGGGCCACCTGGGTGCGCAGCACGGCCGCCTCGGCCGGCGGTGCGCCGACCAGGGCAATCCGCAGCCTGGCCTCGGAGCCGGCCGGATCGTTGAAGTCCCAGAACGTGGCTGGATCGATCATGTGGCCATTGTGCCGTTCACCGCGGCTCCGAGGACTCGCTCGGAGGCTGCGGCCCGGTTACCGTCGGGGGATGACCACCTCGACCGACCGAGTGGAGCGCGCCGAGCGGCTGCGCGCCCTGCACGCCTCGCCTGACCTGCTGCAACTCGTCGATGTTTGGGACGTGGCGTCGGCTCGCGCCGTAGCAGCGACACCCGGCTGCACGGCGATCTCGACGGCGTCCGCGGCGATCGCTGCCGCCCACGGTTACGACGATGGCGAAGTCATCCCCTGGGCGATGCACCTGGCCACCATCGGACGGATCTGCCGAGCCGTCGAGGTGCCGGTCTTGGCCGATCTGGAGCGCGGGTACGGCGCGGTCGAGGCAACTGTTGCCGGAGCGTTGGCGGCAGGCGCCGTCGGAGTCGACCTCGAGGACCACCTGTGCCCCCTGGACGAGTTGGAGGATCGGGTCGCCAGCGCGCTCGGGGCGGGCGCGGACGCCGGGGTACCGGTGGTGATCGGCGCCCGCACCGACGTGTGGGTGCATCCCGCCTGGGTCGACGCGACCGAGGACGCTCGCTTGCGGGAGGCCGTCCGGCGCGGTCAGGCGTGCCTGGCCGCCGGGGCCGACACCGTACTCGTGGTCGGCTGTGTGGATCGGGGCAGCATCGCGGCGCTGGTCGACGCCTTCGGTCGCGGACGGTTGAGCCTGCTGGTCGCGCCGGGAATGCCGCCGGGGGACGAGTTGGCCGCCCTGGGCGTAGCGCGGCTCTCGCACGGTGCCGATCCGCAGCGGTTCGCCCACGCTGCGCTCGGCGACTTCGCGGCCGCCCGCTACCGATGAACAGGGTCGGCGGTGCCAACGCCGTAAGCAATCCCATGCCGTTCACCATCGAGTCAGCCGGACACATCGACGGCGGCGCCTACGACGGGCGGGCGGTCGGCTACGACCGGCTGGTCAGTTCGCGGTTCTACAACCGGGTGGCCTGGGCCGCCGACCCGGACGACTACGTCGCCTTCGCCCGCCGTGCGGTGACCTCCGCCGCTGGACCCCTGCTGGACGTGGCCGCCGGCACCGCCACCGCGACCGCTGCGGTCTATCGGGCCAGCGACCGGACCATCGTGGTCACTGACCGATCCACCGACATGCTGCGCGTGGCCGGTGAACGCATCGCCGGTGGCGGCCAGTTGCGCCCCGGCATCCGGCTCGTGCAGGCCGATGCCTTCGACCTGCCGTTCGAGCCAGGTGCTTTCGACACCGTGGTCTGCCTCGGCTTTCTACACCTGGTGGACGAGCCGGTGGATTTTGTGAAGGGTCTGCAGCGCCACCTGCGCCCCGGCGGGCGGCTGTTCGTCAGCTCACTCGTCGCGGGTCATCGGTTCGGCAACGGCTACCTGCGGCTGCTGCACCGACTCAATGAGGTGGCCGACCCGCGCACGGCGGACGAACTGGCGAACCTGTTCGACGCCCCCGTACTCACCCACGGTGCAATGGCCTACCTCGAACTGCAGGGCTGAATCAGTTGGGCGGCCGCGGCGCGCTGCGTTCGCCTTCGTCGACCGGCACCTCGACAGCCTCGCCCGCGCGATCGGAATCGGCGGTCCCGCTGAAGTTGAGGCCGGCGTTCGGGTCGGTCTCGGTGTAGCCCTTCGACAGCAAGCGGTAGGACTTGGTGCTGAAGGCGTACAGGGTGAGGGCGAGACCCGCGGCCCCGGTGACCAGGAAGACCAGGGCGATGCCCCTGGCCTGGCCGTCACCGAGCAACCAGCCCCACTGCGCACGTCCGGCCTCGGAGTTCGCGTACGGGATCAACCAGAACTCGGCCAGCGGACCCACCAGGAATGCGCTGATCGGCGCCGCTGCAATCTCGACCGTCTGGGCGAGGCCGAACACCCGGCCCTGCTTGGCGTACGGCACAACCTTCTGCAGCACCGTCTGCTCGGCGGCCTCGATCACCGGGATCAGGGCCATGTAGATGAGGATGCCGACCGCCAGCAGCCAGATGTTCTCGCGGATGGTGAACACCATCGAGATCGACCACATCATGACGTTGCCCAACAGCAGGGCCCGGAGTGGGGCCGGACCCAGCCCTCGCTTGGACACCCAGCCGGCGCCGAGGATGAAGCCGAAACTGAGCACACCCCAGAGCAGCCCCCACACCTCGACCGACACCAGGGTCAGGCCGTAGGGGTCCATCAGCGCGATGAAGGCGCCGCCGAGCAGGTTGTTGACCGCGGCGAACAGGATCAGGCCGGTGAGCCCGGGTACGGCTCGAACCGCGTTGAAAGCGCCGCGGAAATCGATCGCCTTGGGCACCTCGTCGGTATGCACCACCTCCGCCTCGGGAATCGGCAACGGCAGCAGATGGAGCAGCGACACCACGGTCATCGCGACGGCGATGGCAAGGGTCCAGGTCATGCCCAGTTGGCCGACCGACAGCCCCGAGAACACCGACGTGACCGCAAAACCGAAGCCGGCGACCATGCCGACCAGGCCGTTCACCTTGGCGCGTTCGGGCTCGGGGATCAGCAACGTGACGCAGGTGGACAAGGCGATGCCACGGGCCGACTCGACCACCGCGCCGAGCAGGATCAGAGCGACGAACACGATGAACTGCCAACTGCCCAGGGTGAGCAATTGCTGCCTGGGGGTGATCAGGTAGAGCCCGAAGGCGAGGGCGAACGCAACGACGGTGAACACGGTGGCCGACACCATCACCGTCTTCTTGCGGGTGCGGTCGACCCAACTGCCGAACGGCACGCCGGCAACGGCGATGAACAGCATGAAGGCGCCGCCGATGAATGCCGTGGCCAGCACGGAGCGGGTTTCGAGGTACACCCAGAAGGTGATCGCGAACCACAGGTAGCTGGTGGTGACGTTCGCGATGAACGTGTTCACCAGTAGGTGATTGAACCGTTTCCGGCCCATGTTCGCCTCCCTTCGACCTGGTCTTTCACCCTCTCAGAAGGCACTGACAGAAACCAGCCGCCCTAAGTTGTTCGTCATGGCCTTCGGAAACACCCCGACGCTGACCGGCACGCTCGTCGCCCTTCGTCCGCCGACTTCGGACGATGTCGCGCTGCTGCACGCCTTGATGGCCGATCCCGAGGTGAGCATCCTGACCGGATCGACGCACACCAGCACCCCTGAGCCGGACCATACCTACTCGGTCGAAGAGCTGCAGGTGATCTATTCCCGCTGGGCGGAGGCGACCGATCGGCATGTCTGGGTGATCGTCGAAGCGGACACCGGCGCTGTGGTCGGCGAGGTGCTGCTGACCGACCTGGACGAAGGCAACCAGTCCTGCGGCTTTCGGATCTGGATCGCCGGCGCCAGTGGCCGGGGTCTCGGCACGGAGGCGACCCGACTGGTGCTTCGGCAGGCGTTCGCGGCGGAGCGGCTGAATCGCGTCCAGCTCGAGGTGTACGCCTTCAACCCCCGCGCCAAGCGGGTCTACGAGAAGGTCGGCTTCGTGCTCGAGGGAACCATGCGGCAGGCACTGCGTTTCGACGAGGGCTGGGTCGATGCCTACCTGATGGCTGCGCTGGCCCAAGACTGGGCCGGCTGATCGCGGCCGCAGGCCGATTCAGCTGCGGTCGGTCGGGCTAGAATCCCGGCATGGCCGAAACTCGCAAGTACCTGCCGTCCACCAGCGCAGTGGGCGAAGCGATTCGGGCCGCGCTCGGCGACAGCGTCCGGCCGGTCGCACCCGGGAGCACTCCGCCGCCGGAGCCGGAACGGCCGGAGACGCCGGCGGTTGTCAGCACCAAGACCTTCACCTTCGGCGCTACCCCGAAACGCGATGCGTAAGCAGCGAGTGCGGCATTGGCTGCACGACACCCGGGGACTAGGCGACCGGATCCACTCGATTGGCTGGGACTACGTGTCGCCACACTGCGAAGAGCGCCGCCAATCGCACAACGCGACCGCCATGCCGAAGGTGCCCTGAGTCGTTGATTGAGCCTGTCGAAATCATGGGTCTCGACAAGTTCCACCGGCGGTGTCGACCTAGGCCTTGACCACGGGCAGGGTGACTGTCGACTCGTCGTCGGCATCGTCGCCGAGAGTCGAATCTCCGGGCAGCCGGACGATGAACTCGGCGCCACCCTCGGCGGACCGTCCCGCCTTCACCCAGCCCCCGTGCGCCTTGATGGTTTGCGCAACGATCGACAGGCCCAGGCCTGAACCTGGTGTGTTCCGCGCGGACGGCGAACGCCAGAACCGGTCGAACACGTGCGGCAGTTCGTCGTCAGGGATACCGGGACCCTGATCGGAGATCCGCAGCCGGTCACCTTCGAGCAGCACATGAACCGTTCCCCCTTGTGGCGAGAACTTCACGGCGTTGTCGAGCAGGTTGGTGATGGCCCGCTCCAGGGAGTCGGGCTCGCCGACCAGGAACAGCGGGTTGAGTTCCACATCGAAGGTCAGGGAGGGGCCACGCCGCTTGGCCCGGGCGATGGCGCTGTTGATCACGTCGCGCAGGTCGATGGGTTCGGGATGCGGCTCCACCACGTCCTCGCGGGTCAGGTGCACGAGGTCGCCGACCAGAGTGGTGAACTCGCCCAGCTGGGCAGCGATGTCGCGCAGAATGTCGGAGCGGGCGCCCTCGGGCAGCATCCGGTTGCGCTCGTCGGCGACCAGCAGTTCGACATTGGTGCGCAACGACGTCAGCGGCGTGCGCAACTCGTGGCCGGCGTCGGCGGTCAACCGCTTCTGCCGCTCCCGCGACGATCCAAGCGTGCCCAGCATGGTGTTGAACGAGCGGCCGAGTTCGGCCAGCTCACCCGAGCCGTCGACGGTGATCGGGGTCAGGTCGTTGGTGACGGTGACCCGGGTGACCGCCTCGGTCAACCGCTGCACCGGACGGATCGCCGCTCGGGCAATGACGAACCCGATCGCGCTCGACACACCGACGCCCAGGACGCCGAACAGTGCCAACGACAAGGCCAGCGTGCCCATGATGTTGTTCGTCGCCTCCAGCGGACGGCCCAGCACCAGGGCGAAGTTCTCGGTGGACGACTGGAACGGCACCGCGACGATGCGGTACGGCTCGCCGTTGGACGCCACGCCGGTGCGGGCCGACGATCCCTGCTGACGGCGGGCCACCGACAGTTCCTGCACCCCGGGCACCAGGGTCACGGTTTCGCCGGGAAGGGTGGTCACCCGTCCATCGGCGCGAACCAGCATCACGGTGACGTTCGCCGCCTTGAGTGCATTGGTGTCCAGGCCACCCATGCCCTGGATGTCGACCGCGACCCAGTTGGCCGTCACCGCTGCAACGTCGACCAGCTCGCTGTCGAGTTGGTTGTAGACGGCGAGGTTGGTCAACAACCAGGCGGCCACGCCGGTCAGGGCGACAGCCGAAGCCACCGCCGCTGCCACCAGCACGGCGAGGCGGTCCTGCAGGGGCCGGTCCCGGAACGAGACCAGGCGGGTCAGCCAACCTCTCACGGGGGCGTCTCACGCAGCACGTAGCCGATGCCGCGGACGGTGTGGATCAGTCGGGTCTCGCCCTCACCCTCGGTCTTGCGGCGCAGGTAGCCGATGTAGACCTCGAGCGAGTTGGCCGTGGTGGGGAAGTCGAATCCCCACACCTCGTTGAGCAGCCAGCCGCGCTCCAGCACCTTGCGCGGATGCTCCAGAAAGGTCTGCAGCAGCGCGAACTCGGTGCGGGTCAGGCTGATCCGACGACCGGACCGCTGCACTTCGCGGGTCTGGGCGTCCAGCGAAAGGTCGCCGAAGGTGAGCAACTCATTGCCCGCATGCTCCTCGGTGGTCGGCTTCGATCGCCGGGTCAGGGCGCGCAGCCGGGCCAGCAGTTCGTCCAGGGAGAACGGCTTGGCCATGTAGTCGTCGGCGCCGGCGTCCAATCCGTCCACCCGATCGCCGACCGCGTCGCGCGCGGTCAGCACCAGGATCGGTACGTCGTTTCCCGTGGAACGAAGCATTCTGGTGGTTTCCAAGCCGTCCAGCCTGGGCATCATCACGTCCATGATCACCGCGTCCGGACGCAACGCGGAGAGCCGGGCCAGCGCCTCGAGGCCGTCACCGGCCGAGGTCACCTCGTAACCGGAGTACTGCAACGAACGAGCGAGGGAGTCACGGACGGCCTGATCGTCGTCGACTACGAGGATGTGCATGGCCTCAGCCTGCCATGCCGCCCCAGGGAGCGCGGCTCGACCCGGCGGACTGGACGCCTCAGCGGGAGAGTTCGCGCACCCGGTCGAACACTCCGGGCATGGCCGACTCGATCGAGGCCAGGGTGCCGTCGAAACCGGAGGCGGAGCCGTACCAGGGATCGGGCACACCTGAGCCGGGGTCGGCGTCCGGATCGAAGTCGGTAAGCAGGGCCAGATTGTCGGCGTCGGGAACAAGTCGCCGGACTTGGCTCAGGTGCAGGTCCTCCATCGCGATGACCAGGTCGGCGGCGCGGATCTCGGCCGCGGTGATCTGATGCGCGTGGTGCCCGGACGTGGCGTAGCCGGCCTCGGCGAGTACCCGCTGCGCCCGCCGGTCGATCGGTTCGCCGAGTTCTTCACTTGAGGTGCCGGCCGAGGTAAACCGAACGCCTTCGACACCTTGACGATCGGCCCAGCTCTGGGCGACCCGCTCAGCCATCGGCGAACGGCAGATGTTGCCCCAGCAAACGAAGACGACCGAGACCATGGTCAGCGGTGCACGTCACTCTTGGAGGTGAACGAGGCGTTCAGGATGAACGACACCACTGACACGATCAGGGCACCCCAGAACGCGGACATGAAGCCGTCCACGTGCCAGCCCAGTTGGAGTTCACCGGCCACCCAGGAGGTGAGCCACAGCAGCAGGCTGTTGATCACGAGCAGGAACAGGCCGAGGGTGATCAGCAGCAGCGGCGCGGAGGCCAGCTTGAACAGCGGCTTCACGATCGCGTTGACGACGCCGAAGATGATTGCGACACCAACGATGCCCAGCACCGAGTTCTCGGGACCCTGGCTCGTCAAGGTGATGCCGGGAACCACCCAGGTCGCGAATGCCAGGGCTGCAGCGCTGAACACGAATCGCATGAGCATGAAGGCAATAGTGTCATGGCACAGTTCTCGTACCCGAATCTCCGACCGACAGATGGGCCAATGGTGACGACGTCGCTGACCAGCCGGAACTTTCTCAAGGAGTTGGATTTCACCGCGGCCGAATGGCGAAGCCTGCTCGACCTGACCGCCGAGCTGAAGAAGGCCCGGAAGGCCAGGGCCGAAGCCAAGCGCCTCGAAGGCTTGAACCTGGCGCTGATCTTCGAGAAGCCCTCCACCCGAACCCGGTCGTCGTTCGAGGTGGCCGCCTACCACCAGGGCGCGAACGTCAGCTATTTCGATGAGACCGGCGCCCATATGGGTCACAAGGAGTCGATCGCCGACACCGCCCGGGTGCTGTCCCGGTTCTACGACGGCATTCAGTACCGCGGCTCACGCCAGCAGATCGTCGAGACGCTGGCGGAGCACAGTTCGGTGCCGGTCTGGAACGGCCTGACCGACGAGTGGCACCCCACCCAGAGCCTGTGCGACATGTTCACCATGCGCGAGTCGTCCGGGCTGGAGGATCGCGACATCAGCTTCGCCTACATCGGCGACGCCCGGTTCAACCAGGGCCGTTCGCTGCTGATCGCGGGGGCGATGATGGGCATGGACGTCCGGATCATTGCGCCGGTGGCGCTGCAGCCGGAGCCGGAACTGGTCAGCATCGCCCGCCGGATCGGGTCCGGCACCGGTGCCCGGGTGACCATCACCGACGAGGTGTCGGCGGTCAAGGGGGTCGACTTCGTGCACACCGACATCTGGGTGTCGATGGGCGAACCCAAGCAGGTCTGGGCCGACCGGATCGCCATGCTCACGCCGTACCGGGTCAACAGCGAGTTGCTGGAACGCACCGACAATCCGGACGTGAAGTTCATGCACTGCCTGCCCAGCTACCACGACCTCGACACCACCGTGTCGCGCGAGATTCTGGACGCGACCGGCCAGGAGGTCTTCGAGGTGACCGGCGAGGTGTTCGACTCGCCGGCGTCCATCGTCTTCGATCAGGCCGAGAACCGGCTGCACACGATCAAGGCGATCCTGGTGGCGACGCTGGCCTGACCGCCCGGCGAAGGCTCACCCCGCTGCCGCGCCGCCGTCCGTTTCCCGGCTCTGGATCGCCTGCTGCACCGCATCGGCCGCCCAATACTGCTTCTGCAGTTCCAGGGCTCGGCGCTTGACCTGCTTGCGGTCCACCTTGCGGCCCCGATCGAGCACCGGCACGATCAGCCGGCCGGCCGACAACAACGCGGCCAGGGCAGCGACGTGCGGGTCGGGTTGGGCGCCGAACAGGAACACCTCGTCCAGCCGAGCGTGCAACTCGGCCACCCTTCGCCGGTCGATCAGGGTCCACCGGGTGGTGGGAAACAGGCCGAGCACCTTGGATTCGGCGCCGCTGACCAGTTCGGCGCGGGACAGTCGCCGGTACAACGTGGCCGGCAGCTTGTTGGACAGCTTGTCGACCAGCGGCCGGGCACTCCAGTACGGCTTGGCGGTGATCACGGTGAGCGCACCGACCAGGAGGTCGTCGATGGGCCAGGTGGCGTCCGGCACTGCCACGATCCGGGACTTTCGGACGCTCTCACCCGGCTCGGTGACCCGGACGTTGCCGGCGAAGGCAAGGTCGGTCAGTAGGCCTCCAGCGGTGATCAGCTCGACGTACTGGATGGATCTCTTTTCAGTCGCCGTGATCAGGAGCAGGATGTCTTCAGCCACCAGCATGGGTGCCACACCTCTTCCTCAGAATCTGGCTGCAACGAATGGGTGCCGAACGGCGTAATCCAGGGTATGACGCTTGTGGAGGCGCCCGTGACCGGCTTTGAAGAGTACGTGGCGAGTCGGTCCGTCCGCCTGCAACGCTTCGCTTATCTGGTCTGCCGCAACGTCGAGGATGCTCGCGACCTGGTGCAGGACGCACTGCTCGGGCTGTATCCACGCTGGGATCAGGTCAGCGCGCAGGGCAACGTCGACGCCTACGTGAAGCGCAGCATCGTCAACGCCAGCATCAGCCGCTGGCGACGCAGCGGCAAGGAACAACCCGCGGAACTGCCCGAGAGTTGGTCCCCAACGCCCGACCACGCCGGTGAGGTGACCGACAGTGAGGTGGCCTGGCGATTGTGCGAATCGCTGCCGCCGCTGCAGCGCGCCGCCGTGGTGCTGCGGTTCTACGACGACCTCGACTACACCGCGATCGCGGCGATCCTGGGCTGTGCCGAGGCGACCGCCCGCTCCCACGTTCACCGCGCGCTGACCAGGCTGCGCACCACTCTGATCGAGGATTCCGATGGATGACGACCGCGCCGAGCAGGCGTTTCGCAGTGCCCTCAACGAGCACGCCGACGAGCCGGACTTCCAGCCCCTGCAGCTCACCCCGGCCAAGCCGCGGGCGAGGCTGCGCTGGGTACCCGCCGCTGCCGTGCTGGCGATCGTGGCGGCCTTCGCGATCCCGGCGATGCTCAATCGGACGGGGGTGGCGAGTGAGGGAAGTGCGGCGGCGCCGATGCAGGCCACCCCGGCCGATCGGGCCAGCCCCGATTCCGTACCCACCGGTCGACCGGGCTGGCGATGGGAGTCGTACCGGATGCTGACCTACCAGGTGCCGGCGTCCTGGGGTTATGGCTGGGCACCGGGCAGCGATTGGTGCGCCGCCGGAGGGAACGCGACGCCGACGGGGCCGTTCGTCGATGTCGCCCCCGAGACCCGGGCCGTTCGGGCGATTCTCTGCCCGCGCGACATTCCCCCCGATCGCCTCGCCATGTTCGTTTCGGTGCACCGCGCCGATGCCCCCAACCGGGGCTGGGCGGTGCCGTCCGGGTGGGCGGTGGCCAGCGCCGAGCTGAGCGGCTACACCATCGAAGTGGTGCATCCCGCGAGCCAACGGGAGCTCGCCAGGCAGATCGTCGCCACGGTGCGCCCGCTCCCTCAAGTGGACGGCAACGGCTGCCCGGCGGCGTCGCCGTTCGGCGGCAGCGCAATCCCCTCGGCGCAACCATCACTGCCCGGCTTGTCCCGGGCATCGCTGTGCCAGTACGACCTCACCAGCACGCCGGCCCTGCTCGCCACCAAGTCCCTGGAGGCCATTCCGGCTGCTCAGTTGCGCTCGATCCTGGAGTCAGCCCCGAATGGCTCCGGTCCGGACGACACGTCGTGTTCGAGCACGGGCGACACCGCGGTGCTGGTCAGGTTCTGGTCGGCCGACGACCAGGTTCGCGACGTCCTGGTCCGTTACTCGGGGTGTGGGGGTAACGGCATCGTGACCGGCACCACGTCGCGCGAACTCACCGCGGAGGCCTGCCGGGCGGTGATGGCGCCGCCGATCACCTTCACCAGCGGCTCCGGCAAGGCGGGCACGATGTGCGCGCCCGCACCGACGCCAACCCCGTCCAAGACTCGCTGAATCGTTGGGGACGGTTCTTTTTCGTTCAGTCCTGGTGAACGACCGGGGACGGTTCTCTTTCGTTCAGTCCGGACTGTCAGTCCTGAAGCAGTCCAGGTGAACGACGGGGACGGTTCTTTTTCGTTCAGTCCGGACTGAACGAAAGAGGAACTGTCCCCAACGATTCAGGCTGGTGAAGGAGAAGGAACCGTCCCCAACGATTCAGGCTGGTGAACGAGAAGGAACCGTCCCCAACGATTCAGACCGAGGTGAACGAAAAGAACCGTCCCCAACGAGTCAGGCGGAGACGTCCCCAACGATTCAGGCCGGTGACGTCCCCAACGATTCAGGCCGGTGAACGAGGAGGAACCGTCCCCAACGATTCAGACTGAGGTGAACGAAAAAGAACCGTCCCCAACGATTCAGACTGAGGTGAACGAAAAAGAACCGTCCCCAACGATTCAGGCCGGTGAACGAGAAGGAACCGTCCCCAACGATTCAGGCCGAGTGAACGAAAGAGAACCGTCCCCAACGATTCAGACTGAGGTGAACGAAAAAGAACCGTCCCCGATTGCCCGCCCCCTACTTGATCGTGACCGGAATCCTGACCACGGTCTTTGAGTCGTAGGCCTTCAGCACCAGGGTGGCCCTGCCCTTCTTCACCCAGCCGGGCACCCGCACCTCGACGGTGGTCTGGCCCGCGTTCACGTCGCCGAAGCCGACCGGCACGAGTCCCATGCCCCACCAGGTCCGCTGCTTGACCTCGAGCCAGGCGATCACGTTGTCGTTGGCCAGGCCGTTGGACTTGAAGTCCAGGGTGTCCAGGGCGACCAGGTCCTTGGGCACACCAACCTCGAACTTCACCACCTTCTTGCGCTTGAGCGAAGTCGGCAGGGTGTGCACCGAAACTGCCTGCTTCTTGAACGACGGGCTGACCGTGCCGCGTTCCCTGATGAAGCCCACCCAGGCCTCGAGATCGGCGCGCCCAGCGTCCAGGGCGTTCTGGCCCTTGGCCATCTCCCAGAAGTTGTCGCCACCGGCGATCAGGAACGAACCCGACCCGATCGTGTAAAGCTTTCCCGGCTTGATCGGGCTGCCGCCGACCCTGATCGAGGTGATCCGGTCGCCTTCTGCCCGGGCGGCGTCGTAGGTGTAGCTGACGTTGTTGCTCAGCCCCAGTTGAAGGTACGGCCGGGTCGGAATCTCGCCCTTGGCATCGCGCTGCCACTGCTGTTCGAGCACCGTCTTGACCTGGGCCCCGGTCAACTGGGTGGTCATCAGCTCGTTGGCGAAGGGCAGGATGCCCGCAGCCTCGGCGTAGGTGATCTCACCCTCGTTGAAGTCATTGCGGTTGCCGCCCGGGTTCTGCATGCCGATGAAGTACTTGTCGCCCTTGCCCAACTCGTCGTGGAACATCTGGGCGACCAGATTCGACATCGTCGACTCGCGGGACCGATCGTCACTGATCGTGCCGTCCGGGTTGGTGGTCAACGCCCGGGTGATCGGAGCGGTCGCGGTGCCGATCACCTGCTGGCCGATCAGGTTGGCCTGGGCGATGGCGTCGTCCACGATGGCCTTGGCCTCAACGACTCGCGGATAGGTCGCGAGCAGAGTGGCCACCGGCGTGGCCGTCACCGGCAGCACCGCATTGGTGTAGGAGCAGGTGGCGCCGGTAGTCGAATCCAGGCTCAACTGCACCCGTCCCAGGTTGGACGCGTAACTGCCGGCCTGGATCATCGGACGGGTGCCGGCTCCGTTCGGAGCGGTGTACGCGTAGGCCTGATGGGTGTGCGCGTTGATCACCACCTGAGCGCGGGAATCCAGGTTGTTCACGATGTCGGCGAACGCGGTGGACGCGGCCACGTTCTGCTCGAGGGTCTGGAGGCCGAACGGGGCACCCTCGTGCACGGTCACGATGATCACGTCGGCCTCACCGTTGGCGGTGTTGCCGTCCTTGAGGTCGGAGATCACCCCGTTCAGAGCCGGCACCAGCGGTTTCACTGTGACGCCGGTGAGTCCGGCGGGCGAGACCAGGCTGCCGAGGTCCTGCGTGACGCCGCCGACAATGCCGATCCGCAGGCCGTGGTAATCGACCACCTCGTAGGCGGGCAGGATGGTGTCGCCGGTGGCGTTGTCGGTCACGTTGGAGACCAGGTAGGGAAAGTTCACCCCTGGTTCGATCCGATCGCGCAGGTCGGGCCAGCCCTGGTCGAACTCGTGATTACCGACCGACGAAGCGGTCAGGTCGAGGGCATTCAGCAGCTCGATGGTCGGCTCGTCGTTCTGCGCGAACGAGTTGAACAGGGTGGCTCCCACACTGTCGCCGCCGGCGATCAGCAGGGTGTTGTCCTCGCCCCCTGCGGCCGTCCGCTGCTCCTCGATGGTGCCGACCCAGGCTGCCGTGTTCGGGGCGCTGGCCGCGAGTCGGCCGTGGAAGTCGTTGAAGGTCAGCACGGTGAGCGGTGTGGTGGTGTCGCAGACCGCGGTCGGCAGGGCATTCGCGGTGCCGGGATTGGCGACGCTCAAGGCGATGGCTGCTGCGATCGCGATACCCGCTCTGATTCTCATGCTCTGCTCCCGTGGTCGACATCCATGACAACCCCAGCATTCTTGGCCGACGCGACGCTCGACACGCAAGGAATTCTCGAGTAACGGCTGAGTGACGTTAGTGACGCTCAGTAACCGGTGCGACCTGCAGTACGCCGACCGACTCCAGCCAGGCGCGGGTGTCGGCGTCGTCCAGCCACAGGTGGGCGGTCCAGCCGGCGGCCACGGCACCGTCCACATTCTCAGGCCGGTCGTCGACGAAAGCGATGGCCGCCGGATCGACGCCGAGGTCGGCCGCGGCGTGTTCGTAGATCGCTCGTTTCGGCTTGGCCGAACCGATCAGCGCGGAGACGTAGACATGGTCGAAGTAGCGACGCCAGGGGGCGGCATCGATAGCGGCGCCCAGTGCCCGCGGGGCGTTGGAGAGCAGGGCGGTGGGCAGCCCGGTGGCTTGGACGTCGGCCAGCAGCGCCTCCGCTTCAGGTCTGATCCGGGTCCAGATGGTCGCGTCGGTGGTGGCCAGCAGCTCGACGGTTTCGGGTGTCGACACCAATCCCAGTCCGGTCAGGAGCGGGCCCCAGTAGTGCCCGTCCGGCCCGCCCTCGTCGTAACCCTGTCGACCCGTCCAGTAGTGCCGGACGAAATCTTCGGTCGGCACGCCGAGCAACCCGGCCGGATGGGAATGGATGTCGGGAGGCGAGGAGAGCACCTGGCCCAGGTCGAAGACGACGGCGCGGATCATGTTTGCCATGATGGCGCCTATGGCGACCTGGATGGGCGGCTCCGCGGAACGTCCGGCACGTTTCTTCTCGAGTCCGCAGGACTTCAACGACTGGTTGGCGCAGAATCACGACGTCGAGACCGAGTTGTGGATGGGGCTGCGCAAGAAGCACGTGCCCGAGCGCGGCCTGACCTGGGCCCTGGCTGTCGAGGAGGCGCTCTGCTGGGGCTGGATCGATTCGGTGGCGCAACGGATCGACGAGGATGCCGTCCGGCAACGCTGGACGCCGCGGCGACCGACCAGCAACTGGAGCAAGGTCAACCTGGCCCTGGTCGAGCGGCTGACCGCTGAAGGCCGGATGCGGCCGCCCGGGCTGGCGATCTGGGCGAGGCGGAAGACGGAGCCGGCGGGCTATTCGTTCGAGGGTGAGGCCGCCCTGCCCCCGGAGTACGAAGCGAGGCTGCGCGCCGATCCGGCGGCGGAGACCTTCTACTACGAGCGGGCAACTCCCACCTATCGCCGGCTCTGTGCGACCTGGGTCTTCGGAGCCAAGACCGACGCCACCCGGGAGAAGCGCTTCGCCGACCTGATCGCGGATTCGGCCGCCGGACGACTGATCCGTCCGCAGCGCTACGGGGAGATACCGAAGTGGGCGCAGTGAAGCGGATAGTGATCGTCGGCGGCGGGCACAATGCGCTGACCGCCGCCGCGTACCTGACCCGGGCCGGCGCCGACGTCCTGGTGCTCGAACGCTCCGGCCACCTCGGTGGAGCGGCGATCTCGGCCCGGGCGTTTCCTGGAGTGGACGTCCGGCTGTCCCGATACGCCTACCTGGTCAGCCTGCTGCCGAAGACGATCGCCGATGATCTGGGGCTGTCGGTGCGGCTCGCCCGCCGGCGGTACTCGTCCTACACACCGGTGCCGGGCACCGATCGCGGCCTGCTGATCGACAACGCGGACGACGCCGCGACCCGGGCGTCGTTCGCATCGATCGGGGCCGGGTCGGACGCCGAGCGGTTCGCCGCCTTCTATGCCCGAACCGGACGTTTCGCCGACGGTGTGTTCGACACCATGACGCGGCCGCTGCCAACGGCTGCAGCGGCCAAGGAACTGCTGGGTGCCGAATGGGAGGCGTTCGTTGAGCGTCCGATCGGCGAGGTGATCGAGGCGTCGGTCGCCGACGACCTGGTGCGTGGAGTGATCGCCACCGACGCCCTGATCGGCACTTTCACCGGGCTGTACGACTCGGTCGACGGCAACCGTTGCCTGCTGTACCACGTGATCGGCGGCGGAACCGGTGACTGGGACGTGCCGATCGGCGGCATGGGGGTGGTGTCCGGCGGGATGGCCGCGGCGGCCGGCGGAGCCACCCTGCTGACCGGGGCCGAGGTCACCGCCATCGATCCGGAGGGAGCGGTGCGCTACGTCCGCGGCGATGAGGAGCACCGGGTGAGCGCCGACCTGGTGCTGTGTGGCGCGGCGCCGGACGTGCTGGCCCGCCTGCTGGGCGGTGATCCGCAACCCTCTGCCGAGGGTGCGCAGGTGAAGGTCAACCTGTTGGTGAACCGGCTGCCGCATCTGCGGCAGGCCGGGATACCGTCCGAGGCGGCGTTCGGGGGCACCTTCCACATCAACGAGTCACTGACGCAACTGGAGGCCGCGGGTGCGACGGCGTTGGGCGGCCGGGTGCCGGATCCGCTGCCGGCTGAGATCTACTGTCACTCATTGGCCGACCCGTCGATTCTGGGAGAGGGCGCGGATCGCTACCAAACGCTGACCTTGTTCGGCCTGCAGGTACCCGACCGGCTGGTCGATGCGTTCGGCAACGATGCGTTGCGGTCGCTGCTGAAGGAAGCGGCTCTGGCGAGCGTTGATTCGGTTCTCGACGAACCGGTCGAACCCCTCCTGGCGGTGGACGGCAACGGCGAGTTCTGCATCGAAGTGAAGACCACCCGCGACCTCGAGAATGCTCTGGCGATGCCGGGCGGCAACATCTTCCACGGACCGCTGTCGTGGCCGTGGGCAGAACCGGACGATCCGCTGGACACCCCGGCCCGACGCTGGGGTGTCGCCACCGAGCACCAGAAAGTGCTGCTCTGTGGGGCCGGCGCGAGGCGCGGCGGGGGAGTCTCCGGCGTGGCCGGCCAGAACGCCGCCATGGCGGCGATCGAACTCCTGGGCCTGTAGTCACCGGGAGCGCGGCGCACTGTCATCCCGGCGCACACCGGGATCGCGCTCGTGGTGCTTTCTGTCGGCGGGATCTGGCAGGCTCCCGGTATGTCACGAGTGGTGCATTTCGAGATCCAGGCCGACGATCCGTCCCGGGCACAGGCGTTCTACATCGAAGTATTCGGCTGGCGGTTCGACGACTACAGCCAAGCGGTCGGCGTGCCCTATTGGGGCGTGATCACCGGCGACGACAGCGTGCCGGGCATCAACGGCGGGCTCACCCCCCGGCCGGCATCGTCCCCCGCCGGCGCCGGCACCAACGCGTTCGTCTGCACGATCGGGGTGGAGAACTACGACGCCTGCGAGAGCCGCATCCTGCACGCCGGCGGCGCTGTGGCGCTGGCCAAGTACGCGCTGCCCGGCATGGCCTGGCAGGGCTACTACCTCGACACCGAGGGCAACACCTTCGGCATTCATCAACCCGACGAGAACGCCCGCTGACCTCCCGTTGACCGGTGCGCGGACACCCGGCTGACAGTGAAAGGACAACCATGACCGAAGACTTCAGCACCCCGAAGTCAACCCTGCTGAACTACCTCGCCCGCGAGCACAGAACGGTGCTCTGGAAGTTGCAGGGACTCAGCGACTACGACCTACGCCGGCCCATGACGCCGACCGGCACAAACCTGCTCGGCGTGGTGAAACACCTCGCCATGGTCGAGTTGGGCTACTTCGGTGAGGTCTTCGGACGCACGCCACAGGTGAGCGTGCCGTGGTTCGCCACCGACGAGGCCCAGATGGAATCCGTGCCCAACATCGACATGTACGCGGCCGCCGAGCAGACCAGCGACGAAGTGGTCCGACTGTACGAAGAGGCGGGCCAGAATACCGCCGCGACGGTGGCGGCGCTCGAGCTCGACGCGGTCGGCCAGGTGCCCTGGTGGGGTGATCAGGGCCGGGTCACGCTGCACCGCATTCTGGTCCACATGATCGACGAAACCGCGCGGCATGCGGGTCACCTCGACATCGTTCGCGAACTCATCGACGGCGGCGCCGGGCATCGCGACAACTCGAGCAACCTGCCCGATGACGATGCGGGCTTCTGGCCCGGGTACCTGGCCACCCTGCAGTCCGTGGCCGACGGCTTCCGGCCCACGCGATGACCTTCCGCTGCTTCGGCACCGGCGACCCGCTGTACGAGAGCTATCACGACACCGAGTGGGGTGTGCCGCCGGCACCCGCCGCCGACGAGCGCGAACTGTTCGAACGGGTCAGTCTGGAAGCGTTCCAGTCGGGGTTGGCGTGGATCACCATTCTCCGCAAGCGCGAGACCTTCCGGGCCGCGTTCGCCGGCTTCGACCCGATCGTGGTGGCGGCCTTCGGGGAAGCGGACGTCGAACGTTTGCTGGGCGATCCGGGCATCGTCCGCAATCGGGCGAAGATCGAGTCGACCATCGCCAATGCACAGGCACTGGTCGCGCTGCATGAGCGCGGCGAGCGGCTGGCTGACGTGTTCGAGGCGCATCGGCCGGCGCCACGGGCCCGACGGCGGAACTCCTCCGAGGGCGCGCCCGCCTCGACAGCGGAGTCGGCGGCCCTGGCCAAGCAGCTGAAGAAGTTGGGGTTCCGGTTCGTCGGTCCCACCACCGCCTACGCCGCCATGCAGGCGCTCGGGTACGTCGATGATCACTCGGTCGACTGCCTGGCCGGCGAACCCGGGGTAGCGGCTGCAACGTAGCTGTCGCCGGCTGCGTGCTTGAGGTCATGAACAGCAACTCGTCACGGCGCCGGCTGGCCGCCCTGGTTCTGATTCTCGCCCTCACGGGCTGCACCGCGGGCGGCTACCCCGCGTCCGGCGCGGCACCCGCCCAGGACTCGGCACCGCTCCCGCAGGCAACCCAGGTACCGGAGGAGAACGGACCGACGCCCGATCGCCAGATCGTGCGCACGGGTTCCCTGACCATCCGCACCCCCGACATCGAGAAGGCTGCCGCCGACCTGCGCGCACTGGCCACGGCCACCAATGGCTTTGTCTCGTCCGAACAGATCTCGGTCACCGAGGGCGACGGGGCGGCCGGGTCGCGGGTGGTGCTCAGCGTGCCCAGCGAGTCCCTCACCGCAGTGATGGACCAGGCGGCGAAGGTCGGGGAGCTGGTCAATCGCGGCATCACCGCGCAGGACGTCACCGCCCAGGTGGCCGACGTCGAGGCTCGGATCCGCACCTTGCGCGAGTCGATCGGGCGCATTCGGCTGCTGATGAAGCGGGCCGGGTCGATCGCGGACGTGGCCCGGGTTGAAGCCGAACTCACCCAGCGACAGTCCGACCTGGAGGCACTGCTGGCCACCCAGAAGTCGCTGACCAACCGGGTTGAGCGGTCGCCGATCACGGTGACCTTGATCAAGCCGGGTCAGGTTGACCCGCAGAACCCGCTCTGGACCGGACTGGTCCGCGGTTGGGAAGCGCTGCAGAACTCGATCAGTGCGCTACTGACCCTGATCGGTGGGGTATTGCCATTCGCCCTGGTGGGCGGGGTGATCGCATGGCCGATTGTTCGCCGGTTCCGCAAGCGGGCAGCGGCCGCGAAGGCGCCCACGACTCCACCGACCGAATCGACGCGGTCCGAGAGCTGACGGGTTCGAGCCTTGCGGCTCAGCCCTCGGGGTTGCCCTGCAACTCGAGGCTGATCTGTTGCGCGTCGACCGCGGTCAGGGCGTGGCTGAGCATCTCGCCGTCGAAGGTGCCCTCGTCGCGGGCGTCCAGCAGGGCGTCCCGCTGAGCCTTCAAAACGGCCAGCTCGGTGGCCCGCTGTGAGCGCTCGACGTCCTTCTCTCGCTCGGCGGCGGCGGTGAGGCCCAGCAGCTGCAGCAGTTCGTCATGCTCGGCCTGCTCTCGCTCGGCCTGTTGCTCGGGCAGGCGAGTGCGCAGCCGGCGGGCCAGGGCACCCAACGTCGTGCCCTGAAGCACGAGGGAACCACCGGCCAGCAGGAAGGCGATCAGCACCAGCAGCGATCGGTAGGGAGTATCCGCGGGGAGCGTCTGGGCGGCCGCGACGGACACCGCGCCGCGCATACCCGCCCAGGCGATGATCGCGCCGTCCTTGGCTCCGATCGGGTCGCGCAGCAGGTAGTTGACCTTCGATCGTTCCCGTCGCAGCCGGGTGCGGATCTGCTCCAGCCGTTCGGCGAACCGTTCCGACTGGATGACCTCGTCGGGAAGTTGGGCCATCCGCTGCTCATGGGCGGCGCTGATCTGATCCAGCCGAGGTTGAAGCTTGGCGGCTCGGCTGGTCGTCCGGCCGATCGAGGCAAAAGGCCACTGCGCCTGGAAATCTCCGAGGCACCAGCGATCGCCAACAATCCGACCACCACAACCGCGAGGATCGTCTCAGGGGTGAAGCCGGTCATGCCGCCTCGGCCCGCGCGCGCAGGAAGCGACCGAAGTGAGGCACCGTGAAGGCGATCCTGCCGCGCTCGCTCGCGTACACCAGGCCCTTCTTGATCAGCGCATCCCGGGCTGGAGAGAGGGACTGGGGTTTACGACCCAGCACCTCGGCGACCCGGGCGGACGAGACCGCGCCGTCGTCGTCAGGATCGGCGTCTGCCATTGCCCGCAGGTACTCGCGCTCGGCGGCGGTGGCCCGCTCGAGCCGGGAGCCGAAGAACCCGACCGCGAGTTCGTGTTCGGCCTGCGGGGCCGCCACCTCGACGTCCTCGGCGGTGATCGGGCTGCCCGGGGCCAGGTCCCAGACCACCTTGCCGTACGCCTGAACGAAGTAGGGGTAGCCACCGGTGACCCGATACATGGCGGCCAGGGCGTCAGGGGTGAAGGCGGCGTCCTCGTCGGCGGCGGGGGAGGCCAGGGCGAGTTCGGCGGAGACCTGGTCGAGCCGGTCGATTCGGGCGTAGCTGAACAGGCGCTCCGAGTACGACTTGGACGCACTGAGCACCGCCGGTAGGTGCGGCAGTCCCGCACCGACCACGATCAGCGGCAGCCGTTGTTGGCCGAGTTCGTGGCAGGCGGCGCACAGGGCCGAGACGTCTTCGGCGCCCAGATCCTGCATCTCGTCGATGCAGATGGCCACCCCACTGCCCTTGTCGGCGGCCAGTCCGGCAATGTCGGTGAGCAATTCGACCAGGTCGATCTCGATGTCGCCGGAGTCGGCACGACCGGCGACGCTCGGAGCGGTGATGCCTGAGTTCCACCGATCGTAACTTTTGGTGTTGGCCGGGGCGGCCCGTTCGACGAAGGCCTTCAGGGTGGACAGCACGCCGCTCGGATCGGGGTGCCCCAGTTCGCGGATCGCCATGTGCAGGGCGGCACCGAGGGGGCGCCGGATGGTCTGGTCGGGACGGGCCTCGAGCTTGCCCGTGCCCCAGCCCGCCCGGACTGCCTGCGACCGCATCGCGTTGAGCAGCACCGTCTTACCGACCCCGCGTAACCCGGTCAACACGATCGAACGCTCGGCGCGGCCCTTGGTCACCCGTTCGACAACGAAGCGGAACGCGTCCAGTTGGGCGTCCCGGCCGGCGAGTTCGGGCGGTCGCTGGCCGGCACCGGGGGCGTACGGGTTCCTGATCGGGTCCATGATCGGACTTTATGGCCGAATCTAGTGATTCCGGCAGATTGGCGCAGAGTGTCGCAGACGTGGATTGTTCGACCCTGGCCGGCCGTGACTCAGCCCAGGTCGGCCATCGCCGCGACCGGAGGTGCCAGGGCGGCCCGGCGTCCGGGAAGCACGGACGCGAGGGCAGCGGCAACGATCACGGCCGCGCAGGTGCCCAACGTCAGGGTCCAGTCCAGCTGGATGCCGACGGTCGGATAGCCGAGCTGCCGAAGGGCGGCCACCGCTCCCGCCCAGCCGAAACCGGCGCCGAGGCCGAGGGCCAGCAGCACCGAGACGACGCCGAGCAGCAGCGCCTCCAACAGCAGGGTCAACCGCAGGCTGGAGCGCTGCAACCCCATCGCGCGCAGCAGGGCGGACTCGCGGGTGCGCTCGACCACGGCCAGGCCCAGGGTGTTGCCGACCCCGATCACCGCCACCAGCACCGCCACCGCGAGCAGCCCGGTCAGGGTCAGGCTGACCCCGTCCAGCAGCAACCGCACCTGGGTCTTCTGGGGCGCTCCACCCCCGACGGTAAGGCCGGGGTGCTCGGGCAGCAGCCCGGCGGTGACCCGGGTGACCGCGGTGCCGCCGGCACTCGGATCGTCCAGCCGGGCCAGAATCAGGCCCTCGCGGGTGGTCATCGCCAGCGCCTTCATGGTGTCGTCGTCGACCACCGCGACGGCGGCGCCGACATTGGCCTGGACGGCGCGAAGGTCCTGCTTGTTGCCCAGCACCGGCAACACCTGGACGGGCGCGCCGGGGGCCAGTTTCATCCCGTCCATGACGTCGCTGGGCAGTCCGATCTCGCCAGGTCCCACGCTGATCGGCCGGCTGAACAGCCGGTCGGCGTCGGCGGGCAGGCTGGTGATCGGCAGCTGGGAGAACAGGCCCGGCCCGGCCAGCACGATCACGGGTTCGGTCACCCCGTAGCTGCCCGCGTCGGCAATGCCGGGAACCTTCCGGACCAGTTCCAGTGCTCCGGGTTTGAACCCGGCCAGCATGGTGCCCTCGCGCTGCCCACCGGGACCGCCGCCGTTGGGGTTGGACAGGTCCGCCTCCTGCACCGCGGACTGCAGGGTGAGGTCGACCGGGTAGCGCTGGTCAACCTGGGCGAGCGCGCCGCCCCGTCCGGTGGCAGCGGCCACCTGAACGGTGACGATCAGTCCGACCGCCACCAGCAGGGCCGCCACCATGGCACCGACCCGGCCGGGGTTGCGCGAGGTGTTGGCCAGCGCCAGCCGAGCCACCGGACGGAACCGCAGCGGTAGCCGTCCGATCGCCGAAAACAGCGCCGGGATCAGCACCGATACGGACGCCAGCACCGCCACGGCCACAGCGGCGACCCCCAGCCCGACCCGGGTGATGGCCCCGTCCGGCGGCCCGGCGAGGCCCCAAGCCAACGCTCCTGCACCGGCGAGCGCCAACACCGCGCAGACGGCCAACCGGACGCCCTCGCGGCGGCGCGCGCCGCCGCCGGACTCGGCTGGCCGGAGCGCCTCCAGCGGTACCACCGCGGTGGCCCGCAGCAACGGCAGCAGCGCGGCCAGCACCGTGGCCAACATTCCGGCGGCGGCGATCACCCCGAGCCGGGCCCACGGCACGATCAGGCCGAACTCCAGCGAGCCGGTGAACTGGCGCGCAATCAGCCAGGCGACCGCGATGCCCAGCGGAACTCCGATCAGGGTGCCGCCCAGGCCGAGTAGCGCGGCCTCGGCCAGATTGCGCCGCAGCACCTGGCCGCGGGAGGCGCCGACCACCCGCAGCAGGCCCAGCTGGCGCCGGCGCTGGGCCATCAGGATGGCGAACGTGTTGGCGATCATCAGGGTGCCGACAGCCAGCGCGACCAGCCCGCTGGCGCCGAGTACCGCCCCGAGCCAGTCGGACCCGGACGCCTGGTCGCGCACCGCCTGCTCCCGCACCGCGGCGGCCGTCCGGGCCTGAACCACGATGCGCAGAAACCCCTGGTCGGTGAGCGCCTGTTGGGTGCCGGCGGCAACCGGGGCCGGGTCGGTTCCCTCGTCCAGGGCCGCGAGCAGCCAGATCCCCACTCCGTCCCCGGACGACCCCGGCGTGGTGGTGCGGAACGCGTCCGGATTCACCAGGATGCGCGAATCGGGTGGTGGAAACGTGGCGTCGATCGCTTCGATCAGGGCCATCGTGGCGTAGGCCGGCGCGTCGGCATAGCCCCGCTGGTCGGTCAGGCCGACCACGGTCAGGGTGCGCTTGAGCGTGCCGGCCAGCGTAATCCGATCACCCAGCCGGGCCCCCAGGTCGACGGCGGTCTGCTGGGTCAGCACGATCTCGTCCGGGGCGGCCGGCAGCCGCCCGGAGACCGGGTGGTACCAACGCAGACGGTCGTCTGCAGGCGAGGAGGCCAGCATGACGCCGGCCGCCCGTTCACCGTTGACCAGCGTCACGTAGAGCTGGCCGAACCGCTCGACCGCGGCGACGCCGGGCTGGGCCTGGAGGGCTGCCTCCGCGGCAACAAGTCCGTCTTCGCGCTGCTTGCGCGCGATGGTGGCGTGCCACAGGTGGCTTTCGACGATCACGTCGGCGTGCGAGGCGAACAGCACCTGGCGTTTCGCGATCGCGTCCGACTCGGTGGCTGCCGCGGTCTGGGTGGCGGCCAGGTAGCCAATGGCGAGAATGATCGCGGCCAGCGTGGACAGGTAGCGGGCAGGGCGCAGCCGCACCTCCCGCCAGGCGTTCACCAGACTGCGCACCACCCGAGTGTGACGCAACGGGCAACCCCGGCCCGCGGACGAGGACCGACCGGGTGACCGCTACCCGACGGAGGAAACCGGGCCGGCCTGGGCGAACAAGCCGCCCATCACCAGCTGCACCGGTGGGCTGGCTTCGACCGAGCGCCGCACCATGGCGTGGATCGACCGGATCGGGGTGGGGTTCACCACGGGTAGGCAACGGACGCCAGTCGGCAGGTTCTGGGCGCACAACCGCGGCATCACCGCGATGCCGGTGCCGGCGTCCACGAACGCGATGGCGGTGACATGGTCACTGGTGCGCACCGAGTAGGTGGGGCTGAACCCGGCTGCCACGCACGACCGGTGCAGGTTGATCAGGCACCAGGACTCCTCCGAGTCATGGGCGATCCAGCGGTCTTCGGCCAGCTCGGCGAGTTCGACGAACGTCCGGTCGGCCAGCCGATGGCTGGCCGGCAACATGGCGATGTACGGCTCGTCCAGCAGGTGATGGGCCCGAAACCCGGTGGGCGCGATGAAGCCACTGGACTGCACCATCACTTCGACATCGACCCGCTCGTCGTCGCCTGTGGGCAGTTCGCGGACCCTGAGATCGAGGCGTAGCCGCGGGT
Organism: uncultured Actinomycetota bacterium; assembly: GCA_963723605.1. GTDB lineage: Bacteria > Actinomycetota > Actinomycetes > Propionibacteriales > Propionibacteriaceae > Micropruina. The sequence continues at coordinate 220,275 of CAVRRM010000004.1, read as the reverse complement.
GCTCGACCAGCACTCGCTTGACGATCCTGGGGATCCAGGCCAGTGCTGCCGAGGTGAAGTAGGCCATCGAGAGAGAACCGGCCCGGCCCTCGCGCAGGTCGGCCACCCGGGCCTCGACCTCGGCCAGTTGATCGAACAGCCCGGTGGCCGAGCCGGCCAGCTCGAGCCCGGCCGAGGTCGGCTCGATGCCCCTGCCGACCTTCTGCACCAGCGCCAGCCCGGTCTCCTTGGCCAGCGCCGAGACCTGCTGGCTCACCGCGCTCGGTGTGTAGCCGAGGTTGACCGCGGCGGCCTGGATCGAGCCTGCGGCCACAACTGCACGGAAGATTCGCAGTCGAGTTACGTCCACCATGGAGACGATTCTACGTTTGTTCTGAACGAAAGTCTCCAACTGTTCAGTGGTCCTTCATCAGGGTCGCTCGAGCCGTTCCAGCTCGCGCAACTCGGCGATTTCGCGGCGGTACGCGAAGCTCGCCTCGGACTCGGCGTCGGCGCCCAACGGCGCCCGGGGTAGGTGGGACGTCCGGCGGTGGGTTACTTCGAGCATCAGGACGAAGGAGGCCATCAGGGCGATGGCTGCCAGGATGTCGAGAGCGGGCATGATGTGCTCCTTCTGTTGGGTAGTTCCACTGTCGACCTCACAATCATTTAGCACAAGCGCTCATTTCTAATGAACCGTTAAGTGCAACTATCGATTGTTCACACCGTCATGGCGGCTCCATGGCTGGCCAGGAACCTGTACCGGGCGGGTCCGGATCGAGCACGCTGCCGACGCCCGGTGATCGCGGCGAACGCCCGGATGTCGCTCGATGCTCGACCCGGCGCGCGTTGAGATCCCGGGTGAGACCGGGAGGGCGGGGGAGTATCGACGACGGCGACCCGCCTGCCAGGGTCTCGACTGAAAGCCCTGATGAGAGCAGGATGGGGGCAACTCCGGACCGGGTGGGTTTCGACGATGAGATGACTCCGACCGGCGGGGAGCTGCTTTGACCTACGGTTACGTAACCGGTAAGTTAGCCGAACGTCAGAACGTGATGAGGTCCCTGGAGGACCGAAAGGAACTGATGTGTCAGACCCCGCTGTAGACGAGTTCGTGCAACTGCTGACCCCAGACGGCCAACGAGTGCAGCACCCGGACTTCTGCTTCGACGGCAGCGACGAGGTGATTGCCGGTTACCTGCGCGAAATGGTGCTGGCCCGCCGCTTCGACAACGAATCCACTGCGCTCCAACGCAAGGGTGAGCTCGGCCTGTGGCCGCCGTCGTTGGGGCAGGAGGCGGCCCAGGTCGGCTCGGTCAACGCAACCCGGATTCCCGACTTCGTGTTTCCGTCCTACCGTGAGCACGCGGTCGCGCTGCACAAGGGGGTCGACCCGGTCGAGATGCTGACCACCTTCCGCGGCACCGCGATGGTGCCCTGGGATTCCGCCGCCAAGGGTCTGCACTTGTACAGCTTCGTGATCGGCACTCAGACCCTGCACGCCGTCGGCTACGCCATGGGCCTGCAACGCGACGGCCTGAACGGCAACCCCGACCCGGCCGCCAACGGCGCGGTGATGGTCTACTTCGGCGACGGGGCCACCAGTCAGGGTGACGTCAACGAGGCGTTCATCTTCGCCTCCTCGTACACCGCGCCGGTGGTCTTCTTCTGCCAGAACAACCAGTACGCGATCTCGGAGCCAATCGCGCTGCAGTCGAAGATCCCGCTCTATCGGCGCGCTTCCGGTTTCGGCTTTCCGGGGATCCGGGTGGACGGCAACGACGTGCTCGCGGTGCAGGCGGTGACCGCCTGGGCCCTCGAACGGGCCCGCCAGGGCGGCGGGCCCTCGTTGATCGAGGCCTACACCTACCGGATGGGCGCGCACACCACGTCCGATGATCCGACCAAGTACCGCAGCCGGGACGAAACCGACCAGTGGCGGGCCCGCGACCCGATCAGCCGGGTGCAGACCTACCTGCTGAACGCGGGCGCCATCGATCAGGCCTGGCTGGACACGCTGGAGGCCGACAGCGAGGATCTTGCGATCCGGATCCGCGAGGGTTGCGTCACGCTGCGCGAACCCAGGCTGGAGGAGTTCTTCGAGCACGTGGTGATCGACCCGCCGGACATTCTGCTCGAGCAGCGCGACGACTACCTGGAGTACGAGGCCGGGTTCGACGACCACACCGAATCCGACCAGACCTCGGCCGAGCACACCGCGTCCGACGTTCAGGCGGCCTTCTGATGGCATCCATGACCGTGGCGAAGGCGCTCAACGCCGGTTTGCGCCGGGCCCTGGAGGCCGATCCGAAGGTGCTGCTCGCCGGTGAGGACATCGGCAAGTTGGGCGGCGTCTTCCGGATCACCGAGCATCTGCAGCGCGACTTCGGTCCCGATCGGGTGATCGACTCACCGCTGGCCGAGTCCGGCATCCTCGGCACTGCGGTGGGGTTGGCGCTGCGCGGTTACCGTCCGGTGGTCGAGATCCAGTTCGACGGCTTCGTCTATCCCGCCTTCGACCAGATCGTCTCGCAGGTTTCTCGGATGCACTTCCGCTCCCATGGCCGGCTCAAGATGCCGATCGTGGTGCGGATTCCCTACGGCGGCGGAATCGGTGCGATCGAGCACCATTCCGAGTCGCCGGAGGCCTATTTCGCGCACACCCCGGGGCTGAAGGTGGTCACCTGCTCGAACCCGCTGGACGCCTACTGGATGATTCAGCAGGCGACCGCGTCCAACAACCCGATCGTCTTCCTCGAGCCGAAGCGGCGCTATCACGAGAAGGGCGAGGTCGATACCGAGGCCGAGCCGATGCCGCTCTACCAGGCCCGCGTGCTCAAGCCGGGGGAGGACCTGACCCTGGTCACCTACGGCCCGATGGTTCGCACCTGTGTGGAGGCGGCGATCGCGGCCGCCGAGGAGGGCCACGACGTCGAGGTGATCGACCTGCGCTCGCTGGCACCGCTGGACATGGCCACCGTGATCGAGTCGGTGCACAAGACCGGACGGGCGATCGTCGTCCATGAAGCGGCGCTGACCCTCGGCATCGGGGCCGAGATCGCCGCCCGTCTGCAGCAGGAGTGCTTCTTCGCCTTGCAGGCACCGGTGTTGCGGGTCACGGGGTATGACATTCCGTACCCGCCGAGCCGGGTCGAGACTGCCTTCCTGCCCGATCTCGACCGGGTGCTCGACGCCGTCGACCGATCCATGGCCTACTGAGGAGATTGCGATGAAGGAGTTCCGTCTACCCGATCCCGGAGAGGGATTGGTCGAGGCCGACATCGTCCGCTGGGTCGTGCACGAGGGCGACGAGGTCAAGGTCAACGACATCCTGGTCGAGATCGAGACCGCCAAGTCGATCGTCGAACTGCCATCACCGTGGGCCGGACGGATCGCTCGGCTGATCGTCGAGGAGGGCGCCACCGTCGAAGTGGGTGCTCCGATCATCCTGATCGACGACGGCACCGGGGCCGCGGCCCAACCGGCGCAGACCAGCCCGAACGCGGAGAACGTCGAGGACGCGGTCGTCGAGGAGGCCCCCGTCGTCGAGGAGGCGACCGTCGTCGACGAGGCCTCGGCCGAGCCCGCCGCCCCAGCTCGGGAGGCGCCGGCGGCGACGGCCGAGCCCGCAGCCGAGTCCGAGGCATTCCTGGTCGGCTACGGAGTGAAGTCCGCGTCGCTGGCTCGCCGTCCACGCAAGACCGCGGCGGGCCTGGGCAAGCCGATCGGGCCGGTCAGTGAGCAGGTCGCCGACTCCTACGTTGCCGATCAGCCGGTCTCCCGGCCGATCGATCAGGCCACCACCACCGGGCCGATCACAGCCGAGGCCAGCGGCGGACCCCTGCCTCGTCCGGGTCAGGCGCCGAAGGCGGCGTCCGCGTCCAAGCGGGCACTGGCCAAGCCTCCGGTGCGCCGGCTGGCCCGCGATCTCGGCCTCGATCTGGACGCCGTCGACGGCACCGGCCCGGACGGCACCATCACCGCGGAGGACGTGCTGGCCGCGGCCGTGGCCGCCCGCGGTGGCTCCAGCCGTCCAGCCTCCCGGGTGGCCGAGCGGGTACCGCTGAAGGGTGTTCGCCGCGAGATGGCCCGCACCATGGCAGAGTCGTTCAAGGTGCCCACCGCCACGGTGATCATGCAGACCGATGTGACCGCGTCCATGCAGTTGGTGGAGAGCCTCAAGGCCCGCCGGGAGTTCGCCGGGCTCCGGGTTTCGCCGCTGCTGATCTTCGCCAAGGCGGCCTGCCTGGCGATCGCCCGCAACCCCGACCTCAACTCGACCCTGGACATGGCGGCCAGTGAGATCGTCCGCAACGAGAACGTGAACCTGGGCATCGCCGCCGCCACCCCACGGGGGCTGCTGGTGCCGAACATCAAGGGCGCCAACAAGATGAACCTGCTGCAGCTGGCCGAGGCGCTGCACAACATGGTCCAGGTGGCCAAGACCGGACGGGTACCCACCGAGGACCTGACCAAGGGCACCTTCACGATCACCAACGTGGGCGTGTTCGGAGTGGACGGCGGCACGCCGATCCTGAACCTGGGGGAGTCTGCGATCATGTGCCTGGGCACCATCGCCCGGCGGCCCTGGGTGGTGGGCAAGGGTGCGGACGAGCAGATCGTGATCCGATCGGTGTGCACCCTGTCGCTGACCTTCGATCACCGCCTGGTGGACGGTGAACTGGCATCCAAGTTCCTCAGTGACGTGGCGGCGATACTGGCCGATCCCGGACTGGCGATGATGTTCTGAGCCGGTTCGGCTGGCGACGGTTACTGTCCCTCGTGCGCGCACCGTCGATACTGGGGCGGTGATCGAACACCCCCACGCGTCGCCTCCGACCGGCGCGCTCCGTGCGTTCCGCCCGGCGCTGGCTGCTGGTCGCCGCCGGCTGCGGACTCGTACATGCCGCCTTCAGCGCCTACTGGGCGTTCGGCGGCACCTGGCTGGCCGACACCGTCGGGCAGTGGGCACTGGACTGGTACCGCACCCAGACCACCGCCGCGATGATCGCCCTGCTGGTGATCAGCGCGGTCAAGGGGGTGGTCGCCATCGGCCCGGTGCTCAACGAATCACGGCCGCTGCCGGGCTATCGCCGGTGGCGCGGGTTGTGCTGGCTGGGCGGTTCGGTGCTGCTGCTGTACGGCCTGGTCAACATGGTCGGCGCCTGGCTCGTGCTGGCCGGTGCGGTCAGCTCCCCGTCGTCGTCCGATCGTCCCGCACTGCTGGGGCATGCGGCGTTGTGGGATCCGTTGTTCGCACTGTGGGGCGGCTTTCTGCTGGCCGGCCTGGTGGCGAGCCGCGGCCGGCGGCGCCGTGCCGGGCTGAGCCAGATTCTGCCCCCCGACGGACGTGAGAAAGTGAAGCCATGGCGCGTGATGATGTGCTGATCAGCCCCGATGCTCTCGACGGGCGAGGCGAGGTCGACCTGCTGGACGTCCGCTGGCGGCTCGGTGATCAGGACGGCGACGGGCATCGCCGCTACCTGGACGGCCATCTTCCGGGCGCGCGATTCCTCGACCTGGAGAGGGTGCTCACCCGGCACGGCGACCCGATCGAAGGACGGCACCCGCTGCCCGACGTGGACACCCTCGAACTCGGCCTCGGCGCACTCGGCGTGGACGGCTCGCGATTGATCGTGGTCTACGACGAGGCCGGGTCGTACGGCGCGTCTCGCGCCTGGTGGGTGCTGCGCTGGGCCGGACTCGACGTGCGGGTACTGGACGGCGGCATCGAGGCCTGGACTGCCCAAGGACGTCCGTTGGCGCAAGGGCAGGTGCAGGTCGAACCGGCCGACCTGCTGTTGACCCTCGGCCACCTGCCCACCATCGACGCCGATCAGGCCGCCGACTTCACCGGAACTCTGATCGATGCCCGCGCGGCCGAACGGTATCGCGGCGAGGTGGAGCCGATGGACCCCGTGGCCGGGCATATTCCCGGTGCCGTGAATGTGCCGGTGACCCAGTTCTTCGACCCCGACGGCCGGCTGCCCAGCGCCGAGCGATTGACCGAACTGCTCGACCGGCCGGGTCCCTTGGCCGGCTACTGCGGCTCCGGTGTCAGTGCTGCGCAGTTGGTTCTGGCCGCCGCGACCCTCGATCGCGATCTGCCGCTCTACCCGGGGTCATGGTCTGCCTGGAGCAACGATCCGACTCGTCCGGTGGCCCGATGACTCATCCGACCATCGCCCGCACCCTGCTCGGCAACATCGAGGCCAACCTGACCGCGATCAGAGCTCGGGTCGGCCAGCGGCTGGTGCTGGCCGCGGTCAAGGCCGACGCGTACGGGCACGGCGCGGTCGAGGTGTCGCGGATGATCGAGCGCACCGGGGCGGCCGATTGGCTGGGCGTCGCCACGGTGGACGAAGGCGTGCAACTCCGGGGGGCCGGGGTGGGACTGCCGGTACTCAAGATGTCGCCCACCCGCGGTCCGGACGAGGTCGCCCGGGCGCTGGGCTCGGCGCTGACCCTGACCGTCGTGGACGAGGAGTCGGTGACGGAGGTCGAGCTGGCCGCCGGCGGGCTTGGGTTGGCCGGCGTCGCCGTTCACCTCAAGGTGGACACCGGCATGCGCCGGGTTGGCGTCGAGCCGTCCGCCGCGCCGGATCTGGCCGCCAGGATCGCCGGGAGCGACCGGCTGTGGTTGCAGGGGGTGTTCAGCCATCTTCCGATCTCGGACAGCCCGGACGGGGCGGACTTCACCCGCGGGCAGGAAATGGTTTTCAGCGCGACCGTGGCGGCGATCGAAGCCCGGGTTGGGCCGGTCGAGCTTAAGCACCTGGCCAACTCGGGAGCGGTGCTGGGGCATCCGGATACCTGGTTCGACCTGGTTCGGCCAGGCATCATCATCTACGGCAGCCTGCCCGATCCGCGCGCCGAACGCACCGTGCCGTTGCTGCCCGGGCTGGAACTGACCACCCGGGTTTCCTTCGTGAAACCCGTAGCCGCAGGCGAGACCGTCGGGTACGGACGAGCCTGGACAGCCCCGCGCGACACCTGGATCGGCACTGTTCCCGTTGGGTACGGCGACGGCTACTCACGATTGCTGTCCAACCGGGGCCGGGTGCTGATCGACGGGCGCTCGTACCCGATCGCGGGACGGGTCTGCATGGACCAGACCATGGTCGATCTCGGCCCCGAGCCAGCTGCGGCGGTGGGCGACGAGGTGGTCCTGATCGGACGGCGCGGCGACGCCGAGATCACCGTCGACGAGGTTGCCGACCTGATGGGCACGATTCCCTACGAGGTGACCTGCCTGATCACCCCGCGGGTCACCCGCGAGTACCGGTAACCGTTCGCTCGCCGCTGCCGCCGGAGCAACACGACTGCGGGTTCGGGCCGGCTTCACCTGGGTATCGGGCCGCCCGGACGCTCCCGCTGAACCAGGTCGAGCAGCTCGTGCCACGCCTCGATCTTCATCCGCTCCCGGTCGTGGGACGCCCCACGGTTGGCTTCGGCAGCCTCGATCCGCTGCCAGTCGGCGAACGTGGACGGATGAAAGCCACGTGCCGCCAGGACGTCGATCAGATCGACGCGGTCGGTTCGTGGTCCGAGCGTGACCAGGTCTTCCAGCACCCGCGCAACCGTCTCCTTCGCGTCGGACTTGTTGGTGCCGATCACCCCGACCGGGCCACGTTTGATCCAGCCGACCACGTACTCACGAGGGGCCACCTCGTCGCCGTCCAGGACCCGGCCGTGCGCGGACGGGATCACGCCCAGGTCCTCGTCGAAGGCCACCCCGGGCAGCCGCACCGCCCGATAGCCGATCGCCCGGAGCACCAGTTGGACGTCGACCTGCTCAGTCTCGCCGGTGCCGACCACCCGGCCGTCGGAACCCATCCTGGTGCGCTCCAGCACCAGGCCGGTGACCGGGTCGCCCTGCACCTGCACCGGGCGGCGCCAGAACTGGAAGTGCAACCGGACCCGCGGATCGGGCAGGTCCGCCTCGGCGGCGGCCCGCAGCACCGCCAGGTTGGCCCGGCCACGACGATCCAGCAGCTCCTCGTCGATCCATTCCAGCGCCTCGGGTTCGACGCTGACCCGGACGCCGGGGGTGGTGCACAGTTCCCGCAACTCGGGCGTGGTGAAGCTGGCGTGCTGGGCTCCGCGCCGTCCGATCACCCAGACGTCGGTGACCTGGGACCGGCGCAGTTCGGCCAGTACGTCCTCGGGCATGTCGGTTGAATCCAGCGCGAGCGGCTCCTTGACCAGCAGCCGGGCCACGTCCACCGCGACGTTGCCGACCCCGACCGCGACCGCCTGCCGGATGCCGTCCAGCGACTGCGGCTCCGCGTCCGGATGGCCGGAGTACCAGGCCACGAACTCGCGGGCCGAGCGACTTCCGACGGCGTCCTCGCCGGGCACACCCATCCGGAGGTCCTCGCTGGCACCGACCGCGTAGATCACCGCGTCGTAGCCGGCCAGCAGCTCATCACGGGTGACGTCGCGGCCGAACGACACCAGCCCCAGAAACCGGACGGCCGGCGAGTCGAACACCCGGGCCAGCGCCGTGGCCACGGACTTGATGGACGTGTGATCAGGTGCGACCCCGTACCGCAGCAGGCCATAGGGGGTCGGGAGCCGGTCGAAGATGTCGACCTGCAACTCGGGGTGCGCGCTCAGGAACTGGGCCGCGAACAGCCCGGACGGCCCTGCGCCGACGATTGCGACGCGGTACTGGGCTGCGGGCATGGCGGAACCCTACCCGCGGCCCGCGCGCACCCCGCGGACCTCAGTCGCCGACGCTGCCGTCGATCGCCTCACGCAACAGGTCGGCATGGCCGAGATGCCGGGCGTACTCCTCGATCAGATGCACCAGAATCCAACGCAGGTTGACCCGCCCGGGCCGGGCTGTTCGTTGGGCGAGCAGGTCCAGCCCTCCGTTGGCCAGTCCTTCGTCGATCCCCCGGTCCGCCTCACCGACCGCAGCGTCGAAGATCGCCCGCAACTGTTCAGGCGTGTCGAACCGGGCCGAGTGAAAATCCCAGTCCCGATCGGCGTCCCAATCCACGCTCGCCCAGGGTTCGCCCAGCTCGCGCCCGTGCAGAAAACCGGTCACCCAGTCGACCTCGACCAGGGCCGAGTGCTTGAGCAGGCCACCCAGCGTCAGCGTGCTCGGCGGCAGGGCTCGGCTCAACTCGTCGGCGGTCAGCCCTTCGGTCTTGCGGCGCAGCACGTCGCGCTGAAAGTCCAGGAACGCGCGCAGCGTGGTGACCTCGTCCGCGGCCGGTGGTGGATCGGTCAGCTCGGTCATTGGCTCTCTCTTCTCACCGGGTGACCCTGACCGCAGCCCACCCCGCGGTTCGAGGTCAGGATTCGATGAAGTGGCGTCCGACCACCGGCAGGTAACCGAACAGCTGGCCGAACAGATTGGGGTGGAACGCGCCGCTGGACACCGGTCCGTTGATCCAGGGCAGCCGGCTGCACCAGGCATGGCCGTCGAAGCGTCCGGACGGGTTCGCGAACCGGGCCCCGGTCAACTGCGCGGCTTCCGCGAGCCGTCGGTTCAACAGGTCGGTCGCAGTGTTCAGCAGTCGCCGCTCGGTCGCGCTGAAGGCGGTCAACGGGCTGCAGTCGCGGTCGCCGAACAGGTGCGGGTAGCCGACCACGATCACCTTCGCGGCAGGTGCGCCGGCCCGGACGGCACCGAACAGGGTGGCGGCGTTCGTGACGAAGGCAGTGTTCAGGTAGGCGGTCGACTGGGCCACCGCTCCGGCGCACTGGGTGTTGTTGTCGGGAAGCGCGCACACCGCCAGCACCGGCACGAAGCCGACATCGTTGCCGCCGACCTGAATGGTGACGAAGTCGGTGCCGGCCTTGAGGGAGCTGAGTTGGGTGCCGGCGACGTCCGCCATGGTCGCGCCGGAACAGGCGGCCAGGGTCAGGTCGAGGTGGCCGGCCTTGGCGATCAGAGTGGGGTAGCCGAACCTCGTGCGCCCGCAGGAATCGGTCGGGATGCCCGCCCCGAGGCCGGCGGCGAAGGAATCACCGAGTGCCACATAGGCGTCGCGGGCCTTGCCCTGGCGATGCAGCGGCGTTGCCGCCGAGGCGACGTGGTGCGGTGCCGGCAATGACGGCGAGCGTGACGATCAGGGCGGCGATCACCCGGCGGAGTCTGGACACGACTGACCTTCCTCTCCCGTGGCGACCTGAGCATGACACCGTCGCGGGGGCGGAAGTAGGTGGCAGTTCTACCCCCTTCCCAAACGCTCGCCGCAGTACTTTCCGCTCCCCTGATCGCGGAACATTGGCGAGCGGAGGGTGTTTAGGCGAGCGCCTGGGGTGTGAGTCGATCAGAAATGCTCCTTGAGCGCCGGCCGCCACTTGTTGGACGGCAGGTGCGGGTGCATCGCCGCCAGCGCGGTGCCGTACTTGGAGATCCGGTCCTGCCGGTGACCCAGTGACCACAACAGCCGATCCATGCTCGCCGGCCGTCCGGCGGACTTGGTCTCGATGATCGCCAGTTCCGGACGGCTCAGCCAGGCGCGCGTCCGGACGTCCCACCAGGTCAGCCCGGTGTCGATCGTCACCCGGGCGGCGGTCGGTTCGTGGAAGAGGGTCACCCGTCGGTAGTCCACCCGCAGCGAGGCGCTGAGCGCGGGCACCGGCACGTGCCGGATTCCAGCCAGCCTCAGGGTGTCGGCGACGAAGGTCTGGCCCTGGTCGCTCAGCCGCCCGTTCCTGACGTGCTGGCCGGCCAGCCGGTGCTTGACGGTCTGGTTGCGATGCCGGCTCTTCACCTCCAGAAAGGTGGCCCCGTTCGACTCGTAGCTGCGGGTGCGTACCTTGAACCGCCGGCGCCGGTCGCGGGCAGCCAACAGAAACGTGTCCAGCGCGTCGGTGTCGAGGTAGGTGGACGTGTAGCCCAGGTTGTTGATCCCGTCGATCTCCAGTACCCGCGTGGTGTTCGGATCGACCAGGTCCAGCACCATGCCGGCGTCGGCCGCGGTCAGCGCGTATTTGCGGTCGACGCGGGTCTGCAGACTGCCGACCCGGATCAGCTCGGCCAGATCGATCGTCGGCAGCGGGGTGGTGGAGATGGTGGTCATGGAAGCTTCCTGTCGTCCGGTTGAGGGGGCTGAGGTCCACTAGACCAACGCAGGCTGTGGGGTGGCTGTGATCGGCCAGGGAGGTGCCGGTGATTGCACCTGAACGACCGGGGACGGTTCTTCTCTCGTTCACTGGTCGCCTTGCCCTGAACGACCGGGGACGGTTCTTTCTCGTTCACTGGTCGCCTTGCGCCTGAACGACCGGGGACGGTTCTTTCTCGTTCACTGGTCGCATTGCGCCTGAACGATCGGGGACGGTTCTCTCTCGTTCAACTGAGGTGAACGGATGAGAACCGTCCCCGGTCGTTCAACTGAGGTGAACGGATGAGAACCGTCCCCGGTCGTTCAACTGAGGTGAACGGATAAGAACCGTCCCCGGTCGTTCAACTGAGGTGAACGGATAAGAACCGTCCCCGGTCGTTCAACGAGGTGAACGGATAAGAACCGTCCCCGGTCGTTCACGAGGTGAACGGATAAGAACCGTCCCCGGTCGTTCAATCTGAGGTGAACGGAAGAACCGTCCCCGGTCGTTCAACCGTGCGCGCCACCGCCGGGTACCTCTTCGGTGCCCTTACGATGCCGACGTGGCGATCCCTGCTCTGTTCACGCCGCCAACCTGGGAGGCGGCCGGTTCGAGGCCCGTGTTCCGGCTCTGGCTCGGCAGTACCTTGATGTTGTTTCTCGAGCTGGCCCTGATTCGCTGGCTGGGGGCGAACATCGTCCACCTGTCGTACTTCTCGAACTTCGTGCTGCTCGGGTCCTTCCTCGGCATCGGTGCCGGCTTTCTGATCTCGCGCAAGAAGTGGTCGGTGCTCGGCCTGTCGCCGATCCTGCTCGCGTTGGTGGTCGCCGGTGTGTTCCTGTTTCCGGTCACGATCAACCGCGAGGGCGGGGACATCATCTACTTCACCTCGCTGGCCACCAACGGTCCCCCGTCGTGGCTGGTGCTGCCGGTCGTGTTCGTCGGAGTGGCGGCGATCCTGGCCGGCCCGGCCGAGGCGGTCGGACGCTGTTTCGGCCAGTTGGACAACCTGATCGCCTACCGCTGGGACCTGATCGGCAGTCTGACCGGCATCATCGGGTTCACTCTGCTGTCGTGGTGGCAGGCGCCGTCCGTGGTCTGGGGAGTGCTGGCCAGCGCCATGTACCTGACCCTGCTGTGGGGGTGGCGCCGGATCCTGGCCGGAATCGCGTGCGCCGTCACGGTGATCTGCCTGACCGTCGAGACCCTCTCGCCGGGGATCACCTGGTCGCCCTACTACAAGGTGAAGCTGACCCAGGAGGGCTCCTCCGCTGACGGCAAGCCGCTCTTCCTGATCAACGTCAACGGGGTCCCGCACCAGTTGATGGGGTCCGCCACCTTCAAGCTGACCGCGGCCGAGGAGCAGTACCGGACGCCCTATGAGCGCCGGATCGATGCCCCCTTGCGCAACGTGCTGATCATCGGTGCGGGGTCGGGCTCGGACGTTTCGATCGCCCTGACCAAGGGCGCCGAGCACGTGGACGCCGTCGACATCGACCCGCGGATCATTCAGATCGGCGTCGACCTGCATCCTGACCACCCCTACAGCGACCCGCGGGTGACCCGGCACATCAACGACGGGCGAGCCTTCCTGCAGTCGACCGACACCAAGTACGACCTGATTCTGTTCGCACTGCCCGACTCGCTGGCGCTGGTCAACGGCGCTTCCCAGATCCGGCTCGAGTCGTTCCTGTTCACCCAGGAGGCGCTCACCGAGGCCCGCGAGCACCTCACCGATCAGGGCGTCTTCGCGATGTACAACTACTACCGCGAGAACTGGCTGATCGACCGGCTCGGCAACACCGCCCTGCAGGCGTTTGGACACGCCCCCTGCATGGACCTGTTCGCCGCGCATCAGGCGGTCGTCACCGTGGCCAAGAACCAGGCCAACCAGGTCTGCGCCGAGAACAACCACCTGATCGGCACGGACGTGGTGGCGCCCGCGAACGACAACGCACCCTTCCTGTACTTCCGCGGCGGGTTCGTCCCGGCCGAATACCTCTGGGTGCTGGCCGGCATCCTGGCGATCTCGCTGCTCACCGTCCGGATCCTCGGGGGGCCGCTGCGCCAGATGCGCCCCTACCTGGACCTTTTCTTCATGGGTGCCGCGTTCCTGCTGCTGGAAACCAAGAACATCGCTACCTTCGCGCTGCTGTTCGGCACCACCTGGCTGGTCAACGCATTGGTCTTCGCCGGGGTGCTGGTGGTGGTGTTGGCGGCCGTCGAGGTGACCCGACGCTTTCCGACACCACCGCTACCGGTCGTTTTCGCGGGCATTGCCGTCGCCCTGCTGATCGCCTACCTGGTCAAACCCGAGTCACTATTGCCGCTGCCGTTCTGGCCAAGGCTGGCGGTGGCGGTGGTACTGGCCTTCCTGCCGATCTTCCTGGCCAACGTGGCGTTCGCGAAACGGTTCTCCCAAGCGGACTCGTCCCAGGCCGCGTTCGGGTTGAACCTGCTCGGCTCGATCGTTGGCGGCTGCCTTGAATACGGCGCGCTGGTGACGGGCTACAGCAACCTGTTGATCGTGGTCGCGGTGCTCTACCTGGCGGCATTCCTGTTCAAGCCGCGATTGGCGTAGGTGGTCGATCGAGCTTGTCGGGGTCGATCGAGCGTGTCTCGGGCCTCGATCGAGCGTGTCCCCACCGTCGATCGAGCCTGTCGAGATCGAAGGTCTCGACAAGCTCAACCAGCGACTCAGCTCAACCAGCGGCGGCTCGGGCGAGTTCGGCGAGCCGGACGGCGGCGACGCCGTCGGCGGCAGTGACCCGGGCGGGAGTGCCTTCGGTGAGGGCACGGTACAGCTCGCCCAGCTGGTCGGCGTAGGGGTCGCGCCCTCCGGTCTGGCCGCTGCCGGCGATCCGGCCCGCGCTGCCGCTGATGCTGAACGGGCTGCTCAACGGCAGTTCGGGCGCGCCCCACGAGCCCTTGATCACGCTGATCGCCCGGCTGGTGTGCACCAGCCGGATCGATGCCGAATCACCGTTCGGCCCGAGCGACGCGGACAGCTCAGCAACATCGCCGGCGAGCCAGCGGGCGGCGTCCAGGTCGTGGATCAATAGATCGGTGATCATGCCGCCGGACTGTTCCGGAACGCCGAACCACTCCGCCCAAATGGGTGCCGGCGCGTGCCGGTCGAACCGGAGTTGTCGCAACTCGCCCAGCTGCCCCGTGCGGACAACACGCTCGGCTTCGACGTAGTCAGGAAACCAGCGGACGACGTGCGCCGGCAACAGTCCCACGCCGGCGGTCTCGCAGCTGGCGACCATGGCTTCGGCGTCCCTGGTCGTGAGTGCGAGGGGTTTCTCGCAGATCACCTGGCAGCCAGCCGCCGCGGCCCGCACCGTCAGATCGAGGTGGGCCGGCGTCGGAGTGCAGATATCGACGATCGAACAGGTGGCCAGGGCCTCCTCCACGTCCGCGCGGCCGACCGGGCGAGCCTCGATGCCCAGCGAACGCCAGGCGGCCAGGTGGGTGCGCCCCATCACACCCAGGCCGATCACCGCCACCGTCATGCTGCCTCCCTCGCTGGTCGAGCTTGTCGAAACCCCTGGGTCTCGACAAGCTCACCATCCGTGCGTCAGCTCGCTGCGGCTGCCACCAGCGCGGCCAGGGCCGCCGGTTGGGTGAACATCGGCCAATGCCCGGAATCGATGTCGACCATGGTCAGGTTGGTCGCGGCGGCCAACTCCGCAACGTCGCCTCCCGCGATCCAGGCCCTGGCGTCCGCCGGCGTGAACTCAGGGCAGATCAGCGTGACGGGCACGGCGTGACGAGCTGGGTTGGTCAGCCGCACTGTGCCGTGCGCGACCGCATCCGGCACCTCGACCATGTCGGCGGCGACCCGACGACGCGTGTCCGGGTCGAGGTCGGCCGAGTCGGGTCCCTCGAACTCATCCCAGCCTGGGAATGGGATCGGGCTACCGATCTCCGGCAGGAAGCCCGCGTACAGCTCGCCATCAGCAGCCGGAAAGCCGCCGATCAGTACCACCCCGGCCACCGGACGGACGTCCGCCGCCAGCCAGGCCAGCGATGCCGCCGCCGAATGTCCAACCAGCAGCGGCGGTTCCGAGCACGAATCGACCGCCGCAAGCACCGCCGCCACCTGATCGTCCAACGTCGCCTGCGCATCGATGGGCAGGTCCACGGCGCTCGCGCGCCGGTCCAACTCGGCCAGTCCGGTCTCGACCTCGGCCCAGACGTCGGGCCGCAGCCACAGTCCCTGAATCAACACGATGTCCGTCATCTCACTCCTCGTCCTTCGTCCGGGACGACCCTAGAGGTGTATCCGGACGGGGTGCGTCCGGGTTGATCTCAAGTGGCTCGACCCGGGACGGGGTGCGGCTCAGCAGCTCCTAGCGCGGCAGAACCGTGAGCACCCGGGCAATGTGGTCGCGGAACTCGGCCATATAGTCCCTGAGGAAGGTGGCGGTACCCTCATTGGTCACCTCTCCGTCCGCGGTGAACACCTCCGGTGAGTACTGGACGTAGGCCTCCGGCGACGTCATCTGTCGGGCGTTGCAGAAACTGAGCACCCCCCGCAGGCTCTGCTGCGCCACGGCGGTGCCGATCGATCCCACCGACGCACCGATCACAGCTGCCGGAATATGGTCGAAGGAGTTCTTACCCCAGGGCCGTGAGGCCCAGTCGATGGCATTCTTCAGCGCGCCGGGTATGGACCGGTTGTACTCAGGAGTGACGAACAGGATCGCCTGGGCCCGCGCAATCGCCTCTTTGAGTGCGGTCGCTTCGGGCGGGAAGTTCGCATCGTGGTCCGGACTGTACAAGGGCAGATCGCCAATGGGGATCTCATGGAACTCGAGGTCGTCGGGCGCCAACCGAATGAGCGCCTTCGACAGGATGCGGTTGATCGAGGTCGACGAAAGACTTCCGACAAAATAGCCAACCCGATAGGTCTCCATGACTGCTCCTTCTTGATGCTGGGCTGCGGCGCCGATCGCATGCAGCAGCTGGGGGTGGCTTCAGGAGCGCGCGCCTTCACCCAGCTGATCGTCAGGACGACGCGACGCGTGACCCCGCTTCTCCACGAGAACCTCGCTCCCGTCCATCATGCGTCCGAGCGGCTGCAGGTGGGAAGAGAGCGCCGCGGATCGACCTGAGCTGGGGACAGCCGAGCTGCATGGCTGCAGCGATAATGGCGCAGGCGCAACTCCGGAAGGGAATCACCATGGAATCCGTCGACGTGGACGTTCTGGTGATCGGCTGGGGCAAGGGCGGCAAGACCCTGGCCGGGGCTCTGGGCCGGGCCGGCCGCCGGGTTGCGATCGTCGAACGGTCCAGCCTGATGTATGGCGGCGGTTGTATCAATGTGGCCTGCGTGCCGACCAAAGACCTGGTGCACAGTGCCGAGTCCCGCCGCGGCGCCGATGACCCTCAGGCCTGGTTCGAGCGGGCCGTCGCCGGGCGCGATGCGCTCACCGACAAGCTTCGTGCGCGCAACCACGCCATGCTGGACGAGGTCGACACGGTCACCATCTTCGATGGCGAGGCCCGCTTCGTTGCCCCGCGCGAGATCGAGGTGACCGGCGGCGACGAGCGGCTCCGTGTGCGCGCCGAGACAGTCATCATCAACACCGGTACCGTTCCGGCTCGCCCCAGATTTCCGGGCGCGTCCGGGGCACGGGTCTACGACTCGACGACCATCCAGCACGTGGCGCCGCTGCCGAAGCGGCTGGTGATCGTGGGTGGCGGCTACGTCGGCCTGGAGTTCGCCGGAATGTTCGCCCACTTCGGCTCCGAGGTCCTGGTGCTGGTGCGGGGCGACCGGATCCTGCGCAGCGAGGACCCGGACGTCGCGGCTGCCGTCCAGGCCCTTCTGGAGGAGGCCGGGGTTGAGTTCCTGTTCGCGGCACAGACCGAACGCATCGACGAGAGCCCGGACGCGGCGTCTGTGATTGTGTCGACGCCGAATGGTGCCTCTGAGTTCCACGCCGACGCGGTGCTGCTCGCCACCGGACGTGAGGCGACGACCGCCAACCTGGGTCTTGTTGCCGCCGGGGTCGAGGTCGACGAGCACGGATTCATCGTCGTCGACGAGCACCTGCGCACCTCCGCCCCGGGTGTTTTCGCGTTGGGGGACGTGAACGGTGGGCCGCAGTTCACCTATGTCTCGCTGGACGACTACCGAGTCGTGATGGCCCAGCTCACCGGCGACGGGAAGCGCAGCACCGCCGATCGGGTTGCGGTACCGAGCACTGTCTTCCTCACCCCGCCGCTGGCCCGGGTGGGCATCACCGAGACCCAGGCGCGAGACCAGGGACTGTCCGTCCTCGTCGCGAGCAAGAACGTCGCGGACATCGCCGCGATGCCGCGACCCAAGATCGTTGGCGAGACCCACGGCTTGATCAAGGTGATCGTTGACCCGGCGTCCGATCTGATCCTGGGCGCTGCGGTGTTGTCGATCGACTCCCAGGAGGTGATCAACCTGATCGCACTCGCCATGCGCGCAGGCATCGCCGCCAGCATCCTGCGGGACGGCATCTGGACGCACCCGTCGAGCACCGAGGCCCTCAACGAGGTGCTCACCGGACTTCGCGCACGGCCACCCCGACCCGTCACCTGAGCCGGAGCCGTCGCTTCGATCTGACTGTCCGCCGTGCAGCTCAGGGTGTGTGGGGCGCCGTGGACGCGAGTAGCGCGGGAGGCCCCGGTCACCAGCGGCCGAGGGTTTTCGATCCGGCGGGCCGATTGATCGCCGAGGCCACGTCGGCCGGCAACGGCAAGGCGATGTCGGCTGCGACCGCCTTCACTGCAGCGGTCAGGTTGCCCTCGGCGTCGACGATGCTGGCCCCTGTGTATTCACGGCCCCTGGCCTCTTGACGGGTCGCTGACTTGAACGCGGACAGATTCGTGAACACGTGCGGGTTGGCCGCCTTGCCACTCGACCACACGGCCAGCCAGGTCGGTTTGCGGGTCGATTCCCGGTTGTACACGTTCCCGTTGGACGTGACCTTCATCTGCTCGGCGGTGTGCTGCCGGCTGTAGTCCTCGACGCACAGAATGCAGTTGGCGGATCCGGTCGGGTTGGCGATCACATTGTTCGACACGTCGAGGGGGCCGAGAGTCCACGGCATGTCCGGGTTCGGCCACGGCTGTCGCGGATCGACGGCCTGGTCGTTCTTCTTGTTGTTCCGTCTGGTGTCCTGCACCAGGTTTACCGGGCGGCCTCCACCGATGAAGGTGTTGTTCCACACCTTCGTGTCACTGGTGTTATTCACCTCCAGGCCGAACTGCTCATTGTCGGCGAACAGGTTGTCCCCGACGATCGCCTTCGCTGAAATCTCGAGGAAAAGACCAGTCATGGTGTTGTGGGAGAACTCGTTGCGGGCGAACACCGAGTTGTAGACCGACATGTCCTCCCAGAAGCCGTAACTGTAGTTGTCGGAGAACTTCGAGTCCGTCACGGTTACCCCGCGGGTGTGTCCGAGCTTCACGCCACCAGCGGTCGGTGCTTCGTTGAAGTGCTCGTCATTGTTCTTACCGGCGTACACGCGGCGCATCGTCAGGTTGTCGGCGAAGCGACCGTGGATGCCGAGCATGCCGGCGCCGGTGACGGTCAACTGGTTGAGAGTCACGTTCTGGCTCAACACGCTCAAGCCGCTGGTCGCCGAGTCGGTGATGGTGACGTTCTCCATCGTGACCCCGGGCCGTTCGATGGTGACCGCGCCCATGTGGAACACCGAGGGCGCGTGCCGGCGGATCCCGAGGCCGCGGATCACGGTGCCCTCCGCCTGCACGCTGATCGCCTTGTAGTTGGTGCTGGCCGCCACCGTCCGTTTGGTGGGGCTGGTGCCGATGTACAGCTTGGACTTCGCCTCGTCGAGGTAGAACGTGCCCTTGGTCACCCGCCCCTTGGACTTGACCTGCTGCAGGGGAGTTCCGTCGACGAACACCTGGTCGGGGTGGGCGGCCATCGGGTAGGTGTCGAGGTTCACGAACCGCCAGCCGGGCTCGGAGTTGTCCTTCGCGCCCTGGGTATAGGTGGGGGAGTGGTCGAACCGCTGCGTCCAGCGGTCTTTGCGCCACAGGCTGCCGTCGGCGACCCATCCGTCGACGTCGGTGGAACCATCGAGCCACACCGCCTCTCCTGGATACGGTTGCACAGTGACTTTCTTGCTGACGGTCAGGATCTCCCGGTAGCTGCCGGCGCGGACCACCACGGTTCCACCAGTGGGCGCCAGCACCAGGGCGCGGGCGATGGTCTTGACGGGCGCCGACAGCGTCCCGGCGGCGGAGTCGGCACCGGAGGTGGCCACGTAGATCGCCTCGGCAGGTGCCGGATAGAACGAGGCGCCCGGCTTCAAGGCGCCCGCGCCGCGCTTCACGTTGGACGTGTTGGCGGCCGCCACATAAAAGGCGACACCTTCCGCGGTCCAGCCGGAGTCGGTCAGGTCCATGCCGATACCCGCCACGGCCAAACGATGTTTGCCGTTCTTGACGTAGCTGCTCACCGGTTGGGTCAAGGCGGGGTTGACGGTTGCCGACGCCAATGCGTAGAAGCGGACGCCCTCGTCGACGTAACCCGCGTTCTTCGCGCGGGTCAGCGCCGCACTCGCCGCGAGCGCGTCGGTGAAGTCGCCGGTGGCCGCGTTGAACAGCCGATGGACGGCAGTCAGTCCAGTGCCGGATGTGGTCGACACCTTGAACGGGCTTCCCAGGTCGTCGGTGAAACCGTGGGCGGATGCACCCGTGGCTTCATCCAGCCAAGGTGTGACCAGCGTGGTGCCCCTCTCCGAGTTTCCGCGCAGATAGATCGGATCGTCGAGAGCATCCAGCGGGCCGGCAGCGGCAGCCGGAACGGGGGGGACGATCACAGTTGCCGAGGTCAGCAGGGCGACCGCGAGTAGGGCGAACAGAGGCTTTCGCATAAACAGATCTCCAGCTAGGGGTCGCCCGGACTCGACTTAATTCCTCCGTGCCTGCGCGCGATCAGCCCCCAAGCGGCGCCTGCATATTCCGTCGTGAGCCCGGAAGGGTTCAGGATGAACAAAGAATAGCGGCTCGCCTGAGCTATTTCGGAATTTCCGACAATCCGCAACCTGAGAAATTCCCGCGCCCGCCGACGGACGATATAGTTCGGCTACAATAACGGACCGCCCGGGCCCTTTTGTCTGATCACTAAGAATTGCGCTGCCGGAGTGCGGCGGCGGGTCGCGAACGAAGCATTCGATGGTCGGCCGCAGTTGACGCGTGTGGCGAGTGCGACCCGCTCAAGGCCGTTCCTTCGCACGTCGGATTTGCCGGACCCGGGGGTCAGCTGTATAGGTTGGAGTGATCGACTGACGTCACCTCTGCACCCCCAACTTTGAGGAAGTCACCAGATGTTCTCTCTTTCCCGCAGCCGATGGTTGCTGCTGACAGTGGCCCTGGCGCTCACCTTGTCACTGCCCGCCGCCGCCCCAGTCTCCGCGAGTGCCGCCGCCGCGCTGCCGTTGAGTGTGACCAACAAGTCCGGGTCCTCCTCGGCCGTTCACCTCTATGTGATCGGAGTGGATCTGACCACCGGCCGGCTCGGGTACGCCGACGCCGCCGGCCGATTCCACGCCTGGAAGCTGCCCAGTTCCGGCGGCCCGGTAGCAGCGCCTGACGTTTCCATCCCGGGTCCCCGCAACGGCGCCAGCAAGAAGATCGCGCTGCCGCGCTCCATGTCCGGTCGGATCTACTTCTCCTACGCCAAGCGATTGTCCTTCAAACTGGTGCCCGGTGGCCTGGTCCAACCGGCGCCATGGAACGCCTCCGACCCCAGCCACGCGATCCGGTTCGATTGGTCGGAGTTCACCCTGGACGGCGGGGGACTCTGGCTCAACAGCAGCCAGGTCGACCAGTTCGCGGCACCGCACACGGTGTCGGTGACCAGCACGTCCGGGCGCACGACCAGCACCGGAGCGGTCAAGGCGGGCGGCTTCAAAGCCGTTGTTCGCGCGCTCAAGGCCGACAAGGCGTTCGCCCGTACCGTCGTGACCGGCTCAGACGGCACGGTGTTGCGGGTGCTTGCGCCCGGCAAGGCGGCCGGTAGCGGGCTGCTCAAGGCCGACTACCTGCAGCCGTCGATTGACAAGGCCTGGTCGACCTATCGCAGTCGCGCCCTGACCGTGGTGCCGGCACCCAACGGTCCGCGCTACACCGGCCGCACCACGGCCGACCAGTTGGTGTTCACCAACGCTGCAGGGCACAAGGTCGCCAGCTTCGCCAAGCCGTCCAGCTCTGACGTCTGGGACTGCGACGGCGCCCTGTTCGCTCCCAACGACCAGGTGCGGGGGCCGATCGCCCGCACGCTGTGTGCCGCCCTGCACCGCGGCACGCTGGCGACCGTGCACACCCAGCCCGGATCGGCGAAGAACTTCTACAAGACCTCACCCGCGAACGAGTACAGCCGGGCGATCCATGCCCAGATGAAGGACGGCAAGGCATACGGGTTCGCCTTCGACGACGTCCAGAATCAGGAATCTCTGGTGCACTCAGCCAAGCCGGGCAGCGCGGGAATCACGCTCGGCTAGCGGTGGGCCGGTGCGCGGCCGGCCGAAACTCCCTGCGGGTTCACCCCGATCGCCTTCGGCTGATCACGAAGCGTACGTTTCCAGGGACGGCTCGAACGGACGCCCGAGCAACTCGCCGAGCCGGAAGACAGCTGTGACCAACGCACTATCGGGACGTGAACCGGCCCGCTCGAACCACGTCACGTTGAGCCGTCCCCTCCCGTCGGCCTTCCACGTGCCGCTGAGCACACCGCCGGCCAACACCACGTTGGCGCCCTTGGTGGCCACCGCCCGCCGCGCCGCCGGCACGATGTGCTGGTCCTTGGTACCTGGGGCGTCGATCCACTGATCATGGCCGGCCAGAAGCAGCACCGAATCGCTGGGCTCGGCGGCGTCCAGATCATCGGCGTGTCCGGCCGGGATCAGGTTCGGCTCGCCGCCCAGGTCGATCTCGACGAGCTGATCAGCAACGTCGGCCAACCATCGGGTCAGCCGGGATTTGCCGGCGCCGAGGCGCTCGCCCAGGTAGTACTGCAGATGTGCCGGGGTGGCGGGGCCGTAGGTGCCCAGGTAGTGCATGATCGCCATCCGTCCCGCATCGTCCAGCTCCGGGATTCCCGCCCATCGAGGATTGTCAGCCAGCGTCTGGTAGGTCGCTTGCCCGCTCACGGTCGGGCCGAACGACATGTCGCCCTGCCAGGTCAGCGGCTTCAGTAGCGTGATGCTGAGCTTCTCGAACTGCGGCCTGAAGCGTGGGTGTGCCGCGGTCACGGTGGCGGCCAGGTCGTCGGCAGTCAGCGGGCCCCCGGCCAGGGCCTGCCGGACGGCGGCTCGAAACTCGGGCCACTCGTCCGGTGCTAGTCCGTAGTGCTCGACCCAGCTCGGCAGCTCCCACATCCGGCTCGCGCACCGAAGGGCCAGGTAAGCGCCGGCGTCCTGCGGTGGCATCAGGTAGGTGCCGCCGCCGAACGCGAACGTCTTGATCAGCGATCCCTCCGCCAGCGCGTGCGCGACGACCCCCTGCCGGGAGCCGTTCATGCGGGCGCTCACGGCCAACTCGGGGTCGCCGTTGAACGCGGGCACCGCACCCAGCCGACGCACCACGTCGACTGCGGATCCGTTGCCCACCGGATCGAGAAACTGTCGCGCCAGGCGCCAACCGAGCGCCTGGGCCCACGAGATGCTCACAGAGGCAGACTAGGCGTCGCTATGGAGAGGCGGACGGCCCGATTCACTGCTCCGGTGGGCGGCCGGCCCGCACCCGGCAGGTGACCCGCGTGCCACGGTTCACGACCGCGTCGGCCGCGGGAGTTTGGCCGAACACCCACATACCCGCGCCTTGGAACACCGGCCGGAGTCCGGCCTTCCGCAACACGGCTTCAGCCGCGTCCATGGTGGCCCCCCGCACGTCGGGAACGAACGTCTGATCGGTTGTTGGGACCTGCCCGGTTCGAAGGTCGCACCGGACCGTGTTGCCGCCGGCCACGACTGCACCGGCGGTTGGCCGTTGCGCCTCCACCCACGCGCCGGTCACCACGGAGCCGGTGAACAGCGGCTCGAGCCGGGCGTTCCGCAACTCGGCCGCGGCTATGTGCCACTGGTTGTGGACGACGTCCGGAACCGTGGTCGGGGGCCCGCCGCGCGGCTTGTTGAGCAGCAAGGACGCATGACCTGCGCTGGACAGGTAAGCCTGTTGCGGACCGTCGACCGTGTCGATGATGCGCAGAAGGATGTCTCTGCACCGGTGATAGACGATGAGGTCGCCCTGGCGATGTCGCCGCCACGCGCCACTGGGGTCATCCACGTGTCATTGAATCCCTGCAGATCGGCCGGTGTTACTCCTAACCCACTGGATACCGTCACGAACCCCATCTCAAACCTTTCTAGCGGAGTCGAATGTTCTTGACCTGCAATGAACTGGGTTGCCCAGGCCCCTGCCAGAACAGCGTCTGGCAGGCAAGGGTCATCGTCGTCGCCCCCGCTGTCGGCACGCCGCCGAACTCCAGGATGCTCGTCACGGGCACACTTTCGCCGGGCACTTCCAGAGAGCCGGTCTTGCCGAGGCCGAGCAAAGGCTTCAGTGGCTCTCGTTGCGGTTGGATCAGCTGACAGTTCCCGAACAGGGGAATCGAGACCGGGAACGATGCGCGGTTGGTCGCGGTCAGGCGAAGCCGGGTGCTTGAACGGTCGACCTGGACGGAGAGGATTTTCAGGGTGAGCGCGCCAGCACGAGCGGAAACAGGTTCCTGCAGACGATCCGCGGGCGAGGTGGTGCTGGTGGTGGTTGGGGACTCGGACGGGCCCCCGGTGGTCGTCGTCACGGGCCAGAATCGCCACGCGGCAAGGCCGACCAGCACCACCAGGACCGACAGTAGGGAACCAAACAGGAGCGGCGTGCGGAGGCTGGTCCCGCGTTTCGGTGGGGAGGTGCGGAATCCTGCTGCTGCCACGACCGGTGTGGTCGCTACGGCGTGCTCCGTCCTGAAAATGTCAGGTTGCGGGGGACGAGGCTCGAAAGACGTACCACGACTGGCAGCTCCGTCCGAGCGTGGTTCGCGCGCCGAACCTACGTGCGTCGGACCCGCGGGTGCTTCCAACAGCGTGGCGAGCCAGGTGACAAGCCGCGCCGTGTCGAATCCGGCCGGGGTGATCTCGACCGCATGCCGCCTGGTCAGAGGCACCAACTCGGCGGGCAACTCGTCGGCTCGGGGCATCCGTGCGCCGTCGATCAGCACCGGGATCACCCGCACCTCGCGGGCCAAGGCAGCCACAATTTCGAGTCGCACGAAGTCGTCGGGGTCATCCAGCCGACGGACGCCCTGCTCGTTGGTCACGGTCAACCACTGTTGACCGATCAAGGCCAGGAGCACATCGCAGGCGGCGACAGCGGTGGTGATGCGCGTGACGAAGTCTTCGCCGGGTTCGATATCGTCCACGTCGGTGAAGACTGCTTCGGTGCCGAACCGGGAAACCAAATGTTCATACAGCTGCCGAGCCGGCCAAGCGGTGTCCTTGCGCCGGTAGCTGATGAAGATTCCCCCATCGCCTCTCTGCATCACTGTCCCTTCTTCGGGTTGGGTGCCAACTGATACGAGGGATTCACTCGACGTCGAGATACGTTCCGATGATCAACGCCGTGGGCAGAGACTGCTGGTACTTCCCGGGGGGAGGCGGAGCCAGCGGCGGGAAACCCGCGGCCCGCGATGGGTCGCTCAAGCTCCTGGGTGGCCCGCGTTTCCACGGCGGAATGCTGAGCAGGACCTCTGTTGGCGCACAGATATCGCTGACAGAATCGGGAGATGACAGTCGGCTTGGGAGCGCGCTGCGCACTTGCGACCCTGGCGTTGCTCGGCTCCGGATGCACGACAGCCGAACCGGCTCCATCGGTCACGACCAACCCGCCTGCAACGCAGGCGTCAGCGTCTTCTCCCCCGTCCCCATCGGCGTCCCCGACGCAGAGTCCCAGTGCTCCGACGTCGACCGCGTCCCCAACCCCGTCAGAAACCACGCCGCCACAACCGGCGATCAGATCCCTCACCTGCACCCCCAGCGTTTCCGATCAAACCGGAGACCCCATCATCTGGATCCATTATCGAATCAGCGACCCCGGCAGGCTCGGATGGACCCTCACCATTCGCTACACGAACGAGTGGGGTCGACAAACCGAAAAGCACACCGGACGGGGTAAGAAGTCCAAGACCTATAAGGCTTACGGCAGCTCCGACAACCAGGCCAACCCCAACTGCAAAGGCACCATCCGCACCCGCTGATTGGACGACGAACGAGTTTCTCGATGTTGCTGAGACCTGCCGGCTTCTGGTTGCGGACGACGATCTGCGGGAGCGCGGCGAGGGCCCGATCTGGTTCTCGGTCTGGGCAGGGGACGCAGCACCCAGGTCGGCTTGACGGGAGCCGTCGGTCGAGTTCGTCGAAACCGGGGCCGCCGGATGACGGCGTGTCATCCCGGGCTTTGCCGGGATCACGGAGCTCGGGGACGATGCGAGACGAGGGCCCGTATGCCAGCGCTGTACCCGGACGCTTTCCGTCCGCATCCGCCTAGGCTGGAGCCATGGACGACAGCCCGACCGCGCGATCACTGCGAACCCTGGACCTGATCCACAACCAGCCGGGCATCACCGCCGCCGAGTTGTCCGACCGCCTCGGCGTGACCGAGCGGGCCGTCCGGCGCTACGTCGGCACGCTGCGCGAGGCCGGGGTGCCGGTGCACGGAACCCCTGGTCGCTACGGCGGCTATCAGATCGGACGTGGCGTCCGGCTGCCGCCGGTGGCGTTCAGCGGACCAGAGGCGCTGGCCCTGGTGATGGCTGTGGTGGACTCGCGCGCCGGGGCGGCCCCCGACACCCTGGTCGGCGGCGGCGTCGGCAAGCTCCTCCGCGCACTGCCCGACTCGGTCGCCAGGCCGGCCATGCAGCTGTGGCGCAACATCGCGGCCACTCCGTCCCAGGCGCCGCGACCGGAACCGACGATCACCAGCGGCCTGGTCGAGGCGGTCGCGTCCGGTCGGCGAGTGCGAATCGGTTACCGCAGTGCGTCCGGCAACGAGTGGCGCAGCGAGGTGGATCCGTGGGCCGTGGTCGTCCGACGCGGCATGTGGTACCTGCTCTGCCGGCTCGATTCGGGGGACGTGCGCACCTATCGGGTGGATCGGGTCGCCTCCCTCGACGTGCTCAACACCCGGGCCGACGTGCCCCCCGACCTGGACGCCGTCGAAGAGCTGGAACGCAACCTCGGCCAGAGTTGGTCGCTGGACACCAGGGTCAGATTCGGCGCGCCGGCCGAGCAGGTGCGGCAGTGGTTGCCCGGCCCCATGGGGGAGCTGATCGCCGACGGTGACGAGTGCCTGTTGGTCGGCACCACCAGCAACCCGCAGATGTACGCCGCGGAGTGGCTGGCCCAGATTCCGTTGCCGTTCGTGGTGGAAGGTGGACCGGAACTTCGGGCGGCGATGCGGGCACTGGCCGACAAGCTCCAGGGATCGGTACCGGCCTGATCGATCAGTCGCGGAGGCTCAGGCCCGGCGCCGGACGAACTCGCGCCGCGCGTACTGACCCAACGCGTAGGTCAGGTAGCCGTCGGTTGCCGCCCCGACCCCACCGCCGACGAACGGGATCCGCTTGGCCACCAGCACTACCGCGTGCTTGCCGGCCATCTTGGCACCGAGGTCACCGAACACCCGCTCGCTGACCGACTGCTCCAGCATGGGGTCGAACACCGGAGCGGTGGCGATCACGAGGGGTGTGGTGGGCAGTCGGCCGGATGCGACCCGCCGGCGCACCTCCTCCTCGCCGAGCATCAACAGGGTCAGTGCGACCCGGACCCTGCGGTCGTCCACGTCGTAGCCGCGCAGGTGGGCGATGGCGGCGATCATGCGCATCTGGACGACGGCCAGACCGGCCAGGTTGGCGGGCAGGGCGACCGGGAGGGTGACCAATCCGCCGATGTTGGTCAGCAGGCCCTGTGCCCCGGCGAGCCCGACGTGCTGCTTGAAAATCCAGTCCACCGCGGCCTCGTGCTCGCCGCGGGACTGTAGAGCTTTGGCGGCCGCGATCTTGGCTCCCGGAACGGTTCCGTTGCCCTCGATGGC
This sequence comes from uncultured Actinomycetota bacterium, assembly GCA_963723605.1. Taxonomy (GTDB): domain Bacteria; phylum Actinomycetota; class Actinomycetes; order Propionibacteriales; family Propionibacteriaceae; genus Micropruina. The sequence continues at coordinate 193,128 of CAVRRM010000004.1, read as the reverse complement.
GAACTCGAGAATCGCCCGCAGCGCCCCACCGGCGACCTCGGGGGCACGCTGAACGAGGGACTTGCTGGAATCCGGGGTGGACATTCGGGTGGCCTCCTGGCTGAACTACGTCCTCTCCAATCTACCCAGCGGCCCACTCAGGCCCATCGGGGTCCACCCTCGGCTGTCCCCGGCCGACTGCGGTGGCACAATCGGGTAATGAGTCGGCCCGGCATCTTCGGCCCTACGCGGGACTGGCCCGCGCAGGACCTGATCGGGCTGTCGGACGAGCTGGACCCCGACCTGGTGGTGCTCGCCTACCGCTGCGGGGTGTTCCCGATGCCGCTGCACAACTCGTGGTTCCCGGCCCGGATGGGCTGGTGGTCGCCGATGCGGCGCGGGGTGCTGCTGCCGGACGGGCTACGCGTGACCCGTTCGCTGCGCAAGTCCGCGCGGCATTACACCACCACGGTCGACGCCGACTTCGAGGGCGTGTTGGCCCGTTGCGCGGAACCGAACCGGCCGCACGGATGGATCGACGACGACATCGTCCAGGTGTTCACTGAGTTGCACCGCCGAGGCGTCGTGCACAGCGTCGAGACCTGGACCGCCACGGGACAACTCGCCGGCGGGCTGTACGGCGTCAGCATCGGGGGCCTGTTCGCCGGTGAGTCGATGTTCCATGACCCGGCGATCGGACGCGATGCTTCCAAGGTTGCGCTGATCCGGCTGGCCGCGGTGATGGCGCAGGACGGCACGACGGACCGGATGATCGACGTGCAGTGGCAGACCGACCACCTCGCCACGCTCGGGGTGATCGAGATCGACCGCGAGGAATACCTGTCCGCGGTGGACGAAACGCTCGGTTTGCCCGCCCCTGATTGGGCGGCCGAACGCGGAAAGGAGCCCCAGGGTGCCTGAGTTGCCCGAGGTCGAAGCCCTCCGGTCGTTTCTGGACGATCGGCTGACCGGTGCCACCATCGCCCGCACCGAACTGCTGGCCTTCAGCGCGCTGAAGACGTTCCAGTTGCCGCTGTCGGCACTGCACGGCGCCGAGGTGACCCAGGTGCGCCGCTACGGCAAGTTCATCGCGATCGACGCCGGCGGCACCTGGTTGGTGTTCCACCTGGCCAGAGCCGGGTGGTTGACCTGGAAGGACGCCATCCCGGCCCGTCCGTCCAGGCCCGGGCGTGGCCCACTCAGCCTGCGGGTGGTGCTCGACGACGATGCCGGCTTCGACCTCACCGAGATGGGCACCCAGCGCAAGCTTGCGGTGTACGTGGTGAACGACCCGTCCGAGGTGGCCATGATCACCACGCTCGGGCCCGATCCGCTCGCCGATGACTTCGACTCCGACGCCCTCGCGGCGATCCTGACCAAGGCCGGGCGTGCGCAGCTCAAGGGGGTACTGCGCGACCAGCGAGTGATCGCCGGAATCGGCAACGCCTATAGCGACGAGATCCTGCACGCCGCGAAGCTGAGTCCGTTCAAGCCCGCCAGTTCGCTGTCGGCCGACGAGCACGAGCAACTGTTTCGGGCGATCAAGGACGAACTCGGCGGCGCCATCCAGCGCTCGGTCGGCCGGGCCGCGAAGGAACTCAAGGGCGAGAAGAAGATCGGCCTGCGGGTGCACGGCCGCACCGGCGAGCCCTGCGACGTCTGCGGCACACCGATCGCCGAGGTCAGCTTCGCCGACTCGTCCCTGCAGTACTGCCCGGGCTGCCAGACCGGCGGCAAGCTGCTGGCCGACCGGCGGCTGTCCAAGCTGTTGAAGTAGTTCGGCCGGAAGGGCGGGGGAGATCCCGCCGTTTGCCAGGATGACCTGGGCGTTGGCCAGCGCATCGCGTCCACTGAGCGGGTAACAAGCTGGTCTCGACCGCGCCGCGGCACTGGGGACTGGTCGAGGGCGCCGATAGTCTCGGCTCTGCTGTCTACCCCGAGGAGCATCGATGTCGAGCGCGCTGATCACCCGTGCGCGCTCCGTCCTGCAGGCGCCCTGGACACGCAGTTCCAGGTTGGGCGTCCGGCTGATCATCGCCGCCACGGCGGTGACCGTACTGATCGGCTTTCTCGGGCCGTCGGCGGTGGCGCTTCGGCTGGGCCCACGCAACTCGCTGATGCCGCCGTGGTACCTGCCCACCGGGCTGATTCCGGTGAACGAGTGGGTGGCGGTGATCTCGCTCTGGCTGGGACTGGCAGCCGGCTCAATCGGCTTGTGGATCTGTTATCGCGCCGTGGACGACGGCTGGCGGCCGAATGTCCGGCGGCTGTTCGTGCTGGGCGCGATGCTGTGCACCGCGACGTCGCTGGTGCCGCCGCTGACCTCGGCCGACGTGCTGATGTACGCCGCCTACGGACGCCTGATGGTGCTCGGCTGGAACCCCTACGACATCACCCCGGCGAACATCATCCGGCAGGAGTTCGACCCGGTGATGCGCTGGGTGGAGGCGCCCTGGCAGGACACCCCGTCGGTCTACGGTCCGATCGCCTCGTTCAGCCAGTGGCTGGCCGCGACACTGGGCGGCGACAGCATGCACCAAGTCGTGTTCTGGCTGCAGATGTTCGCGCTGATCCCGTTTCTGGTGGTGGCCTTCATCGCGGTCAAGATGGCGCACGGCGACCCGGCCTTCCAGACCCGTGCAGTGCTGTTCACCATCATGAATCCGATCATGATCTGGTCGATCTGCGCTCAGGCCCACAACGAGCCACTGACCCTGATGTTCGCCGTCGCGGGTTTCTGGTTCATCCGCCGCAACGCCTGGGTGGCCGGCCTCGGCATCGGTCTGGCCGGCTGCGTGAAGGTCTCGCTGGTCTACTACGGCCTAGCCATGGTCTGGGGGTACCGGCACCAGCCCAGAAAGCTGATTCAGCTCTGTCTGGCGGCGGCGGTGACGATCGGCCTGGGTTATGGACTGTTCGCTCCCGAGGCGCTGTTCGCGGCAGCTCGGAACACCTCGTACGTGTCCGCCGGTTCGTGGGTGGAGTGGCTGCATGAGCTGGGCAGGTTGACCGTCGGCGACGCGTCCTCTCGGCGGGTGATGGCCGCGCTCGGCCTGATCGGACTGTTCGTGGTCGGCTGGATGCTGTCGCGAGTGCTGCCGTGGGTGACCGCCCCGGGGGCCGCACCCGGAACCGACCCGCGTCGCGATCCGCTGACCATCACGGTACGGACGGCGGCGCTACTCACCGCGGCCTGGCTGATCACCTCGCCGTACACGCTGAGCTGGTACGACCTGATCACCTGGGTTCCACTCGCCCTGATGGCTGCCAACCGGCTGGACGTGATCACCATGTGGCGGGGCACCTGGCTGTCGCTGGCCTACGTCACCGGACGGGTGATCGAGTTCGGCCCAGGAGTGGCGGTTGCGGGCTTCGTGATGCGCGACATCCTGTGCACCGCGGCCCAGATCGTCGCGATCATCTGGGTGATCTGGTGGTGGCGCAGCGAGGGCGGCGAACTGCCGAACGTCCGGATCGTCCGCGACGGCTGGCGGCGGCTGCGCGGCCGTTCGGCGTCCGGATGACCGGATCGGCAGATCCCGGCCCGGAACTCGAACGCGCGGCTGCGGATGAGGCACCACGAACCCGCCAGCTGGCCCGCGCCGGACGGTGGCTCGCACTGGCGGCGTTCGCTGCACTGGTGATCGCGATCGGCCTCGGCGTGGTGGGAGCAACACTCGGGCCGCCGCTGCCGGCGCCCACGGTTGCCGGGCCAACGCCGGGTCCAGCCTCGATGGTGCCGTCCCGGCCGCTGCACCGGGTGGTCGTCGACCCGCTGAACGAGAAGCTGTCCGTCGAGCCCTACCTGGGTGGCCAGCTGCCCGGCCGCCCGTTCTCCTGGGACCAGCCCACTGCCACCAAGGGCCTGTTCGAGGAGGCGGTGATCGGGGGAGTGACCACCGACCCGGCCTGGAAGTCGGGCGAGAACCTGCCCTCGGCGATCGTGGTGGCGGACCTGGAACTCGCCACCGTGATCGACGGCGACCTGCCCGGCACGGCCCGCGGTGTGATCGCCGAGTTCGGACGTCGGGTGTACCAGCCACTGGTCGGCCTGGCGGTCACCGAAGTCCGCTCCGACCAGCCGTCCAGCATCGGGGACTACCCGGCCCAGTGGGCGCACGCCACGGTCACCGGCACCCTGCCGAGCGGCGGAGCGGAGAAGGTCGCCCTGTCGATACTGCTGGTGGCCCTGCCCAACGGGCGCACCTTCGGGTACATCGAGATCCAGCCCGATCACCCCTCGGCAGCGCAGTATGTGGCCGTGATGGACGCCGCCGCCGCCTCGATCCAGCCGGCCGGCTGACCCGGACCGCCGCCTCCCGTGGTGAGCCGCACCCTATGCTGAGCGCCGTGCTCGGATACTTCGGCCCACCCGGAACCTTCACCCATCAGGCCCTGCTGACCTTCAGCCAGGAGCCCGCGGTGCCGTTTCCGACCGTCGGCGCGGGCCTGGACGCGGTACGTGGCGGCGCAGTCGACTCGGTGCTGGTGCCGATCGAGAACTCGGTCGAGGGTGGCGTATCGGCCACTCTGGACGCCCTGTCGCAATCACCGCGGCTGATGATCGTCCGCGAGGTTCTGCTACCGGTTCAGTTCGGACTCTATGTTCGGCCCGGCACCAGCTTCGCCGAGGTCACTCGCGCCTTGACCCACCCGCATGCGGCCGCGCAGGTGCGGCACTGGTTCGCGTCGAATCTGCCGGACGCCGTGCTGGTCGAGGGCGGTTCGACGGCCGCGGCGGCCCAGGAGGTGGCCGATCCGGAGTCCAGCTACCAGGCCGCGGTCTGCGCGGAGGTAGCCGCCGAGATCTATGGGCTGGTGCCGGTGGCCACCGACATCGCCGACAACCCCGATGCGGTGACCCGCTTCGTGCAGGTGACCACGCCCGGCCCCCCGCCGCAACCGACCGGTGCCGACAAGACCACCCTGGTGGCCTACATGTACGCCGATCATCCCGGCGCGCTGCTGGAGATCCTCGAGCAGTTCTCCGGCCGTGGGGTCAACCTGTGCCGGATCGAGTCACGCCCCACCAAGGAGTTTCTCGGCGACTACTTCTTCTCGATCGACGCCGAGGGACACCTGCAGGACGCCAGGCTCGCCGAGGCACTGCTCGGGCTGCACCGGATCTGCCGTGACGTCGTGTTCCTGGGCTCCTATCGACGCGCCGACGGGGTGCCGCCGAACGTCCGCCGCGGCTTCAGTGACCCCGAGTTCCGCAGCGCGACCGAGTGGTTCCACACACTGCTGGCTCCGGACGAGTAGCCGCTACTTCGGCACCATCACGGTGAGCGTGCGGGGCAGTACCGTCGCGGAGATCTTTCGGCACTCGCCGGACGCGTCGCCGTCCAGCTGGTACTCCACCGGCTCGGACGACTCCACCACCACGTGGTGGCCCTGAGCGCGGTCGATCTCGTCCGACTCCTTGCCGGGAAGAATCACGCTGGTGGTGATCCGTACCCAGTCGATCACGTTGCTCGGCGAGACCACGAACAGGTCCAGCAGTCCGTCGTCGTACTTGGCGTCGGGGAGAAGTTGGACGTTGCCCTGCAGCGCGCCGACGTTGCCGATCATCACCAGGCCGGCGTGCCGGTCGATCGGCTCGTCATCATCCATCCGGACCGTCACGTCGAAGGACGGTAGGTTCGCCGCGTCGCCGGCGGCGACCACGTAGGCGGCCGGGCCGATCACCTTCTTCAGTCCGTCGTCGGTTCCGCTCATGATCCGGGCGTCGAGCCCCATTCCGGCCATCACCGCGATGTGTTCGGTCTGTTCGGCGTCGTCGACGGTGACCTCGATCAGGTCGATCTGCTTCTGCTTGCCCGAGAACGCGACGTCGAGTGCAGCTGATTCGTCCAACGGAATGCCGAGGTTGCGGGCCAGCAGGTTGCCTGTGCCCGACGGCATCAGGCCTAGTGGAATGCCAGTTCCGGCCAGCTCGGCACACACCACTCGGACGGTTCCGTCGCCCCCGGCCACGAGCACCAGGCTCGCCTTGGCCTTGACTGCGGCCCGGGCCATGCCACGGCCCGGATCGTCCGCGCTGGTCTCCAGGAACATCGGCGTCCAGCCGTTCTGGGAGCAGTCGAACTCGACGTGTCGCCGGAACGCGGCCCAATCGGGGATCTTGGTCGGATTGACCACGATGGCGCAGCGCTTGGCGTCGCGACCAGTGTGGGCGGGGGCTCGGACGGGCCGCTCGGGCTGCATGTGCACCCTGGCCGCACTGATCGACAGGCTGGCGGTGAATCCACCCAGGAACAGCCCGCCGATCAGGTCGGTGATCCAGTTGGCACTCAGCAGCCAGCGATCGGCGGCCACCAGCACGATCAGCACGAAGCCCAGATAGCGCCAGAACTCGATCACCCGTCGCGGCTGCCGCGTCGTGGTGGTGGTCGCGATCACCACCAGGGCCGCCGTGACGATCGACACCAGATGGTTGGAGGGGTAGGAGTAGCCCTGGTTCGTGATCAGTTCGGTCAGCGAGCCGGGCGGACGGGGCCGCTGGACGATCCCCCGCACCAGCACCTCGCCGCCCCAACCGAGAGCGATGGCCGCCACCACGGCAATGGTCAGGTTGCGCAACCGGCGCCGGAACGCCCAGACGGCAATACCGGCCAGCGCGGCATACACCGCCACCGGGGACAACACCACCGCCAGGGCGGCCGCGATCTGGATCGGCGGGTTCTGCCACTGCGGCGCCGGGGCCTGCCGTGAATCCAGGACTTCCAGGGTTCCGCTGAGGGTGAGCCACGTCCAGATCGCGAAGCCGATCCCGCAGCCAACGGTCGCGATGGGTCCGATGCCCAGCCGACGTGTGCGCATTGGGTCATTGTGGCAGGGCTGACCGCGTCGATCGCCGGCTAGCCGCGGTGCGGCGCTCGTTGATCGGCAATCGGATGTACGAGGCCTGGCCGGGCTCGCGGATGCGGGGTTCAGGGCCGTCCGCGGGCGGCCGACCGCGGGGCCCGGAGCGTTCCACCTGGCCGATAGGCTGATCGCCGTGATCGACCCGAAACTGTTGCGTACTGAACCCGACCTGCTCCGCGCCGCGCAGGAGGCGCGCGGCGAGTCCGTCGAACTGGTCGATTCGCTGATCGCCGCGGACGAGCGGCGCCGGTCTGCGATCGCGTCGTATGAGACCTTGCGGGCCGAGCAGAAGTCCATCGGCAAGGACGTCGCCCGGGCCAAGGGCGAGGAGAAGGTGGCCCTGATCGCCCGCACCAAGGCCCTATCGACCCAGGTCAAGGTCGCTGAGGGCGCCGCCACCGAGGCCGGGGAGCGGTTCGACGAGTTGATGCTGGCGATGCCCAATCCGGTTTTCCCGGATGTGCCCCGCGGCGGCGAAGACGACTTCACCATCGTGTCGACCCATGGTCGGCCGCGCGATTTCGAGGCCGAGGGATTCACCCCCCGCGACCACCTCGAACTCGGCGAGTTGCTCGGCGCGATCGACATGCCGCGTGGTGCGAAGGTGTCCGGCGCGCGCTTCTACTTTCTGACCGGGCAAGGGGCTCTGCTCGAACTGGCGCTGGTCAACCTGGCCATGGCGAAGGCCACCGAGTGGGGCTTCACCCCGATTCTGCCGCCGGCGCTGGTGAAGCCGTCCGCGATGGAGGGCACCGGCTTTCTCGGCCAGGCCGCTCAGGACGTCTACCACCTGCCCGCCGACGACCTCTACCTGGTCGGCACCTCAGAGGTGGCGTTGGCCGCGTACCACAGCGACGAGATTCTGGACGTCGACAGCCTGCCCCGCCGGTATGCCGGTTTCTCGCCCTGCTTCCGTCGGGAGGCCGGCAGCTACGGCAAGGACACCCGCGGCATCTTCCGGGTGCACTGGTTCGACAAGGTGGAGATGTTCGTCTATTGCCGGCCCGACGAGGCCGAAGCCATGCACCGCACTCTGCTCGAGTTCGAAAAGGACTTCATCACTGCCCTGGAGCTGCCGTTCCAGGTGCTCGAGGTGGCGTCCGGCGACCTGGGTCTCAGCGCCGCACGCAAGTTCGACTGCTACGGCTGGATTCCCACCCAGCAGCGGTATCGCGAGGTCACGTCCACCTCGAACTGCACCACGTTCCAGGCCCGTCGGCTGAACATACGGATGCGGTCGGCCGAGGGCACCGAGCCGGTGGCGACGCTGAACGGCACCCTGTGCGCGATGACCCGAATGATCATCCTGCTGCTCGAGAACCACCAGCAGGCGGACGGTTCGGTGCGGGTGCCGGCGGCCCTGCGTCCGTATCTTGCGGGTCGGGAGTTCCTCGTCCCCGTCGCCTGACCGGATGGATCAGCGAGCGAGCACCTGGGCGCTGATCACCGCGGCCTGCTGGCAGAGCCGGCGTTCGCGCATGAACAGGAACAACGGCACCGCGAACGGGGCGCCGAGTACCAGGACCGCCGCGGCATGCGCCCACAGGTAGGCCAGCCCCTGCCGTCGGCCCTCGACGACGATGAAAACCACGGCCGCGACCGACAGCAGCACCACTTCCAGCGAGCCACCCGGCGGACGCGACGTGACCAGGTCGCCGAGGTAGTTGCGCTCGGTGGCCAGGTCCGCAAGGGCGAAGTACCAGGTGCCGATCAGGCCGAGAATGGCCGCGGTCAGGTAGACGGGGGCAAGCAGGGTCGAGGGCCTGAACATGGGAGGATGAAACCTTTCGTGGCGTCGTTGCCGCCCTCCAGAATGCCTGGCCCGGGCCCACAAATCCACGAAAACTGCGGGTGGATCCGGAATCGCAGCCCCGCAGCAGCATCGACGAGGAGAACGAATGGCCTGGCATCCGCGCATGGTGGCGCTCGACATCGACGGCACGCTGCTCGGTCACGACGGACGGCTGCCGCGGTCGGTGTTCGACGCCGTTCAGCGGGTCATCGGCGCGGGGGTTCCCGTCGTCCTGAGCACGGGACGGGGCTGGGTCGGCACCAAGCCGCTGGCCGAGGCGCTGCGACTGCCGCCCGGACAGCACGTGTCGTCCAACGGTGCCGTCCGGGTCAGCTTTCCGCCGCTCGAGGTGCTGGAGCGGGTCACCTTCGATCCTTCCGCAGTCGTGGATCGGGTACTGGCCGAGCACCCTGAGGCAATGTTGGCCGTGGAGCTGATCGGACGGGGATTCAAAGTCAACCGGGCCTTTCCAGACGGTGAACTGAACGGCGAACTGGTCACCGTCGAACTGGGCGAACTGGTCGCCGAACCGGTCACCCGGGTAGTGGTCCGCGACCCGAACGCCTCCGAGCATGACTTTCTGCGGTTGGCCAGCCGGCTGGGCCTGCAGGGCGTCAGCTATTTCATCGGGTACACCGCCTGGCTCGACATCGCGCCAGAGGGCGTCGACAAGTCCTACGGCCTGGCCGGGGTCTGCGTCGATCTGGGCCTCGACCAGGCTGACGTGCTCGCGCTCGGCGACGGGCGCAACGACATCGAGATGCTGCGCTGGGCCGGACGGGGTGTCGCTCTGGGCGAAGCACCCGCGGAGGTACAGGATGCGGCCGACCACGTCACCAGCCGGTTCGACCAGGGCGGCACCGCCGAGGAACTGCTGCGCTGGTTCTGACCGAACCGGATTCGATCGAGCCGCCAGCACCGGCGAGTCATCAGCCTGCGAATCATTGGGGACGGTTCTTCACCGTTCACCGGGTGAACGAAAAGGAACCGTCCCTGGTCGTTCGGCTTCGCATATTGGGGTGAACGAAAAGGAACCGTCCCTGTTCGTTCACGTGTGGATGGTTGGGGACGGTTCTTCACCGTTCACTGGGGTGAGCGAGAAGGAACCGTCCCTGGTAAACGTCCCTGTTCGTTCACGTGTGGATGGTTGGGGACGGTTCTTCACCGTTCACTGGGGTGAGCGAGAAGGAACCCGTCCCTGGTGATTCTGCTTCGAGTACTGGAGTGAACGAAGAAGAACCGTCCCTTGTCGTTCGGCTTCGTGTACGGGGGTGAACGAAGAAGAACCGTCCCTGGTCGTTCGGCTTCGAGTACAAGGTGAACGGGAGAGAACCGTCCCCGTTCGTTCACGACTGTTGGGACGCAAACGGTAACAGCTTGGGCACAGCCCCCGTTTGGGGTGGCCGGTGAGGAAGCACACCGATAGCCTCCCCAACACAAACGGCGGTGACAGCCGTCGGAAAGGATGGAACAAGTGACTATGCGGATCCCACTGCGCCGCGGGCTTGCGGTGGCGGCGTCGGTCGCGCTGCTCGCCGGTTTCGGCGGTTGTGTGCAGAGCCAGCGCGAGACCCCAAGCGCGGGCGCGAGCGGCGGCGGTACGAAGGACTCCTTCGTCTTCGCGGCCTCGTCCGACCCGGTGATGCTCGACCCGGCAATGGCCAGCGACGGCGAGACCTTCCGGATCGCCCGGCAGCAGTTCGAGGGCTTGCTCGGCACCAAGCCGGGTACTACCGAGCTCGACCCACTGCTCGCCACCGCCTGGAAGGCGTCGGACGACAACGCGTCCTTCACCTTCACCCTTCGTGAGGGCGTCAAGTTCTCCGACGGCACCGACTTCAATGCCGAGGCCGTCTGCGCCAACTTCGACCGGTGGTTCAACTGGACCGGCATCAACCAGTCCGAGAACATCACCTACTACTACGGCAAGCTGATGCGCGGCTACAAGACCGGGGCCACCTCCGGCGACGCGCTGTACAAGAGCTGCACCGCCGCCAGCCCCACTGAGGTCACGATCGCCCTGAACAGCGCCTTCGTGCACTTCCCGGACGCGATGACCCTGCCGGCCTTCTCGATGGCGTCACCAACCGCCCTGAAGAAGTACAACGCCGACAACACCAGCGGCACCGAGAGCGATCCGCGGTTCTCCGAGTACGCCACCGCGCACCCGACCGGTACCGGCCCGTTCGTCTTCGACTCGTGGGATCGTGGCCAGCAGGTCAAGCTGAAGCGCAACGACAACTATTGGGGTGAAAAGGCAAAGGTCTCCGAGGTGATCGTCCGCACGATCTCCGATCCGAAGGCCCGTACCCAGGAGCTGCAGGCCGGCAACATCGATGGCTACGACCTGGTCGCGCCCGCCGATGTTCCCACCTTGAAGTCCTCCGGCTTCCAGGTCATGCAACGGCCGGCGTTCAACATCCTCTACCTGGGCATGAACCAGAAGGTGAAGTCGCTGTCCGACCTGAAGGTGCGTCAGGCGCTCGCTTATGCGATCGACAAGGACGCCCTGATCAAGCAGGTGATGCCCGAGGGCACCAAGGCCGCGATCAACTTCATGCCCGACAACGTGACCGGCTGGACCGACACGGTCACCAAGTACGCCTACGACCCGGAGCGGGCCAAGTCGCTGCTGAAGGAGGCCGGCCAGGAGAACCTCACCCTGGAGTTCAACTACCCGACCGGTGTCTCCCGGCCGTACATGCCCTCGCCTGAGGACATCTACGCGTCGCTCAAGGCGCAGTTCGAGGCCGTTGGCATCAAGGTCACCCCGGTCGCCAACAAGTGGAGCCCGGACTACCTGGACAAGATCCAGGGCGGTTCCGGCCATGGCATCCACCTGCTCGGCTGGACGGGTGACTACAACGACCCGGACAACTTCGTCGGGGTGTTCTTCGGCGGCAAGGCCAACGAGTGGGGCTTCGACAACCAGGCCCTGTTCACCGCATTGAAGGAGGCCCGGCAGATGGGCGATGCGACCGCGCAAAAGGCGAAGTACGAGGAGATCAACAAGATGATCGCCGACTTCGTCCCAGGCGTGCCGCTGACCCACGCACCGCCGTCCCTCGCCTTCGGCGCGGGCGTGCAGGGCTACCTGCCGTCGCCGGTTCAGGACGAGGTCTGGAACCTCGTCACCATCACCAAGTGAACTGATCCTGATCGGGGCGCGGACCACCTCCGCGCCCCGGTTCTGATCGAACCGCGGAAGGAGCGGCATGCTCAGGTTCGCCGTTCGCCGGATCCTGTTGATGATCCCGGTGCTGTTCGGCCTGAGCGTGTTGCTGTTTCTGTGGCTCCGGGCCCTGCCGGGCGATCCGGCCAGAGCCCTGCTCGGCGAGAAGGCCACCCCCGAGGCGATCGCCCGGATCAACGAGCAGTACGGCTTCAACAAACCCCTGCTGCAGCAGTACCTGACCTACGTCGGGCAGCTCATCCAGGGCGATTTCGGCAGTAGCCCACGAACCGGCGAACCGGTGCTCGACACCTTCCTGCTGCGCTTTCCGGCCACCGTCGAACTAGCCCTGGCCGCGTTGTTGTTCGCGGTTGTGATCGGCATTCCACTGGGCTACCTGGCGGCTCAACGGGCCGGCGGGGTGATCGATGGCCTGACCGTCGCGGCCTCCTTGGCCGGGGTGGTGATCCCGGTATTTGTGCTCGCCTACCTGCTCAAGGTGGTGTTCGCCGTCGGCCTGCCGGGTATGCACTTCCTGGCGGTGCTGCCGTCGTCCGGCAGACAGAGCGTCACGATCGACGCCACCCATGTGACCAATTTCTACGTTCTGGACGGCCTGCTGACCGGTGAGTTCGATGCCTCATGGGACGCGATCCGGCACCTGATCCTGCCCGCCATCGCCCTGGGCAGTATTCCGCTGGCGATCATCGTCCGGATGACCAGGGCGTCGGTGCTGGAGGTGCAGCACGAGGACTACGTGCGGACGGCGCGGGCCAAGGGCCTGCCCAGGGGCCTGATCAGCCGGCGCCACGTGCTGCGCAACGCCCTGCTACCGGTGGTCACCACCATCGGCCTACAGACGGGAGCATTGTTGGCCGGGGCGGTGCTGACCGAGTCGGTCTTCGCCTTCAACGGCATCGGCTCGTACCTGTTCGATGCCATTTCGAACCTGGACTTCGCCGTTCTGCAGGGATTCATCGTATTCATCGCGCTGATCTATGCGCTGGTGAACCTGGTGGTCGACCTGCTCTACGGCCTGATCGATCCGAGGTTGCGAACCCAATGAACGAGCACCCGCAACAACCTGAGGGCCGGCCCGCCGAACCCGATGACGACACGGTCGTGGTTCCCGATATCGCGGTGGCCACCTCGATGGGGGTGATCGAGCGCCCGCTCGCGCTGAGCGAGGCGATGGCCGACGCAGCTCCGGACGAGCAGGGCACCAGCCTGTGGAAGGGCGCCTTCCAGCGCCTGGCCCGCAACCCGTCGGCGATCCTGGGCGCGATCATCGTTGTGCTGTTCGTTCTGGTCGCGGTGTTCGCACCGGTGCTGGCCCCTTACGAACCCGCCGGCTCGCAGTGGATCAGCCAGATCACCCCGGCCACCCTGCCGCCGTTCTCGGCCGAGCATCCCCTCGGCCTCGACCCGTTCGGCTCCGACCTGCTCACCCAGTTGATCTTCGGGGCCCGGCAGTCGCTGATCATCGGCGTTGTCTCCACCCTGCTCGGGCTGATCGGCGGGGCCCTGCTCGGCGGCGTCGCCGGGGCCTTCGGCGGTTGGACGGACATCGGCGTGATGCGCATCGTCGACATTCTGTTGTCCATTCCGGGCCTGCTGCTGGCGGTTTCGGTCGCGGCCGTGATGGGCCGACAGCCACTCGCGATCATGGTGGCCATTGCGGCCGCCCAGGTGCCGATCTTCGCCCGGCTGCTGCGTGGCTCGATGATGGCCGAGACCCGCAAGGACTATGTGCTGGCGTCCTGGTCGTTGGGCCTGAAGCGCAGCACCATCACGATGAACCACGTCGTGCCCAACTCGCTGGGCCCGGTGCTGGTCCAGGCCACTCTGGTGCTGGCGACCGCGATCATCGAGGTCGCGGCGCTGTCGTTCCTCGGCCTCGGCGAGGCCGATCCGGCCGTCGCGGAGTGGGGCCGGATGCTGGTCAAGGCCCAGGACCGGCTGCAGTCCGCACCGCATCTGACCCTGCTACCGGGGCTCTGCATCGCCGTCACCGCGCTGGGGTTCACCCTGCTCGGTGAGGCTCTGCGCGAGGCACTCGACCCGAAGTCGAGGAGGTGACCATGGCCGAGACCGAGAGTCGATCGCGAGGGACCACCGTGACCTCGCGGCAGCCGTTGCTCGAGATCGACAACCTGAGTGTCACCTTTCGCCGGCGCAACTCCGTGACCCGGGCGGTGGACGGGGTCAGCTACTCGGTCGCGCCCGGCGAGATCGTGGGAGTGGTAGGCGAGTCCGGCTCAGGCAAGTCGGTGACCGTGCTGGCGCTGATGGGGCTACTGCCCAAGCGCGGAGTCGAGGTCAGCGGCCAGGTGCGCTACGGCGGACGGGACCTGCTCGCCCTCAGTGACGGCGCCATGTCGAAGCTGCGCGGGTCGGATATCGCGATGGTCTTCCAGGACCCGATCAGCTCGCTCAACCCAGTGGTGCCGATCGGCGTCCAGGTCACCGAGGTGCTGTTGGCCCACACCAGGACGACCAAGAAGGCGGCCCGGGCCGAAGCCGTCGACCTGCTGAAGCGCTGCGGCATTCCTGACCCGGAACGCAGGCTGAAGGAGTACCCGCACCAGCTGTCGGGGGGTATGCGCCAGCGCGCCCTGATCGCGATGGCGCTGGCCTGCAAGCCCAAGCTGCTGATCTGCGACGAGCCGACCACCGCGCTGGACGTGACGATTCAGGCCCAGGTGCTGGAGTTGCTCAAGGAACTGGTCACCGACTCCGGCGCCGCGATGATCATGATCACCCACGACCTGGGGGTCGTGGCCGGACTCTGTGACCAGGTCAACGTGATGTACGCCGGGCGGATCGTCGAGTCGGCGCCTCGGGCGGAGCTGTTCGCCCATCCGCGGCACCGGTACACCCACGGTCTGCTGGCGTCCATCCCGCGGCTCGACCAGGCCCGGCGGGAACCGCTGCGTCCCATCCCGGGCACCCCCCGCGACACCATCGGCTGGAACATCGCCTGCGCGTTCTCACCCCGTTGCCGGTTCGTCACCGACGAATGCGTCCGGGCCGATATTCCGCTGGAGCCATTGCCGAACTCACCGTCTGATCACCCGGTGCGCTGCGTCCACCCCGCGGAGGAGAACGATGGCTGACCCGGTCGAGCCGAAGGCTCAGCGATTCGATACCGACGACCTGTTGGTCGTCGAGGGACTCAAGGTGCATTTTCCGATCCGGCGCGGGGTGCTGATCGACCGGACCGTGGGCCACGTCAAGGCCGTGGACGGGGTCGACCTGCGGATCCGCCGGGGCACCACACTCGGCCTGGTCGGAGAGTCGGGCTGCGGAAAGTCCACCCTGGGCCGAGCCATCCTGCGGTTGTCCCAGCCGACCGCCGGCCGCGTGATCCTGGACGGGGTCGACGTCACGGCGCTGAAGGGCGACGGGTTGCGCCAGATGCGCCGGCGGATGCAGATGGTCTTCCAAGATCCGCTCGCCTCGCTCGACCCGCGCCAATCGGTGCAGAGCCTGATGATCGAACCGCTGCGGGTGCACGACCGGCGTCCGGAGAAGGAACTGATCGACCGCGCGGCGGAGATGCTGGAACTGGTCGGCATGCCACGCTCGGCGCTGGCCAAGTACCCGCACGAGTTCTCCGGCGGCCAGCGGCAGCGGATCGGCATCGCCCGGGCGATGATCCTCAACCCCGAACTGGTCATCGCCGACGAGCCGGTGTCGGCGCTGGATGTATCCGTCCAGGCCCAGGTGATCAACCTGCTGGAGAAACTGCAGCGCGAGTTCGGGCTGACCTATCTGGTGATCGCCCACGACCTGGCGGTGGTGCGGCACATCTCCGACCGGGTCGGGGTGATGTACCTGGGGGTGATCGTGGAGGAAGCCGACTCCGACGACCTGTACGCGACCCCTCTGCACCCCTACACCATCGCGCTGATGTCGGCGATCCCGATTCCGGACCCCGAGGTCGAGGACCGGCGCGAGCGGATCCTGCTGCGGGGCGACCTGCCCAGCCCGGCGAACCCGCCGTCCGGCTGCCGGTTCCACACCCGCTGCCCCTACCGGCAACCGACCCGATGCGATGACGAGGTGCCCGCACTGCGGGTGATCGACGGTCATCCCGACCATCAGGTGGCGTGTCACTGGGCCGAAGCCGTGCTGGCCGGCGAGGTGCAACCGATCGATTCGCTCGTGATCGAGGCGGCCGTCCCGGACTGACGCGGCCGGGCCGCTCCGGCCTCTGCTAACCGTTGGGCGGATTCGGCGCCTGCAACCATTCGACGAGAACGTGGCACGCCAACTCGACATTGCCGATCTGGCAATGCCGGTCGGCCTGCTCACTGCGGGTGAAGGTGCGCACGGTGACGGAGCGAGCACCGGTGAGCGCCCTGGCCTGACTCCGGGCCAACGAGGGTGGCTGAAAGGCGTCGTGCTGGCCGCACATCAGCAGCACGTCGCAACTCACCCGTTCGCTGCCCAAGTGCTGAGCGTTCATGCCCATGAACCAATCGACGACATCGGCAGGATCGGTGCTGTCGATCAGGTACAGGGTCTGGTCGACGACCAGCCGCAGGTTCGGCAGCAGCCGGGCGCGGGTCCGGACGCTCCAGCGCATGAACCGCCGATGACGCAGCATCGCCCGGGTCGGACCGCGCACCGGTGCGGGCAACCGGTGCAACCAGTCGTAAACCGGCGGCCACGAGACCACCCGGTCGATCCGTGGCTCGTGGGCTGCCGCGCGGATCGCCCAGTAGCCGCCCATCGATAGTCCGATCAGAGCAGCTGAGTCGAGTTTGAAGTAGTCCAGCACCGCGGCAACGGGTTTCTCCCAGTCGTGGTCGAACAGCAACCCGCCCAGGCTGCGTGCCCCGCCCTGGCCGGGGCCCTCGAACGCGATCACGTCGAATCCGGCGGCTGCGATCCGTTGCCAGATCGCGTAGAACTCCTCGATCAGCGAGTCGAAGCCGCCATGAACGAGCACCGCTCCGCGCGCGACCGACCCGGTGGCGGGTAGGAAGTAGGCCGGCAGCGCGGCTCCTCCGTAGGGCACCTGGTGGCGCACGGGACCGCCGTTTTCGACCGCGCGGTCGAAAACGGCACGGTAGCGGTGGTAGCGCTGCAGCTTCGCCGCCGAGCGTCCTGGGGTGAAGAACTCCGCCACCCGCAGGTAGCCCGTTGCCTGACGGAGGTGGCCGGCCGCTTCGGCCGCGTCCGACAGTGCTTCGAAGACCCGGACGCAGTCGTCTGCCGAGCGCACCTGCGCACCTGCCGTGTGCAACGCGCCTCGATCGGCGAAGCCAAGACCGTACACACGGTTCAGTTGGTAGTTGATGAAGGGTTGGCGATGAAATGTCTCGAACCCCACCGGGAGGGGAGTGATTTCGGCGCTGGCGGCCATGCCTGCACCGTACGCCTGATGGTCTCGACCAGCTCGACCGGCGCCGATGGTCCACTCGGCGGCCCGGTCGTCGGGTGAATGGTTCACTGCGGCCAGCCGACAGGGTGAATGGCTGGGGACGGTTCCTTTCCGTTCACGCGACTGAATGGCTGGGGACGGTTCCTTTCCGTTCAGGTGGGGTGAACGGAAAAGAACCGTCCCCGGTCGTTCAGGTGGGGTGAACGAAAAAGAACCGTCCCCGGTCGTTCAGGTGGGGTGAACGAAAAAGAACCGTCCCCGGTCGTTCAGGTCGGCGGGTGAACGAAAAAGAACCGTCCCCGGCCAGTCGGGGGTCAGGCGACCCGCTGCTCCCGGCGCTGGCCGGGCCGTCCGACCACTGCGGCGAAGACGGCGAGCACCCGGTCCATGCTCGGCTTGACCACGGCCAGCTTGATCTCGCTCGGGGTATTCCGGGCCCGGCGCATGTGCCGCTTGACCGTGGACAGTGAGCAGCCGAGCCGCATGGCGATCACCTCGAGGCTCTCGTGCGGATTCGCCTGGCGGAGCCGCAGCACCTCCTCGTGATCGATCTGGCGGTTGCCGCGGACCACGCCCGCGAGGGTGTCGAAGTCCTCCTTCGCGACCCTCACCTTGAGTGCGGTGCGGATCTGCGTCCGCTGAGCTTCGGTGGTGCCGGCGGCGAAGCCGGCCACGTCGTGGTTCACCACGGCCTCGTAAAGGCAGGAGTTGAACAGCGGGCAGTCAGCGCAGACCGTGGCCGCGCGGCCGGCCAGCAGGGCGGACTTGCGATGGCGGTCGGTGTCCTGGCGGGTCAGGGCCGGCTCTTCCAGCAACGGGTGCTGGAACAGGCTCGGGTTGTCGATGCAGGCGGCGCGGTCGGCGCGGGTGGCACTCGGCATGTCGATCTCACTTCTTCCGTGACGGGTCCTCATCGGGGTTTGACGCGGGGGATCACGATTCGGTTGCAAGGGATTTCTGCGGAGTGTCCCCGGCTCAACCCTTTGGGGCGGGCACGCAGGTCAATCCGGCGGTCCAACAACCCTGGGGGGCGGGTCTTTGTGTCGAGCCGACTAGCGGAGACGCTACCCTGAGCGGCACTACGCAACCAGGGGAGCACTACCCATGCAGGCCTTCACCAAGGAGCCGGACTGGTTGACCATCATGGCTGATGGCACGGTCAAGCAACTGAACCCCTTCTCCGGAACCGAGGTCTGGACGGTGGCCGGACGGGGCACCCGTCCGATGGGGGTGACCCTGCCCGATCCGGTGCCGCTGGACACCGCCCAGCACGGTCGCTACTGCCCGTTCTGCGAGCAGCGTTACCTGGAGACCCCGCCGGAGAAGTCCCGGATGGTGCGCCGCGAGGACCAGTCGATGGAGATCCGTTATCGCACCACGGCGGAGGAGCTCTTCCAGACCGTGGCCGAGTTCCGCCGGGTGCCGAACCTGTTCGAGATCCTCAGCTTTCAGTACTGGCATGCCAACTACGGCTACACGCTGCCGCCCCGGGTGGCGGCGCGGAAGGCGGCCTACCTGGCATCCGAGGCCGGCCGCGAGCATGTGCTCTCGGTGGCCCGGACGAAGCTGCTGGCCGGTGGCCGCACGCCGGAACAGATCGAGGCGATGACCGACCAGGAGCGGGTCGAGTTCGCGTCCGGCTTCTTCGGCGGCGGGCACGACGTGATCATTCCGCGCCGGCATTTCGTCGATGGTGCCACCGACAACACCCAGCTGGCGGCGTCCGGCACGATGACCCCCGACGAGCATCAGAATTTTCTCGCCTTCACGGTGGAATCGATCCAGGCGCTCTTCGAGCTGAACCGGTATGCCCGCTACGTGGTGGTGTTCCAGAACTGGCTGCGACCCGCCGGGGCTTCCTTCGATCACCTGCACAAGCAGTTGGTGGCGGTCGACGAGCGTGGCGTGCAGGCCGAGCGGGCGGTGGCCCGGCTGCGGGACAACCCGAACGTGTTCAACGATGACGCGGTCAACTACGCCGGCTACAAGAACCTGGTGCTGGCCGAGAGTGATCACGCCATCGCCTTCGCCGGTTTCGGACACCGGTTCCCATCCCTGGAGATCTACTCCAAGAGCGCCGAGTGCGACCCGTGGGAGCAGTCGCCGGAGGAGTTGCGCGGCATGTCCGACATGGTGCACGCGATGCACGCGGCCACCGGCGTGGACGTGCCGTCCAACGAGGAGTGGCACTACCGGCCGATCGACGTGGACGTGGCGATGCCTTGGCGGATCGTGCTGAAGTGGCGGATCAGTACGCTGGCCGGCTTCGAGGGCGCGACCAAGATCTACCTCAACACGCTGCACCCGTGGGCCATCCGCGACCGCGTGGTACCGCGGCTGCAGGCGCTCCGCGACGACGGCCGGCTCGCCCACGGCCTGCGGATCGGCAGTGAGGCCGAATGCCGGCCCAACTCCCTGCGGTACCACGGGTCTGGTCGCTGAGAACCACCGGGCGCCGGACGAGTTGTGTCGCCGGTGGAGCGTGTCGAGACCCGTCGCCGGTCGAGCGTGTCCAGACCAGGGTTTCGACAGGCTCCACCGGCGGGTGGCTAGCCGAAGAGCTTGGGAACGGTACCGGTCCAGCCATTGAGTACCTGACTGGGGTCTGTGCCCAGCACCCCGCCGAGCATCGAGCCGTACACGTCCCGGAAGTCGGTGCCGGCCCGGAGGTCGCCATTGTCGAGGTCGGTCAGGTTCGGAGAGTCGCCGAACCTGCCACCCTGCACTCCGCGGCCGAAGACGAACATCGGTCCGGCGGTGCCGTGGTCGGTGCCCTCGCTCGAGTTCGCCTGGACCCGTCTGCCGAACTCGGAGTAGACCATCGTGACCACCTGACCACCACGCTCGGTCCGCGCCAGCCGAGCGGCGAAACCGGACAGGGCAGCGTCCAGTTGGGCAAGCAGGCGCTCCTGGGTGCCGCGCTCGTCGGAGTGGGTGTCGAAACCACCCAGCGACACCGAGTAGACCCGGGTCGGTACGCCGAGTTCGATCAACCCGGCGACGATGTCCAACTGCTTGGCCAGGCCGGACTGGCCGCCGGCGCTGCCCCCGGGGGAGGTGGTGTCGTCCTGCTCGTCGATCCCGGCAACGGCGTCGTGAAAAGTGCCGGACGCCGTTACCAGGTCGGCCAGCGACCCCGCGGCGGCGGCCTGCCACGGCCCGTCCGACGGGCTGGGCAGCGCCAGTCCGGCAACGGTGCGACCGGCGGCGCCGCGGGGGAGCGCCAGCTTGGTACGACCCAGAGTGGAGCCAGCCGTCTTCGTGCCGGCCAGTAGGGGCGGCAGGATCGGGTCGAGAGCAAGCGCCTTGATCGGGTCGGGCGCCAGGTCGAGCCAGCGGCCGAGCCAGCCGGAGCCCGCGGGGGTGCCGGGAGACGCGGATTGCCAGATGGCCATCGAGGCGAAGTGGCTGCGGTCGGGTTGTGGATAGCCGACGCCCTGGATGATCGCCAGCGATTTGCTGTCCCACAAGCCCTTCAGACCTTTCAGGCCGGGGTTGAGGCCGAGCCCGGCGCCGACGTCCAGCACCTCGTTCGGCTGGTAGGCCAGGTGCGGACGGGCGGCGGCGTACGCCGGGTCGGACGCCGGCACCACGGTGTTCAGTCCGTCGTTGCCGCCGTACAGGGTGACCACCACCAGCACGCCGGCGCTGGGGTCGAGCGGGGTGCGCTGGGCGGCGCCGAAGAGTTCGGGCCACGACAGGGTGGCGGCACCTCCGGAGACCACGGTTCCGGCGGCGACTCCGGACCAGGTCAGGAAGCGGCGCCGGGTCAGGTTCGGTACCGCGGTGGTCAGGTTCGGTGCTGGCATGACGATTCCTAACGGCTGACGATGTACTCGGGGGCGCAGGCGGCCAGCGCGACCAGCTGGACCGGTCGGTCGGCGACACCCGCGAGAGCGTCGGCCGTGCGGGTGGACCAGCTGTCCACGCCGAGCAGGTCACCGACGGCGGCCACCCGGCTCCGCTGGCTGCCGGCCAGCTTGGGAGTGGCCGCCGTGACCACCCTGGTGGCCAGCACCAGGCGGGCCGCAGCGGTTCCGCTGGACAGCCAGCCGCGCGCAGCGGGCCAGCCACCGACGCTGGGCGGCCGCAGGGGAACCTGCCCCATGGCGTTCAGGCCGGCCAGCATCGTGTCGGCGAGCGTTACTTGCCGGCCGTCCTTGATCGGGGCGGCCAGTTGATCGGCCGTGACTCCGAGCTGACGAGCCAGGCCGGCCAGCCAGAGCACGGGCTCCTTGACCAGGGCCAGGTCGGCCGACGTGAAAGCCTCCGAGGTGACCATCGCTCGCAGCACCGCGGAGATGCTGCGCTCCGAGCCGTACGCGGCGACCAGTTCCGACACTTGCTGGTCGGTCGGTGGTTGGTGGCCCACGAAGCGGGTCCACAGCCGTCCGACCACGAACCGTGACGAGGCGCTCTGGCCGAGCACGACGTCGACGAGGTCCGCAGCCCCGTAGGCTCCCTTGCGGCCCAGGATCGTCTTCTGGCCGGCGTCGTGCCGGCGCCCCACCAGCTCGGCGGTCACCGTGCCGCCATCGCGGCGCAGCACCCAGCCGGTGAGTGCGCGAGCGGCGTCCGCGACATCGGCCTCGGTGTAGTTGCCGTGGCCCAACGTGAACAACTCGAGGTATTCGCGGCCCAGGTTCTCGTTCGGTGAGCCCTTGCGGTTCTTGGCTGCATCCAGCCAGATCATCATCGCCGGGTCGACCACCATCGCCTGGGCCAGGGGCCCGAAAGCGGTGGTGCCGAGGCGGCGGAAGCTCTGGTTCTGGTGCAGCATCAACTGGGCCAGTCGCACCTTCTGGATCGAGGTGGCGAAGTGGCCGTGCCAGAACCAGACCAGCCGTTCGCGGGTGGCGTCCTCGGACGTGATCAGCTGGGTGAGCCACCACCGGGCCAGGGTGATCGAGTTGGCGCGCAGAATCTGACGGCGAGCCTTCTTCTCCTCGCTGGCGGCGTCCTTGCCGAGCGCGGGCACGGCAGTGAACCTGGGCGGTGCGGGAGGAGCGCCGGCCGGCTCGAGTAGTGCCTCCGCGGCGCGGGCCGGGCTGAGCCGGGTCAGCGCGACCCGCTCCGCTGCCGGCAGGCCGAAGGCGAGCCGATCGACCATGCGCCGGACGGTCTGCGACGGGGTGAGCGGTTCCATGCCTCCATGGTCGGCTCGGCGTGCGTCCGGACCAACGGCCCGCGACTGACCTGGAGGGGGTTCCTAGCCGCCCTTCAGCCAACCCACAGGCAACCCTCTCGCCACTCGTCGGACTGGGCGCGTGCGAGCCGCCACAGTGGGTTGACCGCGTTGCTCAGGCAGCGAACGGCGGGCTGGACGGGACCCAGGTCCGGTCAGCGAAGTGAGCTTCGGCGCGTACCGGCCTAGTCGTTGGGACCGGGATCGCCGATCGCGCGGCCCTGTCCATACTCGGCATCGGGGTCTTCCGCCGGGCCGGGGTTGCCGATCGCCCGCGGCCGGCTGGTCTCCGCGTCGGGATCCTCCGCCGGGCCGGGGTTGCCGACCGCCCGCGGCTGGCTGGTCTCCGCGTCGGGAGCCTCCGCCGGGCCCGGATTGCCGATCTGCTGCTGCTCGTCACCTGTCGGTTCGCTCATTGCTGCTCCTGTTCGCGACCCCGGCGCCGCTGCCGGATCCGGATCTGAGTTCAGATTACCCCCGCTGCGTGTGTGCCGGAGGGCACCGCTGCGCGCCACCGCCAGGGCGATCGGCCGGATGGGTGCGCGACAGTCCCGCGCCCGTGCGGGCGTCCCGGCCGAGGCCACCCTCGATGGGGTTAAGGTTGCGGTGAGGAGCACCACCGCTGAGGTGGACCGGACCGACCCGAGGAGAGTGGCGTCATGTCGACTCCGCAGTGGCAGAACCTCCCCGTGCCCCCGAACTCGGGAGGGGGAGGGTGGGCCGCGTTCACTGTCGACCCGCGCGATCCTCAGTACCAGCATCTACGGGCGTCCGATTCGGACCGGGCCACGGCCTCGTCCATGCTCGCCGCGGGTTTCTCGGAGGGCCGGCTGGACCGCGACGAATACGACCAGCGGCTGGACCAGGTGACGTCCGCCAAGAGCCTGGGTGAACTGGTGCCGGTGTTGCGCGACCTGACCGTCGACCGGCCGTCCACCCCGTCCGCACCGGCGTACGCATCCGCACCTCCGCAGCCGAACTGGTCGCGTCGTGGCGGCATGATCGGCCCGTTCCCCCGCTGGTGGCTGGCATTGGCGATTTTGTTCAACGTGATCTGGCTGATGACCTCGGTGGGCGTCGGCCGGCCGCTCTACTACTGGCCGATGTGGCCGATGCTTGGCACTGGGGTTCCGATCATTCTCGGCCTGCTGTCCGGCGGCGGTCGCCGTGCTGCGCCCGAGCAGAACCGGCAGTTGCCGCCGGCCCCCGATCAGGATCTGCGCTGAGCGTCAGGTTGGACGCAGGTTGGTCGTGGACGCGAGGCCGGCCGGGGACTCGGCGGCGGTCGTTCGCTAGCGGTTTTTGCCTGTCGGTGGCGGTTGGTAGGTTGCCAATCGTGTCCGTGATCCAAGCCCGTGCCCTGGTCAAGAGCTACGGGGAGCTCAACGCTGTCGACGGCATCGACTTCGACGTGGCGCCGGGGGAGTCGTTCGGCCTACTCGGCCCCAACGGAGCCGGCAAGTCGACCACCATGCGCCTGATCGGCGGAACCTCGCTGCGCTCGTCCGGCACCCTCACCGTCCTGGGAATGGATCCAGAGCTGCAGGGCCCTGAGGTGCGGGCCAACCTGGGTGTGATTCCGCAGCAGGACAATCTTGATTCCGAGTTGCGCTGCCGCGACAACCTGATCACCTATGGACGCTATTTCGGCTTGCCACGCAGCTATCTGCAGCAACGTGCCGATGACCTGCTGGAGTTCGCCCAGCTCACCGAGAAGGCGAACGAAAAGGTCGACAACCTCTCTGGAGGCATGAAACGGCGGCTCACCATTGCCCGTGGCCTGATCAACGAACCCAAGATCCTGCTGCTCGATGAGCCGACCACCGGCCTCGATCCGCAGGCCCGGCACATCTTGTGGGATCGGTTGTTCCGGCTCAAAGAGCAGGGCGTCACGCTGGTGGTCACCACCCACTTCATGGATGAGGCCGAGCAGCTTTGCGACCGCCTGGTGGTGATGGACCACGGCCGGATCGTCGCCGAGGGGTCCCCGGCGGAGCTGATCCGGCAGTACTGCACCCGTGAGGTTCTCGAGGTGCGATTCGGCTCAGACCGCAACGCGGCTGTGGTGGCCCAGCTCGAAGACGTGGCCGACCGGCTCGAGGTGCTGCCCGACCGCATCCTGCTGTACTCCGCCGATGGTGAGGCAGCGCTGGAGCGGGTCACCTCGCGGGGTTTGCAGCCGATCACGTCGTTGGTGCGGCGCTCGTCGCTGGAGGACGTGTTCCTCCGGCTGACCGGAAGGTCCTTGATTGACTGAGCGCATTCACATCGCCACCGGCCTCGACGCCGACTCCAACCGCCTCGCCTACTCGGGGGCGGCGCTGTCGCCGTCCGCCCAGGCCCGGGCCTCCACCCGATGGGGCTGGTGGTTCTACGCCGAATACCGGCTGTGGAACATGCGCGCCTACCTGCAGACCATCATGATCCGCGCGATCGGCCTGCCGCTGCTGTACCTGGCCTCCATGGGTCTTGGGTTGGGCGCTCTGGTCGACGCCGGTGCCGGTGGCGTCGACGGGGTGAGCTATCTGGTTTTCGTCGGGCCGGCGCTGCTGGTGTCGTCCATCGTGATGGAGGCCAGCGGCGAGTTCTCCTATCCGGTGATGAGCGGGTTCAAGTGGCAGAAGCACTACTTCGCGGCGAGCGCGTCCCCGCTGAGTCCGGCCCAGGTGGTGCTCGGCGAAGTGGTCGCGGTCGGCATTCGCTTCATCGCCGAGAGCATCGTGTTCTGGCTGATGCTGCTGATGTTCGGGGCGGTCACCACGCCGTGGTCTTGGCTGGTGATCGTGATCGCGCCGGTCGCTGCGCTGGCGTTCGGTGCACCACTGATGGCCTTCGCGGCCACCCAGAAGGACGAAGGTGCTCAGTTCGCCTTTGTCCAGCGGTTTGTCGTGATGCCGATGTTCCTGTTCGCGGGCACGTTCTTTCCGCTCACGGCGATGCCGTGGTACCTGCAGTGGATCGGCTGGGTCTCACCGATGTGGCACGGCACCCAACTGGCCCGCATCGTGTCCTTCGGCATGCCCAACCCGGGGTGGCTCACCCTGCTGCACATAGTTTGTGCTGGTGGCTGCGGGTGTCGCCGGAACCGTCGTCGCGGCTCGCATCTTCGCCAAGAGGTTGACCCTATGACGGTGCTGAGCGGGCTGTATTCGGGCAACGTCCGGGCGGTGCTCGAGCGTGGCTTCAAGGTGATCGGCAACCAGAACTGGGCGATTCTGGTCTCGGGCTTCTTCGAGCCGGTGTTCTACCTGCTGGCGATGGGGTTCGGCCTCGGCGGCCTGGTCGGACAGGTCACCGGGCCCGGTGGGCAGCCGATGTCGTACCTGGCGTTCATCGCGCCGGCCCTGCTGGCCACGTCTGCAATGAACGGGGCGATCTACGACTCCACCTGGAACGTGTTCTTCAAGATGCGGTTCGGACGCCTCTACGAGGCGATGCTGTCCACCTCGCTCGGCCCGCTCGACGTGGCGGCCGGCGAGATCGCGATGGCCCTGTTCCGGGGCCTGCTGTACGCCTGCGGATTCCTCGGCGTGATGGCGGTGCTGGGCATCACCACCTCGTGGTGGGCGCTGGCGATGGTGCCGGTGGCCGTGCTGATCGCGCTGGGGTTCGCCGCGGTGGGCATGGCCGTGACCAGCTGGTTCACCAACTTTCAGCAGATGGAACTGATCAACATCGTGCTGCTGCCGATGTTCATGTTCAGCTCCACGCTGTTCCCGATCGACATCTACCCGCAGCCGATTCAGTGGTTCATCCAGGCCATGCCGCTGTGGCACGGGGTTGAACTGATGCGCCAGTTGTCGATCGGCGTCTTCGGCGCCATGACGGCGGTGCACCTGGCCTACTTCGGGGTGATGTCGGTACTCGGCATCGCGTTCTGCACCGTGCGGCTGCGGGCACTGTTCCTGCGCTGAACGTGGCGCCAGATGACGGTGACGGCGCGGAGAGCCCGGCGTTCGCCGATGACCGGCTGCCGGGTGACCGCTAGGCCGACTGGCCGATCTCTTTGGTGCCCACCCGAATCCGGTTGCCGTCCGGGTCGCTGACCTCGAAGTCACGGGCCCACGGGTGCTGCTCGACGTCTACCCCGAACCGGGCGGCGACCTCGTCCACGTCCGGAATCCAGACGAAGATCAATCCTGGACCGTCGGCGTCCGCGGCGTTCTCGCTGAGGAACACATCCGCACCCGTCACGACGAATCCCCATGAACCGGTAGGTGGTACCCCCGCCGTAGCGGTGGGTGAAGTCGTGGGCGAACCCGATCTGCTGCCACCACACCAGCGAAGCGTCCACGTCGGATACCCGAAGGATCGGAACCACCTGGATCATCGACGTCCTCCTTTGCGGTGGTTCCATGATGCCTTGGACGGTGCCCTGGCGCGCCACTGACCCGCCGAACAGCTGATACCGCTCGCCGGCACGCCCCGAAACGCAATATCCGGGTCGGATCGACAGAAATCGATCATCGGCGTAACGTTGGAAGGCTATGCATGATTTCCCACCACGGATCGACGCCTATACGCGCGCCGAGACCGCCAGGCCCGACACCCGCAGTCCAGCACGGTTTCTGCTGTGGACACTGCGGGTGCAGCTTGACGTGCTCATCGCGTTGACGATCGCCGGGTTGGCCTGGTTTCTGCCGAGCGCGCTGAGCCCGTACCTGCTCGGACGCACGATCGACGCCGGCATTCTGGTGGGCGACTGGGCCGCGACGGCACTGTGGGCCGCACTGCTGGCCCTGGTGATCCTGTTCGGTGCCGCCGGCGGAATCGTGATGCATACCTTTGCCGTCCGGGGCTGGCTGATTTCGCTCTACGGCACGCAGAAGCTGGTCACTCGCAAGTCGGTTCAGCTCGGCCACGTGCTGAACCGCCGGCTGCCGACCGGCGAGGTGCTGAGCATCTCGTCGTCCGACTCGGACACGTTCGGCGCCACCTTCGAGGTGGTCGCCCGCGCTTTGGGTGCCATCGGGGCGTTCCTGGTGGTGGCCAGCCTGATGATGGCCACCTCTGGAGTGCTCGGACTCGTGGTGCTGATCGCCGCCCCGCTGCTGGTCGCTGCGGCCACGCCGGTGCTGCGTCCGCTCAATGCGGCGCAGACCGCGGAGCGAACCCAGAACGGCGAGCTCACCTCGATGGCCGCCGACATCGTCGCCGGCCTGCGCATCCTGCGCGGCATCGGCGGCGAGAAGACCTTCGGCGACAACTACGCCACCCAGTCGCAGCGAGTGCGCCGGCTAGGCGTCACCACGGGCACGTGGCGCGCCGTCGTCGAAACCTTGTCGGTGCTGCTGTCCGGCATGCTGCTGGTGATCCTGGTCTGGCTGGGCGCGCACGAGATGATCGACGGACGGCTCACTCTTGGCCAGCTGATCAGCTTCTTCGGTTACGCGATCTTCATGGTCTGGCCGCTGCAGACCCTCTTCGAGGTGGCGCAGAAGTGGGTGCAGGGGCTGGTGTCGGCGCGCAAGACGATCGCCCTGCTGAGCGCCGAGTTGCCCTGGAACGACGGCACGCTGAACGTTGCCGCGCGTCCGAACCTGCACGACCTGGAGTCGGACCTCACCGTCCGGCCGGGTGAGTTTCTGGTCGTGGTCGGCACCGACCCGGACGCGTCCGCGGCGTTGGCCGACCGGCTCGGCCGCTACCTGCCGGCCGATGTGGCCGGTCACTTCGACGAATCCGACGACGAGGACCTGAAGGGCCGGGCGGCCAAGCTGGCCCGGGTCGAGAAGGAGCGTCGTCGCGCCGAGATCGCCCGCGCCGACGCCGAGCGCGCGGCGGCCCCCTGGGGGGTCACCGCCGACGGTCTGGACTACCAGCACTACAGCATCGAGTCGATCCGGCAGCGGATTCTGGTCTCCGACGCCGGCAGCCAGTTGTTCGCGGGCACCTTCCAGCAGGCCGTCGATCCGCTCGGGGGGCACACCCGCGAGCAGGCCGAGGAGGCGCTGTGGACGGCCGCCGGCGAGGATGTCTTCGAATCGCTGCCGAACGGCTGGGCCAGCCGGATCGACGAGAAGGGTCGGGGCCTGTCGGGCGGGCAGCGGCAGCGGGTGGTTCTGGCCCGGGCGCTGCTGGCCGATCCCGAAGTGCTCGTACTGGTCGAGCCGACCTCCGCGGTCGACGCGCACACCGAAGAGTCGATCGCCGGACGGTTGGCCGACCAGCGGCGGGGCCGGACCACCGTGGTGATGACCGCATCGCCGCTGCTGGTGCACCGGGCCGATCGGGTGGCCTACCTCGCCGATGGGCGACTGGTCGGCACCGGTAGCCATGACTATCTGCTGCAGCATCACCCGGGCTACCGGGCGGTGGTCAACCGAGGAATGGAGGATGACGATGACGCTCACGACTGAGTCGTTGTCGACCTCGGCGTCCACCTGGGCCGACGACCCTGCCCGGCTCGAGTTGCCGCCCGAGCTCGCCCTGCCGGCTCGCCGAGGCGTGCTGGCGATGCTGACCGACCCCGCCGGACGGGCGCGCGGTCTCGCGACCCGATTCCGGATCAGGCAAGACCAGGCCGAGACGTTCTTCGCGGCGTCCCGCAACCCGGAACGCGGTTTGCCGGTCGCCGAGAACGCCAAGGCGTTCAGGTTCATCCGTTCGCTGCTGTCGACCCGGCGCGGGCTGCTCGTCGCCGTGGTGGTCTTCAACGTGCTGGCCGCGACGGCGGGCCTGGTCGTGCCGTGGATGCTGGGCGACCTGGTCGACCAGGTCTCCACCGGCGGTGCCGCCCTGGCCACCATCGACGCCATCATTCTGGGCGTGGCCTGCGTCGTGGTGGCTCAGGCATTGCTCACCTTCGCTGCCCGCCGGATGTCGGTGGTCTTCGGCTACGACCTGTTGGCCGCGGCCCGCGAGGCGATCGTCCGTACCGTGTTGGGGTTGCCTCTGGGGCGGGTTGAGTCGGCCAGTTCGGGCGACCTGCTGACCCGGATCACCTCCGACGTGTCCAAGATGAGCGAGTCGGTCCGGTGGGGCTTCCCACAACTGGTGATGTCGGTTGTGGTGACCGCATTGACCCTGGTGGCCATGGTGCTGAACTCGTGGTTCCTGGCGCTGCCGCTGGTCCTGTCGATCACGGTTCTGGTGTTGGTCACCAGGGTCTACCTGCGGCGGGCGATGCCGGGCTACATCACCGAGTCGGGCACCTACTCCCAGATCAACTCGACCATGACCGAGACGATCGAGGGTGCCCGCACGGTGGAGGCGCTCGGCCTGCACGAGCGTCGCACCGAAATCGGCGAGGACGACATCGAGCTGTCCAACCACGCCGAGCGCTACACCATGACGCTGCGGAATCTGCTGTTCATCTTCTTGGACGCGTCGTACCAGTTGCCGCTGGTCGCGGTGGTGGTGCTCGGCACCTGGGGCTACGCCAACGACTGGGTGACCATCGGCCAGATCACCGCGGCCGCGATCTACGTGCAACAGCTGGTGGAGCCGCTCGACCGCCTCATCCAGGTCGCCGACCGGTTGCAGATCGGCCTGGCGGCCACCACCCGTCTGCTCGGCATCGCCGAGGTGCCGCAGGATCGGGTGCCGGGCACGGAACGTCCGACCGACAACCATCTGGCCGGTCACAACCTGCGCTTCGCCTACCGCGAGGGCCGCGATGTGCTGCACGGCATCGACCTGGACCTTCGACCGGGTGAGCGGCTGGCGGTGGTCGGACCGTCCGGGTCGGGCAAGTCGACCCTGGGCCGGCTGATGGCCGGCATCAACGGTCCCCGGACGGGCTCGGTGCAGGTCGGCGGCGTGCAGCTGATGTCACTGCCGTTGGACGTGCTGCGCACCGAGGTGGCCCTGGTCACCCAGGAGCACCACGTGTTCGTCGGCACCGTCCGCGACAACATCGTGCTGGCCCGCGACCACCAGCTCACCCCCGAGCAGGGGGATGCGGCGGTGGTGTCGGCACTCCGGGCGGTCGATGCGATGGATTGGGTGCAGAAGTTGCCCCACGGGCTGGACACCATGCTCGGCCACGGCCGCACCCAACTGACGCCGGCGCAGGCGCAGCAGGTGGCACTGGCCCGGTTGGTGGTGGCGGATCCGCACACGCTGGTGCTGGACGAGGCCACGTCACTGATCGATCCGCGCACCGCCCGGCACCTGGAGGGTTCGATGGCGGCGCTGCTGTCCGGACGCACGGTGATGGCGATCGCGCACCGGCTGCACACGGCGCACGACGCGGACCGGATCGCGGTGGTGATCGACGGCCGGATCCAGGAGCTTGGCTCACACCAGGAACTGCTGGAGTTGAACGGGGAGTACG
Source organism: uncultured Actinomycetota bacterium (assembly GCA_963723605.1). Classification (GTDB taxonomy): domain Bacteria; phylum Actinomycetota; class Actinomycetes; order Propionibacteriales; family Propionibacteriaceae; genus Micropruina. The sequence continues at coordinate 162,463 of CAVRRM010000004.1, read as the reverse complement.
CCCGTCTTTGGCACACCTGGCGGTCATAGATCGAGCGCCGTCGTCGGTCGAGCTTGTCGAGAGCACGTGTTTCGACAAGCTCAACCGGCGGGGGTGTCGGTGGAGTGCAGGAGGCCGGGCAGGCCCGACCCCCGTCCCTCGACCACGGCGAGCCGCGCTCAACCAGCTGACGTCAGGACCGCTGGGTGTAGCCGCGGCTGGCGTCCAGTCGACGGGCCAGGTCGCCGGTCAGGTGAACCAGGTCGGCGGTCACGCCACGCTGGCTGACCAAACGCACCCGGTGATCTTCGCCGTGGTGGATCACCAACGTGGTGGGGGTTTGGGTGACCTTCGTCACGTCGGCCCACCGACCTTCCTCATGGGCAGCCGGCCCATCGATCGTGTAGCCGAAGTCGCTCAACTCCACACTTACCCGCATCCGCCGCCAGGTCGTCCAGGCCACCAGGTTCAGGCCGACGGCGCCGGCCAGCAGAATCCAGCCGATCACCACCACGGCGGTCGTCAGCCCGGCCGCGGCGCCGGCCACAATCAGGGCTGCACCGACCACGGCGAGCAGGGCTGAAAGGGCCACCGCGCGCAACGGCAACGGCGGAGTGAGCACATGAACGCGGGAAGCCACGCGGCGAGGGTGGGATTCGAACCCACGGAGCGTTTCCGCTCGGCCGCTTTCAAGGCGGCTGCACTAGTCCACTATGCGACCTCGCCCAGCCCCACATCCTAGTCCGGGCGACGCAGGGGACGCACCACACCGGTGCCCCTGGGACGGGGTCGGGTCACCAGTGGGAAAGCCTGCCCGACCGCGGCCGGAAGTGCCAGGCTGAGACCATGCGTGCGATCGTGACTGAAGGGGTCGGCGGACCCGAGGTGCTGACCATGGCCGAGGTGCCCGATCCGGTGCCCGGGCCCCGAAGAGGTACTGATCGACGTGGTCGCCTCAGGGATCAACCGGGCCGACCTGCTGCAACGCCAGGGCCATTATCCGCCTCCTGACGGCATCACCGACATCATCGGGCTCGAGGTCTCCGGACGGATCGCGGCCCTCGGTGCCGACGTCGACGGCTGGCAGGTGGGCGACCGCTGCGTGGCGCTGCTGGCCGGCGGGGGCTACGCCGAGCGGGTGGTCGCGCCCGCGGGCCAAGTGGTCCGCCCGCCGCACGGAATCGACCTGATCACCGCTGCTGGCCTGATCGAGGTGGCGGCCACGGTCGCGTCCAATCTGACCCGGGTGGCGATCGCGCCCGGTGAGATCCTGCTCGTACATGGGGGAACCGGCGGCATCGGCAGCTTCGCCATCCAATACGCCACCGCGCTGGGCGTGCGGGTGCTGGCCACCGCCGGCACCGCTGACAAGCTCGCACTGTGTCGCGAACTCGGTGCCGAAGCCGCTTTCGACTACCACGACGACTGGCTCGGAGCCGTGCTCGGAGCCACGGCTCAGCACGGCGCCGATGTGATTGTGGACGTGATCGGCGCCAAGTACCTGCCCGACAACGTGCATGCCCTGGCCGAGGACGGACGGCTGATCGTGATCGGCATGCAGGGTGGCCGCTCCGGCACTCTCGATCTGGGAGAACTACTCGCCAAACGAGGCCTGGTCACCGCAACCAGCCTGCGCGGACGACCGGTCGAACAGAAGGCCGCGATCTGCGTGGAGGTGGCCCGCACGGTCTGGCCGATGCTTGCCGACGGCCGGGTCAAGCCCGCTCAGGAGACCCGGTTCCCGGCCGCAAGTGTGGCGGCGGCACATCGTCATCTGGCCTCCGGCGACGCTGTCGGCAAGCTGATCTTGACCTGGTCGTGACGCTGGTCCCCGACAAGTCTCGACCGACAGAAGTCGGGCTAGCCGACGATCACTTGGCCGGGTGGTAGGCGCAACTGTCGGACAGGTTCTCCGACTTGCCCGGGGTGGCGGACGAACCGGGCTTCGGCGTCGTGGACGCCAACGCGCTCGGGCTGGGCTCGGCCTTTTTGGTCTCGGCCCGGTCGGCCTCTTTCAGAGCGGCCTGGACGCGACGTTGGATCTGTGGCCACGGCGGATTGGCGCTCACCCAGCCGGCAACACCCGGTTGAAACACCACGCTGTGCAGGTTGGTCTCCCGCACCTTCAGCGCCAAGTCGAGTAGTGCCGGCAGCTTGCTGCGGGGAATGTCGGTCTGGATGGTCTTGGATCCGGCCGCGGCGAGCCCCTCGAAGTTGCGCAGCACCACGTCCGGTTTGGCCTGCTGGACCACGGCGTTGATCACACAACGCTGCCGCTCCATGCGGCTGTAGTCGGAGCCCTCGACGTGATAGCGACCCCGGGCGTACCACAGCGCCAACCGTCCGTTCAGGTGCTGGTTGGGCCCGGGCTCGATCCAGCCGGACGGAGGCGTGCCCTCCGTGGTCTGGCCACCGATCGGGATCCGGTAGTTGACGTTCAGAGTTATGCCGCCAAGGGCGCTGACGAACTCCTTGAAGCCGTCCATGTTGATGGTGACGTAGTAGTCGGCCTTGCCCAGACCCAGGGCCTCCCCGACGCCGATCTTCATCACTTCGGCGCCCAGGTTCTTCACCTTCGGACCGAGCAGGTCACGCGGGATCGCGCGGGGGACGTTGTTGTACATGGCGTTGAGGAAGTACTCGGGATTGGCGCCGCTCACCCCGTCGTAGAAACCGTTGGGGAAGTACTGGTGCAGCGGCGAGTCTTTGGGGAACGGGATTCGAGCGGTCTGCCGGGGCAGCGAGAACAGCGTCGTCACGCCGGTGTGGGTGTCGATCGACGCCATCATCACGGCGTCGGCCCGGAGGCCGAGGCTCGGGTCGCGGTTGGTTCCGGAGTCGCCGCCGATGACCAGCACGTTCACTCGGTCCTTGTTGGCCCACGGGTCGGTCGGGGTGGGCGCGCCGGGGCTGGCCGGAGTGGGTGTCTCCGCCGGGTCGTCGTCAGCGAACACGGTGCCGAGGAACTGGGCGGTGGAATAGGAGTACTCGGCGCCGACCGCCAGGGGGGTGGCAATCACCAGGGACAAGATGCCGACCAGCAGCCCACCGAGCGCTCGCTGCGCACCGGAGGGACGCAGCGGACGTAGCGCCAGGTGGGTGGCGGCGATCACGGCGACCCAGACCACGGCCAGCACCAGCATGCCGATGGCCAGGCCGGTGAGGAAGGTGACGTTCGTGGCGAGCGTGGTGATCCGGCCACGTCCGATGGTGGCCAGGTAGGCGGCAGAGAGGATCAGGGCCGCGAACAGGCCCATCAGAATCGCGCCGGCGACCTTTCGTCCGGCGTGCCAGAGGCCGAGCCCAGGGATGATCGTACCGAGGGCGGTCCACAGCACCGCCCAGCGGAAGCGACCGTGGCCTGCGGCCCGTCTGGGTTCGTCGCCGGCCTCGGTCGAGGCGGCGCCGTCCGCGGGTTCGGACGCGGCGCGCTTGGGTTCGGACATCTGAATCCTCTGAAATTCGCTTTTGAGACACGCCGAGTCTAGTTGTTGACTGCGCAGCGAGCCCGCCAGGGCTCCGGTGACGCTTGAGGGTGTCGACCGCAGTGCGCTTTGCCGCCGCTCAGGCGGCTGAGGTAGGCTCAGTTTTCGGCCGAGGAGGTGTCGCCTAGTCCGGTCTATGGCGCCCGCCTGCTAAGCGGGTTTGGGTTTATCGCCCATCGCGAGTTCAAATCTCGCCACCTCCGCCCTGACAAGAGCGAACGCCGTTCGGTGAACGAGAACCGGGCGGCGTTTACGCTCGCCGCCGGCCCTGCGGTCTCAGTTGGTCTCAATTGGCATCCCCGGGATCCCTCTCCTGGTCCCACAAGAGGCCACCCACCTGCCTGGCCACGGTGGCCCGAATCGGGTCATTGACGTGCTGATAGCGAGCGGCCATCGCGGTGGTGGACCACCCATAATCCCCATCGTGGTCCGCTCTGGGACTGAACCGCGTGGCGCGTTGGGCCCCGTGATACAACGTTCCCAGAGACGGAGGGATTCTATGCGCCCGTTGGTGAGCGTGATCGTCCCGGTGTGGGACGTGGAGCAGTTGTTGCCGCGCTGCTTGGACTGCTTGTTGGCGCAGACGCATCGCCCGTTGGAGATCATTGTCGTTGATGATGGGTCGACCGACGGGTCCCTGGCGGTGATGCAGGGTTACGCGGAGGCGCATTCCGAGGTGCAGGTGATCAGCCAGCGTCACCGCGGCCTTGGCCCGGCACGGAATGCCGCGCTCAGCGTCGCGCATGGGGAGTTTGTGGCCTTCGCGGACGCCGACGATTGGGTGGAGCCCGATTTCATCTCCGACACCGTACAGATCGCGCAGGACACCGGCGCTCAGGCGGTCGTCGGCGGCTTCCTCTTCCATCTGCGGGGGCTGCGGGTGCCGTTCCCGTTTCTTCCGAGGGTCTCGTCGATGACCGGCATGGAGGCCGCGGAAGTATCTATCCATCTGACCCGTTTCCCCGCCTTCGCCTGGAACAAGTTGTACCGCCGCAGCCTGTTCCACCCCGATGACCCGCCGTTTCCCAGCATTGAGTATGAGGATCTGGCGACCACGCCGCGGATTCTGCGGCGGGCCGGCACGGTGGCGCTGACTCGCAAGGTCTACTACCACTACTGCCTGCGCAGCGACAGCATCACGGGGGCGTTCAGTGCGAAGAATGTGTTCTCCTTCGCGGCTGCCATCGACCTGCTGCGCCACGACCTGCACGAGAATGGCCTGTGGGACGGGTGGAACCGGTCCTACCGTCGCCTGCTGCGGCAGGCCCTGATGATCATGGGCGTGCAGGTGATGCTGCAACCGAACCGCATCCCGCTGCGCCAGCGCGGTCCGCTGATGGTGCGTTTCACCCGTCGGTTACGCGGCCTATCCGAACGACCCAGCGATGGCCATAGGCTGCGCGCCGTGCGGATACGCACGTCCAGGGCACGCGGCTCGATGCCCCGCCAGCCGGTCAGTGCAACAATCGCCGTAACGATGCCAGAAAATGTTGACCCCTGAGCCCTCGTATGCGTCGCAGCCGAGCTCCTCGCCGTTTCAAGCCGCCGGTGCTCCCTTCGGTCAGGTTTGGTTGGGTCTAGTCCTCCAATAGGACCTGGGGCGGCCCCCCGGCTCGAAGTGGTCAAGTTGGCCAGGCTTCGATTGCGCGGACGGTGTACCACTTGCGCACGTAGTCCTCGAAGGAGCGCTCCTTGGTGCAGTCGGCCCACACGACGACGAACCACGGCCACCAAGGACGTCCCGGGAATCTCATCTCGCAGCGCACGCTGCCCAGTTTGGGGCACCGGATTTCGAGGGAATTTGGAGTGGATCCAGTCCTACATCAATGGTGTCTGGAGCGAACCTGCCCTGGTCGGCAACTCGGTATCGACTTCTCCGTCGGAGAGTGGACCAACGACTGGGTGGTCAATGGCCCGACCGACATCTGGCTCTACGCCAACGACCGCGGATGCGCCCACTTCACCGGCAGCTCCGTCATCGGAAGGAGGCACCCACACAAACCTGCGTCACCGGTGCCGCCGCAAGCACCGCGCGGCATCGAGATCAACGAATCCACTGGCCTGGCTTACGGCCAGCACGTGGTGGCCTCCTGCAACCGCCTCGATCTGTTGCGCCAACCCGACCAGCAGACCCCGGCCACGATCTCCAGAAGGTTCGGCACCTTCGGAGTGCCCAACCTGGTCACCGAGCCAGGCAGCAACACGGTGTGGGCGATGACCGCCACCGACACTGATTACCGCCTGGTGCGCTACGTCGGCGACCGGGCCTGCGCCAGCCCCGGAAGTGCTAGCCGCAAGGTGGTCGGGCGCTGTTATCCGATCCGCACGATGATGTTTCCGAGGGTTTCGTGGCCGAATCGCGCGAAGGCCGTCTCGATCTCGTTGAGGTCGTACTCTCGGTCGATGATGACGCGCAAACGTCCATCACTGACAAGATCGGCGAGTCGGTGAAGGGCTGCGCCGGTGGGGTATCCGACGATCGGTATCGGGGTGATTCGTTCAATATCGGGGAAGAGGGGTGGTGCATAGAGCAGCGCCGAGGCCATCGCGCCACCGTCCTTGACCAGCGGCGCGATCTGCTCGGGGTCGCCAGCCAGGTGCACGGCGGCATCGACGCAGCCGGGGGCGATGGCGCGCACGCCTGTCTCTAGGTTGGCGTAGTCGACGGCGTGGGCTGCACCGAGCCCGGTGAGCAGGGCTCGCCCTTCCCCGGTGCGTCCGGTCGAGATGACTATCGCCCCTTCCGCGGCGGCGAGTTGGGTCAAGAGGGTTCCGACCCCCCCGGTGGACCCGACGATGAGCACCGTCTTGCCCTTCAGATCGCCGAGAGCGGCGAGGATGATCAACGCGGTCGACCCGGTATGGCCGAGCCCGGCCGCCTCGTGATCGCTCAACGCCAGTGGGGTGTGGGCGATGCCGCTGGCCGCATCGACGGTGGTGTATTCGGCGAAGGCGCCCTCAGCCAGGTAGGGCTTGGAAACGACGCCGAACACCCGGTCACCGACCCCAACAGCATCGACCCCGGCGCCGAGCGCGTCGACCACCCCAGCGAACTCGCGACCCAGCACAACCGGATACCGATGTTCGAAGAAGCCGCCCATGTAGCCCCCCGCGACAGCCAGATCGAACCCGTTGACCGATGCCGCGCTTACCCGAACCCTCACCTCACCGGGAGCGGGTTCGGGAATGTCGAGGTCCTGATGGCCGGGCTGGGCGCCGGCCTCGCTGACCGCGTAAGCCTTCATGATCCCATGACCTCCGTCGCCTCGCCCCTGATCCCCAGCGGAGCATGGAGGCGACCGGCGCGTCTCAGCCAAGGCTGATGCCCGGGATTGCAATCCGCAAGGGGCGGGCGCGAAATCGTGATGGCAAACGGCGTCGGTCATGGATGGCGGTTTGACAGCACACGCTCGTTCCCGACGCTTTCCTACGAGGCTGCCCCGCAGAACCCGTCGAGCGCCGCATCGGCGTCCGCCCGGGGCCGAAGCGGACCCGAGCGGACACCAGCGTCATGCATCCATCATCGTGCGTAGGTGAGGGTGAACCGGCTGTCCCGGGGCTCTCCCTTCGGTCCGAAGCAGGAAACGAAGACCCGCTGATCCTTCGTGCCGAACGACGCCCAGTAGCTCGTCGAGCACTGGATTCCACGATCTCCGTACGGTGTCACGTGAACCGTTCCGTTGTCTCCGCCCAGCCCAGCCAACGCGACGGTGTATTCCCCAACCTGCATGCGGCTGATCGTCATCTCGGCACCGGTCGTGGAGAATGCGTAGGACTCCTTCGCCGGATGGTTCTGGGCGATCAGGTCATCCGACCAGAGGTAAGCCGTGTCAGCACCATCGGCACCGGTGACTGCGCCCCCGCGAGCGAATGTCATCGTGAACATCGCGTCCGCTGCAGCACCCGCAGGCGTCCGACAGCCGACCTTGACGGTTTGGGTCGATCCGCTCGCCGACCACCCGGCCACGGAGCAACGAACGGTGCCGGAACCGTACGGAGTGAGCTGGACGTGCCCGCCGATTCCGCCGAGACCGTTCAGCCTGACCACGTACTGTCCTTTCGCCGATCGTTGGATCCGATTGCTGGCGGAACGACTGTTGTACGAGTACAGCGGATCGGGCACGTAGGAGGCGCTCGTCGGCCGGTTCGCCCAGACGTGAGCCAAGTCGCCCTCGGTCGAGGTCGGCGCCGCGAAACTCAGTGTGAAGCGTCCGTCAGCAGGGGCTCCCGCCGAACTGTGGCATTGCACCCAGGCCACCAGATCCGCACCCTCCGGGTGCCAGCCCAGGGTTCGACATGAGCCTTTCGAGCCGTAGGCGCTGACCTGAACCACGCCGCCGGTGAGCGCCAGGCCGGGCAGCCGCACGGCGTAACGGCCGGTCGTCGAACGCGTGATGGTGGCCGGCTGGCCGGTGGAGCTGCGCTGGTAGGCGGAGTCCGGAGTGTAGGCGGCAACGGTCGGCTCGCCCGCCCACAGATAGGCCCACTGATTCGTTCCGGCGTTAGGATCCAGCTCCGCCGAGCACCACGAGTTCACCGAGGAGTCCGTCTCGCTCCGTCCGGTGATCACCGGCGCCACGACGCTGCGGGCCGACGCCGGAGGAGTGACAGTGAACGTGGCAACGGACTCCTGGCGCGGAGCCAGGGTCAGCTTGACCGGGCCAGAAGCCAGCCAGCCCGCGGGCAATGCCGACAAGGTGAACGTGAACGAGTCGGTCGCCTCGCCTGTGTTGCGGACCGACACTGCGAAGGAACTCCGCCGTCCGGCCTCCAGCGGGCGGGGCCGGCCGTTCACGTAGCAGTCGGTGAGCACGCCCGGCCCCGGCACGTCGAAGTACGCCGACATGGTGTTTGCCGACGGGCTGATGGCGCGGATCGCCACCCGGGCCGGGTTCGTGTCACCCGCCCACGGCACCTCGACCCGGCGTCCGGGCGAGCGGTTGTCGGAGGGATCCCACGCGTCCGTGGGGCTGCCGTCGTAGCAGCCGCTGGTCTGGCAACCGAAGGGCACGCGTTCCCCTGCCGGCTTGATCGGCTCGATCACCCGGCGGGTGGCCGAGTCGACAACGTACTGGCTGTTGGCGACCCGCCAGACCAGCAGGCCTCGATCCGGCCCGGCGGCATCATCGGTGTTAGCCGTCGGCTGCCGGTTCTCCACCATCAGGTAGTCGTCGGTACCCCTGGCCGGGTCGTAGAGCAGGAACCCGCCAAAGCCGCGATCGGTGCGGGGGATGTTGTAGTACCCGTCTCGGGTCACCACCTGGGGCCGCGACCAGCCCAGGTGCATCTTCTCGTAGACATTCGCCCCCTGCAGGGCCGCGTCGGGACCACCGGTCGTACCGGATAGCGCGAACCGTGACACTCCGTAGCCGTACAGGTCACGCATCGACGTCAGCACATGGCCAGCCTCGTGGATGACGGTCATCAGGTCCTGTGTCATGGTGGTGAGAGAGGCGAGATCCAGTGTCACCGCCTTTCCGTCAACGGTAACCGGCTCATGTCCCCGCGACCGGGCCCCATTGTCGATGGGGTTCGCATCCCAGACGACGGCAAGCATCAGCTCGTCGCTGGTGATCCTGCCGTTGCCGTCGCGGTCGGCAGACCGGAAGTTCACTTTTCGTTCGGCCAGCCGAATGGCCGTGGCGATCATCCGGCCGGACGCCTGGTCGCCGCCCTGGAAGAAGATGGAGGCACTTCCGCCTTCGACGAGAACCACACCGTCGTTGTCGCGGCCACCGGTCTCGGCGACGGGGGTGATCTTGAGCCGGTTCCCGGACTGACTCTTGAAATAGCTGGCCACGCTTGGACGCGGGCCGAAGTAGCGCTTGGCCAGCCACGCCTCTCCGCGGTTGAGCACCGGGGTGGTGCCGGTCAGCCGCACGTAGATCACCAGGCCCTTGCGTGAGGTCGTCCCGCCCGTCGGTGTGAATAGCGGGTAGTTGGGGGCTTGTCCCGTGGCGAACTGCGGCAGCGGGGTCGGGTAGATGGTGGGTGCGGCAACCACTGGCGGCGGCGCCGCGACCAGTCCGGCCAGCGCCAGCGCGGCACTGAGCAGGAGCGTTGCCGGCCTCTGCAGCCAGCGCCCCCGGCCCTTCGTTTGTTGGTGCATGACGATCCCCTCCGGCCCCCGGAACGGAGGCCCGTGACCTGCCCGGAGTCGAGCCGGCTATGCCCCGGCGGTCGAGGCACGAGTCGAGAATCACCCGGCCGCGATGGTGTTGTCGTCAGGGAAACTGGTGATTCCGGAGCATCGGTGCTTCAACCGGTAGCCGGCCCGGGCGGCTCAGCCGCGCGCGGCCGCCGGCGCCTACGCGATGCCAGATAGGTGACGACCGCTTGCACCCGGCGGTTGTCGGCCTGCCCGCCCGGCAGGTCGAGCTTTGCGAACACATGCTGCACGTGCGTCCCCACCGTGTGGATGCTGACTGTGAGCCGGTCGGCGATGCCGCGATCGGAAAGGCCCTCCGCCATCAGGCGAAGCACCTCCGTCTCCCGATCGCTCAGACCGAGTGCTGGTCCAGAGCCGCGGACCAGCTCATCGGCGACTGCGGCGTCCACGAACGTGCCACCTGCGCAGATCCTCGCCATCGCCTCTTCCAGGACGTCGACGCGGAGCAGGTTGTCCTTGAGCAGGTAACCCACCCGTACGGGCGCCCGCTCGAGCAGCCACTCAACATAGTCGGCGACCACGTACTGCGAAAGCACGAGAACGGCAACCTCCGGCTGCAATTGCCGTAGCCGGGCGGTCAGCCTGAGCCCCTCGTCGGTGAACGTCGGGGGCATCTTGATGTCCACGATCACGAGATCCGGGGAGAGGCTGCGGACCAGGGCCGGCACGAGCTCTGCTGTTGCGACTCCTTCGAGAACCTCGTGACCACGAGCGCGGAGCAGTGCGGTGAGACCCTCCCGGACGAGGAGGCTGTCATCGACAACGATTATCCGCATGGGATCACCATCTTGATCAGGGTTCCCGCCGTTTGTGCGTTGCCGATGGTCAGTTGCCCATCGACGGAGGCGAGGCGGTCCCGCACGCCGACCAGCCCTTGGCCGGCCGGATCGACACCGCCGTTCCCGTCGTCTGTGATCGTGATGATGAGCTCGCGTTCGTTGGTTTCGATTGTCACCGTCACAACGGTCGCCCCTGCGTGCTTCACCGCGTTGGTCACGGCTTCGGCGGTGGAGAAGTAGGCCGCCGCCTCCACTGCTGGTGCCAGGCGAGGCAGCTCGTAGCCCGGCGCCTCAATCGTGACCAGCGACCCCAGCCGTCTCGCCAGTGCGTCCAGCGCCGGCAGGAGGCCGAAGTCGGTCAGCACCGCGGGATGGATGCCGGCGGAGAGCGCACGCAACTCGACCAGGGCTCCAGCCACCTCCTCCCTGGCCTGTGCGAGGAGTTCCGGGTCTTCGCGGCTGTTCTCCAGCAGGTTGAGGGCTATCCCGATTGCGAGCAGCCGCTGCTGCGCGCCGTCGTGCAAGTCGCGTTCGAGCCGGGCTCGGGCCTCATTGGCCGCGGCAACGATTCTGCTGCGGGACTGGCGCACTTCGAGCAACTGCGCCCGCACCTCGGCGTGCAGGCGAGCATTCTCGAGCAGCAGGCGGGTCGCCGAGCCGGCCGCTGTCAGCAGCAACGGTTCATCGGCCAGGGAGCTGTCATGCGAGATCAGAGCCAGTGGCGCACTCTCGTCGCCCACCGCCGTGACCTGTGTCGTGTGATCGGGGGAGGGCTCCGCCACAGGATTCCCACGTCCGTCGACGAACCCCCCGTCCACGCCGAAGGCCACGGTCAGGCCCGGGTCGTCCAAGGCCGCTGCCAGGGCGCGCTCGAGGTCGGTGTCAGGCCTCGCTACGGACGCGGCGAGAAACTCACCGATCCGCCGGTGTGAGAGTCGCTCCCGGATCAGGCCTACCAGGAAGCCCCCGGGGACGCCGAGTAGGGCCAGGACCTGGAGCAGGCCCAGCGTCCACACACTGACCCCCCATGCCGAGCCGCCGCGAACAGCTGCGACCGGCTGCAGAGTGGCGAAACACAGGGCGGCAACAATCATGAACGCGTAGGGGATCCGCAGTAGCTTGCGCTGCCGGAGCCCGGCGGCCCGAAAATGCCGGACGAGTTGCCAGATCAGCAATGAGACAAGGATGAACCACGCTGCCGCGAATGAAGCTGCCAAGTAGGCGCCGACCGGAGCTGGAATGCCGAGGTACGTGAAAGAAACCGCGCACTCGGCGCAACTGCTTCGGTGTCCCAGCGACCAGACGATCGCCTCCGTGCCTCCCACGACGTAGGCAACAAAGGCGAGACGACGCGCAAGCGGCTCGACCAGTCGACCCGAGGGGTAACTCAACAGCACGTGGCCGACGATCGGTGTCTGCAGAGGGATCAGAACGGCAGTCAGGGTTTCAATCAATCGGGCGTACGGCTCGTTACTGATCAGGCCGAATGAACCAGCCAAGGTGAGGGACAGAACAAGGGCAAGAGTCAGGAGGCGATTCGCAATCCGGGTGCGGCCCACACACAGCGCAACGGTTCCTACCGCGATCCAGCTCAAGGCAAAGACAACCTCCCGAAGGATGCCGGACAAAGCGGCACGGTGCGGGGTCACAACGGTCGCCCAGAGGCCAAGCCCGAGTGCTGCCATGGTCAGCCAGAGCAGCACGAAAGGCACCAGACGCGGATGGTGGTCCGGTTCGCCGGCCGGCGGCTTCGGCGCAACCGGCTCGATACTGGAGCGGTTCATTCGACCAGATCCACCAGGCGCTCGACGGTGAGCTCGTCCTTCTGCAGGAAGCCGAGCACTCGGGCACGAGCCAAGGCGGGCGCCAGTTCGCTGCGCAACCGGCTCGAGACCAGAACGACGGACGGAGCCGAGTCCAGGTCGGCGATCCGCTCGGCGACGACAAGGCCGCTGAGATCGGGAAGCAGGACGTCGAGCAGCACCAGATCCGGTTCCGTCTGCTGCACCGCGGCCAGCACGGCTGCCCCGGTGCCGACCTCTCCGACCACGACGAAGCCAGCGCTCTCGAGCAGCAGCCGGAGCATTCGCCGGAAGCCCGAGTGGTCATCGACGAGCAGGACGCGCAGAGCCACACTCGATCATGACACCAGCCTGTGATCCAGCCGAGGCAGCGAGTGAAAGATCAACAGTTCCAGTGAGTGCCGGCAACAGGACCGGGGCCGGGGCTGGGTCTCCGAGCAACGTCACCCGCGAAGAGGTTCCCCACCAACCCTCGGGGTCAATCGGCGCGGCCTCCATGGTCAGCGGTGGTCAGCTCGTCACTGATCCGCGGGGCTCCGTCCTGCTCGGTCACGAGGCCGCGCTCGTTGAGGTCGGCCAGTTAGCGGGCCAGCCCCGAGCGAGGGCGGACCCGTTGCCCCCACCGCCACCGGTGAGCACCACCACTTTGCCCGCCGAGGCGAGGGTGCGCCGGCTCATCGGGTCGCCGGTCGGGCCAGCTCGTCGGCAACCCGGTCGAGGTACCGTCCAAAGGCGTGGGAGTCGACGTAGCCCTGGTGCCGCGGCGAATCGATGAATCGAATGCCGCCACTGAGGTCGGGATGGTCGCTCTCGATGCGACGGCGGAACGCGGCGTATCGATCGGGCCGCTCGGTTCGGTCGGCGATATGGCCCGCGATCAGGTTCGCCATTCGGTCGATCAATGGGTAGGCGGCCGAGTTGGTCTCGATGAATCCGAGTCCGAACAGGCCCCGGTGCCGTGAGAACGCAGTCAGGTACAGATCGGGATGCTGTTCGTCACCGAACAACTGCTGGGCGTAGGGAATGCGGTGCCGGTAGCCGGTGGCGAGCAGGATCAGGTCGACATTCTCGGTGCTGCCGTCGGTGAACGTCACCGCGGTGCCGTTGGTGGTGGCGATCGCCGGCCGGGCGATCACGTCGCCGTGCCGCAGGTGATGGATCAGCTGGTCGTTCAGAATCGGGTGGGTCTCGAACAGCCGGTGGTCCGGCTTGGCCAGACCGAGCCGGGTCAGGTCTCCGACCATCAGCCGCAGCAGAACGGCGAACGCACGCTGCTGCAGCCAGATCGGCAGGGCCGGGCCGCCGTCGGCGAATACGTCGGAAGGCATCCCGAAGATGTGCTTGGGAATGAACCAATAGCCGCGGCGCATGCTGATCACCGCACGTTCAGCGCTGCGGGCGGCATCGCAGGCGATGTCGCAACCGGAGTTGCCGGCACCGACGACGAGCACCCGCCGGCCGTCGAGCTCGTCGGCGCTGTGGTAGCTGACGCTGTGGCGAACCTCGCCGGAGTAGCTACCTGGCAGCACCGGCTCGTTCGGGTACCACTGCAGGCCGCTCGCGGCCACGACGGCATCGTGCTCCGAGGTGCCGCCGTCGGCCAGGGTGACTCGCCAGCGCCCATCGGCGGTGGCTTCGACGGAGGTGACTTCGGTGCCGAAGCTGATTGCCTCGGTCAGCCCATAGGTGCCGGCGAAATCCTCGAGATAGCGCAGGATCTGCCGATGTGATGGGTAGTCGGGATAGCCGGACGGCATCGGGTGCCCGGGAAGGGCTGACATCGTGCGGCTCGAGATGAAGTGCGCCGAGTCGTAGAGCGGCGTGCCCGGATTGTCGATGTCCCACAGACCGCCGAGGCCGGTGTGGCGCTCGACGTGGGTGTACGGCAGGCCTCGCGACTTCAGAGCACGGGCCATGGCCAGGCCGGACGGCCCTGCCCCGATGATGCAGGTGTCGGTCATCAGGCTCCTTGGGATTGACCAGATGCTAGGCCCTCGAACCCGAGACCGGCAGCGCCGGTCGTCAGGGGTCCACCCGCCACCGCATCAAGACATTGCCCGACTGGGGCCAGGCCTGGGTCTCCAGCAGCTTCAACGCAACCGGAGGACGGCTGTCGAACAGCGCAACTCCACCGCCGGCGATCAGCGGGAACGTGACCAGGTGCAGCTCGTCGACCAGGCCGGCGTGGATCAGGTCGTTCCACAGCACCCGGCCCAGCAACACCAGGATGCCGAGGCCGGGTTCGCCCTTGAGCCGCCGGACTTCGGCGTGCGCATCGGCGATCCGGACGATCCGGATGTTCGGGTACGGCGCCAGATCCTCTTCGGTCACGGTGTCGGAGACAACGATCTTCTCGGTGGCCATGAAGTGCTCGGCGAACTCTCTGCGGATCTCAGTGGGCGGGTCCGCCAGCACCGTCGTCCAGTAGCCGAGATTGCCCAACGAGGAGCGCCGCCCGGACAACAGCAGCACGTCGGATTCGCGGACCAGGCCCGTTGTGTAGTGGTCGAAGGTGTCGGCACCGGCATAGTCGGGATGGTGATGCTCGAAGAACGACCTGATGTCGTGATCGTCGTCCTCATACCTGCCGTCGACGGTGACGAAGTTGCAGACGGTCAGCGGGCGGCCGCTGGTTGGGCTACGCATCGTCCCAGTCTGCCGTGCGGGTAGGTGCGCCACTAGGGTGGGCTGCCAACCGGTCGCACGCAGGTGTCCCGGACGGCTCGAGCGTGAAGGCGAATCGCGATGACCAAGCCACTGGCGGACACCCACGACAAGATCCGGGTGCAGGGCGCCCGCGAGAACAACCTGAAGAACATCAGCATCGACCTGCCCAAGCGACGGCTGACCGTGTTCACCGGGGTGTCCGGATCGGGCAAGAGTTCGCTGGTGTTCGGCACCATCGCCGCCGAGAGCCAGCGGCTGATCAACGAGACCTACACCGCGTTCCTGCAGTCATTCATGCCCAACCAGACCCGTCCAGAGGTGGACCTACTTGACGGGCTGACCACCGCGATCATCGTCGACCAGGAGCGGATCGGCGCCAACCCGCGGTCCACCGTCGGCACGGTCACCGACGCGAACGCACTGCTCAGAATCCTGTTCAGCCGCATCGGCGACCCGCAGATCGGCCCGCCCAACGCCTACTCGTTCAACGTGCCCTCGGCGTCCGGCAGCGGCGCGATCACGGTCAAGCGCGGCGACAAGACGATCGCCGAGAAGGCCAGTTTCAGCGTGCTCGGTGGCATGTGCCCGCGCTGCGAGGGCCGCGGCTCGGTGACCGACTTCGACCGCACGGCGCTCTACGACGAGAACCGGTCGATCAACGACGGGGCGCTCCTGATCCCCGGCTACTCGATGGAGGGCTGGTACGGCCGGATCTACCGGGCCTGCGGCTTCTTCGATGCCGACCAGCCGATTCGCACCTTCACCAAGCGGCAGCTGCACGACCTGCTCTACAAGGAGCCGACCCGGATCAAGGTCGAAGGCGTCAACATCACCTTCGAGGGCCTGATCCCCAAGATCCAGAAGTCGATGCTGGCCAAGGACGTGGACGCCATGCAGCCGCACATCAGGGCCTTCGTCGAGCGGGCAGTCACCTTTACCGCCTGCCCCGAGTGCGAGGGCACCAGGCTGGCGGCCGAGGCGCGGTCGTCCAGAATCGCAGGACTGAACATCGCCGACGCCTGCGCCATGCAGATCACCGACCTGGCCGCCTGGATCCGCGGGCTGGACGAGCCGTCGGTTGCCCCGCTGCTCGGTGCGCTGCGGGAGAGCCTGGACTCGTTCGTCGAGATCGGACTGGGCTACCTCTCGCTCAGTCGCCCCTCCGGCACCCTCTCCGGCGGTGAGGCGCAGCGCACCAAGATGATCCGCCATCTCGGCTCGTCGCTCACCGACGTCACCTACGTGTTCGACGAACCGACTGCGGGGCTGCACCCGCACGACGTCCAGCGCATGAACGATCTGCTGCTGCAACTGCGCGACAAAGGCAACACGGTGCTGGTGGTCGAGCACGAACCGGAGACCATCGCGATCGCCGATCACGTGGTCGATCTGGGTCCCGGCGCCGGGTCCAAGGGCGGTGAACTGTGCTTCGAGGGCACCGTCGCGGGGCTGCGGTCCAGCGACACCGTCACCGGGCAACACCTGGACGACAAGGTGGTGGTGAAGACATCGGTGCGGCAGCCGTCCGGGGTTTTGGAGATTCGTGGCGCCACCGCCAACAACCTGCAGAGCGTGGACGTGGACGTGCCGCTGGGCGTGCTGGTCGTGATCACGGGAGTGGCCGGCTCGGGCAAGAGCTCACTGGTGCACTCGTCCATTCCGGCCGGGACGGGGGTGATCTCGGTCGACCAAAGCGCGATCAAGGGCTCCCGGCGCAGTAACCCGGCTACCTACACCGGGCTGCTGGAGCCGATCCGTAAGGCGTTCGCGAAGGCCAATGGGGTCAAGCCGGCGCTGTTCAGTGCGAACTCGGAAGGCGCCTGTCCGGCGTGCAACGGCGCCGGCATGATCTACACCGACCTGTCGGTGATGGCGACGGTGGCCAGCGTCTGCGAGGCGTGCGAAGGCAAGCGGTTCCAGGCCGCCGTGCTCGAGTACCGCCTCGGCGGCCGCAACATCGCCGAAGTGCTGGCCATGCCGGTCAGCGAGGCGTTGACCTTCTTCGCCGACGGGGAGGCCAAGGTGCCGGCAGCGCACGCGATCCTGCTGCGGCTGGCCGACGTCGGGCTCGGCTACGTCAGCCTGGGGCAACCGCTGACCACGCTGTCGGGCGGCGAGCGGCAACGGCTGAAGCTGGCCACCCACATGGCCGACCGTGGCGGCACCTATGTGCTGGACGAGCCGACCACCGGCCTGCATCTGGCTGACGTGGCGAACCTGCTCGGCCTGCTCGATCGGCTGGTCGACTCGGGCAAGTCGGTGATCGTGGTGGAGCACAACCAGGCGGTGATGGCGCACGCGGACCATCTGATCGACCTGGGGCCCGGGGCCGGACACGACGGCGGCCGGTTGGTGTTCGAGGGCACTCCGGCGGACCTGATCGCCAACCCGGCCACGCTGACCGGGCAGCATCTCGCCGCCTACGTGAACGGCACCACGGTCTAGGTGGATCCGGCCGGCTTGCGCTGGACGGATGACTCGTGGCAGTGATCAGGTCAGCGCGGCTCAGCCGTTCTTGTCGCGCACCGCCTGGGCCAGATGGGAGCGCAGTTGATCCGCATCGTCCGACGGGCCGTAGCCGGGTTGGTCACGCTCGATCCGCCAGCTCTCGTCCAGTCCGCCGCCATCGACGGTGTCGAAGCCGAACCCGTCCAGTAATGCGGCAACCGTCGCGGTCGCGGTCGGGTCGTCGCCGAAGATCGCCAGCGCCCGGCGCCCCGGCGTGCCGCTCGGGGATCCCTGGGTGGTCAGCTGCCCGTACTGGATGTGGTTGAAGGCCTTGACCACGCGGGCGTCGGGCAGGTGCCGTTGCAACAGGCCGGCGGTGGTCTGCCGCTCGTCGTCCAACTCGGCGACGTGCCCGTCACGCTGCCAGTAGTAGTTGTTGGTGTCGATCACGACCTTGCCGGCCATTGGTTCGACGGGTACGGCGTCGATGCTCTTCAGCGGGATCGACACCACCACCAGGTCAGCAGCGGCTGCGGCCTCGTCGCTGGTGGCGGCCGAAGCCCCGGTGCCGAGCTCAGCTACGAGGTCGGCCAGCGTCTCCGGCCCACGGGAGTTGCTGAGTACCACTCGGTAGCCGCTCGCGAGGGCGAGTCGGGCGACCTGGGAGCCGATTTTGCCCGCCCCGATGAATCCGACGGTGCTGATGCCTGGTTGAGTCATGCCTGGCTCAGCGTGCGGTGGCGAGCCAATATTCCGGCCCTCGAAGCGGATCGCGTTCGGCTCAGCTCTCGCGGACCATCTCGAACGTGGTGGTTCCGACCTTCAGGGAGAGGTTGTCGCCGGTGCAGGTGGCGGAGCCGCTGCCGCTCAGCCCGATCACCGCCGCGACCTGCTTGATCGGCACAGTTTTGGTGTTGCCCTGGTACCTGGTCTTGGCGGTGCCATCGACCTTTCCCAAGGTGAACTTCATCGAGGAACCGGTGCCCGTGTAGGTGCCTTCCACGCTGCCGTCGAGGATCAGCTGCCCGGTACCGCTGGGCAGCGTCAGGCTGATCGGGTCCTCGTCGTCGAAGTCGATCTCGTATCGGCCGTTCTTGAACTCGACTCCCATGTCGCCGCCCTTGCCGTTGCCCAGGGCGCCGTTCTTGCCGGTGGCGCTGAACGAGGTCACGATGAACTCACCCTCCGGGCAGGCGGTGCTGGAAGCGGACGGGCTCGGCGACGGCGCGGTCGGTACCGGAGTGGCGCTGGACGAGATCGCGGGCTGCGAGGCCGGGGTGGTTGCGGCAGGTGCGCCGCTGCAGCCGGCCAGCAGCAGCGCCGAGCCGGCGCAGATCAGGACGAGGGTGCCGTTGAGCTGACTCATGCGGGCGACAATACCCGGACCGCTGTCCAGGGCGCCCTCGTGGCGAACCGTCCGGCGCTCCCACCAAGGAAGGAGTTCGTTGGACCGGCCAGGTGCCGGTCGACGGCCCGGCACTCGCGGCTGCGGCCGGCGTTCGCCAGTCCCAGGTCCCAGTTGTACGCCGCTGCTGTGGGCCAGCAGTGGCCGGGAGCATGGGCCCGATCAGGTCAGGAGGCCGAGGCGATCCGGGTGCGCAGCGCGTCGAGTTCTTCGCTGAGCGCCACCGGCAGCCGGTCGCCGAACTGAGCGAAGAACTCCTCGGTCAGATCGGCTTCGCGTGCCCACGAGGCCGGGTCGAGCGCGAAGAGTTGGTCGAGGTCCTCGTCGGGCACATTGATGCCGTCGAGGTTCAGGTCCTCCTTCTTCGGCAGCCGTCCATTGATCGCGTCGATCGCGCCCACCTCACCGTTGACCCGGCGCAGCGCCCACTCGATCGCCCGCGCATTGTCGCCGAAGCCCGGCCAGAGAAACGCGCCGTCAGCGTTCTTGCGGAACCAGTTCACCTGGAACACCCGCGGCGCGTGCTCACCGAGCACCGTGCCCATCGAGAGCCAATGACCCCAGTAGTCGGCCATGTTGTAGCCGCAGAACGGCAGCATCGCGAACGGGTCGCGGCGCAGCGAGCCGACCTCGCCTTCGGCTGCGGCGGTCTGCTCGGAGCTGACCGTTGCGCCGACGAACACCCCGTGCCGCCAGTCGTAGGTCTCGGTGATCAAGGGAACGTTGCTGGCCCGGCGGCCGCCGAACAGGATCACGTCGATCGGCACTCCGGCCGGATCCTCCCACTCGGCTGCGATCGACGCGGCCTGATCGGCCCGCACGGTGAACCGGCTGTTCGGGTGCGCCGCAGGGTTGGAGGAGTCCGGCGTCCAGTCGTTGCCCTGCCAGTCGATCAGATGGGCCGGCTTCTCGTCCGTCATGCCCTCCCACCAGATGTCGCCGTCATCGGTCAGCGCCACGTTGGTGAAGATGGTGTCGTGGCTGAGCGAGTCCAAGGCGGTCGGATTGGTCTTCGGTGAGGTGCCGGGGGCGACGCCGAAGAATCCGGCCTCGGGGTTGATCGCGTACAGCCGGCCGTCGGCGCCCGGACGCATCCAGGCGATGTCGTCGCCGATCGTCTCCACCTTCCAGCCTGGAATGGTCGGACGAAGCATGGCCAGGTTGGTCTTGCCGCACGCGGACGGGAAGGCGGCGGTCAGGTGGTACTGGCGCTGATCCGGGCCGGTGACCTTCAGGATCAGCATGTGCTCGGCGAGCCAGCCCTCGTCGCGGGCCAACACCGACGCGATCCGCAGCGCGTAGCACTTCTTGCCCAGCAGCGCGTTGCCGCCGTAGCCGGACCCGTACGACCAGATCTCGCGAGTCTCGGGAAAGTGGGTGATGTATTTGTCGTCGTTACAGGGCCACGCGACATCGGGACGGGTGTTGCCAGCGGCGTCCGCCAGCGGATAGCCGACCGAATGGACGGCCGGCACCCAGTACTCGCCGGCGCCGATCCGGGCCAGCGGCTCCGCGCCGATCCTGGTCATGATCCGCATGCTGGTGACCACGTAGGGCGAGTCGGTGATCTCGATGCCCAACTTGGAGATGTCGCCACCGAGCGGTCCCATCGAGAACGGGATGACGAACATGGTGCGGCCGCGCATGCAGCCGTGGAACACTCCGGCCAGGGTCTGCTTCATCTCGGCCGGATCTGCCCAGTTGTTGGTCGGTCCGGCGTCGACCTCATTCTCGGAGCAGATGTAGGTGCGGGACTCGACCCGGGCCACGTCCGAGGCGGCCGACCTGGCCAGATAGCAACCGGGCCGCCGTTCCTGATTGAGCTCGATCAGAGTTCCCGCCGCGATCATCTCGGCGTAGTAGCGGTCGCGCTCCGCCTCGGAGCCGTCGCACCAGTAGATGGCGTCGGGCTGGGTGAGTTCGGCCACTCCGGTGACCCAGGTGAGCAGTGCCTCCGTGGCGTCCGCGGGTGCGTTCTGCGCGATCTGGCGTGCATCGACCGACATCGGGGACTCCTTCTGCCTGCATCGTCGCAGGCACGCGTAGCGGTCGCTCCAGTTTGCCTCACCGCAGCAGGTAGCGCCTACGATTGGCCCGGTTGGCGCCCGTGCGCGCCATCAACTAAACTCGTCAACCGGTGGTTCGCTAGCGTGAACGCCGCGAGCGCCCGTAGCTTAACGGATAGAGCATCTGACTACGGATCAGAAGGTTGGGGGTTCGAATCCCTCCGGGCGCGCCACCGCGGATTCCTCACTCGACAAGGGGATGCGCACTCACCTAGCCTCGCCTCCATGGCTGCTCCCGCTCAGGTTCCCGACTGGATGCGGCCGGACGGACTGCCCAGTCATCGGATGCCGTCGGCGCAGGCGCTGCAGCGGCTGATGGCGGGCAACGTGCGGTATCAGCGGCAGCGCACGGGTGAGCAGCTCGCTCCCGGTGACCAGACTCCGGCTGGGTTTCCGTTCGCCCTGGTGGTCGGTTGCCTGGAGCCCAACGCGGCCGCCGAGCACCTGTTCGCCGAGCGACCCGGGTCGGTGCAGTGCGTGCGCAACGCCGGCCCGAGCCTCGGCGGCGACACCATGGCGGCGATCGAGTACGCGGCGCTGGTGCAGAACGTCGGTGTCGTGCTGGTGCTGACCCACCTCGGCTGCGGGGTGCTGACCGCGGCCGCCAACGCCCGCTTGGCCGGCGACCTGCCGCTGCCCGGAACCCTCGCGGCCTGGGTGCCGCTGGCGGCGTCCGGTACCCGTCTGGGAGAACCGGCGGTCGGCCACGTCCGGGCGCTGCGGGCCACCCTGCGGGCGACCGACTCGCTGCTCACCCTGCTCTGGTCGGGGCGGCTGAAGATCGCCGCCGGGGTGCTGAACCCGACCACTGGGGCGATCGACTTTCTGCCCGACGAACCGGACGAGGTCGAGGACGACAGCCCGTCCGCGCCGGTGCGGGTGGTCTACGGCAGCTGACCCTCGGGTCCGCTCACGTCGCTCTGCCCGGCCCGCCGGTGATGATCGGCGCTCTCCAGCGAGGCGAGTGCGGCCAGCACCGACTCGGGCGTCGGACGGTCGATGTCGTCGACCACCCGTCCGTCGTTCAGAACGATCGCCCGATCGGCGTAGGACGCCGCGAGCGGGTCGTGGGTGACCATCACGATCGTGCGACCCTGCTCGCGCGCGCAGCGTTGCAGATAGCGCAGCAAGTGGTGTCCGGTGCGCGAGTCGAGTGCTCCGGTGGGTTCGTCGGCGAAGATCACGGTCGGCTCGGTGACCAGGGCCCGGGCGACCGCCACGCGCTGCTGTTGCCCTCCGGACAGCTCGGCCGGACGATGCTGCAACCGGTCGGCGAGGCCCAGCGAGTCGATCACCGCTCCGATCGCGGCCCGGTCGGGTCGGCGTCCGGCCAGTTCGAGGGGGAGCAGCACATTCTGTTCGGCGGTCAGCGCCGGCAACAGGTTGAACGACTGGAAGATGAAGCCCACCTGGTCGCGGCGCAAGGCGGTCAGCTGCCGGTCGGTCAGCCCGGTCAGTTCAGTGCCACCGAGAAAGACCTTGCCGCTGGTGACGGAATCCAACCCGGCGAGGCAATGCATCAGGGTCGACTTGCCCGACCCCGACGGGCCCATGATGGCCGTCATGCTGCCGTGCCGGAAGGCCACGCTGACGGCGTCGACGGCGCGCACCTCGTTGCCGGTGCCCAGGCCGTAGATCTTGGTCAGGGCTTGAGCCCGGCAGGCCCAGGGTTGGCCGGCCGAATCGGTGGCGGATGCGCTGGTCACTCGTCAGACCGTACCGGGCCGGCGATCGACCTGACTGTGTCGATGGTGTCGGCTTCGGCGGCGCGCTTGTCGTCGCGGTAGCGCAGCACGCGGGCGAACCGTAGGGCCAGGCCGCCCGGGTAACGGGTGGAGCGCTGCAGGCCGTCGAAGGCGATCTCGACCACCTGTTCGGGGCGCAGGTACACCGTCCAGTCGTCACGGTGGGTCTCGAGTTCGAGAAAGCGCTCGGTCTGCCAGGTCAACATGGCATCGGTCATGCCCTTGAAGGTTTTGCCCAGCATCACGTGACCCCCGCTCGGATCGCGGGCGCCCAAGTGAATGTTGGACAACCAGCCGCGCCGTCGTCCGGATCCCCACTCAACGGCGAGCACCACCAGATCGAGGGTGTGCACGGGTTTCACCTTGATCCAGGACGAGCCGCGCCGCCCGGCCTCGTACGGTGCGTCCAAACCCTTCAGCACGACCCCCTCGTGGCCCGACGCGAGCACCCGGCGGGTGAACGATTCGGCCGCCGCCGGATCGCTGGTGACCAGCCGCTCCACCCGATGGCGGGCCGGCACCAGGTCGGCCAGCCGGGCCGTGCGTTGGTGGCCGGGTAGGTCGAGCAGTTCCTCGTTGTCGGCCAGCAACACGTCGAAGAAGAAGGGTGTCATCGGAGTGCGGTCGCGAACCGTCTCGGCATCGGTGGTCATCGACCGGGACGCCGTCTCTTGAAACGGACGCGGCCTGCCGTCGGCGGCGATCGCCAGCGCCTCACCATCGAGCACCACCCGCTGCACGGGCAGGGCCGCGACCACCTCGACGACGTCGGGCAGCCGGTCGGTGACGTCGTCAAGACTGCGGCTGAACACCCGGATCACTTCGCCGTCGCGGTGCGCCTGGATCCGGATGCCGTCCAGCTTCGACTCCACGGCCACGGGGCCAGTGAGGGTGGCCATCGCCTCGGCGACGGTCTTGGCGCTGGCAGCCAGCATCGGGCGCACCGGACGACCGACGACCAGCCCAATGGCGGCCAAGGCCTCGGCGCCCCCGGTGAGCGCAGCCCGCGCCACCGGGCCGGTGGCGCCCGAAAGCATCACCGCGCGGCGCACGCTCGCGGCCGGTAGCCCGGACGCCTTGATCAGGGCGTCCACCATCAGGCCATCCAGGGCGCCCTGCCGGGTCTCGCCGGTGATCACCCCCGCCAACCACTGCTGCTCGTCGGCGGTGGCCCGGCCCATCAGTTCGTCGAGTTGCCGCTTTCGCTCCAGCTGCGACCCGGTGCCAGCGAGGGTGGAGAGCCGCTCGAACGCCGCGTCCACTTCGATCACGGTGATGGATGGCGCCTGAGCCGGTGGCACGTTCGCCCGGGCCGAGCGCCACCCGACCCCGGTTCTTCGCTGCCGCAGCGAACCGGCCAGGTAGGCGGCGACGATCTCGATCTCGTCGGGTTCGGCCGCGGTCAGTGCCTGCGCCAACGCGGCTGACTTGGCCAGCCGGGATCGGGTGGCGGCCACCGCGGCGGACGTGGCGACGAGTTCGGCCAGCAGCATGGCGACCATTGTGCTCTGCCCGTCGGACAGTTCGCGCGGACCGGCCCCCCGCACGTCACCGTTGCCATGGGGCCAGCTCTGCAATCGTCGGTGCGTCATGAGACGATCGCGAACGTGACCCAGCCCGCTGCCCAGCCGAAGGTTCGTGCCTGGCAGCCGGCGTGGCCCTGCCCGGTCGGGCAGATCTGGCGGCAATGGCGCAAGGGGGCCGGCGACCCCACGTACCGGATCCATGCCGGCCGGCACTGGCGCGGCATCCACACCCCGATCGGCCCGGCGACGCTCTCGGTGCAGTCGCTGGACTCGTCCGGGGTGATCTACGCCGAGGCCTGGGGTGCGGGTGCCGACTGGGTGCTCGATCAACTGCCCACCATGCTGGGGGCGGACGACGATCCGGCTGGCTTCGTTCCGCTGCACCCGCAGGTGACGCAGGCGCTGAAGGAGAACCCGCACTGGCGGATCGGCCGCGGAAACCTGGTGTGGCAAGCGCTGATGCCCGCGATCATCGAGCAGAAGGTGACCGGGCAGGAGGCGTTCGGAGGGTTCCGGCGGTTGGTGCATTTCCATGGCGAGCGGGCCCCGGGCCCCGGTGTGGCGCTGCACCTGTGGGTGCCGCCCGGCCCTGAGGTGGTGCGCATGATCCCTTCGTGGGACTGGCTGAAACTGCATGTCGACCCGGGCCGATCCCGCACTCTGGTGCGGGCCGCACAGGTCGCCGACGCTCTGGAGCGCACCCTGACGGTGCCGCCGGAGCAGGCCGATGCCCGGCTGCGCTCGATCGCCGGCATCGGGGTGTGGACCTCTGCCGAGGTGCGCTTCCGGGCGCACGGCGATGCCGATGCGGTTAGCTTCGGCGACTATCACATTCCCAACGAGATCGGGCATGCGCTACTCGGCCACGACCTGGATGACTCCCAGCTCGCCGAACTGCTGGAGCCCTACCGTCCGCACCGCCACCGGGTCCAGGCGCTGCTCGGCACCCGGCGCTGGCGTGAGCGGCACGGGCCCCGGATGGCGCCGCGCACGCACCTGCCGGCCCGCTGAACCCCGGTCACCACAATCGGCGCACCTCGTGCGGCCAGCCGCAACCCACGGCGATCTTCGCCGCCCAGTGCTTGGCTTCCTCGTCGTCGGCGACGCTGACCACCGAGAAGCCACCCAGGAACTCCTTGGTCTCCACGTAGGGGCCGTCGGTGACCACAACCTTTCCGCTGGTGGGGTCGGCGGTGTAGATCGGGCCGTCCTCTTCGAGGCCACCGGCGTACACGTAGACGCCGGCTTCCTTCATCTCTTCGACCACGGCCGTTGAGGGCGCAACCCGCGATTGAAACCACTCCTCGGTGTGGTCGCCGACCCATTGCTGGTTGAAGTAGAGCACGTACTCGGGCATCAAAACTCCTCGGTTCGGGCCCGCCCGATGCGGGCCCTCACCAACGCTACGAACAGCCGCATGCCGATGCGACACTTCGGACGGACGAATCTCGCGGGTCGGTTCAGCTGGCCCGGAAGACCAGGGTGAAACCGCCCGGCTCCACCAGCGCCCGGTTGCCGATCAGTCCCGAACTCACCTTGCGGCCGGACCGGCTATAGGTGGTGGCGTCGATCCGTCCGCTGCCTGGCAGGGACACTCGACGCAACTGCCGCTGATCGCTCTTGGAGGTCAGCAGCACCACCGCACCGGTGCTGCCGGAGGCCTCCAGCCGGGCGATCTCGGGCATCACCAGCAGGGCGTCCAAGGTGGCTGGACCTCCGGCCACACTCGCCACCATCGACGCACCGCTCGCCGCGGTCCGGTCCAGAGCCACCGGAGTCAGCCGGACCGGTGACGCGGCATCCCCCTGGGCGCCGACCGCACCGATCCGGACGCGTCCGAGTCGCCGGTCGCCGGCGGCGAACCGCACCACCGCAGCAGAGCCGTGTTCCAGCGCCAGCACCGGTTGCACCAGCAACTTCTCGGGGCCGGACGGCAGCGTCCAGGTGAGGGTTGAGCCGGACCCGGCCACCACCTGCTTGGCGCTCCACAGTGATTCTCCGGTCCACGCCGACGCCGGGGTCTGGACGGTCGCGTCACCGGTCAACGTGGCCGCCTCGGCCTCGATCACGGTCAGGCCGTCGCGTACCCCGATCGTCGCCGAGGCGCGGGCCAGCCGGGCCAGCTCGGGGGCGGCGTCCAGAACCTGCATGGTGAGCAGTCCGTGGATGGTGGACTCCGCACCCGAGTTGCGGTTCAGCTCGCCGTTCGACCCCACCCCGTCGAAGGTCACGCCGGTGGCAGCGTCGTAGGTGGGCAGCCCGGCGGTGTTGGCGCCGAAGAACCAGCCGGCCGCGACGCCGGCCAGCCTGCGGATGCCCTCCCGGCCGGTGGCTTGGCCGACGTCGAAGCAGGCCCGCACCCGGGCGTCCGCACCGTAGGCGATCTGCACCTTATCCAGCGGCACCGGCAGCCAGCCGTTGTCGGGCCCGGTGGCGGTCAGCAGT
Organism: uncultured Actinomycetota bacterium; assembly: GCA_963723605.1. Lineage (GTDB taxonomy): Bacteria > Actinomycetota > Actinomycetes > Propionibacteriales > Propionibacteriaceae > Micropruina. Next base: position 135,947 of record CAVRRM010000004.1, on the reverse strand, counting down.
TGCGCGGTGAAGCCCGCGGTGTCGCCGACCGCTGCACTGAGCAACGCAGGCTCGTGGAGTGCCCGCGAGGCGGCGGCCAGCCCCTGGGCCATCTCGGAACCCCAGGCGTGCCAGTCGTCCAACGACAGGGCCCAGGGCATCAGGGCCCGGAAGGGCCACTGGGTGGTGCTGCCGGCGTGGAAGGCGGCGACTCCTCTGGCCAACCGCCGGCAGACCCGGGTCGCCGCAGGCGAACCGGTGGCCCGGACGTAGGGCGCCAGGCCGAGCAGTGCCTCCGACGTTGCGTCCGCGCCCTGGGTGATCAGCCAGGCCGGCACCTTGACGCCATGCAGGTCGTTGTAGTCGCCGTACCGGTAGAGCGTGTCCCGCTCGATCGCCCGCACCGCCAGTTCCATCCGCCGGGCCAGGAAGGCGGCGAAGGCCGGGTCGGATCGGGCGAAGGCGGCGTACCCCTCCCCGTAGGCCCACAGCGCCCGGGCCGTCCAGTAGGACTCACCGGCGTCCGCCGGGTTCGGGTTGTCCGGCGGCGTCGGGGTGGGGTTGAGCGTGCCGTCCGGCTGCATCCAGAGCAGAAACTCGCCCGCGTGAGCTCCGGTCAGGGTTTGGAAGTAGGCCAGGCCGCGCAGCTGCTGATAAGCCTGCATGCGGGCGTGTGCCGAGCCGGTGGCCTTCCACTCGCGCAGGTACACCACGGCGGCCCGGGCCACGTCGTCCGCGTCATAGGCACCCTGTCCCCAGGTGTCGGACGCCGCGTCGTAGACACCGCCGCCGACCGGACGGTAGCCGCCGTCGGGTCGGATGTCGGCGTACACCCAGAGCATTCCAACCTCCGGCTCGCGGTTCAGCCGGTACGTCGTGTGGGCGGCGGTCACGGGCAGGCGCAGCATGGTGGTCAGCTCGTCCAGGTGGGCGAGGTTGGTCAATCGAGTGGCTGCCCTGGCGGGGGTCAGCCCAACTCCGGAGATCAGCCCGACGGCTGCGGTCGCGCCGGCGGCCGCGATCAGGGTGCGGCGGGGAATGCGTTGTAGGTCGGTCATCGTGAGCCCTCCATTGGGTGTTGTGTTCGCTGATTGGACCGTTGAATGTGCTGGTGGACCGCTGATTGAACGGATCGAGCCGGTTGAAATCCGGGTCCGATTGGCTCGACCACCGGACTGAGCCGGCCGGCCGGTGATTGAGTCGAAATCCGGGTGCCGGCCAACTCGACCGTCGGGATTTCGACCAGCTGGAGCGTCGGGGTCTCGACGCTCGACCGGCAGTGCTCGGGTCAGGGAGCCCGCTCGACGCGGGCAAGTCCAATCGCCTCGTCGGCCATGCCGTAGAACGTATAGAGGGCGCCCGCGACATCGACCACAGCGGTTGGAAACACGACATTGCCGACGATGCCCACTCGTTCCTCGTCGGTCTCGGCAGTCAGCAACGGCAGTCGCGTCCGGGCCAGCACCCGGCTGGGATCGGCGGCGTCCAGCAGCAGCCCGCCGGCCGCGTAGTAGACGTGCTTCTGCGGCTCGAACGGGTTCGGCGAGATCCAACCGGACACCCCGTGGTACAGCAGCAGCCAGCCCTCGGCCACCCGGACGGGGGGCGGTCCGCCGCCGATCTTCAGCACCTCCCAGTCCTGTTCGGCGTGAGCGATCTCTCGATGACCGAACGGACGCAGCAAGGCTGTCGGGTCGGCCAGCGCATCGGCCAGCCGAACGTACGACAGCCAGATCGCGGGACGCGAATCGATGATTCCGGCTGGGGGTGCCACGTCCTGCCCTGGTAACTCCCACATCGGCCGGTGCAGAAAGCCGAGGCACTGGCTGCCGTCCGGGCCCTGGATAGGTTCGGGAAACCAGGCCAGGTCCTTGTTCGGAAACAGGTTCAGGTCGATGTCGAGGTGGTCCTCATAGGCGAACTGGAACGGGCCGAGCCGGGTCCACGCTTCGAGGTCGACGGACGCAGCCAGGGCCGCCCGCGGCCCGGTCGGCCCGAAGGCCACGTAAGCCATCAGGTACTGTCCGAGCGCCTCGACCCAGGTCACCCTGGCGTCCTCGACCCCACCGTGATCGGAGCCGTGTTCCCAGGACCGGTCCGGCTGCAACGCGATGCCGCGTCGCTCGACCGCGACCGGCACACCGGCCTCGATCACCACGTCGGCAGCGCCGATCCGGGAGTAGTTGCCCTTCGCGACGATCCGGGGGAACAGCACCAGCCGGCCGTCCGGGGCCCAGGCGGCGGCCGGGTTGAGCACCCCCTCCGCCTCCCGCGGGTCGGACGTGTCCGGACGCATCACCACGCCGGCCCGGGTCAGGCGGTAGGGAAAGTCATCGGTCACGGCTGGCTCGCCTTTCGTTGGTCGGCCGGGGTGGGTTTCGGACGCCAAGCGGTCAGCCCTTGACCGCACCCCCGACGACGCTCGCCACCAGGTACCGCTGCAGGAACAGGTAGATGATCAGTAGTGGCGCGGCCACGATCATGGTGGCCGCCGACAACAGGGCCCACTCGCTGGTGTAGGTGCCCTTGAAGGCGAACAGGCCGAGGGTGACCGGCCAGTGTTCCTGGCTGGTGAACAGAATCGTCGCCAGGATGATGTCGTTCCACACCCCGATCGCCTGCAGGATGAAGGCGGTCGACAACACCGGCATCATCAGCCGGGGCAAGAAGGTGAACAGATAGCGCAGGTAGCCGGAGCCGTCCATGGCCGCGGCCTCGTCGATCTCGCGGGGAATCGAGTTGAGGTAGCCGGCGATCAGCAGCGGTCCGACGCCGACGCCTGAGGCCATGATCAGGATGTAGCCGAGGGGGGTGTCGTACAGGTTCAGCCGCAGGGCCAACTGGAACACCGTCACCAGGGTGTTCGGCAGGAACAGCATCGCGGCGAACAGGCCCTGCCAGACCTTGGGATGTTTCACGTACCCGCGTGCCACCGGGAACGCGATCATCAGCGACATCACCGTGCCCAGGGTGGCGGCGACGAAGGTGTAGAGCACCGAGTTGACCACGTAGGCGGCGAAGTTGCCCTGGTTCCAGGCGGCGATGAAGTTGCCGAACTGGGGGCTCTTGACCACCCCGGTCGGATCGATCAGGAACTCGGCGTTGCTCTTCAAGGCGGTGTTGATCAGGAACAGCAGCGGGTAGAGGTAGATCACCACGACGAGGCCCATCAGCACATACGAAAGGACCTTGGCCACCATCGGCGAGCTGTGGCCCACACTGGTGCCGGCGGCACGCTGCGGGGCAGCGGCGGGGGTTGGAACGGCCGCAACGGGCAGAGTCGCGCTCACAGCACCGTCTCCTTTCGACGCAGGTAGGCGAGGCTGGCCAGCGAGATCACCGCAACGATCACGAACTGCACCATCGAGATGGCGGCCGCATAACCCTGGGACTGGACGGTGCCGCCCTGGGCGCCGCCGAAGCCCTGGGTGAAGATGGCGAGGCTGAGCACCTGGGTGGCCGGGTTGATCGGCCCGGTCAGCACGTAGATCAACTGGTAGCTCTGCAGTGCCCCGATGATGGAGAGCAGAGTGTTCGCCGTGACGGCCGGGGCCAGCAACGGAATGGTGACGTTGCGGAGCTTCTGCCACGACGTCGCACCGTCGATGTCGGCCACCTCGTACAGCTCCGGCGGGATCGCCTGCAGGCCGGCGATGTAGATCACCACGGCCACCCCGATGCCGCTCCAGACCTGGACGAAGATGACCAACGCCATGGCCAGGTTGGGATCGCCGAAGAATGCCGAGGACGTCCCGAAGGCTGCCCAGAGCTGCTGGGCGGGACCCGCCGCCGGGTTGAAGATCAAGGTGAAGATCAACCCGATCACGGTGACGCCCAGGATGGTCGGCAGGAACACCACCGCACGGGCGAAGTTGCGTCCCTTCAGGCGTTGATTGAGCAACACGGCGATCAGCAGGGCCAGCACGTTCTGCAGAATGGTCACCGCGAACGCGAACACGAAGGTGTTCCGCAGGGCCACCGTGTTGTAGCCCATTTGTGCGGCGCTGAAGAACGTCCGATAGTTCTCCAGGCCCACCCAGCGCACCGGCAGGAACGGCAGCGAGCGGATGTCGGTGAACGAGATGATCAGGATCCCGACGGCCGGGATCAGCGAGAAGACGACGACCAGCGCCATGCCGACCGCGAAGGTGAGCTGTGCGGTGAGCCGACTGCCGAAAACGATGTAGTTGCGTTTCACGCGGCACTCCTCGTGACTGGGTCCAACAGTTTGGGCGGCGCGTCCGTGCTGAACGGAGATGGGGACTGACACCATCTCCGTTCGGCGGACGGACGCAGCCATGGGACCAGAGTTGGGCCGAAGCCCAGCTCCGTTCAGCGGCAATCCTGACCAGCACTGCGGCCGGACGGACGCGACTCGCTTACTTGCCGGCTGCCCAGTCCTTCTGGGCGGCATCGGCGGCGCCCTGGGCGTCCGACGACCCCATTGGCTTGACCCCCGACCAGTTGAACGGCTGCGACGCGGCCTGCCCGGCCTTCGTGTTCGCGATCCAGATGGTGTCCCACGCGGGCTCGAAGGTCTTGGTGTACTGGGCGATTTCGGCGTAGAAGGGATCGCCCTCGACACCCTCTTGAGCCGGAGCGAAACCAGCCTTGTCGTTGAACAGCTTGTAGTTGTCGGCGAAGAACGACATCCACGCCATCGCGGCGTCCTTGTTCTTTGCGTTGGCCGGCACCGCCAGGCTGAGTTCCACCTTGCCGCCCAGGAAGGCGTTGTCGGCGGCGTTGTTGCTGGCCGGCAGCGGGAAGTAGCCGAAATCGACCTTGTCAGCCTCACGCAGCGAGCCCACGTTCCAGGTGCCGTCCGAGATCATGGCGGCCTTGCCACCGAGGAACTCCGAAGTCATCTGGTTGTAGTTCGAGCCGGCGAAGTTGGACTGGCCGACGCCGAAGAGCTCCTGCACCTTCTGCAGCACCTCGAGCTGCTTGCCGGTGTTCAGCGCCTCGGTGCCGTCGTACAGCGCCTTGGCCAGGTCCTGCTTGTTCTGCGCGGTCGGGTACATGCTCTGGGCGACGCTGAGCATCAGGATGCCTGCGGTGTCCTTGCCGCCGATCGAGATCGGGGTGACGTTCTTGCTCTTCAGCGTCTGGCACAGGGTGAGGAACTCGTCCCAGGTGGTCGGCACCTTGAGGTTGTTGTCGGCGAAGATCTTCTTGTTGTAGGTCAGGCCGGTGTAGTACGACAAGCCGGTCGGCACGGTGTAGTTCTTGCCGGCGTACTTGATCTTGTCGAGCACCGAAGCGCTGAACTTCTTCATGAAGGCCTGATCGGTCAGGTCGACGAAGCCGCCGGCATCGGCCAGCCGAGCGTCGTCGCCCTTGTTGCTCTCGGGCACATAGGCGGGTAGTTCCTTGGGGTTGGCCAGTCCGACGTCGATGGTGCCCGCGCTCAGTCGGGACGACCGGGCCTGGTTGTAGTTCTCGTTCGGCACCGCGGCGAAGTTGACCTTCACCTGGGGGAACTGCTTGGTGAACGCGTCGTTGACGGCCTTGAAGCCGGCGTCCGAACCGGACGCACTGGACACCAGGATGTTGAGCTCTCCGGTGACTTGTGAAGCGGCTGTCGGCACGGCGGCCGAGTTGGCCGGGGCGCTGCCGGAACATCCGGACAGGGCCAGCGCGGTGGCGGCGGCGATGGTGGTCAGGGCGACGGCCCGAGAAGCGCGACGACTGCGCAACAACATTGTTGCCATGGGTCCCTCCGGGAGGTATCCGAAACGTTTCGGTAACTGAACATAACACCGTAAGCCGGATTGGGCGAGGGTTCGCGACGGTGGAATCGAGGCGCTCGACAACAACGTGTGAGTTGGCCACCCCTACGGTGGTCAAACTCAGATCATCGTTGCGACCTGCCCGGGATCAGCGCCCCGGCGGCGCGGTGGAGGCCCGGACGACCAGTTCGGCCGCCGGGATCTCGCTGTGCCGGGCCTCGCCGGTGGCGATCAGCCGGAGCAGCAGCCGGGCCGCCTCGGCGCCCAACTCGTGTGGGGCGGTCTGCACGGTGGTCAGCGGCGGAGCCGTGTAGCCGGACAGCTGGATGCCGTCGAAACCGGTCACCGAAACGTCCGCTGGAACCGAGAAGCCCAGCGCTGTGGCGCGCGAGATGAAGCCGATCGCGGTCAGGTCGTTGGCGCACACCACCGCGGTCGGCGGATTGGCCGACAGCAGCAACTGCTCGGCTGCGCGGGCGCCTCCTTCAGACGTGAAGTCCCCAAGCACCGGCGCGCTCGGCGCGACGCCGGCAGCGGCCAGTTCGTGCCGCCAGACCTGTTCCCGCTCGACGGTGTGGACGAAACCCGGGGCGCCGGTGACATGGGCGATCCGGACGTGTCCCAACTGCAGTAGGTGCCGCAGCAGCGCCTGCAGGCCCGGCAGGTGCTGCTGGTGCACGGTGGCCAGGCCCGGCTGGCCGCCGCCGGAGTTGATTGCCGCCGCCGGCAGGCCGAGCTGTTGGACCAGGGCGAAGCGCGAGTCCTGCGCCTCGACGTCGGTGAGAAAGATACCGTCGACCACTTCGCTGAGCGCCCACTGGGGCACCCGTTGCAGCACCCGGTCGCGGTTGGCGGCGACCTGCAGCAGCAGGGCGTAGTTCGCCTCGTCCAGAACGGTTTCGACGCCGCCGATGAAACCGGCGAAGAAGGGGTCCGCCTCGAGCACGGACGCGGGCCGCTGGATCAGCAGGCCGACCGCCCAGGCCTGCCGGGAGACCAGGCTGCGGCCGCGGATCGACGGCACCCAGCCGAGCCGTTGGGCGATGCCGGCCACCCGCTGCCGGGTCTGCTCGGAGACCCCGTCGCGGCCGTTCAGGGCAGCAGAAACCGTACTGATCGCCACCCCCGCCTCGCGGGCCACGTCGGTGATGCTCACCCTGGGGTCGGTCAGCCGAGCCGAACGAACGACCGCGGCCGAACCGTCCGGACCGGAACCGGCCGACCCGCTGCTCTTCGCGCGTGACGCCATGGGGCGATCCTCCCACCGCCGTCGACCGAGCCCCAAGCCGTCCGCGGCGCGGTGGCCCACCCGAACGCTCGCCGAACTACTTTCGGCTCGCCAACCTAGGCGAGCAGGAGGTAGTTAGGGGAGCGGATCGGCCGTAAGGTGCGCCGCATGGAACCCACAGCTCTGCACCTGCCGGCCGACGACTGGCTGGCCTGGCTGGACCACCGCGGCCTCGGCCAACTGCAGGTCGCCCGTGATCGGATCGCCGATCTGGTCGCAGCCGAGCCCGGCAGTGCCGCGATCCTGGAGCTGTGGAACGACGCGGCCATCGCGCTGCGCAACGCCGGCTCCGTGGCCGGATTGCTGTCGTCGGTGCATCCGGACGCCGATGTGATCGAGCGAGCCGAGGCGCTCGAGGTGGAAGTGGAGAGCTTTTCCACCGACCTGTACCTGAACACCGACGTGTTCGCCGCGCTCGACTCGGTGCCCAACGAGAGCCTGGACGAGGAAGCCAGACGGCTGCAGGACCGGACGCTGCGGTCGTTCCGCCGCTCCGGCGTCGATAGAGGTGACGAGGTTCGCGACCGCGTGCGCACCCTCGAGGCCGCCTTGACCGAACGCAGCCAGGCGTTCTCGCGCAACATCCGGGACGGCCGGCGCGAGGCCCGGGTGCCGGCGTCCGCCCTGGCCGGGCTGCCCGCCGATTACCTCGAGGGCCACCCCGCCGACGTCGACGGCCTGGTCACCATCTCGACCGACTATCCGGACGTGCTGCCGTTTCTCACCTTCTGCGCCGACCCGGATGCCCGGCGGACGGTTGCGGGCGTGTTCTTCAACCTGGCCTGGCCCGACAACGACCTGGTGCTTGCCGACCTGCTGCGGCTGCGGCACCACCTGGCCACGCTGCTCGGCTACCCGAACTGGCCGCAGTACGACGCGGAGGTCAAGATGATCGGCTCCGCGGACGCGATCGGCGGGTTCATCGACACCATCAGCACCGCCGCCGGACCGGCCGCCGAGCGCGAAATCGGTGTGCTGACGGACCGGGCGGCGGACGATGGCGAGAGCGTGATCGATGTGTCCAACTGGCGTTACTACCACGAGCTGATCAAGCGCGAGCATTACGGGGTGGACGCTCATCAGGTGCGTCGCTACTTCGACTTCGGCAAGGTGCATGACGGTTTGCTGCAGCTCACCGCGCGGCTGTTCGGGCTGCGCTTCACCCCGGTCGATCCCGGCCAGGCCAGCACCTGGCACCCGGACGTCTCCAGCTTCGACGTCAGCTTCGCCGCGGACGATCAGCCGCTCGGCCGGATCCACCTCGACCTGCATCCGCGGGAGCGCAAGTACAACCACGCGGCGCAGTTCGAACTGGTCGCCGGGGTGGCCGGGCGGCAACTGCCCGAGGGCGTGCTGGTCTGCAACTTTCCACGCGGGCTGATGGAGCACCGCGACGTGGTCACGCTGTTTCACGAGTTCGGGCACCTGATCCATCACGTGCTCGGCGGCCGGCAGCGCTGGATCAAGTTCTCCGGCGTCGCCACCGAGTGGGACTTCGTCGAGGCACCCAGTCAGCTGCTCGAAGAGTGGGCCTGGGACGCGGACGTGCTGCAGCTGTTCGCCACCGACTCCGACGGCACGCCGATACCCAGCGAGCTGGTCGCCCAGATGAGGGCGGCCGAAGAGTTCGGCAAGGGGTTCCTGGCCCGCACTCAGATGTTCTATGCGGCGCTGGCGCTGCGGTTCCACCTCGAGCGGCCGGAGGACCCCACTGCCCGGATGCTCGAGTTGTACGACGCCTACAGCCTGATCAGGCCGGTACCTGACACCCATTTCTACGCCGGGTTCGGGCACCTGGCCGGGTACACGTCGGGGTACTACACGTACATGTGGAGCCTGGTCATCGCCAAGGACCTGTTCAGCGCGTTCGACCCCGACGACATGCTCGACCCAGTGGTCGCCGCGCGCTACCGGGACGCGGTGCTGGCGCCGGGCGGCAGCCAGGACGCCGCCGACCTGGTCGCCGACTTCCTCGGCCGTCCGTACACCACCGACGCCTTCGCCCGCTGGCTGAACAGCTGAGGGAGTGGAGACCCCGCTCAGGCCAGCACGGCCTCGCGCAGCACGTCGAGCGGCAGCGAACCGAGATTCAGCGCCTCGGTGTGGAAGTCCTTGAGCGAGAAGCTGTCGCCGGCCTGCGCCGCGGCTTCGGCCCGGATCTGTTCCCACAACCGCTGGCCGATCTTGTACGACGGGGCCTGTCCCGGCCAGCCCAGGTAACGGTTCAGCTCGAACCGCAGAAACTTCTCGTCCATGTTCACGTTGGCCTTGAGCAGCTCCCAGGCCTTCTCGGCGTTCCAGGTGCCGCCACCCCAGCGCTCCGGCGCAGCCTTGCCCAGATGCACGCCGATGTCGAGCACCACCCGGGTCGCCCGCATCCGCTGGCCGTCGAGCAGGCCCAGCTGGTCTCCGAGGTCGTCCATGAAGCCGAACTCCTCCATCAGCCGCTCGGCGTACAGCGCCCAACCCTCGCCGTGGCCGGAGGTCCAGCAGACCAATCGGCGCCACATGTTCAGCTGTTCGCGGTTGTAAACGGCCTGGCCGATCTGCAGGTGGTGGCCGGGCACACCCTCGTGGTAGACGGTGGTCTTCTCGCGCCAGGTGTTGAACTCCTCGACGCCGGGCGGCACCGACCACCACATCCGCCCGGCCCGGCTGAAGTCGTCAGAGGGGCCGGTGTAGTAGATGCCACCGTTCTGGGTGGGGGCGATCATGCATTCGATCCGCTGCACTTCGGCCGGAATGTCGAAGTGCACACCGTTCAGCTGGGTGACTGCCTCGTCTGCGGTCGCCTGCATCCAGGCCTTCAGGGCGGCGGTGCCCAGCAGTTTGCGGTCCGGATCCTCGTCCAGCGCCTTGACCGCGTCATCGATGGTGGCACCCGCTCCGGCTATCGCCTCGATTACCGCGTCCTGCTCGGCGGCCAACCGGGCCAGTTCTTCCAGGCCCCACTCATAGGTCTCGTCCAGGTCGACCTCGGCGCCGAGGAACACCCGCGACATCAGCTGGTAGCGCTCCCGACCGGCCGCGTCCGCCGCCGGAGCCTCGGCTTCGAGCTCGCGCAGAAACTGGGCCAGCCTGCCGTAGGACTCGGCCGCCTGCTGCCCGGCCCGTGCCAGGTCGGAGGTCAAGGACTCGGACTGACCCGCGTCGCCGTGGAACGTGGCGAAGAAGGACGACTCCGGGTGGGCCAGCTCCTCGGCCTGGGCGATGCCCTCGCGCACCTGCAGGGCCGGCGGGATCTCGCCCCGCCGGACGCCCTCGCGCAGGCAGGCCAGGTAGCCGTTGACCGCGCCGGGAATGCCCGCGAGTCGGGACGCGATGTTGGACCACTGCTCTTCGGTGTCGGTCGGCATCACGTCGAAGACGTCCCGCAGCCCCTGCAGCGGCGAGGCGATGTTGTTCAGGTCGCGGTACTGCTCACCGGCCTGGTACAGCTCCAGGTCGAGGCCCAACCGTTCCTGCATGGCAGCGATGGTGACCCGGTCGATGCTGTCCTGCGGGGTGACGCTTTCGAGGGCGGCCAAGGTTTCGGTGTTCAGCTTGGCCACGGCATCATGGAAATCGGGGCTCAGGTCACCCATCAGGTGGTCGTAGCCGGCCAGCCCGATCTCGGTGGCGAAGGTGGGGTTCAGCTCGGCGCAGGCCAGGGTGTAGGCGTCAGCCAAGGCATCGACCTGGCTCGGTTCTCTTGTGCTCACCTGGCGACACTACCGCCGCAGGATCGCCCCGGTAAGCCCAGCGACCGGGTCTAGACTGCCTCGGAAACGACAGCGAGCACCCCTGTTCCGGCCTCCGACTAGGCAACGAAGTCCGCACGGGGTGGCGACCGAAAGGTAGCGCCATGGAGATCTGGGCACACCGCGGCGCGAGCGCCCGGCAGCCGGAGAACACCATCGCCGCCTTCCAGGCTGCCGTGGCGGCCGGGGCGGACGGGGTGGAGTTCGACGTGCAGCTGAGCTCGGACGGCGTGCCGGTGGTGATCCACGACGAGAAGGTCGACCGCACCCACGGCGGTGCGGGGTGGGTGCAGAGCCACACCCTGGCTGAACTGCAGCAGCTGAAGTCGCGGCTGAAGAAGAACCCCGACCTGCTGACCACGCGGATCCCGACCCTGGTCGAGGTGCTCGATCTCCTGGCGGCCGGCCCGCAGCGGATCAACATCGAACTCAAGAACAGCGTCAAGCCTTACAAGAGCCTCGAGAGCAAGGTGCTCAAGCTGGTGGACGAACGCCGCCTGGCCGACCGGGTGGTGCTGTCGTCGTTCAACCACTATTCGCTGCAGCGCCTGCGCGAGAAGGGCTGGACTGGTGATCTGGCAGCCGTCCACGACGGCATGTTGCGCGAACCGTGGCGCTACTTCCGCGAGTTGGACGTGCAGGCCGTCCATCCACCCCGTCAAGTTCTGATGGTGCCCGGCTACGTGACCCGCGCCCACCGGGCCGGCTTTCAGGTGCGGGTCTGGACGGTGAACAAGACTTCGCTGCGGGAGCGTTGCGTGCGGCTCGGGGTGGACGGAATCTTCACCGATGTGGTCAAGTCCCAGCCGACCTGGTGACCAGGCGACCCCAGACCACTAGGAGCGTTCCCAATCACTGGCGAGTGGGAAGTATTCCTCGAAGAAGGCTTTCAGCAGCCCGGTCAGGGTCTCGTCGCTGGCTCCCGAATCGTTGATGCACAGGGTGTTGTAGGCACGTCCGCGCAGCCAGCGTTCGAGCACGTGCCCAGCCAGCGGATGGGCCAGATCGACGTAACCGTTCCGGATCCGTCCCGGCACAGCCAGCCCCTTGGTGAACGCGTAGTACTGGCCCAACGAGCTGGCGATGGAGTAGTCGCTGCGGCGCCGGAATCGGGCCCGCATCACGCTGTCCAGCAACTCGGGATGTTCAGCCTCGAGTTTCCGCAACACACTGACCGACTGGGGTTGGGCGGTGTGCCGCAACTTGTTGGTCAGGGTTCGCCCGGTGGCCTGCTCCAGAAAGGCGCGGTTGTTCTTCCCGGCCGCCGTCACGGCCACGTCGAACGGGGACGGATCGCGCGGCTCCACCGGCGCCGGAGATGGGAAGAACTTGACCAGCCCGTTGCCGTGAAAGAAGTTCTCGGGGCGCACCGGCGAGCCGAACAGCACATCGTCGTTGAGGTAGATGTAGAGGTTCGCCAACCCAGGAATGTGGTGCAGTTGGGATTCGATCGCGTGCGAGTTGAACGAGGGCAGGGCGTCCGGGTCGCTGAAGATGTCGCGGTGGTCGACCACCGTGAGCCGGGGGTGGTCGGTGCGCAGCCAGTCGGGCACCTGGCGGTCGGTGACCACCCAGACCTGCCGAACCCAGCTGGCGAACGCCTGCACGGACCTGAGGGAGTACCTCAACTCCTCGCGGTTCTCGTAGCGGGCGGGGATCGCGGAGTCGGCGCTGTGCGCGATCTCGGAGAGACCGACGCCGAGGTACTGGGCCTTGCGGGCCTGCCACGCCGGATCGTGGCCGTCCACCCAGGTGTAGACCACGTCGACCGGCTCGTTCACCTGCAGCAGCGGCGGCGGCCGCTCGGGCAGCCGGTGACCCGACTGTTGCACCTCGCGCCAGACCGCGGCGGAGATGTGACCCACAACCCCGTTGGGGGTTCTGGCCACCAAGGCGTCGGCGGAGGGGGGACTGCCGAGGGGCGGGTACGGCGTCTGGTCGCCTGGGTCCCAGTAGTCGAGCAGCACCCCCCAATCGGGATGGATCAGTTCGACCCCGTCGGCGGTGACCAGATTGCGGGTGAGCAGCAGTCCGGTGGTCTGGGGAAGCAGCGGCTGTCTCCAGCTGACCGGTGCAGCGGGCGCTCCGATCGAGTGGACGAACTGCGCCCCGTAGCAACGGGCGGTTCGCGGATGCCGAGCCAAGGCCGCCCGGGCCGGTTCCGCATCGTCCCGACCGATCACGACCAGAGGATGGGCCAGGCTGCGGTTCCGGATCACCAGATGTTCCACGGTTGCGTCGGCGAGGGCGGCCGACACCGCGTCCTGCAGCTCGTCCCGGTACGCCCAGTAGTCGAACCGGTCGGCAACTTCGCTCGGACCGATCGAGTTCGGCAGCACTCGACGGCGGAGCTGACCGGCCCGGCGCTGGCCGCGCCACACCCGGAGCCGAGTGCTGCGTGCCATCCCTTTCAACCCGCGGCGCAGCTTCATCCGGCACGCTCGTACGGCCCCGGCGCAGGGAAGTAGCTGTTCAGGAAATCGGAGACCAGCGCCGACCGCTCAGCGGAGTTTCCCGTTCGGGTGTCGTTGATGCAGAACACGTCGAAGGACCGGCGGGCCAGCAGGTCGGCGAAGTATTGCTCGAGGGCGTCCGAGGCGAGGTCGACGTAGCGGAAGCCGAGCGAACCGGTGGCGGCCAGGCCGAGCGCATAGGCGTGATAGTGCCCGAGGTCGGACGCGATCGACACGTCGTCGACGCCCCGGAACCGGGAGTGGGCCACGGTGGCGAACGTGTCCGGCACCTTCTGCTCCAGGTCGAGCAGACTGGAGCGCCGATGGGCGTGCGGCACGTGCTTCATCCGATGGGTGATGCTGCGTCCCCACAGCTGCTCGATCAGGTCGCGATTGCGGCGTGCCGCCGCGGCCGCCCCGGTGCGCGGAAAGTCGCCCGGGTCCACGTCGATGGTCACGTCGGACGCCATGAACTTGGCCACCCCGTTGCCATGGAAGAACAACTCGGGGCTGACCGGGCGTCCGAAGAAGACGTCGTCGTTGAGGTAGAGGAAGTGCTCGGCAAGCCCGTCGATGTGGTGCAGTTGCGACTCGATCGCGTGCGAGTTGAAGGTGGGCAGCGCGGACTGGTCGGTGAAGATCTCCCGGTGCGAGACCACGGTCAGCTTCGGGTGGTCGACGTTGAGCCAGGACGGCACCTGCCCCGACGTCACGATCCAGATGTGCCGGACCCAGTTGGCGAACCCGGCCAGCGAGCGCAGCGAGTATCGCAACTCGCCGTGGTCGACGTGGCGGGCCGGGCTCAGGGCGTCGCTGGTGACCCGATCGGTCGGCACCGCGGTGGCCCGCTGCCGCTGCCAGTCCGGGTCGGTGTCGTCGACCCAGGTGTAGACCACATCGATCGGCTCGATCATCTGGAATGCGTGTGGGTAACCGGTGACACGGAGCGGCTGGTGCTGGTCGTTCTCGTGGCCGACGAACTGAAGGATCACCCCGACTCCCGGACCCGTCAGCCCCGTCTCGACGCCGGCGCCGCCTCGGCGGCGGCGCACCCGCCAGCGTCCGGTGGTCGGTTGGACGGTCACCTCGGTCAGCGGAACGTAGCGGCGCTGCTGCCCGCGCGCCCACCAGGAGCCGGCCTCGGGATGGCCTCGCAGGGCTGCAATCGCCGCCTCGGACTCGTCGGAGTCGACCAGTACGGCCGGGCCCCACAGCCAGGTTCGGCTGGCGGTGATGCCCTGCTCGGCCAACGCGTCGATCAGAGTGGCCGCCAGTTCGTCCGCCTCCGCCCAAACGTCAACTGTGACTGGGGCGCCGTCGTCGATCGAGACCAACCGCCTGGGTGAAAGCCGGTTGCGCACGTTTCGGGCCACGATGCGGGTTCGGGGTTTGAAGCTGCGTCCCACTGCCAAGGCCCATCGACCGAGGCCTCGCCGGAGCGGCATGTGACGACGCAGCATGCACTCTCCTTCGATCGCTGCAATCATCAGCAGCCCTCCGACCAAGTTAGCAGCGCCGGCGCCGCTACCGTTGGGCCATGGACAACCCGTGGCGTCCGGAGTTGTGGGAGCAGGTTCCCGGCTTCGAGTTCACCGATATCACCTATCACCGGGCCAAGGACGTGCCCGCGGTGCGGATCGCCTTCGACCGCGTCGAGGTGCGCAACGCCTTCCGTCCGCACACCGTGGACGAGTTGTACACCGCCCTGGATGACGCCCGCCGCTCGGCCGACATCGGTTGTGTGTTGCTGACCGGCAACGGACCCTCCGCCAAGGACGGTGGCTGGGCGTTCTGCTCCGGCGGCGACCAGCGGATCAGGGGCCGATCCGGTTATCAGTACGCCGAGGGTGAGACCGGTGCGAGCGTGGACACCCGCCGGACCAAGGCCGAGGGTGGCCGGCTGCACATTCTGGAGGTGCAGAGACTGATCCGTTTCATGCCCAAGGTGGTGATCGCCCTGGTCAACGGCTGGGCGGCGGGAGGCGGGCACTCGCTGCACGTGGTCTGTGACCTGACCATCGCGTCAGCCGAACACGCCCGATTCAAGCAGACCGACGCCGACGTGGGGTCGTTCGACGCGGGCCTCGGCTCGGCCTACCTGGCCAGGCAGGTGGGGCAGAAGGTGGCCCGCGAGATCTTCTTTCTCGGCGAGACCTACGACGCCCAGCGGGCCTACGAGATGGGCACCGTGAACAAGGTGGTGCCGCACGCCGAACTCGAGACCGCCGGGTTGGACTGGGCGGCCATGGTCTGCGCCAAGTCCCCGACCGCACAGCGGATGCTGAAGTTCGCCTTCAACGCCGTGGACGACGGGCTGATCGGCCAGCAGGTGTTCGCGGGGGAGACGACCCGGCTGGCTTACATGACGGACGAGGCGGTCGAGGGCCGGGACTCGTTCCTGGAGAAGCGCGCACCGGACTGGTCACGGTTCCCCTATTACTTCTGAACAGGTATATAAGTCCTAGTCAGAAGCAATATTCTGCCGACTACGCCGCTGGCCGGGCCGCGGCCGGCCAGTATTCCCGCAGGCACGTGTTGGGAACACCTCCGCGCGGGTCTACGGCATTCCCGTTCAAGCCGAGGGTGAAGGCACTGCGGCGTTCTTCCGGGGTGCCGTGCGGATCCTTGGTCTCGCCCTTGTCACCCAGGGCCGTCAGGGCCGCCAGCGCCTCGTCGGTGTCCCCCGGATCCAGATGCCCGTCGATGCCTAGAGAGAGGGCCTGCGCATGCACCCCGGCGAAACAGTCGGCCAATAGCTCCTTGTTCTTTCCCTTCGCCATGGGGGCGATTCCCCTTCGCATCGCCAGTTCGGCGGTGATGTGGTGCCCGAACTCGTGGGAAAGCACCACCCCGGCGGCGAAATCCCCGATCGCCTTGGGATCGGTGACCTTCGTTCCGTAGATGTCGCCGGTCCACAGGCGCGCGAAGGAGGTGATCGGGATGACGATGATGCCCTTGTCCACCCCGTTGTCGTCGTCGCAGTAGAAAGCGTTCAGGAAGTCAGCGGGGTAGGTGATGATCCTCACGCCGTCCTGCCCCGCCATCCAACAGTCCTCGTTGGTGTACGAGCTACCGGGCTGGATCAGTTGGAGGAACACATGCGGCGCGGGGTACCCCTCGCTCTTGAACCAGGTGGACCAGACCCGGTCGGCGTTGTTGACCATGTCCAACACGTACTCGGTGGTACCCGTGCTGGTGACTTGCCCGGTCTGATTCGTGCTGACCGTGGTGTCCACCTGTTCAAGGGCGGGCGGCAAGCTGGTCGGGGTCGGTGGAAGGTCTGTCGGTCCTTGCATCGGCGGGACACCCTCGGGCGTCGGTGCCGATGGGGAGGGGCTGCCGGACACCCGCTGCCCAACGCTCGGGGATGCCGGAACCGTGCAACCCGCAAAGGCCAGGACCGCGACTACCAAGCCCGCAACGACGCGTGATTGCTGCCTCATTCCATTCCCCCCATGGTGTGTGGCTGCGCGTCAATGTAGTGGCTGCGATCCTGGCCGTCCATTGACTGCGTTGACTCACCAAGAGGCCGGCTCGGCCGACCCGTCATCGCCTCGCCGCGGCGTGGCGCGAGGTGTATGGACGCGCTCGACTTAGTTGGGGTCCGCCGCTCACCCGCCGCGCACGTCCGTCCCTGGCCGTACTTGTCATCAGAGCGTGACATGAAAATGGGCGCCGTGACCTGTTGGCGCCGCGGTGCACCCCTTAGGGTGATCGGAATCTAACCGGAGGTCACACCATGGCAGACGCAATTGTTGGTTGGCTCAATGACAATCTCACCTGGGTACTCATCTTCGCTCTGTTGGCCGCCGGGCTCTACTTCACGGTGGTCACCCGAGGCGTGCAGTTCCGCATGTTCGGCAAGATGTGGAAGGTCATCTTCAACTCGCGCAGCAATGCCGGCGAAGGTATTTCGTCGTTCCAGGCATTCACCATCTCGCTGGCCTCGCGGGTAGGCACGGGCAACATCGTCGGCGTCGCGATCGCGCTGACCCTCGGTGGGCCGGGCGCGATCTTCTGGATGTGGCTGATGGCCGGTCTTGGCATGGCGACCGCCTTCGTTGAGGCCACCCTGGCCCAGCTCTACAAGATTCCGCACCCGGAGGACAAGACGTTCATCGGCGGCCCCGCCTATTACATTCAGCGTGGTTTGAAGTCGCGCCCCGTGGGCATCATCTTCGCCGTCTGCCTGATCTTCACCTTCGGTTTCGCCTTCGAGATGGTGCAGGCGAACACCATTTCGGGCGTGTTCAAGGGCACCTGGGGGATCGATCCCCTGTGGACGTCCCTCGGAGTCGCCGCTCTGACCGCGCTGGTCATCTTCGGCGGCATCAAGTCCGTCGCGAGGGTGACCGAGTTCATGGCTCCCGGCATGGCTCTGGTCTACGTGTTGTTGGCCTTGGCTGTGATCGTGACCAACATCACCGAGGTTCCGGCTGCGATCGGCAGCATCTTCGCCGGTGCCTTCGGTCTCAATCCGGCACTCGCCGGAACTGCCGGCGGAATCATCGCCGCGATGCTGAACGGCGTCAAGCGGGGAATGTTCTCCAACGAGGCCGGCATGGGGTCCGCCCCCAACGCGGCGGCCACCGCCACCACCAAGCACCCGGTCAACCAGGGCCTGATCCAGTCCGCCGGCGTGTTCGTCGACACCATGCTGGTCTGCACCGCCACCGCGGTGATGATCCTGTTGTCGAATCCGTCCATCTACACCCCCGGCGTGACCCAGAGCAGCGAGGCGTCCACCCTCACCCAATCGGCGCTGGCCAGTGAACTCGGCGGCTGGGTGGCACCCGTGATGGCCGTCCTGATCTTCGTCTTCGCCTACTCCTCCGTGCTCGGCAACTACACCTACGCCGAGGTCAACCAGGACTTCATCGGCGGCGGCCGCACCGGCAACTTGCTGCTGCGGGGCCTGATCGTGCTCGCCACCTTCTGGGGCGGCATCCAGGAGCTTGCCTTCGTGTGGTCGGTCGCGGACGTCGCCATGTCGGTGATGGCGGTGATCAACCTCACTGCCCTGTTCCTGCTGGGCAAGAAGGCTGCCGGCGCGCTGAAGGACTTCGAGTCGCAGAAGAACGTGGCCTTGGAGGATCGGACGCTCGAACTGGCCGGCAACGCCTACCTGGCGGACGACGTTCCAGGTGAGGTCTGGCACAGCGAGCAAGCGAAGGCAGGCGGGCATCGCGCCTGATCAGCATTGAGCCGGCCAAACACTTGGTTGAGCTCGTCCACCGTTGGTTGAGCGGGTCGAAACCGGGCCGGGTGGGTCCCGACAAGCTGTACCGGCGGCCTACCGGCGCTGTGGATAACCCGCACACGTGGCGGCAACTGTCCGGCCGGCGCCGTAGGTTGGTCGGCATGGTCCCAGCCACTCTCACGGCCGCCGACAGCGCGTCGGTCACCCGTGTCATCGAAGCCCTTGCCGGTCCGGGCGCGCGGCTGCGCGACGACCAGTCGACCGCGGTCGCGGCCCTGGTCGAGCCCGGCTCGCGGGTGCTTGTGGTGCAGGCCACCGGCTGGGGAAAGTCCGCGGTGTACTGGTGTGCCACCGCGCTCCATCGCGCCGCTGGGCACGGCCCGACCCTTGTGGTCAGCCCTCTGCTGTCCCTGATGCGCGATCAGGTCGCCGCGGCGGCGAAGGCCGGCCTGCGGGCGGCCACCATCAACAGTTCCAACGTGGGCGACTGGTCTGCGATCGAGGCCGATCTCGCTGCGGGCGGGCTCGATGTGGTGCTGGTGTCGCCCGAGCGCCTGGCCAACCCCGGCTTCGGCGCCCGGGTGCTGCAGAACTTGGCCGGCCGGCTCGGCTTGCTGGTGATCGACGAGGCGCACGCCGTCTCCGATTGGGGTCACGACTTCCGGCCCGACTACCGGCGCGTCTCAGACGTGCTTCAACAACTCAATCCCGACACCCCGGTCCTGGCCACCACGGCCACGGCCAACGAGCGGGTCACCGACGACGTGGCCGCCCAGCTCGGCGAAGCCACCTTGGTGCTGCGTGGCCCGCTTGCCCGCAATTCGCTGGAACTGGCGGTGGTTGATCGGCTGAGCCCCATCCAGCGCTATGCGTGGGTGGTCGATCACCTGCCGCGACTGGCCGGGTCCGGCATTGTCTATACCCTGACCGTCGCCGACGCCGAACGACTGGCGCAGGCCGTCCGGGTCGTGCACGGCGACCACGTGCCGGTGGCGGCCTACACCGGGCAACTCGACGCAGACACCAGGCACCGGCTCGAAGACGATCTGCGGGCCAACCGGGTGAAGGCTCTGATCGCCACCTCTGCTCTCGGCATGGGCTACGACAAGCCCGATCTCGGCTTCGTGGTGCACGTCGGTTCGCCGCCGTCACCGGTCTCGTACTACCAACAGGTCGGCCGTGCCGGCCGGGCTATCGACCACGCCTCGGTGGTCCTGCTGCCCTCACCCGCCGACGAAGGGGTGTGGGACTACTTCGCCACCGCCACCATCCCGGTCGAGCCCGAGGTTCGGCGGTTGCTGGCGGCACTCGAAGCGGCGAGCGGTGCGGCCTCGGTGCCCCAACTGGAAGCCGAAACCGGCCTGCGCCGCACCAAGGTCGAGCTGTACCTCAAGCAGTTGGCGGTCTCGGGCACCACCGAGCGCACCGCCGAGGGATGGTTGGCGACCGGGCAGTCGTGGGCCTTCGACGCGGCCCATTACGAGTCCGTGGTGGCGGTGCGGCGGCGAGAGGCAGCCATCATGCGCGCCTACACCCGTGGTGAACGTTGCCTGATGCAGTTGCTGCAAGAGTCACTGGACGACCCGACCGCAACGCCGTGCGGCCGCTGCTCGGTGTGCCGCAACACTCTGCCCGCGCCCCTGGAACCCGAGCCGCGCACCGAGACGGTGCGCGCCGTGGCCACCGGGCTTCGGGGCAGCGCGCATCAGCTCGACCCGCGCAAGATGTGGCCGGGTGGCGAGTTCGGAGCCCGGGGCCGCATTCCTGCGCCCCTGCTCGCCGAGGTGGGTCGGGTGCTCGTGCACGCCGACGCTCCCGAATGGGCCGACACGCTGCAGGCTGCCGCGCGCGGCGATCAGCAGGCGTTCAGCGAACTGGCCGACGGCTGCGTCCGGGTGCTCAGCAGGTGGCGAACCGATTGGCCCTCCCGGCCCGAGGTCGCCGTTGTGCTCGACACCGGGGCGTACCCCGGGCTCGCCGAGCACGTCGGTGAACATTTGGCCGGGGTGGGCCGGCTGGCGCTGAGCCGATTGATCATCACCGCCGACGGGCCGGAACCCGATCGTGACGTGCCCAGTGATCGTGAGGCGGCCTACTGGCGCGGCGCACTGCAGGTGCCCGACCCCGAAGCGGTGGCCGGGCGGGTGGTGATGCTGGTCGTAGACGGCACGAGAACGCAATGGGCGGTGAGTGTTGCCGCCGCGAAGCTGCGCGAGGCGGGTGCATCGATGGTGCTGCCGCTGGTCGTTCACCGCCAGGTGTGAGCTGCTGCTCGAGATCACTCGCTCGGGTGAGTTGCCGCGAGCGGGAACGATGCCCTCGCTGCCCCTTCCAAATCATCGGACGCACGCGCGTCCCTGCATCATCCGGACGCTCAGTTGCCTCGCGCAGCCTCTGGGTTGCCTTGGAGCGAACTTCTTGCGGGGGTGGTTGTCTTCGGTCAGGGCTGGGGTTGGTCGAGGCCGATCAGGGCGCGCAGGGGGCCGGCGCCCTCGACGGTCAGGCTGGGGCCGCGAACAAGGTTGTCCGGGGTGAGCACATAGAGCTGCTCGGAGGCCACCTCGTCGCCGTCCTCGGGATCGTCGGCGGTGCGACCCCGCAATCTTCGGACGACTCCGTTGGGGCGGTAGCCGACCTTGCGACTCACCGCGTTCGACGCGGCGTTGTCGGTGAAGGCGGCCGAGGTGACCTCTTCGAAGTCGAGGTGATCGAACAGAAAGGCGCACAGGGTCTGCCGCATCAGGGTGCCAATGCCGCGGCCCTGGTGCCTGCGGCCGAGCCACGAGCCGGTCTCGCCGGTGCGGGTCAACAGAAAGTCCGACGTGCCGACCCCCTGGGTGCCGACCAGTTCGCCCTCGTACCAGACGGCCAGATCGAGCGTCCACTTGGCGGGTGCGAACCCGGACCGGACGCCCCAGTGGTACTTCAGGAACTCGCGATGAAAGCTGTCCGCGGGGCGGAGCGTCCAGGGCATCAAAAAGGGCATCGTGTCAGCTGAGTGAATGCCGGCGAAGGCCAGGTTCGACAGGGCGATCAGGGTGTCGTCGTCGGGGCCGCGCAACTCGATCGGGCCGGCGCTCACCCGCAGCCCTAGAACCGGATACGCCTGCGCAAGAGTGATCTGCTCGCTCATGCCGTGACGTTACCGCGGCACAGTGATCTCGCCAGGCGCGATCGACGAAGTGCCGTCCCTGGCTTCCGGCAGGATGGTTCGCATGAGCGACTCCAGCGTGTTCGGCACCCTTCGGGCGGAGCCCGCGGACTCCCGTCCGGACCTGTTGGCCGCTCCGGTGCTGGCCGCCATCCACCTGATACCTGAGGCGATGGTCGCCGAGATCGACCCGAACTTCGCCGACACCGAGAACCTGTGCGCCCAGTACGGGGTGCCGATGGAGTCCTCCGCCAACGCCGTGCTGGTGCGCGGGACCCGGGCGGGCGTGGACAGCCACGTCTGCTGCATGACCCTCGCCCACCGCCGGGTCGACGTCAACAACGTGGTCAGGCGCCGGATGAACGCGCGCAAGGCGTCCTTCGCACCGATGGATTTCGCCGTCGAGGCGACCGGCATGGAGTTCGGTGGGATCAACCCCATCGGGCTGCCGGACGGCTGGCCGGTCTGGGTGGACGGGGCCGTGGCCGACCGCGACTGGGTGTGCATCGGGTCCGGCGTGCGGCACTCCAAGCTGTTCGTACCGGTCAGCGGCCTGCTTGAACTGCCCGGCGCCGAGCGGGTGGACGACCTGGCTCGTGAGATCGGCTGAGCTACCCGGCGCAGGTCTGCCGGATCAACGCCGAGAACGCGTCCACGTCCGACGCGCTGGTGTCGAAGGAACACATCCAGCGCACCTCGCGCAGCGCCGGGTCCCAGTCGTAGAAGAAGAACGACTCGCGGACGACGTCCGCCACCCCCGCGGGCAGCCGGGCGAACACCCCGTTCGCCTGGGTGGGCTGGCTGAACTCGACTCCGGGTATGCCCTCCACGCCGGCGCGCAGCCGTGCCGCCATGGCATTGGAATGGCTGGCGTTGCGCAGCCACAGGTCGCCTTCAAACAGCGCGACCAGTTGGGCCGACACGAAGCGCATCTTGCTGGCCAACTGCATGTTCGACTTGCGTAGGAAGCGCAGGCCGGAGACCCGATCGGGGGTCAGCACCACGATCGCCTCGGCGCCCAGCGCCCCGTTCTTGGTGCCGCCAAGACTGAGCAGGTCGACACCGGCTTCGGTGGTGAAGGCGGCGAACGGCACGCCGAGCGCTGCCGCGGCGTTGGCCAGCCGGGCGCCGTCGAGATGCACCACCATGCCGAGCTCGTGGGCGCGCGCAGCCAGGTCGGCGATCTCGTCCGGGGTGTAGAGGGTGCCCAGTTCGGTGGACTGGGTGATCGACACGGCCAGCGGCTGGGCGCGGTGCTCGTCGCCGAAGCCCCAGGCCTCCACGTCCAGCAGTTCGGGGGTCAGCTTGCCGTTCGTCGTGGGCACCGGGTACAGCTTCAGCCCGCCGACCTTCTCCGGCGCACCGCCCTCGTCCACGTTGATGTGGGCCGACTTGGCGCAGACCACCGCGCCCCAGCGCGGCAGCACCGACTGCAGTGCGGTGACGTTCGCTCCCGTGCCGTTGAACATCGGGAACGCCGAAGCGTCCGAACCGAAGTGTGCCTGCAACACCTGCTGCAGGCGCGCCGTGTAGGCGTCGTTGCCGTAGGACGACTGGTGCCCGTCGTTGGCGGCTGCGATGGCGGCCAGCACCTCGGGATGGACGCCGGAGTAGTTGTCGCTGGCGAAGCCGCGCCGGTCGGGATCGTGGAGTTGCACCCGGCGAGTATTCCACCGCCGACGAATCGACGCCGCGCGGCCGAATCCGCGGTCACCCGCGGGATTCGTCCGGCTGATCGGCCAGAGCAACTCGCTGTTCCGCTCCGACGAGCGCCGATTAGCTCCAAAGGGCGGCGAGTCGACCGCCCAGCTCATCCACGTGCGTGTGCCGACTGAAGTCCTTGTCCGGATCGGCCGAGACGTCCCGGTCGGAGTACAGCGCCATCACCCGTTCGATCCGGATCTCGCCGGGGCTGTCCTTCAGTGCGTTGCCCACGGCCTGCAGCCAGGTCTCGGCGGCGGCCTTGGCGGCCAGATAGTTGGCGTTGCCCGCGGTCGGGTTGGCCACCCCGGTCTGGGAGACGATCGCGAATCGCCCCGCGGGCGAGGCCTTGATCGCGGGCAGGAAGGCCCGGGTGGTGTTGCGCAGGGTGCCGACGACCATGACCTGCAGCCAGTCCCAGTCCTCGTCGCTCTGACCGGCGAGCCCGCCACCGCCCCGCCAGCCACCGACCAGGTGGATCACGCCGTCGACCGCACCCAGCCGGTCCGCCAAGGCCTGGACGGCCGCGAAGTCGCGCAGATCGCACTCGTCCGGCCCGATCTCGATCGCCTCGTGGCCGGCGGCACGCAGCGCAGCCGCGGTGGCGTCGCCCAGCGGGCTGCCCGAACCTGCGATCACCACCCGCATCAGGCGTCCGCACCGGTGATGCCGGACGTGGACGCGATCACGTCGCGCATCTTCTTCTCGAACGCCTCGTAGAACATGCTCAGCGGAAACTCGTCGTCCAGCACCCGGTCGGTCAGCTCGCGGGGCAGGCCGGTCAGCGGCAGGTCGCCGGCCTTCCAGGCGGACGCGGGGTGCGGCTCGACGGTGCCCGAGACGAGCTGATAGGCGGCCAGCCAGTGGGCGATCTTGGGCCGGTCGATGGAGCGCCAGTACAGCTGATCGATCTCGGCACCCAGCTGGATGACACAGTCGGGCACCCGGTCCCAGTCGAACGCGAGCTGGGTGTCGGTCCAGTGCAGCACCCGATGCTGATGCAGCCAGGCGAACAGCAACTGGCCGCCGAGACCGTCATAGTTGCGCACCCTGGTTCCCGTGACGGCGAACCGGAAGATCCGGTCGAAGATCACGCAGTACTGCAGCAGCCGGGCGTGCCGGGCCAGCTGCAGTTCGGCTTCGGACGGGTCGCTCAAGGCGGCGATTCGGCGATCGATCGACGATGCTTCGCGGAAAGCGGTCAGATCGCAGCGCAGTTCCTCGAGGGAGTAGAGGAAGAACGGCATCCGCTGTTTGATCATGAACGGATCGAAGGGCAGGTCGCCGCGCATGTGGGTGCGATCGTGGATCAGGTCCCACATCACGAAGGTCTCTTCAGTCAGAGCCTGGTCGTCGAGCAGCTGGGCGGCCTCGGCCGGCAGGTCGAGCTTGGTCACCTCGACCGCTGACCGGAGCACCCGGCGGAAACGGGCGGCCTCGCGGTCGGCGAAGATCGCGCCCCAGGTGAAGGTGGGGATCTGCCGCATCGCCACCGTCTCGGGGAACAGCACCGCTGAGTTGGTGTCGTAGCCGGCGGTGAAGTCGAGGAACCGGATCGGAACGAACAGCCGGTTGCTGTAGTCGCCGGCCTCGAGCTCGGCGACGAAGTCCGGCCAGATCACCTGCACCAGCACCGCCTCGACCAGCCGGTTGCGGGAACCGTTCTGGGTGTACATCGGAAAGACCACCAGGTGGGCCAGGCCGTCGGTCCGGTTGCGCTGCGGCTGGAAGGCCATCAGCGAGTCGTAGAAGTCCGGTACGCCGAAACCGTCGTCGGCCCAGCGCCGGAAGTCGGCCTGGACGGCGCCCAGATACTCGGCGTCGTGCGAGAACAGCGGGGCGAGCGCGGCGACGCCCTCGACAAGTTGTTCAACGTACTTCCGGGCCAGGGCATGGTCTTCGGCCTGCTCGATGGCCCCGGTTTGGGCTTGGAGCGGCTGAAGGGCGGTAGCGGCGGTCTTGATGCGGAGCCAGGCGGGGTGTTGCTTGAGCTCCGACACTGCGATCTCAGCGACGGTAGTCATGATCGATTCTCACATATTGGACGGGTTTCACGCCACTATCGCCACCCCAGCGAGAGATGCTCAGGCGTCCTGGTCGCAATGTTGAAACATGACCGCAATATTTACCGGTGCATGCAGCGAGAGTCGCGGGCTGGAAGGAGCACACTGGCACTCGGAGGGGCTTGTGTGCCAGCCGTCCCGGCGTTCACCATTAGGCCCCGCGGACTCACAGCGCATCGGAGGTCGCCCAATGGACCACGCAAGTGTTCCCGTCGAGGTTTCGCCGCTGCAGGCGCGCGGTGAACTGAGTGGATTCCTGGTCAGCGGACGCTGGCCGGCCAGCACGGTGGAGTGGGCCCGATTCCTGTTGCTCGCCGTGCGGGTGGCCAGCGTGCCGGGCATGCTGCACACCAGCACGATCTTCCGGGTGCGTGAGGAGCTGCCGGACGATCCGATGCCGGGCGCTGTCGGTCTGGTGCTCGCCGAAGGGCCAGTCGTCGGAGAGCGGGCCGTGATGCCCGGCCAGTTCGCCATGCATCAGCCACCCGGGCTCTTGGTGCTGCACCCGCCGAACGAGATCCGTCCGTCGCTGCCGGAGCAGGACGAGGTGGCGTCCGGCTGCGTGTTGCTGCCGGGCGTGCCACACCTGGGCCTCGACCATCGCGCCGCCTGGGTTGAGGCCGACCGGCGCGGCACCATCACCCAGATGATCAGCCGGTCGGGCATCAACCCCTTCGACGATGCCGACACCGCGGTGTTGGCCCTGTTCCTGGCGGCCTGACCCCCAAACGCTCGCCTAACTATTTTCCGCTCGCCAAAGTTGGCGAGCGGAAAATAGTTAGGCGAGCGGTCGGTCAGGACGTGCGTCGGAACCGCCAGATCGTCGTGCTCGCGTAGGTCTGTCCGGGCCGTAGGAACGGGTCGGGAAAGCTCGGCTGGTTGGGTGCGTCCGGAAAGTTCTGGGTCTCCAACGCAACGCCGGCCCGCGGGCCGTAGGTGCCGGTCAGGCCGGGAACCCCTGCCATCGCGTCGGCCGTGTAGATCTGCAGCCCGGGCTGGTCGCTGAGCACGTCGATGGCCAGGTCGCCGGACGCCAGCGTGGCGTGCGGAACCACCGTGCCGTGGCTCGCGCCCTCGATTGCGAAGCAGGTGTCGAGAGGTGCGGCCTCGGCGATCGGACGGCCCATTCGCAGGTCCTGCCCGCCGACCGGCAGCAGTCGTCCGGTCGGAATCAGTTGGTCGTCCACCTCCAGCAGGTCGGCCGCATGCACGGTGAGCATCAGGTCGTCCGCCGAACCGGACGCCTCGCCGGCCGGATTGAAATAGATGTGGTTGGTCAGGCTGACGGGCGTGGGGTCGGTGGTGCTGCCGGTGTAGTCGATCCGCAACTCGCCGGGCGTCAGGGTGTAGCGGACCGAGACCAGCAGCAGCCCCGGGAAACCCTGATCGCCGTCCGCGCTCTCCAAAGTGAAGGTGACCGAGTCGTCGGTCAGTTCGGCGATCGTCCAGAGCCGGCGGGCAAAGCCTGCCGCGCCGCCGTGCAGCGTGTTGTTGCCCTCGTTCGCGGGCAGCACGTACCGGGTGCCATCCACGCTGAACCGGGCCCCGCCGATGCGGTTGGCGTAGCGGCCAACGGTCAGTCCGACGCAGAACGTCGACGGCGCGTACCCGGCGGCGTCCGGGTGGCCGAGCGCGACATCGCGGCCGTCGACGATCACCCGGTGCACCGCGGCGCCGATGGTGAGGAACTCTGCGGCCAGGCCCTCGGTCTCGAGCCGGACGAGTTCGACGGCGCCAGCGTCGATCGCGCCGAAGTCGGTGCGGGTTGCTTTCGAGGTGGACACGGAACTCCTAGGTAACGGTGATGAAAATGTGCGGCCACGACGGATTGTGCCCGTGCAGCAGCGTGAGGAAAACCACCAGGTCGAAGACCAGGTGCACGGTGATCACGTAGGCGAGGTTCCTGGTCATCTGGAAGATCGCGCCCTGCACCAGCGCGAACGGGATCGTCAGCAGGGGCCCCCAGGACTGATAGCCGAGCTCGTACAGGAACGACACGAAGATCATCGCCTGCAGCACGTTCGCCTGCCAGAGCATGAAATGCCGCCGGTACAGGTTGAAGACGGTGCAGATGAAGAACAGTTCGTCCCAGATGCCCACCGCGTTGACCCCGAAGAAGAGCCGGCCGATGTAGTTGGCATCGTGAATCGCCGGCCAGTTGAGGTAGACGCCGGTGCTGATGAAGTACCAGGGCAGCACCAGGTACGCGGCGACGATAACGATCAGCAGATAGGTCCACTGGGCCCGGCTCCAGCGCCAGCCACCCCAGGGAAACGTGATCGGCTCACGCTTGAACACCCAACGGGTCAACACGTAGGGCACGATCAGCGCCCCGGACAGGCCCAGGGTGAACCGGATCATGCCGGCGTTCGACAGGTCGGCGGTCAGGTCGAACAGGCTCAGGATCACAATGCCGGACGAGACCGCGACCAGGTCGGGCAGCAGGCCGTCCGACAAGGTGGTGAAGTCGCAGAGCCAGGCACCGAACAATCCACAGCTGATCAGGAAGTAGCCGATCCAGGGCTGATGGAAGACCAACGCGTACATCGCGGCGAGCCCCAGCAGCACCGCCGGCACGGTGGCCCAGGTGGAGTCCTTGACGTACCGATCTTCATTCCGGTCCCGTCGCTGCATGGGGTCGAGTCTTCCATGCGGGTCCGCACGCGACCGGCGGGTGCGTCCAGTCGCGACGTTGCGCGGGTTTGCGCTCGTTGCGCGCGTTCCTACCCGCGCAACGAACTCGATCCCGCGCAACGAGCCGACGACGCCGGACGAACTACCGAACAGTCAGCTTCCGGCCACAGGAGTCAGGACAGGCGGCGGCCCTCGTGCAACATCACCAGGGTCTCGTCCAGTCGCCTGGTTCGGGTCTCTGCCCGCTTCGCCCCACCCACCCAGACGGCGAACTCCTTGCGGGCGGTGTACGGCAGGGTCTCGAAGGCGGCGCCGGCTGTGGGGTCGGACGCCAGGGCGGCGGCCAGGTCGTCCGGCACGCTCACCTCGCGGGGCGATTCGTCCAGGGTGATCACCACCGCAAGGTCCTGCCCGATCTCGACGCCCAGTTCCGCGCGGGCAGCCTTGCTCATGCCGATCAGGTTCTCGCCGCCCATCACCCCCAGCCGCAGCTTCGCCTGGCGGTCGCCGACCCTGACCACGACCGCGGCGCGCTTGCCGCCGGCCAACACGGTCACCTCCTGGTCGGTGAGCACCAACGCACCGGCGGGTCCGCGTGGTTCCAGGGTTCGCTTCAGCTCGAGAGTCGCCACGCACTCACCCTGCCAGAGCGTGGGTGTGGCTGCCAGACTGGCTCGCATGAGTCCGGCCGAGCAGCACCTCGAGGTGAACGACCGCCTGGTCAAGGTGACCAACCTCGACAAGGTGCTGTACCCCGAGACGGGCACAACCAAGGGCGAGGTGATCGCGTACTACCAGGCGGTGGCCCCGTGGTTCGTGCCGCACGCCAGCGGACGTCCGGCGACCCGCAAGCGCTGGCCCAACGGGGTCGGCACCGACGAGCACCCGCAGCGCCCGTTCTTTCACAAGAACCTGGAGCCGAAGTCGACACCGAGCTGGGTGAAGACCTTCACCATCAGCCACTCCGACGGCGACAACATCTATCCGTTGATCGATGACCCCGCGACCCTGGTCTGGCTGGCCCAGCTCGCCGCGCTGGAACTGCACGTGCCGCAATGGACGGTGCAGGACGGCGTCGCCCAACGTCCGAACCGGCTGGTGCTCGATCTGGACCCCGGCGCCGGGGCCGGCATGGAGCAGTGCGTTGAGGTGGCCCACCTGCTCCGCGAGGTGCTGGATGCGGTTGGCTTCGTTTCGGTGCCGGTCACCAGTGGCAGCAAGGGCATTCACCTGTACGCCGCGCTGGATGGGCTGATGACCTCCGACGAGGCGTCCGGCTGGGCGCGTGAGCTGGCTCGATCGCTGGAGTCGATGCGTCCGGATCTGGTGGTCAGCGACATGAAGAAGACCCTGCGCGAGGGTCGGGTGCTGCTGGACTGGAGCCAGAACAACGCCGCCAAGACCACCATCGCGCCCTACTCGCTGCGCGGCCGGGCGCACCCGACCGTCGCGGCCCCGCGTTCCTGGGACGAGTTGGAACCCGGCTTGCGGCAACTGGAGTACGACGAGGTGCTGGACCGTCTGCACACCATCGGCGACCCTCTCGCTGCACTGTGGGGGGGCGCCGGCAATGACCGTGCACCGGTAGTTGGTTCGCCCGCCGAGCGTGGTTCACCGGTCGAGCCGGTCGAGACCACTCCCGACCGGCTGACCACGTACCGGTCGATGCGGGACGCCGCCAAGACCCCCGAGCCGGTGCCGGCGGTGCCGCCGGCGGCCCGTCCGGAGGGAAACTCCTTCGTCATCCAGGAGCATCACGCCCGCCGGCTGCACTACGACTTCCGGCTGGAACACGACGGCGTGCTGGTCTCCTGGGCGGTGCCGAAAGGGCCCCCGACGGATCCGAAGGTCAACCACCTGGCCGTGCAGACCGAGGATCACCCGTTGGAGTACGGCAGCTTCGAGGGTGACATTCCCCGCGGTGAGTACGGCGGCGGCAACGTCCGGATCTGGGACGCGGGCAGCTTCGAACTGGAGAAGTGGCGCGACGGCAAAGAGGTGATCGCGACTCTGACCGGACGGTCCGACGGCGGCCTCGGCGGCCAGCCCCGAAGGTTCGCGCTGCTGCACACCAAGCTCGGCGGTGACGAGAAGAACTGGCTGATCCACCTGATGGCCCCGGCCGACGCTGAGCCGGAGGGCAAGGATCCGGGCACCCCGCCGAAGTTGAGCGGTGCTTCGACATCCGCCGCCACCCGGACAACCGAAGAGCCACCGGTCGATCTCTCCGATGCTGGCCACCCAAGGCACGGCCAAGGATGTTCAGGACGGCGGCTGGATGTTCGAGGTGAAGTGGGACGGCTACCGCGCGGTGGCAACGGTGAGCGGCGGAGCCGTCACGCTGGCCAGCCGCCGCGGCCTCGACCTCACCAAGGACTTTCGCGAGCTGGCCGAACTGGGCCGGCTGCTGGCTGATCACGAGGCGGTGGTTGACGGCGAGGTGGTGTTCTTCGACGAGGCCGGCAAGCCCAGCTTCGAGCGGTTGCAGAACCGTGCCCTGCACCGCGGGGAGGCGCGCTTCATGGCCTTCGATCTGATGTACCTGGACGGCCGTTCGCTGATTCGCGAGCCGTACACGACCCGCCGCGAGCAACTCGCCGAGCTGCTCGGCGAGGGCACCCCGCGGATCCAGCTCAGCACCCAACTGGGCACCGACGCCGACGAAGCACTGGCGATCAGCGGGGAACTGGGGCTCGAAGGTGTGGTGGCAAAGCGACCGGACAGCATCTACCAGCCCGGGCGCCGCGGTAGCACCTGGATCAAGGTCAAGCACGTGCTGGCCCAGGAGGTGGTGATCATCGGCTGGCTGCCGGGGGAGAGCGCCCGGGCTCGTACCATCGGCGCGCTACTGATGGCGGTGCCGGACGGAGCCGGCGGCCTCACCTACGTGGGGCGGGTGGGTTCCGGGTTCAGCGACAAGGACCTGACCGACACCCGGCTGGTGCTGGCCGAGATCGAGGTGTCGAGCCCGGCGGCCACCGACGTTCCGGCCGTTGACTCCAAGAGTGCGCACTGGGTCGAGCCGGTACTGGTCGGCGAAGTGACCTACTCGGTCTGGACGAACGCCGGCCGGTTGCGGATGCCGGTCTGGCGCGGCTGGCGGCCGGACAAGACACCGGACGACATCGCCCTACCGGACAGCTGAAACCTCACCCACGGCGAAGCCACCCGGAGTCGGCACCCGGGCCGGACCGAATCTGGGTGGCTTCGAGCGGCTTCAGCTCCACTGCCCCGGATCTTCGCCGTCGGCCAGGGCGTTCAACTCATACGAGCCCTTGCCGTCGATGCTCTCGCGGATGATGTCGGCATGGCCGGCGTGCCGGGCGGTCTCGGTGGCCAGGTGCAGCAGCACCCAGCGCACCTCCCAGTGGGTCAGGTCGGCCGGAAACCACGGGGCCGGGGGCACCGGCACCTGGCCGTCCAGCGGCAACTCGCCGGCCAGGATCTGGTCGAGCAGGTCGGTGAGCGTTGCGATCCGCTCGTCGAACTCCTGCAACAGCAACTCGACGGACTTGCCCTCGACGCTGGCTTCCTGACCGTCGGCCAGGGTGCCGCCGTAGCCTTCGCCGCCATCGCGGGCCAGCATGATTCCGGCCGCGTAGTTTCTGACCACTTCGCCCACGTGGCTGACCAGAGCGGCCAACGTGAAGTCACTGACCGTGGGCCGCTGATGCACCTGCTCGTCGGTGAGCCCGACAACAGTGCTGCGCACCTGAGCGAACTGGTTGCGGACGAAGCTGTTCAGCACGCCCGCTTCGCCGGCTGCGTTGGGAGTGAGAAAGGCCATGGGAGTTCTCCTTCGTGGTGCACGTTCTGGCTGATGTCCCTAGCCTCTCGCCTAAATAGGACAGTTTCTGTCCGCACGCGGGAGAGAATGAATGCATGTCGACCGACACCACCGAACGCGCCTTTCGGGTGCTCGGGCTGCTGCAGTCCAGGCCGGGCTGGACCGCGTCCGAACTGGCCCGCGACCTGGACGTCACCACACGAACGGTTCGGCGCGACGTCGAACGGTTGCGCCTGCTGGGGTATGCGGTGGAGGCCGATCGCGGCAACGCCGGCGGCTACCGGCTGGCCCGGGGTCGTGCGATTCCGCCGCTGCTGTTCGCCGAGGACGAGGTGGTCGCTGTCGGGATCGGCCTGCAGCGCATGGCGGCACTGTCGGACGGTGCCCAAGCCGAGGCGGCACTGCGCGCGCTGGCCAAACTCGAGTCCGCGTTGCCCGCACCGTTGCGGGCGCAGCTGGCGGATCTGCGGCGGTTCGTCAGTCATACCGGCACGGCTGCTGCCACCGTGCCGCCGGATGTGCTCACCCGGATCGCCGGGGCGATCCGCAACCGGGTTCGGCTGCGGTTCGACTATTCGGCCAGCCGGTCGGCGGACCCGATCGGAGAACGTCGGGTGGAACCTCATCGACTGGTGTCGGCCGACCGCGGCTGGTACCTGTCGGCGTTCGATCTGGACCGCGCCGACTGGCGACTTTTCCGGTTGGATCGGATGGTCGCCGCGACCGCGTCCACCTTCACCTTTCGCCCGCGAGCCGACGAGCCCGACCCGGTCGCACGACTGCGGGCGATTCCGGCGGAGGCGTGGGAGCACACCGTGCTGGTGCACATCGAGGCCCCCGTTGAGCAGTTGGTCGAGGTGTTCGGCGTGCATGCGGTGCGGTTGTCCAGCCTCGACCCGGGTCGCACCGAACTTCGTACCAGTACCGACCTGCCCGAGGCGGTGCCGGGCTGGTTGGCCGACCTGAAAGTGCCCTACCAGGTGCTCGGGGACGACTCCGTCCGGGCCGCGTTCGAGGCGACCGGACGGCGGATGCTGGCCGCCCTGGAGCCCTCGTGACGAAGGCTGGGCAGGGCCGCTAGCCTCGCCGCATGCCCTTGGTCACCCTGCTCTGCGGCCCCGCGGGCGCCGGCAAGACCACCCATGCCCGTCGGTTGGAGGCCGACGGGGCGGTGCGGTTGTCGATGGACGAGGCCGTCTGGCAGGACGGCTGGCGCGGCGAGGATCCGCCGCAGGGTCGACTGGACGAACTGCAGCGCGGCCTTCAGGAGCAGCTGGGCGAAGCCGTCAGCAACGGCCGGGACGTGGTGGTCGACCTTTCGCTGGCCAGCCGTGCCGTCCGTGACGACTGGCGGGCCCGGTCGATCGCGGCGGGTGTGGATGCGCGGTTGGTGGTGCTCACGGCGCCGTTCGAGGTGCTCTGGCAGCGGGTCGAGCGGCGCGCAGGTGAGACCCATGCCAACGCCGTCGCCCTGAGCCGTGACCAGTTGCGCGCCTACGTGGACGGCTTCGACTGGCCGGACCCGGACGAGGACCCGACGGTGATCACCACCGGCTGACGCCCGGTTGGTCGAGCTCAGCCCTCGAGCTCAGCCCGCTGGTCGAGCTCAGCCCGCTGGTCGAGCTCAGCCCGCTGGTCGAGCTTGTCGAGAGCCTCTGACCTCGACAAGCTCCATCAGCGACCTGGTGGTTTCGACAAGCTCAATCAGCAACCTGTGGTTCGACAAGCTCAATCGGCAACGGGTTTCAGCCCTGCGGCTGAGACATTCCGTCCGGCTGGGACACGTTGAACATCCACTCGATGCCGTACTTGTCCATGACCAGGCCGTAGACGTCGCCCCAGACCTGCTTCTCGAGCGCCTGGCCCACGTTTCCGCCCTCGGCAAGCTGGTCGAACCAGCCCTCGAGGGTCTCCAGGTCATCGCCGAAGAAGGCCAAATACACCCGAGTACCGCCCCAGGTCTCCTCCGCGCCGGTCATGGCATCGGACGCCATCAGGGTGAAGCCGGGATGCACCAATTGCGAGTGCATCGTGCCGTCGTCGGGAACAATGCCGCCACCGCCGCCGAACTCGCCGAACGTGGAAATTGCCAGCTCGCCGCCGAAGACGCTCTGGTAGAAGGTCATCGCCTCGCGGGTGTTGCCCGGAAAGTTCAGGTAGGGACTGATCGAGATGGACATCGAATTCTCCTTCGGTTGTCGAATAATCGGGCCGGTCAATCCAGCACGATGTACTGCTTGCCATCGATGAGTTCGCGGACGGCGTCGAGATGGCCGGCATGGGTGGCGGTCTCGACCAGCACGTGCACCAGCACGCTGCGCAGGTCGGGGAAAGCCATGCCCACCTCGGCCCACCAGGCTTCAGGGCTCTTCGGCGGCGCGTCCAGCGGCGTCGACTCGATCAATACGTCGGACGCCGCAGTGGCGTCATGGAAGGCGTCGATCACGTCTGCGGGCGCCTCGTCCGCCCCCACCAACCAGTCCGCGCCGGCGCCCTCGGGCCAGAAGTCGAGTGGGCCGCCCGCCATCACCACCTCGAACCAGTACCGCTCGTCGGACAAGGTGAGGTGCCGAACCAGCCCGAGCGGCGTCCATCCCGAGGGCAGCACGGCCGCGCGCAGCTGGGTGTCGCTGAGACCGTCGAGTTGATCGAGTATGTGCCGACGCTGAGCCCGCAGCCGGCTGAGCAACAGCTCGCGTTCGGCGTCCGATGTCATGGGTACAGCCAATCAGCGGCCACCGACACTTGTGCCGAAAGTGCGTTGGCCGCTCTGCCGTGATTGCCGGATTGCACCTGTCGATGGTGGCACTGCCAGCCGGTGTGTTCCAGTGTTGGAGGCCAAGGCGCCCGGCTGACCACGCCAGGGCCATGACAGACTCGGCGGGTGGAGTTCGAGTTCGTGGCGAAGGTGTGGGAGTGGCGCGGTCCGGCGCCGTACCACTTCATCTCGGTGCCGGATTGGGCCTGCGAACAGATCGCCCTGCTGGCCAAGGCGATCAGCTACGGCTGGGGAATGATCCCGGTCGAGGCCACGATCGGCGCCACCACCTGGACGACGGCGATGTTCGCCAAGAACGACGGCTACGTGCTGCCGGTCAAAGATGCCGTACGGAAGGCGGAGGGACTCGGCCTGGACACCGAGGTCGAGGTGACGCTGACTGTTCGTGGAGTCTGATCGGCGACCGAGGTCTCACAGCTTCTTGCGGACGATCACCCGCGGCCGTCCGTTCACCCGGTAGCCCGTGGTGCCGACCCGCTCGAAGCCCGCGTCCAGAAACCAGGACAGCATTCCCACGGATGCCTGGGTTCGGTCGATCTTCTGGCCGCCGGCGTCCACCGGATACCCCACCACTACCGCCGCTCCTTCACTTCTTGCATAGTCGACCGCACCTACCAACAGGGCTCTGGCTACGCCCTTCTTGCCTTGACCGGCGCGTACCCGGAAGCAGGTCAAAGCCCAGGGGTCGTCGCCGCCACGTGGGAAGTGGGTGTCGTCCAGGCCTGCCAGTTCGCTCAGTGGCGCGATCGCGGCCCAGCCGAGCACGTCGTTGTCGGCATAGGCGAGCACGCCGGGTGAATGCGAACGGCGGCGGCACAGTCGTTGGAACTCCTCGGCCCGGTGCGGCGCCCTGAGCGCGTCGTTCTCGGCCGGCGACAGCCGATAGCTCAGGCACCAGCAGCCCTGCGCGCCGGACTTCTTCGGTGCCAGAATCGTCGCCGCGTCGTCGAACCGGGCTGCCGTTGCCGGCGCGATGGTCAGTCTCATGGCCCAAGACCGTACCCCGAGGTGGCCCCTCGGCGAGTGGTCTCGTCAAGCCCGACCGACGGTTAGCCTCGAGATGTGAGCCATCCCGTGATCGAGGCCGCGATCGCCGAGGCGCACCGTCGTCGGTCCGGTTCGGATGCTGACGTCGGCGCCGAGGTCGAGCATTACCAGCGCACCCTGCCGATCGTGGCGCAGGCGTGGCAACTGACCCCGGTGCAGTGGCTTCCCGGCGGGGTGACGGTGCCCCCAATGGCCGTGACGATGTCGGACGGGGTCGACGCCGTGCTCAAGATCCAACCGCCGGGCCGGCTGGATGTGGCCGCGCAGGTGCTCATCGCCGCCGCAGGCGACGGCTACGTCCGGGTGCTGGCATGGGATCCGGGCCATGGTGCGCTGCTGACCGAGCGGCTCGGCGAGGAGCTGTGGCAGCACAGTCCCGACCTGATCGGACAGGCCCGGGTGATCGTCCCGCTGTTGCGGCGGGCCTGGCGGGTGCCGTTGAGCAGCGGCGAATCGATCGGTGGCAAGGCCGAAGGGCTCCGGCAGGTGCTCGCTCGACTCGGCGACCGGTACGGCGGCGAGGCCCCGACCGCCCGGCTGTTGGCGGAGCGCTACGCGTCCCAGTTGGCCGCGGACGAGGCCGCCGAGGTGGTCTGCCATGGTGATCCGCATGCCAACAACGTGCTGCGCCGCGGCACCGGGTGGGCGCTGATTGACTGCGACGGATTCATCGGTGAACGGGCTTACGACCTCGGCGTGGTGCTGCGGGACGGTTGCGCTGAGTTCGAGCGGGCGGAATCGGCCCGACCCGGAACGGGAGTGGAGTTGCTCGGCGACGGATGCCGACGGTTGGCCGGACTGTCGGGAGTGGACGCCAACCGGGTCTGGCGCTGGGGCTTCACCGAGCGGGTGACCACCGGTCTGTACCTGTACTGGTTGGGTCACCCGGACGAAGGCGCCCGGTTTCTGCGCACCGCCGAGACCATCGCCCAAACCGTCGGCTGACGGCTCGATCGCCATGTCGCATTTCGGCTAGGAACTGTCTGTCCCGACGACCATGATGGACACATGATCCCAACCCGTGAGGTGTGCCTGCGGGCCGTCGCCAGCCGCGATGCCCGGTTCGACGGCGAGTTCTTCACCGCCGTGCGAACCACCCGGATCTACTGCCGGCCGAGCTGCCCCGCCCTCACCCCGCGTCCGGAGAACACCTCGTTCTACACCACCGCTGCCGCCGCCCAGGACGCCGGCTATCGAGCCTGCCGACGCTGCCGTCCCGACACCGTGCCCGGCTCGGCGGACTGGGATGTCCGTGCCGATACCGCCGCCCGGGCCGTCCGGCTGATCACCGACGGCCTGGTCGATCGTGAGGGTGTGCCGGGTGTCGCAACCAGGCTGGGCTACTCGGTGCGGCAGCTGCAGCGGGTGCTCTCCGACGAACTCGGCGCCTCGCCGCTGGCCCTGGCCCGGGCGCAGCGGGCGCACACCGCCCGGGTGCTGCTGGAAACCACCCCCATGCAGCTCGGCGAGGTCGCCTACGCCGCCGGCTTCGGTTCGGTGCGCTCGTTCAATGCGGCCATCCGGTCCACCTACGCGCTGACCCCTGGCGAGTTGCGGGCTCGGTTACGCCGCTCGAACTCCCGTCCCAGCGGCGGCCTGGGTGCCCTGGAACTGCGGCTGCCACTACGGCTTCCGTTCGACCCGACCAACCTGTTCGGACACCTCGCCGCCACCGCGGTACCCGGCGTCGAGGAGTGGCGTAACGGTGCCTACCGTCGCACCCTTGACCTGCCGCACGGCCCTGGCATCGTCGCCCTCGCACCACGCCGAGATCACGTCGCGGCCACGGTCTGGCTGACCGATCCGCGTGACCTGACCCCGGCGATCGGACGCTGCCGGCGGCTGCTCGACCTGGACGCCGACCCGGTCGCCGTCGCGGACGTGCTGGGCGCCGATCCGGTGCTGGCGCCGCTGGTGCTGGCCACCCCGGGCCGGCGGGTGCCGCGCAGCCCCGACGGGGCCGAGTTCGCCATCCGCACCGTGCTGGGGCAGCAGGTGTCGACCGCCGCAGCACGCACCCAGACCGGCAAGCTGGTCGTCCGGCTTGGCGAATCCGTGCACGATCCGGCCGGTGGGCTGACCCGGCTGTTTCCGACCATGGCCGCCTTTGCGTCGGTCACGCCGGAGCAGATCCCTGGCCCGCGACGCCGCGCGGAGACACTGATCCGGCTGGCGGGGGCGCTGGCGTCCGGCGAGCTCGACCTCGGTCCGGGCAGCGATCGGGCAGCGGCGCGGCGCGCCCTGGCGGCGCTCCCCGGCATCGGTCCGTGGACGGTCGAACTGGTCGCCATGCGTGCCCTCGGGGACCCGGACGCCTTTCCGTCCGGCGACCTGGGCATCGTCCGGGCCGCTGAGCGGCTCGGCATCGGCGCGCTCGCCGACGCGTCCGAACGTTGGCGCCCGTGGCGCAGCTACGCCACCCAATACCTGTGGGCCACCCTGGACCACCCGATCAATCACCTACCGGAGGCATCATGAGCAGCATCACCATCGACAGCCCGGTCGGACCGGTCACGGTCCGGGTCGACTCGGACGGAGCGCTGACCTCGGTGCTGTTCGCGGATCCGAACGCCACCCCGGACGTGGCCGCCCCGACCCCGGCCGCCGAGCGGGCGGCGGGTCAACTCCTGGAGTACTTCGCGGGGGAGCGCACCAGGTTCGACCTGGTGCTGGCCCCGGTCGGTTCGCCTTTCCAGCGCCGGGTCTGGGCGGCCCTGTGCGACATTCCGTACGGCCGCACCGAAAGTTATGGCCGGCTGGCGGCGAGGATCGGCCAGCCCACCGCGTCCCGCGCGGTCGGCCTGGCGAACGGACGAAACCCGATCGCGATCGTGGTGCCGTGCCATCGGGTGATCGGCGCGTCCGGAACTCTCACCGGGTACGCCGGCGGGCTGGAGCGTAAGCGCTGGCTACTTGATCTCGAAGGTGCCCTGCAGCCAACCCTGACGTGAACCGTCCGGATTGGCTGGCACTCGACCGCATGACCATCAGCACCACGGACTACACGGTCGGCACCCTGGGGCCCGCTACCTGGCACGCGTTCGCCGAGCTGAATCGCCGGGGACGGTTCTTTTCCGTTCACCGACCTGCGACCGACCTGAATCGCCGGGGACGGTTCTTTTCCGTTCACCGACCTGAATCGACCGCGCGGACGGTTCTTTTCCGTTCACCGACCTGAATCGCCCGCGACGGTTCTCGTTTCCCAGGTGAACGGAAAAGAACCGTCCCCGCCGATTCAGGTCGAGCCGGGTGAACGGAGAAGAACCGTCCCCGGCGATTCAGGTCGAGCCAGGTGAACGGAAAAGAACCGTCCCCGGCGATTCAGGTGGGCTCGCGGTCGGCCACCTCAGTGACCGTGATCTGCAGCCGAGGTGCTGACCGCCGGCGGACCCGGTCGAATAGATTCGACCCGGCCCGGCGAAGCAGGGAAACGGGGGCCAGCGCCCGGAACTCAGCCTTGTCGCTGCCGATCAGGTGGAGCAGCGGCAGCGCCGCCTCGTCCGGGCCCGCGCCCAGCGCCGAAACCACCGGCACCAGGCGCTGCAGCCCGTCGGCATAGCCGCGGACGGAGTCGACCCGGCCGAGCAGCTCGGTGCGCACCAGTCCAGGGTTGAATGCGTGCACCCGCAGTTCGGAACCCTTGTGCTCCGCAGCCAGGGCACCGGTGAACGCCCGCACCCAGGCCTTCGCTGAGCCGTAGGCCGCCTGGTTCGCCACCGGCCCGTCGTCGCCGCGGCCGAGCAGGTTGATCAGGTCGCCGCCGCCCTGGCGCTGCATCGCGTCCAGAGCGGCCAGCGAGCCGTAGTAGGTACCCCGCACGAGGGTGTCGGTGATGGCCAGGAAGTCCTCCTCGGGCACCCGCCGGACCGGTCCGAAGACCCCCGCTCGGCCCGCGTTGTTGACCCAGATGTCCACTCGTCCGCCGAGTTCGAGGGCGGTGTCGCGCAAGGCGACGACGTCCGAGCGGCTGGTCACGTCACAGGTGACGGCGTGGGCGTTGACTCCCTCGCCGCGCAACTCCTCCGCGGCCCGGGCCAGTGCGGCACCGTCGCGCGAACCGATCACCACGGTTGCACCGTGGCTGCCGAGCAGCCGACTGATCGCCAGGCCGAGGCCACGTCCACCACCGGTGACCACCGCCACCCTGCCCTGCAGTCGCTGCTCGGGCGCCGACGCATTCATCGGGCTCCTCTCTTCGTCGGGGTACCGACCACCCTGCCACTGTGGCAGCCTGAGCCAATGGCGGTGACCCCGGAGGAGTACTACGACGATGCCCCCGAGGTCGGCCGGCCCTGGCTCACCGAGTTCTGGAACCATGTCGCGCAGCAGTGCCCCGACCTGCCGCTGACCATGTTCCGGTCCACCCCGATGTTCAAGTTCACCGGTAGCTATCTCAACGGCTATGTGATGTTCACTACGGCGAAGACCCATTTCTCCGTGCATGCGATCGACTTCGACCTGGTCGCCGAAACCCGCGCGGCGATTTCCGGTGCTGCCGGCGGCAAGGGTTCGGTGAGCGTGAAGTACGCGAACACCGATGCCAAGCCGAGACTGAAGGAGTTCGTGGACACGGTGCTGCGCCGGCACGGCTTTCTGGCCTGAGCGGCGCCCCCGCGTCCGATCGCCCACGGTTCACTTCTCGGGCATCTCCAGTTCCACCAACTCGCTCCAGCCGCCCTTGGGCAGATTGAACGACATCATCTTCGGACGGCTGGCGGCGTACTTGCCCTGCAGCTTCATCGCTTCCACGAAGTGACCGGAGGTGACGTGCGCGACCCCGGCGGCGGCGTTTCGGTAGGCCTCGATCAGCACGTATTGGTGGGGATTGTCGACATTGCGGGACCACTCGAACCACAGGCAGCCAGGTTCCGCGCGACAGGCCTCGGTGAAGTCGGCAATCAGCGCCATGAAGTCGTCGGCGTACTCCGGCTT
This sequence comes from uncultured Actinomycetota bacterium, assembly GCA_963723605.1. Taxonomy (GTDB): domain Bacteria; phylum Actinomycetota; class Actinomycetes; order Propionibacteriales; family Propionibacteriaceae; genus Micropruina. The sequence continues at coordinate 95,464 of CAVRRM010000004.1, read as the reverse complement.
GACGTCCCACTTGACGGTGATGGCGATCATGCCGCCAGTCTGCCGCGCGGTCATTGCACACACCATCACCCGGCGGTGGTGCCATGGCGACCAGTCGTTCCGGCCCGGCCGGTAGCCCACCCGCTCGCCCGCCCACTGATCCACCATCGGATGGTGGCCCTCACGGCAGCGGGGGTCAGGCCCGGCAGCTAGCCTGGCCGCATGCTGACCGCGATGCACGCCCTGATCTATTCGGACGACCCAACAGCCACGCGACGGTTCTTCGCTGACGTCCTCGGCTTGCCCTTCGTCTCCGAAGGGTCCGCGGGCGACGCAGGGGTCGGCGGGCCGGGAACCGGCGGTATCGAGCCGTCCGAGTGGCTGATCTTTCGCACCGGCCCCAGCGAGTTGGGCATCCATCCCACCCAGGAGGGCACCTGGAGTGCGCCGCGGCATCACCAGATCGCGTTGCTGTGCGACGACCTCAACGCCACCATCGAAGAACTCAAGGCGCGGGGGGCGACGTTCGCCGGCGAACCCAGGGATCAGGGGTTCGGGCTGGTGGCGATGCTGAAGGTGCCCGGCGCCGACGACCTGATGCTGTATCAGGCCAGGCACGCTCTGGCCCATTCGCTTCCGGAGCCCCGGCCAGCGGCCGGCCGCGCGGATGAGCAGCGCGATGGTGCCGACCATCAGCAGCACGACGTGCCGGGCCACCAGCACAGGGTCGACGAACCGACCGACCCCGCGCACGGTGGCCGGCGGATGCCGGTCACCGAAACCGAGTGGAACGAGCACTACACGCCCGAGGCGATCTGGAGCGGCGACCCGAACGCGGCACTGGTCACCGAGGTCTCCGGCCTGGCTCCGGGCCGGGCCGTGGACGTGGGCTGCGGCGAGGGCGCGGACGCCGTCTGGCTGGCCGCCAACGGCTGGCAGGTGACTGCCTTCGATGTTGCCGACACCGCCCTGGAGCGTGGCCGGGTTGCGGCCGAGGCGGCCGGTGTCGAGGTGAGCTGGATGCGCGCCGGCCTGCTCTCGGCCGACCTGCCGCCGGCCGGTTTCGACCTGGTCACGGCCTGCTACCCGGCGCTGGCTCGCACCCCGGAGAAACTGGCCGAACAGGCGCTGCTGGCGTTGGTGGCGCCGGGTGGTCGGCTGATCATGCTGGGGCACGCCGAGATCGACCGCGACCAGGCGCTGTCGCACGGGTTCGATCCCGATGACTATGTGTTCGTCGATGACCTGCTGGCCGCCGTCCCCGACGGTTGGACGGTCGAGCGGCATGAGCAACGCCCGCGTAGCATCGCGGGCGGCGCCGGTGCCGGGCACACCATCGACACCGTTCTGGTGCTGCAGCGAACAGAGGGGACCGCATGACCGAACCGAAGGTGGCGTTGGTCACCGGGGCCTCGTCCGGAATCGGCGCCGAGACCGCTCGGCACCTGGCCGGGGCCGGCTACCTGGTCTATGCCGCGGCTCGACGCACCAACCGGCTCGAGACCCTCGAGCAGGCTGGCATCCGGCCGCTGCCGATGGACGTCACCGATGATGGCTCGCTGACCGCCGGCGTGCAGCAGATTCTCACCGAAGCCGGCCGGATCGACGCTCTGATCAACAACGCGGGCTACGGCTCGTACGGGGCGATCGAGGACGTACCGCTGGACGAGGCACGGCGCCAGTTCGACGTGAACCTGTTCGGCCTGGCCAGGCTCACCCAACTGGTCATCCCGGGCATGCGTGAACGCGGCTCGGGACGGATCGTCAACGTCAGTTCGATGGGTGGCAAGTTCGCGATGGCCTTGGGCGGCTGGTACCACGCCACCAAGTTCGCCGTCGAGGGCCTCAGCGACGCGCTGCGTCAGGAACTGGACCCGTTCGGGGTCCAGGTGGTCGTCATCGAACCCGGCGGCATCAAAACCGAATGGGGAGGCATCGCGGCGGCGTCCGCAATGCAGCAGTCGGGGGACGGGCCCTACGCGGATCGGGTGCAGCGCGTCGTACAGGGGATCGCCGGAGCCGATCAGCGCTTCGGCTCACCGCCCGCCGTGGTTGCCAAGGCGATCACCAAGGCGGTGACCGCGAAGCGGCCCCGCACCCGGTATGCGATCGGCTCTGGTGCCAGGCCGGTGATCGTCGCCCGCAGGCTGCTGCCGGATCGGGCGATGGACGCGATCCTCGCCCGCGTCGCCGGCTGAGCTCCGATGGCCGCCGCTCCAGATCGACGCCGGGCGGTGCGTTCCGGCGAGCCGGACGTGCCCCGCGTCGAGCAGGCCGGGCACGTCTGGCGAGTTCGATCCGCGGCAGCGGCCCGGCAGGTGCTGCGGGAGCGGCACCGCACCACCCAGGCCGGGTTCACCGCTGAGGCGATCCCCAAGGGGTACCTCAAGCATCACCCGATCCTGATCTCCGACGGTCCGAAGCACGACGAGCAGCGCACCAAGGTGGGCCGGTTCTTCGCACCGAAAGTGGTGGCGCAGCGGTACACCGCACTGATGGAGTCGTGCGCCGACCGGTTGCTGGACGCGTCGCCCGGCACCGTCCGGTTGGACGAACTGGCCCTGCTCTACACCGTCGAAGTGACGGCCGAGGCGGTCGGCCTGACCGACTCCCCGGTGCCGGCGATGGCGCGCCGGCTGGAGTCGTTCTTCAACCAGCCGCCCTTCGACATCACCCGCGCGGACCTGGGTCGCACGCCGAAGCAGTGGGCAATGGCGGCCAGGAACGGACTGCTGCCGGTGCTGGCGTTCTGGTGGTCCGACGTGCGTCCGGCCGTTCGATCCCGGCGCCGGAAGCCGCGCGAGGACGTGATCAGCCACCTGATCGCCGAGGGCTACACCAACGCTGACATTCTGGTCGAGTGCGTCACCTACGGCACCGCCGGCATGGTCACCACCAGGGAGTTCATCGCGATGGCGGCCTGGCACCTGCTGCGGCACGACGCCCTGCGGCGGCGCTATCTGATCGCCGGCGAGAGGGAGCGGTTCGCGATTCTGCACGAAATCATCCGCCTCGAACCCGTCGTCGGACACCTGTACCGTCGAGTGCAGCAGCCGTTCACCTTCGACGACGAAGGGGTCGCCCACACGGCCCAGCCCGGTGACCTGATCGACCTCTGCCTACGGCCCGCCAACGCCGATGGCGCCACCGTCGGCGACGATCCGCTGGACCTCTGCCCCCAGCGTCCGTTGCCCGCCGGGGTGAACGAGGCGGTGCTCAGTTTCGGCGACGGGGCGCACAAGTGCCCGGGCCAGCCGATGGCGATTCTGGAGTCGGACGTGCTGCTGCGCCGACTGCTCCGCCGCGAGGTGAGCGTCGTGACGGAGCCGCGCATCGACTGGGACGACCTGATCGCCGGTTACATCCTGCGCGGCTTCGAACTGAACATCGGCAAAGCCACCACCGCGGATCGGCCGTAGTTCCGCGCCGCAGTCGGTCTAGAGTCGGTCGATGGACGCTCGACCCGGGCTCGACCTCGCCCCGATCGCTTTGGGGCTGCCCGGTGATGGGTGGTGGCAGGCTCGCAACAGCCCCGCTCGCCGGATTCCGAGTCACGGCACCGACCGGTTCGGCTCCAGCCACGCCATCGACCTGGTTGCCGTCGACGATCTTGGCCGCAGCGCACCGGTCAGCTGGCGCACCCTGCTGGCCACCGAGGACCCCCGGAACTTCGTCGGCTTCGGCCGTCCAGTCACCGCACCGGTCGCCGGCGTCGTCGAGACGATCCACGATGCGGAGCCGGACGGCCGGGTGCGCCGTTCCCCGGTGGCCTACGTCCGGTTCGCGCTGACCCAGGCTGAGCGTGCCCGCCGTGGATTGCCTGGGCTGGCCGGCAACTGCGTGGTGATCGCGCTGCCGTCCGGGGTTTTCGTGGTGGTGGCCCACCTGATGCTCGGCTCGATCACGGTCAGCAAGGGCCAGCGGGTGGAGGCCGGCCAGGTGATCGGCCGGGTCGGCAACTCGGGCAACAGCATCCAGCCGCACGTGCACCTGCAGGTCAGCGACTCCCTGAACGGCGCGGACGCCCGTGGACTGCCGCTGGTGTTCGTGGCCTACCGGAACTCGACCGGTGAGCTGCGGCGGGACGCCGTTCCGGGCGAAGGCGAGACGGTCCGGCTCCCCTGACTCGACGCCGGTCGAGCTTCCTCGCCGGTCGAGCTTCGTCGTGGTTCGAGCTTGTCGAGACCCTCGAGTGGGTCGCACCCTTTCGCCGGTCGAGCTCGTCCGGCCAACTCCACACGCGGGATCAGCGGGGTTTCGACCAGCTCAACCGGCGGCTTTTCGACCGGCTCGACCGGTTCGGGGTCTGGTCGGCCGGAACCGGCGTCGCCCGGACATCTGCTCGTCGCCGCAACGTCATCCGACTGGCCCGAAGGTGTCGTTCACGGCTGCTGGACTCCGCCTTGTCGTCCTCACCCTGGAAGGAATTCTCCATGCGGATCCCCAACCGAAGGCGCCTCGTGCGCGCCTCGCTCGCCACCCTCGCCATCACTGCCGCCACTGGCACCATGCTCGCCGTGGCCGCGCCCGGCCTCGACCTCAGTATTCTCGCCGGCGCCAACCGCAATGACGGTGACCAGACCAAGGAGGTCAGGCAGTCGGTGGTCGGCGGCCGGGCCCGCAACGTGATCCTGCTGATCGGCGACGGGATGGGTGACTCGGAGATCACCATTGCCCGCAACTACGCCAAGGGTGCGGCCGGGCGATTCGACGGCATCGACGCGTTGCCGCTGACCGGCCAGTACACGACCTATTCGCTGAGCAAAGCCACCGGCAAGCCTGACTACGACCCTGACTCCGCCGCCACCGGCACGGCCTGGGCGACTGGGTTCAAGTCCTACGACGGCGCCATTTCGGTCGACGTGAAAGGCACACCGCAAGCGTCGTTGCTCGAGTTGGCCAAGGCCAAGGGTTTGCGCACCGGCAATGTGTCCACCGCCGAGATCCAGGATGCCACCCCGGCCGTCCAGGCTTCACACGTCTCGTCCCGGTCGTGCTACGGCCCGATCGCGACGCTGAAAACCTGCCCCGAGGCGGCGCTCGAGAACGGCGGGCTGGGTTCGATCACTGAGCAGATCATCAACGCCCGCGCCGATGTGACCCTCGGCGGAGGTGCCACGACCTTCGACGAGGTCGCCAGCGCCGGCAGCTACCAGGGCAAAACGCTCAAGCAGCAGGCGTTCGAACGCGGCTATCAGATCGTCACCGACAAGGCCGGACTGGCGGCGGTGAAGCGGGCCGACCAGAACCAGCCGCTGCTCGGGTTGTTCGCGCCCGGCAACCTGCCGGTGCGGTGGATCGGACCGGAAGCAACGGCCGATGGTGGCAAGCTCGATCCGGTTCGCTGCACCGAAAACCCTGCCCGCTCGGCCGGCCAGCCGACCCTTGCCGAGCTGACCACCAAGGCGATCGGCCTCCTCGACGCCAGACGGAACAGCCCAGGCTTCTTCCTGCAGGTCGAGGGCGCGAGCATCGACAAGCAGGATCACGCGGCCAACGCGTGCGGCCAGATCGGTGAGACCGTCGACCTGGACGAGGCGGTCAAGGCCGCCCTCGACTTCGCGGCGAAGGACGGCAACACGTCGGTGTTCGTCACCGCTGACCATGCCCACACCAGCCAGATCGTGGAAGCCGGATCGGTCACTCCCGGCAGCACGGTCAACCTGCTGACCGCCGACGATGCCCCGATGACCATCAACTACGCCACCGCGGTCAAGGGCTCGTCGATGCAGCACACCGGCACTCAACTGCGAATCGCCGGCTACGGCCCCGGTGCGGCCAACATCGTCGGGCTGACCGACCAGACCGACCTGAACACCACCATTCGGCGGATTCTCGGCCTGGACCGCAAGCGGGGCTAGCCTCGCCACCGGTGGGGTCCGATCGTGCCATCGGACCCCAACCGGCCGCTCCGCCAGGACGAGTGAGGCCGCCGGCTCTTGGACGCCGAGAGCCGGTGCCGAAGAGTCAGGCCGCGGCGTGCAGCTTCACCGTCACGGAGCGCCCGCTGATCCGGGCCGCCTGGTGCGCCTCGGCCAGTTGCTGGCGGGCCAGGTCGCGGAGCCCGGCCATCTGCGGAGTCACCTCGGCCAGGGTCAGCTCAGTCTCGATCACGTCGAGGTCGAGACCCCAGACGTCCTCGAGGTAGCGGCGCATCCACCCGGTGGCGTGGTCCCAGCCGGCGCGTGGAGTGCCCTCGCCGTAGCCGCCGCCCCGGGCGGTGACCAGGAAGGCCGGCCGGCCCTTGAGCGTCTGGACGCCGGGCCCGAACCGGGGATCGGTGGTGACCGTGTCGGCCCAGGCCTTGAAGTGTTGCGAGACACCGAAGTTGTAGAGCGGAACGGCGAAGATCAGCACATCGGCCCCAACGAGCTCGTCGGCGAGTGCGGCGGCGGTGCCCTGCGCACTGACCTGCTCGGGTGTGCGCTGATCGGCGGGAGTGAAGCGGGCGAACGCCCCCGTGGCCCAGACCGTGGGATCAATCGGGTCGGTGCCGACGTCGCGGCGAGTCACGCTGGCATCGCCCAACGCGTCGGCAAGGGCAGTCTCCAGGGTGTCGGCGACGGCTCGGGTGACCGAGCCGTCGTGACGGATGCTGGCGTCCAGTCGGAAGATCGTGCTCATCTGGGGGGCTCCTATCGGATCAATATAATCTGTGTAACAGATGATAGTCCTCACAGATCATCGTGCAACTCGATGATCGAATTGTCCGAGGTTCGAGATAGACTGCCGTCATGACCGAGACGATGCGCGCCCAGCCGGCGACTGCCCTCGATCTCGGTCAGGCGCTCGGCACACTGCTGCGCCGATACCTCGACGCGGCGCGCCAGGTCGTCGACGACCTTCCCGGCGGGCCACGCGGGTTCCAGGTGCTGTCGGTATCAGCCGGACGTGCTTGTCACAACCAGGCCAGGATCGCCGAGAGCCTGGGCCTCGACCGTACGGTGATGACGTACCTGGTGGACGATCTCGAGCAGGCCGGCATGGTGGTGCGACGCCCCGATCCGGCTGATCGCCGGGCTCGGCAGGTGGTGCTGACCGACCACGGCCAGACCGTGTTGGCGCAGGCGTCGTCCCGGCTCGCTGAGATCGAGCGGTCGGTGCTCGGCAGCCTGTCCGAGGGCGAGGCCGAGGTTTTCAGGCGGTTGCTCGGCAGGGCGGTTGACGGCGTGCCGATCGACCATTCCGCTTGCGCAGGTCCCGACCTGACCGCCGGGCCCTGATCCAGGGCTCAGCGCTTCCGATTCCTCACGGCCAGGGTGGCGCTGAGTATGGTGGCGAACGTGCACCAGGCGGTGTAGAGACCGAGTGCGGCCGCCTTACCGGGCCCGCTCTTGGCGGCGCGACGGGTCAGGTCGGCGCTGCTCAGCGCCAGCAGCCCGCACGTCGCTGCGGCCGGGATGAGGGCATGGCCACGGAAGAACACCCCGCTCCACGCGGTGTTGAGCGCCAGGTTGGCTGCCAGTGCCCGCTCAAAGGCGTCGGCTTCCGCGTGGCGTCCCTGTTCACGGGAATCGGCGATGGTGGCGGCGGACGACACGGCGATCAGCCCGTAGAGCAGAGTCCAGACCGGGCCGAACACGGCGGCCGGCGGCTGGAAGGCCGGCTTGCGCAGCCGTCGATACCAGCGGCTGCGCGGATCGGTGAACAAACCGCCGACCACCGCGGTGCCCGCCACCTCGGCCGAAACCATGCCCAGCGTGCGGATCCAGAGCTTCGGGTCGATGTCGACCAGCGCCGCGCGGATCGCCTGGTCATAGCCGGCCGCGCCACCGTCCGGTTCCCCCAGCACCTGCTCGGCGTCGAACTCGTCGCGAACCGCGTCGTGCATCAGGCTGCCGACCAGCGGACGGGCGATGCCGGCCTTGATCGGTGTGACCAGGCCGACCCAGTGACTGGCCAGGCTGGGGGTCAGCACCGGCACCGTCACGATGGTCCGCGGCATCAGGCCCGCGAGCGCGGCGTAGCGTCCCATCATTTCGCGGTAGGTCAGTACATCGGGTCCGCCCAGGTCGAAGCTGCGATTCACTTCCGGAGGCAGGTCCGCGGCCCTGACCAGGTAGTGCACGGCGTCGGCCACCGCAATCGGTTGGATGTGGTTGTCGAGCCACTTCGGAGCCACCATGGCCGGCAGCCGCTCGGTCAGGTGCCGCAGCATGTCGAACGAGGCGGAGCCCGCCCCGAGCACCACCCCGGCCTGCAGCACGGCGGTCGGCACGCCCGATGCGAGCAGGATCTCGCCCACCTCGACCCGGGATGCCAGATGCTCCGACAGCTCTCCCTCGGGGTGCAGCCCGGAGAGGTAGACGATGCGCTTCACCTGGGCTTGCTCAGCCAGCTTGGCGAACCGCTGGGCCAGCGTCCGGTCGCGGGCCACGAAGTCGCCGCGTCCGTCCATCGAGTGCAGCAGGTAATACAGGACGTCGACGCCGGCCAGTGCCGAACTCACATCGGCGTCGTCGGTGGCGTCGCCCTGGGCCACCTGCACCCGGTCGCGCCATTCGGACGGGAGTTTGTCGGGGTTGCGGGACAGCACCCGGACGGTGTAGCCGGCGTCCAGCAGCTGCGGCACAAGGTGCGATCCGATATAGCCGGTCGCTCCGGTTACCAGGACTTCGGTCATGTCAGCTCCATAGGTCGAGGGCCCACGGCAGGGCGAACAACATGCCGAGAGACCAGGTCAGGTGGGTCACGATGGGCCCCAAGACGCCGCCGGTGACGCGTCGCTGCAAACCGGTGAGCAGGCCGAGTGCGGCCGCGGCCAACACCAGGAGCGGCACGCCGGTGAACACCGTGGCGAGGGCGTAGAGGGCGGCGGAGGCGACAACGCGCCACCGACGGGGGATTGCGGAGAACAGGGCGCCCCGGAAGAACAACTCCTCGGCCACCCCGTTGATCGCGGTGATCAGGGCGACGATCAGCAAGGAACCGAAGCGGGCATGGGCGAGCAGGGTGTCAACCGGACCCCGCAACCAGTCGATCCGTCCGACCACCATGGCGCCGACCAGAAAGACAGCCAGCAGCATGCCGCCGAGAATGAAGGCCTGCAGCACCGAGAGGCTGGACCTGCCGTCCCGGGTGCGGGCTCGGCCGAGGTGCAGTTTTCCTGAGGCGAAGGCGCCGATCACCCAGATCGCGGCAACGCCCAAGGTGGCGGGGTAGAACCACGGGTCGCCGGGCTTGATGCTGAGCGCCAGGCCCAGGGCGACCGCTCCGAGCACCAGGGTGATGCCGACGACGATCCGCCGGCGCCGGACGGCCTGTGGTGATTCGTCGTCCTCGGACGGCACGGGATCAAGCAGGCTGGCCCGAAAGAAGGACCGCAGCTCAGCAAAGACCGGCACCCGCCCAGACTACGGGGTGTCGCGCGTGGGCCCGCCACCGCCAGGGGTGGTCCGGTGCGCTGGCCAGTTGGTCAACAGGTCCGACATGGGCGCTGCCGTCCGCTGGATGATTGGGGACGGTTCTTTCTCGTTCACGTGGGCTGAATGGTCGGGGACGGTTCTTTCTCGTTCACGTGGGCTGAATGGTCGGGGACGGTTCTTTCTCGTTCAGGTGGGTTGAACGAAAGAGAACCGTCCCCGGTCGTTCAGGTGGGTTGAACGAAAGAGAACCGTCCCCGATCATTCAGGTGGGTGAACGAAAAAGAACCGTCCCCGGTCGTTCAGTCGAAGTGAACGAAAGAGAACCGTCCCCGACCATTCAGTCGAAGTGAACGAAAGAGAACCGTCCCCGATGGTTCGTCAGCCGGCCGAACGAAGCTCGGCGAGCCGGTCCAGCAGGTCCGCCATCGCGGAGATGTCGGGAACCCGGACGGTGGCATGGGTGGGGCGATCGCCGACCAGAACTCCCAGATCGTCCGGCCCGAGGCTGCCCAGGGCGTCCTCGTCGGTGACATCGTCGCCGGCGAAAAGCACAGCGGTCGCACGGGTGAGGCGGCGCAACTCCCGCACCGCGGAGTCCTTGCCTTCGTCGCGGTAGGCGTACTCGATGATGTTGTGCCCCGAGCGACGCCGCCACTGTGGCGCCTCGCTGTGGACGAGAGCGTCCACAGCCGCATTGGCCGCGTCGGAGGCGACGGCGTCCGCCATCCTCGTATGCACCCCGAAGCCGAAGGTCTTCGGTTCGATCCAGACGCCCTCCATCGGCTCGACCAGTGCGATCGCGCGGGTTCGCAGGTCATCGCGCTGGGCGATCACGGCCGGATCGTCGGACGTCGCCCGCTCGCCCTCGAGCGGAATCCAGTACTCGGCGCCGTGGGATCCGGCCAGCAGCAGAGGCGAATCGTCGTCGTGCTCGGCGATGATCCGCAGGTCGTGCAGGGTCCGGCCCGAAACCAGTGCCACCGACGTGTCCGGCAACGCCGCCAATCGGGAAACGGCGGCTCGCGCAGCCGGGATCATTCGGACGTCCATCGGCTTGTCCAACAGCGGCGCCAGGGTGCCATCCACGTCCAGAGCCACCAGCAGCCGACGGGTGCGCGCGAGCACTTCCAAGGTCACCCCGGTCATTTCGGCTCCATCCGATCGCGGGCGGTCGCCAGGGCGGCCAGAAAGTCCTGCGACCAGTCCACGACATCATGGTCGCGGACCTTCTTGCGCAGCGCCCGCATCCGCCGGCCCTGCTCGCCGGGCTTCATCTCGACCGCGCGGATGATCGCGTCCTTGACACCGTCGATGTCGTGCGGATTCACCGTCACGGCGCTGCCCAGTTCGTCGTGGGCGCCGGCGAACTCGCTCAGCACCAGCACGCCACGGTTGTCCAGGCGGCTGGCCACGTACTCCTTGGCCACCAGGTTCATGCCGTCGCGCAACGCGGTGACCAGCATCACGTCAGCGGCCAGGTAGAGCGCCGCCATCTCTTCGCGGGGAAAGGCCTGATGCAGGTACCGGACGGCGGTGTGACCCGTGGTGTCGTAGTCGCCGTCGATCCGGCCGACCGCGAGCTCGATCTCGTCCCGCAGTTGCATATAGGTGTCCACCCGCTCGCGGCTCGGGCTGGCCACCTGCACCAGGGTGACGTCCTCGACCGACAGGCGCCCTTCGGCGAGCAGTTCCTGGAACGCCTTCAACCGGTGACTGATGCCCTTGGTGTAGTCCAGCCGGTCGACCCCGAGCAGCACCGTCTTCGGGTTGCCCAACCCCTCGCGGATCTCCTTGGCCCGGGCCCGGACCCCCTCGCCGGCGGCCAGTTTCTCGTAGCCCTCCACGTCGATCGAGATCGGGAACGCCTTGGCGAGCGCCAGCCGGGTGCCGCCGTCGGGGGTCGGCACCCGGATGCCGGACGCCTTGGTCTCGTAGCGGAGCAGCCGCCGTACCGCGCGGGCGAAGTTGCTGGCGTCGGCCTTGCGCTGGAAGCCGATCACGTCCGCCCCGAGCAGACCCTCGATCACCTGCCGACGCCAAGGCAGCTGGGCGTACAGCCCGTAGGCGGGGAATGGAATGTGGTGGAAGTACCCGATCACCAGGTCGGGACGGGCCTCACGCAGCAGCGCCGGCACCAACTGGAGCTGGTAGTCCTGCACCCAGACCGTGGCACCTTCGGCGGCCGCGTCCGCGGCCGCCTCAGCGAATCGCCGGTTCACCCGGACGTAGGCCTCCCACCACAGCCGCCGGTAACGGGGAGCCGCGATCACGTCGTGGTACAGCGGCCAGATGGTGTCGTTGGAGAAGCCCTCGTAGTAGAGCTCGACGTCTTCGGCGCTGAGCCGTACCGGAATCAGGTCGGTGCCGTCGATCTCGAACGGCTCCAACTCCAGGTCGGGTTTGCCCGCCCAGCCCACCCAGGCGCCGTCGGCCTTGCGCATCACGGGCGCCAGTGCGGAGACCAGGCCGCCAGGGGAGCGCCGCCAACCGCCGTCGGGGTCGCGGTCGACGGGCAGCCGATTGGCGACCACGACAAAACTGGCTCCACTCACGATTAGCACACTCTCCTGAGGGTCGGGGCAATGGCTCCCCAGGCTAACCCGGAACCGCGTCCGGGTGGCGGGCAGGGTAGGTTCGAGATATGCGTTACAACCCTCTTGGAGACAGTGGCCTGATGGTGTCGGCGGTCGGCGTCGGCTGCAACGCCTTCGGTGCCCGGATCACGGCCGATCAGACGAAAGCCGTAGTGGACGCCGCAATCGAGCAGGGCATCACCTTGTTCGACACCGCCGATTCCTATGCCGACGGGGCGAGTGAGGAGCTGCTCGGCAAGGCACTCGGCTCGCGCCGTGACGATGTGATCGTGGCCACCAAGTTCGGCATGGGCGACCACGATGCGGAGCATTTCGGCGCTCACGGGGGACGCCGCTACGTGCGTCGAGCGGTGGAGGCCAGCCTGCGCCGGCTGGGCACCGACTACATCGACCTGTACCAGTTGCACCGGCCCGACCCGATCACGCCGATCGACGAGACCCTGCAGGCGATGAGCGAGCTGGTCACCGAGGGCAAGGTGCGCTACCTCGGCTCGTCCAACCTGACCGCTTGGCAGGTGGTGGACGCCGACTGGGTTGCCCGCACGTCCGGCCTGCAGCGGTTCGTGTCCGCCCAGAACGAGTACTCGTTGTACAACCGTTCCGCCGAGGCCGAGCTGGTGCCGGCCTGCGAGCAGTTCGGCGTCGGCATCCTGCCGTACTTTCCGCTCGCTTATGGGCTGCTCACCGGCAAGTACAGCCGCGGCGAGTCGGCACCGGCCGGCTCCCGGCTGGCGGCGCAGGCAAATCGGCTGGACACCGCCGACTGGGATCGGATCGAAGCGCTCCAGGCCTTCGCCGACGAGCGCGGGGTCTCGTTGCTCACCCTGGCGATCGGTGGGCTGGCCGCTCAGCCGGTGGTCGGCAGTGTGATCTGCGGCGCGACCCGTCCGGAACAGGTCGCGGCCAACGTCGAGGCCGGGTCGTGGGAGCCCTCCCTTGCCGACCTGGCGGCGTTGGACGAGCTGGGCCACAACCCCGCCTTCGGCTACACGACGTTCGCCTGAGCCGGCCGATGGCACATCGATCGGACTCCGCGATGCTCAGCCTGCACGGTGTGCGGGTACTGGGCGGACCCTCGGTGGGCCAGATCAGTGAGCGCTTCCGGCAGCCCGCCGCGAACGTTCGCGAACATCTGCTGGACGCTCAGGCGTACGGCTGGGCGACCCGGCACGAGTTCTTCGGCGAGACCTGGTCGCTCACCGAGCGGGGCAGGTCCGAGAACGAGCGGCAGTTGGCCGCCGAACTCGAGGCCATCGACGGTCGCAACGAGGTGGCGGCCGCGCACGCCCACTTCATTGCGTTGAACAGTCGACACGGCGTCGCGTGCACGAACTGGCAGCTGCGTCCGACGCAGTGGAGCCGGCACGAGTTCAACGACCACTCCGATCCGGAGTGGGACCTGGACGTTTTGCTCGAACTCGAGGCCCTCGATCAGGAACTGCAGACTGTGAATACTGCGCTGACCAGGGTTTTGACCAGGTTCGGCGGGTATGCGCGGCTGCATCGCGCGGCGCTGGCCCGGGTCCGCAGGGGTGAGCACGCCTGGCTGGATTCGCCCGACCGCGCCTCGTGTCAGGTGGTCTGGATCCAGTTGCACGAGGACCTGCTGGCGACCCTCGGAATACCGCGCGGCTCGGACGGCTGAGCCCGTGCGGTTACTCGCCTGATCGGGTGGTCAGCCGACAGCGGACGTTTTCGTCGAATGCCACCAATGCCACGAAGTGATGCTGAACCAGGCCATCGCCACCGTGATGGACAGCCGCTGGAACAACCCGGCCCAGGCCGGCAACCCGCCGAACTGACGGAGGGCCACGGCGGTGAGCACGAACAGGGCGAACATGACCACCGCGGACAGGACGCTGTAGCGGGCCCAGCCCCGCCGTGACAGTCGGCGGAAGACGCCGGCGACGACCAGGCACAAGGCCGGAAAGCCGAGAAAGAACAGGGTGCTGAACAGGTCGTGGGCGAGGCCGTGCGGGCTGCGCTCGCTCGACACCACAGCGGTTCCCGGCGGATAGCCGTTCAACGGGTCTGCAGTGAACAATCCGGCACCGCAGAAGCCGATCGCGATCAACCAGCACAACACCGCGGCCACTGCGCCCCGGCGGAGCGGGCGCAGGTTCGTCCAGTAACCCAGGGCCAGGGCGGCGAGCAGGCCACCCAGAACCAGAAAGTTGAGCGACTGCTGCCAACCGGCTGACCCGATGCCCAGCGAGCTGACCGGATGGCGGAGGGGGTCGTAGCCGCCGCCCTTGAGGGCGCCCAGCACCAGGTAGCCAACGGTGAAGACGATGCCGGACGCGATTCCGCAGCCGAAGGTCCAGCGCCTTCGATGGCCGACCGTTGGCGGCTCGGCGGCAGCGGGTGTCACGGTTTCAGTGTGTACCCAGGCGGCCACCCTGAACGCTCGGTCAGCCTCTGGCCAATGCCGGTTCGTCCAGCGGGAGGGCTACCTGGTCGGAGGCCCGGGCGAAGAACGCCCGCACCCCGAGCCGGCGGAGACCGAACCAGACCAGGTTGAACGCGGTCATGGTGAGGGTCAGGCTCGCGGCGAAGATGGTGCCCGGATCGAGGATCAGCAGCGCCCAGGTCAACCACAGGCACTGGTTGAGGCAGGCCAGCACCAGAAACATCGGCGAAACGCCGCTGACCCGAGCAGCTCGGACGAGTTCGACGCTCTGCCCGGCGTTGGAGAAGATGCCGGGAATGATCGCGGCGAAGCCGAAGGCGAGCGATCCCAGGGTGGCGTCCACGGCAATGATCAAAGCCGCGGCGGCCAGCGACGGCGCGAGTACCAGCGGCAATGGGCGCCGAGCAGAGCGGGACAACAGAATCACCAACGGCACGGTCATGCACAGGGCGACCAGGTTGGTCACCACCTGGGGTGGCTGAGCGATCCGCAGTCCGTGGGCGAGCCAGACCAGGTTCAGGGTGAGCACCGCGCGCCAGGCGAACAGGGACAGTCCGTCGACGTTGTGGGTGCGGACCAGTTTGAGCAACTGGGGCAGGCCGAGCAACGCCCCGACCAGGGTTGCCGACCATCCGATCAGGTCCACCAACGACACGGGAACACGACTCCTTGCGATTGAGTTCCGGGTGCCGGCGAATCGGGACCCAGGAGGCGGCCGCCGAACAGCGGGCTCGCCGCCATCCTTTCAGGTGAGTCGCCGGTCCAGCGAATCTGATCACTTTTGTTGCAGAAAGTTGCAGTATCGGGGTCAGGGTGTGTTCCGGGCCGCGATCGCTCGGGCAACCGCGTCCACCGTCTCGGCGACAGCTGGCGCGTCGGTGGCGTGGTTACTGACCGAGAACCTGATCACCGAGCGTCCGTGCCAGCGGCTGCCGCTGGGCCGGATCAGGCCCTCGTCCAACAGCGCGGCGAGCACCGCATCGGTGGTGGCGTCATCGCGAATCGCCACCGTTACCTGGGTGTAGACGACCTGGTTGAGCACGATCACGTCCGGCAACCGGGCCAGGCCGGCCGCGATGGCCTGCGCGGCCTCGACGAGGCCGAGAACGAGCGCGGCGAGCCCTTCCGTGCCGAGGTTGGCCAAAGCAGCCCAGACCGGTACTCCGCGAGCGCGCCGCGACATCTCGGGCACCTTCTCGTGCGGATCGGGGATCTCGGAGTGCAGCAGGTAGTCGGCGCTGTGGCCGAACGCCCGCGACATTGCGCCAGGGTCGCGAACGATCGCCACCCCGCTGTCGTAGGGCGTGTTCAGGGTCTTGTGCGCGTCGGTCGCCCAAGAGTCGGCGCGGTCCATGCCGGCCACCAGGTCGGCCAGGGACGGGACTGCTCCTGCCCAGAGCCCGAAGGCGCCGTCCACGTGCACCCAGGCGCCCGTCTCGTGGGCGATCTCGATGATGGGTTCGAACGGATCGAAGGCACCCGAGTGGATGTTGCCTGCCTGGGTGCAGACGATGGACGGTCCGTCGACGGCCCTGAGGGCAACGGCCAGCGCGGTTGGATCAAGCCTGCCCTGGTCGTCGACAGCGACCAGCTCGGCCGCGCCGAGGCCCAGGTAGCGCAGGGCCAGGTCGATCGAGCTGTGCCGTTCGGCGCCGGCCAGGACCCGGACCTTCGGTGCCCCCTGCAGGCCGTCGGTGGCCTGGTTCCAGCCCGCCACCGCCAGCACGGCATCACGCGCCGCGGCCAGGCCGGTGAAGTTGGCCATGGTGCCACCGGTGACGAATCCGACCGCCGCCGTACTGGGAAGGTGCAGGGCGTCGAGCATCCACCGGGCGGCCGCGTCCTCGACGGCGATCACCCCGGGCGTTGCGTCGCGCATGCCGGCGTTCTGGTCCCACGCGGCGACCAGCCAATCGGCCGCCAGTGCGGCCGGCAGGGTGCCACCCATCACCCAGCCGTAGAAGCGGGGCGAGCCGATCGCCATCAGCCCCGGCTCGACAGCAGCGGCCAACTGCCGGATCACCCGGTCGGCGGGCGCGCCGGTGTTCCCCAGCGGGACGGCCAGGCGGGCGTCGATCTCGTCGATTCCTTCGGCGGCCGGCACCGATCGGGTGGCGACCGAGTCGAGCCAGCGGGAGGCGAGCGTGACAGCGGCCTCCAGTTCGGGCCGGACGCTGGGGGACGGTTCGGATGTCGGCGTCATGGCCGCACTCTCGTCCTGACCGGGGCTGGCGTCAACGTCGCCGGCAGTCGGACATCGCTCAGACCCGGCCCGGCAGCGGTCCGTTGATCCAGCTTGTCGAAATCCATGGTCTCGACAAGCTCGACCGGCGGGATTGCGCTCGACCGTGGGGATTGCGCTCGACCGGCGGGATTGCGCTCGACGGCAATCCTCAGCCGCCGAGCGCCTCGGGCTCGAGCAGGGGATCCCGAGCGAACAACGCTCGCAGACCCAGCCGGCGAAGCGCATACCAGACCAGGTTGAATCCGGTGATCGCGAACGCGATCGACGTGGCGATCACCGAACCCGGGTCGGCGATCAGGAACGAGAAAGTCAGCCACAGGCACTGGTTGAGGAAAGCGCCGACGGTGAACACCGACGACACCCCACGCACATGCGCAGCGCGGACCAACTCGACGCTCTGGCCCATCGTGGCCGCGATCGCGGGCAGGATCGCCGCGAATCCGTAGGGCGCGGAGCCCAACCCGATGTCGATGCCCACGATCACGGCGGCAGCGGCCAGGGCCGGCCAGGCGACCGCGAACAGGCTGCGGCGGTGCGCTCGGGCCAGCAGAGCCACGATCGGCACTGTGGTGGCCAGTGCAACGATGTTGGTCACCCACTGCGGCGGCTGCTCGATCCGGATTCCGTGCACCAGCCAGATCACGTTGATCACCAGGGTGGCCTGCCAGGCGAACAGCGACAGCCCTTCGACGTTCCGCGTCCGGAGCAGTTTGATCAGCTGCGGAAGCCCCAGCGACATGCCGGCCAGGGTGGCCAGCCATCCGACCACGCTGACCAGGGAAATGGTCACCGGGGAGGTCCGGGCGTTGCCGTGGTGGCCCGCACGATCAGTTCGGTCGGAATCACCACTCGGGCCTGCGGCGACGACTTCGAACCCAGCTGGTCGAGCAACAGCCGGACGAGTTCGTGGCCGATCCGGTGGAAGTCCTGCTTCACCGTCGTCATCGGTGGAGACGAGAAGCCGCTCAGCGCGATGTCGTCGAAGCCGACCACGGAGACGTCGTGCGGCACCCGCAGATCGTGCTCGTGCAGTGCCCTGATCAGGCCGAACGCCATCTCGTCGTTCGCACAGTAGACGGCCGTGATGGACGGGTCCTCGGCCAACCGCTTTCCGGCCAGGTAACCCGATTGCGCCGTCCAGTCGCCCTGCTGGAACTGGGGCGGGCGGACGCCGGTCTCCTCCAGACGGCGCTGCCAGGTCGCGGTGCGGATCTGGGCCGCCACCGAATCCACCGGGCCGGCGATGTGGTGAATGGTGCGATGGCCCAGGCCGAGCAGATGGTCCATCACGTCGCCCGTGCCCTGGACCTGGTCGGCGACCACGGTGGGGTAGTAGCCGACGAATCGGGAGTCGGAGACGGCGACCGGCATACCGGCCGGCAACGAGAGGGTTTCCGGGGCCGCCTGCTCGGCCCGGATGATGCAGAGCCCGTCGATCGCCTGGTGGCTCAACCGGTGGGCGGAGCTTTCCCAGTCGTCCGCGCCCGGTGTGCGCACGCCGAGCAGGGTGACGGAGAAGCCCGCTGCCTCGGCCGCCTCGATCACCGCCTCGGTGACCAGCGCCTCGCCGGTGCGCTCGAACCGGTGCGCCATCAACCCGATCGCGCCGAACGATCCGTTACGCAGTGCCCGCGCCGCGCGATTGGGCGAATAGCCCAGTTGGTCCATGGCCGCCAGCACCCGATCACGGGTGTCGCCGCGGACGGGGTCGGCGCCGGTGGACACTCTCGAGACGGTCTGGGCCGAGACACCGGCCAGCCGGGCCACGTCCGCGATGGACGGACCCCGCTTTGGTCGGGTTCGGCCGTTGGTGCTGGGCATGCGGGTGATGGTACCTCACAAGCAGTTCGATGGTGACGTCAACATTTGTTACCTCGCTTGTGATCTGTGACCGAGTGACGAAGGAGAGAGCGGCTGATAAGTTAACGTAAACATTCGACCTGCAGGACCGCGAGGGCGACGGCGCTCTCCACGGGAACCACCGACCCGCCCCTCGGTGGCACAGCGACCAAAGAAGGAACGCTCGATGAAGAAAATCAAGAAGATCGCCGCGCTGGCAGTCACCGCACTGCTCAGCCTCGTCGGTCGTGGCCTGCAGTGGGGGAGCGGCCGCTCCGACCGCCGCCCAGACCACTACCGCCCCGGCGGGACCCAAGTCCGGCACGCTCACCGTCTGGTGCTGGGATCCGACCTTCAACATCTACGCGATGAAGGAGGCCGCGAAGATCTACCAGAAGGAAAACCCCGATGTGAAGGTCAACGTGGTCGAGACCCCATGGGACGACCTGCAGACCAAGCTGACCACCCTCGCCCAGTCGAAGGAGACCAAGCAACTGCCCGACATCTTCCTGGTGCAGAACAACGCCTTCCAGAAGAACGTGATCAACTACCCCGAGCTGTTCACCGACTTCTCCACCTCGGGCGTTGACTTCAGCCAGTTCCCCGCGGGCGTCACCGCCTACTCCACCATCGACGGCAAGAACTACGGTGTGCCGTTCGACAACGGCACGGCCGTCACCGCCCTTCGCACCGACGTGCTGAAGCAAGCCGGCACTGACCATCGATGACTTCACCGACATCACCTGGAGCGACTTCCTGGCCAAGGGCATCCAGGTCAAGGCCAAGACCGGCAAGCCGCTGCTGTCCGGCCAGGCCGGATCGTCCGATCTGATCACGATGATGCTGCAGAGTGCCGGTGCGTCCCTGTTCGACGATCAGGGCAACCCGACCATCACCAACAACGATGCGCTGCTGAAGTCGATCGACATGTACCAGCAGCTGGTCAAGGCCGGCGTCATGGTCGAGGTGAACTCGTGGGACGAGTACGTGGGCAGTTTCGTCAACTCCAACGTGGCGGGCACCATCAACGGCGTGTGGATTCTGGGCTCCATCCAGACCGCGAAGGCTCAGCAGGGTAAGTGGGCGATCACCAACCTGCCCAAGCTGGACGCGGTGCCGAACGCGACCAACTACTCGGCCAACGGCGGCTCGTCCTGGGCGATCAGCCCCAACGCCAACTCCGCCCTCGCGGCCGACTTCCTGAGCAAGACCTTCGCCGGCTCCAAGGAGCTGTACGAAAAGATCCTGCCGTCGTCCGGTGCCCTGGCGAACTGGCTGCCGATGGCCGACAGCGCGGTGTACCAGGAGCCGCAGGAGTTCTTCGCCGGCCAGCCGGTGTTCAGCCAGGTGGTCGGCTACTCCAAGCAGGTGCCGAAGAACAACACCGGCGCCTACTACTACGAGGGCCGGGACGCCGTCAGTGCCGCGATCACCAAGATCATGAACGGCCAGGATCCGGCCGCGGCTCTCGCGGAGGCGCAGAAGAACGTTGAGTTCGCGATGAAGTGACCCTTCGCCCCTTCCAGGCGGCTGGGGGCCGGTGCTCCGGCCCCCACCCGCCGCACTCCCCCGCAGATTGGAACTTCCGTGTCAGCTTCGGCCACACCTGTGCGCCGGCGGGTCACTCCCCCTGAGGACGCCGACCCGCCTGCCGGCTCCCGGCGCAGCCGCAACCCGCGACGCTTCGGCGTCGAGCAGCGCCGCAACCTCACCGGCTGGTGGTTCCTGCTGCCGGCCGCCGTGCTGATCGGCTGGATGAACTTCTGGCCGATGTTCGAGGCCTTCTTCCTCTCCCTGCAGACCGGACGGGGCACCCGGCTGAACTGGTCGAACCCGCTCTGGTACAACTACACCCGGCTTGCTCGAGGACGAGATCTTCAAGCTCACCGTCACCAACACGTTCATCTACCTGATCATCCAGGTGCCGATCATGCTGATCATGGCGCTGGTGTTGGCCAACCTGCTGAACTCCCCGAACCTGCGGATGCGAGCCATCTGGCGCACCGCGATCTTTCTGCCCTGCGCGGTCTCGCTGGTGTCGTACGCGCTGGTCTTCCGGACGATGTTCGCCACCGACGGCCTGATCAACGACATGCTGATGGGGCTGCACTTCATCGATTCGCCGGTCAACTGGCTGGGTCAGACCGCCACCGCCCGGATGACCATCATTCTTGGGCTGCTCTGGCGCTGGACCGGCTACAACATGGTGTTCTACCTGGCCGCGCTGCAGAACCTCGACTACTCGACCATCGAAGCGGCCAGAATCGACGGCGCCGGTCCGTTCCGCACCTTCTGGTACGTCACCGTGCCGCAGCTGCGGCCGATGATCCTGCTCACCGCGATCATGTCGACCAATGGCACCATCCAGCTGTTCGACGAGTCGTGGAACCTGACCCAGGGCGGACCGGCGTACACGTCCATGTCGATGTCGCACTACCTGTACGAACTCACCTTCCAGAAGAGTTCCAACGTGGGCTACGGCTCTGCCATCTCGTACGTGATCCTGATCATGGTGGCTTTGCTCGCGGCCATTCAGATGAAGGTCGGTGACCGACGTGACTAAGACCATCAGAGGCATTCCCGGCTACCTGCTGCTGACCGTGGCGGCCCTGCTCTCGGTCGGCCCGCTGTATTACATGGCGGTGTCGGCGACCAACACCAGCGAGGACGTGCTCAGCTCCCGGATGCTGCCCGGCGCCTCCCTGATCGACAACTTCAACAAGCTGGTCGGCTCGCAGGACGTTGGGGCAGCGATGTGGAACTCGACGGTCAACGCGGTCGCGACCACAGTGTTGGCTTTGCTCGCGTGCTCGATCGCCGGGTATGGCTTCGAGGTCTTCCACTCCAAGGGCAAAGACCGGTTGATGAACGTCATGCTGCTGGCGATGATGATTCCGTTCGCGGCGACGATGATTCCGTTGTTCCGCATGTTCGCCACCTTCGGCCTGACCAACACCACCATCGCGGTGGTGCTGCCGGCGATCGCGACGCCGTTCCTGGTGCTGCTGTTCCGGCAGGCCTCGCGGTCGTTCCCGCACGAGATTCTCGAGGCCGCCCGGATCGACGGACTCAGCGAACTGAACATCTTCTTCCGGATCTTTCTGCCGACCATGAAATCCACCTATGCGGCGGCTGCGGTGATCACCTTCATGGCGGCCTGGAACAACTTTCTCTGGCCGAAGGTGATCCTGGTCAACAGCGCCTACCAGACCATGCCCATGCTGATCGCGAACCTGCGAGCCGGGTATGTGACCGACTACGGCGTGCTGATGCTGGCGGTGCTGATCACCTCACTGCCCACGATGCTGATCTTCCTCTTGCTGCAGCGCAGCTTCGCCGAAGGCATTACAGGAGCAATCAAGTGACATTCGACCAACTCGATCTCGACAAGCGTGACCTCGACCAGCTCGATCGGCGGGATGATCGAGCTCGTCGAGATCAGCAACCCCAGCGCCAGTTCGACCCGAGCCGGATCGCCGACCCCGAGTACTTCGCCGAAGGTCGCAGCGCGGCGCACTCCGACCACCGCTGGTTCGCCGATAAGGACGAGGCGGCCGACGGGATCAGCTCCTTCGAGCGGAAGCTGAACGGGCTGTGGAAGTTCCACTACGCCAAGAACCCGAGCCAGACCGTGCCGGGCTTCGAGGCGGTCGACTTCGATTGCGCCGGCTGGGACGACATCGCGGTGCCTGGGCACATCCAGCTGCAGGGCTACGACCGGCCGCAGTACACCAACGTGCAGTACCCGTGGGACGGCCACGAGCAGATCATGCCGGGTCAGGTGCCGCAGAAGTTCAACCCGGTCGGCAGTTATGTCACCACCTTCACCTTCGGCGAGGCCCTCGCCGACGGGGAACGGCTGAGCGTCTCATTCCACGGTGCGGAGAGTGCGATCGCGGTCTGGCTGAACGGCGCGTACGTCGGCTACGCCGCCGACTCGTTCACCCCCTCCGAGTTCGACCTGACCGACGCCCTGGTCGAGGGTGAGAACAAGCTGGCCGCCCAGGTGTTCAAGTGGACGGCCGGATCGTGGATCGAGGATCAGGACTTCTACCGGTTCTCCGGCCTGTTCCGCGACGTGGTGCTGTACCGGCGTCCGGCCGTGCACGTCGAAGACCTGGCGATCACCACCGAGGTTTCGGACGACCTGACCGAAGCCACGGTTTCGCTGCGGGTCGCGCTGACCGGAGCGGGCAGCGTCCGGGCCCGCGTCGACGGTGTCGGTGAACTGACCCAGGCGGACGGTGTGTTCTCGCTGCGGCTCGAACGGCCGACGCTGTGGAGTGCCGAGAAGCCGCACCTCCACGACCTGACGATCGAGGTGCTGAACGAGGCCGGCGACATCGTCGAGGTGATTCCGCAGCGGGTCGGAGTCCGTCGGTTCGGTATCGAGAACGGCCTGTTGAAGATCAACGGCAGCCGGGTTGTGTTCAACGGCGTCAACCGGCACGAGTTCGGACTTCAGGGCCGGGTGATGAGCCGCGAGCAGACCGAGGCCGACGTCCGGTTGATGAAGGCGCACAACATCAACTCGGTGCGCACCAGCCACTACCCGAACAACACGTTCTTCTACGAGCTGTGCGACGAATACGGCCTGTACGTGATCGACGAGATGAACCTGGAGTCGCACGGTCATTGGGACGCGATCCATCGCGGCGTGATCGCCCTCGACGAGGTGGTGCCCGGCAGCCTTCCGCAGTGGCGGGCGGTGTTGCTCGACCGCGCCGCCAACATGCTGCAGCGCGACAAGAACCACGCCTCGATCGTGATCTGGTCGTGCGGCAACGAGTCTTTCGGCGGCACCAACATTCGCGACGTGGCCGACTGGTTCCGGGCCCAGGACACCCGGGTAGTCCACTACGAAGGGGTGCATTGGGACGACCGCTACCCAGGGACCAGCGACGTGATCAGCCGGATGTACCCGCCGGCCAGCGAAATCGAGGAGTATCTGCGCACCCACCGGGACAAGCCCTACATCCTCTGCGAGTACGCCCACGCGATGGGTAACTCCTTCGGCGCCGTCGACACCTATCTCGACCTGGCCTACCGCGATCCGTTGTTCCAGGGCGGCTTCATCTGGGACTTCGCCGACCAGGCGATCCGGCTGACCGACCGGTACGGCACCGAGTTCTTCGGCTATGGCGGCGACTGTGGCGAGGCGCCGAGTGACTACGAGTTCAGCGGCAACGGCATCCTGTTCGCCGACCACACCCCGACGCCCAGGATGCAGGAGGTCAAGTACCTCTACCAGGGCTTCCAAATCACCGTCGACCAGGACGGCTTCAGGGTGCACAACCGGCTGCTCTGCACGGTGTCGTCCACATACGAGTGCGTGGTCAGCCTGTCCCGCGAAGGTGAGTCGATGCGCTCCGAGGTGGTCGAAACGGACATCGCTCCAGGCGACTCGGCAGGCTATCCGCTGCCGTTCGCGCTGCCCAAGCGGGCGGGGGAGTACGCGATCGACGTGTCCTTCCGGCTGCGCCGCTCGACGGCATGGGCACCGTCCGGGCATGAGGTGGCTT
The DNA here is from genome assembly GCA_963723605.1 of uncultured Actinomycetota bacterium. Taxonomy (GTDB): domain Bacteria; phylum Actinomycetota; class Actinomycetes; order Propionibacteriales; family Propionibacteriaceae; genus Micropruina. The sequence goes on along the minus strand of CAVRRM010000004.1, from coordinate 71,510 downwards.
ATGAGCAGGGCGTGTTCTTACGCCAGGTCGGCGACGGAGGGGGGCTCGACTCGAGAAAACCAGCCTCGGTCGCAGGCTCCCTCGGCGGCCAGACCCATCCAGATCTCAAGTCGAGCCCCCCTCCGCCGCCTCCAGATTCGCGTGTGGCCTGGCAGGTCGAGCATGTGGACACTCCTCCCGCGCCCGAGCTGATTGATGGGATTCACAACTTCGGCGTGCGGGGCAAGCACTTCCTGGCGCTGTTCTCCAAACTGCACGGCGGCCTGGTCAGCTACCGCTTTGGGTTCACCTCCGATGGTGGCAACGAGTTGCTGAGAGCTGTTCCCAGGCCCAACTTCTGGCACGCGCCGACCTCGAACGAGACCGGTTGGGGAATGCAGTTCGAGGACGGTCAGTGGCTGCTCGCCAGCCGCTACCCGAAGGTGAGCGACCCGCTGCAGAACCCGCGGGTGGTCCGCCACTCCGATGCGGTTGAAGTGGTCTACGACTACCTGCTGCCGACCACGCCGCAGAGCCGGTGCGAGGTCAGCTACCGGGTGCGTGGCGACGGCCATATCGCGGTCACCGCGACACTCTCACCCGGCGCCGGCCTGCCCGACCCGCCCGAGTTCGGCATGCTGTTCACCGCGCCCGCCGACCTGGCCGAGCTGACCTGGTACGGCGAGGGTCCGGACGAGTGCTACGTCGATCGGCGCGGAGGGGCCCGGCTGGGCGTGTATCGCGGTGCCGTGGCCGACCAGTTGACTCCTTATTTGAGGCCGCAGGAGGCGGGCAGCCACACCGGTGTTCGGTGGGCGACGGTCACCGACTCACGCGGTCTCGGCCTGCGGTTCGACTGCCCTGGGGGAATGGAGTTCTCAGCGCTGCCGTGGACGCCGTTCGAAGTCGAGAATGCCCGGCACCCCAACGAGTTGCCACCGATCCAGCACACCGTGCTGCGACCGGCGCTGATGCGCCGCGGCGTCGGCGGCGACGACTCCTGGGGGGCCAGGACGCTCCCGGAATACCTGTTGCCGACCGGCCAGGAACTGGTCTTCCGGTTCGGCTTCCAAGGAGTGCGGTAGCGGACGTCGCCCCGGCCGACGCCGGTGACCTCGGCGCGGTGCGAGTCTCCCGGCGCAAGCCCTGCCGACCAGGATGGGCCCACGTCCCCCAGATCGACAGCCGGTCTGCGGGACTGTGGTTTGGTCAGGCGGCTTGCCCGGCTGCGGTGCTTGCCTGGCCGTAGCGGAAGGCGCGGACCAGCTGGGTCAGGCCCAGGATCACCAGCGACGCGCCGAGGAACAGCCACAGGATCGTGGCTCCCCACAGCGGCGAGGTGACCATCAGCACGCCGGCCACGATGCTGAGGATGGCCAGAATGATCGTCCAGGTCTTCGACGGGGTGTCGTTCAGCATGGTGAGGCCGACCACCCCTTCGATGATCCAGACCACACCGACGATGATGCCGAGCAGCACCCCGAGAGCCGAGGCGGCGGCGCTGAGATTGCCGAACGCCACGATGGCGCCGATCAGGAACAGCGCGCCGAGGGCGAGGTAGCCGATCCGGGGCCAGCCGCCCACCCTGCGCGAGAAGATGCCGATGGCGAGATTCACCAGGCCGGCGATCGCCAGGTAGACGGCGATGATCGCGGCGACCACTGCGGCGGTCTTGCCGGGCCAGATCAGGATCAGCAGGCCGAAGACCAGCGACACCAGGCCGCCGACGCCCAGCGCGGCGCGAATTCCGTTTGTGAAGGTGGTCTCGAGACTGTTGACCTGGCTCTCGAGATTGTTGTCGGACACGGTTTGGTCTCCTTGGTTTTGATCGCGACGGGGTGGTGTTGGCACAACGCTAGCCCTGCCCGACGTGACGATTTGCGGACTCGCCGCCATCCGGACGGACGCCATCAGGCGCGTTTGGAGCGAGCTAGCTGCTCAGCTGGGGCCGGGCCTGCTGGACGGGTTGGCGGCGCGGGCGTCGATCCCGTCCAGGAGCACGGCCAGGCCGAATCGATAGGCGTGCTCGGCATCGTGGGCGGCACCGTGCTGCTCGCCGGCCGCCGTTCCGATCCGGCCGGCCAACGGAAACTCGTCCCCGAGGTCGAGCGCGGCCAGGTCGGCACCCTCCCGGGTCCACCAGTCGTCCGCACTCTCGGACGCGTGCTCGGTGGCGGTCTGACGGGCGGAGCGGACGGTGGCCCGGACGAAGTCGATCACCAGGGTGAGTGCCGCGTCCTTCTCGGTGTCGGGTAGGTCGAGGCACTCCACGGCGCCGAGTTCGCGTTCGTACTTGGCCAGCGTGCCCGGCCCCAGGATCGCCCGTTCGGACTCGACGTCCGCGAGCCAGGGGTGCGCGTTGAGCAATGCGCGATTGTCGGCGGCGAGCTGGGTCAGTTGATCGCGCCACCCGCCCGTGAGTGGGGTGAATCGCATGCCCGCGCGGCATTGATCGACCATCAACTCGAGCAGCTGGTCGCGTCCGGTGACCGAGGAGTAGAGCGTCATCACGGGCAGACCGGCGCTGTCCGCAACCTCACGCAGGCCGAAGCTGCTGCCGACCCGGTCGGCCACCGCGATTCCGGCGGCCACCACCTCGTCCAGGCTGACTCGCGAGGGCCGCCCTCGCCGGGTCTCGATCGGGAACCTGCCACGCCACAACAGTCGGACGGTCTGCATGGTTGTGCTCACCTCGGATCGGTCCATTGGTGTTTACGGTACGCCGTACGCTATCTTTGTCGTACAACGTACCGGTAATGGAGGACCATGCACATCTCATCGACCGCCATCTCACTCAACGTGCCCGCGCCAAGGGCCTCGGCGGATTTTCTGCAACGGCACCTGGGTTTCACCATCGCGATGGAACAGGACGACTTCTTCATCGCCCTCGAGCATGCCGACGATGCTCCCAATGTGATCTTTCTGCAGACCGGGCTGGCCACCTTCAAGCCGGCGGACCGGGCCGGAACCGCCGGAGAAGGGCTGCTGCTGGCGTTCGTGGTCGACGACCTCGACGCCGTCCACCAGCAGTGGGTCGCCGACGGCGCGACCGTGGTGACGGCTCCCGAGACCGAACCCTGGGGTGAGCGGTTCAGCCAGTACCGGGATCCGAACGGCATCATCGTGCAGTTGGTCCAGTGGGTGGGGTGAGCGCCTCAGAGCCGTCCACCGGCGAGCAGCTGCGCCATGCGCTGACCGGGCTGCTGATCGAGCAGCTCGTGATCAGCCACGTTGGCGGCGCATCACCCGCAGGGTCAGCAGCAGCAGGGCGGCGACCACTGCCGCGGCCGGGAGAACCACGGCGTACGTCGCCGGCGAAGCAGTCATCGCCAGGCCGACCAGGGCAGGCAGGGAAGCGGCCCCGACCGATGACGCCGCCGACTGCAGGGCGACCAACCGCTCAATGCCGTCCGGGGTGGTCCGCTCACGAGTGGTCAGCACCAACAGCGGATAGACCGGGCCGGCGGTGAGCCCGAACAGCAGCACGCCGGCCACGGCGGCGGTCGGGACCAGTGTCCCGGCGGCGGTGAGAGCGCCGGCCGCGACCAGTCCGATCGCGGAGAGTCCGATCACCGTCCAGGTGCCGATCCGTTCGGCGGCGGTTCCGACGGCGACCCGGCTGGCGAACATGGTCAGCCAGAAGCCCGAAACGGTCAGCCCCGCAACCGTCTGGGGAACGTCCGCGGCCAGGGTGAGAAAGCTGAACGCCCACAGCGCGATGCTCGATTCGATGGCGGTCTGGAGCACGACGGCGGCGATGCCCACTCCAGCGGTGACGGTCAGGCCACCTGATCGCCCTGTCCGTGTGGAGGGCTTGGTTTGGAGACCCGCCCCTGATTGCCTTCCACTGCGAGACGCCGCTGGCGAACACGATCGCCAGCACCAGTTGCAGGCCTGCGATGATCGCGTAAGGCAACTGCCACCCGGCCCCGACTTGCAGGGCCACGGTGACCAGCACCGGCGAAGCGGCGGCGCCGACCACGTAGGAGGCGTGCATCAGGCTGACCTGCCGTTGCCCGAACTGCGAGGCGGCGTAGGCGTTCAGGGCTACGTCGATCGCCCCTCCGGAGAGCCCCGTCAGCACCACCCCGACCAGGAAGGTCGCCAGCGTGGGGCTGGCCGCGGCGACGGCCAGTCCTGCCGCGGACAGGCAGGTACTGACCACCAGCAGCCGGCCGATACCCAGGCGGGCCACGGCATGCCGGGTGGCCAGGGTGGACACCAGAGTGGCGGCCACGCCGACGGGTGGAATCAGGCCGGCGGCACCCAGCGGCACGCCGAAGGTGATGCTCATGGCAGGCCAGGCGACGCCCAGTGTCGAGTCGGGCAGGGCGATGCTGAGAAAGGCCAGGTAGGCGTACAGGGCGACGAACACGATGCGGCTTCCGACGAAGGGGCGATGCTGCGAGTGCGCGCGGAAACACGGTCAGTCGAGTCGACTGGTCCCGATCGGGGACGGAGTGCCGGAGGAGGCACGCCAACTGACTGTGGTCAGCGCGTGCCCGGCCGGCCGGGTGAGCCCTTCATGGCGGTGAATCTAGCAGTGTCGGCGCCCGCTCAGGAGGGTGAGTCGTGCTGCTTCAACCAGTCGGTGCGGCGACGGGAGGACGCCTGCGCCAGCCAGGCGTCCTCCACCGCCTCGGCCAACTCGGCACGGGTCAGCTCGCCGACGCGGCTCAGCCGCAGCAGTACCGACGGGTGGCCGTTGAAATGCGGGGTGGTGAAGAAGGGGGTCGCCGGGTCCTGCACCAGGCCCTGCTTCTCAGCCTCGCCGTCGACCCAGAACACCACCACGTCGGCGTAGCGCTCGCCAGTATCAGGGTCGGCCGCGTCCTTGCGGGGCGTACGGAAGAACACGAACGACTTGCGGCCCACCTGATAGACCGGACGGCCGCCCCCGGATTTCTCCACGGTGACGAACGGCATGCCGAGCGCCACCTCGTGGATGTCCGCCTCGGTGGCCGGCCGGTTCTCGTCCATTGGCTCACCCTGCACCCGTGCGCCAGTGCCAGACAAGTGACCCAGATCCGAGACCACGCCTGGTATCGGATCGGTTCCGGCCGCTATGGCTTGATCGCCGCGATCTGAATCAGATTTCCGCAGGTGTCGTCGAAAACCGCGACCACGGCGGCGCCGATGTCAGTCGGCGGCTGGGTGAACGCGATGCCCAGCGCGGTCAGCCGGTGGTACTCGGCCTGCACGTCATCGACGGCGAACTGAGCGAGCGGAATGCCGTCCTCGACCAGTGCATCGCGGTAGGGCTTCACCGCCGGGTGCCCGGACGGTTCGAGCAGCAACTCGGTTCCATCCGGGGCGTCGGGCGAGACCACGGTCAGCCAATAGTCGTCGCCGAGCGGAATGTCGTGGCGAATCTTAAAGCCAAGCACCTCGGTGTAGAAGGCCCGGGCGGAGGCCTGGTCGTCGACGAAAACGCTGGTCAGTTGGATTCTCATGGGTGGTCCTTTCTGCCGATCGGCCAGCGATCGGTGATTGCCGCGAGTGGTGCGCGGTCGAAATGGTGCAGCTTGGTGCGGCCCTGGCGCTGTGTGGTGACCAGGCCCGCGGACTCCAGCACGGCGAGGTGTTGCGAGATCGCCTGCCGGGTCGAGGTCAGGCCGTGCCGCATGACCAGCGCGCCGCAGATCTCGAACAGGGTCTGCCCGTTGCGGATGGCCAGTTCGTCGAGGATGAGCCGTCTGGTCTCGTCGTCCAGTGCGTGGAACACGTCTGCCATGGGTCCATGATAGGCAAGTGATTACTTGCATATCAAGAGGTAGGCGACAGGCCGTCCTGCGGCAGGATCATGTCGTGGCGCAGCGACCGATCGACCTGAGCATGGCCGAACTGAGGGCGGTCGCGGGCTTTGCTCTGGCCTGCGCACTGCCGGTTCTGCACCTGTTCGAACGTCAATTCCCGGACGATCCGCGACCGCGAGCCGCCCTCGACGCCACCCGCGACTTCGTTACCGGCGGACGGAGGAACCAGGCACTCCGGGTGACCGCGGTCGCCGCGCACAGGGCGGCCAAGGCGGCCGCCGAGTCGGGTCACGCGGCGGCTGCGGACGCGGCCCGAGCGGCCGCTGACGCCGCCGCTGCGGGCTATCTGCACCCGCTCGCGCAGGCGGATCAGGTCAAGCACATTCTCGGCTCGGCCGCCCATGCCGCCCGGGCACTTGAACTGGACGCGGGGGATGACCTGGCCGTCGGAGCTGCCCAGGCGGACCGGTTCGCCGCGCTGGCAGGTCCGCTGGTGAGCGGCGTGCTGAACCGCTATCCGGTGGCACCCGCGGGCCAGCGCCGGGTCGATCAATTGTTGAGCCGGCTGGATGCGTCCGTGCGGACAACACCGCGGGCGGGTTCGGCCTCAACCTGAGCTGGGCCCTGCGGGGGCGCACCATCGCCACGTCAGGGTCAGGCCCTGCACGCGGCTCAGTACGCAGCACCACCCCGACCCAGCAACTCCGCAAAGGACGTCGCCCGGTGCCCGGTCAGGTGTTCGATGTCGCCCGTGACGCCGGCGAGTTCCCCGGCCGCGACCGCGGTGTACGAGGACACCCATGCGTCGAGTTGCCAGTCCGGAGCGGCGTAGGACTCCCGCGACCGGTAAGCCTCGGGCACGGTCTCGGCGTGATAGCCGATGGGCCGGCCGAGGTTGGCGGTCAGGATGGCGGCAACCTCGGTCATGCTGAGCGACTCCGGTCCGGTCAACGAGTAGGTGGCGCCCAGATGCGTGCCCGGGTCGAGCAGCACCGTCGTGGCCGCCTCGGCAATGTCGTCCTGCGCGACGGCTGCCACCCGTCCGTCACCGGCCGGGCCGCGGATCACGTCGTCTGGACCGATCAGTGCCGGCAGAAAGTCTGCGTACAGGTTGTCGCGCAGAAAGGTGAACCCCACGCCGCTGGCCCGAAGCCGCTGTTCGGTGGCGTAGTGGTCCCGGCCCAGGGTGAAGGTGCAGTCCGGGGCGGCGCCGTAGAAAGAGATGTAGACCACGTGCTCGACACCGGCCGCCACCGCCGCATCGACGAAGGCGAGGTGCTGGGAAACCCGGTCGGAGGTTTCCGAAGCAGACACCATCAGCACCGTCGGCACGCCTCCAGCCCGGTGCGGAGCGCGTCCCGATCGGTGAAGGAGGCCCGGACGGCACTGGCTCCCGGAAGTTCCGGGGCGCGAGCCGGATCGCGGACCAACAATCGCTGTGGCACTCCGGCGGCAGCGATCATTCGGGCGATCCGGCCACCGAGCCGTCCGGTGGCGCCGGTGATCGCGAGCGGCGGGATTGAGTCGGTCATGGCACCATGCTCCACCTCGCGCAGCCCGGCGCCAACCATTGGCACAGGTGCCGCCGGAGGATGAATGTTGAGACTCGGCCCATGGACTTGAACCATTAGGTTAGGCTGCCCTTACCAGATGGTCACCAGCGGTGGTCCTCCACCCAGACCCCCCGCCGCATCTTCGAACTCAGGGGCACCAGTGGATCCAGTGCGCAGCACCATTTCGGCCGCGCTCGCCGACACCGTGCGGGACCGGACGATCTCGCAAGCCAGGCGACTGCTGGGCGGGGCCGGACGCGCGTCACTGGTGGCCTATGACCTCGACCCCCTGGCCGAAGCCGGCGCGCTGTGCCATGCACTCAGTTCGGATGGCGACCTGGTCGTCGCATGTCTGAGCGATCCGAACGTGCCGGCCACGCAGTGGGGCGAAACCTCGCTGCGGGTGCGGCTCGACGTGGTGAAAGAGGCGCCGGAGTGGTCGGTTCGAATCACCGCGTGCGCCGTCCATCTGCTGGGTGAGTTGGAGTGGCTTCCGGATGCGCTGGTCGCCGGCTACGTGGCCAGGGCCGGGCTGCCGGAGCAGTTGGTCGAGATCGGTACCGCTGAGGGTGGCCGGCTCGGCGTGGTGCGTACGGATCGGGTGCTGGTGCATGACACCGCTGGGGTCACCCCGCTGGACTTCGCCCTCGTCGCCGGTCAACATCCCAACCTTCCGCTCGGAGCGGCCGAGAGCTTTCCCGACCCCGAGCAGGAGTGGCGTGCACGCGATCTGGTCGGCGAACTGACCGATTGGCAGCTGGCCGGCCTGTTCGACGCCGCGACCGACGGCTGGGAGGCTGCGCTGACCGTGTCGCAACGCGTCGAACCGTCCTGCAGCCATGTCGACGGGCAGGTCTTCTGCGTGGACCTCGACCGCACCGGGCTGACCCTGATGGCGGTGCGTGACGGCGAGACGACGCTGACGTTCTTCGCGTTCCACCGCCCCGTGGACGTGACCGACGAGCTGATCGATCGGCTCGATCAGCTCGTCGAATCCAGCGAGGCGGTCAGGCCACCGAGTAGGTGAGGCAGTCGGCGGTGTCGCTGACGGTGATCTCGCCGGCCGTGCAGGCCAGGTCGGTGTTGTGCACGCATTCGAGCCGCTTGCAGGCGCTCACCTGACCGTCGGCGGACAGCGACGCGCGGGCGTCCAGTTCGACGAAGGTGACGCACGAGGCGGAGTCGCCTCCGGCAACGGTGATTCCGACGGTGCAGCCGCCGCTGTTGAACGAGCAGCTCGTGGCTGCACAGGACTTGACGAGAGTGGCGGTAGCCATGATCAGTTCCTCCGGTCGACGTGGTGTGTATTGACCACGAGATTAACCGTGGAATGCCTGCAGAACAAGCATTGTAAGGCTTACCTAAGTATGTGCGTATTTACGCAATGGCCATTCTTTCTATTTCAGTGGGTAGCGATCGAATACGCCTCTGGTTAGGAGGTTTGCTGATGATCTGAAGCCAATCGCAACTGGCTGTGACAGCCAAAGAATAGTGTACGAAAGCATTTCGTAAATCGTTTGTCGAGAATCTCTTGCACGGTCACCGAAAAGCGCGGTCAGGCATGGGAGTGGGCGAGCAGCCGAAGGGCGAACCCCAGCGCCCAGTCCTGGTCGTTGGCGTACGGGTCGGCGTAGTCAGCCCGCTCTCCTATTCACCCGGTACGGGAAGACGTAGGCGCACGACGCCCGCCTGTCGTCTAAGATCAGCATAAGCACTCCGCGTACGATCGCATCAGCCTCAGCGGCCCTCGCGGGGATCGCCGTTGACCCGCTCCTGCAGCGCATGGACGTTGCCTCACAGGCCGCTCCAGTAGTGCGTAAAGGTGTCGCCGTACAGCTGTCGCTTGCCGAACCAGTAGCCGTCCCAGTGCCGGACGGCGACGTCGTGCAGATGGTGGTCGGGTTGCAGGCCGTGAAACTGGTCCAGCACCCGCAACTGTTCCTCGGCGGCGGCAAACAGCGTCGGATCGCCGGTCAGCAGGTGGGTCTGCAGCAGAATGTCGGCGGCCGGCGCGACGATGCTCTGCTCGTAGTTCACCTCGTGGGGCGGGTAGCGGGTGCCGGTGGCGGCGATCACCCCGGCGTGGCGGGCAAACTGCTCCACCGCTTCGCTCAGCTCGGCGGTGCAACCCTCGCCGCGCAGGGCGTCGCAGAGCGCCAGCACCGGCAACTCCAGGGGGTAGAAGTCGGCTCCGCCGTCGGAGTAGAAGGCGCGGAGCACCCGGTGGGCGACCAGCGCGTGATGCGGATCGCCGTCCAGTCGGTGCCGGGCCAGGTAGAAGGTGGCGAACCAGGGTGCGTTGTACAACCTGCGGAAGCTGCCGTCGCGGCCAGTGTCGTTGTAGACCGTGCCGGTCGCTTCGTCCACCAGTTCGCGGGCGACGAACGCCGCATACCGGTCGAGCGCCCCGCGGACGAGCGGGTGGACCGACGCGTCCGATGCCACCAACCGGCCCTCGCGCAGGGCGATCAGGTACTCCGCGAGCAGCACACCCATGCCGACCCGCTCCCGTCCGGCGTTGTAGTCGTTGACCGGGCTGTAGTAGACCCGCTCCTCTTCGTTGTCGTAGCTGAGCAGGGCACCGTCGAGCATCGTGATCGAGCCCCTGTTCTGCTTGGCGTTCGGCAATGAAGGCGCAGCGCTGTTCGAGCAGCACGGCCAGCGGCTCCTTGACCAGAATCCGGGTGGTCAGGGTGCGGTCGTCCGCCCGGACGGCGACCGTCCGCTCGCCGGTCTCGGACGCCTCGAGGGTCAGCCGGTAGCTGCCGTCCGCACCAGGCTCCAGGCGTTCACCGTCGGCGCTGACCACATCGGCCTCGAACGACGGCGTCACCGTGAGCGTGGCCTGCTCGCCGCGGAACAGCACGTACCGGTCCCACTCGGCCCGGACGAAGCGCGACCGCTGTCCGGCCTGGGTGAAGAAGTCCTCCTTGTCGATGCACGCAAACATCGTCCAGGCGATGGTGGCGTGATCGCCGGGTGCCAGCTCGAGCGGGGCCGGGTGCAGCAGAAAGCAGCCGCGGTCATTGCTCTGCCGGGACGGGTCGCGTTCGATGCTGTACCCGGCCAGGCCGCCCTCGGTCAGCAGCAGGCCCAGGTGCGGCGGCTCGCCGCCCATCCGCAGGGCGAGCACGAAGCTGCAACTGCCGGCGCAGAACAGGTGCGCAGTGCAGCGCTGGGTACCCTGCTCGGGGCCGAGGTCGTAGCGGTCCTCCAGCGGCAGGGTGATGGCGATGTCGCCGAACGAGGTGAACTGTGGCTTCGAGCCGACGTTGGTGATCACCACCTCGGTGCGCACCTCGTCATGGTCGCGGACGGTGCTGACGATCGCCAGCAGGTCGCCCGCCGACTCATTGCCGTGCGGACTCTCGAACCGCACCTCGGCGTACGGATAGTCGGGCCGCAGCCAGTTCATTGCGTGCGGGTCGCCGGGCAGGATCAGGTCCACCGCTTCATCGTGGCCCGCTGATTCGGTCGTGACCAGCCGCGCTGCCGGTTCGGTCAGCAGTCGAACACCGACCAGCAGAGCTCGTTGCGCAGCCGTTGGTCGTCGAGCACGAGTTCGCGGATCGCGTCCGGCAACTGATCCCGCTGCCACCGGCACTCACCCCGGCCCGCCGCCTCGCTCTCATTTGGGGGCACGGACGCCCGGACCGCCTTGATCGCGTACGCGGCCGCGCCCAGTTCGTGGGCGGCCACATGGGCGACCGCGCCGGCCTGGCCGGCGGCGTAGGCGGCATTCCTGGCGGCGCCAGTCAGACTTCGGGCGGCACCCATCGCATGACCGCCGGCCGCCCGGGCCTGCATCATGCCGAGGTCGCCGCGCACCCATGACCGGGCCGCCTCGATCGCCTCCCGCGGACGGGCATCGTCCGGCCGAACCGCCTCGAACAGGTGCAGGACGTGCTCGGCGCAGGTGGCCGCCCACAAGGCGAGCAGGTGGTGATCGGCGTCGGTCAGGGTGCCCCCGCGCCGGGTCGTGATCAGCCGCGGATCGCGCACGGCGGACAGGATCACTGGCTGCCCCTTCTGATCGAACTCCGCCGCGCACCGATCGGCCCGCCAGCACTTTCTACCTCCGTGGAGCCGTCCGAGCCAATCGTCCTGCACACTCACGATCGCGAGGGGAAGGTCGGTCGCGGTCGCGGCGGTTCAGGCGGCCTGTGGTGGGGATGTGCCCGCGCCCGCGTCATGGTTAGTCTTCGGCAATGACTGACGACCGGGCGATCCGCGTGTTCGTCTCGTCGACTTTCCGCGACATGCAGGCCGAGCGGGACGAGCTGGTGAAGCGGGTGTTTCCGCTTCTGCGGCGGCGGTGTGACGAGCGTGGAGTGGCCTGGAGTGAGGTCGACCTGCGCTGGGGCGTCACCGACGAGCAGGCGTCCGAAGGTGATGTGCTGCCGATCTGCCTGGCTGAGATCGAGCGCACCCGGCCCTACTTCATCGGTCTGCTGGGGCAGCGCTACGGCTGGGTGCCGGACGAGATCGGGCCCGACCTGGCGGCGCGATTCGGCTGGCTCACCGAAGACCTGCGTCGCTCGGTTACCGAGTTGGAGATTCTGTACGGGGTGCTCAACAACCCGCACGCGGACGGTCATGCGTATTTCTATCTGCGTGACCCGGCCTGGGTGGCGGCGCTACCGCCGGACGAGCAGTCGGTGTACCTCGAGCCCAACGCCGAGAGTGCGACCCGGCTCGAGGCGCTGCGCCGGCGGGTGCGTGAGTCTGGGCTGCCGGTGGCCGACTACAGCAACCCCGAGCAGCTGGGCGAGCGGGTGCTGGCCGACTTCGAGCAGCTGATCGACCGGCTGTATCCCGCCGCTCAGCTACCGGACGCGGCGAATCGCGCCACCGCGGTGCACGAGACGTTCGGACGGGCCCGATTCGGCCTGCAGGTGCCCCGTCCGGCTCTGACTGCGGCGCTCGGGGCAGCGGGTGCGCCGCTGTTGGTCACCGGCGCGTCGGGCTGCGGCGCGTCCGGTCTGGTCACCACCTGGGCGGCTGAGTGGGCGGCGGCCAACCCGGACGCGGCCGTCCTCATCCACCACTGCGACGCGGACGCCGCCGCAACCGACTTCCGGCTGCTGGCCGCCCGGCTGATCGCAGCCTTCGAGGGCGACTACGACACCGCGGCCGAGCAGTTGGCGCAGCTGCCGCCGGCGGGGGTTGCCAGCGCCATCGGGCACGCGCTCCGGTCCGTTGCCGGCCCCGCTCTGGTGGTGCTGGACGGGGTCGACCAGTTGGCCGACGCCAACCCGGGCGACCGGGCGGCCGACCTGCGTTGGCTGCCGTCCGATCTGGCGTCGTCGCGGGTGCGGTTCGTGCTCACCGGCTCGGGGGAACGGGCCCGGGCCGCATTCGCCCATCGTGGATGGCCGATGTTGGAGGTGCCCCCGCTGACTCCGGACGAACGGCGCGCGATCGCCGTCGCGGTGCTCGCCGCCGGAGCCAAGCAACTCGATCCGGAGAATCTGGCGGCGCTGGTTGCCGCGCCTCCGACCGGCAACCCTCGCTTTCTGCTGACCGTGTTGGACGAGCTGCGCCAGCATGGGGATCACTTCACTCTGCGCCCCCTGATCGATGCCCTGGTGGCGGCCCCGTCCGTTGCGGCCTTGCTGGAGCTGGTTCTGGAACGGTACGAGCATGACTTCGAAGGCGGCCGTCCCGGCCTGGTTGCCGACGCCATGCGAGCGATCTGGGCGGCGCGGTACGGATTGGCCGAGGCCGAACTGCTCGACCTGCTCACCCCCGGGCCCGAGAAGCTGCCGCAGCGCAGCTGGGCGCCGCTGCATCTGGCGGCCGAGCACCACCTGGTCAGCCGGGGAGGACTGCTCGGCTTCGCGCACGCCGACATCCGGCGTGCCGTCGAGCGTCGCTATCTGGCCACCCCGGCCTGGCGGGCGGCCGCCCATCGGGTCTGGGCCGGTACTTCGCCGATCAACCGATGGGGCCGCGGATGGCCGACGAACGCGGTTGGCAGTTCGCCGAGGCCGGAGACTCGGCCGGGTTGCGGGGCACCCTGGCCGACCTGGAATGGGCCGCGCTGGCGTACTCGCGCAACCCGTTCGACCTGCGCCGGCTGTGGTATCGGCTCACCCCGGACGTCGCCGACGAGCTCGTCTCCGCCTACGCACCGGTGCTCACCGCGCCGCGGGACTACGACGACGGCCAGCTGACCTGGGGGGTCTCCCGGCTGCTCGCCGACGCCGGCGCGAGCGAGGCCGCCTTGGGTTTGCAGCGCTACCTGGTGGAGGCGGCGCGCGCCGAGGCCGAAGTGCAACCGGACCGGCGGCGACGTTGGGCGGCGGCGCTGGTGAACCTCGGTGCCAACCACCTGGCCCGCGGTGAACTGGACGAGGCGGCAGCCGCGTTCGAGGCGGCGGCCAACGTGCCGGAGCTGCGGGCGGCCGCCATCGGCAACCTCGCCATCGTCCGTCGGGATCAACGCGACTGGGTGGAAGCCGAGGCCCGCTTCCGCGAGGCCGATCAGTTGTATCGGGCCGAGTCGGCGCTGTACGACGTGCAGGCGAACCTGGCCGGCTGGGTCGAACTGCGCCGCAGCCAGACCGACCTCGACGGTGCGCTGGCCATGCTGCGCGAGCAGGAACGGCTTTGCCGTGAACTCGGCGATCCGGTGGCGATCGGACGGGCGCTGGCCGGCCAGGCCGTCATTCTCAGCGACCGCGGCCGTCCTGCCGAAGCGCTCCCGCTGCTGGACGCGTACGCCGCGATCTGCCGGTCGGAAGGAGACCTGCGTGGGCTGGCCGAGGCGGCGCTGAACGGTGCCGCCTGCCGGTTCGAGATCGGCGACGCGGCCGGAGGTGCGGCCGCAGCGGCCGAGGCGGAGCAGATCGCCCGCGGCCTCGGCGACCCGGCGCTGCTGGCTCGGGTGCTGGTCGCGCGGGCCAGCGCGGCGGCGGGGCAGAACGACTGGCCGGGGGTCGAGCGGTACGCCCGCGAGGCCGAACAGGTCGCGCGCGCCGCCGATGGATTGTCGACGGCGGCCGTCGCGCTGGGCTTGCTCGGCACCTCCCGCCGTGAGCAGGGCGACCTGGCCGGGGCGCACGCGGCGCATACCGAAGAAGCCGCGCTGGCGCAGCGGGCCGGCGACCGGGTCGAAGCGGCCACCGCGCACGCAAACCTGGGCAACGTCGCGGCCGCCGCGCAGCGCTGGCCGGAGGCACTGCAGCACTACGATGCCGCCGAGCCGCAGCTGAGAGCCCTCGGGGCAGTCGGTCTGCTGGTGCCGGTGCTGGCCAACCGTGCCCAGATCCACCAGCTGCAGCAGCGGCTGCCGCAGGCACTGGCCGACTACACCGACGCGGCCGAGGCCGCCGCCCGGGCCGGCAACCTGGCAGCCGGCCAGCAGTGGGCCGAGTCCGGCATTCAGCTCGCCTATCAACTCGGCGACGTCGTCCGGGCCGAACGGCTGTGGCCGGTACTGGCGGCCGCCGCGCGGGCCCGGGAGGACCGGACCGCCCTCCAGCGCGCTCTGGGTGAGCACGCACTGCTGCTGATCAACCGCTCCCAGGCGAATCCGGCCGCCGCCGATTCCACCCTGCTCGCGCAGGCCGCCACCCTGCTGGCGGAGCAGGAGTCCATCTGCCGGGCGATCGGCGACTGGGCGGGCCTGAACCAGTGCGTCGGCAATCGCGCCATCGTCCAGCGGTACAGCGGTGACCTGGCCGGGGCGCTGGCCAGTCTGGACGAGCAACTCAGTCTGGCCCAACAGACCGGAAACGCTCAGGGTGTGCTGATCGCGACCGCGAATCGGGGCGAGGTGCTCGGCCTACTCGGTCGCATTCCCGAGGCTCTGGACGCCCTGACCAGGGCTCGCCAGACCGCCGCCCAGTACGGCATGACGCCCATGGTTCAGCAACTGGACGCCATGATCGCGGCGCTCCGGGCTCGTTGACTCAGGTTTCGCACGGCTCAGTGAGCTGATCGCGGCAACTCAGCCCGCCGGTGCCTCCAGAACGAAGAACAGAAAGCAGATGAACGCATCGCGGGTGGCGAGCTTGGGGGTGAGCAGTTCCACCGGTGTGCCCGGGTCGTAGGGTGGCTCGCTCACCACCGCGATCCGGAATCCGGCTTGGACGAAGGCAGCGGTGATGTCTCGCAGTGGCCGATGCCAGTAGGTCAGGGTCGCCGGTTCGCCGCCGAACGTGAACTCCTCCGAGTACTGGGTGAGGGCGAAGTAGTCCGTGCCCGGATAGTTGAACGGGTACACGAACGGATGATTGATCGACAGGATGAGGCGGCCGCCGGGCTTGAGGACGCGGCGTAGCTCGGCCAGTGCCCCCGTCCAGTCGCGCAGGTAGTGCAGCACGAGAGAAGCGACGACATCGTCGAACTCGGCGTCACGGTAGGGAAGGGGCGCCGCCAGATCAGCGACCCGCAGATCCCCGTCCGGTCCGAGCCGTTGCCTCGCCAACCCGATCATCGCGGGGCTGGAATCGAAACCCGAGACGCTCGCCCCTCGTGCGACCAGGGCAGCCGACAACGGCCCTGAACCGCAGCCGGCATCGAGCACGCGATGCCCCTGGACGTCTCCGGCGAGGGTGAGCATCGCCGGTCGTTCGTAGTAGGCGTTCAGCAGGCTCGACTCGTTCTCGTCGGAGTAGGCCCTGGCAAAACTGTCGTAGTGATCAATCGTCACCGGGCGCGGGTCCCTTCGTCGTGCTGTGCCTGGTCAGTGGTCGACCCGAGCACAAAGGCGGGGTCGTCCTCCTGACCAACGTACCCACACCGGCGAGCCGAGGATCCTGGACGCAGCGAGCCGCGGACCACCAACGAGGCGGCCACCCATGGCGAGTTCGAGTTGTTGGTCGGGCCCAGTTCCCGAACCGAGCACCTGCTCCTTGCCGCCTTCGAGGTTCGCGTGGGCGGCTCCCCGGATCGACGCTAGCTGTCGCTGCGAACCATTTGACGCTGGGCAGCAAAGGCGTCAGCGCGAGTTGTTCGCGCGAGCGCCTGGCGGTCTAAACTTCACCAGGAGCCGTCCCGTGGGGCCGGCCAGGCGATGGTCTCGACGTATCCGCGAAACGTCCGTTCATGATCCATGTGCAGCCGCCCGCCGGACAACTTTCCGTGATCAGCCTCGAGATCCAAACCCGCGCCATGCCGGACTGGCCAGTGGTCCGCATCCTGGTCGACGGCGTCGACCACTTCGACGCTGTCGCGCACGGGTGGCAGGGTTTTGACCCGGACGACATCCTTGGCGCCGCGTCACCGCTGCTGCCGGCGTCCGCACCCCGCCGGGTGGCGGTGTACCGGTGTTCGTGCGGTGAGGCGGGCTGTGGCGTCATCTCGCCGGCCATTCAACTGTCGGCTGATGGGCGCGGTGTGCTGTGGCAGGACTTCCGTGACTACGTGGGCGTCTTTGTCGGGCCGCTGGTCACCTACCCGGACGTGGAACTTGTGTCCAGCCGCCGGTGGAACCTGCCGAGCATGATCTTTGCTGTCGAGCAGTATCGCGAGGAGATCGTTCGAGCCTCGCAGGATCGAGGATGGGAGACTCCCCGCCGCCAGACGGCTCGACTCCTGTTCGAGCAGCTCAGGCCGTTGGATCTCATCCTGCCGCCGGACTTGCCGCTGCGTGCAGTTGAGCCTGCGTGGGAGGGTGACGGGGTGGTCGCCCGCTTCGGCCGGGAGGCTGCGGATGGCACCCTGATCGAACAGGTCATCCCCCTGTCCAGCGCCCAGCGGGCCCCGGCCCGGGCTGCCGCTGACCTGGCAGAGCAGCTTCTGTCGAAACCGCCCAGCAATTGGCCGCACCCTCTCTACTGAGGGCCGATCAGGCTGCCGTTGTGGGGACGGGTTGGTCAGCGCGGACTCAGGACCGGTCAGGGACAACCCCGATCCCGGTCGCGGGCCAATGCGTTCTACGATGTAGAAATGATTCTACAAAGTAGAGAAGATCGAGTCGATCACGGACCGGACCGCGAAGAACTCCACTCGGGGCAGGCAGCGCCATCGGACGTTGGGAGGCCCGTCGCGGCGATCGCCGCCCGGTATGACCGGCCGGTGCTCTTCTATCTGCTCGCCACCGCCATTCCCTGGGCCTTCTGGTTCGCCGCCGCCTATCTGAGCAACCTGGCCGAACAGACTCCCGCGATACAGCTCGGCACAGCGGCGCTCGGTCTGGCCGGGCTGGCCGCGCCGCTGGCGGTGGTGGCGTGGCTGGTCCGGAACCGTGCCGACCTTCGGGCGGACATCGTGCGGCGGCTGGTGTGGCCGCGTGGTGTCCGCTGGGGCTTCGTGACCGGCGCCCTGCTGCTACTGCCGGCGAGCCTGTTGGCGGCGCAGGCAATCTCGTTGCTGTTCGGGCTACGGCCCCGAACAGTTCCTGCTTCGCGACGGCTTCACCTTCTCGGCGGGCCTGTTGCCGGTGTGGGTGTTGTTGGTCGGTGCTGCGCTCATCGAAGAGGTGGCCTGGCACAGTTACGGCACGGACGCCTTGGTCGGGCGGATGCGGGTGTTCACCGCGTCCATGCTGTTCACGTTGATCTGGGCGCTGTGGCACCTGCCGCTGGCCTTCATCAACGGCTACTACCACAACGAGGTGGTTGAGACGGGATGGCTGCATACGCTCAACTTTCCACTGTCCATGGTCGCGTTCGTGGTGCTGATGAACTGGCTCTACTTCCGCGCCGGGCGGAGCATCCTGATCACGGTGATCTTCCACGCCACCGCGAATGTGGTGAACGAGATCTTCATGACGCACCCGGACACCAAGATCATCCAGACTGCGTTGCTGTTGATCGTTGCCGCGGCAGTTGTCGTGCGTGAGCGTGAGCTGTTCTTCGGGAGGCCGTCGAAATCAGCGCCCGCGTGACAGATTTGAGCCATGACTGCTCGGACCAGGCGGCCGCCCCTCACCCGCGAGCACATCGTCGAGGGGGCGCTGGCGATCATCGACACCGACGGGCCGGAGGGGCTGACCATGCGCCGGTTGGGGCAATGGCTCAGCGTCGACCCGATGGCTGTGTACCACCATCTGCCCAACAAGGCGGCGGTGCTGGACGGCATCGTGGAGTACCTCTGGGACGGCGTGAAGTTCCCGCCGCGGCAGCCGAGGGAAGGCTGGCAGGAAGTGCTCGCAGGGGTCTTCGCGGCTTTTCGCCTTCGTCTCCTGGAGCACCCTCGGGCGGTGGCTGTGATCGGCTCGCGACCCTCGGTGAGCCCGGCGATGTTGCGTGTCGTCGAGGCGATCCTGCGGCGGCTCGAAGACGCCGGCCTCGGCGGCACCGAGGCCATGCAACTTGTCGACTGCCTTTCGGGCTACACCATCGGCAAGGTGTTGGCCGAGACGAGCGACCTGGCCGGCGGGCATGCCGAGCACGTCGGAGCTGCTGTGGCGGCTCTGACTCCGCAAACGCACCCAACACTGGTCGCGGCACTCGCCGGCGGCTACACCTTCGCACCCGAAGTGGGGTTCAACCGGGGGCTTCGCGCGTTGATCAACGGATGGTGACGGAGCCTCGGTGGGACCGGCCGTTGCCCAGTCAGTGCTGCATGTCGACGAACCGGCTGTAGTGGCCCTGGAAGACCGTCGGGATCGTCGCGGTGGGACCGTTACGGTGCTTGGCGATGATGAAGTCCGCCTCGCCGACCCGGTCGGAGTCCTTGTCATAGGCATCGGCGCGATGCAGCAGGATGACCATGTCGGCGTCCTGCTCCAGCGAGCCGGATTCACGCAGGTCGGAGAGCATCGGCTTCTTGTCGGTGCGCTGCTCGGGGCCACGGTTCAACTGGGAGAGCGCAACCACGGGCACGTCCAGCTCTTTGGCCAGCAACTTCATCTGCCGGCTGAACTCCGACACCTCGAGCTGGCGGGATTCGACCTTCTTACCCGAGGTCATCAGCTGCATGTAGTCGACGATCACGAGTTTCAGGTCGTGGCGCTGCTTGAGCCGTCTGGCCTTGGCCCGGATCTCCATCATGGTCAGGTTCGGCGAGTCGTCGATGAACAGCGGCGCGCTGGACACCTCACCGGTCTTGCGGGCGATTCGCTGCCAGTCGTCGTCGCCCATCTGGCCCTTGCGGATGTGATTCAGCGGCACCCCGGCCTCGGCCGAGATCAGCCGCTGGACGATCTCGGACTTGCCCATTTCCAGCGAGAAGAAGACGCTGGTCAGCTTGTTCTTGATCGACGCGCAGCGGGCCAGGTCGAGCCCAAGGGTCGACTTACCCATACCCGGACGGGCGGCGACGATGATCATCTGGCCGGCGTGCAGGCCGTTGGTCAACTCGTCCAGCTCGATGAACCCGGTTGGCACCCCCGACATCACGCCGTGCTGGCTGAGCGACTCGATCTCGTCCAGCGTGCGCTCCATCAGCACGCTCAGCGGCTCGTAGTCGTCGGACGTCTTGCCCTCGGCCACCTCGTAGATCGCCTGCTGGGCCTGGTCGACGATGGACGCCACCTCGCCGCCGCCGGCGTAACCCATCTGGCTGATCTTGATCGAGGCCTCGACCAGCCGGCGCAGGATCGCCTTCTCTTTGACGATCTCGGCGTAGTAACTGGCGTTGGAGGCGATCGACACCATCGCCAGCAGATCGTGCAGGTAGATGTGCCCGCCGATCTTGCCGATCTCGCCGCGCTTGGCCAGCTCGTCGGCGACCGTGATCGCATCAGCCGGCTCGCCGCGACCGAACAGGTCGACGATCGCCTCGTAGATCTGCTCGTGCTTGGGCAGATAGAAGTCGCGGCCCCGACAGACCTCGGCGACGTCGCCGATCGCGTCTTTGCTGAGCAGCATCGCCCCCAAAACCGACTGCTCGGCCTGGACGTCTTGCGGCGGGGTGCGATCGGGTCCACCGAACTCATGGGGATCGACCTCGTACGGGGGGAGCGACGCTAGTGACATGACCCTCCCTGTGCGCAAGCGATCCCTACGCCTGGGACGCTAGGGACTCCCACCGACAGTTTTGTGCTGCCGCGCGGAAACCACGCCAGCACGCCCGGCGTTGAATGGTCGCTTGTCGATCAAATGTTCGAAAGTTGCTATCTGCATGGTGCTGCGCAGTGCTCTCTGCGCCGCGTACCGGTTGACCATAGACCCAGCCGGACGGCACCGTCCAACGAGAGTTGTCCACAGATTTTCTTTGGGCCTGTGGATCCTGTGGAGGCACGGCGTGGAACCTGTGCACGACTCGCCGAAGGTGCGGTGGATGAGAAATTGCTGAGCCCTTCAATACGGGTTTGGCTAGGCACTTTAACGCGTTGTTCAGATGAGTTTCACCTGGTGGGCAACCCTCCGGCGGCCCAGTGCAACTGCTTGACAGGCGGGCCACGACGTGGTGTATGCGCCGCCGAAGGCGGGTTGTCCACATGGGGTAGCTGAGGCCCGGTTCAGCGGTACATACCCATAGGGGGTATACTGACAAGGGTTGATGCACAGTGTCGCGACGGCAGGAGGAACAGATGTCCCAAGAGTCCCACTCGACACAGCCCGAGACCCAGGAAAT
Organism: uncultured Actinomycetota bacterium; assembly: GCA_963723605.1. Classification (GTDB taxonomy): domain Bacteria; phylum Actinomycetota; class Actinomycetes; order Propionibacteriales; family Propionibacteriaceae; genus Micropruina. The sequence goes on along the minus strand of CAVRRM010000004.1, from coordinate 50,749 downwards.
CCGCCCCGAAGTGTCGCAGTCCCACGGGTACCTGACCAGCAAGGGCGACTACCTCAAACGGCTCCGCGGATCGAGGGGCAGGTCGGCGGCCTGTCCCGCATGGTCGACGACGAGCGCTACTGCATCGACATCCTGACCCAGATCTCGGCAACCACCAGCGCCCTCGAGTCGCTCGCACTCCGGCTGTTGGACGAGCACCTGCGGCACTGCGTGGTCCGCGCCGCCCGCGAGGGTGGCGACGAGGCCGAAATCAAACTCATCGAGGCCAGGGACGCCATCGCCCGCCTGGTCCGGTCCTGAAGGGAAGAAGCACATGGAAGCCAGCTACACCGTCGAGGGCATGACCTGCGGCCACTGCGTCGCCGCCGTCACCGAAGAGGTCGGCCAGATTCCGGGCGTCACCGACGTCGACGTCACCCTCGAAGGTGGCCGGCTGAGGGTCATCTCGGACGCTCCGGTCGACTTCGATCGCATCGTCGAAGCGGTCGCCGAGGCCGGCGACTACTCGGTGGCCTGAGTGGTCGCACTCACCCCGGATCTTCGAGTGCGCCTGGAGGGGAGCCGTCGATGACCACCACCCAACCCGTCTCGGTCGAGCTCGACATCGACGGCATGACCTGTGCGTCCTGTGCCGCCCGAATCGAGAAGAAGCTGAACAAGGTGGACGGTGTCACCGCCTCGGTCAACTACGCCACCGAGAAGGCCAGGGTGCTGACCGACGCCCCGATGCCGGTGGCCGACCTGATCGCGGTCGTCGAGCAGGCCGGTTACCACGCGGCACTGCCCGATCCAGCCAAGCCGGCGGTCGACCATGCCGCGGAGTTGCGCACCCGGGTGATGGTCAGCGCCGTTCTCGCCGTGCCGGTGATCGCGCTGGCCATGGTGCAGGCCTGGCAGTTTCCCGGCTGGCAGTGGTTCTCCCTGGCCCTGACCGTTCCGGTCTACGGCTGGGCCGCCTGGCCGTTCCACCGCTCGGCCCTGGTCAACGCCCGGCACGGCGCCACCACGATGGACACGCTGATCAGCCTCGGCACCACTGCCGCCTTCGGCTGGTCGCTGTACGCGCTGATCCTCGGCCACGCCGGCATGATCGGCTACACCCACCCGTTCGAGCTGACCCTGACCCGCGGGTCGGGTGAAGGCAGCATCTACTTCGAGGCGGTCGTCGCGATCGTCACCTTCCTGCTGCTCGGACGCTGGTTCGAGGCCAGGTCGAAGCAGCGTGCGGGCGAGGCCGTGCGGACCTTGCTGCAGCTGGGCGCCACGGAGGCGACGCTCCTTCGCGGGGGTGTCGAGACCCGCGTTCCGGTGGACTTCCTGAAGCCTGGAGACGTGTTCCTGGTCCGGCCGGGCGAGAAGATCGCTACCGACGGCGAGGTGCTTGAAGGCACGTCCGCGATCGACGCTTCGATGGTCACCGGCGAATCCGTCCCGGTGGACATCGGGCCCGGCGACGGCGTGATCGGCGCCACCCTGAACGCCAACGGACGTCTCATGGTCAAGGCCACCCGGGTCGGCGCCGACACCCAATTGGCCCACATCGCCCGGCTGGTCGAACAGGCCCAGACCGGCAAAGCCAACGTGCAACGGCTCGCCGACCGGATCAGCGCTGTCTTCGTGCCCAGTGGTGATCGGCCTGGCCGTGCTCACCTGGGCGGGCTGGTTGCTGGCTGGTGCCGGGCTGCCGTTCGCCTCGTCCGCCGCTGTCGCCGTGTTGATCATCGCCTGCCCCTGTGCGCTCGGACTGGCCACCCCGACCGCGCTGCTGGTCGGTACCGGACGCGGCGCCCAACTCGGCATCGTGATCAAGGGCCCCGAGATCCTGGAGCGCACCCAGGGCATCGGCGCCGTCGTCCTGGACAAGACCGGCACCGTGACCACCGGCCAGATGCAGGTAGTCGAGGTGGCCGGCCCGGACGACGGTTGGATGCGTCTCGCCGGCGCTGCCGAGAGTGGTTCCGAGCATCCGATCGCCCGTGCGATCGCCGCGCACGCCGGTAGCGACGCTCGGCTGGACTCGTTCGAGAATCTTCCCGGACAGGGTATTCGGGCGGTCGTGGACGGCCATCAGCTGCTGGTCGGCACGCCGGCACTGGTCGGGTCGGCAAGCGCTGCTCCCGCCGTCACCGAGACCTTCGAGGCGGCCCAGGCGAAGGGTCACACCGCCGTGCTGGTCGCAGTGGACGGCCGGCTGCGCGGCATGATCGCCGTCGCCGATGCGGTCAAGGAATCCTCCGCTGAGGCGATCGAGCAGCTGAAGCGGCTCGGGCTCACCCCGGTGCTGCTCACCGGCGACAGCCGCGCGGTCGCCGAGACGGTCGCCGCCGAGGTCGGCATCGATCGGGTGATCGCCGAGGTGCTGCCCGCCGCCAAGCTCGCCGAAATCGAGCGACTGCAGGCCGATGGCACCCAGGTGGCGATGGTGGGCGACGGCGTGAACGACGCCGCCGCCCTGGCCCAGGCCGACCTCGGCATCGCGATGGGCACCGGAACGGACGCGGCCATCGCGGCGTCCGACCTGACTCTGATGCGAGGCGACCTGCGCCTGGCCGCGACCGCGATCCGGCTCTCCCGGGCCACCCTGGCCACGATCAAGGGCAACCTGTTCTGGGCGTTCGTGTACAACGTTGCGGCGATCCCGCTGGCCGCGTCCGGTTACCTGAATCCGATCATCGCCGGGGCGGCGATGGCGTTCTCGTCCGTGTTCGTGGTGCTGAACAGCCTGCGGCTTCGGACGTTCCGGGCCTGACGGCCACCGACGGGGACCGCGACCACTAGCTCAGCCGGCCGCCCAATCGGGGCCGGCCCACGTCGGGTGCCAGGCCCTCGCTGACCGGCACCGGACGTCCGGCCATCAGGTCGTTGTAGATGCCCATCATCTCGCTGGCCTGACGCTCGATCGTCCACTGGCCGGCCAGCTCCCGGCTGCGGCCGTGGGCACGGCTGGCGAAAACCGGATCGTCGAGCTGGCGCAGCATCGACATGATCGCCTGACTGAGCGACACCAGGTTCGATCGGGCGACCAGGGCGTTCACGCCCGGGTCGACCACCAGATTCAACTCGGGGTCGGTGATCACCAGAGGCAGGCCGCAGAGCGCCGCCTCATGCAGCACCAGGGCCTGGGTGTCGGTCAGCGAGGGAAAGACGAACAGGTCCGCACCCTTGTAGTAGGCGGCCAGCTCGTCGCGGGGCACCCGTCCGATCAGTTTGGTGCTGCCGCGCCGGGCGGCCTTCTGTAGCCGCCGGCGCAGTCCCGGCGTGGCCTCTTTCCAGTCACCGACGATCATCAGTTCGGCGTCCGGCTCGAAGTCCAGCACCAGCTCGAAGGCGTCCAGCAGCAACTCCAGACCCTTTTCGGGCGACACCCGGCCGACGTAGAGCAGCCGTGGGCCCCTGCCGCGCGGGATCGGCGCTCGATCGGGCAGCGGGTCGGCGCCGTTGGGCACCACCCGTACCCGCGCCGCGGGAGACAGTTCGAGCACCCGTTTACCGGTCTTGTCGGACGGGGTGGTGACCACGTCCGCACTGGTCAGCATGTCGGCGGCCGCCTGCAGCAGCTGGAGTTGCGCGCCACCGCGGCGGGGCCGCTTGAACCGCAGTTTGGCCACCTTGGCCCACGGCTTCGGCTCGGCCCGCAGCGCGAACATCTGATAGGCGGCGTTCAGGAACGGCCCCAGGTGCCAGTAGTGCTCGGCGTAGGCCTCCAGGTCGGTGTGCCAGGTGACCACCAGGGGACGGTTCGCCCGCTGCGCCACCCACACCCCCAGGAGACCGACCCCGCCCATGCCGTGCACGTGAATGATGTCCGGCGGGTGGGCCACCAGTTGGGCCAGTCGAAACTCCAGGTCCTTGCCCAGGGACAGCCGGATACCGGCCCCGGGAATCGGCACCGACGGCATTCGGATCTCGCGCCGGTGTGGATTGCCGGACAGCGGATTGGGGCCATCGGCCTCGGGCGCCACCAGCAGCACCCGGTGCCCCGCCTTCAGCACCTCCGCCTCCAGGAACTGCACCGCGTACAGCAGTCCGCTGTGTGCCGGGCCATAGTTGTCCGTGAACTGGGCAATGGTCAGCGGACGATCCAACCGGGGCACCGAAACATCGACGGACCGGTCGAACTCGAACCTGGTGGGATCGTCCTCGGCACCCGATTGCGCCGATTCGAGAGCAGCCATGATGCTCAGGCTAGTGGTGCCTCCGCACGAACGGTGCCGCCGGCCATCGCGGGTACCGCCAAGGACCCGCTAGCGCTGTTCGACGGCGAGCAGGCGCTCCTTCAACTCAGCCAGCGAGCCCCCGCCGCTACCGAGCGCCAGGCCCAGCATGAAGGTCGACACCGGGGCCATCGGACGGGCCACCCGATGCGCCACCCGACCGGCCAGGGCCAGCACGGCATCCACGTCGACGGCGGTGCGGGGCAGGTCCAGCGCCGCGCAGACGGCCTCGATCCAGGGTTCGTGGACGCTCAGGTCCTCGTCGTTGGGCATGCCTGTCTCCTTGAGCCGGGGTGGCTCAGCGTACCGATGCCCTGGACACCGACCAGGTGTTGCAGGAACCGAGGTTCTGGCCACCCAGGCCGCGCGGCCCCCAATACTGCTGGGCCTTCACCGAGCCGTGCCCCTCGGGGTCGCTGGTGTGCGTCCAGAGCTCGAGGAAGAACGACCGGTCGATGTCGGTCAGCTCGAAGCTGCGCAGCGACGCGAACACGTAGTAGGTCCAGCAGTAGACCTGCAGCTCCTCGCGGCGCACCGTGACCTCGCGGCTCTCGCTGAGCGCATCGGCGGCGTCAAAGATGCCGATCATCGATTGGACGTGGTGGCCGTACTCGTGGATCACCGTGTCGGCGGCGGCCAACCGCGAATACCGCGAGTCGCTGTAGACCTTTTCGGAGAGGTAGATGGTTGCGTCCCGCTCGCAGTAGAACGCGTAAGCGTCGGTCTGCCGGCCGCATGGGGTGTCGATCCGGTTGCCGTAGAAGATGTGCTGCACGGGTGCGAACCGCCCGTCGGCCCGCTCGACCAGGGGCTGGTAGATGCGGGCCAGGCAGGTCAGCAGCGTGCCGACCTGGTTCTTGTAGGCGTCCTTGGAGGGCGCCTTCTGGATCGTGGGACACGAACCCGAGACCTTCAACCGGTAGAGCGCGTTGTCGGTCAGCCGAGGGTGTTCTGCCGAGTTCGTTTTCGGAGAGTCCGTCGGCTCGGCCGACGGCGACGCGGACGACGAGGAGGACGCAGTCGGGCGAGGGCTGCGGGTGGAGGTTGGCGCGGCGCCGGGGGGCACCAGTTGCAGGGCCGCAACCGTCACGGCGAGGGCCAGAAACAGCACCACGAAAAAGCTGGCCGGGCCGGGCCCTGGGCGCTTGGCCGGCGGCGTCCAGCTCGGATCCGGCTGCCAGGGTGCACCAGGCAGCGGCGGTAGGCCGTGAGCCGCACCCTGCCCACCGGGAGCCGGCCACTGAGTCACGGCTCAACGATATGGCACCGCACCAACCGCGATTTCGACGCTGCGGTCGCAGCGCGCGATCACGTCCGGGTCGTGGGTCACCACCAGCAGGGGCACGGCCGCCAAGGTGACGAACAGGTCGTCCAACAGGGCTTCGGCGGTCAGTGCGTCCAGGTGCTCGGACGGCTCGTCCAGCACCACCGCCTGATAGTCGCCGGCGAAGATCCGGGACAGCGCGAGCCGGCGGGCCTCGCCGCCGGACAGCGACCCGGCCTGTTCGCCCAGTTCCCGCTCGGCCGCGAGCGACAGGCCGGCCCGGTCGAGCGCCCGCCGGACGGCGTCGGCGTCGGCGTCGCGGTTGCCGATCCGGACGTTCTCGGCCACCGAGGTGGCGAAAATGTGGGCGTCCTGAGCAAGGTAGCCGACCCGTCCGGTAACGGTGACGGTGCCGGCCTTGGGTGGGATCAGGCCCAGGATGGTGGCGGCCAGTGTGGTCTTGCCGCTGCCGGAGGGGCCGACCACGGCGACGGATTCGCCGGGCGCCACGGTCAGGTTGAGACCCTCGATCAGGGCGGGCCCTCCCGGCCAGCCGATGGCCAGCTCGTCCAGCACGAGTGCACCCGGGTCGGGCCGGCCCGCGGGCAACTCCCGATCGCCCAGGCCGATCGGGGGATCGTCCAGCAGTTGCCGGACCCGACGCAGCGAGGCGGTCGAGCGGGTGGCGCTCTGGGCGGCCTGGGTGAGGGTGCTGAGCACCTCGTGCAGGGCCAGCGGAGTGAGCACCAGCACAGCCAGCATCACCGGCGGCAGGGTGCCGTCCGCCACCTGCCGGCCACCGATCAGCAGCGCGCCGATCACGGCCGCCGCCGCGGCCAGCACCTGGCAACCGGCCGCCACACCCCGGATCCAGGCGCTGCGGTCGTCCTGCCTGCGCAGTTGCCCGTCAATCGCCAGCACCCGGTTCAGGTGCGCGTCGGCGGCGTCGTAGGCGACCAGGTCCGCTGCCGTCCGGGCCAACTCGTGGACGCCGGCCGCCAACGCTCCTCGGGTGGGTGCGGCCGCCTCGTCCCAGCGCTGCGAGATCCGCTGGGCCAGGGCCGGCACGATCACCCCCGCGACCAGTGCGGAGGCCAGCAGCACCGCGGCGCTCCACGGGGAGAACAACGTGAACGCAGCGGACGTGGCCACGATCACCAGCGACGCCGCCACCACCGGCACCAGAAACCGCACGATCAGGTCGAGCACCGCGTCCACGTCGGCGGTGACCCGGGCCAGCAGATCACCGCGCCGGGCACCGAGCAGGGTGGTGTTGGCCAGGTGCCGGTAGGTGTCCAGTCGCAGGGCGCTCTGCACCCGCAGCGCCACGTCGTGACCGACCAGCCGCTCGAAGTAGCGGAACAGGCCACGACTGATGCCGAAGACGCGCACGCCGATGGCCGCCACCTGCAGGTAGAGCACCGGCGGGTGCTCCGCGGCCCTGGACAGCAGCCAGGCCGACACCGCCATCAGGGCAACGGACGCGGCGGCGGCTGCGAACGCCAGCAGGGTGGCCAACGCGGTGCGGGGGTAGGCGCCGGGAGCGAGCCGCAGCACCCACCAGGGGGCGGTCGGCACCCCCGACCGCGCCGCTCCCATGCGTGCAGAATAGGTCACCCGCAACCGGCTTCTCGCAGGTAGCCTTGGCGAACCAGCGCAGGGGAGGAGCGCCCATGAGCCAACCGCCGAATCCGCCGACCGGGGGAACGCCAGCCCAGCCACCTGGTGGCTGGAACCCCGATCCGAATCCGTCGTGGTCGTCCGACCCCACCCAGCAGATGCCCGCCGGGCAGCAGTATCCGCCCACCCAACCGCTGCCGGCCGGCGAGCAGTACCCGGCCACTTACGGGCAGAACCCGGGTCCGAACGCGCCGGGTGCGCAGTACCCCCCAGGGCAGTATCCGGCCGGCCAAAGCCCGCAAAACCCAGGGCAATACGGGCAGAGCCCAGCCCCGGGCCAGAATCCGCCGCCCGGGCAGTATCCGGCTGGCGGACAGTTCGGCCAGAACCCGGGCCAGTACGGTCAGGCCCCGGCTGGTGGCCAGTTCGGCCCGCCCGGGGGAGGCTACGGGGCACCCCCGTCCGGCAGCTTCGGTACGCCGACGGGTGGATCCGGCGGCGGCCGCAGCAAGGCACCGTTGATCATCGGCATCGTCGCCGGGGTGGTGGTGCTCGGCCTGCTGGCCTGGTTCCTGTTCCTGAGGCCGGCCACCACGGCCAGCCCGACACCGTCGAGTGCGGTACCGTCCGTTCCGGCGTCCAGCCCGCCGCCGTCGGTGCTGGTCACGCCGAGCGCCAGCCCGTCCGGTACACCGTCCAGCGGTACGTCGGCCAGCCCGCGGCCGTCCGGCAGCACCAGCGCGTCCTGCGCCGCCGAGTTGAGCGCCAACCAGTGCGACTGGGCGGTCTACCTGCGCAAGTTCGTGGTGGTATCCAGCTGTCTTCCCGATAGTTCGGACTCGGGCCGGGAGGCGTTCACCTGTGCCGCCAACCCGCGCGGCAAGCTCGACGGCCAGGCGAGCGTGAGCCTGCGCTGGGCCGACGACAATGCTGACCTGACCAAGCTGATGAGCGACTTCTTCGAGCGGGCCGGGGTGGCCAAGAGCAAGATCGGCAGCAACTGGAAGAAGTCTCCGGCGCTCACCAACTGGTGGTACACCGACAAGCCCAAGGACATCCTGGGCAAGTTGGGCTCAGCCGCGAAGGGCAGTGGCAGCGGCGTGGCCTGGACCTATAAGAAGCAGTTGTTCTACGTCGAGTCCAGCTCCGACACCGACAGCGCATCCACCATGCTCGACTGGTGGGCCAAGAGCTAGCCACCGGTCGCCCGGCGGTCAGGTGGCCGGGCCGGGCGGGCGCAGGTCGAGCAGCCGATCGGCCCGGGCGATCACGCCCAGCCGGTGCGAGACCGCCAGGGTGGTGACGTCCAGCCCGATGACCGCGTCCAGTACGGCGGTCTCGGTGGCTGCGTCCAGACCGGCGGTCGGTTCGTCCAGCACCAGAAGTTCGGCTCGCCCGGAGGTGATCCGGAGAAATGCCCGGGCCACCGCGACCCGGCGCCGCTCGCCGGCGGACAGTCCTTCGCCCTCGTCGCCGACGCTCCGGTCGGGGTCGAGACTGGCGCCGCCGGCCCGCTTCAGGGCCAGCGCGACGTCGGCTCTGCTGGCGTCCGGATCGCCCAGCCGCACGTTGTCGGCGATGCTGCCGGTGATCATGCCGGGATTCTGGGCCACCCATGCGATCCGGGAGCGCCGGGCAACCGGGTCAAGCTCCACGCCGTCGATCAGGATTCGGCCGGCAGTCGGTTGCAGAAACCCCATCACGGCGTGCAGCAGCGTGGTCTTGCCGGCGCCGGACGCGCCGGTGATCACGGCCAGTTCGCCCTGGTGGACGACGAATCCGGTGGGACCCAGGGCAGGCGAGTCAGTCTCCGGATAGGTGTGCGAGAGGGCGTCGAGTTCGAGCAGCGGAGCGTCGGCAACGGGTGCCGCCCCAGTGGCCGCGGCGCTGCTGCCGGGGGTCGACTCGATGATGGCGAAGGCCGACTCGGCGGCGGCCATTCCGTCCGCCGCATCGTGGTAGTGGATGCCGACCTGGCGCACCGGCAAGTAGGCCTCGGGTGCCAGGATCAGCACGAAGAACGCCGTGCTCAGGTCGACCTCGTAGAACACCACCCGAAAGCCGATCGCGACGGCAACGATAGCCACCGACAGTGAAGCCAGCAGTTCGAGCACCAGAGCGGACAGGAACGACACCCGCAGCGTCGCCATGGTCTCTTTGCGGTGCGCGGTCTCCGAGCGCTGCAGCCCCTGCGCCTGGGCTCGGGCGCGACCGAACACTTGCAGGGTCGGCAATCCGGCCACCAGGTCGGCGAAGTGCCCCGCCAGCCTGGTCTGGACCAGCCAGCGCCGGCGCGTCCGAGCCTCAGTGGTCCAGCCGACCAGCGCCATGAAGATCGGGATCAACGGCAGGGTCGCGGCGACGATGATCGCGGACGTGAGGTCCGCGGTGAGGATCGCGATGCCAATGATCAGCGGCACGGTGACCGCGAGCACCAACTGGGGCAGGTACTTGGAGTAGTAGCCGTCGAGGGCGTCCAGGCCCTGGGTGAGCAGCGTGACCAGGGATGCTGTGGACGCGTTGGGATCGACTGGATTCGCCAGCCTGGCGGCCAGCACGTCGCGCCGGAGCCGTGACTTCACCGCGGCCGCCGTCCGCTGGGCCAGCCACTGATTGAGCCAGGCCAGCACCGCTTTGCCGGTGAACACGGCGATCAACACCCAGATCACCTGGGGGAGCACCCCGAGGGTGTTGGTCGCGAAGATGTCACCGAGTGCCCGCGAGAGTGCCCAGGCCTGGACAATGGTCAGTGCCGCGGTGGCGGAGCCGACGGCCACCCCGGCGACCAGGTAGGCGAGGGTGGCCCTGCCCCGCTGCAGCAGTCGCGGATCGAGCGGTCCACGCCGGCCGCCCATGGTGGGGCCGGACGCGGTGCTGCTCACCCGGCCATCATCCCCCACCGGAGCCGGCTACTTCGAAATACCGAGGAGGATCACCCACCGTCTGCGGGGGATCCCCCTCGTTGATTCAGATGTCCGGATACTCAGCCGACCGGCTCAGGGTGCAGGCTGTCGTCCGGAATATTCTTGGTGCTGATCCGGCGCCGGAACACCCAGTACGACCAGGCCTGGTAGGCCAGCACGATCGGGATGAAGAACCCAGCGACCCAGGTCATGATGGTCAGCGTCATCGGGGTGGCCGAGGCCGTGATGATGTTCAGCGGCGACTCGGCGACGGCGTTGTCGAAGCCGAGGTCGGGATACATCTGCAGGAAGATGTTGATTCCGATCACCACGATGGCGACGGCGGTGCCGACGAAGGCCCAGCCGTCCCGATCCTGCTTCACCATGTACCACGCCATCACCAGGCCGGAGGCGGCCACGACCATCAGGATCCAGCCGGACAGGCCGTTGGGGTAGGCCAGGTTCGACCACAGCAGATACACCGCGCCGACCCCGATCACGCCGAGGCCGATCCGCTCGGCGAACTCCTTGGCTCGCAAGTGGATCTCGTCGCGGGTCTTCAGGGCCAGGAAGATGGCGCCGTGGAACAGGAACAGGCCGACCAGCACCACGCCGCCGAGCAGGGCGAACGGGCTGAACAGCGACCAGAACCCGCCGGTGAACACATGCACGGCGGCGCGCCCCTCGGCTACCTGCACCGGCATGCCCTTGACGAAGTTGGCGAAGCCAATCCCCAGCACCAGCGACACCACGAACGAGCCGATGCAGGCGCACCAGTCCCAGCGGGTCTTCCAGGCGTGCTCGGGACGCTTGGCCCGGTACTCGAAGGCCAGCCCTCGGACGATCAGCGCGACCAACATCAGGAAGAACGGCAGGTACAGAGCTGAGAACAGGGTGGCGTACCAGCCTGGAAAGGCGGCGAACGTGGCCCCACCGGCGGTCAACAGCCAGACCTCGTTGCCGTCCCAGACCGGGCCGATGGTGTTGACCAGGACCCGTTTCTCCTTGTCGGTCTTGCCGAGAAAGGGGATCAGCATGGCGACGCCGAAGTCGAAGCCCTCGAGGACCAGGAAGCCGATCCACAGCACGGCGATCAGGCAGAACCAGACCAGTTGCAGGGTGGTGGGTTCAACAATCATGGCCGCACACCCTCTCTCAGTAGGCGAAGGACAGCACGTCGTGTTCGTCCTTGATCATCTCGACGGGTTCGACTTCGGGCAGGCCCATCCGGATGTACTTCAACAGCAGCCCCACCTCGACCACCGCCAGGCCGCCGTAGAGCAGGGTGTAGCCGATCACGCTGATCAACATCTCGGTCGCGGTCACCCCTGGTGAGATGCCGGCCATGGTGGGTAGCACGCCGGACACCAGCCAGGGTTGCCGGCCCATCTCGGTGAAGATCCAGCCGAACGAGTTGGCGAACAGCGGGCCGAGCGGCATCACGATCATCAGCCCCGTCCACCACCACCGGTTCGGGGGTAGCCCGCCCTTGCGCAGCAGCAACAACAGCAGCAGTCCGATCGCGATCACCGCCATGCCGAGCCCGATCATCAACCGGAAACTCCAGTAGGTGACCGGGATCAGCGGGGTGTAGCTTTCGATGCCCCAGGCCCGAAGGTGCACGGCGTAGGCTTTCTGCAACTCGTTGGTCGGGTCGATCTGGCCGCCGGTGGCATAGGTGTCCTTGAGTTCGTTGATGCCCTTCACCTCGCCGTCCCAGGTGCCGGTGGCGAGGAACGACAGCACGTTCGGCACGGTGACCGCGAAGATCTCCTTGGAGCCGTCCAGCGAGCCGATGGTGAAGATCGAGAACGGCGCGCCCTGTCCGGGCTGGCCGCCGGCACTCTCGTACAGCGCCTCGGCGGCAGCCATCTTCATCGGCTGCACCTCGGTCATGATCTTGCCGGACTCGTCACCGGTCAGCACCAGACCGACCCCGGAAGCCACCATCGCAAAGGCCGCGAAGGTGGCCGCGAAGCGGTGCGCGGCGATGCTGTTGTCGACCTTCTTGGCCGGCTTCTCGGATTCGTCGAGGGGGTCGTCCGAGGCCTCGTCCGAGGCCTGTTTGGCGGACACCCTATTGAGCTTCGACAGGTGCCAGCCCGAGACGGCGGCGACCAGCGCGGACGCGGTCAGCCACGAGGCCATCAGGGTGTGCGGCAGCGCCCACAACATCACCGGATTGGTCAGCACAGCGCCGAAATCGGCCATCTCGGCTCGGTCCGTGGCCGGGTTGTACACCGCACCCTGCGGGTTCTGCATGAACGAGTTCGCCGACAGGATGAAGACCGCGCTCAGGTTGGTGCCGATGGCCGCCATCCAGATGCAGCCCAGGTGAATCTTCTTGGGCAGCCGGTCCCAGCCGAAGATCCACAGTCCGAGGAAGGTGGATTCCATGAAGAAGGCGAGCAGCGCCTCCAGGGCCAGCGGGGCGCCGAAGATGTCGCCGACGAAGCGCGAGTATTCGCTCCAGTTCATGCCGAACTGGAACTCCTGCACGATGCCGGTGACGACACCCATGGCGAAGTTGATCAAAAAGAGCTTGCCGTAGAACTTCGTCAGTCGCAGGTACTTGTCGTCCTGGGTGCGGAACCACAAGGTCTGGAAGATCGCCACGATGACGGAAAGCGCGAGGGTGATCGGTACGAAGAACCAGTGATAGACGGTGGTGATTCCGAACTGCCACCGTGCGATCGAGACCGGATCCATGGTCGCAATGTACTACTTTGCGTCGTAGTCGAGCAATCAGGCCTAGGATTGGTGCCATGCCCGTGTTTGGCGACCTGGAGCAGGCGGTGATGGACGTGCTGTGGGCGACCCCCGCAGCAATGTCCGTGCGTGATGTCCAGGGCAAACTGGCGCCCCAGCGCGTTCTCGCGTACACCACCGTGATGACGGTGATGGACCGGCTGGCCAAAAAGGGCCAGTTGACCCGTGAGTTGGACGGCCGGGCCTGGATGTACCAGCCGATCTATTCCTGGGTGGAACTGGTCAGCGCAGAGATCATCTCGTTGCTGCGCACCGGACCCGCCGATCAGGCCCACACGGTGCTGGAAACCGTCCGGCAACGGGTCGACTGAGCGACGCATTCTCGCCGTTCATCCGGCAGTTTGTCCCCGGGCGGCTCGCGCCCATTCCGTGACGTCCCGGCATCCCGGCCAAGGCTGGGAACTGTGCCGGAAAAGTAGCGGGGCTGCCGCCCGAAGCGCCGGCTCGGGTTAGGCTGCCCCTTTGACTGCCCATGTCACCCTGTGACCCTCGCCACCCACCCACCCGAGCCGGGAGCAGAAATGCTGGAGCGGGACGCCGACCTCACCCTGCTGGTGCGGGCTGCAGAGTCCCTGCGCGCCCGCGAGGGCGCCGTTGTGGTGGTCTCAGGAGAGGCCGGCATCGGCAAGAGCACCCTGCTGGCCGCCTTTCTGGCCCAGTTACCGGACGGTCTGCGGGTGCTGCGCGGCTGGTGCGACAACCTGGTCACCGCGCATCCCCTCGGCCCGATCCGCGAGGCCCTTCGGGGCCGTCCGGGCAGTGCGTCGACCAGTGCTGTGCTGGACGCCGCCCTGAACGCCGGCGACGTGCCGGCCGTGCTCGCCGAACTGACCGCCGGATTCAGCCACGGACGTCCGGCGGTGCTGGTGATCGAGGACCTGCACTGGGCCGACGACGCCACCCTGGACGTGCTGGCCTACCTGGCCCGACGCCTGGACCAGCTGCGCCTGCTGCTGGTCTGCTCACTGCGGCCCGAGGACTCCGCCTCACCGGCCCTGCGCCGGTTCCTGGGCGAACTGCCGCCCCGGGGGACCGTCCGGATCGAGCTGGCGCCGCTCAGCCGGACGGCCGTGGCCGACCTGAACCAGGGCTCGACCTGGAACACCGACGAGTTGCTCCAGGTGACCGGGGGGAACCCGTTCTTCGTCACCGAGGTGCTCGCGACCGCGTCCGACGACGTTCCGGCCACGGTTTCGGACGCGGTGCTGGCCAGGCTGGAACGCACCAGTGAACCCTGCCGGAAAGCGCTGGAGCGGCTGTCGGTCTGGTCGGGTGAGCTGCCCCACGAGCTCGCCGAAGCGGTGCTGGGCGACGCCTGGGACGGTCTGGCCGAGGCCGAGACTCGCGGCCTCGTCACGGTCACCCAGGACGGGGTTCGGTTTCGCCACGAACTGGCCCGGCGGGCCACCGAGCTGTCGCTGCCGACCCTTCGGCGCCGGGCCATCGATCGGCACCTGGTCACGGTGCTGGCGTCGTCGGATGATGTGCCCCGGCTGCTGCACCATGCGATCCGCTGCGCGGACGGTGCGGTGATCGTGGCGCACGCGCCGGAAGCGGGGGAGTATTCGGCCCGAGTGGGTGCCAATCGGCAGGCGATCGCCTACTTCGGCGCCGCCCTGGAACACGAGAACCTGATGCCGCCCCGGCAGCTGGCCGCGGTCTGCGACAGCTACGCGTGGGCACTTCACATCGGTCACCGATTCGACCTGGCCGTGGCCAACGGACGCCGCGCGGTGCGGCTGTGGGCCGAGCTCGACGACACCGCCGCAGAAGGGGCCGCGCTTCGCCGGCTGGCCCGGGAACTGGTACTGGCCGGCCGACCGGACGAGGCCCTGTACTGCGCCGAACGGGCGCTGGAACTCGCGGATCCGGACGACCCCGAGGCGCTCGCCGCCGCACTTGGAGCGCTCGGGTCGCATCACGCCCTGGGCGGCGACGACCGCGGCACGGCGCTGCTGGAGGCGGCGCTGGAACTTGTCGGGCAGGGTGCCCTGCCAGGCACCGAGTCACTGTGCTGGAACTACTTGTCGATGGCTCGCGTGGCGGCCACCCCCGAGGAACGGCTCGAGTTGTCCTGGCGCAGCCTCGGCTCGGCGCTGGCCGACGAGGCCCACGAGGCCACCGCTCGGGCCTACACGAACCTGGTCGAGTTGCTCTACCGGTACGCGGTCGGTGACGAGCTGGACCGGGTGATCGCCAGCGGACTCGAGTTCGTCCGGGCACACGCCTACTGGTCGCACGCGTACAACCTCGAGGTGCACCAGGCGCTGCTGGCCCAGCGGCGAGGCGACTGGCCGCTGGCCAGCCAGTTGCTGGAGGGAGCCGTGGCCCGCGATCCCGAGCCGGGCCTGCTGCTCACCTATTCACTGTCGAACCATGCCCGACTGCTCGCCCGGCGCGGCGATCCGGCGGCCGAGGCCCAGCTGCGCCGGTGCTGGACGCTGGCGCTGCGGTTGCGGCTGCTCACCGGCTTGAGTTTCGCCGGCGCGGCGCTGGCCGAGTGGGCCTGGCTGAACGAGCGACCGGACGTGGCCGCCGAGGTGCTGGACGGTTGGCTGCCGCACGCCCATCGTCCGGCGGCCGAACCGATCGACGCCGAGATCCGCCGGTACGTGGCCCGGGCCGGGGCCGGCGAGTCTGCCCCGCAGCCGGACGCCGACCCGTGGACGTCCCTGGACCCCTACGAGCTGGCGCTGGCCGGACTGGAGTCGGGTGATCCGGACGCCCTGCTCGCCGGACTCCGCACGCTGGACCGGTTGGAGGCCACCGCCACCGCCACCCTGATCCGCCGGCTGCTGGCCGGCCAGGGTGTCCGGGCGGTGCCGCGCGGGCCGTCCCGCAGCACCAGGGCGAATCCGGTCGGGCTCACCGACCGGCAACTGGACGTCGTCCGGCTGGCCGCCGAGGGACTGACGAATGTCGAGATCGCCCAGCGGCTGTTCCTGTCGGTGCGCACCGTCGACCATCACATCTCTGCGGCCATGGCCAAGCTCGGCGTGACCGGACGACGCGAACTCGGCGCAGTCCTGCGCTCAGTGGGCGGCTGACCGCGGGCAGGGCGACCCCACCGGCGGCTCGTCCGAGTCGGCGGGTGCGGTCTGGCTCGGTCACGACCAGGTGGGGCGCCCATCCGGTTGCCTAACTGTCACGTCCCGGGTGGGCACACCTAGCGATGCCTGCGCGACTTGGGCAACTCGCCGGCCGGATCTGGGTGATCCGCACCGATGTGCGCAGGGCGCCGCTCACCGAACCTGGATACCGAGGGACCCGCCGCGGTCCAGGAACCAGGAGAACGATCATGAGCACCGCACTCAGCAACCGGCCGGCCGAGCGGCTCGACCCGGTCGGCGACTCGTCCGGCGTGCGCTACCTGCGCCCCGGGGACGTCGGCTACGAACCGGCGAGTACCGCCTGGAACCGGCTGGGCAGCCACCGGCCCGCGGTGGTGGCCATCGCACAGCACGCCGAGCACGTGGTCGAGGCCGTCCGCTACGCCCGGGCCGAGGGCTTCGGCGTCGGCGTGATGGCAACCGGTCACGGCACTGCCACCGCCGTGCGCGGCGGCATGCTGATCAACACCTCCGCCATGCAGGAGTTGTCGGTCGACCCGATCACCGCCACGGCCAGGGTTGGCGCCGGTGTCAGCTGGGAACGGTTGAATGCACGCGCAGCCCAGCATGGGCTGTTCGGTCTGCAGGGCTCCAACTCGATCGTCGGTGTCGCCGGTTACAGCCTCGGCGGTGGCTTCGGCTGGCTCGGCCGGCACCACGGCTTCGCATCGCAGACCATCGTCTCGGCCGACCTGGTCACCGCCGATGGAGAACTGATCACCGTCACTGAGAGGAACCACCCGGAGCTGTTCTGGGGGCTGCGGGGCAGTGCCGGCAACCTCGGCGTGGTCACTGCGCTGGAGCTGAGGCTGGTCGAGCTGGACGTGGTCTACGGCGGCGCCCTGTACTACCTACTGGCCGACGCCCACCGGGTGCTCACCGAGTATCGCGACTGGGCAGCCAGGCAGCCGAACGAGTTGGCCTCGTCGGCGACCCTGGTGAACTTTCCGGCGCTGCCGTTCCTGCCCGAGCCGCTTCGCGGCAAGTCGTTCGCCTGCGTCCGGCTGTGCTACTCCGGACGGGATCTCGGGCCCGGGGTGGCCGCCGTCCGGGAACTTCGGCAGTGCCTCGGCGTGCCGCTGATCGACGATGTCCGGCGGATGCCGGCCACCGAACTCGACCGGATCAGCGCCGAGCCGCGCGACCCGATCGCCGTGGTCATGCACAGCGAACTGATCCAGGACCTGACCCCGGACGTCGTCGACGCCCTGGTTCGCGAGCAAACCGCCGATTCGCCCTTGCTGTTCGTCGAACTGCGGCAGCTGGGCGGCGCGCTGCGGGTCCCTGAGGACCAGCTCAGCCCGCTCAACCGAACGGGAGCCGGCTTTACCGTGAACGCGGCCGGCCTGGCTGTCTCACCGGAACTGCACGCTGCCGCCACGGCCAAACTGGCCGCTCTCACCCGACGCCTGGCGCCGCTCGCCGACGGGGCCGGGTACGTCAACTTCCTCGAAGGTGCCGAGGGTGCAGAACGCATCCGCAGTGCCTTCTCAGCCCCGGAATGGGAGCGGCTCACCGACCTGAAAACCAGGTGGGATCCGGACAACCTGTTCCGGTTCAACCGCAACATTCCGCCACACGCGGGGGCGATGTCTCCCGCCTGACCTGGAAAGGAGGGTCGCCATCATGCCCTTCACCGTCATCGGTGCCATCGCCGGCACCTTGGCGACCCTGCTGTTCGTCGGCTCGGCCCTGCCCATGCTGATCCGAGCCCGACGCACCCGGGACCTGTCCTCGTACAGCCCCGCCAACCTGATCATCGCCAACGTCGGCAATCTGGCGCAGTCGATCTACGTGATCACCCTGCCGCCAGGACCGCTCTGGCTGATGCACGGCTTCAACGTCGTGGTCAGCGCCCTGATGTTGCTGTGGTGGCTCCGCCACCACTGGCTACCCACCCGCCGCGGCACCGTGCCACGGCAATCACCGAAGGAATCCGAGAATGACCATTCTGATCACCGGAGCGACCGGCACCGTGGGCCGCTCGCTCGTGTCTGAACTGACCAAGGCGGGTGCGCCAATCCGGGCCCTCGTCCGCGACCCCGACCGCGCCCGGGCGATATTGCCGGCCGCAGTCGACCTGGTCGTCGGCGACTTCGCGGACGGGGCCTCGCTCGAGGCGTCCGTCCACGGCGTGCAACAGGTGTTCCTGGCCGCCCCGAACCATCCCGAACAGGTGGCCTGGGAGAGCGCCATGATCGACGCCGCGCGGGCCGCCGGGGTCGCCCGGCTGGTCAAGTTGTCCGCCCACGGTGCCCGCCGCGGTTCGCCGGTGGACTTCTGGGACGCCCACGCCCGAATCGAGGAGCACCTGGCCGAGTCCGGCCTGCCGTCTGTTGTGCTCCGACCGACCACCTATGCGACCAACCTGCTGGCGTCCCTGGAGTCGGTGAAGGCTGGCCTGCTGGTCGCTCCGGCGGCCGGGGCCCTGATCGCCTTCATCGATCCGGCCGACGTCGCCGCTGCTGCCGCCGCCGCTCTGCTCCGGCCCAGCTGGACCGGCCAGACGATCACGCTGACCGGGCCGGAGCCGATCGGCTTCGAGCGGGCCGCGGAGGTGTTCGCCGAGTTGCTCGACCGTCCGGTGGCGTTCGTGCCGGTCTCGGACGTGGCCGCACTCGCCGCCCTGGTCGGCTCCGGCGCGCCGCCCTGGTTCGCCGAGAACCTGGTTCGGGTGTTTGCTGCCCTTCGGGAAGGCCTGGCCGATATCACCACGCCCGCGGTGCTGGACCTGACCGGGCGTCCGCCGATGTCGCTCAGGGCCGCTCTGGCCCAGCGGCTGGCCCAGTTGCGGGTTGTCGGTGCTGCCGGCTGAGGGTCGTGACCAGGCTGCGTCCACCAGGGTTCGGGCTAGAGCCGCGGGCACCGGCTCGCGGCGCAGTCTGATGCACTTCTTGAGAACGTTTACACAATGATCGGGTTGCCTGTATGCGCTCCCAGTGGAAGCTC
This sequence comes from uncultured Actinomycetota bacterium, assembly GCA_963723605.1. Taxonomy (GTDB): domain Bacteria; phylum Actinomycetota; class Actinomycetes; order Propionibacteriales; family Propionibacteriaceae; genus Micropruina. The sequence goes on along the minus strand of CAVRRM010000004.1, from coordinate 31,920 downwards.
AAGCGAAGAGGATTGTCAATCCGAGCGATGAAATGATAACGTTTACATCCAGCCCGAGGAGGTGGAATGGTCACGATCCGCGAAGTCGCCAGTGCGGCGGGGGTTTCGATCGCCACCGTGTCCCGTTCCTTGATCAGTCCCGACCGCGTCGCCGACGACACCCGCGAGCGGGTGTTGACGGCCGCCCGCGACCTGGGCTATTCGCCCAATCGTGCCGCCAGCGGCTTGAGGGCCGGCCGCACCAATGCCATCGGACTCGTGGTGCCCGACCTGACCAACCCGTATTTCGCCGCGGTCGCCCGCGGAGTCGCCGCCCACGCTAGACGCCACGGCCTGGCGGTATTCGTGGCGGACTCCGAGGAGAACCCCGAGTCCGAGCTGGACATCGTGCACGAGTTGGTCCGGCAGACCGACGGCCTGGTGCTGTGTTCGCCGCGGGCCGACCACGCCGAACTGCTCGCGGTCGGCGACCATCCGGTGGTCGTGCTCAACCAGGAGATACCCGGTACCCAGTCGCTGGCCGTGGACGACCTGGCCGGCGCCAGGTTGGCACTCGAGCACCTGCACGGCCTCGGCCACCGCCGGGTCGGCTACGTAGGTGGCCCGGTCGGCTCCTGGTCGGACGCCCGCCGGCGCCAGGGACTGGCGGTGGCATCCAATCTCGACGGGTTGGAGTTGATCGCCTTCGGGGCGCACGCGGCGACCATGGAGGGCGGCGAATCGGCGGCCGGCGAAGTGATCGCCGCCCGGGTCAGCGCAGTGGTGGTGTTCAGCGACATGGTGGCCATCGGTCTGATCCGGCGGCTCCAGCGGATGGGCCTGCAGGTGCCGCGTGACCTCTCGGCGGTCAGTTTCGACAACACCTTCCTGACCGAGGTGGTGACCCCCTCCCTGACCAGTGTCCATGGCGACCTCGGCCAACTCGGCCGGCGGGCCGCCGAGCTGCTGCTGCGACTGTTGCCGGGAGACGGCACCGCAGGTGCGGCCCCGGTCGGCCCACCGGTGCTGCTGCCGGCCCGAATGGCCGTCCGAGATTCCACCACCGTTCGACACGACCCCCGCAGTTCCCAACCAGGAGGACAACAATGAAGATGGGCTTTCGCTGGTACGGCGACGGCAACGACACCGTTTCGCTGGATGACATCCGGCAGATTCCCGGCGTCGAAACGGTCGTCTGGAGCCTGCATCACAAGCCGGCCGGCGAGGTCTGGGAAGAGGCGGAGATCGCGTCCGAAATGGCGCAGATCACCGGCTTGTCGGACGAAGCCGCCGCCCGCGGAGTGAGTAAGCGGCTGGACGCCGACGTGGTCGAGTCGGTCAACGTGCACGAGTCGATCAAACTCGGCACGACCGTGCTGGGGATGGGCCGCGACGAAGCGATTCAGAACTACATCACCACCCTGGAGCGGCTCGGCCGGGCCGGCGTCAAGGTGGTCTGCTACAACTTCATGCCGGTGTTCGACTGGCTGCGCACCGATCTCTGGCACCCGCTGCCGGACGGGTCGACCGCGCTCTACTTCGAAAAGGCGGTGGTCGACCAACTCACCCCGGAGAAGCTGATCGCCCAGATGCAGGCCAACGCCGGCGGCCTCACCCTGCCCGGGTGGGAGCCCGAACGCCTGGCCGGCTTCAGCGAGCTGAACGCCGCCTATCAGGGCGTCACCCATGCCGACATGTACCGCACCTACAAGTACTTTCTCGACGCGGTGATCCCCACCTGCGAGGAGTTCGACGTGAAGCTGGGCGTCCATCCCGACGACCCGCCGTTCGACCTGTTCGGCTGGCCACGGGTGGTTTCGACGATGGCCGACCTCGGCACCGTGTTGTCCCTCCACGACAGCCCGAACCACGGGCTCACCCTGTGCCTGGGTTCGTTCTCGGCCATCGCCGCGCAGGCTCCGCAGGCGGTGGAGGCGGTGCAGACCTACCTGCCGCGGATCCACTTCTCGCACGTGCGCAACGTCAAGCACTACGCCAACGGCGACTTCTCCGAGGTGGGCCACCGTGCCGTCGAGGGCGACGTGGACACCGTCGGCGTCATGAAGGCGTACGCGGACGGTGACTACGCCGGGTACATCAGGCCCGACCATGGCCGCCATCTGTGGACCGAGAACACCACCAACAAGCCTCGTCCGGGCTACGGGCTGTACGACCGGGCCCTCGGCATTCAGTACCTGCTCGGGGTCTGGGACACCGCCTGCTACCACCGCTGAATCGACGTTGCCGTTCAGCGGGAATGCCAGCGGGGCGGCGACGGTTAGCCCGAGCGTGACCGACCTACCGCTCTCCATTCTCGATCTTGCCCAGGTGCTGCCCACCGAGACGGTGGCGGACGGGCTCGCGGCCAGCCTCCGGCTCGCCCAAGCGGCCGAAGGCTGGGGCTACCGGCGAATCTGGTACGCCGAGCATCACAACATGCCGACCATCGCCTCGTCGGCCACCGCGGTGCTGATCGCCCACATTGCCGCCAACACCTCGACCATCCGGCTGGGATCGGGCGGAGTGATGCTGCCCAACCACGCGCCGCTGGTGATCGCCGAGCAGTTCGGCACCCTGGCCGAGTTGCATCCGGGCCGGATCGACCTGGGCCTGGGCCGCGCCCCCGGCACCGATCAGGTCACCGTGCGGGCCCTCCGCCGTACGCCTGAGGCTGCGGACACCTTTCCGCGCGACGTCCAGGAACTGCAGGGCTTTCTGAGTGAATCCGTGGTTGCCGGGGTCGCGGCGACGCCCGGGGCGGGCACCCGGGTGCCGCTGTACATTCTCGGCTCGTCGCTGTTCGGCGCCCAGTTGGCGGCCGCCTTCGGGTTGCCCTACGCGTTCGCTTCGCACTTCGCCCCGGACGCTCTGGAGGCGGCGGTGGCCACCTACCGGCGGGACTTCCGTCCGTCCGAGCAGTTGGCCGAGCCGTATGTGATTGCCGGCGCGGGTGTGATCGCGGCCGACACCGAAGAGTCGGCGCGTACCCAGCTGGAACTCGTCCGCCGAGCCCGGGTGCGGATGTTCCTCGGTCGCGGACGCAGCCTCACCGACGATGACGTCGAGGCCTTGTTGGACGGTCCCGGCGGGGCCCAGGTCGACCACATGCTGCAGTACACCGGCGTCGGCACCGGCAACCAGGTGCGCACCTGGTTGCAGAACTTCGCCACCCACGCCGACGCCGACGAGCTGATCCTGGTGTCGTCCGCGGTGGATCGGACAGCCTCGCTGCGCACCCTGGAACTGGTGGCGCCGACCGCCGGCTGATCGCCCAGGGTGAGTCACGGCCGAAGGTGGGCCGGGTGGCTACAGCGCCGAGCGGATGCTGTCCTGTCGTTCCAGAAAGCCGGCCAGGGCCCGTTCGGTGCCCTCCGGTTCACCAGCCGCCGCGAGGTTGCGCATACCCTGATCGCCGCGCCGGACCCCCTCGCGGATGCCGTCGATGGACAGCTGGACGCGGGGCTGGACGGCGGCCAGCACCCGTTGCGCGGTGGTTCCGTACCCGTCGGCGAAGACCCGCAGCCGCGAGGCCGCCTCCGCAGCCGGAATCGGACGAAACAGCGGTATCGCTGACCAGGCGGTGTGACCCAGATCGTGTGTGGCGATGGACGGCCCGGCCAGGTCCCAGTCGAACACCCCCGCCACCTGATCACCGTCGAAGGCGATGTTGTAGGGCGCCGCGTCGTTGTGCCCGATCAGCGCCGGACGCTCGACGCCGAAGAACCGCCACGGCCCGGGATGGTCGAAGCCGGCACTGGCGTTGTGCAAAGCCCGCAGCCACCGGCCCAGATTGGCCAACCGGGCCGGGCTGAGCTGTTCGTGATCGACGTCGATCACGTCGCCGGGCAGGTAGTCGAGCATTTCGCGCCCGCGAGCGTCGAGGCCGTGCACCCGGGGCACCGCCGGCAGCCCTCGGTCGTGCAGGTGCTGAAGCAGGGCGTGCACCGCCGGCGTCCACGCCCCGGTCGGCCGTCGGACGGTGTCGCCGATCCGCACCGCGCCGCCGACGTTGCCGCCGGGCAGCCGGTCGCCGTCCAGCAGTCGCTCGGCCAGCACCGGCAGAAACCGGCGATCCGGCTCCAGCCAGTCGACGTCGCCCAACGCCTCGGGACTCAGCCAGCGCAGCTGATCGTGCTCGGACGCCGCCGGCTCCTCACCGAGCAGCCGACACAGCGCCACTCGAAGGTGGAGTTCGCGGCCGGCGTCCGTCCATTGGGAGGCAGTGGGCAACCAGGAATCGACGGCCACCGCGCAACCCAGCTCTTCGCCGATCTCGCGCACCAGGGCGGTTTCGGAACTCTCGCCGTCGCCGACCTTGCCGCCGGGAAACTCCCAGCGGCCGGCCGCAGCATCCGGGTACGACCGACGCGCGGCGAGCACCATCGAATGACGGACGATCGCCGCCCCCACCACGCTCAACACCCGGTCATCCTGCCAGCCGGACGCCCGCAGCGCTCAGGCGGACAGCAGGTCCACGACCGCGCGGCCCGCGCCCGCGGCGGACTGCGGGTTCTGCCCCGTGACCAGGCGCCCGTCGACGATCACCTGTTCGGTGAAGTTCTGGGCGGGCACATGGGTGGCACCGGCCGCGGTCAGCTCGTCGGCGAGCAGGAACGGCACCGCGTCGGTCAGCCCAACCGCCCATTCCTCGTCGTTGGTGAATCCGGCCACCCGCTTGCCGGCGATCAGCTTGCTGCCGTCGGACAGGGTCATGTTGACCAGGGCGGACGGTCCGTGGCAGACCGCAGCGACCACGCCACCGGCCTCGTAGACTTCGCGACCGGCGTCGGCAACCGCCGCACTGGTCGGAAAGTCCCACATGGTGCCGTGACCGCCGACGAAGAAGACGGCGTCGTAGCCGCTCACGTCCACATCGGCGAGTTTCGGGGTGTCGGCCAGTTGGGCCGCGATCGACGGGTCGGCCAGGAACGCGACCTGCTCCTCATCGTCCTCGTCGAAGCCATCCTGCGGCGGCACGCCGCCGGCCACCGAGGCAACGTCGACCCCGAAACCAGCGTTGGTGAACTCGCGCCAGGGGTGAGCCGCCTCGCCGACGAAGTAGCCGGTCGGACGGATGCCCGCCAGATCGTCGTGGCTGGTCAGCACCAGCAGAACTCGCTTGTCGGGCATTGCTCGATCCTCGTCTCTGGGTCGTACCTGTGGTCGCGATCGACCCTACCCGGCGCCACCGTCACGGCGGGTTGGCAGGTGCGCGGACCCGGGTAGACCGATGCCTCGACCTACCGGTGCCTCGGCCGGTGCGGGCGCTGGCGTCCACCCCGGTCCAGGCTCGGCGTGCTCAGGCGGCCTGCTCCTCCTCGTCGAGTCCACCGGCGAACTGCGACTGGTAGAGCCGCCGGTACGCGCCGTCATGGGTGAGCAGTTCGTCGTGGGAACCCTGCTCGACGATCGCACCGTCCTCCATCACCAGAATCGTGTCCGCGTCCCGAATGGTCGACAACCGGTGGGCGATGACGAACGACGTCCGGCCGCCTCGCAGCGCTTGCATGGCCTGCTGGACCAGCAACTCGGTGCGGGTGTCGACCGACGAGGTGGCCTCGTCCAGGATCAGGATCGCCGGGTCGGACAGGAACGCCCGGGCGATCGTGATCAGCTGTTTCTCGCCGGCGGACACGTTGGAGCCCTCGTCGTCGATCACGGTGTCGTAGCCGTCCGGCAGCGAGTGCACGAACCGGTCCACGTAGGTGGCCTCGGCCGCGGCTCGAATCTCGGTCTCGGTTGCCTCCGGACGGCCGTAGGCGATGTTGTCGCGAATCGTCCCGCCGAACAGCCAGGCGTCCTGCAGCACCATGCCGATGTTCTGGCGCAGTGCGAGCCTTGGCACGTCGGCGATGTCGACGCCGTCGATGGTGATGCGGCCGGCGTCCACCTCGTAGAACCGCATCAGCAGGTTGACCAGGGTGGTTTTGCCGGCACCGGTCGGGCCGACGATCGCCACCGTGGAGCCCGGTTCGGCGACCAGCGACAGATCGGTGATCAGCGGTTTGTTCGGGTCGTACGAGAACGCCACGTGCTCGAACCCGACCAGCCCCTGCATCGGCCGACGCAGCTGCCCGGCCTTGTCGACGCTCTGTTCGGGGGCGTCAAGCACCTCGAACACCCGCTCGGCGGAGGCAACTCCTGATTGCAGCAGGTTGGTCATCGAGGCCAGCTGGGTGATCGGCTGGGTGAACATCCGCGAGTACTGGATGAAGGCCTGCACGGCACCGATGGTCATGGTTCCGGCCGCCACCCAGATGCCGCCGATGACGGCGATCGCCACATAGGTCAGGTTGCCGATGAAGAACACCGCCGGCATCACGATGCCGCTGATGAACTGCGCCTTGTAGGAGGCCTGGAACATCTCTTCGTTCTTGGCCGCGAAGCTGGCCGCGACCTCGCGTTGACGGCCGAACACCTTGACCAGCGAATGCCCGGTGAAGGCCTCTTCGACCTGGCCGTTGAGTTCCCCGGTGGTGCGCCACATGTCGGCGAACCGGCGCTGCGACCGCTTCATCACCTGGGCGGTGACCAGCACGGTCAGCGGCACCGACACCAGCACCACCAGGGCCAGCGGGGGCGACAACCAGAACATCAGCGCGAGCACTCCGATCACGGTGAAGATGCTGTTCAGCATCTGCGCCAGCGTCTGCTGCAGCGATTGGGCGATGTTGTCGATGTCGTTGGTCACCCGGCTCAACAGTTCGCCGCGGGGCTGGCCGTCGAAATACGTGATCGGCAATCGATTCAGCTTGCCGGCGACACCTTCGCGCATCCGGTACACGGTGCGCTGGACGATGTCGTTGATCAGCAGGCTGGCCCACCAGAGCACCACTCCGGCCACGACGTAGACGGCGAGCGCTTGCAGGATGACGGTGGACAAGGTGTTGAAGTCGATCTGGCGGCTGGTGGCGCCGACGAAGATCAGGTCGGTCGCCCGGGCCAGGATCACCGGGCCGAATGCGTTGCCCAGGGTGGCCAGCGCGGAGATCACGATGACCAGCAGGATCAGGTTGCGCTCGGGGCGCATCAGCCCCAGCAACCTTCGGGCGGACGGGCCGAAGCTGACCGCCTTCTCGGTCGATCCCATGCCCTGCATCGGTCCGTGGCCCATGCCGCGTCGCTGCTGGGCCGCATGCTCCGGGCGGGCGTTCGACGTGGGCGCCGGCCGGTCGTCCGGCGTTGCGGTGGATGTTTTCGACGTCTGCTCGCTCATGCGGCCGCCTCCTCTGCCTTGAACTGGGACTCGACGATCTCGGCGTAGGTGGGGCAGGTGGCGATCAGGTCGTCGTGACTGCCCACCCCCTCGATCCGGCCGTCGTCGAGAACGACGATGGTTTCCGCGTCGCGGATGGTGGAGACCCGCTGGGCCACGATCAGCACGCCGGCCTGGGCGGTCTCCCGCTTGAGGGCGGCGCGCAGCCGGGCGTCGGTGGTGACGTCCAGAGCCGAGAACGAGTCGTCGAAGATGTAGATGTCCGGCTTCTTGACCAGGGCCCGGGCGATCGACAGGCGCTGCCGCTGCCCGCCGGACACGTTCGTGCCGCCCTGAGCGATCGGTGCGTCCAGCTGGCCGGGCATCGACCGGACGAAGTCCGCCGCCTGCGCGGTCTTCAGGGCCGCCCAGAGTTCCTCCTCGGTTGCGTCCGGCTTGCCGTAACGCAGGTTCGAGGCGACCGTTCCGGTGAACAGGTACGGCTTCTGCGGAACCAGTCCGATCCGCGACCACAACAGGTCGGGGTCGAGGTCCCGGACGTCCACCCCGTCGACCAGCACTCGTCCACCGGTGACGTCGAACAATCGCGGAATCAGGCTGATCAGGGTGGTCTTCCCGGCTCCGGTGGACCCGATGATCGCAGTGGTCTGGCCCGGACGGACCTCCAGGTCGATGCCGCAGAGCACCGGCTGTTCGGCTCCCGGATACTTGAACTCGACACCGTGCAGCTGGACGTGGCCGTGTTGGCCGAGCGAGGTGATCGGGGACGCGGGGGTCACGACGGTTGATTCGGTGTCCAGGACGGCGGCGATCCGGCCCGCGCTGACCGCCGCGCGGGGCGCGATCATCAGCATCATGGTGGCCATCAGGACGCTCATCAGAATCGTGGTCAGGTACTGGATGAACGCCAGCAGCTGACCGGTCTGCATGGCTCCCTCGGCGACCCGGAAGGCGCCGAACCAGGTCACCCCGATGGTGGAGATGTTCATCACGAAGAACACGGTCGGGAACAGGGTCATCATTCGCCGACCGACCTTGGTGGCGGTATCGGTCAGCTCTGCGTTCGCGACGCCGAAGCGTTCCGTCTCGCGGGTCTCGGCGGTGAACGCCCGGATCACCCGAAGGCCCGAGATCTGCTCGCGCAGCACCCGGTTGATGGTGTCGATCCGGGTCTGCTGGGTGGCGAACAGCGGCATCATCTGGGTAACGATCAGGCCGATCACCGTGCCCAGAACGATCACCGCGACGAGGATCGTCCAGGTCAGTCCCGGGTCTTCACGGAACGCCATGATCACTCCGCCGACCATCATGATGGGTGCGGCGACGATCATGAACGCCGTCATCATCACCAGTTGCTGAACCTGTTGGACGTCGTTGGTGTTCCGGGTGATCAGGCTGGGGGCGCCGAACTTGGTCACCTCGCGCGCCGAGTACTCAAGGGTGCGACCGAAGATCGCGCCGCGCAGGTCGCGTCCGAACGACATCGCCGATCGGGCGCCGATCCAGACGGCGAGAATCTGCCCGACCATCTGCAGCACGGTGACGCCGAGCATCACCGCGCCCAGCCGGAGGATCAGGGCGGTGTCGCCGGTGACGATGCCGTCGTCGACGATCTGGGCGTTGAGGGTTGGTAGGTACAGGGCCGCGGTGTTCGCGACCAGCTGCAGCACCAGCACCATGGCGAGTTGCCCGTAGTAGGGCCGCAGGTACTCGCGAAGAATGCGGATCAGCATGAGGCCTCCAGGGTGGTGGGCACGGCGATGCCGTGCAGAATCAGGCGGGCGAGCTGGCGAGGCTCGGCGGCGTCCAGGTGGTCGTTGAAGGGCATCACGGCCGCGAAAGCCATGGCCGAGACCGCCCAGCAGGCGGTCGGGGTGCCGACGGCGAACTGGTCGTCGAACCGGGTCAGTACCCGGGTGATGGCCTCGTTCACGTCGCGGTGGAAGTCGCGATGCGGTGGTTTCGGTCGGTTGGAAAGTGGGTACGGACCGCTGATCGCGGCCATCAGCGACCGAATCTGCTGAATCCGCACCTGGAGCACCTTGATGATCCAGGTGACGGTGTCTTCGAGGTCGAGGTCGAGCGGAATCGAATCGATCGCCGCGATCACCGGCTCGGGGGCCAGGCAGTAGTCCACCACGGCCTCGATCAGGTTCTGCTTGGTGCCGAAAGCGCGAAAGATGGTGCCCTCGGCAACGTCCGCGGACTCGGCGATCTGGCGGGTGGTGACGTTCAGACCGTGCTCGAGCAGCAGCGGCCGGGTGGCCTCGATGAGCGTTCGGCGGCGCTCTTCGGGTGTCATCGGGTTGGCTCGTACCATGACCGCCACTCTACTGAGTGAGTACTCACTCATTCAAGTCGGAGGCCTGACGATTCTCGCCGACGCAGGCGGTCGGTGTTTCGCGCGGTACCAGGCCGACGCGGTGGACTTCGCCCAGCATTCGCGCAGCTGGCCCTGACCGCCCGGTTTGACTCGACCCGTCCGTCTCACGCACTCTTGACCGCATGTGGATCTGACCTCTCGCCCTGTTCCAGCCAGCGATCGAGGTTCTCCATGTCCGCATCCCTTTCACTTTCCGGCGTCGCCGCGTCCTTCGGCGCGCGGGTGCTGTTCAACGGTCTCGACCTGACCCTGGGGCCCGGCGACGTGACGGCTCTGGTCGGCCCGAATGGGGCCGGCAAGACCACCCTGCTGCAGATCGTCGCCGGCGAACACGCCCCGGATTCCGGCCGGATCCGGTTCTCGCCGCCTGATGCCACCCTCGGCTACCTGCCGCAGTCGCTGCCGTCCGAGCAGGAGTCGATCCTGACCTATGCGGCCCGACGCGCGGGGGTCGAGGCGGCCCAGCGGGAGTTCGAGAAAGCCGCGAGCGCGCTGACCACCGATGATCCCGGGGCCGACGACCGCTATGACCGCGCATTGGCTCGCTGGCTGACCCTGGGCGCCGCCGACCTGGACGTCCGGCTCGCCGAGGTGCTCGCCACCCTGCAGTTGGATGTGGCCATCGATCGTCCGGTCGGCAGCCTGTCCGGCGGGCAGGCGGCGCGGGCCGCGTTGGCGTCCATCCTGGTCAGCCGCTTCGAGGTTCTGCTGCTGGACGAGCCGACCAACAACCTGGATGCCGACGGGTTGGTCGCGCTGACCGATTTCGTGCGGCAGGTGAACGGGCCGGTGCTGATCGCGTCCCACGACCGGGCGTTCCTGGACGCCGTCGCGACCGACGTGCTGGAACTGGACGAAGTGCAGCAGCAGGTGAACCACTACGCCGGTGGCTGGACTGACTACCGCGCTGCGAAGGCGCTGACCAGGCAGCAGGCGGAGCAGGCGTTCCGGACCTTCGCCGCTCACCGCGACGACCTGATCGAGCAGGCCCGGCGCAAGACCGAATGGGCCAGCAAGGGCCGGGCCAAGGCGGCCAAGCTGGGTCCGGGGATGGCGCTGGAGAAGAAGTATCGCGAGGACCGGGCCCGACGGATGGACCAGCGGGCAGCCCGGGTGCGCGATGCGGTCGACCGGCTCCCCGAGGTCGAGCAACCACGCAAGGAGTGGGAGTTGCGCTACTCGATCAACGAGGCACCGGCGTCCGCAGAGGTGGTGCTCACCTTGGATGGGGTGGTGGCGTCGAACGGTTCATTCACCGTCGGTCCAGTGTCGGCGCAGGTGGTTCGTGGCGACCGGGTGGCTTTGATCGGCGCCAATGGATCGGGCAAGACCACCCTGCTGCAGGTGCTGCTCGGCGAGCGTCCGGTCGCCTTGGGACGGGTCTCCTGGGGCACCCGCGTGGCGATCGGCGTGCTGGACCAGGCCAGGGACGCGATCAGCGGCGACGACTCCCCGCTGGACGTGGTGATGGCCGCGCTCGGCGAAACCGACCGGTCGGCGGTGCGCACCCTGCTGGCCAAGTTCGGCCTGGGCCCCGAACACATCGGACGCCCCTGCGCGAGCCTGTCCCTCGGCGAACGGACCCGGGCCGCCCTCGCGGTGCTGCAGGGCCGGGCGGTCAACGTGTTGGTGCTGGACGAACCGACCAACCACCTGGACGCCGCCGCGATCGAGCAGCTGCAGGACGCCCTGGAGGGGTTCGGCGGCACCCTGCTCCTGGTCAGCCACGACCAGGCATTGCTGGACGCGCTCGCCCCGTCCGGCACTTGGGAGTTCGTGCGGGTCGGGGACGCCGGGGCGGTGCGGGTGGGCGACCATCGAGCGCGACCGCGTCCGTGAGTGAACGAAAGGAACCGTCCCCAACCGTTCACACCCGAACGATCGGGGACGGTTCTCTTTCGTTCACACCTGAACGGTTGGGGACGGTTCTTTTTCGTTCACACCTGAACGGTTGGGGACGGTTCTTTTTCGTTCACACCTGAACGATCGGGGACGGTTCTTTTCGTTCACACCTGAACGAAAGAGAACCGTCCCCAACCGTCCAGATGAACCATGTTCGATGCTGCCGCCGACCTCGACGATCCGGACGCCGCAGGACGCGGCCTCGAACTGTTGGTGGCCGCCTCGGCCAGGGCGGTCGCTGGCGGCCGGCTGGACGCCGGAACGGATCCGGTGGCGCTGGCCGTCCGGGTCTGGGTCGGTGGTCACGGGCTGCTCAGCCTGGTGCTGACCGGCGTGCTGCAGCCCGAACAGGTGGACGTGCATGGACCGGCCCTGCTGATCACACAGTGTCTGGCGGCCGGGGCGAGCCCGGGGCCTGTGCAACGTCCGTCGGTCAGGGCTGGAACCGCTGAACGGGCGGCCCGGACCGCGCCGCTAGAATCCTCCGGTGACCACGCCGCCCGACGAATCGTCCCTGCCCGAACAGCTCCAGGTGCGCCGCGACAAGCGCGCCCGGCTGCTCGCCGAGGGCCGCGATCCCTACGTGATCAGCGTCGACCGCACCCACTCCGCCGCTGCTGTACATGCCGAGTGGGGGCAACTCACCGCCGGCGAGGAGACCCGGGACGTGGTCGGGGTCGGTGGCCGGGTGGTGTTCATCCGGAACACGGGCAAGCTCTGTTTCGCCACCCTGCAGGACGGTTTCACCGCGGCCGATTCCGGCGCCCGGCTGCAGGTGATGATCTCGCTGGCCGAGGTCGGCGAGCAGCGGCTGGCCGACTGGAAGGCCGATGTCGACCTGGGCGACTTCGTGTTCGTCCAGGGCCGGGTGATCTCATCGCGGCGCGGCGAACTGTCGGTGCTGGCCGCCGAGTGGCGGCTGGCGTCCAAGGCGCTGCGTCCGCTGCCCGCCCTGCACAAGGAACTGGGTGAAGAGACCCGGGTGCGGCAGCGGTACGCCGATCTGGTGGCCCGCCCCGAGGCGCGCGACATGGTGCGGACCCGGGCGGCCGTAGTCCGGTCGATCCGCGAGACGCTGCACGCGCAGGGCTACCTCGAGGTGGAGACGCCGATTCTGCAGCTGGTGCACGGTGGCGCGGCGGCCCGTCCGTTCCACACCCATCTGAACGCGTTCGACATTCCGATGACGCTGCGGATCGCGATCGAGCTGTACCTCAAGCGCGCCATGGTGGGCGGCACCGATCGGGTCTACGAGATGGGCCGGATCTTTCGCAACGAGGGCATCGACTCCTCACATTCGGCGGAGTTCACCATGTTGGAGGCCTACCAGGCCTGGGGCGACCAGTTCAGCATCGCCGCCATGACCCGCGACCTGATTGTGAACGCGGCCAACGAACTCGGCCTGGAGTCGGTGCAGACCCCGGCCGGCGAGGTGCAGCTGACCGGCGATTGGGCCTGGGTGGGCATCTATCCGGGGCTCTCGACGGCGCTCGGCGAGGAGATCACGCCCGACACCTCGCTGGAGCGGCTCCGCGGGATCGCTGACCAGCGCGGCATCGAGTACGACCCGGCGTGGATCGACCAGAAGCTGGTGATGGAACTATTCGGCGAGCTCGTCGAACCGACCCTGGTCCAGCCGACCTTCGTCAACGGGTACCCGGCGATCGCCCAGCCGCTGGCCCGCAACAACCCCGACGACCCCCGCCTGGTCGAGGCCTGGGACCTGATCATCGGCGGAGTCGAGCGTGGGACCGGCTTTTCGGAGCTGATCGACCCGGTGATCCAGCGCGAGGTGCTCGTGGCACAGTCGTTGAAGGCCGCGGCCGGCGACCCTGAGGCGATGCAGCTGGACGAGGACTTTCTGCGGGCACTCGAGTTCGGGGCGCCCCCGATGGGTGGCATGGGCCTCGGCATCGACCGCACCATCATGCTGTTCACTGGGGCGGGCATCCGCGAAACGATCCTGTTTCCGCTGCTCAAGCCCCAGGGCTGAATGGTCGGGGACGGTTCTTTTTCGTTCACCCAGCTGGATGGGTGGGGACGGATGGGTGGGGACGGTTCTTTTTCGTTCACCCAGCTGGATGGGTGGGGACGGTTCTCTTTCGTTCACCCAGCTGGATGGGTGGGGACGGTTCTTCTTCGTTCACCCAAGCTGGATGGGTGGGGACGGTTCTTTTTCGTTCATCCAACTTCCGTTCGGAACGCCGGCCAGTGTTGCCTCCGCTCCCACAGTTATCCACAACTTCGCCGTCTCCTTCGGCCGCCGCCCGGCTAGCGATTTAGGCTGCACGCCTTGCTGCGGAAGGACCGACATGCCTCGACACGTCCGGCAACTCGCCGAATCAGGTATCTATCACGTCATGCTCCGAGGGGTGAATCGCGATGCGATCTTTCTGGATGACGCCGACTTCGAGCAATTTCTGAAGGTATTGGGCCTTGTCAAGCAGCTATCAGCGGGCCAACTGCTCGCGTACTGCCTGATGCCGAATCACGTACACCTGCTGATCGTTGCCCGCGGTGAACCGATCGGCGCAATGATGAAGCGCTTGGGTATTCGCTACGCCGGGTGGTTCAACCGCAAGTACGGACGAGTCGGGCACTTGTTCCAGGATCGGTTCAAAAGCCTGCCCGTCGAGAATGACCCGTACTTCATCGAGTTGGTCCGTTACGTCTGGAACAACCCTGTCGCGGCCGGCATAGTCGATGATCCGGTCCGGTACCAGTGGAACAGTTGCGCCCCGCACCAACCGCCAGGGCTGCTGGACGACCGCGCACTCGATGCGCTGCTGCCGGCGCTATCACGCTCCGAACTTCTGGCACCGCGTCAACGGATCGATCTGCCGCATCCAGGAGAGCGAGCCCGACTGTCGGCAGTGGAGGCGGCGGTAATTGTGCAGCGCGCGTGCGGGGCCCTGACGTCCGCCGAGTTCTTGGCCATGGACGTCGGCGCCCAGCGCCAAGTCATCGCTGAGTTGCGGACGAGGTCGGTCAGCTACGCCGTCATCGCCCGTATCACCGGGCTGAGCCCATCACGAGTTCGCCGTCTGCAGGTGGCCTCTGCGCGGCCGGGCCCGGAGGCTGGGCTGGCCGGTTGAGACCCGGTCGGTGCGGATCGGGTGAATGAGAGAGAACCGTCCCCGGCCATTCAGCACGGGCGAAGTGAACGAGAAAGAACCGTCCCCGGCCGTTCAGCGGGCGAAGTGAATGAGAGAACCGTCCCCGCCGTTCAGCACGGCGGAAGTGAATGAGAGAGAACCGTCCCCGGCCGTTCAGAACCGGCCGAAGTGAATGAAAAGGAACCGTCCCCGGCCGTTCATGCTGCGCGCGCTCGGGACTACACCCGAAGGTCGAGTGACTACTTCCAGAGTGTGGCGATGCCGAACGCGGCCGCCATGCAGCCCATGCCGATCAGCACGTTCCAGCCGCCCAGGGCGCTCATGAACGGGATCAGGTGGCCGCCGATGTAGTAGACCACCAGCCAGACCACGCCGAACAGTCCAACTGTGATGAAGGTCGGCGGTACCCAGCGACGGCTGCCCGGTGCGGCTACGTGGCGCTTACGGTCCTTGCGAACCTCGGCGGCCTGTTCGGCGGTCGACTGCTTCTTCTTGTCCGCGGCCTGCTTGCGGATCCTGGACTCCGGCATGGCGTCTACCATACCGGCCCGGCCGAGTGCCGCGCGTCAGCTGGAGCAGTTGATCAACGCGCGAGTACCCACCTCGGTGAGCTGCCCCGCACCGCAAGCGTCCGGCTCCAGTTCTCGCATCGGTCCGGCGATCTGGCCCTCGCGGCGGCGCACCGGTCAACCGACCACGGCCGGCGACCTAGACTCTGCGGCATGAAGCGGCGACTTGTGCGGGCTCGGTCCCGGCTGCGCCGAGCGGCCGGACGAGCGAGCGAGATCCGCGTGGGTGGCCGGGTGCTCAGCATCGGGGTGTGTGTGCTGGCCGGGTTCATGATCGCCACCAGTGCTATCAATGCCGGCGGCGCCGACCTGCGGCCGAACCGGAACACCGACCTGGTCGGATTGATCCAGTCCGAGTCGAACCGCAACCAGGAGTTGGCCGACAAGGTGGCGGCGCTGCGCACCGACGTGGACGCCCTGACCAGGAGCGAGGGCGACGGAGTGCCGCAGGTCACCCTCGACGCCGCTGCCGCCCTCGCCGGCCAGTCACCCGTCAAGGGCCCGGCGGTCGCGGTGGTGCTGGACGACGCCCCGTCCGGGGTACATCCGGCCGGAGTCAGCGACGAACTGCTGGTGGTGCATCAACAGGACATTCAGGCGGTGGTGAACGCGCTGTGGTCCGGCGGCGCCGAGGCGATGACGATTCAGGGCCAGCGGGTGACCTCGCGCACCGGGGTGAAGTGCGTGGGCAACTCTGTGGTGCTGCACGGCGTGCCGTACGCGCCGCCGTACGAGATAGTGGCCATCGGCGACCAGGCCAAGCTGGAGCAGGCCCTGGCCGACTCCTCCGCCTTACAGATCTACCGGCAGTATGTGGCGGCCTACGGTCTTGGCTACAACGAGCGTCGCGAGTCGCAGGTGACCCTCCCCGCCTATCGCGGCAGCCAGGACATCGAAGCCAGACGGATCGGCTGACCCTTCTGCGCAATGAGGGACAATGGCTGCCATGGCCCACATCCTCGTGATCGACAACTACGACTCGTTCGTCTACAACCTGGTTCAGTACCTTGCGCAGCTCGGCTCCGAGGTGGATGTGTGGCGCAACGATGACCCGCGGTTCGACGACCCGAACTGGGCGGACGGCTACGACGGCCTGCTGATCTCACCGGGGCCGGGCACGCCGGAGTCGGCCGGGGTCTGCATCGACGTGGTGAAGTCGCACGGCGCCAGACTGCCGATTTTTGGGGTCTGCCTTGGCCTGCAGTCGATCTCGGTCGCGTACGGCGGAGTGGTCAACCGCGCGCCGGAGTTGCTGCACGGCAAGACCTCCGAGGTCTTTCACAACGGCACCGGGGTCTTCGCAGGCCTGCCCAGCCCGATCACCACCACCCGCTACCACTCGCTGGCCCTCGACCCGAGCACCGTTCCGGACGAGCTCGAAGTGACGGCGCAGACCGAATCGGGCGTGATCATGGCCGTTCGGCATCGCACCTTGCCGGTGGAGTCGGTGCAGTTCCACCCCGAATCGGTGCTCACCGAGGGCGGTTACCAGATGCTCGCCAACTGGCTCGCCGAGTGTGGCGACGAGGGTGCGCCGGCGCGGGCCGTTGGACTGACACCACTGATGGCGCTGCGTTGAGCGTGGTCGAGACGGTGAATGGTGGGGACGGTTCTCTTCCGTTCAGGCCGAGACCGTGAATGGTGGGGACGGTTCTCTTCCGTTCAGGCCGAGACCGTGAATGGTGGGGACGGTTCTCTTCCGTTCACGTGCTGAGCGAAGCGAACGGTCCCGAATCATTTGAGTCCTGCTGAACGGAAAAGAACCGTCCCCAGTCGTTCAGCGTCACGACGTGAACGGAAAAGAACCGTCCCCAGTCGTTCAGCTACGACGTGAACGGAAAGAACCGTCCCCAGTCGGTCAGCGACGACCTGAACGGAAAGAACCGTCCCCAGTCGTTCAGCGACGACCTGAACGGAAAAGAACCGTCCCCAGTCGGTCAGCTGACGACCTGAACGGAAAAGAACCGTCCCCAGTCGTTCAGCGACGACGTGAACGGAAAAGAACCGTCCCCAGTCGTTCAGCTAACGGCTCAACGCCGCGCAGCATCCAGTCCTGAATCAGGGGGTCTCTGTTCCCGTGGGTGTCGGCGTCGGGGTAGGCGTCGCCGGCGTCTTGGCCAGGGTCAGCTGGATCTTCTCGCTGCGTTTGATCTCTTCGCCCGCGGCCGGGTTCTGCTGAAACACCCGTCCGGCGGGCTGCTCGGTGGTCTCACCGGAGGTGAACGTGACACTCAACCCGAGCCGATCGGCCTGTGCCTGCGCAGCGTCCTTGGTGAGCCCGTAGAAGTTCGGGACGGTGCCGCTCCCGGGCGCGTAGGTGAGGGTGATCAGGCTGTCGAGGGTAACCGTGGCGCCGGGGGACGGCTCGACGTTCAGCACCGAGTTGGCCTTGGCGGTGCTCGTGTTGTCCACCGATGACTTGACGTTTGTGAAGCCCAGGTCCTTCAGTTCGTCCTTGGCGTCGCTCAATGACTTGCCGACCAGGTCAGTGGGAAGGGTGGCCTTCTTGGGGCCGATGTTGACCTGGATGGTGACCGTGGAGCCGACCGGCATCTTGACCCCGCCGAGCGGGTTCTGGGCGATCACACGGCCCTGGGTGCCGTCGTCGGCGCCGCTGACCTGCTCGACCACGAACTTCAGTTGGGCATCGGTGATCGCCTGCTCGGCGACCTCCTGACGCTGGTCGAACACGTTGGGGACGGCCACGGTCTGGGTTCGGGCGTCCGGGTTGAAGATCAGGAAGGCCCCGTACCCCACGCCGAGCACGAGCAGGAACGCGACGATGCCCCAGATCCAGGCGCCCCGGCGCTTCTTCTCCTCGATCGCGCGCTGCGGCACCGTATCGGTGCCCTCGCCGGCTGAGGCGAAGCTGCGTGGGGTGCTCGACGAGGCCGGCATCACCCGGGTGGCGTCGTTCGACCCGATCGGCACCGGGACGGGGGCGGACGCCTTGACCGAGTGCCCGGCCAGCAGCCGGTTGATGTCATCGCGCATGTCGGACGCGGTCTGGTACCGGTCACCGGGATCCTTGGCCAACGCCTTGAGCACGATTGCGTCCATGCTCGGGGTGACCATCGGGTCGATCTGGCTGGGCGGTACCGGAGTCTCGCGGACGTGCTGGTAGGCCACCGAAACCGGGGAGTCGCCGCGGAACGGCGGCTGCCCGACCAACAACTCGTACAGCAGGCAGCCGGCGGAGTAGATGTCGGATCGCGCGTCGACGGTTTCACCCCGGGCCTGTTCGGGGGAGAGGTATTGTGCGGTGCCGATCACGGCCGCCGTCTGGGTCATGGTGGCTGAGGTGTCGGCCACCGCCCGGGCGATGCCGAAATCCATCACCTTGACCCGACCGGCGCTGGTCAGCATCACGTTGGCGGGCTTGATGTCGCGGTGCACGATGCCGGCCCGGTGCGAGTAGGCCAGCGCGTCCAGCACCCCGGCGGTGAACTCCAGCGCCCGGTCGGGCAGGATCTTGCGACCGTCGCGGAGCAGCTCACGCAGGGTGTGCCCCTCGACAAGTTCCATCACGATGAATGGAATCGCGACGCCAGAGGCCGGATCCTTCTCCTCGCCGGTGTCGTAGACGGCGACGATGTTGGGGTGGTTGAGGCCGGCGGATGCCTGTGCCTCGCGACGGAAGCGGGCCTGGAAGGTTGGGTCACCGGCCAGATCCGGACGGAGCAGCTTCACTGCCACCTGACGTCCGAGCCTGGTGTCGCGGGCACGGCGAACCTCGGCCATGCCGCCTCGCCCCAGCTGGCTGCCGACCTCGTAGCGGCCCCCGAGCATCCTGGGTTCGTCGACCATCAGTGCGTCCTCATTTCCTCAGCTCCGGTCCATTGTGGCCGAGAGTGAGCGATTCGTGTCATCGGAGGGACTCGATGACTGCCTTGGCGATCGGTGCCGCCACCCTTCCGCCGGCCACATCCGTGTTCGGCATCTCGGCATCCTGGACGAAAACGCAGACCGCCACGTCCGGGTCGTCCGCGAACGAAATGAACCAGGCGTACGGGGTCCGTTTGTTGTCGGAGTTGGCCGTGCCGGTCTTGCCGCCCACCGTGACACCGGTGATCTGGGCGCGGAAGCCGGTGCCGCTGTTGACCACGCCGATCATCATCTGGCGAAGTTTCGCTGCGTTGGCGGCGCTGGTGGCCAGCCGCAACTGGGACGGACGGGTCTGGCTCAGGATCTGCAGGTCGGCTGAGCGAACCGAGTCGACCAGGTAGGGCTGCATCACGATGCCGTCGTTGCGGACGGCCGCCGCCACCATCGCCATCTGCAGCGGTGTCGCAGCCACCTCGAAGCCGCCGATCGAACTGAGTCCGGTCTGCGGAGCGTCCAGTTCTTCGGGGAATCGACTGGCCGCCGAAGGAATGTCCGACAGCGGCTTGGTGCCGAAGCCGAACTTTTCCGCCTGGTCGCGCAGCGCGTCGGCGCCGAGCTTGACTCCCAGCCGGGCGAAGCCGGCGTTGCACGACAGGGCAAGGGCCCGGGCCATGGTCTGGCTGGCGCCGCAGTTGGAGTTCAGGGTGGTGCTGGTGCCGGGCAGCTTGTACGACGAGGTGTCGAGGATGCTGTCCGGCTCGTAGCCCGCCTCGAGGGCGGCGGCGGACACGATCACCTTGAAGGTCGACCCGGGCGGAAAGATCTCGCGGACGGCGCGGTTCGACATCGGCCGGTTCTTGGAGTCGCCGGTGAGCGCCGCCCACGACCGACGAGCATCGCCGAGTTCATGGGTGGCCAGGTCGTTGGGGTCGAACGAGGGCGACGACACCATGGCCAGGATCGCGCCGGTGCTCGGGTTGATCGCCACCACGGCACCCTTGAGGTTTCCAAGTGCATTGGCGGCCGCCTTCTGGGCGCGGGCGTCGATGGTGGTCTGAACGCTCGCGCCACGCGGTGTGGCGCCCGTGGCCAGGTCGATCAGCCGGTTCACGAACAGAGAATCGTCATTGCCGGACAGCTGCGAGCCGTAGGTGGACTCAAGTTCCGAGGAGCCGAAGTTGTAGCTGAAGTAGCCGGTGATCGGGGCGTAGAGGTCGCCTTGGGGATAACGCCGTTGGAACTTGAACTGGTCCTTGCTGGCCACCGTCTCGGCGATCGGCGTGTTGCCGACCATGATCGCGCCACGATCCTGGGCGAAGGCGGCGTCGGTGACCCGGCGGTTCTGCGAATTGGCGTTCAGGGAGTCCTGCCGGAACAGATAGCTGGCCGACACGTTGATCAGCAGGGCGAGACTCATCAGCATCGCAACGAAGGCAACGCGGCGGATCGGGCGGTTCACGGCAGTCTCCCGCGCGGGTTGGTGTCGTCGACGGCGACCGAGTCCGGATCCCACGGGATCGCCGCGGTCGGCTCCTCCGCGGACCTACCGAAGCCGATCGCCTGAGTCGGTTCGTCCGAGGGTGCGGACGGGGTCTGCGGGGTGCCGGTGGGGATCGCCTGGGTCAACTCCTCCGAGGGTCCGGACGGGGTCAGCGGGGTGCCGGCGGGAATCGCCTCGGTCAGGTCGTGCGCTCCCACCGGGGTCGCGGCTGGAACCGGTACCGGACGGGCCTGGGCCGCGGGCGGCGTCCGACTCGGCACCGAGATCATCTGGGTGGTCTCGTGGGCCAGGGACTGCTGCGGCTCGGACGACTCCGGTTGCGGGCGGCGTACCTGATGGGTGACCACCATCAGCAACCCGAACATCGCATAGTTGGCGATCAGTGACGAACCGCCCTGCGAAATGAACGGCGTGGTCAGGCCGGTCAGTGGCAGCAGCCGGGTGACGCCGCCGATGATGGCGAACACCTGCAGCGCGAACACGAACGACAACCCGGCGGCGACCAGCTTGCTGAACGGATCCTTGGCGGTGAGCGCGGTGCGCAGGCCGCGCATCACGATCACGCCGTAGAGCACGATGATCGCCATCAGTCCGGCGACACCCAGCTCCTCGCCGAGCGCGGCCGCGACGAAGTCGTTCTTCGACAGCGGGGTCAGGTTCGGCCGGCCAAGCCCCCACCCGGTGCCGAACAGACCGCCCCAGGCCATGCCGAACTGGCCCTGAATGATCTGGTAGTTCTGGTCCCAGTTCGAGAACGGGTTCAGCCAGGCCGACACCCGGGTCTGCACGTGCCCGTAGGTGAGCCAGCCGACGAAGGCGCCACCCATGAACAGCAGAGTGCCGAGAATCGGCCAACTGGGCCGCTCGGTGGCGACGTACAGCATCATCACGAACAGCCCGAAGAACAACAGCGACGTGCCCAGGTCCTTCTGGTAGATCAAGATCGCCAGGCTGGCCAGCCACATGATGATGATCGGACCCAGGTCCCGTGGCCGGGGCAGGTCGATGCCCGCGATCCGGGCGCCGGCCAGGGCCAGCACGTCCTTCTTCTCCACCAGGTAGGACGCGAACGCGAGGGTCAACACGATCTTGGCCAGCTCGGCGGGCTGGAAGCTGTAGGTGCCGATCTTGATCCAGATCTTGGCCCCGAAGTTCTCGAAACCGAGTCCTGGCACCAGCGGCAGCATCAGGATCAGCAGGCCCGCCAGGAACATCAGATACGGGAACCGTTGCAGCACCCGGTGGTCGCGCAGCAGGATCAGCACGAGAATGAACACCGCGACCGAGATCGCTGTCCAGACCAGCTGCAGCTCGGCGGAGTGCATCACCGGGTTGGTGCCCTGGTCGAGGCGATAGATCATGGCGAGCCCGAGCCCGTTGAGCAGGTAGATCAGCGGGAACAGCAGCGGGTCGGCGTATGGGATCCGCCAGCGGATCACCAGGTGCGCGACCAGCCCGATCAGCACATAGCTGCCGACCCCCAACCACCAACGATCGGGCAGCTGGCCGTACAGGTTGATGTTGATCAGCACGAACGCACCGGCGACCAGCCCCATACCCAGCAGGAGCATCACCAGCTCGACCCCGCGCCGTTTCCGAAAGACGACGACCTCGCTCATCGTCAACAGTCCTCGGGGGCCTTGGGAGTGGCGTCGGAACTGGCGGACGGAGTGGCCGGCGTCGTCGAAGGGGAACCGGACGGAGACGGTGATCCGCTGCCACTCGGCTGCGGTGTCGGGGACGGGCTGGTCGACGTTGTGGGCGTCGACGCGGTTGGGGTCGGCGTCGGAGTGGCGGTGATCCGGGCTCGGGCTTCACGCTGCTCGATGCAGCGCAGCGCGAGCACCCGGAGTTGCTCGGTGGTGTTCTCGGCAGCGGCCATGTCCGGCACCACGATCGAGGACTTGACCTGCTCCTGGTAGAACAACGGCAGGTCGCTGACGTGGGTGTTGTGCACCTCGATCGGGTTGCTCAGCCGGATTCCGGCCACCGTGTCTGGCACGCCGCGAAAGACCGTGACCAGGTCGTCCGACTCGCCGACATAGAACTTGGTCTGGACGAAGGAGTACCAGCCGATCACGCCGCCGCCGATCACCAGCACCGGCAAAACCACGCCCAGCGCCACCTTGGCCCACGCCTTGGACCGGCCCTTCGTGGTGGGTGCGTAGCGGGCCAGTTCGGCGTTCTCGCGATCGCGCGGATCGGACCGGGGCGTGCCGGCCGGGATCTGCCGGGTGTCCTCGGTGTCAGGCAGGGGTGCGTCCAGGTCGATCTCGGCCGCTGCGCCCAGCACCATCGTCTCGCCGGGCGGGCCGTCCTCGACCACGTCGGCGAGAATGATGGTGATGTTGTCCAGGCCGCCCTCGGCATAGGCGATCCGAATCAGATCCTCGACCACCTGCTGCTGATCGTCGCCGCCGACGATCTCGGCGATCGCCGAGTCGGTGACCATGCCGCACAGGCCGTCGGAGCAGATCAGGAACCGATCGCCGGCGCGAATCTCGGCCATCTCCAGGTCGGGCACGTGGTTCGGCTGGCCGTTGAGCACCTTCAGGATCAGCGACCGGTGCGGGTGCACCAGTGCTTCGGCCTCGGTGATCCGGCCGTCGTCGACCAGCGTCTGCACCCAGGAGTGGTCGCGGGTGATCCGCTCAAACTGACCGTCACGCAACCGGTAGCCGCGGGAGTCGCCGATGTTGGCGATGGCCAGCCGGTCGCCGTCGAACAACAACCCGCAGACCGTGGTGCCCATGCCGTCGAGGGACGAGTCGAGTGAGACCAGGTCGCGGATCCGGTCGTTGGCCCGGGCGATGGCGCCGGTGGCGACCTCGATCATGTCCTGGCCGGTGAAGTCGGCGTCGGTTTCGCGCAGTTCGTTGATCGCCACCGCGGAGGCCAGGTCGCCGGCGGCGGCGCCGCCCATGCCGTCCGCCACCATCAGCATGCTCGGTGAGGCGTAGGCGGAATCCTGGTTGTTCTTGCGGACCAGGCCCACCTCCGAGCGCGCGACGTAGCGCAGCGTGAGCGCCATGGCTACTTCTCCACCACCATCAGGGTGCGTCCGATGCGCAGGGTGTCGGTGCTGGTGAACGGGGTGGGAGTTGAAACCCTCTCGTTGTTCACATAGGTGCCGTTGGTCGAGCCCAGGTCCTCGACCACGTAGCCGGTGTCGGTTCGGACGATCTGGGCATGCCGGGTCGAGACGTAGTCGTCATCGAGGATCAACTGGCAGTCGGACGCGCGTCCGATCTTGACCCCCTCACCCAACGGCAGGGTCAGGCCCTCCTGCTTGCCCTTGCTGACCCGCAGCGAGCTGGGCAGCTTCTTGGCGGTGCGGCCCCGCTTCTTCTGCTTGCGCAGTTCGGCGACGGGCTGCAGCTCACCGACCTCGTTGGTGGCCAGCTTGCGGCCGAACATGTCGGTGCGGATGACGTTGCCGACGAACAGGACGAAGAGCCACAGCAGTGCCAGGAAGAGCAGCTTCAGTGCCAGGACGACGAGATCAGACATCGGTGCCCGGCGAGGTGATCGCTACCCGGGTGGACCCGATCTCGAACCTGCTGCCGGCGCTGAGGGTGGCGTGCCGGACCCGCTGACCGTTGATCAGGATGCCGTTGGTCGAGCCCAGGTCTTCGATGGTGATCTGCTGATCGGCGCCGTCGCCGTGCACCTCGATCCGAGCGTGGGTACGGGAGATGCCAGGGTCGTTGATCCGAAGGTCGGCCTCGGTGCCGCGGCCGAGCACGACGCCGGGCGGGTTCAGCGGATGCCGGATGCCATTGACCTCGAGCACCAGGCTGGCCCTGCGCACCTGGGTGGTGGACGGGTCCGAGCCGTCCACGCCCGCCACCGCGGCACTGGAAACGGTGAACCGCCCGGTGGGCAGCGAATCGTCCAGCTCGTAATCGATGGTCAGCGGGCCGTTGAAGATGTAGCCCTTGTCGGACGCGTACTCGTTGAGCTGCGGGATCACCTCGGAGTTGAGCATCTTCGAGTAGGGCGCCAGCCGGTCGTGGTCGTGCTTGGACAGCTGCACGGTGAAATCGTTCGGCACCAGCTTGCGGTCGCGATTGAGCAACTTGGCCTCGGAGTCGAGTTCGCGCTGCAACCGGGCGGTGATTTCAATCGGCTGGACGTCACCCTTGAACGCGCGCGCGAAGACGCCGTTGACGGCGCCCTCAAGTTTCTTCTCGACGCGATCGAAGACTCCCATGCGCTCCAGAGTAGTGGAACGCCTGCGGCGCACGCTGTTGGCCGCCGGTCGGTCTGGACCACGTGTTGAGGTGCGGCACGCTCATCCGGGCCGGCGAGCGCCGGTCGTCGGCTCTTGGGTGTCGGCTCGTCCCCGTCCGAACCCTGCGCTCGCGGCCGGTCGTTATCCGCCGGCTCGAGCCACTCGGGCGACGCCGCACGCTCGAGGCAATGGGCAGTGACTCCACGGCTGGTGGGCTCCGCCAGATCGACTCGGTCCGGCCCAGCGGATCGCACCGGCCAGGCCGATCGTGGGTCCGCCCGAAGACGTTCCTCGCAGGCCGCTGTCGTCAGAGCTTGAGCACGCCTTGTGCTAATCTCGTCCGGGTCGCCGCGAGGTGACGCGCGCGAGTGGCGGAATGGCAGACGCGCACGGTTCAGGTCCGTGTGTCCGAAAGGACGTGGAGGTTCAACTCCTCTCTCGCGCACTTTTTTATGCCCTCAGCCGGCAAGGCTAAATGCCGTCTGGCTAGGCGTTTCACCTCCAAGCCTTCGGGACGGGTGTGGACACCGGTACCCACTTTTGGACCCTCGTGCCCCACGAGTGCCCCACGAAATGCCGTGCGTGGGGTGCATGTGGGTGACCGATTCGGGCGTGATTTGTCCCAGTTCGCCTGGTTGCGAGGCGTATGGAGTGTGTCGATGGGGGCTCTCCATGGCTAGCCGTCGCGGTGCGGGCAAACGCGTGTTCGGGGAGATCTCCCGGCTGCCCAGCGGCCGATACCGGGCGCGGTATCGAGGTCCCGACCTGAACCGGCACAGTGCTCAGTCCACGTTCGTGGGCCAGTGCCCGGCTCAGTTCACCGAGCAGCGCCACCCACTCGTCGACCTGGCGCCGGCTGGGTTGGGCGGCGTGTGGCCCTGCCGTGGGCTTCGGCGCACCCTCGCGAGTCCGCACCACCTCGACGACCCGGGGCTGGACGCCGACCATGCGGTTACCACGCCGCTCGATGCACGCAGCCGTCCGGCAGCGTGAGGAGCACCAGATCGGACGTCGGCCTCGTCCCGAATAGGTAACCGTAGATCCGCACCGTGGGCACATTGATGCTGACGCGACGGGGCGGCGGCCGCGTCAGTGACGCTCATCCGTCGTGAGGTCGGCGATTCCCATCGACGCCGCCGCACGGCCTGCCGCTTCGCCTGCTTACCCACGGCACTCCCTCGCTCGACCACTCTCCCTTCCAGATGTCCCTTGACCGCCCGATTCTGGACAACCCACGCCCGAGCCTGCTCAAGCTGATCAGCCCCGCATCCGAACGTCCAAATATCCAGACCGTGTCCTACACACCTCTGTCTGTTGGGGGTATTTCGCTGTCACGAAATCCGGCGCCCGAACTAGCAAAGCGTGACCAGGGCTCCAAACCCAGCACCGTTGAGACGGCCCGCCGTCTCGCGTGCACCCGGCCAAGCCCGTGATATCATCTGATATCTAGGAGGTGTGCCGATGCCTGACTTGTTGATCCGGGACTTCTCTGCGGACGACCTGGCTCTGCTCGATGGCCAGGCCAAGCGCCTTGGGCTGTCGCGTGCCGAGTACCTGCGCCGCCAATTGCATCAAGCAGCCCAGCGACTCCCCGAAATGGATGTCACCGTGGCGGACCTTGCTCAACTGGCCGACGTTCTCGGCGACCTCGGCGATGAGTCGGTGATGAACGGCGCCTGGGCGTGACCACGACCTGGCTGATCGACAAATCAGCTCTCATCCGTTTGGCAGGGAGCCCCTCGGCCGCCGAGTGGGCGACCCGCATTCAACGCGGCCTGGTCGCCATCTCGATTGTCACTCGCCTCGAAATCGGCTACTCGGCCCGCTCGGCTGCGGACATCGTCCGCAGCCTCGGGACGCCACCACTGGCTGCAATGCCGGTTGAGTACCTGACCCCAGCCATTGAGGATCGTGCCGTCGAGGTGCAGCAACTCCTCGCCTACCGCGGCCAGCACCGTGCACCCTCGATTCCCGATCTCCTCATTGCTGCGACGGCCGAACTCACCGGGCGCACCGTCCTGCATCTGGACAAGGACTTCGAACTGATAGCGGACCTTACCGGCCAAGACGTCGAACGGGTTGACTCAACGGTGTGACGCGAGCGACTCCCGTCCGGGCTGCGGCAGATCAGGTCGATTGGAGAGTGCGCTTGCTGAGTGTGGCGAGGGTTCTCAAGCTGGGGAAGTCGTCTTGTTTGAAGACCTCGTTGCGGTCGTACTCGCTCCAGTAGCTGGCAGCCCGCGCGCGACTCAGCTCGATGAATCCCGGGTTCTCGGCGCAAACGTTCGGAACACCTCCGCCCACGCTGGATCAGAGGCGACGATGGTGTCGACGAAGTTTGCGATGTCGATCGAGATCTCGATCACGTACTCGCCGAGTAGCTGAACGACGAACGGCGCGACCCACGTGTTCGGGCCCTCCGCCTCCGCGCGTTCAATTTGATGATGTGGCGGAGGTCGGGACGGCCGTCGGCGGCGGTGACGCCCCCAGCGACGTCGACCTCGATCCACGCCATCCTGTGCAGCTGGCAGCGTTTCCGCACCGCCGAAACCCCCTCGTCAGCAGTTCGTCGCGCTCGGGCTGCATGTCATGCGAAGTCGACGAGCCGGACACGCGTTGGCACGGACGTCGCATGCCTGCGGAGCGAACGACCAAAAGGCGGTGTCCCTCGGGTGCGGGACGTCGTAGCCTGAGCCGGAAACCGCCGAAGCTTCCAGCCCCGGCCGAACTAGGAGGTGCGTGATGGCCGATCTGTCCGCCGAAAAGCGCGAGGACCTGCCCGCGAAGGACTTCGGACTGCCCGAGAAGGCGCGGACGAAGGACGCCAAGAAGGAGTCCGGCAACTACCCCATGCCCGACAAGGCGCACGCCCGCAATGCCAAGGCGAGGGCGGCGCAGCAACTCAAGGCGGGCAACCTCAGCGAAGACGAGAAGGAGCGGATCGACCGCAAAGCGGACAAGAAGCTGGACGACTGACCTGCATGCAACCGTCACCCTGAACGGAGACCCCACAAACACATCGTGGACCGCCGACTCGATGCGACAACCTGAGCCGTCGGGGCATGTTCGGAGACTTGAATCTTGGGAAGGTGGAGAAACGCGAGTTTCCGGTCAGGGTGCTCGAACTTCGACCTCGACCATTCGTTCCGCCTTCGCGGGCCCGGACTCCCAGGGTCGTCGCTGCTCCAGTCGCACGGTCAGCCGGCCGGGGGCGATCGCGGTGAGCACCAGCCGTTCCGGCGCACCGGCGCCAGCAAGTCGTGGCTTCGACTCGTCGGTTGCGAATCCACGCTGCCACCGCACCGTCACCGCATCGGTGTCCCCGGTGAGGGTTTCGCTCCACCGGTAACCCGCGGTGCCAAGGCCGGGCAGGGTAAGTTCGGTCTGCTCGCCCACGCTCAACTGCACCTCGGCGGTCATCAGGCGAGATCCAGCGATTCGAGGTCAGGTTCTCCGGTGAGCTGACGTCCCACGTCGCCGAAGGACGGTCGCCAGGTGCCGTCCGCGGCCCGCATGGTGAACCAGGGCACCCCAGCGGCGAGGCAAACGATCTGCAGCGACGCTCCGACGTCCACACAAGCGATCGCGCCGAACGAGGTGGGCGCGGAGGTGCTCGCCGACGTGATCTCCTGCCAGCGCCCCCACTCGCCGTCGGCGTTCCGCTCCAGATGCCACGGACGTCCGCCGCTGAGCGCGACCAGGTTGAGCAGCCCGTCGACGGTGGCGGAACTGAGCGCGGTGAAGGGCCCGGGAGGGGCGCCTGCCGACGCAGTCACCCGCTTCGGGACCGACCAGGTGCCGTCCTTGGCCCGGGAGGTGAGCCACAGCACGCCTCCGGCGATGCTGATGACGCTCGGCTGGGACTTGACCGCGACACAACTCAGCGCGCTGAACGACCCGGGACCGCCGCCGACCGGACTGACCCTGCTCCAGGCCGACTGCCACGTGCCCTCCGCGGACCGCAAGGTGTGCCAGATCGCGCCTCCGGAGAGTGCTGCCAGGTGCAGGGTGTCACCGGTGGCTGCGCAGCTGACCGCCGCAGGAGGCGACATCGAGGACGGTCGGGTCGAGGACGGCCTGGCCCAGGCCGACCAGCCGGAGCCGGTGCGCTGCCGGGTGTACCAGGGCTGCCCGCCGACCAGCCCGACCACGTGCAGCCGGTTGATCGAAGCGGCGGCGGTCACCATGCTGAACCGGCCCGGATCGCCGGCGGTCCCGGCATCGAGCCGTTCCACCGCCGTGGTCCAACTGCCCTTGGCGGAGCGCTTGGTGTGCCACACCTGGCCGGCCCCTGTGGCAACGACCCGCAGCGTCGTCCGGATCAGCGGTGACTTGACCGTGCCGTCGATCCCCCACATCTCGGCGTCGATGCCGGCGCTGCCGTAGGCGATCCGGAAGTAACCCTCCTCACCCCACCCGGTGCCCCAACTGTTCTTTGCGATCCAGCACTTGTTGGCGTCGTCGTAGCCGACGATCTGGACACAGTGACCGCCGACGATGTCGCCCGCGGTCTTCTTGCGGAAGGTGTACACGCCGCCGGTGTAGAAGTAGAAGAAATCCTCGTAGACGGTGAAGCAGGCCGTCATCGGACCCACCGTGGACAGGTGGGTCTTCATCGACGCAACCGACGTCTTCCGGGTCCAGGTGCTGAACGTGGTCAGTCGCGACTTCCAGTCCGATCCGCGCCGGCACGGCTGGTTGTCGTCGGTATAGCGGTAGTTGGCCTCATCGCTGACCCCGGCGGCCTTCATCGCCGCCAAAGCGTCGTCCGGCCACCAGCCACCCTCAGGGCAGCGTCCGGCGCCGTTCTTCGGCCCGAGGCAGAAGAACACGAATGCCTCAGAGAGGTCGACGCTCAGCTTTGGCTGCTTGGCGGTGATCAGGACCATTGACTCCAGAACGGCCACGGCGCCGAAGGCAACGCACGAGCCGCAACCGGCCTGGTCGCGCACCGGCGACACGAGGTTCGCCCCGGACGCGGCGCGCCAGTCGAACTTCGCCGGCAGCTTGGCCGTGGACGCCGGCATCACATGAGCGCCCTCGCTATTCAGCTTGGCCGCTGCGGTCTCTTCACGCTGCAGCAGCGTGGCGGCGCCACCCGGCGGCTCGGCGCCCAGCCGCGAGCGGGCCTGGAGCTCGGACAGACCGGAGTGAACGGTCTCACCCGGCGCCCAGTCGATCCTCGACTCGCGCGCGGCCAAGCGCAGTTGGGACAGGTCGACAGGCATCGCGAAACCCCCTCGTCGGGCTCCGGTGCGAGCCCGCGGCACGAGAATCCCGCAGTTGACCACTGGGTGCAACAGAGACCGACGAGTCCGCCAGCCGGACCTGCGGTCACCTCCCGCGGCCACGCCGCACAGAGGGGTCCGGGCACCGGTAGCCCAGCCGTTCCAGCTCGGGTCGCAGCGCCCGCAGCTGCTCGCGGTGGAGATCGCGTGGACGGCCACGTTCAAGTTCCG
Organism: uncultured Actinomycetota bacterium; assembly: GCA_963723605.1. Lineage (GTDB taxonomy): Bacteria > Actinomycetota > Actinomycetes > Propionibacteriales > Propionibacteriaceae > Micropruina. Next base: position 1,736 of record CAVRRM010000004.1, on the reverse strand, counting down.
GGCACCCAAGGGGTCCCTAGCTCGGAACAGCTAGCGCCGCCACTTGGCCGCCGACCAACTCGCTGCAACTCGACCCGCCACGGAGTAGCGATTCTCCGCTGGTGCTACGGCTCGTTCTCTGCGGTTACGCGCGGAATCTGGCGATGCTTGTGGCGATTGACCAGATCACCAAGGTCAGGATGCCGGGCAGAAAGGCGTAGCCGAACACGCTGTCTTTGCCGGTACCGTCGATGAGTGTCAGGAAAGTGATGACGAAGGCGACCGCGCCGATGAGTGCCGTGATGCCGGTCCAGCGCGGCAGAACGCCGCTTCGCAGCGTCAACAGCGCAGCGCTGCCGAGCAGTGCGGCAAACCCCATCGCGGCGACCAGGTAGGGGCCGGCCAATGCAGTCGTCACTGCCCTACTCACGACCGGATCCGCGTTGGCACCCTCACTGGTCGCAGCGCCAACTATGACGATGGCCATCGCGATGCCCACGGTGCCAACGACAGCACCCGCGAAGGCGACCTGCGCCAGCTGCACGGAGCCAGGGACGGTCGTCTCAGCCTTTCCCAGAGCGCTCCGGATCGTGCCCGCGAAGTGCAGCAAGGCGAGGCCCGCGAGCAGGATCAGGAATCCACCAATGCCGCTTCTCACGCGATTGGCTTCAGCCCAATCCGTCCAGGCCTCGTCCGTGGCCAGGTAGTCCGGAGTGTCGCCACCGCTGAGGAACCAGCCGAACAGCAGGAGTAGGCCAAAGGCGACGCCGGACAGGGCCAGGAGTCGCTCCAACGACCGCGGGGTTGTGGCGGGCGGGGTCATGGCCGTAACTGAACCCGCGCCCGATCGGGGTGTCATGGTTCACGCACCGTAAGGATGGGTGCGGACCGCCGGAACCCCCAGATCGCGGCGTAGATTCCCAGCAGCAACTCCCAGGCGAACTCCGGCGCGACGAAGAGCGCCACCGGGCCGGATAGCTCCCATACGTCGAACAGGACGCCCATGCTTTCGACCAGGAGGACTGGCCCCGCGATCAGGCCCAACAAGGCCAGCGGGCGGGGTACGAGTCCGGACTTGTACATCAGATAGCCGAGGATCAGGCCGTTGCCCACTGGGACGACGAGCCCGGGGCCGAACAGGAATGTCCAATCCTTGAGCGCACCGAGGGCGACGGCGAGGTCGGCTGCGCCGGGGGAGTCCTGACGCAGGCTGACGATGCCGAGCACGAAGATGATGCCCGCCGCGATGAAGACGCTCTCGATGACTCGAGCCGCGACGAAACCGATGGCCAGAATCTCGTTCTGCCGCCTCGCGATCGGGTACAGCACGACGGCCGTCCCGACGTTCGCGATGATCAGGAGGAACTCCAGCAAGGCGCACAGGTAGATCAGGGTGTCCGATCCGCCACCGGCGATGTAACCGGCCGGGTCGGCGAGAAGGGGCTGGAGGAGAAACGCGGCAGGGATCGAAGTGAGGAACGTGATGACGAACAGCACCCCGAAAATACGGGCGTTTCTTTGATCGTCGACCATTTCGTACCGCCCGCGACCATGGCGGGCGGGGCGGATCGCTTCGATCGGAGAGGAGCCCCTTGAGGATTGCTCCGTCGCGCGAGGCTCCTGCACATGAACGGTGCCGCCGGCATCCTTTTCATTCGTTGACATCGAGGTTTCCTTTCGTTCGGATCGGATCCATTTGGACGTTCTGATGTGTGACGGTGATGACGACCTTCGCCCGGGCATGATCGTTTTCGAGG
>CAVRRM010000003.1:0-38540 GCA_963723605.1 uncultured Actinomycetota bacterium | reverse complement strand
TCGGTGCGGTGGGGTCGAAACCGACATAGAACGTGATCGGTCCCCCGGTCAGGTGCGCCCGCAGCGCATCGGCATCGGTGGAATGGGCGATCAGTCCCCGCCAGGACAGTTCCTCGAACACATCGGTCACCTGGTTCACCTTAGTGGTGGACGTCCGGCCGCTCGGATTGGCGCGATCCGGGTGGGGGTGGCGCAGGACGGTACCGCTGACGTTGCGCGGCTTCGGGTTTGTTGCGCGGGTTCATCCCAGCGCAATGAACCCCGACCCGCGCAACGTCCCTAGGGGCGAACCGAGGGTTGTCGGTGAGCGCCACTAGGGTGACCGGGTGACCGAGCTGGCCGGCGTCCAACGACGCACCATCAGGGTGCTGTCGGCTGGGCAGGTGCTTGGCGGCATCAGCTTCGGCGCAACCGTGTCTCTCGGCGCCGTGCTCGCGGCGGAGATCTCCGGGGACGATGCCCTGTCCGGGCTGGCCACCGCCGCGATCACCCTGGGCACCGCGCTCACGGCGATGCCGTTGGCCGCACTGGCCCGGGTGCGAGGACGACGTCCGGCACTGGCCACCGGCATGACCGTCGCGCTGGGCGGGGTCGGGCTGGTGATCGCCGCCGCTGCGATCGGGTCGTTCGCCCTGCTGCTGTCCGCCTTCGCGCTGATCGGTGCCGGCCAGGCGGCGAACCTTCAGTCCCGGTTCGCCGCTACCGACCTGGCCACAGACGCCTCCCGAGGGCGCGACCTGTCCATCGTGGTGTGGACGACCACCATCGGCGCAGTGCTTGGCCCGAACCTGGTCGGCCCGGGTGAAGCGGTGGGCGGCCTGGTCGGCATGCCCGCCCTCACCGGACCGTACCTGTTCACCATCGTCGCGCAGCTGCTCGGCATCGCCCTGTACCTACTGGCGCTACGTCCGGACCCGCTGCTGATGGCCCAACAGATCGTCGCCGGGCACGACCCCGCAGCCGAGCGGATCGTCCGCGCGGATCGTCCGAGGGCTGCCGGCTACGCCACGGCGGCCATCGTCGGGGCGCACGGAGTGATGGTGTCGATCATGGCGATGACCCCGATCCACCTGCTGCACCACGGCGCCACCCTGACCATCGTTGGCCTCACGATCAGCCTGCACATCGCCGGCATGTATGCCCTGTCGCCCGTGTTCGGGCTTCTCGCCGACAGATGGGGGCGGGTGCAGACGATCCTGCTCGGCTGCGCGATCCTGGCCGGCTGTTCGGTGGTGATCGCGCTGGGCCAGCAGGACACCACCGCGGTCACCGTCGCACTGATCCTGCTCGGTCTGGGTTGGAGTGCGGTCACCGTGGCCGGCTCGGCGCTGCTGACCGAGGCGTCCGCCGAGCACCTGCGAACCAAGCGCCAGGGCCGCAACGACTTTCTGATGAGCCTGGTCGCCGCCCTCGGTGCCACCGGCGCCGGCGGGGTGCTGAGCTGGGTCGGGTTCGACGGCCTGGCGCTGTTCGCGCTGCCGATCGTCGTGCTGATGGTGGCGTTGGCCCCGCTGGCGAAGGAGCCGGTGCGCCAGTCATCTTCGGTCGGTTGACCAGCCGGGTCGCTGATTGAGCTTGTCGAAATCCAAGTTCTCGACCGGCTCGACCGGCGGACAGATTGAGCAGATGCCCGAGGCCACCGCCTAATGCTCGGTTGGACGGTCCGATGACCAGTACTGCTCGACCCGTCCGGTGACCCGGCCGGTGCCGTGGCAACAGGGGCATGGACGATCCGTTGCCGCTGGTGCGGTACCGAAAGGCACCGGTGCCAGCCACTCGGTGACGGCGTCGATGGCCGCCCAGGCTTCGCGCAGCTGCTCCTCCACCCGCGCCCGAGCGGTGCCACCGCGGCCGTCGCGGGAGTTGATCGAGCCGTCGACACTGAGCACCGCCAACAACCCGGCGTCAAGTCGTGGGTCGATCACGGGCAGGTCGGCGGCGGTCAGGTCGGTGAGTTCCAGGCCCCGCTGCTCGCAGTAGCGGACCGCGGCCCCGGCCACTTCGTGCGCCTGGGCGAACGGCACCCGCTGCCGGACCAGCCAGTCCGCCACGTCCGTGGCGAGCGAGAAGCCGCGCGAGGCCAACGCGGCCATCCGGTCGGTGTGGAACCGCAGGGTCTCGACCATGCCGGCCAGTGCGGGCAGCAGCACCCGCAGCTGGTCGAGGGAGTCGAAGACCGGCTCCTTGTCCTCCTGCAGGTCGCGGTTGTAGGCCAGCGGCAGCCCTTTGAGCGTCGCGAGCAGCCCGGTCAGGTTGCCGATCAACCGGCCGGCTTTACCACGGGCCAACTCGGCGACGTCCGGATTCTTTTTCTGCGGCATGATCGACGACCCGGTCGACCAGGCGTCGTCCAGGGTCACGAAGCCGAACTCGACGGTCGACCACAGGATCACCTCCTCGGCCAGCCGGGAAGTGTCGACGGCGACCTGGGCGAGGACGAAAGCGGCTTCGGCGACCACGTCGCGGGCCGCCGTGCCATCGATCGAGTTGGGCACCGACGAGTCGAAGCCCAGTTCGGCGGCTACCGCTTCGGGATCGAGTCCCAATGAGGTTCCGGCCAGAGCCGCCGAGCCGTACGGTGACACCGCCAGCCGGACGTCCAGGTCGCGGATCCGATCGATGTCGCGCAGCAGCGGCCAGGCGTGCGCCATCAGGTGGTGGCTGAGCAGCACCGGCTGAGCCGACTGCAGGTGGGTCCGGCCCGGCATCGCAGCACCAAGGTGAGCGCGGGCCTGTTCGTACAGCGCGACCACCAGCTGCTGGATGCCACTCGCCACCACCCGCAGTTCCTCGCGCAGGTACAGCCGGATCAGCGTGGCGATTTGGTCGTTGCGGGATCGACCGGCGCGCAGCCGTCCGCCAAGTTCGGTTCCGACCCGTTCGATCAGCCCGCGCTCCAGGGATCCGTGCACGTCCTCATCGGTCGGGGCCGGACGGTAGGCGCCGGACAACACGTCGGCTTCCAGTGCGTCCAGGCCCGCGAGCATTCCCTCGCGTTCGGCATCGTCGAGCAACCCGGCCCGGTGCAGGGCCCGGGCATGCGCGCGCGAGCCGGCCAGGTCGTGGCGGGCCAGCCGCCAGTCGAAGTGGGTGGAGACCGAGAGCGCGAACATCGCTTCCGCCGGCCCGCCCTCGAAGCGGCCTCCCCATAGCCGTCCGGCTGCCTCCCCGCCGGCTCGCTGGCCGGGCTCCGTCGGGGTTGACGCGTCGGTCATGTCACTCCGTTCGTGGATTGTGGCTCATCGCGAGCAGGGTCTCCGCCAGCTTGGCACCGCCGACCGGATCGCGGGTGATCACGGCGATGGTGTCGTCGCCGGCGATGGTGCCGAGCACCTCGGACATGGCCACCCGGTCGATCGCCGAGGCGAAGAACTGAGCCGCCCCGGGCGGGGTGCGCAGCACGGCCAGGTTGGCCGAGCCTTCCGCCGAGACCAGCAGCTCGGCGCACAGCCGGGACAGTCGGACGGTTGCTGCCGAGGAGTCGCCCGGCCGCTGACCGGCCAGCAGCGCATACCCGAAGTCGTCACCCTGTCGCACCCGGATCGCGCCGACGTCCACCAGATCCTTGCTCAGCGTGCCCTGGGTGACCGGAACCCCGTCCGCAGCGAGCAACTGCGCCAGCTCGGTCTGCGAGCGGACCGGCCGCCGGGTGATCAACTCAACGATCCGGGCCTGCCGCGCGGTCTTGGTCTGCGGCGTGCGGAACTCGGTCATGCCGCGTCCAGCAGGGCCGGCAGGGCAGCGACGAAACGATCCAGTTCGGCGTCGGGAATGATCAACGGCGGAGCGAGCCGCAGCACGTTCGGACGGGGCGCGTTGATCACGAAGCCGGCCGACAGCGCCGCATCGGCGACCGCGGCCGCCACCGGCTCCGTCAGCACCACGCCGCGCAGCAGCCCGCGGCCCCGGACGTGGTCGACCCGCGGATGGTCCAGCGCCATGATGCCGGCCGCCAGCCGCTCGCCGGCCTCCTGCACACGGGACAGCAGCCCATCCCGTTCGATGATGCCGAGCACGGCCAGGCCGGCCGCGGCCGCCACCGGGTTGCCGCCGAAGGTGGTGCCGTGGGCACCTGGGCCCAAAAGGGAGGCCGCCGGGCCGGTGGCCACGCAGGCGCCGATCGGAAAGCCGTTGCCGAGTCCCTTCGCGAAGGTGACGATGTCGCCGGTGACGCCTGCTTCGGCGCTGGCCAGCCAGTCGCCGCAACGTCCGATGCCGGTTTGCACCTCGTCGATCCAGAGCAGCGCGCCGACCCGGTTGCACAGCTCACGCGCCTCGGACAGGTAACCGGGAGGCGGCTCGACGACGCCGTTCTCGCCCTGGATCGGCTCCAGGATCACCGCGGCAACCGTGTCGTCCAGCGCCCTGGCCAGTGCGGCGGCGTCGCCGTAGGGCACGAAGGTGACGTCACCGGGTAGGGGCTCGAACGGTTCCCGGTAGGCAGGATTGCTGGTCAGCGCGAGCGCGCCGAGGGTGCGGCCGTGGAACGACCCGTCCATCGCGATCAGCCGGGTCCGGCCGGTGCGCCTGGTGATCTTGAAGCCGGCCTCGTTGGCCTCGGTGCCCGAGTTGGTGAAGAACACCCGTGCCGGCAGGCCCGGGATTGTTGGCGGTGACGAAGCCGTCCAGCCGCTCGGCCAAACTGATCTGGGTCGGGGTGGCGAAGAAGTTGGAGACGTGGCCCAGCGTGGAGAGCTGGGCCGAGATGGCGCCGATCACCTGCGGGTGGGCATGGCCGAGCGAGTTCACGGCGAGCCCGGCGAGCAGGTCGAGGTAGCGATTGCCGTCGGCGTCCCACAGGTGCACGCCCTCGCCGCGGACGAAGACCCGCTTGGGCGGACCGAAGGTGTTCATCAGGGCGTCGCCGTAGCGGGCGGTGAGTTCCGGCTGGCCGCCGGCGATGGGGCGAACCAGGTCATTCATCGGAGGCTCCCGCCAGTTGTTCGGCGACCGCCGCCGCAGGTCGGATCCGGTCCACGGTTCCGTTCGGCTCATCTTCGGGAACCACCATGGTGCCGTTGCCCTCGGAGGTGAAGATCTCCAGTAGCAGGCTGTGCGCCACTCGTCCGTCGATGATCGTGGCCCGGCTGACGCCTTCGTTCACAGCCTGCACGCACGCCTCGATCTTGGGAATCATGCCCGCCTCAAGGGACGGCAGCATGGCCTGCAGCTCCGACGGTTTGATCCGGGCGATCACCTGCTCGCAGGTTGGCCAGTCGGCGTAGAGACCCTCGACGTCGGTGAGCACGATGAACCGCTGCGCTCCGAGCGCCACCGCGAGCGCCGCCGCCGCCGTGTCGGCGTTGACGTTGTGCACCGCGCCGTCCTCGTCCGGGGCGACGGTGGCGATCACCGGGATCCGGCCGTTCTCGATCAGGTCGAGCACCGTCTCGGGGCGCACCTGGGTGACCTCGCCGACCAGGCCGATGTCGACCTGCTCGCCGTCGATGGTGACGCCGCGACGGGTTGCGGTGAACAGCCCGGCGTCCTCACCGGAGAGGCCGACCGCCAGGGGTCCGTGGGCGTTCAGCAGGCCGACGAGTTCACGGCCCACCTGCCCCACCAGCACCATTCGAACCACGTCCATCGCTTCGGGCGAGGTGACCCGCAGGCCACCCCTGAACTCGGACGGTATGCCCAACCGGCCGAGCATGGACGAGATCTGCGGCCCACCACCGTGGACGACGACCGGCTTCAGACCACAGCGGCGGAGGAAGACGATGTCATCGGCGAAGGCCCGCTTCAGCTCGTCATTGACCATGGCGTTGCCGCCGTACTTGATCACCACGATGCGGCCGGCGTAGCGCTCCAGCCAGGGCAGCGCCTCGATCAGGGTCTCGGCCTTGCCGATCACCTCGGCGGTCTTCTCGCGGGTGCGGACGGTGGGGCTCATGTCGAGTACTCCGCGTTCTCTTTGACGTAGTCGTAGGTCAGGTCATTGGTCCAGATCGTCGCCGTCGCCTCGCCGGCGTGCAGGTTCAACTCGACCACCACGTCGCGCCCCTTGAGGTCGACTTCGGAGCGATCCGCTCCCAACTGGCCGTCGACGAAAACACCCACACCGTTGAACGACACGTCCACGTGGTCAGGATCGAACTCGGCCTCGACGGTGCCCGCGGACGCCAGCACCCGTCCCCAGTTGGGGTCGTTGCCGAACACCGCGCACTTGAACAGGTTGCTGCGGGCGATCGCGCGGGCGACGGCCAGTGCGTCCGCCTCGGACGCGGCCCCGTCGACGGTCACCTCGATGTCATGGGACGCCCCCTCGGCATCGGCCAGCAGTTGCATGGCCAACGAGTGGCAGACCCCGGTCAGGGCCTCGGTGAACTCGTCGACGTCGGCGGTGACCCCGGAAGCACCACTGGACAGCACGATCACGGTGTCATTGGTGGACATGCAGCCGTCGGCGTCGGTGCGGTCGAAGGTGAAGCCGGTGGCGATCTTCAACGCCGTCTCGAGCTGATCGGACGGAACCACGGCGTCGGTGGTGATCACCACCAACATGGTGGCCAGGGCCGGGGCCAGCATGCCGGCACCCTTGGCCATGCCGCCGATCGCCCAGTTGTGCGGGGAGTGGTAGTCCGCCTCCTTGGACACCGTGTCGGTGGTCATGATCGCCTCGGCGGCAGCCGGACCGCCCTCGTCCGACAGGTCCTGGCTGGCCAGCTCGATGCCGGCCAGCACCTTGTCCATCGGCAGCCGGACGCCGATCAGGCCGGTCGAACAGACCGCCACATCGGTGATGTCGCAGCCGACCGACTCCGCCGTCCACTCGGCCATCTGCCGGGCGTCCTCGAGGCCGGCGGCGCCGGTGCAGGCGTTCGCTCCCCCCGAGTTGAGCACCACCGCTGCCAGCCGTCCGTCAGCAACCGCGTCGCGGGACCAGAGCACCGGAGCGGCCTTGAACGCATTCGAGGTGAAGACGGCGGCGGCGTGCGCCTCCGGGCCGTTGTTGACCACCAGCGCGAAATCGGCGCGTCCGGAGGCCTTGATCCCGGCGGTGACTCCGGCGGCGGTGAATCCCTTGGCGGTGGTGACGCTCACGGTGCGACTCCGATCGTGGAAAGGCCGGTGGTTTCGGGTAGGCCGAGGGCGAGGTTCATGGACTGGATGGCGCCGCCGGCGGTGCCCTTGGCCAGGTTGTCGAGAGCGGCGACGGCGACCAGCCGGTTCGCTGCGATGTCGACGGTGACCTGGAGCTGGACGGCGTTGGAGCCGAGCACGGACTGGGTCTGCGGCCAGATCCCGTCCGGCAGCAGGTGGACGAAGGGCTCGTCGGCGTAGCCGGACTGATAGGTGGGCCGGACGGCGCTCGGGTCGACACCGGCGGCCAGGGGTGCGCTGACCGTGGCGAGAATGCCCCGCGCCATCGGCACCAGCACCGGGGTGAAGGAAAGGGTCGGGGCCGCTGCCCCGAGCAGCCGGAAGTTCTGCAGCATCTCGGGTACGTGCCGGTGCACCCCGCCGACGCCATAGGCCGACGCGCTGCCCAACAACTCGGCCGCGAGCAGATTCACCCGCAGGCTCTTCCCAGCGCCGGACGGGCCGGTGGGTGCGACGGCGACCACGTCCGTGCCGTCGATCAGCCCGCCGGTCAGGGCCGGCAGCATGGCCAGGGTGATGGTGGTCGGAAAGCAGCCGGGCACGGCGATCCGGCGGGTGCCGGCCAGGACGGCGCGCTGACCGGGCAGTTCGGGCAGGCCGTAGGGCCAGGTGCCGGCGTGCGGCGTGCCGTAGAACTGCTGCCACTCGGCGCTGTCGCTGAGCCGGAAGTCGGCGCCGGAGTCGATCACCAACACCTCCGGCCCGAGTTGTTCGGCGACCGCAGCCGAGGTGCCGTGCGGCAAAGCCAGGAACACGACGTCGTGGTCGGCCAGATTCTCCGCCGTGGTGTCCAGAACCTCGATGTCGGCCAGCGGCAACAGGTGCGGATGGTGTTCGATGAGGTGAGAGCCGGCGCTTGACTTGGCGGTCAGGTTGCCGATCGAGACCTCCGGATGCTGCAACAGCAGGCGGAGCAACTCACCCCCGGCGTAGCCGGTGCAGCCCGCGACGGCGATCCGAACAGTCATGGGCATTACTATGCCGCACGCGGAATGTATATTCCACCCAAGGCCCTCCGTCGAACTAGCCGCGGCGCCCAACCCGAAACGCTCGCCTAACTACTTTCCGCTCGCCGAACTTGGCGAGCGGAAAGTAGTTAGGCGAGCGGATGGGTGCGCGGGGTCAGATCTGGTCGATCAGCTCGTCGACACCGTTGAGGATCTGGTTGGGACGGAAGGGGTACCGCTCGACATCGGCGGCGGTGGTCAGGCCGGTCAACACCAGGACGGTGTGCAGCCCGGCCTCCATGCCCGCGACGATGTCGGTGTCCATCCGGTCGCCGATCATGGCGGTGGTTTCGGAGTGGGCGTCGATCCGGCGCATGGCCGAGCGGAACATCATCGGGTTGGGCTTGCCAACCACGTAGGGCTTGCGGTTGGTGGCCGCGGTGATCATCGCCGCAACCGAGCCGGCGGCGGGCAGCAGGCCGTCCTTGGACGGACCGGTGGTATCGGGGTTGGTCACGATGAACCGGGCGCCCTGGCTGATGAACCTGATCGCCTTCGTGATCGCCTCGAAGGAAAAGGTGCGGGTCTCGCCCAGCACCACGTAGTCGGGGTTGCTGTCGGTCTGCACGAAGCCGGCGTCGTGCAGGGCGAAGGTCAGCCCCGCCTCGCCGATCACATAGGCGGTCTTGTCGCCGGGCTGGCCCTTCAGAAAGGCGCCGGTGGCCATCGCGGAGGTCCAGATGTTCTCCTGCGGCACCCTCAAGCCGGAGCGCTTCAGCCGCGCGGCGAGGTCACGTGGAGTGAACAGGGAGTTGTTGGTCAGGACGAGAAAACGCTTGGAGGTGTCCACCCAGCGCTGGATGAGTTCAGCTGCGCCGGGCAGTGCCTGCTCCTCGTGAACCAGCACACCGTCCATGTCGGTGAGCCAGCATTCGATCTCTTGAGTCTTGCGCATGACTCCACCCTACTCTTTTTAGTGCAAAGTACTATAAATCTGGCGTGTGAGTTTTCCGTCCACGGGTCGGCCGCCCGGACGAATCGCTCGCTCACCCATCATCCCGGGTCCACGAGGGTTCGCGGTCCACCGCGCCGGTTGTCCGGACGTTCGGTGGACCACGCGGCGGATCCGTCCGCACGCTACTCGGCGGTAGGGCAAGATCGGAAGGGTGCAGATCAGGTTGGCCACCCGCGGATCCCGATTGGCGCTCGCGCAGTCGGGTCTGATCGCGGATGCGCTGCGCGGGCTCGGCGCCACCGTCGAGCTGGTTCGGGTGAAGACCCTCGGTGACGTCAGCTCGGCACCGCTGTCCAGCATCGGTGGAGCCGGCGTCTTCGTGGTCGCCGTCCGCGAAGCCGTGCTGACCGGCGACTGCGACGTGGCCGTGCACTCTCTCAAGGACCTGCCCACCACACCAGCGGACGGGCTCACCCTGGCCGCGATCCCGCCCCGTGAGGACCCCCGGGACGCGCTGTGTGCCAGGGACGGGCTCACCCTGGCCGCGCTGCCGGCCGGCGCGACGGTCGGCACCGGGTCGCCGCGCCGTGCCGCCCAGTTGGCCGCTGCGCGTCCGGATCTTGCCATCGTCGACATCCGGGGCAATGTGGACACCCGGCTCGGCCGGGTCGGACACGATCTGGACGCGGTGGTGTTGGCGGTCGCCGGGCTGAACCGGATCGGACGCCAGAACGCCATCACCGAATACCTCGACCCCGACGTGCTGGTGCCGGCTCCAGCCCAGGGAGCGCTGGCGATCGAATGCCGGCACGGCGACCAGGGCGTCCGCGAGTTGCTCGCACAACTGGACGACGACGCCACCCGCACCGTCGTCGAGGCCGAACGCGCCGTGATGCGGCTGGTTGAGGCCGGCTGTTCGGCACCGTTCGGCGCGCTCGGCACCCTGATCGGAGACGAACTGATGCTGACTGCACGGTTGGCCGGGGTGTCCGGCGCCCGCACCGTGCACCTGGCCGGTTCGCGCGATGGAGCCGACGATCTCGTTCGGCGACTGGCCGATGCGGTGGCGCCGCTGCGCGGGATGCGGGTGGTGATGCCGCGATCAGGTCTGGCCGTGGCCCTGGGCACCGAGGGAGTGACCGTGACCGAGGTGTCCCTCACCACCACCGAACCCCTGGACGCCACCGGCCTCGTCGACGCGCTCGAGATCGGTGGATTCGAGATTCTGGCCTTCACATCCGCCCGCACGCTTGGCGTGCTGGCCGACGCCGGGGTGCAGCTGGCCGGTCTGATCCCGACCGGAACCACGATCGCGGCGGTTGGCGAGGCGACCGGGCACGCCGTCCGCGCGGCCGGGCTCCACGTGGCGCTGCAGCCGGCCTCGGGGGCGGGTGGTGCGGCGCTGGCGGCCGTGATCGGGCCGGGCCCAGGCACGGTACTCATCCCGGGGGCCGCCGAACCGGCACCCGACCTGGCGGCCGACCTGCGGAGCCTCGGTCACCCGGTGATCGAGGTTCCGGTGTACCGAACCGTCACCGCCACCCAGCTCGACGCCGGCACGGTGGCGGCCTGGCCCGACGACTTCGACGTGTTCGTCGCCACCGCACCGTCGGCGGCGCGAGCGGCTGCCGAACTGCTCGGCGTCCCGGGTCCGCCGGCCGTGGCCATCGGACCGACCAGTGCCGCCGCCGCGACGGCGGCGGGATTCGATGTCGTCGCGGTCGCCGCCAGAACCGACCCCGGCCGGGTTGGCCGCAGCACTCGAACGTTTCCGGAAGGACAACGCATGATCATCCGACCGCGCCGGCTGCGGACCACTGCGGCGATGCGCGCCCTGGTGGCCGAGACCCGGCCGCATCCCGCGCAACTGGTGCTGCCGGTGTTTGTCGCCGACGGGCTGGACGAGCCGCATCCGATCGGTTCGCTGCCCGGAGTGAGCCAGCACACCATCGAGTCCCTGGTCGCAGAGGCCCGGCGGGCGGTCGATGCCGGCCTGAAGGGCATCATGCTGTTCGGCGTTCCCAAGCCCGACCACAAGGATGCGATCGGCTCCGCAGGCACGGCGCCCGACGGCATTCTCAACCGCGGTCTGACCGCCGTCCGGAACGCCGTCGGGGACGACCTGGTGGTGATGGCCGACACCTGCCTGGACGAGTTCACCGACCACGGCCACTGCGGCGTGCTGGACGACGCCGGCCAGGTCGACAACGACGCCACCCTCGAGCGCTACGTGGAGTTGGCGATCAGCCAGGCCGTCGCCGGAGCCCACATGGTCGGACCGTCCGGAATGATGGACGGCCAGGTCGCCGCCATCCGGGCGGGGCTGGACGGGGCGGGCTTCGCCGACACCGCGATCCTCGCCTACGCGGTCAAGTACGCGTCCGCGTTCTACGGGCCGTTCCGGGAAGCGGTGAACTCGGCCCTGGTCGGCGACCGGCGCACGTACCAGCAGGATCCGCCCAATCGTCGCGAGGGCATCATGGAGGCCGCGCTCGACCAAGCCGAGGGCGCCGACATCGTGATGGTGAAACCGGCCGGTTACTACCTGGACGTGCTCGCCGACGTGGCTGCCCGCTCGTCGGTTCCGGTGGCGGCCTACCACGTGTCGGGTGAGTACGCGATGGTCTGCGCGGCCGCCGAGCGGGGCTGGCTGAACCGCGACGCTGCCCTGGCCGAAGCGGTCACGGCGATCGTCCGGGCCGGCGCCGACCTGGTGCTCACCTACGCCGCGATCGAACTCGCGGACCGGTTCGCCGGAGGACGTGCATGACTCTCTACCAGCGCGCCTGCGCCGTGATTCCGGGCGGGGTGTCGTCGCCGGTCCGGGCGTTCGGGTCGGTCGGCGGCGAGCCGGTGTTCATCGCACGCGCGTCCGGGCCCTATCTGTATGACTCGGACGGCCGCGAGTACGTCGACGCGGTCGGCAGCTGGGGTCCGGCGCTGCTCGGCCACGCACACCCCGAGGTGATTGCCGCCGTGCAGGCCGCCGCCGCCCGCGGGTTGTCCTTCGGGGCGCCCACCGAGGCCGAGGTGGAGTTGGCCGAAATCGTCCGGTCACGGGTTCCAGAGGCGGCCAAGGTGCGCTTCGTCTCGACCGGAACCGAAGCGTGCATGACCGCGATCCGGCTGGCTCGTGGCGCCACCGGACGCGACCTGATCGTCAAGTTCGCCGGCTGCTACCACGGGCATTCGGACGGCCTGCTGGCCGCGGCCGGCTCGGGAGTGGCTACCCAGGGACTGCCCGGATCGGCCGGGGTGACCGCAGCCACCGCGGCGCAGACCATCGTGGTGCCCTACAACGATCCGGATGCACTGCAGGCCGCGTTCGACGCGCACCCGGGGCAGATCGCGGCAGTGATCACCGAGCCGGCGCCGGCGAACATGGGGGTGGTGCCGCCCAGGCCTGGATTCAACGGCCGGCTGCGTGAGGTGACCGCGCAGCACGGATCGTTGCTGATCTTCGACGAGGTGCTGACCGGGTTTCGGGTGGGTCCGTCCGGCTGGTGGGGGTTGGAGCAGGCAGGCGCCGATCCGCTGCCTGAGGCCCCCGACCTGTTCACCTTCGGCAAGGTCGTCGGCGGCGGCATGCCACTGGCCGCGATCGGCGGTCGCGCCGAGGTGGTGGACCTGCTGGCCCCGCTCGGACCGGTCTACCAGGCGGGCACACTGTCGGGTAATCCGCTGGCGACGGCGGCCGGAATCGCCACCCTGGGGTTGGCCGACGCCGGGATCTACCAGCGGGTCGATGCGGCATCGCTGGCGGTGCAGAAGGCGATCACCGGGGCGCTCACCACGGCATCCGTGCCGCACCTGGTTCAATCCGCCGGCTCCCTCTTCACCGTCTTCTTCGGGGACTTCGACGGCCCGATCCTCGACTACCGGACCGCGCAGCAGCTGAACAGCGCGGCGTTCGCCCGGTTCTTCCACGCGATGTTGGACGCCGGTGTCGCGCTGCCTCCGTCCGGCTACGAGGCGTGGTTCCTGTCGGCTGCGCACGATGACGCGGCGCTGAACCGAATCGTCGAGGCGCTGCCCGCCGCCGCGAACGCTGCCGCCAGTGGTTGAGCCGGCGAGCGCCGGCCGGGTGGTGCTGGTGGGTGGCGGACCGGGTGATCCCGGCCTGGTCACCATCGCCGGCCTGGAGGCCCTCAAACGCGCCGACGTGGTGCTCTTCGACCACCTTGCCCCAGCACCGAGCCTGGCGTCGTGTCGTCCGGACACCGTGCTGATCGACGTCGGAAAGATTCCGGGCGGGCGGGCCACGTCGCAGGAGCGGATCAACCAGCTGCTGGTCGAGCACGCCCAGGCCGGACGGTTCGTGGTGCGGTTCAAGGGCGGAGATCCGTTCGTGTTCGGACGCGGTGGCGAAGAGGTGCTCGCCTGCGCCCGGGCCGGCGTCGCAGTCGAGGTCATTCCCGGCGTCACCTCGGCGATCGCCGGACCCGCGCTGGCCGGCATACCGGTCACCCACCGCGGGGTGGTGCAGGCCTTCACCGTGGTGTCTGGCCACGTGCCGCCGGGACACCCTGACTCCAGCACCGACTGGGCAGCGCTGGCGAAAGCTCACCACACCATCGTGGTGTTGATGGGGGTGGCCAACCTGGCCGCGATCTGCGCCGAACTGGTCGCCCGGGGATTGTCTCCGCACACTCCGGCGGCGGTCATCGCCGACGCCTGGTTGCCGACCATGCGGACCAGCAGAGGCACCGTCGATGACATCGCGGCGGTCGCAAAGGAGGCGGACGTGCGCCCGCCGGCGTTGGCCGTGATCGGCGAGCTGGCCGGACAGTCACTGCCGCTGTCGCCGCCCGAGGCGATCCTCGAAGAGACCGCTGCGGGTGACGAGCTTCGTCCGGCCCGGGCCGACGACGCGCCGGA
This sequence comes from uncultured Actinomycetota bacterium, assembly GCA_963723605.1. GTDB lineage: Bacteria > Actinomycetota > Actinomycetes > Propionibacteriales > Propionibacteriaceae > Micropruina. The sequence goes on along the minus strand of CAVRRM010000003.1, from coordinate 24,656 downwards.
ACTGCTGGTGCTGCAGCGTGCCTGCTGGGTTCAGGAGGCGGTGGACAACGAAACCCTGGAGATTCCGGCGCTGACCGAGAATCTGGCGACGGTGACCGCAGAGCTTACCGTCTGGACCACCTGGGTGCTGCGCCGTGGTGGCCGGCTGATCGGCTCGGTGCGTGCCAAGCTGCACGACGGCGACTGGGAGGTCGGCCGGCTGATGGTGGCCCCGGACCTGGCCGGCCAGGGTCTCGGCCGGCTGCTGCTGGCGAAGATCGAAGCGGTCGCGCCGGTTCAGGCCCACCGGTTCTGGTTGTTCACCGGCGCCAAGAGCTTCCGCAACCAACGCATCTACCAGGCGGCCGGCTACAGCCTGCTCGATCCCCACGACGAGACCGTTGCCGCGGATCCCGGGCACCGTCCGACTGGTCAAGACCCGCTCCTGAGCGGCTGGGCAAATATTGTGAGTCCGTGATTCCGAACCCGGTATGCACCCTCAGCTGATCTTCCCAGATCGGTTGCGTCAGCTTTCCGCGCTCTCCGCCAATGCCCCCACGACGCGGTAGCGAGCACACAGGAAGTCCCGATTCCGAGCGGTCTCGATCAACTCGAGATCGAAGGGGGCCGGAAACAGCGGGCGGCCGGCGCCGAGGGTCACCGGGGCGATCATCACCACGATCTCGTCCAACAGTCCGGCCGCCGCGAAATCGGTGGCCAGCCCGCCACCACCGACGACCCAGAGCCCCGTTCCGCCCGCCGCGGCCGTCATCTCCGCGTGCACGTCGGCCACCGGGGCCTGGGTGAACCGCAGCTCGGCACCGGCAATGGGGTCCAAATCGCGGTGGGTGAACACCCAGGTCGGCTGATGGTACGGCCAGTCCTCATCGGATGCGGCCAGGTGATCACGCACCCAGCAGTACGTGGTCGCTCCCATCGCCAACGCGCCGACGCCCTCGATGAAGTCGTCGTAGTTCATCGGCCCGCGGGTGTCCTGGTCCTGCCGGAAGAGCCAGGCCAGCGAGTCCTTCTCGTCGGCCAGAAAGCCGTCCAGGGTGGTCGCGGTGTAGAACGTGGTGGGCATGGGCGCCTCCTGTCTGGAAGTGCCATGCTCGATCACGTCCACCGATCGGGGCAAGCCAAACGGGCACTGTGCGCTCGACCGACGGTGATCGACCTCAGTTTTGCGCCCGCGACCGAGCACCCCGGTCGAGTCAGGCGCGCAGCGATGCCCCGAACCGCCGACCCGCCTCAGCCACGGCGGCGTCCCGGGCGCCCACGATGTCGGCATCCTTCAGGGTGCGGTCGGGCGCGCGGAACCGCAGCGCGAACGCCAGCGACTTGCTGCCCACCGGTACCTGCGAGCCGTGGTAGATGTCGAAGAGCCGGATGGACTCCAGCAGTTCACCCGCCCCGGCAACCAGGGCGCTCTCGAGGTCGCCGGCCGTGATCGACTCATCGACCACCAGCGCCACGTCCTCCTTGGCCACCGGGTAGGCCGGCACCGGGGCGATCGTTCCGGTGCCGGGCGCCACCGACAACAGCACGTCCAGGCTGATCTCCAGCGCGGCGGTGCGGGCCGGTAGCCCGTATGCCCTGATCACGCCGGGATGAAGCTCGCCGGCGTGACCGAGCAACACCTCGGCACCATCGGCGGCACTGACCAGCAGCTTCGCGCAACGGCCCGGATGGAACGGCGGGTAGTCGTCCGCCACCCGGCGGACGGTGACACCGACCGAGCGGGCGGCAACGTCCGTCGCTGCGAACGCCTGCTGCCAACCGGCCGGTTCGGCACCGCCCTGCCAACCGGCCGGGCGCCAGGCACCGGTCAGCACCGCGGCCAGGTGTCGCGGCTGCTTGGGCAGCGAGTCCTCGATCGCAGCCAACTCGGCTTCGGACGGTCGGTGCTCAACCGACGGCACGGGCACGAAGTTTCCCGAGCCGGCCCGGAACACCGAACCGGTCTCGAAGATCGCCAGATCGTCGTTGCCGCGCGAGGAGTTGCGCTGGACCGCGCCGAACAGCCCGGGCAACAGCGTGCTGCGGAGGTACGGACTGGCCTCCGACAACGGGTTGGCCAGCCGCACCAAGGCCCGGCGCGGGTTGCCTTCGGGCACACCCAACTGGTCCAGGTCATCGGCGGAGATGAACGGCAACACCAGTACTTCGACGAACCCGGCCCCGACCAGGGCAGCATTGACCGCCCGGCGGCCGCGCTGGGCGACGGTCAGCCCGGCGCCCATCGGCGGGGTCGGCAGTACTGACGGGATCTGGTCGAGACCGACCTTGCGGCCGATCTCCTCGACGTAGTCGTAGGGGTCGCGCAGGTCGCCGCGCCAGGTCGGCGGGGTCACTCGCACCGCGTCCGGCCCATCGTCGTCGACGGCAACCCCGCTGGCCGCGAAGATTGCCCGGACCCGCTCGGCCGGCACCTGCACGCCGAGAATCTTGGACGGCAACGCCAAGGGCACCGTCTGGCTCGGCAGTTGCGGCACCGAACCGGCCACGGTTGTGTCGGCGGACAGGGTGCCGCCGCCGAGCTCGACCAGGTACCGGGCAGCGAGCCTGGCGGCAGCATAGGCGGCGGCCGGGTCGACGCCGCGTTCGAACCGCTTCGACGCCTCCGACGGCAGCCCGTGCCGGCGCATCGCCCGCGAAATCGTGGCGGCGTCGAAGTTGGCCGCTTCCAGCACGATGTCGCGGGTGGCCGAATCGACTTCGGTCGAGGCCCCGCCCATCACACCGGCGATGCCGATCACCCCGGAATCGTCGGTGATCAGCAGATCACCCGGATCCAGCCTCCGGTCGACATCGTCCAGGGTCACGATCCGCTCCCCCGCCGTGGCGAATCGCACCCGGATCGGTCCGCTCAGCTTGGCCGCATCGTAGGCGTGCAGCGGCTGGCCGACTTCGAGCATCACGTAGTTGGTGATGTCCACCGGCAGCGAGATCGGACGCATGCCACCCATCACCAGGCGTCGCTGCATCCAACGCGGACTCGGAATCGTCTCGTCGACACCGGTCACCGTCAGGGCGACGAACAGCCGGCAGGCGGGGTCGTCCAGCAGCACCGGATAGCCGGCTGCAGTCACCGGCGGCGTGGTCACGTCCACCACATCGGTGAACGGCACCTCGAGCGCCTGCCCGGCCTCGCGGGCCAACCCCCGGATCGACATGCAGTAGGCCATGTCGGGTGACACGTTGATGTCGAGCACGTCGTCGCCCAGCCCCAGGTAGCCGGACGGGTCATCGCCCGGCGCCAGCCCGGCCTCGGCGGGCAGGACGATGATGCCGGTGTGGTCAGAGCCGATGCCCAGCTCGTCCTCGGCACAGATCATGCCGTCGGACAGATGTCCGTAGGTCTTGCGCGAGCTGAGCGTGAACCCACCCGACAGCACCGTGCCCGGCAGCCCGACCACCACCAGGTCACCGATCACGAAGTTGTGCGCACCACAGATGATGCCCCGGACGCCCTCGGGCACCGGACGGTCGCCGACCGGTGCCGGCGGCGTCTCGGGCGCCAGGTCGGCGCCGACGTCCAGATGGCACCAGCGGATCACTTTGCCGTTCTTCTGCGGCTCGTCGACGAAGTCGAGCACGCGTCCGACCACCAGTGGGCCGACCCCTTCGCCGAGCGACTCGACGGTCTCGACCTCGAGCCCGGCTCCGGTCAGCACCTCGGCCAGTTGGCGTCCGGTCATGTCACTCGGTAGCGCGACCCAATCGCGCAACCAACTCATCGGTGCCCTCATCGAGCGACCCCCTTCAGGGTGCGGCTGAACCGGACGTCGCCCTCGACGAAGTCCCGCATGTTGGCGGCGTTGTTGCGGGTCTGCAGGGTGCGGTCGATGCCCATGCCGAAGGCGAAGCCGGTGTACACCTCGGTGTCGACGCCACAAGCCGCCAGCACCCGCGGGTTGACCACGCCGCAGCCTCCCCACTCGATCCACCCCTCGGACTTGCAGGTACGGCACGGACGGTCGGGGTTGCCGACCGACTCACCGCGGCAGACGAAGCACTCCAGGTCGACCTCGGCGCTCGGCTCGGTGAAGGGAAAGTAGTGCGGCCGCATCCTGGTGCGGATGCCGGCGCCGAACATCACCTGGGCGAACTGGTCGAGCGTGCCGCGCAGGTGCGCCATCGAGATGCCCTTGTCGACCACCAGCCCTTCGATCTGGTGGAACACCGGCAGGTGGGTGGCGTCGTACTCGTCGGCGCGGTAGACCTTGCCCGGGCAGATCACGTAGACGGGCAGTTCGCGATCCAGCAGCGATCGGATCTGTACCGGCGAGGTGTGGGTGCGCATCACCAGGTGCGACGAGGTCGGCTCGATGAACAGCGTGTCGGATTCGCCGCGGCTGGGGTGATCCGGGCCGATGTTGAGGGCGTCGAAGTTGAACCACTCGTGCTCGAGCTCGGGTCCTTCCGCGACCTGCCAGCCCATCGCGACGAAGATGTCGCTCATCCGGTCGATCAACGCGGTGATCGGGTGGATCGCTCCCTCCGGCGTCAGTTGCACGGGCAGGGTCACGTCCACCGCCTCAGCGGCCAGCGAACCGGACAGCTCCGCGGCCTCGACCTCGACGGAGCGGTCGGCCAGCGCCGTTTGGACCCGCCCGCGGGCTGCGCCGAGCAGGCGCCCGGCCTCTTTGCGATCCGCGGGCGGAAGGCCGCCGATGGCGCGGTTGGCCAGCGCCAACGGCGACTTGTCGCCGGCGTGGGCCAGGCGGGCAGCTTTCAGTGCCGCCACCGAGTCGGCCGAGGCGATGGCAGCGAGCGCGGCCTCGACCGCGGCGTCGATGGCCTGCGGCTGCAGGGCCTGCGCCGCCGGCGGGTTGGAGTTCTGCACAGACATGGCTTGGTCTCCGTTGTTCTCCCGGCGCCAGGCGCCGGAGCGGCTGGCTCAGTCGGCCGGTTGGCTGGTGTGTTGGGCGCTCGCGCTGGCGTAGAGGCAGACGGCTGCGGCGGTGGCCAGATTGAGGCTTTCGGCGGCACCGTAGATCGGCACCGCGACCGTGGTGTCGGCCAACTGCAGGTGCTCGGTGGGCAGTCCCCAGGACTCGTTACCCATCACCCAGGCGGTCGGCAGGTTGAGCCGATCGGCCAGGTCGGTCAGCTCGGTGCCGGCCTCGCCGTCGGTTGCGAACACCTGCAGTCCGGCCGCCCGGCAGGCATCGATCGCCTCGGCAAGATCGACGCCGGTGACCACCGGCAGGTGGAAGATGCTGCCCACGCTGGCCCGGACGGTCTTGGGGTTGTACACCTCCACCGAGTCCGACGACAGGATCACCGCGTCCGCACCGAACGCGTCGGCACAGCGGATCACCGTGCCGGCGTTGCCCGGGTCGCGGATCTGCGCACAGATCACCACCAGAGCGGCCCCGTCCGTGACGGCTTCGTGCAGCGGCACGTCGATCACCCGGCAGACCGCCACCACGCCCTGCGGCGTGACGGTGTCGGTCAGGGTGGCGATGTTCTGCTCACTGACCGCGTAGTGCGGAACGTTCGCCGCGCGGGCGGCGTCCAGCAGCTCGACATGGTCGCGCACCGCCGCCCAGCGGAAGAACATCGTCTCCACCGCGCCGGGCACCTTCAAGGCCTCTCGAACCGCCTGCGGCCCCTCGGCCAGAAACTTTCCGGCGGTCCGGCGCTCCTTGCGGCGCAGTAACGCGCGCGCGGCGCGCAGCACCGCCGACGAGGGCTCGGGCAGCTGGATAGGTTCGGACGACATGGTCGGGCGGCTTTCTACGGGGACGGCTCAGCGCGACATCGCGGGAATCCCGCGATATCGCGCTGGCCTGAAAGGGCTGGTGATCAGGCGTTGGCGCCCGCGTTGGCCTTGGCCAACTCCACGAGCTTGCCGAACGCAGGTGCGTCGTTGACCGCGAGCTCGGCGAGCATCTTGCGGTCGACCTCGATACCGGCGGCCTTCAGGCCGCTGATAAATCGGTTGTAGGTCATGCCCTCCTCGCGCGCGGCGGCGTTGATCCGCTGGATCCACAGCGAGCGGAAATCGCCCTTGCGGTCCTTGCGGTGGGCGTAGTTGTAGGTGGCGCTGTGGAGCAGTTGCTCCTTCGCCTTGCGGTACAGACGGGACCGCTGCCCGCGGTAGCCGGAAGCCTGATCCAGGACTTCCCGGCGCTTCTTCTGGGCATTCACCGAACGCTTGACGCGTGCCATGGTGGTGTCACTCCTTGTGAATCTCGATACGGCGGACGCCGATCGCGCGCGAATGCGCGGGTTGGTTCTGGGTCAGCGGGTCTTGTAAGAGCCGAGCAGCTTACGAGCCTTCTTGGCGTCGCCCTTGGCGACGATCTTGTCGCCGTCGAGGCGACGGGTGCGGGTGCTCGACTTGTGCTCGTTGAGGTGCATCTTGCCCGCCTGGCGGTGCATCACCTTGCCGGTGCCGGTAATCCGGAACCGCTTCTTGGCGCCCGAGTGCGTCTTCATCTTCGGCATGCTGCCGCTCACTTTCTCTTCTTGGGTCTCACAGGTCGATGTCGGGGTCCATGTTGTCGGCCGGACCCCGGCGCTTCTTGACCGGGGCGGTCCCGGCCTGGTGTGAGGCGCGATGTTCAGCCTCGGCACTGCGTTCGGCCTCGGCCGCAGCAGCACGCTCGGCCATCCGGACGTTCTTCTGCGCCTCGGACTCCACCCTCGCTTCGGACTTCTTCCGCGTGGGTGACAGCACCATGAGCATGTTGCGGCCGTCCTGCTTGGGCGCGGACTCGACAAAGCCGTCCTCGGCCACGTCGTCCGCCAGCTTCTTCAGCAGGTTGAAGCCCAGTTCCGGACGGCTCTGCTCACGGCCACGGAACATGATGGTGATCTTGACCTTGTCGCCGGCCTTCAGGAAGCGCACGACGTGACCCTTTTTGGTCTCGTAGTCGTGGCTGTCGATCTTGGGCCGCAGCTTCATTTCCTTGATCACGGTGTTGGTCTGGTTGCGTCGGGTCTCACGGGCCTTCTGGGCGGCTTCGTACTTGAACTTGCCGTAGTCCATGAGCTTGGCAACCGGCGGACGCGCCATCGGGGCCACCTCCACCAGATCAAGATCGGACTCCCGGGCGAGCCGCAGGGCGTCTTCCACTCTGACGATGCCGACCTGCTCGCCGGCAGGCCCGACCAAGCGCACCTCGTTTGCGTGGATGCGCTCGTTGATCCGTGGTTCGCTGATATTTCCTCCAGGTTTGTGTCTCGGACGTGGTCGACCAACTGAAAAGGCCCCCGCCAATGCGGAGGCCCACGGGTGACCGGGCCGGGTACGATGACCTCGACCTTGATCGGGACCCGCCAACCAGAGGTCGGAACGGGTGGGAGCGGGACTCCACTTGAGCGGGACCAGCCGTGACGGCCGGTCGACGAGGCCATTCTAGCTGGTCCACGCCTTGGCCGACGAATCGTCACCCGGGTCGGTCGAGACCGTCACCGCCGGTGCTGACCGCCGACAGCCAGCCCCAGCCCTCGTCGAGCTTCACCAGCCGGTTACCGAGCGCCAGCGGGCCGATCAGCGATTCGTCGATCACCAGGGCCTGCGGACCGGCCACGTCGATCACGATCGCGGTCGCACCGACCTCCTTGGCCGTCGAGGCGACCACATCCAGTGTGCAGGGCACCGGACGGGCCTGTGGATCGAACGCCTGCAGGGCATCCAAGCCGGTGAAAGCCAGTGCACCGCTCTGCCCGGACGCCGACCTCATCAGCACCGCGGCCAACTCGGCGTGCCGTTCGGGATCGGGCCCGCCGCTGCCCTCGTCGCCGCCGGCGACGATCGGCAGCAGCAACCGGGCCCCGCACAAGGCGGAGACCGCGAGGAGGTATTCGGTCTGGTTCTGGGAGCCTGCCGCGCGGGCCAAGGCGGCCCGGACGTCCGGGTCCGGTTCACCGCGATCACCGGCCCAGCCGGAGTTCGGTTGTCCAAGGGTCCGCACGCCGCAAGCCAACCACAACCGCACCACCCCCGCAGGGTGCTGGCAGCGGGTGGGGAATGCTGGCACGCTGGCCGCATGGGACTCTCCACGTGGGTGATGATCGTTGTGATCGGCTGGACTGTGCTCGGCCTGCTGCTGGTCGCGGTCATGAGTACGCGCTCACCGTGGAAGGCGGTGCTGGCCTGGCTCGGCATCGCGCTGCTGCCCCTCGGCATCTGGTTGGTCGGGCTGTCGCAGGCGGCCGTCGACGGCTGGAACACCCTGGCCAACTGGTGGCAGACGCTGGTGTACACCGTGCCGGTGCTGATCGGGCTGAGCGTGCTGGGGTTGGCCGTTGCGCTGCTGGTGATCTCCCGGTTGGTGCCCAGCAAACCCCGCGTGCGCAAGCCCAAGCCCAGCACACAGGTGCCGCGGACGTCCGCCCCGCCGGCCGGGTCCTCGGGCTCGGCGTCAGGGTCGTCGGGCCCGGCGTCCGGATCGTCGAGCTATCGTCAGCCGCCGTCCAGCTCGTCCAACCCCGCCGAGCAGACCCTGACCCTTCCGGAGAACCGGCAGAACAACTCCTGATCGCGCGCGCCCGGCCGATTGACCGGGCTGAGCTCGATCAGGGAAGGGTTCAGGCGTCCGGCGCCTGGCCGTAGGCGCCGGCCAGCCGCTCTCTGAGTTCGGCAACGCACTGTTCGGCGTAGTTTCGGTCGGAGCGCTGAATGCCCAGCAACGGACGCTGCTCAACCTCGGTGCGCACCAGAACGAACGGCCACGGATCGCCCTCGCGGTAGCGGAACGCCTTGATCTCGTTCCACGGCACTTCGTGGGTCTTGACGCCGTTACGAAACCGGAGCCCGGCCGCGTCCGCCCGCACGTAGCTCAACCCGATACCGAGCGCCATCGCGACCATCAGGGCAAGGAAAAAGATCAGGGTCACGAGTTGAACCAGCGTGAACTGGGCCTGGACGGCCGCAGGTGTCAACACCCAGCCGAGCAGCGCGGCCGCAACCAGCGAGATGGAGAGGGATACTCCCATCCGCAGCGACGCCTTCGGCCTGAAGGTCACCGGCCGTGCCGATGCAGCGTCCACAGCCCGGCCCGGCTCGGTCACAGTCGGCAGGCGACGATGTCCGTCACCAGAATCGCGTCGGCGCCGACGTCCCAGAGCCGGTCCATGATGACCGGGGCCTGCTGACGCGGAATCATCGCGCGGACCGCGACCCAACCGTCCTTGGCCAGTGGTGAAACCGTCGGCGCATCCAGTCCCGGAGTCACCTCGCAGGCCGCCGCCAGCTTGGCCTGCGGCACGTTGTAATCGACCATGTAGTAGGAGCGGGCGGTCAGCACGCCGGTCAACCGCCGGACCAACCGGTCCATGCCGTCGGGTGCCGCAGCGTCCGCACGCTGGATCAGGATCGCCTCGGAGCTCATGATCGCGTCGCCGAACAGTTCCAGCCCGGCCCGCTTCAGCGTGCTGCCGGTCTCGACCACGTCGGCCACCGCGTCGGCGACCCCCAGCCGAACGGACGATTCGACCGCCCCGTCCAGTTTGATCAGCCTGGCCTGGATGCCCCGACGGCTCAGCCAATCGCCGACCAGACCGGCATACGAGGTGGCGATCCGTTTGCCGTCGAGATCGGCCACGGTCCAGTCGGCGCCGCCGGGAGCGGCGAACCGGAACCGGGTGCCGCCGAAGCCGAGCGGCAGCACCTCGACCCCGGCGGCCGCGGAGTCGACCAGCATGTCGCGACCGGTGATGCCCAGATCGAGGGTGCCCTCGCCGACGTAGACGGCGATGTCGCGAGGTCGCAGGTAATAGAACTCCACCCCGTTGTCCTCGTCGAGCAACACCAGATCCTTGGCGTCGTGGCGCTGCCGGTAGCCCGCCTCGCGAAGCATCTCGGTGGAGGCCTCGGACAGCGAGCCCTTGTTCGGTATGGCGATCTTCAGCAAGGGGCGTTCGGACACCCGTCCGACTCTACTCACAGGTGCGCGTAGACCTCGTCCAGGTCCAGCCCCAGCGCGATCATCATCACCTGGGTGTGGTAGATCAGCTGGCTGATCTCCAGGGCGGCGTCGTCGCGGGACTGGAACTCGGCGGCCATCCAGACCTCGGCCGCCTCCTCGACGATCTTCTTGCCGATGGCATGGACGCCGGCATCCAACTCGCGGACGGTGCCCGAACCCTCCGGCCGCTCCTGGGCCTTGCCGCTGAGTTCGGCGAACAGGTCTTCGAAGGTCTTGCTCACGGCCACGAAGTCTAGTGGTGTGGTGGGCTGGCGGTTCCGGCATGCTGTCCATCATGGATGCCGATCTGTCACCCACCGGAAGCTGGTCGAGTCCGACCCCCTCGCTGCCGGCCCGGATCGCTGAGCTGGACAGTCACCCGGACCGGGTCGCCGGGGCCGCCCTGTTGGCCGAAATCTGGGGTGTGCCACCGGCCGAGTCGCCGGTCCCGGCCGACCTGATGGTGGCCCTGCAGCATGCCGGCGGCTCGGTGCTGGGCGCCCGGACCCCGGCCGGCGACCTGGTCGGCCTGACCATCGGCTTCGCCGGGTCGCCGGGTTCGGATCGGGTCTACTCCTATATCGCGGGCGTGGCCAGGGGGTATGCCGGCCGGGGGCTCGGTCGCCAACTCAAGCTCGCCCAACGCGAGTGGGCGTTGACCCGCGGTGCGGCCTACCTGACCTGGACCTACGATCCGCTGATCCGGCGCAACGGTCACTTCAACCTGAATCGGTTGGGGGGTCGGGTGACCGGCTTCGTGCCCGACTACTACCCGCCGATGCTGGACGCGGTGAACGCCGGCGACCTGCCGGACCGGTTCGTGGTCGAGTGGACGCTGGCCGACCAACCCGGCGGACTCCCGCTGCCTGCCGCTGCCCCGAGCGCGCCGTTGCTGCTCACCCCGGCCGCGAAGGGCGAACCCGGGCTGCGGCTCGACCTGATGCCGGCCCACGACGACCCGGACGCCCTCGTCCGGGTCTGGGTGCCGTCCGACATCGAGGCTCTGCGCGCCTCCGACCCGGCCGTCGGACGACGCTGGCGGCTGGCCGCCCGGGACGCCTTCAGCACCCTGTTCGCCGCCGGCTTCGCGCCCGTCGGTGTCGACCGCGACGGGCACTACGTGTTCGCCAGGAAGGGCTGACCCGATGCCCGCCGCCGGCCTGGACGTGTTCCGGCTCGCCATGCCGCTGGTGCGACCCTTCCGCACCAGCAAGGGTGAAGAGACCGTCCGCGACGTGCTGGTGGCCAGGTGGACCGACGCCGACGGAGTCTCCGGCTGGTCCGAGTCGGCGGCCGACCCCGAGCCCACCTACTTTCCCGAGTACATCGACTCCGTCCGACTGACCATCGATCAGGTGCTGCTACCCAGACTGGCCGGCGGCCCGATCACCGCAGGTTCGGTGCGCGCGGCGTTCGCCGACGTGCCCGGCAACCCGTTGGCCAAGGGACTGGTCGAGACCGCGGTGCTGGACGCCCAGCTGCGCCGGCACGACCTGCCGCTGGTCGACTTCTTCGCCTCGGTGCGGCGGCCGATCCAGGTCGGGGTCTCGGTCGGCATTCCTGGCGACATCGACACCCTGCTGAACTGGGTCGGCGGCTACCTGGACGACGGTTACCGGCGGGTCAAGCTGAAGATCCAGCCCGGCTGGGATCTCGCTCCCGTGCGCGCCGTGCGCGAGGCGTTCGGCACCGAGCTGCCGCTTCAGGTCGACGCCAACCAGGCCTACACGGCCGCCGATATCCCCCTGCTCGGCCGACTGGACGAGTTCGGACTGCTGCTGCTCGAGCAGCCCTTCGCCCGGCATCAGCTGCTCGCGCACGTGGCGCTGGCGGCCCGGCACGGCACACCGGTCTGCCTGGACGAGTCGGTGCTGTCGCTGGACGATGCCATGACGGCGATCCGGCTCGGCGCTGCCGACGTGATCAACATCAAGCCGAGCCGGGTGGGCGGCTACCTGACCGCTGTGCAGATCCATGACGTCTGCCTGGCCAACGGGGTGCCGGTGTTCTGCGGCGGCACTCTGGAGACCGCTGTCGGCCGGGCCGCGAATCTGGCCCTGGCCACGCTGCCTGGCTTCACCCTGCCCGGGGACATCTCGGCCACCAGCCGCTACTACGCCGCCGACATCGGCACTTCATTCGAACTGGACGACGAGGGCTGCCTGACTGCGCCCGAAGGATCCGGCAACGGCGTGCTGGTCGACCTCGAAGCCGTCGACGCCTTCACCGTCGAGGCGACCAGCTTCGGGCTGGACTGATCGATAGCTGGGGTCCGCCGCCGCTCAGCCGGGTAGTGGCTCGGCCGGCACCCTGGCGGGCGGGTTGCTGACCTCGAGGCGGATGCCGAGCAACGCGTCCACGGCTTGGGCGACCGCAGTGCCGGCGTCCAGGTCACGACCGGCTGCGCTCGCCCAATCGTCGACCGCGGCCAAGGCCGCCGGAGCATCCAGGTCGTTGCGCAGCGCCGCCCGGATCGCGGTGACCACCGGCTCGGGTGGTGCCCCCGCTCGCCCGACCGCCGCCCGCCAGGTGGCCAGCCGGTGCTGGGCCTCGCGCAGGTCGTCGGCCGTCCACTCCCAGTCCGTGCGATAGTGCCGGTTGAGCAGCGCCAGCCGGATCGCCATCGGATCGGCGCCGGACGCCCGCAGCCGGCTGACCAACACCAGGTTGCCTTTGGACTTGCTCATCTTCTCGCCGTGCAGACCCACCATTCCGGCATGCACGTAGGCCTTCGCGAACGGCTGCCGGGTGGCCACCGCACCCTCGGCCGCACACATCTCATGGTGCGGAAATACCAGATCGGAACCCCCGCCCTGCACGTCGAAATCGGCCCCGAGGTACTGCAGGGCAATCGCCGTGCACTCGATGTGCCAGCCCGGACGTCCGCGACCCAACCGACTGTCCCAGGCCGGCTCGCCCGGGCGTTCCATTCGCCAGACCAGGCAGTCCAGCGGAGCCTTCTTGCCGGGCCGGTCGGGGTCACCGCCGCGGTCGGCGAAGGCGGCCAGCGCGTCTTGCTCGGAGAGCTTCGACAGCCGTCCGAAGCCAGGGGCCCGGTGCACCTCGAAGTACCAGTCGGGATACTCGGCGTCCTCCACCTGGTAGACCGCGCCGGCCAGCTTGAGCGACTCGATCAGTTCGATCACCGACGGGATCGACTCGACCGCCCCGATGTAGTGCTGCGGCGGAATCACCCGAAGCTGTGTCATGTCGTCACGGAACAGGCTGATCTGGTTCTCGGCGAGCTCCTGCCAGGCGACCCCGGTAGCAGCGGCCCGTTCCAACAGCGGGTCGTCGACGTCGGTGATGTTCTGGGTGAAGACCACCCGTTGGCCACAGTCGAGAAGCACCCGTTGCAGCAGGTCGAAGGCCACATAGGTGTTGGCGTGGCCGAGGTGAGTGGCGTCGTAGGGGGTGATGCCGCAGACGTAGAGCCTGGCCTCGGCATTGTCCGGACGCACCGGCACGAGTTCGTCCAGGGCGGTGTCGTGAACCAACAACTCGCCGCCGACGCCGGGCAGGGTGGGCACGTCGGGCGCCGGCCAGGATTTCACGGATCCTCCTCGTTGACGCGACCCTCACGCCGGAGGCCACCTTATAGCGAGGCCCGAGCGGTGGACTTCGTGGTTCGCGGTCTGCTCGCTGCTCGGTCGACCTCTCCGCGCTTCGGCGGGGTCAGGAGGGTCCGACGGAGGCCGTTAAGCTGTCCGGCGGCAACTCGCCCGGAAGGAATCTCATGATCAGCTGGTGGCAATCGATCGTGCTCGGCATCGTCGAAGGCATCACCGAGTTCCTACCCATCTCGTCCACCGGGCACCTCACCCTGGTGGAGAAGTTGATGGGTGTGCAGATCGACGACCCGAGCGTCACCGCCTACACCGCGGTGATCCAGGTGGGCGCCATGATCGCGTCGATCGTGTACTTCTGGGGTGACATCGTCCGGTTCGCGACGGCGTGGTTCAAGGGTCTTCGGAACGCTTCCAACCGCGGCCCCGACTATCGGATGGGGTGGGCGATCATCGCCGGCTTCATTCCGACCGCGGCGATCGCCCTGCTGGCTGAGCCGCTGATCACCGGACCCCTGCGCAGCATGTGGGCGGTGGTGGTGGGCCTGCTCGGGTGGTCGGTCGCGATGTGGTTCGGCGACCGGTTCGGCAAGCAGCACCGTGGCGAGGAAACCATCACGGTGCGCGACGGCCTCATTCTCGGCACCCTCCAGGCGCTGGCCCTGGTGCCGGGTGTCTCGCGCTCGGGTGCCACGATCACTGGGGGTCTGCTGCTCGGCCTGGACCGGGTCACCGCCACCCGAATGAGCTTCTTCCTCGGCATTCCGACCCTGGTCGCGTCCGGGCTCTATCAGGCCGTCAAAGAGGCCAAGAACATCGCCGACGGCGTGGGTTGGGCCGCGACCGCGATCGGCACGGTGGTGTCGGGGGTGGTGGCCTATGCGTCCATCGCCTGGCTGCTGCGGTACGTATCGAAGAACAACTTCACCGGCTTCATCATCTACCGGGTCGCCCTTGGCCTGGTGATCGCGGCCCTGCTGGTCTTCCAGGTGATCAGCCCCACCTGACCGGAGTTGGGGACGGTTCCTAACTCACGCCACTGGTCCGGCCGGCGTTCGGCCCACCGCTGACGTCGTCCAGCGCGCTGACGATCTCGGCCGGCAGGGTGATCTCCTCGGTCTCGAGCAGTTGCTCGAGTTGTTCGGACGTTCGCGGACCGATCAACGGTGCCGTCACGCCGGGAGCGTCCCTGGTCCACAGCAGCGCCACCTGGGCGCAGGTGAGGTCCAGCCCGTCGGCGGCGGTGGCGACGGCCTCGACCACCGCCTTCGAGCGCGCCTCCAGATAAGGCTCGACGAACCAGGCGAAGTGGGCTTGGCCCCCTCGGGAGTCGCGCGGAATGCCGGAGCGGTACCGTCCGGCCAAGACGCCGCGGCCCAACGGAGACCAGGGAAAGAGCCCCATGCCGAACGCCCGCACCGCGGGAATCACCTCCACCTCCGACCTCCTGGCCAGCAGCGAGTACTCCACCTGGACGCTGGTGATCGGCGCCCGGCCCGGAAAAGCCGACTGCCAGGTGGCCGCCTGGGCGGTCTGCCAGCCGACGAAGTTCGCCACCCCGGCGTACCGCACCATGCCGGCGTTCACCGCGTGATCGATGGCTGCCAGGGATTCCTCCAGCGGCGCCCCTCCCCAGGCGTGCAGTTGCCACAGGTCGACGTGGTCGGTGTGCAATCGGCGCAGGGATCCAGTCAGGTCATCGAGCAGGGCAGTGCGGGAGGTGTCGACCACCCGCTTGCCGTCCCGGACTCCGAAGCCACCCTTGGTGGCGATCACCAGATCGTCGCGGGCCAGGTCGGTGTGGATCAGCTTGCCGATGATCCGCTCGGCGTCACCGTTGCCGTACGCGGCGGCGGTGTCCACCAGCGACCCGCCGGCTTCGACGAACCCGCGCAGCAGGGTGCGGGCCTGGGCCGGCGGCACGTCCCGGCCCCAGGTCAACGTGCCCAGCCCGAGCCGGGACACCTGCAGGCCGCTGCTGCCCACGGAGCGACGTTTCACGCCGACACCCTAGTGCGATGGCACAGCGAGATCCCGGCGAACAGTGCGTACTAGGCCTGATCGAGGAACCGGTCGAGCACCCGCGCACCGAACTCCAGCGACGCGGTCGGCACGCGCTCGTCCACACCGTGAAACATGGCCACGAAGTCGAGGTCGGCGGGCAACTGCAGCGGCGCGAACCCGAAGCAGCGGACGCCGAGCGTCGACCAGCCCTTGGCGTCCGTTCCGCCGCTCATCAGGTACGGCACGGCGAGCGCCTGAGGGTCCTCAGCCTGCAGGCACGATTGCATCGCCTCGACCAAGGCTCCGGAGAACTCGGTCTCGACGGCGATGTGACGGGTGGCCACCTGATAGCGCACCTGATCACCGAGCAGTTCGGTGATGGTGGCGAAGAACTCGTCCTCGTAGCCGGGAATGAACCGTCCGTCGATTCCCGCTGTCGCCTGGCCGGGAATCACGTTCATCTTGTACCCCGCCTTGAGCATGGTGGGGTTGGCGGTGTTGCTCATGGTGGCGCCGATCATGCGGGCGACGGTGCCGAGGCGGGCCAGCGACTCCTCCACCGAGCCGGCGTTTATCTCAATGCCGAGGGCGTCCTCGACATGATCGAGAAAAGCCTGCTGGGCCGGGTGGATGCGGTGCGGCCACTCGTGCGCTCCGATCCGGGCAACGGCAGCGGCGAGGGCGGTGACGGCATTGTGGGGATTGCGCATCGAACCGTGTCCGGCAGTGCCGTCCGCGATCAGGTTGAGCCAGGCCATGCCCTTCTCGGCGGTCTGGATCAGGTACAGCCGCAGGTCGTCGCGCACAGAGAGCGAGAACCCGCCGACCTCGCCGATCGCCTCGGTGCAGTCGGCGATCAGGTCGGGGTGATGTTCGACGAGCCAGTGCGCACCCAGGCCGCTGCCAGCCTCCTCGTCCGCGGTGAAGATCAGCCGGATCGGACGTCGCGGCGCCCGGCCGGTGCGGGCCCGGTCGCGGACCACCGACAGCACCATGGCGTCGAAGTCCTTCATGTCGACGGCGCCCCGCCCCCAGACGCAGCCGTCCTTGATCTCGCCGGCGAAGGGGTCGACCTGCCAGTCGGCGGCCTGGGCCGGGACCACGTCCAGGTGGCCGTGGATCAGCAGCGGAGGCAGGGACGTGTCGCAGCCGTCCGGCTCCCAATGCGCGACCAGGTTCGTCCGTTTGGACTCGGCTTCGTACAACTCCGAGTCGATGCCGACCTCGGCCAGCTTGCCGGCCACGTACTCAGCCGCGGCACGCTCCCCCGTCGAGCCCTCAGGGCCGTAGTTGGAGGTGTCGATCCGAATCAGATCTCCGCACAGGTCGACGACTTCGGCATCGGGGCCGCTGGGTTCGCTCATGGAGCCATCTTGCCGCACCGACACCGAAGGCCGCCGCCCGGGGGACGCGCTCAGAAGTCGACGGTGCCGTGATCGCCGACCTGCGGCTTGTCGCCGGTGACCTTTGCCTTCAGGATGCCCAGCACAATGCCCACGCCGCCCGGGGTATCCCAGTATTCGGCACTGTCGGCCTGCACCCGGATCACCACGTTGTCGGGGTTCTCGGGGCCGCCTTCGGTGTAGGCGTCATTGGCGGCGTCCCAGAGCCGCTCCTTGGTTGCGCGGTCGTCCGAGACCTGGCCGGTGCCGGCAATGGACACCCACTTGCTGTCCTCGACGATGGCCAGGTTCACCTGCTTGCCGTGGCTCTGCTTGGAGACGTCGGTGCCGGCCTGGCTGATGAAGAGCAGCCCGCCATCGTCGGTGACCTCTTGGACGGTCATCGGCCGGCTCACCAGGGTGCCATCGGCGTCTTGAGTGGTAAACATGGCGAACCTCGCCTTGTCGACGAGCTCGGCGAGCGTCGTGGGCTTTTCGGGCATCGGAACTCCTTCGGTGGGTGAAAAAAGCTACGGCTCGCTGGGCTGCCCCGGCCGACACGCGGGGGGATGCGTCTCGGCGGGGCGCCTCAGCGAGCTGCGCACTACCGACGCTGCCACGAAGATGAAGCTTTGTCCAGGGTTTGTATAAGGTTCTACCCGATCGGGTGGGGCTGGTCCCGGCGCTCAAGTTGAGTCCCCTCGGGGCGGTGGATATGCTGTCGTGGTTGCCCGGGGCTCCGGGTCATCACCCTGTCCGGGTGGCGGAATAGGTAGACGCGCTAGCTTGAGGTGCTAGTGCCCTTTATCGGGCGTGGAGGTTCAAGTCCTCTCTCGGACACAAATTCGGTGGTCGCTCTGACCAGGCAAAACATCCTCTGACAAGGTGTTTCACCTCCACCACTGCTGGACGAGTGTGGACACCTACAGCCATTTGCGGCGTTTCATTCCCCACGTATTCCCCACGACACGCCGGTCGTGGGGAATCGGCAGGGCCCCAATCGACGGCCTTGGTGTCCGAAACCGGAGCCGTCGATCGCTATTGGAGTGCAAGGAGAGGAGCACTCCATGGCTAGCCGCCGCCGCGCCGGCAAGCGAACGTTCGGCGAGATCTCCAAGCTGCCCAGCGGCCGGTTCCGGGCCCGGTTCACCGGTCCGGACCTGAACCGCCACTCGGCACCGACCACCTTTGTGGCGCGGATGGACGCCGAAGCCTGGCTGGCCGCGCAGGAGCGGCTGATCAGTCGTGGTGAGTGGCAGGCGCCCACCTCGGCTCCGAGCGCACCGGCACCGAGGCCCCCGACGCTGGCCGACTACGCGGCCACGGTGATCGGGCGCCGCCGGCTGCGTCCGGCGACCGTGGCGCTGTACGAGAAGCTGCTGCGGCCGCCGGCTGCGTCCGGCGACCGTGGCGCTGTACGAGAAGCTGCTGCGGCTGGCCATCGTGCCCGCGTTCGGCGCCCGGGAGCCGTCCGAGATCTCGGTGGCGGACGTCACCGCCTGGTACCGCTCAATGCACACGACGCCCAGCCGACCGGGACGCCCAATTGGCTGCCCGCATGTCGCAACTGGCCACCGGAGACGACTGGACGCCAGCAACACCGCCCGTGGCGAGTGGGCGGCGTCGGCCGTCCGATCGCCAAGAACTCGAGCAGGACGGCCTTTCCCGGCTTGGATGAATAGCGGACCGTTGATGCTCTCCGAGTCATCGATCGGAGCGGCTTGCTCGACCGAGGTATTGCACTTCGTTCACTGCACCACCGTCAAGGCAACAGATCCCAGTATTGACGGCGCGCTGTCATTGCATGGATCACGAGTTCGTCGCCGCCGTCTACTTGCAGCACCACAGTCTCAAGGAGCCGGGCTCGAGTATCGAAGCCCAACCGAAGCTCCCGAGCAGGTGGGACCGTCGTCGAGGGGTTCAATCCACAGCGCCCATTCGGCCGCCTGCACGGCGTCCTCGGGTGCGATGCCGTGCTTGAGTGCGCTGGGATGAATCCTCACGCGGCGTAGTGTGCCAACGCTGCCCGGATGGCCTCAGACCGGCTCAATTCATGGCGCTCCGCAGCGGCGTCCAAGGCTTGGAGCTCCTCGGCGGTCAGTCGAACCGCGACAACCTGCATCGGCTCAGCGCCCCGGCCCGGCCGGCCGCGCCCGCGCCGCTTTAACTCGGCAGGGTCGTAGCCTTCCTCTGCCTCGTCCGCCCACTCCTGGATCTGCTGCTCGGTCACCACCGACAAATCGTATAACGAATATGTGAGCGGGAACAGCCCCGAGGTGGACGTGAAGGGCGGTGGTGCTCGGGTGACCGAATCCGAAGGCTCCGCTCGCACACCGCGACATCCTCCTGCGATACCAGACTGGTATCATCCAGCGTATGGCGATGACTCTGCGACTGACCCCCGAGGACGAGCGGGTCCTCACCCTGCTGGCTGAGGCCGAGGGGGTGAGCAAGCAGGAGGCAACCGTGCGAGCGATCCACGAAGCGGCATCCCGCCGACTGCGCCGCGACAAAATCAGCACGCTCTCGGCCGCAGCCCGGGATCGCTACGCCGGCCTGCTCGATCGACTTGGCCAGTGATCGAGTACCTCACCCTGGAAGACGTGCTCAGCCTGATCGAAGACCTTGGCGTCGGCCCGATCCGCGACATCGGACTGCTCGACTCGGCCGTCCACCGACCCCAGGTCAGCGTGTTCGGCGAGGACGCCTATCCCGGCATCGACGACAAGGCCGCCGCCCTACTCGAATCCCTGGTCCGCAACCACGCCCTGGTCGACGGCAACAAACGCATCGGCTGGCTAGCGACCGTCGTGTTCTACGGACTCAACGCCATCACCCTCGAAGCCCCGGACGACGACGCTTACGACCTAGTCATCGCAATCGCCAGCGGCACCACCACCCACCAGCACGCAGCCACATCCCTCGCGAAATGGCACTACTAAGTGCGGCAAAACAAGACGTTTGGCCCATCCGCTGATTGGACGATTGCGGGGTGAGATTTCGCGACGTGGATGAGCTGGAAACGGTGAACTCTTCGTCCTGGCCGGAGATTGCCGAGTTGGCCGGTGCGGGCAAGGCGCATGTGCTGTCGGTGGATCCGGCGCGAGGCCGGCAGGTTCTGTATCGCCTACAGGTGAGCGCAGGTTCCTATCTTGGGGCGTTGGCGTTGAGCTGTGGCGGCAACATCGCTGACCGTGGCTGGTTCAGACCAACGTCCCCGGTCAGTACACCTAGACCTCTCTCAGACGCTGCCCACCATCACGAGCCCGGCAAACGCAGCGACCATCGTCAACCGGCTTTGGTCGGCACGACGGCGTAGCTGAGCCGCACCGGGCCGTCGATCGGCGTGGTCGCGATCCAGATGCCCGACTGATCCCCCGCGACCGCCAACTCGGTACCACCCGACACCGGCAGCGTCCGCCGAAGCGGGCGCCAGCCGCCGACTTGGCCCTCGTCCGGCCCGTAGGCGGCCAGGGCGCGCGCGATCGTGACCGACTGGGTTCCTCGCATCGCAGCGACCCACACGGCTCGATCAGGTCCGACGACCAGCGCGGGCGATGCGGCGCCCCACCCCAGGGAGTAGCAGCGCTCACGAGGCGTCCGGACGCCGTTGTTCAACACCGTGTCGTGCCAAGCGAGCGCCTTGGCGGCACGCCTCATCCGCAGCTGACCGTCCCTGCCGGTCCAGGCGAGGTAGACGAAGCCCCCCGTCGCCGCGAGCGCGGGCCGGGTGCCCGCCGTGATCGACTCCGCGTCGGTGTCGAACTCGATCGGCATCTGGTCCCATCGCCTGAGCGAGGGGTTGTACGCCGACACCCACAGTTCGGTTTGCGACGACCAGGCGATGACGGGTGTCTTCCCGAACCAAGTCGCAGCGGGCGAACCCTCGACGTTGATGGCGCCTAACGTGACCGGTGCGTCGAAATACGGCGGGTACGCGACCGCGAGCGTCCCGTTGCCCCGGCACACCGCGATGAGCAGGTCCTCGGGGCCTTGGGCAACGGCGATCCCACGACAGTTCGACCACTCGCTGGGCACCTCCCAGGGCGATGTCGCCCCGTCGAGGACGGTCTCGACCACGGCTCTGCCCTCCTGCACGCTCCCAACGACCGGTTGACCGCCGGCGAGAGTCACTGATACCGCGGTCGCGGTGCGACCGGGAAGGGTCGACGTGCTGAGAAGCGGTTCGCCGGCGAGCCACGAACCGGCGAACGGCTGCCAACTCACACGGCCCGATGTCCCGCCTGGATCCGTATCGAATCGCAGCGTGCGACCAATCTCCGCCCCGTCAAGCCACCGCAGCTCGGGAGTGACCTGCTCGCTCGTCCACGGCATAGTCTCGCCTCGACCAAGGTCAGGTGCGCCGAGGACGTTGATCGACGCATCGAGGCCGCCCAGGACGTACCACGATGGCACCACGAAACTGTCGCCGTCCCCGGGTTCGACCGCGACGTGCCACACGTACCATCCGGCGGGGCAGTCGAGATCGAGCGGGTCGAGCGGACCGACGCGAAGTTGCACGAGGAAGCCTTCATACGGGTGGGCGTCGTCCGTAAGGAGCACGGCTTTGCGCTGGAACTCATCGCTCCCGGCGTGCTCGATCGTCACGGAATCGGGGTGATCGAGGTCGCACAGCAGTGGCTCCACCGTTCCGAACTGCATCTCGTGCCACGGATCCAACCGGACTCGGCACATCTCGTCCGACGGCACGGCAGCCATGATGGTTCGCTCGAAATTGCGGGCGCGCTCCGCCCCGTACAGGTCCGTGGCGCCCAACTGGTGGAGGAGCTCGTGGACGAAACTGACCGCCCCCGCGTCCACCGCGATCCCGGAGATGCTCCCAGACCACGTCAGGCCGGGCGCCTCGGTGGTGCTGTCGGGCTGAGCGGAGCCGGTCTGCCCGCCGCGTGACCCGAGGTTGTCGATGGACAGCACCAGCACCTCGGGTGGGAGGTGCGGGTGCTGCTGGTTCACCAGTTTCAACTCGAGTCGGCCCGGCGACTCGATCACGCCGTCGCGGTCGGCATCCAATCCCGTTACGTTGATCCCTGCCGTGGCAAGCGCATCCACGAGGCGCTGCCGAACGATGCCGCGCACCTCGGCGCCAGGTTTGAGCTGCTTGAGGCCGGCGATGGTCTCACTCGCCTCGTCCTTCGAGATCTTGGGAAGGTGCCAGACCTTGAATGCGCCACCGACGGGTGCCAAGGTCACACCGAGCAGTCGATCAAAGTAGTCCCGGACCGATCCGGTGCCGCTGGCTCCGTAGACCTGATCCAGCAGGTATTGCTCGAACGACCCGAACATGAGCGGAGCCGTGTACTTGAACCCCTGCTCGTATTCGACGTACGAGGCGATGAACGGTTGTGGAGAACGGCGTACCCCGACGAGCCGCCGGAACCCGAATTCGTGAAGGTCCACAGGCGAACATTACGGGCTCTTCCTATCCTGAGGTGGGGACGTCTACTGACCGGCGTTGTGACTGACCGTACGTCAAGAAATGGTCGAGGCTCCGCGCGTGGATAAGGAAGGACTCAACCAGCACGTTGTTGAGCAGTCGTTCTGCGTCCCTCGGGGATAACGCGACCGAGAGGTCTCCGAGGCCACGTGCCAGTAGCTCGTGTCCGGTGAGGGCGAGCATCTCGACTTCATAGGCGACGTGGCCGGCCATCCCGTGGAGATCTCGTACGGGCTCGGATTGGCCTCGACCACTTGGCACAGCTGGCGCAATCCGGGAGGGGGCCCGGCCGGTCGGCCGGACCCCCGTTGGTCAGCTGCCGGACGTGAGCGATGGCTTCGGACGCGGGACGTCCATCTTCTGCACGCGGAAGTAGACCTCATAGTCACCGTCGCCGTCGCTGTCGATCCAGAACCTGTGGCTGTACTCGATCGGTCCGGCCGCGCCGGCGATGGAGCCCAGCACGGGAATCTGGTTGTAGTTCTGGTCGAAGACCGGGACGCCCTCGTCGCCGACGTAGTCGTCGCCGAGACCGAGTGCTCCGACGATGCCCTTGCCGAGCAGGGCCCCCATCGGACCGCCCACGACCGCACCAGCGATGGCGGTGTAGTTGCTGAGTCCACCGTCACCCGCCGCGCCCTGAGAGATGTTGTAAAGCGCTGCCGCCTGAGCCCCGGCCGCGGCGAACTCCTCCATGGTCTTGCGGACCTTGCGGCGTGCTTCGGAGATCGAGCCCTCGTCGTGCTCGAACACCGCGACGTGGAGCCTGGCGGCCTTGACGTCGAAGTCGTCGGCGATCAGCTCGCCGACCGCCTTGGTCTGACCCTTGTTGATCTTGCTGAAGTCGAAGCTCTTCGTCACCGACCTGCCCTGGTGGACGTAGGAAACCACGAAGTAGGGCTCGTCGCTGCTGCTGAACTCACTAGATTCCTCGAAGCACTTGAAGCCGACGAAGTGGACGCGGACCTTCTGGTCGATGTCGACCGACGTGCTGCCATCGGCGCGGGCCACGACCCTGCCGCCGCTCATCGGCCAGACGGCCTGGCTGGCGGTGAGCTGGATGGCCCCGGCCGGGTAGCCAACTCCGCTGGCGAGCCCGCCGTCGGCCGTGTAGGCGTCGATCGCCCGTTGCTTGAGCTGATCCTGGCTCGGCCTGGGGATGCGGACCTTCGGCGGTGCCGCGCGGGTGACGAAAGTCTGCAGCGTCTTCAGCCGCCAGCCCTGGCCCCACAGCTCGTCGTACCTGGCCCGGTAGTCGGTGTACTTCCAGCCGTAGACCTGGATCTCCCCGGCGGCGCTCTGCTGCCACACCGCGGTGTAGCGGACCTGGTCGCCCGACAGCACGAACGGCTGCAGCAGCTTGAGCCGCCAACCCTGCTTCCACAACTCGTCGTACTTCTTGCGGTAGTCCTCATACGTCCAGCCGTAGACCTGGATCTCCCCGGCGGTGCTCTGCTGCCACACCGCGGTGTAGCGGACCTGGTCGCCCGACAGCACAAACGGCTGCAGCAGCTTGAGCCGCCAACCCTGCTTCCACAACTCGTCGTACTTCTTGCGGTAGTCCTCATACGTCCAGCCGTAGACCTGGATCTCCCCGGCGGTGCTCTGCTGCCACACCGCGGTGTAGCGGACCTGGTCGCCCGACAGCACAAACGGCTGCAGCAGCTTGAGCCGCCAACCCTGCTTCCACAACTCGTCGACTTCTTGCGGTAGTCCTCATACGTCCAGCCGTAGACCTGGATCTCCCCGGCGGTGCTCTGCTGCCACACCGCGGTGTAGCGGACCTTGGTTCCGCCGACCACGGCGACCTGGAGTCCCTTGAGACGCCAGCCCTGGCCCCAGAGCTGGTCGTACCTTGCCCGGTACTCCTCGGACGTCACGTCGTAGTGCGAGATCTCCCCGGCCGCGCTCTGCTTCCAGACGGCCGTGTAGGACATGCTCGCGGTGGGACGCGGCGCGGGCCGGGTCGCATCGGCGACGGACTCGGCGCCAGTCGTCGGTGCGCTGGTGGCGCTTTCAGTGGTGGACATGATGCCCCTGTCTGGCCCGTTTGGCCTCCTGGCCGGCGCGCGTTCGCCGGCGTGCTGGATGGATGGATCAAGTGCACGCCCGGGCGACCGGGTGGAGCATCGGTGGCGGCTGCCCACTTCGGTCCGGTGGACGCCCAGATCGGCTGGCGTGGACGCCCACGCCGAGGCACGCTCGGGCCATACGCGGGTGCACCTCCTCGGGTTCACGGTTAAACGCTGCACACCCCAGTTGGGCGGAACACCCCGAGATGAGCCGCGGGTTGCCAGGCGTCGATCCGGCGCGCAGTAGATGCAGAGCGGTGTAAACGAGCCAA
>CAVRRM010000002.1:0-14680 GCA_963723605.1 uncultured Actinomycetota bacterium | reverse complement strand
GTGGACGAAGAGATCGCCCTGCTCGCCGGCGAGTAACCCGGCGACCCGCCAATCAACGCACCCGTCACCTCGACACCCTGATCGCGTCGGGCACGCTCCAGGACGTCGTGCTCGGTCTGGCCGCCGGGGTCGACCAGAGCGTCGCCGCCGACGCGATCGCCGCCACCGACGCAAACACCAAGACCGCGATCGTCATGCTGCTCTCGAACTGCGACCACGCCACGGCCGTCTGTCGGCTCGCGGAGTCGGGCGGCGATGTACGGCGCCATCTCGGGCTGATGCGCCCGGCTTGGTCAAGGCGGACTGATCCGCGATCATGGCCGGATGACCAGAGCCTGTCCGTGCGGTGGCGGCAGCGACGACGAGTGCTGTGCGCCGTATCTGCGGCGTGAAGTCTGGCCGCCGACGGCCGAGGCCCTGATGCGCTCGCGCTACACCGCCTTTGCGCTGGGCGACTCGGAGTACCTGTTGCGCACCTGGCACCCCCGCAACCGCCCGGACTCCCTCCACCTCGAGGACCGCACCTGGACCGGGCTGACCATCACCGACCGGGTGGACGGCACCGAAGACGACCTGATGGGTATCGTCGAGTTCACCGCGACCTGGGTGGCCGGACCGGAGCGGGGCAGCCAAAGTGAGCGGTCCGCCTTCGTCCGCCGGGCCGGACGGTGGTTCTACCTGGGTGCCACCCCAAAGGTTGAATGACCGGCACCTGAACGAGCCTGTCGAAATCGATGGTCTGGACAGGCTTCGACCGGCGAATGTCCCCCGACCCACGGACGCTCACTTAGCCGACGAACTCGGCCTCCAGCCGGGCCAGCGCCGTGGAATCGGCACCCGCGGACTCAAGGCACAACTGTGCCGCACCGAGGATGGGCGGCGCGGTCAGCGGGACCAACCGAGAGTTGGGCGCCAGATCACCGATCCCCTCGGCGACCCGCGCCATCAGGCGTGGCGGCTGAGCCTGCAGAATGCCCCCGCCCAGCACCACCGGTACGCCGGCGTCGATCAGGTCGAGCCGACGCAGACAGGTGCCGGCCATGGTGACCACCTCATCGGCCAAGCGGTCGACCAGCCGCCCCGCGACCGGATCGCCCTGCTCGGCGGCCGCGAACACCGCCGGGGCCAACCGGGACAGTTCTCCGTGGTCGCGTTCGCCGAAGTGCAGTTGCGCGATCAGGTCCGGAATCGACGCCACCCCGAACTCCGTGCAGACCGCCGCGGTCAGGGTCGTCGGTTCGCCTCGGCCGTCCGCGTGCCGGGCCGCGTGCCAGAGCGCCTCCTGGCCCAGGCCGTGACCGCCACCCCAGTCGCCGGAGATGGAACCCAACGCCGGAAACCGGACGGTCGCGCCATCGGCCCGGCGACCCACGGCGTTGATGCCGGTACCGCAGACCACGGCAACCGCGTCCGGTTGCTGGGTGCCGGCTCGCAACAGGGCGAACACGTCATTGTCGACCAACAGCTTTCCCGGCCAGCCGAGGCCCTCGAGCGCGGCGGTGTAGGCGGACACCTCACGGGGCAGGTCGAGGCCGGACAGGTACACCCCGATCGCGAGCGGCGTCATCCCTCCGGAGACGGCCTCGACCAACCCGGCGATCAGCCCGATCGAGGGCGCCAGGTTCATCAGGTGCGGGCTGGTCGTTCCGCCCCGGCGGCGTGCGACGATCTCGCCCGCCAGGGTGACCGCGATCGCGTCGGTCTTGGTGCCGCCTCCGTCGATGCCGACGACGAGGTTGCTCACGCCCACGGCAGGAACTTCGCATTGGCGGCCAGCAGCAGGTCGGTGAGCCGATCGGCGCGGTCGTTCTGCAGCACCAGCGGGTGGGCCCGCATCGCCAGCTGCACCCGATCCCGGCCACCGTGGACGGCGGCGTCCAGGGCCAGCCGCTCATAACCCGCGACGGCACCGATCAGTCCGGCCAGATCGTCCGGCACCGGATCGATCGGTTGGGCCACGAACGCTCCCTCGGCGAAGCGGGCCGGCACCTCGATCACGTGGTCGTCGGGTAGGAAGGGCAGCGACCCGTCATTGCGCAGGTTGACCACCCGGACGCTGCCATCGCCGCGCAGCGCGGCCAGCAACTCGATCGCCGCCTCGGAGTAGAAGGCGCCACCTCGCCGCTCCAACGCCTCGGGCTTGGTGTCCACGGACTCGTCGGCGTACACGGCCAGCAGTTCGTCCTCGATCGCCTGGACGGCCTGGGCCCGCGACGGCTCGCTTAGTTGCTCGGCCAGCACCTGGTCGTGGGCGTAGAAGTAGCGCAGGTAGTACGACGGCACCATGCCCAGCTGGGCCAGCAGCGCGGGCGGCAACTCGACCTCGTCGGCGAGTTCGCCGAGCCGATCGGCCAACAGGCCGGGCAATACGTCGGCGCCGTCCACGCGGACGCTGCGCTCCCAGGTCAGGTGGTTCAACCCGACGTGGCCAAGGCTGACCCGGTCGAACTCGACCCCGAGCGTCGCCGCGAACCGGCGCTGGAAGCCGATCGCCACATTGCACAGCCCGACTGCCCGATGCCCGGCCTGCAGCAACGCCCGGGTAACGATGCCGACCGGGTTGGTGAAGTCGATGATCCAGGCATCCGGACGGGCGTGTTTCCTGGCCACGTCCGCGATCCTGAGCATCACCGGAACAGTTCGCAGCGCCTTGGCGAAGCCGCCCGGGCCGGTGGTCTCCTGACCGATGCACTGCACCTCGTGCGGCCAGGTCTCGTCGGAGTTGCGGGTGGTTTGGCCGCCGACCCGCAACTGCACCAGCACCGCGTCGGCATCCGCCACCCCGGCGACCAGGTCGTTCGTGGCCACCACCGTGGCCGGGTGCCCGGCCCGGGCGAGCATCCGCCGGGCCATGCCGGAGACCAGCCGCAGCCGTTCGGGGTCTGGATCGATCAAGTGCACCTCGTCCAGCGGCAGCACGTCGCGCAGCCGGGCGAACCCGTCGATCAACTCGGGCGTGTAGGTTGACCCACCGCCCACGATGGCGAGCTTCATCCGACCTCCTCCACGATCTGTTCCTCCAGCCGGGACCGAAGGGCGGCCACCAGCAACGTCCGGGCGCCCAGCAGCACCGGCCCGGGTGCGCCCAGCACGCGGGTCGGGCGAACCCGGTCGGCGGTCAACCCGAGACGCCCCGCCACCAGGGTCGCGAGTCGCGCTCCCCCGGCCGCCGCGGTGGGGCCGCCCAACACAATGCAGGGTGGGGCGAGCACGGCCAGCACCGGCTGAATTACCAGCGCTACCCGGTCGGCCAGCGCGACCAGCGCGTCCGGATCGTCGGTCAGCCGATCGAGCGTCGAACTCAATCGCTCGGTCGAAGCGGCGCCCAACACGGCCAACACCCCTGGGGCTCCGACCAGGTCGGTCAGGTCGACCGCCGCCGGGTCGATCGCGACCGCCGACCGTGGCACCTCCAGATAGCCCAACTCGCCGGCGCCCCCGGCCCAGCCGCGATGAACGGTGCCACCGAGGCAGAGCCCGGCCCCGATTCCATCGCCGAGCCACAGGTGAACGAAGTCGGTCTCGATGGTTCCCGCGGAGCGCTCCGCCATCGTGGCCAGGTTCACGTCGTTCTCCAGGGTGACCTCCAGCCCGGTCGCCGACTCGATCATGGCTCGGGCACCCTGCAGCGGCCAGCCCGGCAGGGTGTCGGTGAAGGACAACGCATCGCCGGCCGCGTCAACCGCCGCCTGGACGCCGACCGTCACCGCACTGACCGAGTCCAACGGCACCCCGGCCGCCGCACACGCGGCCTGCACGGCCGCCCGGACGTCAAGGGCCGGCGATCGCTGCAGTCCTGCGGTCGCCACCTCGGCCACCGGGTGATCGGCATCGGTCGGATCGACCACGACGGCCTGGATCCGATCAGCCAGAATGCTCACCGCAACCCCGATCAGGGAGTCGCGGCGCACCCCGTACGAGACTGCGTTCGGGCCCCGGGCGCCGGTGATCTCACCGGCCGGTCCGATCAGCCCGACGCGTTCCAGCCGGGCGATCATCTGACCTGCGGTGGGCTTCGACAGGCCGGACAGCTCGCCCAGTTGCGAACGACTCAGCGGTCCATGCTCGAGCAGCAGCCGAAAAGCCGTCCGGTCGTTCTGGGCGCGCAGCCAGGTCGGCGTTCCCTTCATCGCCCGCCTCCCATCTCGGCCCGGACCTCGTCGCGCAGCCGGCCGAGCCGCTCGGGGTCGGCCGCGGCCTCACGTAGCGAGGCAGTGTAGGGGTGTTGTGGATCGAGAATCACCCGATCCGCCGGGCCGCGCTCGACGATCTCGCCGCGCAGCATCACCATGATCTCGTCCGAGAAGTGCCTGGCGGTGGCCAGGTCGTGGGTGATGTACAGCACACCCAACCCGTCCGCGCGCTGCAGGGCGGCGAGCAGGTTGAGTACCCCGACCCGGATCGACACGTCCAGCATCGAGACCGGCTCGTCGGCCACGATGAACCGGGCCCCGGGAGCCAGAGCACGTGCGATGGCGACCCGCTGCCGTTGCCCGCCGGACAGCTCGTGGGGGCGCCGGGTCAGGTAGCCGGGGCCGAGCGAGACCCGTTCGAGCAGTTCGACAGTGCGGTCGCGGATCTCGGCGTCGGTCAGCCTCGGGTGGTGGATCCGCAGCGGCCGCTCGATGTGGTGGGCGATGCTGTGGAAGGGGTTCAGCGAGGCGAACGGGTCCTGGAACACCATCTGCACCTGACGTCGGTAGGCCGCCTGTGATCCGCGGAACCTGCTCGGCTCGCCATCGAGCAGCACCTGGCCGGACGTCGGCGACTCGAGCTTGGCCAGAATCCGGGCGATGGTCGATTTGCCCGAGCCACTTTCACCGACGAGCGCGACCGTGCGGCCGGGAGTAAGGATCAGTGACACGTCCTTGACCGCGTGCAGGGTGGAGTACCGCATCCCCCTGCGGAGCCGGAAGTCCTTGTTCAGATTGCGCACCTCGAGAGACCCCGTTGATTGAGCGTGTAGAAACTCGGTCATCACGCCCCCCGCTCGGTGGTGGACCCGGGCTCGATGGTCTCTATGGGCCCGACCGTGGAGCCGCCGCGGACGAAAGCGCCGCGAACCCCGGTCAGGCTGGGGAAGCTGGACAACAGCTGCCTGGTGTAGTCGTGCTGCGGGGTGCGGAAGATCGCCTCGGCGGTGCCCTCCTCGACGATCCGGCCGCCCCGCATGATGGCGATCCGGTCGCTGATCTCGATCAGTAGCGGCAGGTCGTGAGTGATGAAGATCACGGCGAAACCGAGCCGCTCCCGCAACCGCATCAGTTGCCGGATGATGCCGCGCTGGACGAGCACGTCCAGCGCAGTGGTCGGCTCGTCCATGATCATCACCTGGGGCTCCAGCGCGAGCGCCATCGCGATCATCACCCGTTGCCGCATGCCGCCGGAAAGTTCGTGCGGAAATGCCGACAGGCGGCCGGGATCGACACCGACCAGGTCGAGCAGTTCGGCTGAGCGCGCGTCACGCGCCTTGCGCCGCATGCCCCGTCGATGGGTGGTGAACACGTCCTGCAACTGGGTGCGGACGCTCAGCACCGGGTTCAGCGAGTTCATCGAACCCTGGAACACCATGGACACCTTGTCCCAGCGATACCGGCGCAACGACTCGGCGCTCATCGACGCCACATCGCTGTCGGAGCCGTCCGCGTCGTGGAAGGTCACCTCTCCGGAGGTCATTACCGCGGGCGCCTTGAGCAGCCGGTTCACCCCGTACGCCAAGGTGGTCTTGCCGCAGCCGGACTCGCCGGCCAGGCCAAGGATCTCGCCCCGGTTGAGCGTCAGCGAGACCTCCTTGACCGCCTCCACGGGTGTTTCCACCTCGTAGGTGATCGATACGTTCCGCACGCTGAGTACGGGTTTCGCTCTTTCGGATTGGGCCTGTCCAGAGATCCTGGCACCCGCCGGGACGACGGGTGCAGGAATGACGCCACGGTCGCCGGCACTCATGCGAACGCCCCGTCCCCGGCGACGCCCTTGCCGGCCTTCGTCGCCTTGCGCTGCTGCCGGGCCGCCTTCGGGGCGAGGCGCAGCTTCGGGTCGACGATCTCGTCGATGGCGAAGTTGATCAGCGACAGTCCGGTGCCGAGGAGGGCGACCATGAGCCCCGGGGGTACGTACCACCACCAGGCCCCGGAGCCGACCGCCTGGCCGGTCTGGGCGTCGTTCAGCATGGTGCCCAGCGTGATCGAGTTGGTCGGTCCAAGACCGAGGTAGCTCAGCCCCGCCTCGCCGAGCACGGCCGCCATCACTCCGAAGATCAGCTGGGCCGCGATCAGCGGCACCAGGTTCGGCAGAATCTCGACGAAGATGATCCGCAACCCGTGCTCGCCGGCCACCCGGGCGGCGGCCACGTACTCCCGGGTGCGCAGCGACCTGGCCTGAGCACGCAACACCACCGCGGAGCCGGCCCACCCGGTGACACCCAGAATCAACGCCACCAGGGTCGAACTGCGGGCGAAGTCGCCGAGCCCCTCGGTGTTCTGCACGTATGCGGCGATCACCATCACCAGCGGCAGCCCCGGTATCACCAGCATGATGTTCGTGGCCAGCATCAGGCCCTCGTCCAGCCAACCGCCGAAGTAGCCGGCGAGAATCCCGAAGGCGATCGCCAGCAGCATCGCCGCCAGCCCGCCGACCAGGCCGACGTAGAGCGACTCACGGGTGCCGGTCGCCAACTGGGCGAGCACGTCGTAGCCGAGCTTGGTGGTGCCCAGCCAGTGCGCGGACGACGGTCGCTGGAGGCCCTTGTAACTCGAATCGCGGGGGTCGACGCTGACCAGCGGGCCGATCAGGCCGAACAGCACGATGGCCACGACGATGCCCAGGCCGATGCCGAGCTTCGCCGACCAGGTCGGCATCAGGTGCCGCAGTCCGGCGAACCGGTCAGACTGCCCGCGTAACATCTCCGACCTAGACAACGTTGCGCACCCGTGGATCGATCACGCCGTAGAACAGGTCCATGACGAAGTTGGCGGCCAGCACGGTCAGGGTGATGACCAGGAAGACGCCCTGCATCAGGGTGTAGTCCAAACCCTGCACCGACTGGATCATCAGCTTGCCGAGCCCGGGATAACTGAACACCTGCTCGGTGACGATCGAGCCGGCAACCACGAACGCCAGCGCGATGCTGAAGCCGGCCAGGGACGGGATCGCGGCATTGCGGGCCGCGTACCGGTCCCTGATCCGGGAAGGTCTCAGCCCCTTGGCCTCGGCGGTCAACACGTAGTCCTCGCTCATCGTCGACACCATCATGTTGCGCATCCCGAGCAGCCACCCGCCGGCCGAGCTGATCACGATGGTCAATGCCGGCAGGAAGGCGTGCTGCAGGGCCGAGACGACGAACGGCCAACTCCATTCGGGTCCGGACGGAAAGTCGAACGGGTCGTACGCCCCCACGATCGGTAGCCAACGCAACTGCACCGCGAACACCGCCACCAGCACCAAAGCCAGCCAGAAGTAGGGAATGGACTGGAGCAACGAGGTGGCCGGCACCAGATGATCGAGCCAGGTGCCGCGCTTCCAGCCCACCAGCGCTCCGCCGGCGATGCCGAGCACGAACGAGATCACCGTGGCCAGCCCGACCATGAACAACGTCCAGGGCAGCGCGTTTCCGATCAGTTCGACCACCGGGTACGGATACCGGGTCGACGACAACCCCAGGTCACCGTGCAGCAGCCGTCCCCAGTAGGCCAGGTACTGGTCCCACAGGGACATGTTCTGGCCCGCCCCGAGCAGGGCGTAGATGTCCTGGATCACCTGAGGCGAGAGTTCTCGGCCCCCGCTGGCCCGACGGAGCTTTCCGATCATGATCGCGGCCGGATCGCCCGGCATCAGCCTGGGCAGGAGAAAGTTCAGTGACACTGCTGCCCAGATGGTGACCAGATAGAAGGCGACCCGCCGCAGGTAGAACGTCATCTCGTGCCGCCTGCGGCCCGGTTCACTGAACCGGCTTGAGCCGCAGCAGCACGATAGCCGGGGCTACCGACAGGTACGGCAGGGGGTTGGCGTAAAGGTCGGTGTCGGTCGGCCAGCCGGTGAAGAACTTGTTGTTGAAGAACGCCTGGGACGCGTTGAGTACCACAGGAATGTAGGGCAGGTCCTGGGCGATCTGGGTCTGGATCTTCGCGTACTCGGCCTTCTTGGCCGCCTCGTCGTTCGTCCCCGCCGCGGCTTCGACGGCCGCGTCAACGGTCGGGTTGGAGTAGCGGGCGTAGTTCTGGCCGCGGACGGGGGCGTCGCCGACCTTGGCGGTGGACTTGCCGTAGAAGTACTGGTCGTAGTTGCTGAACGGATCGGCGACCACCGACTGGGTCAGCCCGTACATGGCCAGCTGGAAGTCGCCATTGGTGACCGGCGTCCAGTACTCGGCCTCGGACACCGTCCGCGGGCTGACCTTGATGCCGCTCTTGCCAGCCTGCTCGGCGATCAGCTTGGCGGCGTCGTTGTAGTCGGTCCAACCGTCCGGTGAGAACAGGTCGAGGTTGATCTGCTTGCCGTTCTTGCCATAGAAGCCGTTGGCGTCCTTGGTGTAGCCGGCCGCATCGAGAATCTGGCCGGCCTTTGTCGGGTCGGCCGCCTGCGGACTTTGGGCCAGGGTCTGGTCGGTCAGCCACTTGCTGTCGCGGGGCAGCAGTACGAAGGCCGGGTTGGACTTGCCGACCAGGTTCACCCAGGCCTTCTCGGCCAGCTGACTACGGTCGATGGCCGCATTCAGCGCCTGCCGCACAGCCGGATCGGTCTGGTCACCCTTGCAGCCCTTCGTGGCGTCCGAGCAGGTCATGATCGTGGTCGGGTCCTGCTGCTGGTTCATGGTGGCAATCGCGCCGGTGTTGGTCACGCTCTCGGGGTTGGCGACGAACATGCCCGTCCAGTCGATCTGGCCGGTGGTCAGCAGGTCCTGGCCGGACTGGTTGGAGTCGATGCCCAGGAACTGCACATCGGTGATCGGAACCGGGTCACGGTAGTTGCTGTTCGCGGTGAGCGTGTACGAGGCGTCCGACGTGGTCTTCACCAGATAGGCACCCGAGCCGACCGGCTTGGAGTTGGTCTGCTTCATGTAGTGGTCGACCTTCGACCAGACGTGCTTGGGCACGATCATGGTGGTTCCGAGCAACTGGGACGAGGCGGTGAACTGCGGGGTGGTGTACGTCATCACCACGGTGGTCGGATCTGAGGCGGTCACGGAGGTGAGCGTGTCGGTCTTGTTCGGGCCGTAGCCCATGGTGAACACCACATCGTCCGCCGTCAGCGGCTGACCGTCGTTCCACTTCAGCCCGGCCTTGATCTTGATGGTGACCTCCCTGCCGTCCGCGCTGTAGCTGAAGGTGTCACCGATCATGCCGACGGGCGGGTCCGCGGAGAGTTGGTTGAAGAAGAACAGCGGCTCGTAGACCTGGCCGTAGGTGCCGTACAGGGCGGTGTCCACGTGGAAGGGATTGAAGTCGATGGTGATCGGCGTGGTGCTACCCGCCCATACCCGCAACGCTCGGGTCGATTTGGCCGGTTCGGACGAACTCGCAGACGGGGTCGGTGTGGTCGCGGCCGAGCATCCGGCCAATGCGGTGACGAGCGCGACGGCTCCGGCGGCGATGGCTCTGAATGCCTTCATGGTTCGACTCCAGGTGTGGGCGGCGGCCTCCGGCTGCTGTGCCGGGTGCCCATACGCTAACCGAAAAGAACCTAATCGGAAAGATTCTTTCTGGTTACGTTTTGATTGCGGCGCTTCAAGCCGAGGCGACCAACCGTTCCAGCGTGGTGCGGCCCATGTCGGCCATCGCAGGATTGGTCTCCAGGTAGTACCAGTAGGCGCCGGCAGCCTGCTGGAACGCCCAGGCCCGACCGCGCTCCCATTGCAGATCGGAGCAGTCCAGCGCCGCCCGCAGCACCTCGCGCGGCCGGTCGTCCAACAGGTGCCATGCGCAGACCAGGTCGAGCGCCGGATCGGCCGCCTGAAATCCACCGGCATCGAGCACACCGGTCAGCCGTCCGTCCGCAACCAGCAGGTTGCCCGGAATCAGGTCCGTGTGGTTCATCAGGTCGGGATCCTCGCGGGGCAGCGTCCGGAAACCTGCCCAGAGTTGACGCATCGAGTCGGTGTCGAACAGCCCCGCAGTTCTGCTGATGCAGTCGTCCACGTACAGGTCGTGATCCTGGATACGGCCACCCCGGCCGGCGCCGCGGAACGTGCGGCCGTGGGTGTCGCAGGCGCGCACCTGGCCGATCAGCGCCGCCAGGTCGTCAGCCGCCCCAACGGAGTCGGCGCATGATCGGGGCGTGGCGATCTCACCGTCCAGCCAACTCTGCACCGTCCAGGGCAGCGGAAATCCGTGCCCGGGTTCCCCGATCAACAACTGCTTGGGCGACGGGAACGGGCTGACCAGCCTGAACTCCTCCGCTGCGGCCGACTCCAGGCCAAGCGCGACGCGCAGCGCGTCCGGATCCTCGTCCCGCAGCGGGAACCGTGCGGTCGCAGCCCCGCCGACCCGAAAGATCGCATTGACCGTGCCGCTGCCCGGCACCACCACGACGTCCTGGCCGCCCAACTCGGGTAGCTGCTCGGCGATCAGCGCCGCCACCTGACCGGGTTCGATGCTGAGCTGGTCGGAGTGCATCTGCATGGTCGCCATTGTCGACCCACGCCATCGGCCCCTGGAGTTCGCCGGGCGGCCGGCTCACCGGGTGGCAGTCATCCGTCCAACGGTGTTCACGGTCACGGCGTCAGGTCGGCTGCGGCCTCTGCCTCAGTGTCCCGGAGCGGTGCCGAGTTCGGCTCGGTCGGCTCCAGTTCGGCTCGGCGGATGCTGATTGAAAGCACGGCAGCAACTGCGCAAAGGCAGGCGCCGCCCACCCACGCGTAGGTGTACGAGCCGAGCGTGTCACGGATCACACCCGCAGCCAGCGCGGCTGCTGCGGCGCCGATCTGGTGGGAGGCGAAGACCCAGCCGAACACGATGGTGCCCCGGTCACCGAAGATGCGCCGGCACAGCGCCACCGTGGGTGGCACCGTGGCCACCCAGTCGAGGCCGTAGACGACGATGAACAGAATCATGCTGGGGTGCACCGTGTCGGCGAGCAGCCACGGCAGGAACATCAGACCGACCCCACGGAACCCGTAATAGAGCATCAGCAGCAGGCGCGGATCAAATCGGTCGGTCAGCCAACCGGAGGCCACCGTTCCGGCGATGTCGAAGATGCCCACGACGGCGAGCAGCCCGGCGGCGGTGGTGGTGTCCATGCCGTGATCGTGCGCCGAGGGTATGAAGTGGATGCCGACCAACCCGTTCGTGGTCGCGCCACAAATGGCGAACGCCGCCGCGAGCGCCCAGAACGACCGGGTCCGGGCGGCCAGTCGGAGCGCAGCCACCGCCGCAGCGACCGCACTGCCGGTCCGGTCGGGCCGAGGCTGGACGGTGGCCGCTCCATAGGGCGGCAGGTCGATGTCGGAGGGCCGGTCACGGATCACGAAGACCACCAGTGGCAGCACGGCGAGGGCGGCAGCCGCGATCAGCAGCGAGGCGGCCTGCCAGCCGGTGGTCTCGGCCAAGTAGGCAACCACGGGAAGGAAGACGAGCTGCCCCGCGGCACCGCCGGCGGTGAGGATGCCCATCACCAGACCGCGGCGTTTCACGAACCACGCGTTGGCAACGGTGGCGGCGAAGACCAGCGCCATGGATCCCGTTCCCAGCCCGATCAGCAGCCCCCAGGTCAGGATCAGCTGCCAGGGCGCCTGCGCCAGGACGGACAGTCCGGCTCCGGCGGCGATCAGCACCAGGCCGGCGCTGGTCACGCGTCTCAGTCCGAACCGCTCCATCAGTGCCGCCGCGAACGGCGCCGTCAGCCCGTACAGAATCAGGTTGACGCTGACCGCGGTCGACATGGTGGTGATCGACCAGCCCAAGTCCTCGTGCAAGGGCACCATCAGCGGTCCGGGCGCAGCCCGGAAAGCTGCAGCTCCGACCAGGGCGACAAAAGCCACCGCGGCCACCACCCAGGCGTAGTGCGGCCGCCTCATTCGGACGTCCCGGGCCTGGTCACGGCTGATACGGCGGCGCAACGCCCCAGCCCCATCGGGGGACGGGCGCGGTCTGCACGATGGCGTTGTCGGCGTGTGAGTTATGCATCGCCAGCCGGGTGCCCCATTCCAGGTAGGACACCAGGGCGGCCCGGAACTCCGGATCGTCCGGCAACTCGGCGTCATCGGCGGCCAGGCTCATCAAAGAGGCGAAGCGAAACCGCTGCTCAGGGGTGATCCTGAGATTCCGATGGTGCGCGAGCATCGCCTCGTAACCACCGAGTTGTTCGGTGTAGACGGCCGGTCCACCGAATACCTCCGCCCACCAGGTGGTGACGTGCGAACGGTGGGCCTCGGACACTCCACCCGGAAACAGCACGCTCAACAGGGCGTCCACCTCAACCCGGTCGTAGAAGGCGTTGATCATACGGCCGAGCGCCTCTTCACCACCGGCCCACTCGTACAACGTCGGAATGCCTGGCACGTGCAACAGTGTAATCATGAACTCGCCTGCCCTCGCCCACGAGCACTGAGCCCGCTCGAGGATCGACGCAGGCTGGTGTCACGCGTCTGCGGAGAGCCCTGTACGGCGTCCGGCAATGACCGCCGGGAGCCAGCACTATCCGGAACGAAATCGTCCGGGAGATCGCCTACAGTGCCGAACATGACCCTGATCGGTACGGATTGGCGGGTGCTCGATGGCCACCCAACAGCATGGTTCGAAGCGTCCTCGCTGGTGGAGGCCGCTGCGTTCGCGGGGCGCATCGTGGAACTCTCGGAAGGGATCGTCATCGACCTGCGCGCGAGTGGGGTACGAGTACGGCTCGACTCGGACGAGCACACCGAGGCGGTGTCGGCGGTCGCGCGCGACCTCGGGCTGGACGCGAATCCAGCCGTGTTGCAGCAGCTGAGCGTGGTGTTGGAATCCGCGGACCCGGCTGCCGTGGCGCCGTTCTGGCAGAGCGCGCTTGACTACCCGAAGGGGGACGGCGGCCGGCTGGCAGATCCGCTGCGACGCGACCCCACGCTGCGGATCCGACAGTCTGGCGACTCGCGGCCGCTGCGCAACCGGATCCACATCGACGTGGTACGGCCGGCCGACGCGGTCGAGCAGGTGGGCATCGGTGCGGCGACCGGCCCGTACGGACTCCGTCACTCCGACGCTGACGGCAACGAGATCGACCTGGTTCCGGGCGGTGCACTCGGTGAGACGGCTGCAACGGACGACTGGCAGACGGTGTTCAGCGCCATGGTCTGCTACCGGACCTTCTCGCCGCAGCAACAGTGCGACCTGGCCGCCGCGGCCGCGAAGCGGGCCGACGACGCGGGCTTCCCGCTGATGATCGACCTGCGTCCAGGGCTGGTGATCATCGACAGCGGAAAGGACCAGGCCGAAGACGACGCTCACGGCCTTGCGCTTCACTTCACCGACCTCGCCGAACAGGTCCAAGTCGCTGCCCGCGAACTGGGGGCCGTCGCAGAACCGGGGTTGTCGCGGTTCGTTCAGGTATTTTTCGACGCCGCCGACGTCGCCGCGGTCAGCGCGTTCTGGGCTGCCGCACTCGGCTACACCCGGGATCGGCGAGCCTGGGTCGACGACATCGATGATCCGCGGCGACTCAACCCCGTGCTGGGATTCCAAGAACTGGACGGATCGGAGGCGGAACGGCGCCAGCAGCGCAACCGGATCCACATCGAGCTCGCGGTGCCATCCGACCTCGCCCAGACGCGGCTCGACACCATCATCGCCGCCGGCGGCCGGCTGCTTGACGAGACGCCGGATCGCTGGCGGGTCGCCGACCATGAGGGCAACGAGCTGGTGATCGTCGGCGAAGGGTAGTCGTTCGGATTCGACTGGCTCCCCGTGGCGGTTCTGAACAGCGCCGGGGCCCCGCGGTCCATCAATCGGTGACTCGACACTGAACAGCGGGCTCAGCGCTCCCACCAGCGCTTCATGAGGCCAGCCACAATGCAGCACTTTGCGAGGCACGTCCCGAGGCAGGTGGCGACGGAAGCCTTGGGTGCCTTCACGCTGGCCCGCCTCGGCACCCGCGAACCACACCCGGCCGGGATTACCGTTGCAACCTGCGCGAGAGGCTGCTGCTCCACCGGATCGCCCGAAATGATCCAACTGATCCGCAGCCGCTTTCGAATTGGTCTTCGGGCGGCCGGCCCGCCCACGTTCAGCGGTCCCTCGCGCTGTCGCGAGTGCTGCACCGGAACCGAGGCAGTTGGCCCTCCGCGTCATTCCCAGCCGAGGCCTACTCTTGGACCACACACCGTCCGAGACCCGCATCGCACGAGGGAGGCGCCATGGCTGGAGACCAGCACCCTTCGGTGACGGGAATGGATGAGCGCACGCTCGGCCGGATCGACTTCATCCTGTTCGACGCCGATTACCGGGACGCCAAGGCCGCCGTGGAGGATTCCTGGCGGGTCGCCGTGATGGCTTCCGATCCCCGGATCAGCTCACTGCACGAGCGGGCCCGAGCCGCGGCGGTCGGGGCGGCGAACGAGCGCCGCGACCCGACGGTGCCGCGCGTGCGCACCTCAACCACCATGCACCGGGTGGCGCTGGGAGTCGCGTTCTTCACCGGCGTCGTTGCAGTGGCGCTGCTGACCACCTCACGCACGAGCGGGCTCGCCTTACCGGACGCGATGCTGCCCTCT
>CAVRRM010000001.1:0-34527 GCA_963723605.1 uncultured Actinomycetota bacterium | reverse complement strand
CGCGGGAACGTGGAACGCGACCGGGATAACGGTCCCGGCTATGACTACGTCCACTCCCTAGTCGACGACCACAGCCGACTGGCTTACTCCGAGATCCTGCCCGACGAGAAGGGACCCACCTGCGCGGCTTTCCTGGCCCGTGGCATTGCCTACTTCACCGCCCACGGGATCCCACGGGTCGAACGCCTCATCACCGACAACGCCTGGGCCTACCGCTACTCGCTGCGCACGCTGTGTGCTGACCTCGGCATCACCCAGAAGTTCATCCGCCCCCACTGCCCGTGGCAGAACGGGAAGGTCGAGCGCCTCAACCGCACCCTGGCAACCGAATGGGCCTACCGGCAGCCCTTCACCACCAACCAGCAACGCACCGATGCCCTTGCCCCCTGGCTCGAGCACTACAACACTGAACGCCGTCACAGTGCACTCGGCGGACAACCACCGATCAGCCGACTGTCACCAACCTGATGGCCGGGTACACCTAGTAGGCTGACCGGGCCATGACTCTGACCCCAGCACGCCTACGTGTCGCGCCGTCGCCCACCGGCGACCCACACGTCGGAACCGCCTACATGTCCCTGTTCAACAAGGCCTATGCCGAGGCCACCGGCGGCGCCTTCGTGCTGAGGATCGAAGACACTGACCGGGCCCGCTTCGTTGCCGACTCCGAGCGGCAGATCTTCGACACCCTGCGCTGGCTCGGCCTGCCGTGGAACGAGGGTCCCGACGTCGGCGGCCCCTTCGCCCCGTACCGACAGTCGGAGCGGCTGGACACCTACCGTCCGTTCGTCGAGCAGTTGCTGGCTGGCGGCCACGCGTACCACTGCTGGTGTTCCCCCGAGCGGCTGGCGCAACTGCGCGCCGAGCAGCAGGCCGCCAAGTCCTCGGTGACCGGATACGACCGGCTCTGTTACGGCAAGACCAGGGCCGAGCGCGAGCTGCTGCCCGGGTTCTCACCAACGCCCGTGGTGCGGATGCTGGTCCCAGACGATCCGCCGTTGACCTTCACCGATGTGATCCGCGGCCAGGTGAGCGCCCCTCGTCCGGACGATCAGGTGATCCTCAAGGCGGACGGCTATCCGACCTACCACTTGGCCGTCGTGGTCGACGACCACCTGATGGGCATCACCCACGTGGTCCGCGGCGAGGAGTGGATCAGCTCCACACCCAAGCACGTGTTGCTCTACCAGTTTCTCGGGCTGACCCCGCCGGCCTTCGCGCACATGCCGCTGCTGCGCAACACCGACAGGTCCAAGATCTCCAAGCGCAGGAACCCGGCTGCCCGGCTGTTGTGGTTCCGGGAGCAGGGCTACCTGCCCGAGGCGCTGCGCAACTTTCTGCAGTTGTTGGCCTATCCGCCGGTCGGCGACAGCGAGGTGGCCAGCTTCGAGCAGTTCGTCGAGGGGTTCGACTGGGCGAAGGTGAACACGGTCGGCCCGATCTTCGACCTGAAGAAGTTGAATTGGCTCAACGGCGAGTATCTCCGAGCTCTCAGCCCGGACGAGCTGGCCGACCGGATCGTCGAGCACCTGCGCTACACCGGTGCCTGGCCGGACCCGGACGCGGGGAAGGTCGAGTTGCTGCGCCGGGCCGCCCCGCTGATCCAGGAGCGGCTCGAGGTGCTCGCCGACGCCCTGCCCAAGCTCGACTTTCTGTTCACTGCCGACGCCGAGCTGGTCATCGCCGACGATGCCCGCGCCCAGTTGGGGGCGGACGCGGCCACCGTGCTCGACGCCGCGATCGGCGCTCTGGAGGCGCTCGAGCAGTTCCGCACCGCGGACATCGAGGCCGCACTGCGCGAGGCGCTGGTGGAGGGACTCGGGCTGAAGCCCCGGTTCGCGTTCGGTCCGGTGCGGGTCGGCATCACCGGATCGAGGGTGTCGCCACCTCTGTTCGAGTCGATCGAGGTGCTCGGCCGGCAATCCAGCCTGACCCGGCTGCGGGCGCTCCGGGGGACGCTGTGAGCACCGTTGCGATCTTCGGAGGACGCTCCGAGATCGGTCTTGAGATCGCCCGGCGGCTCGCCGCGGGCAACGTGGTCGTGCTGGCCTCACGTCCCGGTGGTGATCAGCCGGAAGTGCACGGTGCGAAGCGGGTGCTGCACGTCGACTTCGACGCCGACGACGTTGCGACGCATCAGGCGGTAGTGACGGCGATCGAGGCCGACGCCGGTCCGATCGACATCGCCGTGCTGACCTTCGGGGTGTTGGGCGACCAGGCCCGGGCCGAGGCCGACGCCGCCGAAGTGGTTCGGATCGTGCACACCGACTTCGTTGCGCAGGCGTCCCTGCTGACCGTGTTGGCCAACCTGATGAAGCCACGTAAGGCCGGCACCCTGGTGGCGTTCTCGTCGGTGGCCGGGCAGCGGGTGCGCCGTGCGAACTATGTCTACGGATCGGCCAAAGCAGGGCTGGACGGGTTCGCGTCCGGCATGGCGGACGCCCTGCACGGCAGCGGCGTCGACCTGATCATCGCCCGGCCCGGATTCGTCATCGGACGGATGACTGAAGGCATGGAGCCGGCACCCTTCTCGTCCACTCCCGAACAGGTCGCGGACGCGGTCGTCCAGCGGATCGCCAAGGGCGGTGCCGTTGAGCTGTGGATCCCGTGGCAACTGCGGGCGCTGTTCGTGGTGGCGCCTCTGGTGCCCCGACCGATCTGGCGGCGGCTGCCACGATGACCTGCTCCTTCGCGTGGGACGCCGCCGAGCTGCCCGCGTGGGGCACGGCGCCGCGCGCCGACTTCTGGGTCGCCGTCGAGCAGAACGGGCCCTGGGGCGCGAAGGCGTTCACCCAGTCCCGGCTGGATCCCACGGTCGGCGCGGCGCTGGAGAGTGCCGCGGCGGACGTGGGGGGACGAGCGCTACTGATCCGACGTCCGGCCAGTCACCCCGATGCCCACAACCACCCGCGGCGTCAGGTCTATCTGGCCGGCGGGCTGTCCGGCGCGCCGTGGCTGCTGTCCGGATCGGTCAGCGAGCCCGACCTGGTCCTGGAGTTGCCGTTCAACGAGCTGGCTGTCGCAGACCCCTCCGCGCTGCTCACCCGGGTGCCCTGGCTGACCGTGCTCTCCGGCGGGGTGCTGCTGGTCTGCGCCAATGCCAAACGTGACCTGTGCTGCGCACTGCGGGGCCGGCCGATCGCCCTCGAACTGGAGGCCCAGCGTCCAAGCCAGGTCTGGGAGTGCACGCACACCGGCGGCCATCGGTTCGCGCCGACCGGCGTCGTGTTGCCGTCCGGCCAGTCGTTGGGTCGGTTGACTCCTGAGGTCGGGCTGGCCGCCCTCGATGCCGCCGACCAGGGACGGCTGGCCCGCGAATCGTTCGGGCCATGGCACGACCGGGGCCGCGGCCACCTGCCACCGGCGGAGTCGGTCGCCGAGGCCCACGTCCGGGAACTCAGTGGTGAGACCGATCCGGCGGCGCTGACGACCCGGGTGCTGGTCGACGGCACCGAGGTGCGGGTCACCCACCGCGACGGCCGCACCTGGACCGTCCGGCTCGCACTGCAGACGTACCCGGACGTCCTGCCGGAGTCGTGCGCCAAGGCGGCCGTGACCGCCAGAAGCTGGACCGCCGAGGTGACCGCGGGCCACCATTCGCTCGCCTAACTACCGTCCGCTCGCCAACTTCGGCGAGCAGAAAGTAGTTAGGCGGGCGGTCGGATCGGTGGTGTGCTGATCCGGGCCGGACGACGATCGGATCGCCCGCAACTCGACCCTTGGGCCGCGATGTGAGTCAATGGGCGCATGAGGTCCTCGCCGGTGCGGATCGTGACCGCGGCCAGCCTGTTCGACGGGCACGACGCGGCAATCACGGTGATCCGCCGGGTGTTGCAGTCACGCGGTGCCGAGGTGATCCACCTGGGCCATGACCGCAGCGTCGACGATGTGGTCACCGCAGCCGTGGACGAGGACGCTCATGGCGTCGCGGTGTCGTCGTACCAGGGCGGGCACGTGGAGTACTTCGGCTACCTCGTCGATCGGCTGGCCGAACGAGGGTCGACCGCGCGCGTGTTCGGCGGCGGCGGCGGGGTGATCGTGCCCAAAGAGATCGCGACCCTGGCGGCAAAGGGAGTCAAGATCTACAGCCCGAGCCAGGGCCAGCAACTGGGCCTGGTCGGCATGGCGGACGATGTGATTGCGGCCTGCCGGGAGGTGCAGCGGGCCCGGGTCGAGCTTGTCGAAGCCCATTCGCCGGCCGTGCCAGCCGACCCGGCGGACGGCCTGCCGCGGATCATCTCCCTGCTGGGCGAAGGCCTCCCGGTGGAGCTGCCGGAGGCCCGATCCATCGTTCTGGGCATCACCGGAACCGGCGGCTCAGGCAAGTCGTCCCTCACCGACGAGCTCTTGTTGCGGTTCCGCCGGCACGCACCCGAGCGACGGATCGCCGTGATCGCCATCGACCCGACCGCGCGCAAGGGCGGGGCACTGCTGGGCGACCGGATCCGGATGAACGCGCTGGACGGGGTCTACTTCCGCTCCCTGGCCACTCGCGGCGCCGCCGGCGGGGTGCCCACGGGGCTGGACGACATGATCCGAGCCTGCGCTGTCGCGGGCCACGACCTGGTGATCGTGGAGACCCCCGGAATTGGCCAGGGCGACGCTGCGATCGCCGAACACGTGGACGTGGTGCTGTACGTGATGACCCCCGAGTACGGCGCCGCCAGCCAGCT
Organism: uncultured Actinomycetota bacterium; assembly: GCA_963723605.1. Lineage (GTDB taxonomy): Bacteria > Actinomycetota > Actinomycetes > Propionibacteriales > Propionibacteriaceae > Micropruina. The sequence continues at coordinate 29,854 of CAVRRM010000001.1, read as the reverse complement.
GGAAAAGATCGCCGCGCTTGAAGTGTCCGACCTGGTCGCGATCAACAAGTTCGACCGCCGGGGAGCCGAGGACGCATTGCGCGATGTCGGCCGCCAGCTGGTGCGCAACCGGGCGGCGTTCGGCGAATCGTGGCGGCAGCAGCCCGTGGTGGGCACGGTGGCGTCCCGGGTCAACGACGAGGGGGTGAACGAACTGTTCCGGCGGCTGGCGTCGTTGCTGGCCGGAGCGGGGCTCGAGTTGCCCACCATTGAACCGGACGACGGCCACCGCACTCCTTCGGCACCGATCATCCCGCGCGGGCGGGAACGTTATCTGGCCGAGGTGGCGAACACCGTCCGGGGCTACCACGCTGAGACGTCCGGGCTGATCGAGGCCGTCCGGCGGCATGACCACGTCGAGGCGGTCGCCGCCCTTTTGGACGATCCCGCCCCACTGTCGGCCCTGCGCGGCGAGCTACCGGCGGCCGTGACCGAGCTGTTGGGCGCCTGGCACGAGCGGCCCGAACCCGACACGGTCGAGACCCTGTCGGGCACCCGGCTGCCCAAGACGGCCCTGCCGGGCGAGACCGAGTCGGGGGCGCTCGTCCGGTATTTACGGGGTGAGAACCGGCCCGGAACCTTTCCGTTCACCGCAGGTGTGTTTCCCCACAAGCGCTCGGGGGAGCGCCCGACCCGGATGTTCGCCGGTGAGGGCGATCCGGCCCGCACCAACCGCCGCTTCCACCTGCTCGCCCAGGGCCAGCCGACCACCCGGCTCTCCACCGCCTTCGACTCGGTCACCCTCTACGGCCGCGACCCGGCCCGGCAGCCCGACGTGTACGGCAAGGTCGGCACTTCCGGGGTGTCCATAGCCACCCTGGACGACATGAAGGACACCTTCGCCGGCTTCGACCTGGCCGACCCCAAGACGTCGGTGTCGATGACCATCAACGGTCCCGCGCCGACCATTCTGGCGATGTTTCTCAACGCCGCGATCGACGCCGCCGACGACCCCGACGTGGTTCGCCGGGTGCGCGGCACCGTCCAGGCCGACATTCTCAAAGAGGATCAGGGGCAGAACACCTGCCTGTTCTCGATCGACTTCTCACTGCGGGCGATGGCCGATGTGCAGGAGTGGTTCATCGACCACGGGGTGAAGAGTTTCTACTCGGTGTCGATCAGCGGCTACCACATCGCCGAGGCCGGGGCGAACCCGATCACTCAGCTCGCGCTGACCCTCGCAAACGGGTTCACCTATGTCGAGTCCTACCTGGCCCGGGGCATGGCGGTGGACGCCTTCGCGCCCAACCTGTCGTTCTTCTTCTCCAACGGCATGGACGCCGAGTACTCGGTGATCGGACGGGTGGCTCGCCGGATCTGGGCGATCGCGCTTCGTGAACGCTACGGGGCGGGCGAGCGGGCGCAGAAGCTGAAGTACCACATCCAGACGTCCGGACGCTCGTTGCATGCCGCCGAGATGGAGTTCAACGACGTCCGGACCACCCTGCAGGCCCTCTGTGCCTTCTACGACAGCGCGAACAGCCTGCACACCAACGCCTACGACGAGGCCGTCACCACACCGTCGCCGGCATCGGTGCGGCGGGCGCTTGCGATCCAGTTGATCATCGACAGCGAGTGGGGCCTGGCCGGCGTCGACAACCCGCTGCAGGGCTCATACCTGATCGACCAGTTGACCGAACTGGTCGAGGAGGCCGTCCTGGCCGAGTTCGACCGGATCGCTGATCGGGGCGGCGTGCTGGGCGCGATGGAGACCGGTTATCAGCGTGGCCTGATCCAGGACGAGTCGATGCTCTACGAGTCCCGCAAGCATGACGGCACCCTGCCGATCATCGGGGTGAACACCTTCGTCGACGAAGCTGCCACGGCCCTCACGCCGACCGTACTGGCCCGCGGCACGACCGAAGAGAAGGAGTCGCAGTTGGCCCGACTGGCCGACTTCCACGCCCGGCACGGCGCCGAGGCGCCCGAGGCGCTGGATCGGTTGAAGCAGGTCGCCCTGGCCGGCGGCAATGTGTTCGACGAGTTGATGCGCACCGTCCGGGTGGCCTCGCTGGGCCAGATCACCGAGGCGTTCTTCGAGGTGGGCGGACGGTACCGGCGCACCATGTGAGCGTTGACCGGTCCGGCCGGTTGGCCCGGTCGCGGCGGCGTGCCACGCTTACCCACATGAACCCTGACGACCTGGTCCGGCTGCGCCGGGCCCGGGACCGGATGGACCGCGACTTCGCCGAGCCGCTGGACATCCCGCAGCTGGCCCGTGAGGCGCTGATGTCGGTGGGGCACTTTCAGCGGTCGTTCAAGGACGCGTTCGGCGAGACCCCGTACGCCTGGCTGATGACCCGGCGGATCGAACGCGCGATGGCGCTCTTTCGCAACACCGAGCTGTCCGTCACGGACGTCTGCATGCAGGTGGGCTGTACATCGCTCGGGTCGTTCAGCTCCCGCTTCACCGAACTGGTCGGCGAGACGCCCAGCTCGTACCGTGGCCGCAGCCACGACTACCTCCGCGGCATTCCGAGCTGCATCGTCAAGCAGGTCACCCGTCCCGTCCGCCGGTGATCAGTTTTCGAGAAGCGGACGCCGACGCGACCTTCTAGTCTCGACGACATGACCGCAACCCAATCCATCGGCGTCGCCAACGCCTTCATCAACACCAACGACATCGATGCTTCGCTGGCCTTCTACCGAGACGTGCTCGGCTTCAGCGTGCACACCGATGTCACCCACGAGGGCTTTCGCTGGGCCAGCGTCAGCACCCCGCGGCAGCCCGACCTGGAGATCGTGTTGGACCAGGTCGGCTCCGGCGCGATGCCGATGACGGACGACGACCACGCCGCTCTGGTCGACCTGTTGGCCAAGGGCCTACTCACTCCGATGATCTTCGACTGCGACGACGTGGACGCCGTGTTCGAGTGCGTCCGAGCCGCCGGGGCTGACGTGCTGCAGGAGCCCGCCGATCAGTTCTACGGCGTCCGCGACTGCGCTTTCCGCGATCCGGCCGGCAACATGCTCAGGTTCAAGTCCGACCTGCCGCAGGGCTGAGCCATGTGCCTGCCCGAATGGGTGGCTCAAGCCCTGACCGCCCAGCGGCAGGCAGCCACCGCCGCAGCGCGCCGGTCCGACCTACCAGCCTTCATCAAGCACCTACCCAAGGAGACGATCAAACGATGAGTACCGAGAAGAACGACGGCTTCACCGCCGACGAGCGCGCCGCCATGAAGGAGCGTGCCGCCGAACTCAAGTCCGGCAAGAGCCGCGGCGCGGACAAGAAGGTCAAGGACCTCGAGGACCTGCTGGCCAAGATCGCCGAAATGCCCCAGCCCGACCGTGCCCTGGCCGAGCGGATCCATGTGATCGTCACCGAGAACGCGCCGGATCTGGACCCGAAAACCTGGTACGGCATGCCCGCCTACGCTCGCGACGGCAAACCGCTGGTGTTCTTCCAGCCGGCGGCCAAGTTCGGCGCCCGCTACGCCACCCTCGGTTTCCAGGACAACGCGACGTTGGACGACGGCGAGATGTGGCCGGTCACCTGGGCGTTGACCACGATCGGCCAAGCCGACGAGGAAAGGATCGCCGACCTGGTCAGGCGTTCGACCGCTTGATCAGCGGGCCGACGGCGACCTGCTGCTCGGTCTCAGTGAACTCCTCCTCGATCTCGGCGTTCTCCCGGTAGGTGGCCAGGCTCACCACGATCGCCACTACGGCGTTGAAAACGAAACCGGGCAGGATCTCGTACAGGTCGAAGATGCCGCCGCTCAGGTTGCCCCAGATGGCCACGGTGGCAGCGCCGACCAACATTCCCGCCAGCGCACCCATGGCGGTCAGTTTGCGCCAGAACAGCGCCAGCAGCACGGTCGGCCCGAAGGCGGCGCCGAAACCGGCCCAGGCGAATGCGACCAGGCCCAGGATGGTGTCGTTCTGCTGCCAGGCCATCGCACCGGCGATCAGCGCGATGAGCAGCACGCCGAGCCGTCCCAGCATGACCTGCTGCTGTGGTGTCGCCTGCCTCTTGCCGATCATGTTGTACAGGTCCTCGACCAGTGCCGAAGAGCACACGATCAGCTGAGAAGAGATGGTGGACATGATGGCCGCCAGAACGGCGGCCAGCATGAAACCGGCCACCAGTGGGTGGAAGAACAGCTTGCCCAGCGCAAGGAAGACCGTCTCGGGATCGTCCAAAGGGGTGTTGATCTTGGTGAAGTAGGCGAGTCCGATCAGCCCGGTGGCGATCGCGCCGAGGACCGCGATGATCATCCAGGTGATCCCGATCCGGCGGCCCCTCGCAGTGTCCTTCACGGTACGGATCGCCATGAACCGAACGATGATGTGCGGCTGGCCGAAGTAGCCCAGACCCCAGGACAGCGACGAAACCACACCGATCAGCGTGGCGCTCTGAGTCATCGAGAGTAGGGCAGGATCCAACTCGGTGAGCACCCTGGCCACCTCAGCCGGCCCGCCGACCTCGATCAAGGCCAGCAACGGAACCGAGACCAGGGCCACGAACATCATCAAGCCTTGGACGAAGTCGGTGTAACTGACAGCGAGGAATCCGCCGAACAGGGTGTAGGCGACGGTGACGCTGGCCACGATCAGCATGCCGACGAGGTAGTCACCGCCGAAAGAGCCTTCCCAGAACACGCCGCCGGCAACCATTCCGGACGACACGTAGAAGGTGAAGAAGATCAGGATGATCGACCCCGATGCGATCCGGATGATCCGGGAGCGGTCCCGCAGACGATTCTCCAGAAAGCTGGGAACGGTGATCGAGTTGTTGGCGATTTGGGAGTAGGCGCGCAACCGCGGCGCGACCAGACGCCAGTTCAAGTAGGCGCCGACGGTCAGCCCGATCGCGATCCATGCCTCCACCAATCCGGACACATACAGCGCCCCGGGCAGACCGAGCAGCAGCCAGCCGGACATGTCCGAAGCACCTGCCGACAGCGCCGAGACCGGAGCGGAAAGGTCACGACCGCCGAGCATGTAATCGTCGAGATCGCTGGTCTTCCGGTAGGAGAAGTAGCCGATCGCGAGCATTCCGAGCAGGTAGATGATCATTGCGGTGATCTGGAACGCGGTATCGCTCATCGTTACACTCCTTGCGGGGGCGAAGGTTGTGGGGTAACGGGGTTAGCTCAAAGTATCGTCGGCATGCTGGTTTGCCAATCGCAAAGGACGGCTCAATGTCGTGACAACCGAACCCCGGCGGCCTCGAGTTCGTCCACTACGTGGACCACATTGGCCGGGTTGACGGCCGCGGTCAGGTCCAGCAACACGGTGGTCGGGTAACCGAGCCGCGCCGAATCCAGCGCGGTGGCACGCACGCAATAGTCGGTGGCGATCCCGCAGACGGTGACGGACGTCGCCTCATGCTCGGTCAGCCATTGGGCCACGGTGCGGCCATCGCCGTCCACACCCTCGAAGCCCGAATAGGCGGCGTCGTATTCGCCCTTGTCGAAGACCGTCTCGAAGTCGCGCCAGACCAGGTTCGGGTGGAAGTCCGCGCCGGGGGTGCCGGCCACGCAGTGCGGCGGCCACGAATCGACGAAGTCGGGAGTGGCGGAGAAGTGCGCACCAGGCTCGATGTGGTGGTCGCGGGTGGCGGCCACGTGGTCGTAGCCACCCCGGTCCAGGGTGGCCGAGATCGCGGCGGCCGTCGCCGCGCCGCCCTCGACCGCCAGCGAGCCGCCCTCGCAGAAGTCGTTCTGCACGTCGACGACGAGCAGTACCCGGCTCATACGTCGCTGGTCGCGTAGGGGTTGGCGGTGGCCTGCCCGTCGGCGTCCAGCAACACCGTGGGGATAGCCGGCTCGCCCTTCGACATCTTCAGCGCCGACAGCGGCAACTCCGCCCGTGCGTGGACGTGGCGTTCCTGCGCCACTGCCAGCGGCTCCAAGCCGATGATCTCGCCCTGGAAAACCAGTTCGACCAGCAGCGGACGGTCGTTGTGGTCGCCCGTAGGCGGTGCGCCGATGCCGATCACCTCGGCCTCGGCCTTACCCCGTCCGTCCAGTCGGCGCAGGGCGTACTTGCGTCCGCCGATGCTGGCCTTGTTCAGGCTCTTCTTCGCGACCGGCAGCAGTGGGGCGTCCGGATCGTCGTTGTCGGCCCGCGCCACCAGTTTGTAGACGAACCCACACGTCGGTGCCCCCGACCCGGTGACCAGGGACGTCCCCACGCCGAAACCATCCACCGGTGCCCCGCGCAGGGCGGCGATCTGCCATTCGTCCAGATCGGAAGTGACCATGATCTTGGTCTTGGTCGCGCCCAGCGAGTCCAGCATGGTGCGTACTGCACCGGCCAGTTCGGCCAGGTCGCCCGAATCGAGCCGGATCGCACCCAGCTTGCCGCCGGTCAGCTCCACTCCGGTTCGGACGGCCTCCTCGATGTCGTAGGTGTCGACCAGCAGGGTGGTCGACTCGCCCAGCGCCGCCAGTTGGGCGGCGAACGCCTCTCGTTCGGAACCGTGCAGCAGGGTGAAGCTGTGCGCGGCGGTGCCCCGGGTGGGTACGCCGTAGCGGCGTCCGGCCTCAAGGTTGGAGGTGGCTGAGAAGCCGGCCACGAACGACGCCCGGGCCGCGGCCACGGCGGCGATCTCGTTGGTGCGCCGCGAGCCCATCTCGATGCACGGACGATCGCCGGCCATCGCCGTCATCCGGGATGCGGCCGAGGCGACGGCGGAGTCGTAGTTGTAGATGCTGAGCAGGACGGTTTCGAGAATCACGGCCTCGGCGAACGATCCCTCCACGATCATCAGGGGTGATCCGGGAAAGTAGATCTCGCCCTCCGGATAGCCCCAGATGGAGCCGCCGAACCGGTAGCCGGCGAGCCATTCGGCGAGTGGTTCGTCCACGATGTCGTGCTCGAGCAGAAAGCCGACGGTGGCGTCGTCGAACGTGAACGCCTGGATCGCCTCGAGTGCCCGTCCGACCCCGGCCACGACCCCGTAGCGGCGTCCGGTGGGCAATCGGCGGGGGAACAGTTCGAACACCGAACGGCGGAACGCGGCGCCGGACCGCATCGCCGCCCTGACCATGGTCAACTCATAGTGGTCGGTGAGCAACGCGGTGGAGGTGAGCATGGGCGTCAGCGTAATCCTGTCTGTCACAATGCCGTCCATGGTGACCGCTTCCGTTCAGCCGGCAACCCCCGAGGGTGGCACGGTGCTTGCCGAGCGCCCGCAGGAGGCGCCCGTGGAGATGCTCACCTGGGTGACGATCGTCTGGGACGATCCAGTGAACCTGATGAGTTACGTCACCCATGTGTTCATGACCTACTTCAACTATTCGAAGTCGAAGGCCACCAAGCTGATGCTGCAGGTGCACAACGACGGCAAGTCCGTGGTGTCGTCCGGCACCCGCGAAGCGATGGAGGCCGACGTGAACGCGATGCATGCCTACGGGCTGTGGGCCAGCTTGGAGCGCGCCGAATGAGCCGGTTCAAGAAGTCCGGCAGTCAGGTGCTGATCACCCTCGCCGACTACGAGGAGGCGGTGCTCGAGTCGCTGGTCGAACAACTGATCGAGCTGCTCGAGGGCGACGGCGTGCAGGCGTCCGGCGACGATTCCTTTGCCCAGTGGGAGGCCGAGATGGCCGCCCCCGGAGGCATGGACACCTCCGACCCGGTGATCGCCCGGCTGTTTCCACCCGCCTACCGCGACGATCCGAAGGCGGACGCCGAGTTCCGCAGGTTCACCGAAGCGGCGCAGCGCCGAACCCGGATCGAGCAGGCCGAACTGGTGCTGGATGCGCTGCGTGAGACCAACGCGGGTCGCGATCCGGCGATCATGCGCAAGATCGACGGGGACGCCTGGCTGAAGACAATTTCCGCCCTTCGGCTCAGCCTCTCGGTGCGGCTGGGCATCGCCGACACCTCAGACATCGAGATTCTGGAGCAGTTGGACGAGGACGAGCCCCAGGCGGTGCTCTACGGCATGTACGAGTGGCTCGGCTACTTTCTCGAAGGGTTGCTGGAGAAGTTGCACTGACCTTGATGGACCGTGCCGCGACCACCGGTAGGCAGTTGGATCCGGAGACATTGATCGTCGCAACGGTCAGCGGCCGAAGTCGTGCACGTCCTCCAGAGGCCCAGCTCGGCCTGCCGGGCCTTTCGGTCGGCGGCCTGGTACTGGCCCTTGTGGCTGGACTGCAGTGATTGACACCCGGCCAGCGGGGTGGTGCTCGACACGATGGCCGCCGCCCGTCCGGCCGCCGGGATCACCACACCGCTGCTACGTCGGCGACGAAACCGCCCATCAGCCGGCTGCCGATGCCCTCGAACTTCTCCGGGTTGCCGGTGGTCAGAAAGTGCCGGGTCGCCTCGCGGGGAACGTGGTGCAGCAGGCCGAGCTCGTTGAGCGTGGTCCAGGTGGACTTGGCGCACTCGTCCGCGGACGACACCAGGGTGACCGAGTCGCCGAGCACGTAGTTGATCACGCCGGTCAGCAGCGGATAGTGGGTGCAGCCCAGGATCAGGGTGTCGATTCCGGCCAGCTTGAGCGGCTCGAGGTAGTCATGGGCGATCGCCTCGAGGTCGGCACCGCCGGTGACACCGGCCTCGACCAGATCGACGAACAGTGGGCATGGTGAGGTGTACAGCTCGACGTCCGGCACCGCAGCCAAGGCGTCGTCATAGGACCGGGAGTAGGCAGTGGCGGTGGTGCAGATCACGCCGATCCGCCCGTTGCGGCTGACCCGCACGGCCCGGCGCGCGGCCGGCAGGATCACATCGACGACGGGCACGCTGTACCGCTCCCGGGCGTCCCGCAGTACCGCGGACGACGCCGAGTTGCAGGCGATGACCAGGGCCTTCACGTCCCGTTCGACCAACCGATCGAGGCACTCCAGCGCGAACTCACGCACCTCGGGCAGGCTCTTGGTGCCGTAGGGGGCTCGGGCGGTGTCACCGAGGTAGACGATGTCTTCGTTCGGCATCTGGTCGACCACGGAGCGGGCCACGGTCAGGCCGCCGAACCCCGAATCGAAGATGCCGATCGGGCCGTCGGTGTCGCTCACAAGATGAGACTCTATCCGGGCGGCGCGGCAAGGCCGCCGAGGCTGGTCGGATCGGAAGCCTGATCGGGAGGCCGGAGCTGGCCAAGGCTTTGCGGGAATGCGGCAAGCTGGCGACATGAGCGACGAGCATCACTATTCGTTGACCACCACCTGGACGGGTAACCGGGGCACCGGAACCTCCGGGTACCGCGACTACGACCGATCGGTGCGGGTCGAGGTGGCCGGCAAGCCTAAGCTGCTCCTGTCGGCGGACCGGCCGTTCCGTGGTGATCCGGGCCGGTTGAACCCCGAGGACCTGCTGGTGGCCGCACTGTCGGAATGCCACCTGTTGTCCTACCTGCATGCCTGCGTGCTGCGGGGGGTGGTTGTCACCGGGTACTCCGACGAGGCCACCGGCACGATGCGGCTGGCAGGCAACGGCGGAGCCTTCACCGAAGTGGTGCTCCGTCCTCGGGTGCAGGTGGCGGACGCAGCGATGGTGGATCCCGCAACCCACGCTCACCACGACGCACACGACTGGTGCTTCATCGCCAACTCGGTGAACTTTCCGGTGCGGATCGAGCCGGTCACCGAGACGCGGCCTTGACCGTGCCGGCGAGACGGTTCTGATATCCCGGCACCAGTCGGCTGCGGAGCCCGCCACAACCGGTCGCCTACCTTGCCGGTCGCTTGGCGTGGCCGCGGGTCGTTCGGACACACCCCTTCGAAGACCGGCAACACGTGTCCGGCGCACGCCGTTCCGTGCAGTGCGAGCAGCCGGTGAACGGCTCGGTGAGCGTGCCGCCGCGACGAACGGTGTTGAACTCGGGGTCCTGCACGGTCGGCAGGATGATCAGGGTCGCCCTCCATCCTTGACGTTTCGACCCCATGGACGAGGGGTAATCCCTAACCGGAAGGCTGAACGAACCGTTCACTCCGTCGAGGGTAACGCCCTCACTGGCAGCGAAAGCAGACTTGAATCATGACCGATCTCCAGGCAATCAACGACGCCGCCGAGAAGCTCACCTCGGCCGATGGGGGCTTCCCCGCTCAGGAGCAGCAGCCACCGGGTCTGACCTCGAAGATGGACCCACCGCCCGATCACGGCGAAGAGGGTTGGGTCGGCCACGAACGGTTGACGGGCTTGAAGGCGCTGATCACCGGCGGCGATTCCGGTATCGGACGGGCGGTGGCCATCGCCTTTGCACGCGAGGGTTGCGATGTCGCGCTGAGCTATCTGCCGCAAGAGCAGTCGGACGCCGACGACACCGCGAAATGGGTACGCAAAGCCGGCCGGACGTGCGTGCTGCTGCCCGGTGACATCACCGACGAAGCCACCTCGCGGACGATGGTGGACGACGCCGCCGAGCAGTTGGGCGGTCTGGATGTGCTGGTCAACAATGCCGGCTTCCAGTGGGCACGTCGCGAGTCGGGGCTTGCCGACCTGAAGTCGGACGACATGAACCGGGTGTTCAAGACCAACCTCTACGCCATGTTCTGGATGACCCAGCAGGCGCTGACCCACCTGAAGTCGGGCGCGAGCATCATCAACGTCAGTTCGATCCAGGCCTACGACCCGTCCACGTCGCTGATCGACTACGCCTCGACCAAGGCCGCGATCAACAACTTCACGGTGAACCTGGCCGCCGAACTGGGGCCAAAGGGCATCCGGGTCAACGCCGTGGCTCCCGGCCCCATCTGGACGCCGCTGCAGCCGGCGACCAAGCCCGGGGAGAGCATGGAGAAGTTTGGCAGCGACACCCCGCTGGGCCGAGCGGGACAGCCGTCCGAGTTGGCTGGGGCGTTCGTGTTCCTGGCCAGCCCGCTGGAAGCGTCCTATGTCTCCGCCACGGTGATCGGGGTGACTGGCGGAAAACCGGTCTTCTGAACTCAGATCAAGGAAGGGAGTTCTTCAATGCCGAAGTCATGGTCCAAGAAGGACGAGCGGCAGTACGAGCACGTCAAGGACAGCGAAAAGGACGAGGGCCGCTCCGACGACCGGGCCGAAGAGATAGCCGCCCGCACGGTGAACAAGCAACGCAGCAAGGAAGGCCGAACGAAGAAGTCCGACTGAGGGCCGGCGTCCATGTCTTCGTCGGAATGCCGAGGGATCTGGACGACCGTGCCGGGCTCGCCGGGTTCGCTTTGACAGGCCCGTCCCGAGGCAATGGGATGGGGGCATGACCTACTCCCGCATCGATGGCCGGGCCGCAGATCAACTGCGCCCGGTCACCATCACCCGCAGTTGGCTCGACCACGCCGAGGGCTCGGTGCTGGTCGAGTTCGGCAAGACCCGGGTGCTGGTGGCCGCATCGGTCACCCAGGGCGTGCCGCGGTGGCGCAAGGGCTCCGGGCTCGGCTGGGTGACCAGCGAGTACGCGATGCTGCCCCGGGCCACCCACAGCCGCAGCGACCGGGAGTCGGTGAAGGGCAGAATCGGCGGCCGCACTCACGAGATCTCCCGCTTGATCGGACGCTCGCTGCGCGCCGTGATCGACTACCAGGCCCTGGGCGAGAACACCATCGTGCTCGACTGTGACGTGCTGCAGGCCGACGGCGGCACTCGCACGGCCGCGATCACCGGGGCCTACGTTGCGCTCGCCGATGCCGTCGCCTGGCTGGACGCCAAGGGCGCCCTGGCCGGCCAGCCGCTGCTCGGCTCGGTGGCAGCGGTCTCGGTCGGTGTGGTGGACGACACCGCACTGCTCGACCTGGCCTATCTGGAGGACTCCACGGCCGAGGTCGACCTCAACGTGGTGACCAACGGCGACGGCCGATTCATCGAGGTGCAGGGCACCGCCGAAGGGCTGCCCTTCGACCGCGGCATGCTCGACACGCTGCTGGACCTGGGCGTGGCCGGTACCGCCGAGCTGACCCGGCTGCAGGCGGAGGCGCTGGCCCGATGAGCGTGCTGAACGACGGGGACGGTTCCTTTTCGTTCACCTCGAGTGAACGAAAAGGAACCGTCCCCGTTCAGCCACCCACCTCGAGTGAACGAAAAGGAACCGTCCCCGTCGTTCACCAGGTGGTGCTGGCCACCAACAACGCCAAGAAACTGGCCGAACTGCGCCGGCTGGTTGCGCAGCAGCAGCTCGAGTTCGACGTGCTCGGGCTGGCCGATGTCACGCCCTACCCGGAGCCTGCCGAGACCGAACGCACCTTCGAGGGCAACGCGCTGCTCAAGGCGCATGCCTGCCACGCGGCCACCGGGCTGCCCGCCCTGGCCGACGACTCGGGCATCGAGGTTGACCTGCTGAACAACATGCCGGGCGTCCGGTCGGCCCGGTGGGCGGGCAAGGGGGCGTCCGACCAGCAGAATCTCGACCTGTTGATCGCCCAGCTCGCCGACGCCGAGCCGGCCGATCGCACCGGACGGTTCGTCTGCGCAGTCGCGTACGTGGGCAGCGAAGGCACCGAGCACGTGCTCCGGGCGACCATGGAGGGCACCCTCGTGTCGAGCCCCAGCGGCGGCAACGGATTCGGGTACGATCCGATCTTCGTGGCCGACGGGCAGACCCGCACCAACGCGCAGTTGACTCCGGCCGAGAAGGACGCGATCAGTCACCGCGGCAAGGCCGTCCGGGCCATGTTGGCGTGGCTCGCGAAGCGGGAGGTGTAGGCGGTGCAGCAATACCTGGAGCTGCTCAGGTTGGTGCGCGACACCGGCGTAGAGAAGGACGATCGCACCGGCACCGGCACCCGGAGCGTTTTCGGTCACCAGATGCGCTTCGACCTTCGTGAGGGCTTTCCGCTGGTCACCACCAAGAAAGTGCACACCCGGTCGGTGTTCGGCGAGTTGCTGTGGTTTCTTCGCGGCAGCACCAACATCAGCTGGTTGCACGACAACAACATCACCATCTGGGACGAGTGGGCGGACGACGATGGCGACCTGGGTCCGATCTACGGGTCGCAGTGGCGGTCGTGGCCGGCACCGGACGGGCGGCACATCGATCAACTCACCCAGGTGATCGAATCGATCCGGACCACCCCGGACTCGCGCCGGCTGATCGTCTCGGCCTGGAACGTTGCCGCCCTCGACGAGATGGCACTGCCACCCTGCCACGCGTTGTTCCAGTTCTACGTTGCCCAGGGCCGGTTGTCCTGCCAGCTCTACCAGCGCTCGGCCGACATCTTTCTCGGGGTGCCGTTCAACATTGCTTCGTACGCCCTGCTGACCCACATGGTGGCCCAGGTCACCGGACTGGAGGTGGGGGACTTCGTGCACACGCTGGGCGACGCCCACCTGTACCTCAATCACCTGGACCAGGCCGACCTGCAACTGGCCCGTGAGCCTCGTCCGTTGCCGCGGTTGCAGCTCAACCCGCAGGTGACCGCCATCGATGAGTTCACCCTGGCCGATGTCGAGGTGCAGGGCTACGACCCGTATCCGGGCATCAAGGCCCCGATCGCGGTCTGATGATCCGCCGCTTTCTGCTGGGCCGGCGCAAGTCCGGGCTGGAGCGGATGACCATCCATGAGTTCCAGTTCGACGATGCCCGGATCAGGGTCTACGAGCTGTGGACGATGAGCCCGCAGGAGGCGGAACGGCTCGACCTGACCACGTTCGTGCTGGTCCACGGCCTGGGCGTGTCGTCGCGCTTCTTCGTTCCGCTGGCCCACGAGCTGTCCCCGTACGGACGGGTGCTGCTGTTCGACCTGCCTGGCTTCCACGACCTGCCGAAGCCGAAACACAAGATGTCGATCGTCGACTTCGCCGATGTGGTGAAACGTGCCCTGGACGAGCTGCAGGTGATCGACCCGCTCCTGGTGGGACATTCGATGGGTGCCCAGGTGGTGACCGAGATCCTGGCCCAATACCCGCAATACTCGACGGCGGCAATGCTGGTCGGCCCAGTCGTGGTGACGGGCGAGCGAAGCCTGTACGCCGTGGTCGGCCAGTTCCTGCGGTCAGCCCTCTTCGAACCGCCGGCCAACCTGCTGTTGGCGATGACCTCGTACGCCAGCGCCGGCTACCGTTGGATCAGCGACACCGCACCCAAGGTGCTCTCCTACCCCATCGAGCAACGGCTTTCGCTGGCCAGAACCAGGCTGGTGGTGGTGGCCGGCGTGCATGACCGGATCAGTCCGCTGTGGTGGCGCGAGAAGCTGGTCGCGGACCTCCCGCAGGCCCAGGTGATCACCCTCGACCATGCCTCACACGGTGTGGTCCACGACGAGTACCGGGCGCTGGCGGATGAGTTGACCGCTCTGGCCGGCATCGGCACGGCATGATCCGGCGGGTGCTCTCCGGACTGACCGACTGGGTCGTCGGAGTGGCCTGGTGGTTCCGGGCATTCCTCGTGCACGAATCGCCGGACGCGTTCGTTGAGTCGGGCCCCGACCCGCAATGTCAGACCCCCGTGGTGCTGCTGCCCGGAATCTGGGAGCCGTGGCAGTACCTGGTGCCGTTGGCCCGGGCATTGAACGCCGAGGGTCATCCGGCGTGGCTGATTCCGGCGCTCGGGTCCAACGGAGGCCCGATCGCGCCCGCCGCCACGATCGTCGCCGACTTTCTGATCGCGCACGACCTGCGCGAGGTCACCCTGGTGGCGCATTCCAAGGGCGGGCTGATCGGCAAGTTGGTGATGCTCGACCCGACGGTCGCCGACCGCGTCCGCGGCATGGTGGCGCTGAGCACGCCGTTCCAGGGTTCCTCGCTGGCCTGGCCGATCTTCCGCCGCTCGCCCCTGGGCATCTTCGCGCCGAAGGGATCGACGATCCTGGACCTGGCCGCCCAGCTTGACGTGAACGCCCGGATCGTGTCCCTGCAGCCCAACCACGACCAGGTCATCCCGGAGGGCAGCGAGCTGCCCGGTGGCCGTAATGTGACCCTGGAGATGGCCGGACACTTCCGGCCGATGCGCCACGCAACGGTGCACCGCACCATCCACGAGCAGGTGCACGAACTGGAGGGAACGCAACCATGAGCGTGGTGGCGATCGCGGCGGTTGGCCGCAACGGCGCGATCGGCCTGGACGGCGACGTGCCCTGGCACATACCCGAGGACTGGCAGCGGTTCAAGCGGGTCACCACCAACTGCACGCTGATCATGGGCCGCACCACCTTCGAGGCGATCGGACGTCCGCTGCCCGGCCGGCACTCGATCGTGATCAGCCGCGACGAAGCCGCCGAGGCGACGTGGCTGACCACCGACAACGGCAAGCGAGTGCTGCCCGAGCACACCACCGTGCGGTTCGTCCGCGACGTCGACGCCGCGCTGGCCGTCGCCGATCACACCCGTACCGTATGGATCGGTGGGGGAGCGGTGATCTACCGACTGGCCTGGAGCCGGCTCGACGAGCTGGACATCACCGAGGTCGACCAGGAGCCCGAGGCTGACGCGTTCTTTCCCGAGATCGATCCGGCGCAGTGGACCGAGATCGAGCGGGATCCGCGTAACGGCTACGCGTTCGTTCGCTACCGCCGAAACCGCGACTAGGGCAGATGCGTCCGCACGCCTCCGTCCTGCACCTGGATCTGGACGCCTTCTTCGCCGCCGTCGAGCAGCGGGACAAGCCTTCGCTGCGCGGTAAGCCGGTGATTGTCGGCGGCATCGGCCAGCGGGGTGTGGTGTCGACGGCGTCGTACGAGGCACGGGTGTTCGGGGTGCGTTCGGCCATGCCGATGCACGAGGCTCGGCGGCGCTGCCCGAATGCGGCGTTTCTGTCCGGCAGGTTCGGCGCCTACCGAACTGCCAGCGTCATCGTGATGGGCCTGCTTCGGGAGCTGTCCCCGCTGGTTGAGCCGCTCAGCATGGACGAGGCGTTCGTCGACCTGGCCGTCGGCGATCGCTCGCTCGAGCCGGAAGCTGTGCTGGCCGAGGTCGCCGAACTGCGCGCCCGGTTGACCGAGGCGACCGGCGGTTTGACCGCGTCGGTCGGGGTCGGTTCCTCCAAGTTCATCGCCAAGGTGGCCAGCGAACTGGCCAAGCCGGACGGGGTCCTGATGGTCGCGCCCGGCACCGAGGTGGACGTGATCGCGCCGCTGCCGGCCCGCGCGATCCCCGGCATCGGGCCGGTGACGATGGAGAAGCTGGCCCGGTTAGGGGTTTCGACGGTCGCAGACCTCCAGCAACTGTCGCCGCGGGAGCTGACCCGTGAACTGGGCAGGTCACAGGGTGAGTGGATCGCCGCGCTGGCCTTCGCCCGTGACGACCGTCCGGTGGAGCCGGATCGGGAGACCAAGTCGATCTCGGTCGAGGACACCTTCGAGACCGACGTGAGCGACCTGGCTGCGCTGGAAGCCGTGATCGTCCGGGATTCAGCGACGGTCGCTCGGCGCCTTTCGGCAGCCCACCTGTTCGCCCGCACCATCACCCTGAAGGCGCGCTACCCGGACTTCACCACGCTGTCGCGCTCCCGCACCCTGGACGGTGCGAGCGATTCCGCCGACCTGATCGCCCTGGTCGCCCGTGCCCTGCTCGACACGGTGGAGCACTCCCGGGGCCTCCGGCTGCTCGGTGTCGGCGTCGCGGGGCTGACCGAATCGGCCCAGGAGACGTTGCCGGTGGAGCCGTTCGGCCAGGACGGTGATGATTCGTCCGATTCGCCACCAGGAGCCGAGGAAACCGATGCCGGCGAGGTGTGGACCGGTCCCGGCAGCGAGGCTCCGGCGACCACCGAGCAGCCTGAATCCCTGGCCTGGGTCGACCGCCGTCAGGACGGGTATCGCCCGGGCATGGATGTGGTGCACGACGTGCACGGTCCTGGTTGGGTCTGGGGCACCGGGCTGGGCCGGGTCACTGTCCGGTTCGAGACCGCACGGACCGGCCCCGGTCCGGTCCGCACGTTCGCGGTGGACGACGATCAGCTCGGTCCGGCCGACACCTGACCCGGGTCTCCCACACCTAGTTGAGAGGGGTGCCGGAGAAGGGACTTGAACCCTCACGCCCGAAGGCACAGGAACCTAAATCCTGCGTGTCTGCCAATTTCACCACTCCGGCGGCACGGCTCAGTGTAGGGCGACCCAAGCCGACAGGTCCCTCCGGTTTCGAGGCGATGAACGACCCGGCTCCCGCTGCGGTCGTGGCCGCTACGGCCGTCCGGTGACACCCTCGGAGTCCGCCGGATGAAGCGGAGTACCGGCGATGGCGCAGAAGGCCCTGGCCGGACTGGGGTGGGCGGCCACCGGTCGGGTCGGACGGAGTAGGGCCAGAGAGAGCAGACCGCCGAGGGCGAGCAGGGCGGCGCAGCCGACCATCGACAGCCGGAAGGCGGGGCCGAGCAGGGCCGGATCGGCGTACCCGTCGCCGGTCAGCCCGATCGCCAGGGGCAACACGGCGATGATCAGCAGTCCGCCGGTGCGGGCGACGGCGTTGTTGACCCCGCTGGCGACTCCGGCGCGACCGGCTGGAACCGCGGCCAGCACGGTCGCGGTGAGCGGGGAAACCGTGGCGGCCAGGCC
This sequence comes from uncultured Actinomycetota bacterium, assembly GCA_963723605.1. GTDB lineage: Bacteria > Actinomycetota > Actinomycetes > Propionibacteriales > Propionibacteriaceae > Micropruina. The sequence goes on along the minus strand of CAVRRM010000001.1, from coordinate 12,458 downwards.
GAGCCCGAACAGGGTGACGGCAGGCAGCACGTCGATCAGATAGGAGGCGCCAGGACCGATCCGTGCCATCAGCAGCACGGCGGCAGCTGCCGCGAGGGGGCCCACGGTCATCGGCAACCGCGGACCGATTCGCTGACCGAGCCGTCCGGCGGCCGGGGACAGCAGCAGCATCACCACGGTCACCGGCAGCAGTGCCGTGCCGGCCAGCAGGGGCGAGAAGCCGGCCACCACCTGCAGGGTGATCACCAACATGAAAAACACCCCGCCCAGAGCCGCGTAGACCAGCAGGGTGACCAGGTTGACCGCGCGGAACACCGGAGAGGAGAAGACGCTCAGGGGCATCATGGGCTGCGCGCTCCGGCGCTCCACCACCAGGAAAGCGGCGAGGCCGAGGACGCCCACGATCAGGGCGAGCAGGACGGGCCAGCCGATTCGGCCGTCCGTGCCCCAGGTGATCAGCCCGTAGGTCAGGCCGGCCAGCCCCACCGCGCAGAGGGTGGCGCCGGCCAGGTCGAAATGCCGGGGGGCGTCCGGGTCGACCGTCTCCGGCAAGTGCCATCGGCCGATCAACACCACGAGCACCGCCAGCGGCAGATTGATCAGGAACACCAGCCGCCAACTGACGCTCTGCACCAGCCAGCCGCCAAGAAACGGCCCGATGGCGGCGGTGACGCCGGCCAGTCCCGACCAGATTCCGATCACCTGGCCCCGGTCCTCCTCCACGAAGGAGGCCTGCAGGATGGCCAGGCTGCCCGGCGTGAGTAGAGCGGCGCCGATGCCCTGCAGCGCCCGGGCGGCGATCAGGATTTCCACGGTCGGGGCAAGGCCGCACAGTAGAGATGCGGCGGCGAACCAGACCACGCCGATCAGGAAGATCCGGCGCCGGCCGTAACGATCACCGAGCGATCCGCCGAGCAGGATGAACGAGGCCAGCGCGAGCGCGTAGGCGCTGACCGTCCACTGCAGAGCGCCGAGGCCGGCCGCGTACTCGGCGCCGATGGCCGGCAGGGCGATGTTGACCACGCTTGCGTCCAGGAAGGCGATGCCGGAGCCCAGCACGGTGGCGAGCAGCGCCCAGCGGCCGGCTGCGCTGCGGTACCGCAACGGCTCGAACGCCCCGGCCGCGCCGGAAGCAGTCATCGCTGCTCGATCAAGGTCCACCAGGCCCGCTCGAAGCCACCGTCGGGATTGGTGAAGCCCTCCAGGGACGAGGCCACGATCGCCCCGGTGCGGAGCATCAGCAGCAGTTCGGCGGTGGCCGCCGGCGTTGGGTGATCAAGTGCGGTGAGGCACTCCGTCATCAGGTCGCGGATCCAGGCTCGGTGCCGGTGTACGACAGTGCGGGTTCGATGCGAGGAGTCTGAGAACTCGGCGGCGGTGTTGATGAACTCGCAGCCGCGGAACCCGTCCGAGACGGGAATGGTCGAGACCTCTGCCGCGATGGTGCCCAAGACGGCACGAGGACCGTCCGGCTGCTCGGAGCGGATCCTGGTGAGTTCGGCCCGGGAGGCCCGCTCTCGCTGCTCCAGGAACGCCACCACCAGATCGTCCTTGGTCGGGAAGTGCCGGAAGAAGGTCATCTTGGCCACGCCGGCCTCGGCGATCACCCGGTCGACACCCACCGCGCGCACCCCGGTGGCATAGAACAACCGGTCGGCCGTGGTCAGAATCCGGTCACGGGCGCTCGGCGCCGCGGTGCTCGTCGTCACCCTTGACCTCCTTACCGTTCCTGGACCATACTGCCACAACAAGTAGAGAGACAGGTCTGTCTACCTGGGATCGAGAGTGGTGGATGGCATGGAACTCGCACTGGGCGGAAAGATCGCTGTCGTCACCGGGGCCAGTAAGGGCATCGGCTTGGCGGTGACCCGGGCACTGATCGCCGAAGGGGCTACCGTCGTGGCCGGGGCTCGAACTCCGGGTGATCACCTGGCCGAACTGCAGACCGGAGGGCGGGTGCGGTTCGTCGCTGTCGACCTGGCTACACCCTCAGGTCCGGCCGAGTTGATCGCGGCCGCCGCCGAGCTGGGTGGGGTCGACATCCTGATCAACAACGCGGGTGCGCTCAGCCCGAGGACCGCCGGATTCGTCTCGGTCACCGACGAGGACTGGGAGCGTTCAATCACGCTCAACCTGCTTGCGGCGGTCCGGGCGACGCGCGCAGCCATTCCTGAACTCGTCCGCCGCGGCGGTGGATCGGTCGTGATGATCAGCTCAGTCAACGCCTACCTGCCCGATCCGCTGGTGATCGACTATTCAGCGGCCAAGGCCGCGTTGACCAACTTCGCCAAGGCGCTGTCCAAGGAGCTGGGCCCGCAGCGCATCAGGGTGAACACGATCAGCCCCGGCCCGGTCTCGACCGGGCTATGGCTCGGTGCAGATGGCGTCGCGCAAACAGTTGCCCGAGCCGGCGGCGCCGACCCCGAGGCAATCGCCGAGCAGGTCGCCGCAGGCACTGTCACCGGACGCTTCACCCGGCCCGACGAGGTCGCCGACCTGGCCGTCGTGCTGGCCAGCGACCGCACCGGCAACATCACCGGTGCCGACTTCGCCATCGACGGTGGCCTCGTCCAGACCCTCTGACCACTCATCGACACAAGGAGAACCAACGACATGTCCGAAACCTCGATTCACCGCGATTACCCGGTGCTGTTCATCCACGGGCTCTGGATCCACAGCTCGGCCTGGGGGCCCTGGCAGCAGCACTTCCAGGCCCACGGGTACGCCACCAGCGCTCCCGGTTGGCCCGGTGACTCCGAAACGGTCGAGGCCACCCGGGCAAATCCGGACGCGCTGAACGACGTCGGCATCAGCGCGATCTGCCGGCACTATGCCGACCTGATCGACGCCATGCCGGCCAAGCCGATCGTGGTCGGTCACTCATTCGGTGGCCTGATCGCGCAGGAGTTGCTGGCCAATGGCTACGCAACCGCGGCGGTGGCCATCGACCCGGCTCCGATCAAGGGGGTCAAGATCCTGCCGTTCTCGCAGCTGCGTTCCGGGTTCCCGGTACTCGGCAACCCGGCCAATCGCAAGCGGACGGTGGCGTTGACTGCAGCGCAGTTCCGCTACAGCTTCGGCAATGCGCTCAGCGAAGAGGAGTCGGACGCCTTGTTCGCGGCCTGGACGATCCCAGGCCCGGGCCGTCCGCTGTTCGAGGACGCCACGGCGAACTTCGTCAGTGACTCGCCCGCACAGGTCGATTCGCATCACGCCGTCCGGGGGCCGCTGCTGCTGATGTCCGGAACCGAGGACCACACCGTGCCGCGGTCGGTGACCAAGGCGGTGTTCAAGCTCTACGCCGACAACCCGTCCATCACCGAGTACCAGGAGATCGACGGACGTGGACACTCGCTGACCCTGGACGCCGGCTGGACTGAGGTCGCCGACGCGGTGCTGGCCTGGCTGGATGCACAGCGACTCGGCGATTAGTCAGGCCGCGTTCTTGGCCTCCATCGGGCCTGGCCGTTGAGCTCGCGCCGTGGTGGAGTGCATCTGAAACCAGCAGTACTCACAACGACACCCCTAGCCCAGTCGTCGAGGCGACAATCGGGTGAGCCGACGATTACACCCTGGCTTGGGAAGGCATCCGGCTGGTGTCAGGCGCTGCTCGGCTCCGACCAGAGGTTGATCCCGCCCTCGACGGCGTGCCGGTCGATGGTGGCCAACTCCTCGTCGCTGAAGTCGAGGTTCTGCAGGGCGCCGATGCTGTTCTCGAGCTGGGTGACGCTGGAGGCGCCGATCAAGGCGGTGGTGACCCGCGGGTCGCGCAACACCCAGGCCAGGGCCATCTGGGCCAGGCTCTGCCCGCGTCCCTTCGCGATCTCGTTCAACGCCCGGATGTGGGTGAGGTTCTGCTCGGTGAGCAGGTCCTCCGACAGGGACTTGTCCTGGGCCATCCGCGAGCCCGCGGGCACTCCGTCCAGATACTTGTCGGTGAGCATGCCCTGGGCCAGCGGCGAGAACGCGATGCAGCCGACCCCCTCGTCGCCGAGCACGTCCAGCAGGTCCTCTTCCACCCACCGGTTCAACATCGAGTAGGACGGCTGGTGGATCAGCAGCGGGGTGCCCAGGTCGCGCAGGATCGCCACCGCCTCGCTGGTCCGATCACCCGAGTAGGACGAGATGCCGACATAGCGGGCCTTGCCCGACCGGACGGCCGCGTCTAGTGCCCCCATCGTCTCCTCGAGTGGCGTGTCGGGGTCGAACCGGTGGTGATAGAAGATGTCGACGTACTCCAGCCCCATCCGCTGCAGTGACGCGTCCAGCGAGCCGAGCAGGTACTTGCGCGAACCGAGGTCGCCGTAGGGGCCGGGCCAGAAGTCCCAGCCGGCCTTGCTCGAGATCACCAGCTGATCGCGGTAGGGCGCGAAATCCTCGCGCAAGTGCCGGCCGAAGTTGGTCTCCGCGGCGCCGTAGGGCGGGCCGTAGTTGTTGGCCAGGTCGAAGTGGGTGATGCCCAGGTCGAAGGCCCTTCGCAGGGTGGCGCGCTGGGTGGCGAAGGGCACATCGTCACCGAAGTTGTGCCACAGACCCAACGAGATCGCGGGGAGCCGCAGGCCACTGCGGCCGGTGCGGCGATAGGGCATCCGCTCGTCGTAGCGGTCAGGGTCGGGCACATACGTGGATTCCAGCGGCATCGGTGGGTTCCTCTCGGCTCAGCGTCGATCCTATGGGGACGGTTGTGGTTCCGGCCCATCCCTTCGGCTGAACGGTGGGGACGGTTCTTTCTCGTTCACGCCCTTCGGCTGAACGGTTGGGGACGGTTCTTTCTCGTTCACGCTGCACGGATCTTGAACGGTTGGGGACGGTTCCTTTTCGTTCACGCCCTTCGGCTGAACAGGCTGAACGGTTGGGGACGGTTCTTTCTCGTTCACGCTGCGCGGATCGTTGAACGGTTGGGGACGGTTCCTTTTCGTTCACGCTGCACGGATGCTTGGCGACGGTTCGTTCTTGTTCACGCTGCGCGGATCGTTGAGCGAGGAGGAACCGTCCCCGGTGGTTCAGGGGGTGAACGAGGAGGAACCGTCCCCGGTGGTTCAGGGGGTGAACGAGGAGGAACCGTCCCCGGTGGTTCAGGGGGTGAACGAGGAAGAACCGTCCCCGGTGGTTCAGCCAGCCAGAGGCAACTGGCACCAGAAGGTTGCACGTTATATGGTTGGGGGTGAACGAGGAGGAACCGTCCCCGGTGGTTCAGGGGGTGAACGAGAAAGAACCGTCCCCGGTGGTTCAGCCTAGCCAGAGGTAACTGGCATGAGATGCTTGCAGGTTATATGGTTGCTGCATGCAACTATCCGAGGAGTTGACCCGGCTCTTCACGCTGTTGTCCAAGGTCACCTCTCAATACCAGCGCAACCCGGTGTTGACCCGGTTGGATTTCCTGGTGCTCGGCCGATTGCTGCGGGCCGGCGGCATGCGGGCCGGCGATCTGGCCCAGCAGGAGGGGCTCGACCAGTCCACGGTGAGCCGGCGAGTCGGCTCGCTGGTCGAGCGCGGCTTCGTCCACCGCGACACCGACCCGGACGACCGGCGGGCCCAGCTGCTCCAGCTCACCGAGGCCGGCCGCGCCGCGTACGACGCCGAACAGGCCCGCCGGGTGCAGTTGGTCACGGATGCGGTCACCCACTGGTCCTCGCCCGAGCGTGCCGAGCTCGTCCGGTTGCTCCACGAACTCAACTCAGCCCTGCAGCAAAGGATTCTGCCGTGACCGACGCCGCCCCCGCCCCGTTCAAGCTGAGCCCGGAGTCCCGCCGGATCTTCACCGGATTGCTGCTTGGCATGCTGGTGGCGTCCATCTCGCAGACCATTGTCGGGCCGGCGATGCCGCGGATCGTGGCCGAACTGGGCGGCATGGACTACTACTCGTGGGTGGCCACCGCGGCGATGCTGGTGTCTGCCATCTCGGTGCCGATCGTAGGAAAGCTCTCCGACCTGTACGGACGCCGCCCGTTCTACCTGGGCGGTCTGGCGATCTTCATCTCGGGGTCGATCCTCGCCGGAACGGCCCAGAACTTCTGGTGGCTGGTGGCGGCCCGGGCCGTCCAGGGCCTCGGCATGGGCATCATCATGCCGTTGTCGCAGACCATCGTCGGCGACATCATTCCCCCTCGTCAGCGCGGCAAGTACCAGGGCTACATGGGTGTCGTGTTCGGCGTCACGAGCGTGGCCGGACCGCTCGTCGGCGGGCTGATCACCGATGCGCTGGGCTGGCGATGGCTGTTCTACGTGGCCGTGCCGGTCGGCCTGGTCGCCCTGTTCGTGATCGCCCGATTCCTGGTCATGCCGCACACCAAGCGGCACGCCCGGATCGACACCTGGGGAATCGTCACCATGTCGCTGGGGGTCACCGCCACGCTGCTCGCCGTGTCGTGGGGAGGAGTCAGCTTTCCGTGGGCGTCGCCGGTGATCATCGGCCTGTTCATCGCCGGCGCCGCGCTGCTTACCGGGTTCGTCTTCATCGAGCTTCGGGTGCCCGAGCCGGTGGTGCCGCTGCGGTTGTTCAAGTCATCCATCTTCACGTTCGCCAACCTGGCCGCCTTCGGCATGTCGATGGTGATGTTCGGCACGATCATCTACGTGCCCGTCTTCGCGCAGGGCGTGCTCGGCGTGAACGCCTCGGTGTCCGGCCTGATCACCCTGCCGCTGATGCTCGGGCTGGTGTTGGTCGGCATGGGTGCCGGCCTGCTGATCACCCGCACCGGTCGGTACAAGGAGATCATGCTGGTCGGCGCGGTGCTGCTCGGTGCCGGCGTGTTGGTGCTGGCGCAACTCAGCGCGACCTCGTCCGCGCTGCAGGTGGTGGTGGGTGTGGGTCTGGTCGGGCTGGGCCTCGGCGCACTCTCTCAACAGTTCACCCTGGTGGTGCAGAACGCGGTGGCCCGCCGCGACCTGGGAGTGGGAACCGCCTCGCTGCAGTTCTTCCGCAACGTGGGAGCGACCGTGGGTACGGCGATCTTCGGCACGGTGCTCAGTTCCGGCCTGGATCAGGCGATCTTCGCCAATCTGCCCCCGGAGTTGACCGGCACCATCGAGCACGGCTCGATCAACGCCGGCTCGGTGCTCGATCCGAACGTGATCGGCTCGTTGCCGCCCGCGGTGGTCGCCGCGGTTCGGACCGCCCTGGGTGAGCAGATCGCCACGATCTTCTGGGTCTGTGTGCCGATCGTCGTGTTCGTCTTCGTCTGCACGTTGCTGATCAAGCCGATGGAACTGCGGGACACCCTCAGCACACCCGAGGACGCCGGCCGCGAGCTGCTCGACACCATGTCCCAGTCCGCGGGCGACGTGGCGCCGGTGCTGTCCGGGCCGGGAACGGGGGAGCGGACCCGGGAGCGCCTGCTCGGCATTCAGCTGGCGATCGTGGCCGAGAGCGCCGCCCGCGGGGATCGTCCGCTTCTGACTCGCGCCGTTGCCGAGATCGGATCGGGCGATCTGGCTCACGGGTTGACCCTGCTGCACTGCACCGCGGAGATGCTCACCGCGGACGACCCCGAGGTGGCGGCCAGCACCGAGAAGTACGCCTGCGCACTGGCCGATCGGATCAGCGCGGCCGGTGACACGATCAGCGACGGGTTGCGCCGCGAGATCGCCGTGGCCGCCTCGCTCGCGCCGCGGCAGGCGACCCTGGACGAAATCGAGCAGCCGGTGGCCGAACGACACGAGGCGGTCGACATCGGCAAGTTGCGGAGTGCGGCGAACGACCTGATGGCGGCGCTGCTGGTCGACCTGGCGACCGACCGCCGGGGCTGAACCAGTCGCCGGTCGCACGCGTCGAGACCAGGATTTCGACGGGCTCAATCAGCGACGGCAGTGCCCGCGGTCACCCGTCCAGTGCGGGGATCTTGAGGTCGCGGCGCAGCTTCGCCACATGACCGGTGGCCTTGACGTTGTATTGCGCCACCTCCACCCGCCCGACCCCCGCGTCGTCCACGGCCACCACGAAGGTCGATCGGATGACGCCCTCGATCTCCTTGCCGTAGAGCATCTTGCGGCCGAAGGCGCCGTAGCTGGTCAGGGTCTGTCTGGTCGGGTCGGCGAGCAGCGGGAACGCCAGTTCCTCCTGCGCACGGAACTTGGCCAGCTTCTCGACGGTGTCCGGCGAGATGCCGATGACGTCGAAACCTGCGGCCGCGATCTCGCCCAGCGCCGCGGAGAAGTCAACCGCCTGGGTGGTGCAGCCCGGGGTCATCGCTGCCGGAAAGAAGTAGACGATGACTCGGTGGCCGGCGTAGTCGGAGAGCGAAACGGGGGTGCCGTCCGGGTCGGCGAGGGTGAACGCCGGGGCCATGTCGCCGGCGGAGAGCTTCGTCATGCCGACACTCTAGGGGGTGCCCGGACGCTCGGAAAACGGCATAGGGTGGAGGTCCACCGACACCGAAGGACGACTCGTGGCCGACACCACCACCCGGAGCAAGCAGGATATCGAGGCCGAGATCTCGGCCGCTCGCGAGCGTCTTGCCGACAACGTGGCCGGCCTGATCAATCAGGTCCACCCCAAAGCGGTGGTGCAACGCGGCATCGATGACGCGCGCGGCTTCGCCGCAACCGAGTTCGCCAACGCCAAGGCCCAAGTAGTGGACGAGAGTGGCGGGCTGCGCACCGATCGTGTGGTGCTGATCGGCGGCGCGATTGCCGGGGTGGTGACCTTCGTGGTGTTGCTTCGCAGTATTCTCAAGCGGCTCCGGCGAGCCTGAGAATCTGTCCCGAAACCAATCCTCTGGTGGGGTTGGTGTGGGATTCCTTTGCCTAGTCACAGCGATTTTCCTGACCAGTCGAGATCAACGGTTGATAACGATGTGGCGCGCCTGTAGCGCTTAGTGGCAGTGATGGTTAGAGTCCTGCCAGGTCCCCGTTGGAGGGGCCGTCCCCCAACGAAGTGAGGATTGATGACTCAACCACGCACCACGCGGCGCGTGCTGGCCGCGGCGCTCTCGGTTGGAGCACTGCTGGTCACGGCCGCATGTTCTTCGGGTTCCGCTGCCTCGCCGGCCGCGTCCGGGTCTGCCGCCGCCGGGGCGAACTGGGACGAGTTCGGCCCGATCGTTTACGCCCAGGGCAAGGACACGTCCGGCAACCTTGCCGGCGAGCTCAAGGAGTGGAACGCCGCCAACCCCAACGAGCAGGTCACGCTTCGTGAGCTGTCCGACTCCGCCGACGAACAGCGCGCGGCAATGATCCAGCGCGGCCAGGCGAAGTCCGGTGAGTTCACCGTGATGAGCGTCGACGTGGTCTGGACCGCAGAGTTCGCCGCCAACGGCTGGCTCCAGGATCTGCCGGCCGACAAGTTCCCGACCACCGGGTACCTTGCCGCGGCGGTCGATTCGGCCACGTACTTCAACAAGCTCTACGCGATGCCGGGCAGCTCCGACGGTGCGTTGCTCTACTACCGCAAGGACCTGCTCGACGCCGCCAACCAGAAGGCTCCCACCACCTGGGACGAGATGAAGGCCGTCTGTGACGCTGTGCTTCCCGGCCAGAGTGGCATGTCGTGCTACGGCGGTCAGTTCCAGAAGTACGAGGGTCTGACCTGTAACTTCGCCGAAGGGATCAACTCCGCCGGTGGTGCCGTGCTCAGTGCTGACGGCAAGCCGACGGTCAACTCCGCCGAGGCTGTCGCCGGCCTGCAGTGGATGGTGGACGGCTTCACGTCGAAAATGATCCCGAAGGAGGCCATCACCTGGAAGGAAGAGGAATCTCGCACCGCTTTCCAGAGCAGCAAGATCCTGTTCCTGCGCAACTGGCCGTACGTGTGGAACCTGGCCAACGCCAAGGACAGCAAGATCGCCGGCAAGTTCGCGGTCGCGCCGATCCCCGGCAAGACCGGTCCCGGCGTCTCGACCCTGGGTGGCCACAGTTACGGCGTCTCCACGTTCGCCAAGAACAAAGGAACCGCGCAGAAGTTCATCACCTGGATGCTGACGCCGGAAAACCAGAAGCGTCGCTTGGAGACCGCTTCCAACGCGCCGGTGCTCGAATCGCTGTACACCGATCCGGCACTGACTGCCAAGTTCGGCTACCTGGCCACGCTGGGTGAGTCGATCAAGACCGCGAAGCCGCGGCCGAAGGCGGTCAAGTACGGTGACGTGACCCTGGCCATGCAGGACGCGGCCTACGCGGCCCTGCAGGGACAGACGGCCCCGCAGGCAGCGCTGGATTCGCTGCAGGCCAAGCTCGAAACACTGGTCAAGTGAGCTGAGGCTCAGGAGGTGGCGGGCACCAGCCCGCCACCCCCTGAGCCACGAACCCTTCACATCAAGGAGGTGTACCGGTGGCTGACTCACCAGCAACCAAGAAAGCGAAAAAGAATCCACTGAGCGACGGTCAGGGATCCCTGGCCGCACTGCTTATCTCGCCCACCATGATCGTCATCCTGTTCGTGGTGGGGATCCCGATCCTGATGTCCCTTCGCGAATCGGTCTTCCGCAAGAACGAGGGGGTCGACCCGAACACCGGAATGGTCTCCAGCGGCGAGAACTTCGTCGGATTGCAGAACTTCACCGACATCTTCAACAACCCGCAGTTGGTGCCCGGTAACTGGGGCGTCATCGACAGGTTGTTGAACGCGTTCATCAACACCACGTGGTTCACCATTGCGTGTGTGCTGGTCGAGACCGTGCTCGGCGTCGCGATGGCGCTGATCATGGCCAAGGCGTTCAAGGGCCAGGGCCTGGTTCGGGCCGCCATTCTGGTGCCATGGGCCATCCCGACGATCGTGTCGGCCAAGATGTGGGGCCTGATCTTTGACGCGGACGGCGTCGCGAACCGGCTCATCGGCCAGCAGGTGCTGTGGCTGGCGGACGGTCCACAGTCCCAGTGGGCGATCATCATTGCCGACGTCTGGAAGACCGCGCCGTTCATCGGGTTGTTGACCCTGGCCGGCCTGCAGACCATCCCCGCCGAGGTCTACGAGGCGGCCAAGGTCGACGGAGCATCCGCGTGGCAGCAGTTCACCCGGATCACGTTGCCGATGGTGAAGCCTGCACTGGTGGTGGCTGTGCTCTTCCGCACGCTCGACACGATGCGGATGTTCGACCTGCCCGCGGGCATGATCGGCTTCGGCAAGTACTACGTGGAAACTGTTTCCACGTTGGCCTACGTCGAGAACAACAACCTTCGCTATGGATCAGCAGCGGCTTATTCGATCATCCTGTTCCTCTACATCGTCTTCGTCGCGTTCCTCTTCGTGCGGCTACTCGGCGCCGATGTGGTCGGTGACGACGAGGTCAAGGCGATCGCAGAGCAGCGCAAGCGGCAGAAGCTGGCGGCCAAGGCTGCCGGCACCAAGCCGGTCCTAGCCAAGACGACCGTCACTTCGGGGAGTTCCTCATCATGACGACTGCACAAGCCCATGTGACCGAGGCCGAACTGGCCAAGCTCAACAAGCCCAGGCGCGACAACCGCTACTGGGCCGGCGCGATCGCCGGCGTCGCCGGCATCGTCTTCATCATCGTGTACTGCATCCTGCCGTTCTACTGGATGCTGGTGTCGTCCCTGCGGCTTCCGTCCGATGGCCGCAGCACGGAATTTCTACCCAACCCGGCGTCGTTCGAGAACTACGTGGCGGTTTTCGCCCCGCAGAACCTGTTCGGCACCGCTCTGCTGAACAGCATCATCGTCTCGACGACGACGACGCTGTTGACGCTCATCTTCGGCATTTTGGCCGCCTATGCGCTGGCTCGCCTGCGCTTCGCCGCCAAGGGCATCGTGTTGAGCATCATCATCGCCTGCTCGATGTTCCCCGGTATCACCCTGGTGATTCCGCTGTTCAAGCTGTTCAGCGGCAACTACCCGGCCTTCGAGTGGTTGAACTGGATGAACACCTACCAGGCGCTGATCATCCCGACCCTCTCGTTCGGCCTTCCGCTCTGCGTGTGGAACCTGACCGCGTTCTTCCGGCAACTGCCGATCGAACTCGAGCAGGCCGCCATGGTGGACGGCTGCACCCCGGGCCAGGCGTTCGTGAAGGTGATCCTTCCGCTCGCTGCGCCCGGCGTGTTCACCACCGCGATCATCACCTTCATCGCAGTGTGGAACGACTACATGATCGCGCTCACCTTCGGTACCAAGCCTGAGATGTACACCGCGATCGTGGCCGTGTCGAAGTTCACCGGCGCCTACGGGTTCGACACCCCGTGGGGCACCATCATGGCCGCCGGTGTGATGATCACCGTGCCGCTGCTGGTGGCCGTGTTGATCTTCCAGCGGAGGATCGTGGCCGGCCTCACCGCCGGTGGCGTGAAGTAACGCATTCTCTGGAGACCAGCAGGGGCGTCCGGTTCACCGGGCGCCCCTGCTGCGTGCCAGGGCACGGGCGCCGGTTTGCATCCGAACTGGGGACTTCAATCACGCCGCGGCCTGAACTGCCGCCATCCGCCGAGCCGCCCAGGTCTTCGGACCGTCCACCTTCGACGTCCTCGCCGGCCTCCTGCTGGAACAGCTTCATCGCAGTCATGGTGCGG